>CAVRYP010000002.1:0-436051 GCA_963725525.1 uncultured Solirubrobacterales bacterium
CACCGATCCACGCTTCAGCTCGCCGGCGCCGCAGAACAACGGCGGCCCCACCGACACCCTTTACCTCGAAGCGAACAGCCCGGCGATCGACAGGATCCCCGCCGAAAACCCGTTCTGCACGGGCTACACCGACCAGCGCAACCTCAGCCGCCCGCAGGGCGCCGGCTGCGACATCGGCGCTGTGGAGTTCGGCAACCTGGCTCCCCCGCCGCCAGTACCCGTGCCGGTGCCGCCGCCCGCCGCGCCCACCGTCGTCACGACCTCCCCGCCGAGCGTGGTGAATACGACCAGCGCGGTGTTCACGGCGACCGTGAACCCGCACGGGCTGCCCACGGCCGTGCACTTCGAATACGGGCGGTCTTCGGCGGCGCGACACGAGCTCGATCACCTACGGCTCCTCGACGCCCAACCAGACGGTGACGCCGGACTTCGCCAACCACACCGTCACCGCGACCGTCACGGGGCTCTTGCCGAACATCGCCTACCACGTGCGGGTGGTCGCGACGAACGGCGCGGGCAACGCTTTTGGCGCCGACCAGCTGCTGCAGACGCCCGCTGACCCGCCGCCCCCGCCGCCGGTGCTGGGCAAGACCGCGAACATCGCCCCGGTTTCCGGCGTCGTCTACATCGAGCTGCCACCCGGCGCGACCCTCGCCTCGTTCTCGCCCTCCACATTCCCGGCCTCGGCGCCGCCGCGTGAGGCGTATGCCGCGCTGACCAAGGGCACCTCATTCATCCCGCTCACGGAGGCGCGCCAGATCCCCTTCGGCTCGACGCTCGACACCAGCGCGGGCGTGGTCAAGGTCACGACCGCCACGACGGCCTCCTCCAAGGGCAAGGTGCAGTTCGGCAACTTCGGCGCAGGGCTCTTCAAGCTCTTGCAGACACGCAAGCAGAAGGGCCTCACCGAAATTCTCAACATCGTCGACAACCACCCCGCCCGCCAGCTCTGCACCACCGCAAGGGAAAGAAGGCGTCAGCCGCCGCGCATCATCCGAGCACAAAGGTGCTCGGCCGCCTCACGGCCAACTCCCACGGTCACTTCGTCGGCCGCGGCCAGTACAGCTCGGCGACGGTCCGCGGCACCACCTGGGGCGTGCAGAATCGCTGCGACGGGACGCTCACACGCGTCGTGCGCGGCGACACTCTCCGTCCGCGACTTCCGCAAGCGCAAGTCGATCACCCTCTTCACCGGCCAGACCTACCTGGCCCGGGCGCCGGGCCGGCCAGTTGACGATGCCGGCAGCCGTCGACTCGTCGCTGCACTCACGCACGTTGGTCGCCCGGGTGGCGTCAGCGCTCGGTGGCGGTCGTCGCGGTGGTGCTGCTTGCGCTGGCCTGCGCCTGCGGCCTGGCTGCTTCGGACGCGCGGCGACCTACACCGTTGAAGACGACCGCAGACACAGGGAAGGAGAAAGCTGCGATAAACCCCGGAAACCGAAACCTGCTCGCTGCGGCAGTTGATCAATACGAGGACGCTGCTTCCCGGCCCCGCAAGCCCGCCCGACACGATCGTCATCCCAGCCCACGTCTACGAACTCATAAATGGGCCGCTCACGATCCAGCGAAGCGTCTCGATCGTGGGTGCGGGCGCACGTGAAGTGAGCATCTACGGGCAGACGAATCCTGCGACTCGCGTCTTTGTCGTCCAGCGCCAATGGCCGCGCACCCCCAAGGTCGTCCCGACCGGTGACGATCTCAGGCCTGATGATGGCATTCGGCCACGCCAGCGGCTCCTTCGGCGGCGACATCTTCAACAGGGCAACGCTGCACACTGAGCGAAGACAAGATCACGAACGGCACGGCTGAATCGGTGCCCGGCAGCGGCATCTCCAACGAAGGCGGCACGCTGACCTTGACGAACTGCTCGTAACGATCAACGAAAGCACCAACCGCCAACGGCGCCGGCGGCAACTTTGGCGCAGTCCAGAACTACGGCCCCGAGACTTGCGGCATCGACGCATACGGCCGGCAAGAGCCTGATCGTCGAAGACTCGACGATCACCAACAACACCGCTGTTCTCGGCGCCGGGATCCTCAGTAGCTGCAGCGAAGAAGGGTGCCGCCGACGGCAACGAAGTCTCGGGCGAGTAACACCACGACGATCGCCTCAACAATACGCAGGAATCGCCCAACGGAGGACCGAATGTTTCGGCGGCGAAGGTGCGCGGGCTGTTGGTCACGGAGGGAAAGGTCGATCTGGTCGAGAACTCGATCGTCGCTTGAAACCACGGTCAAGAATCCCACCCACCGGCCAGACCACCGGTCAACTCGCGAACTGTGGAGCCAGCCGATCGTCCTCACTTGGCTACAACCTCGAGAGCGGAAGCCGACTGCGGCTTCAAGGCTCGACCGGCGATCTCCAGAACCAGTTCTCGACGCCGCTGTTCATGTCGAGCTTCCAGCAAAACAACGGCGGCAACACCGACACGTTCGCTCTGGACCCGACCAGCCCCGCGGTCGACGCGATCCCCGCTGGCGCGCGGGGTGCACCGGCACCGACCAGCGGGGTGTCACCCGCCCCCAGGGCGCCGGCTGCGACATCGGCGCGGATGAGGTGTTCCAGCCGATCGAGGCCACTGAGGCAGCCAAGTTCTCTGGCCAGGTCGCCACGACCCCAAGCGGCGGCGCCTACTCACCCCCCACGATCGAATGGGGCGATCGGCAGACCTCGGAAGCCACGGTTAAGAAACCGGTATCACCGGCACCCACACATACGCCGAGGAGGGGACGTTCAACGGGCCTGATCACCTACACGGGCGACGTCGGCTCGGGGATACACACCGTCCCATTCAAGCAAGGTCGCCAGACGCCCCTCTGACCGCAACCGGGTTCACCGTGACGCCATCTGCGGGCACCGCATTCAACGGGACGGTGGCGACGTTCACCGACGCCGATCCGGCCGGCACGCCCTCGGATTACACGGCGACGATCGACTGGGGTGACGGCAGCACCTCGGCGGGGACGATCGGGGATGTGCCCAGCGGGGGCTTCTCCGTAACGGGTGGCACACACGTACGGCAACGTCGGCACGTATGCAAGGCGAGCGTCACGATCAAGGACACGGGCGGCTCCACGGCGAGCGTCACGAGCAACGCCGACGTGGCCCCCGCCTCCGCCTCCCCCGCCGCCGTACTCCAGCGGCGCCCACGCTGCTCGGCACCGCGCCACCCAGCGTCATCACAACCACCAGCGCCGTCTTCACCGCGACCGTGAATCCGAATGGACTCCCCACGACCGTCCACTTCGAATACGGCGGCACCTTCGGCGGCGCGACCGTCGCGGCGATCACGTACGGCTCCTCGACGCCCAACCAGTCGGTGCCCGCGGACTTCGCCAACCACACGGTGACCGCGACCGTCGCCGGGCTGCTGCCGAACGTCACCTACCACGTGCGCGCGGTCGCGTCCAACAGCGCGGGCAACGCGCTGGGACCCGATCAGATCCTGCAGACACCAGCGGACCCGCCGCCCCCGCCGCCGGTGCTGGGCAAGACCGCGAATGTGGCGCCGGTTTCGGGGATCGTCTACATCAAGCTGCCGCCCGGCGCCACGCTGTCCTCGTTCTCGCCCTCCGTGTTCTCCTTCTCGGCGCTGCCGCGCGAGGCGTACGCGGCGCTCACCAAGGGCCAGGGGTTCATCCCGCTGACCGAGGCGCGCCAGATCCCCTTCGGCTCGACGCTCGAAGCGAGCGCGGGCGTCGCGAAGATCACCACCGCCACGACTGCCTCGCCGAAGGGCAAGGTGCAGTTCGGCAACTTCGGCGCCGGCATCTTCAAGCTGCTGCAGACACGCAGGCAGAAGGGCCTCACCGAACTGAACATCATCGACAACCACCCCGCCAGCCAGCTCTGCGCCACCACCGGCAAGGGCAAGAAGGCACGATTGCCGCCCACCATGCCAGCAGTAAGGTGCTCGGCCGCCTAACCGCCAACTCCCACGGCCACTTCGTCGGCCGCGGCCAGTACAGCGCAGCCACCGTCCGCGGCACCACCTGGAGCGTCCAGAACCGCTGCGACGGCACCCTAACCCGCGTCGTCAGAGGCACCCTCTCCGTCCGCGACTTCCGCCTGCGCAAGACCGTCACGCTGTTCACCGGCCAGAGCTATCTGGCACGGGCGCCGGGTAAGTGAGGCTGACCCCCGTCGCTCTCGTACTTTCGCTCTGAGGCTTGAGTTCGCCGAGATCGAGCGTCGTGGCCCGGTCAGTCGACCGGACCGACCGTCGCCTCAGGCGGGGCTCGCCTGCACCCGGCGCGCTCCCAGGCTCGGGAGCGCTTTGCCGTCGGCTTCGATCGCGCTGACCGCGAGCTCGGCGAACAGCGCTGCGCGCTCGGCGTCGTCGGAGCCGTAGTGGCCGCCGTCGCGGCGGTCCAGAAGCGACAGGACGCCGATCGGGCGGCGTTGCGCAGCAGCGGCACGACGAGCATCGTGTAGGGGACGTGGCCGGTGCCCGCCGCGATGCGCGCGGCGAAGCGGGGGTCGGTGCGGCAGTCGCTCACCGCCAGGGGCTGCCCGCTCGCCACCACGCTGCCGGAGAGGCCCTGTCCGGGGGGCAGCCTCACGCCCACGATCTCGCGCCCGCCGGCGCCCCAGGCGGACTGGTAGACGAGCTCGCCGGTGTTCGCGTCGGTCAGCGCGATCGAGGAGGCGGCCGCGCCGAATACGCCGGCCGCGGTGCGCACGATCCCCTCCATCAGGCTGCGTCGCGCGGCGGGCTCCTCCACCGAGAGCGTGAGCGAGCCGCCCACCGAGGACTGCGAGTGGCCGCCGAGCGCGCGCGCGAAGGCCGCGATCGAGGCGACGCGCCGCTCGGGGATCATCTCCAGGCCCGCCTTCACCGCGTCGGCGATCTCGGGGGGGACGTCGGGCACGAGCTCACGCAGCTCGGTGGGGCTGGCGTACACGGGCGGCTTGCCCACGATCAGTGTCCACAGCGTCGCCGCCAGGCCGAACACGTCGCTGCGCGGGGAGACGATGCCGCCGGCGAACACCTCGGGCGCCATGAACTTCGGCGTGCCCACGCCCATCGTGCCTTCGTCCTCTTCCTCGTCGGCCAGCAGGCGCGCGATGCCGAAGTCCACGAGCATCACGCCGTCCTCGCCGAGGATCAGGTTCTGGGGCTTGACGTCGCGGTGGACCATCTGCTGCTCGTGCACGTACTCGAGCGCCTCGCAGGCCTGGCGGGCGTACTCGACCGCCTGGTCGAGCGGCAGCCCGGGGTCGCCGTCGCGCGCGAGCACACCGTGCAGGTCGATGCCCTCCACGAGCTGCATCACCAGATACTGGCCGCGCTCGTCGGCGAAGTGGTCGAGCACCTCCACCACGCGCGGGTGGCGCAGCAGCGCGAGCAGCTGCGCCTCGACCTCGAAGCGCTCGGCGTGGCGCGTGTTGTTCACGTGCTTCACCGCCACCTGCGCGCCGCTCTGCGTGTCGAGCGCGCGGTACACCGCGCCCATCGCGCCGCTGGAGATCGGCGTCTGCACGGTGTAGCGGTCGGCCAGCGTGAGCGCCTCGGGCAATACGAAGCGTGAGGGATCGTCCATCGTTGACCGCCAGGGTAACGCAGGCTGAGCGGTCCGGCTTGACTGCACGCGCCGCATGGAACGCCGAGATGGCTCGGTCGACGTGGGCGACGTGGGGAAACTCGATAGCTTTCTGCAGGGCGATCTCGGTGAACTGGTGACGCGTAAGCGTGGGCAAGGCGGACCGGCACGGGCACAGCGCCTGCGGCTGATGCTGCTCGCGATCGTCGCCGTGGGCGCCACCGCACTGGGGATCGTGGCGTATGAGACCGACCTGCTGCGCACGCTTCGAGCTGAGCACCGTCAACGCGCGCTTCTCGATCCGCGGGCGCAAGGCGCCACCGGCGAATGTCGTACTGGTCGAGGTCGACGCCACGACCTTCGAAGAACTCGGCCTGCAGTGGCCCTTCTCGCGCAGGGTGCACGCGCGCGCGATCGAGAACATCGCGCGCGAGCACCCCCGCGCGATCGCCTACGACGTGCAGTTCACCGAGGCGAGCGCCTGCCCGCTCACCGCGCAAGGGCTCCCAGCCGCCCGCCGGGCAGTGCGCCCAGGCGCGCGCGGACGAGACCGCGCTGATCGAAGCGCTCGAAGGCGCGCACGGGCGCACGGTGATGGCCACCACCGAGACCAACGCGCATGGGGACACGCGCTTTCTCGGCTCCAGCGAAGGGAGCGCGCTATTGAAGGAAGTCGGCTCGCGCGCCGGCAACGCGCTGCTGCCCAACGACCCCGGCGGCGTGCTGCGCCGCGTGGGCTACTCGGTGGGCGGCCTGCACACGCTCGCGGTCGCGAGCGCCGAAGTCGCCACGGGCCGCCGCGTCGATCCCGGCCCGTTCGAGGACGGCAGCGCGTGGATCGACTACTACGGACCCTCGGGCACGTTTCAGAGCGTGCCCTTCTCGAAGGTCTATGCCAACAAGCTGCCGCCGGGCTTCTTCCACGACAAGATCGTCGTCGTGGGGCCCTCGGCTCCCTCGCTGCAGGACGTCCATCCCACCTCCACCGCCAGCGAAATGCCCGGCGCCGAGGTGCAGGCGAGCGCGATCGAGACGGTGCTGCGCGGTCTGCCGCTGCGCTCGGCCGCGACCTGGGTGGAGCTTGCGCTGATCGTGCTGATGGGTCTCGCCGCCCCGCTGGTGAGCCTGCGCTTCGGCCCGATCGCCACGATCGCGCTGGCGCTCGCGCTCGCGGCGACGTTCACCGTGGCGGTGCAGATCGCCTTCCAGAGCGGCCGCGTGGTCTCGTTCGTGTATCCCCTCGGGGTGCTCATCCTCAGCGCCGCGGGGGCGCTCTCGGTGCAGCTCGTGACGGTCGCCTTCGAGCGCGAGCGCGTGCGCGACCTGTTCTCGCGCTTCGTCCCCGAAAACGTCGTCGATGAGGTGCTCGCGAGCACCGGCGGAGGGCTGCGCCTGGGCGGCGTGCAGCGCGAGGGCACCGTGATGTTCACCGACCTGCGCGGCTTCACCACCTTCGCGGAAACGCTCACCCCCGATCGCGTGATCGAAGTGCTCAACCGCTACCTCAGCGAGATGAGCGACGCGATCCTCGACCACGGCGGCACGCTCGTGGCCTACATGGGCGACGGCATCATGGCCGTCTTCGGCGCGCCGATCGCCCAGCCCGACCACGCCGACCGCGGGCTCTCCACGGCGCGCGAAATGCTCGACGTGCGCCTGCCCCGCTTCAACGCGTGGCTGCACGAGCAGGATCTCGGCTCGGGCTTTCGCATGGGCATCGGCCTGAACTCGGGCTTTGTGATGTCGGGCAACGTGGGCTCCGAGCGACGCGTCGAGTACACCGCCGTGGGCGACGCCACGAACGTCGCCGCGCGCATCGAGCAGTACACGAAGGGGACACCCCACCAGCTGCTCCTCTCGGGCACCACCAAGGAGGCGCTCACCGCGCCGCCCGATGACCTCGTCTACGTCGACGAGGTGGAGCTGCGCGGGCGCAAGGCCAACATCACGATCTACTCGCTCGCCGACGATCGCGAGGCCGAGGAGTCGTCGCAGGCCTCACCGGACGATCAGGCTGGGATCTCCCCCGCCGATGAGCCGCAGGCCGAGAGCGCCGATCAGCCCGAGACGGCGTAGCCGGCCTGGCTCACCGCCGCGAGCGCCTTCGCCACGTTGGCGCGCGCGCTGAGGATCGCGGCCCGCGCGCGTGCGTAGGCGGCGCCGTCTTCGGACCGTGCCGCCGCCGCAAGCGCCGTGTAGCCGCGTCCCACCGCCGCCAGCGAACGGGAGAGCGTGGCATTGGCGCCCGCCACCGCGGGACTCACCGAGAGCCCCCCGACTGCGTGCGAGGCCACCGCGTAGGCACCGGCCAGCTGCGCCGCCGCGGCGGCCTGCGCCGCGGCGCTCGATGCGGAGTGCAGGCGCGCTTCGCCGGCGCTTACGGCGCTGTGCAGCGTGGCGAAGGTGCGTCCCAGCGTGGCGGCGTAGGACGCGCTGGGCGCGAGGCCGAAGGCGGTGGCGCCGCTCAGCTTCAGCGTCGCCGCGATCTGCGCGCACTGGCTCGCGGGAGCGGATGCCGTGGCGCCCACGCACGCGATCGTTACCACTCCCCCGCTGGTGGGCACCGCGTAGAGCGTGAGCGGGCCGTTCAGGCCGCGCACCGAGAGGCCGCTGTAGCGGTAGGCCTGCACTGCCCCGAGCCGCACCGCTTCGGGACGGGGGAGGGTGCTCGTGAGGTCAACCGCGAACGCGCTCGGCAGCAGCGAGGGCCCGGTGGCGCTCACCTGGCCCGCCACCAGGCGCTGCGCGGAGGCGCCCGCGCCGGCGCCCCCCTGCGCGAGCGCGAGCGGCTGGGAGAACGCGATTCCGGGGATCGCGGGCGCGCTCGCGAGGTGCTGCCAGCTGGCGGGGAAGGACAGTTCGACGCTGCCCGCGGAGGCCGAGTTGCCAAAGCTCGTCCCCGAGCTGCCCGAGCCCCCGCCGAGCAGGAGACCGAGAACGACCGCAACGACCGCCGCGCCGAGCACCGCGAGCACGAACCTGCTCCCGCCGGCGGGCCTCTCCGCGGCCGTGTCCGCAGGCGTTCGCGCCGGCGTCTCCGCGGCCGCCTCCCCAGGTGTCCGCGCGGGGGACTCCACGGTGTGCCCGCCCGCCGGCGCCCGGCATCGCTGCGGCGGCCGTCGCCGCGGCGACGCCGGCCATGCGCGTGGCGCCGGGGTCGCCTCCCGCGGGAATACCGGGCGCGCGCGTGGGCGAGCCCACGTTGGGACTCAGGCGCGTCTCCGCGGAGCCCACCGCCGCGGAGCCCTCCGGCGCGGCGCCGAGCGCGCGGCGCGCCATCAGCATCAGCTCGCCCGCGGAGGCGGGGCGCTCGGCGGGGTCCTTGGCCATCCCCCGCGCGATCACGTCGTCCATCGCCGCGGGGAGGTCCGCGCGCAGCTCGGAGATCCGCGGCGGGGGCTCTGAAAGATGGGCGAGCAGCACGCGCTCCTCGGTCGCCTTCACGTAGGGGACCCTCCCGGTGAGGCACTCGCACAGCACGGCCGTGAGCGCGTAGACGTCACTGGCGGCCGTCGCGCGTTCGCCGCGCGCCTGCTCGGGGGAGATGTAGTCGATCGTGCCCACGAACTGGCCCGTCTCGGTCATCGCGGCATCGTCGCTGCCCTTGGTGAGCCCAAAGTCCGCGAGGTAGGCGTGGTCGCCGGCGCCCACGAGCACGTTCTGGGGCTTCACGTCGCGGTGGATCAGTTCCTTTACGTGCGCCGCGTCGAGCGCCTCCGCCACCTGCGTGAGCAAGCGCAGCGCGCGGCGGTCGTCGAGCTCGCGGCGCACGATCAGCTCCTTGAGTGTGGGCCCCTCGACCATGCGCATCGCGAGGAACAGCCGTTCGTCGGCCTGTCCGGCCTCGTACACCGTGACGATGTGGGGGTGATCGAGCGCGGCCTGCAGCAGACCCTCTCGCCGAAAGCGCTCGCGGAAGCCGGGGTCGGCGCTGAGCTCCGCCGTGAGCAGCTTCAGCGCCACCACCCGCTCCAGCGAGAGCTGCGTGGCACGGTAGACGGTGCCCATGCCGCCTTCGCCGAGCGTGCCGTCGATGCGGTAGCCCGCGACGACCGTTGGGCTCTGCGGCGAATCCATCAGATCGGCTCGCCTGAGGGGACGGTGGGAGATTGGGCGATGGAGGTCACGTGCACTTGCAGGCAAGCCTACGCGACGTCAGCCCACGACCACCGGGCCGCCACCACCACCACCTCCTCCTCCACCACCGCCGCCCCCGCTGGGCGGAGCGGAAGGTGTCGAGGGCGCGGAGGGCGCCGGCGCGCTGGGCGTCGACGGGGCGCTCGGCGCAGGCGTGCTCGGAGCGGGAGCCGCCGGGCGCGGCGCGTGGTGCAGCGCCGGCAGCGTCGCCGCGGGCAGCGCCACACCGGAGACGTGCACGGTCGCAGCAGGGAGAACGAGCGTCGCCGGCAGTGAAGCCGCGCTGGAGGAGCCCGCTGTGGCCTTGCGCACCGCGAAGGCCGCCCCGAACGCCAGTGCCACGATCAGAACCGCAATCCCAACGCGTCCGCGCGAGGTGGCGCTCATTCGCAGGGCTTGGGCTTCTTCGAGCCGGGCGCGAGGCAGCGTTCGGTCCTGGTGAAGGGACGCGCTCCGCGGTGGATGCGGTATTCGATGTAGGTGCCGATCGCGTTCTTGCCCGTCACGTAGATCTTGAGGCTCGAGCCGTTGGGCAGCACCGCGCCGCGCAGGCGCGGGAAGCCCACGCTGCGCGCCGTCGTGGCCTGCGGGCGGCAGCCGCGCGTGCAGCGCACTTCCACGTGCGCCTTGTGGGGCGCTTCGATCGAGAGGCTCACGATCTTGATCCCGCTGCCCAGCGGCGCCGCCGCGAGCGTCGCTTCGGCGTGCAGGCGCGGGAGCTTGACGAAATAGCCGAACAGGAACTGGATGCTCCCCGCGGAGCCCGCGACCCCGCCGATCTGCACGGTGTAGGACTTGCCGGCCTGGACATTCTCCAAGAGTTCGCTGGCTGCGGTGGGCTGGCTGACCGCGCAGTGGCGCTGACTCTCGTCGGGCAGCAGCGACTTGGGGTCGAAGGGCACGACCGCCACGATCGTGCCGAAGCTCGCCGAGGTGTGGATCTTCACGATGCCGTTGGCGTCCGGATAGAAGTCGTACCAGACGGTGCCGCTCTCGGCGGTGCCATTGCAGCCGGTGAACTCGGGCGGCCCGCCGTGCGAGGACGGGTTGAAGATGTCGGGCTGGATCGTCGCCGCGGTGGTGTCGCGGACGTCGGTGATTTCTTCCGTGCGATTGAGCGCGGTGCCCGGCTTGTTGATGTTCAGCGACTGCAGGTAGTTGTCGTTGATCGGCGGCGCCGGAGCGGCGGCGGTCGCCGTCATCGCCGTGGTGGCCCCAATCGCCAGCAGCGCCGCCAGCACCAGCACCGCGGTCGTTCGCCGGACGCGTCTGCGTGTTACCTGCATCGGATCAGAGCACCTCGCCTCGCTTGCCAGAAGCCGTAAATCATATTCAACGCAACAGCGACTCGCGCCGGTGGGCCCACCGGGACTCCGCTTCAGCCCTCCTGTGCGACCCGCCAGGCTCCATCGGCAAAGACGAGGCGCACCGTCTCCCCGCCCTCCCCCAGCGCGAGGCGCGCTTCGCGGGCGTCGAAGTCGATCTCCAGGCTCAGCCGCGGCGGGGGGATCTCCGCGGCCGGCGTCGCCTCCTCGGACGAAGGCACGGGCGCGAACACCGTAGGTGCGGCACGCCCCTCCACAGCCGGCGGCGCGGGCTCCCCAGTCGAGGGCACCGGCGCGAACACCGTAGGCGCCGCACGCCCCTCGGCAGCCGGCGCAACCGGCTCCGCGGCCCCAGCCTCCCGCGCCGGGGCCACCTCCTCAATCGAGGGCACTCGCGCGAACACCGTGGGTGCGGCGCGCGCGTCCGCCGCAGGCGCAACCGGCTCCTCGGCTGCCGCTTGCGGCTGCCGCTTGACAATCTCCTTCACCACCAGTGTGGTGGCGCCCGTCTCGATCGAGTCGCCGAGCGCGAGGATGCGGGGGGTTTGGATGCGCAGGCCGTTCACGAAGGTGCCATTGGAGGAGCCGAGGTCCTCGATCGCGTAGTTGCCGGTGGCCTCGTGCGAGATGCGCGCGTGCTGGCGCGAGATCTCCTCGTCCTCGCTGAGGCGCCCCGCGCCGGTGGCGTGGCGGCCGATGGTGAGCTCGTCCTCCACCACCAGCGTGGAGCCGGGGGCGTTGCCGCTGATCACTTCCAGGCGCAGGTAGGTGGAGGCGGTGCTCATCGCAAGACCGTAGCGATAGCCGAGGTGGGATCCAGGTCGCCGTGCTCGGCGCGGATGACGTGCATCACGGCGTTGATCAGCGCGAGGTGCGTGAAGGCCTGGGGGAAGTTGCCGAGGTGGCGGCCGGTGCGCGGGTCGATCTCCTCCGCGTAGAGACCGAGCGGCGAGGCGTGCGAGATGAGCTTCTCGCACAGCTCGCGCGCGCGCTCGAGCGCGCCGATCTCGCACAGCGCGGAGACGAGCCAGAAGGAGCAGATCGTGAAGGAGCCCTCCTCGCCGCTGAGCCCGTCGTCGGTCTCCTCCACGCGGTAGCGCAGCACGAGCCCGTCCTCGGTGAGCTCATCGGCGATCGCGAGCACCGTGGCGGCGATGCGGGGGTCCTCGGCGGGGAGGAAGCGCACGAGCGGCATCAACAGCAGCGAGGCGTCGAGCGAGGCGGTGTCGTAGTGCTGCGTGAAGACGCCGCGCTCGTCCACGCCGTTGGCGCAGATGTCGGCGTGGATCTCCTCCGCGGCGGCCTGCCAGCGCTTGGCGCACTCGTGGTCCTCGCGCAAAAGCGCCAGGCGCGCGCCGCGGTCGGCGGCAACCCAGCACATGAGCTTGGAGGAGGTGAAGTGCTTGGGCTCACCGCGCACCTCCCAGATGCCGCTGTCGGGTTCGCGCCAGTGCTCGAGCGCGCCCGCCACCTGGCGCTTGATGATCGGCCAGAGGCGATCGGGGAGCTGGTCGCGCGAGCGCGTGTGGAGGTAGATCGAGTCGAGCACCGCCCCCCACACGTCGTGCTGGCGCTGGCTGTAGGCGCCGTTGCCGATGCGCACCGGGCGCGAGCCGCCGTAGCCAGACAAATGGTCGAGCTCGTGCTCGTCGAGGCGGCTCTCACCGCCGATGCCATACATGATCTGCAGCTCGCCCTCCCCGGCTTCGGCGGCTTCGGCGAGGTCGGCGACGAAGTAGAAGAAGTCGTTGGCCTCCCAATCGAAGCCCAGCGTGTAGAGCGCCCACAGCATGAAGGTGGAGTCGCGGATCCAGGTGTAGCGGTAGTCCCAGTTGCGCTCGCCCCCCATCGTCTCCGGGAGGGAGGTGGTGGCCGCCGCGACCATCGCCCCCGTGGGCGCGTAGCTGAGGCCCTTGAGCGTCAGCGCGCTGCGCTGCAAATAGGTGCGCCAGGGGTGATCGGGGAAGGCGCCCTGCTTGAGCCACTCCTGCCAGTGGTGCGCGGTGCGCACGAGCCGCTCGTCGGCCTCGGCGAAGGTGGCGGGGAGCGGGTGCGAGGACCAGCCGAGCGCCGCGAACGCGGAGTCGCCCTCACGCAGCACCGTGCGCGCGCGGGCGCGGGGGCCCTCGAAGCCGAGGTTCATGTCCGTTACGAGGCGCAGCTGCAGCTCCATCCCCTCCGAGCCCGCGGTGGCCTCGTTGTAGCCGGGGCCGGTGTAGGACCATTCCGCGGCGAGGCCCCCGTAGTCGAAGACGGGTTCGCAGTCGAGGTGCATCTCGGCCCAGCCCTGCACGCAGCGCACGGTGCGCAGGAGCACGTGATCGGCGTCGTAGTCGGTGGGCGAGCGGCGGTGCGTGTGCGAGCGCTCATCGTTGTGGTGCCAGGGGCCGATGCAGAGGACATCGCACACCACCACCCAACCCGTGCGGGTCTCCCAGCTGGTCTCGAGCACGAGCGTGCCCGGGAGGTAGCGCACTGCGCCGGGCACCGTTACTCCCGCGGGCGCGAGGCGAAAGCCGCCGGCGTCGCGATCGAGCATCGAGCCGAACACGCTGGGGGAGTCCAGGCGCGGCAGGCACATCCACTCGACGTTGCCACTGGGGGCGATCAGCGCGCAGGTCTCGCAGTCCGAGAGAAAGCCGTAGTCGGCGATCGGCGGAAACGGGCTCCCCGGGTTGCCATCGGGTATCGCGCTCACCGCGCGAAGGGTACTGCGCGAGGCGCACACCCGGCACGGCGGCAGCCGGATAGGCTCTGATGTCGATGACGTGGGTGGAAGTCTTCATTGCTTTCGTGGTGTGCCACCTCGTGGGGGACTACCTGCTGCAGACCGACTGGCAGGCGCGCAACAAGCGCGGCGGCATCGCGCTGGGAGCGCCGCCGGCGGCGCGGAGGGCGCTGTTCACGCATGTGAGCACCTACACGCTCGCCTTCGTGCCCGTGCTCGCGCTGAGCGACCTCGGCCTCGGCTGGGAAGTGCTGTGGGTGATCCCCGCGATCTTCATCCCCCACCTGATCCAGGACGACGGAAGGCTGCTGCACGCGTACATGCAGCGCGTGAAGCGCCTCGATCCCAAGGAAAACCTCGCGGTGTCGATCGCCGTGGATCAGACGTTTCACCTGCTCGCGCTGATCGTGCTCGCGCTCGTGCTCGGCTCCTGAGGCTGGGCGAAGGGGAGGCGCACGCGAAACACCGTGCGGCCGGGTTGGGCGTCGAGCGTGAGCGAGCCGTCGTGGCGGTCCACGACGATGCGCCGCGCGGTGGCGAGGCCGAGGCCGGTGCCCTGGCCCACCTCCTTGGTGGTGAAGAAGGGATCGAAGATCCGCCCCGTGAGGTCCTCGGGGATGCCGGGGCCGTCGTCGGCGATCTCCACGACCGCGCAGTCGCCGTCGGCGCGCGTGGCAATCGTGATCGTGCCGCCCTCCCCGAGCGCGTGAATGGCGTTGTCGAGCAGGTTCGTCCACACCTGGTTGAGCTCCGAGCCCCTCACCATCAGCGGCGGCAGCGAGCGATCGTAGTCGCGAGCGACCTTGATGGAGGTGTGCTTGAGCTTGTAGCCGAGCACGGCTAGGGTCGTCTCGAGGCCCTCGTGCAGGTCGGCCTCCACGAGCGCGCCGCGGTCCATGTAGGCGTAGGACTTCACGGCGCCCACGAGCGCGGACATGCGCTCGGTGGACTCCTCGAGCTCCGCCGCGAGGCGCCCCGCGGTGAGCGTGGCGGCGACCCAGCGCAGCGCGGCGCCCGTGGCCTGCCCGGCGAGTTCGGCTACGCGCTGGAGCCACTGCTGATCGACGCCGGCGGCGGCGAGCGGCTCGGCGATCCGCCAGGGCTCCTCGATTCCAAGCGCCTGCAGGCGCTCGAGCAGCTCCTCCTCGGCGTCGGAGGCGTCGAGCGCATCGAGCGCTGTGCAGGCGGCGGCCTGCGCGAGCGCCTGGCGCTGGAGCGCAACGAGCTGCTCGGCGTCCTCGCGCTCGATGCCCGCCTCCACGAAGGAGCCGAGCGCCGCGCCGATCGCCTCGAGCGCCTCGCTGAGCTGTGCGGATGTGCGGCGCGCGGCGGCGGCGGGGTTGTTGAGCTCGTGCGCGAGCCCCGCGGCCATCGTGCCGAGCGAGGTGAGGCGCTCGCGGTTCTGCTCCACTTCGGTGACGCGGCTCATCACGGGCGCCACCTGGCGCATCACGCGCTCGTGGATCGCGGGCTGCGCGAAGGCGAGGCGCTTGAAGTCCTCGGCGCCCACGAGCGCGACGCGGCAGTTTGTCTCGGCCTGCATGCGCACCCCGAGCGAGCCGCCGGTGAGCACCGCGACGGCGCCCATCCAGGTGGGAGCGGTGTGGTGACCCACGGGCTCGCTGCGTCCCTGCGCGAGGATGAAGGCCTGTGCGCGGCCCTCGAGCAGGAGATGGAGCCCCGGCGGCACCACGCCCTGCTCGGCGACGATCCCGCCGGCGGGGACGTGGCGGGCGCGCGCGAGCGGTATCCACTCCGCGAGCTCGGCGTCGCTGAGGCTGTCGAACAGGTCCACGCCGCGCAGCTCCGCGAGGGTGACGGCCTCGTCGCTCATGGCGCGCCAACCGCCGCGCCGCGCGACTGTGAGGGGAGCGCCAGGCGAGCAGCGACGTGGAGAGATCTCATGCCTCGACCAGATACTCGTGGATCAGCGAGACCGCCATGGAGCCCTCGCCGACGGCGCTGGCGACGCGCTTGATGGAGCGCGCGCGCACGTCGCCCGCGACGAACACCCCGGGAACGGTGGTCTCGAGCACGTAGGGCTCGCGCGCAAGCGGCCACCCGTCGGCCTGTGCGTCGCGCCCGGCGAGGATGAAGCCGCGCTCGTCGCGCGCGAGCACGCCCTCCAGCCAATCGGTGCGGGGGGAGGCGCCGATGAACACAAAGCAGGCGTCCGCGGGGATGCTCTCCTCGCCCTCGGGGCCCTGGATGCGCAGGCCGCCGCAGGCGCCCCTCATGCGCCTCGGCGGCGAGCGCAGTGGAGCCGGTGCGCACCTCGATGTTGGGGCGCTCGGAGATCTGCTCGATGAGGTAGTGCGACATCGACTTCTCTAGCGAGGGGCCGCGCACGAGCATCGTGACGGTGCTGGCGTAGCCGCCGAAGTACACCGCGGCCTGCCCCGCGGAGTTGGCGCCGCCGATGATGGCGATGTGCTGATCGGCGCACGCGCGCGCCTCGCTGGTGGCGGCGCCGTAGTAGACGCCCGCGCCGGTGAGCTCGGGGAAGCCGGGCGTGTCGAGCTGGCGGTAGGAGACGCCCGAGGCGACGAGCACGCAGCTCGCGCTGAGCACGCCGCCGCCGCTCAGCTCCACGAGGCGCGCGGCGCCCTCGGCGCGCAGGCCCACGGCCTCCTGCACGGTGAGCAGCTCCGCGCCTAGGCGCCGCGCCTGGTCGGTGGCGCGGCGCGCGAGATCCGAGCCGCTGAGGCCGGCGGGGAAGCCGAGGTAGTTCTCGATGCGGCTCGACTGCCCGGCCTGGCCGCCGGGAGCCTCGCGCTCGACCATTACGGTCTTCAGCCCCTCCGAGGCGCCGTACACCGCGGCGGCGAGCCCCGCGGGGCCGCCGCCCACGACGACGAGGTCGTAGTGGTCCTGCGCGGGCGTGCCCGCCACGCCGAGGCGCTCGGCGAGCTCGAGGATCGTGGGGCGCTCGAGCACCGCGCCGTCCTCGAGCAGCGCCACGGGCAGGCGCTCGCCGTCGATGCCGGCGATGCGCAGGAGCTCGCGCGCCTCGCCGTCGCGCTCGACGTCGAGCCAGCGCGCGGGTACGCGGTTGCGTACGAGGAAGTCGCGCACGTCGTGGGACTCCTTGGAGAAGCGGTGGCCGATCACGCGCACGCCGCCGGACTCGAGCGCAGCGCCGGACTCCCAGGTGGTGAGCAGATCCTCGACCACCGGAAAGAGCTGCTCCTCGGGCGGATCCCAGGGCTTGAGGAGGTAGTAGTCGAGCGCCACCTCGTTGATCGCCGCGATCGCGGCTTCGGTGTCGGCGTAGGCGGTGAGGAGCACCCGCTTGGCGTCGGGCACGAGCATGCGCGCCTGCACGAGGTACTCGGTGCCGGGCATCCCCGGCATGCGCTGATCGGCGATGAGCATCGCCACCGCATCGCCGCGCGTGCGCAGCTCGCGCAGCACCTCGAGCGCCTCGGCGCCCGAGGAAGCACGCAGCACCCGGTAGCGCTCGCCGAAGCCGCGGCGCAGGTCGCGCGCGACCGCCGCGAGCACCGCCGGCTCGTCGTCGACGACGAGGATCGCGGGGCGCCGGCGTGGGGCGTTCGCCTCACTGCGTCCGGTGGACTCGGGGGTTACCGATACGGCGGTCCCGTCTGCTTGCTCGGCGTGCGTGGGCATTGCTCGCATGAGGCTAGAACGTCTGCGGCGCTCGCGCGGATTCCATATATGTCACCGCACGCGGCGACGACTAGGCATATGCTTTTCGGCACACGGGTCCGCCCAACTGTGCGGACAACCCTCGTTGACTGAAAGGACGTATCGATGATCGCTGCAACCAGCTATCCGTTCCTCGAAGTCTTCTGGACGATGCTCATCTTCTTCGCGTTCGTCGTCTGGATCTGGATCCTGTTCACGGTGATGATCGACATCTTCCGCCGGCACGACACCTCGGGCTTCATGAAGGTTCTGTGGATCATCTTCATCATCGTGCTCCCCTACTTCGGCGTGTTCGTGTACCTGATCGTCGAGCACAATGGGATGACCGAGCGGGCCATCAAGCAGCAGAAGGACGCGCAGTCGCAGTTCGACCAGTACGTGCAGTCCGTGGCCGCCAAGAGCGACCCCACCGAGCAGATCGCGAAGGCCAAGCAGATGCTCGACAGCGGCGCGATCACGCAGGCGGAGTTCGAGCAGATCAAGCAGAAGGCGCTGGCGTCGGCGTAGGAAGTCCTGCCAAAGATGCTGTTCCCTCGGCGCATGCGCCGAGGGCGGGGCCGCACATGTGCGGCCCCGTACCGCACCGTGCATGCACGGTGCGGCCGCCCGGCACATGTGCCGGGCGGGGCGGCGCCGCATGCCATTCGAGCGCCTCGTCGCTCAGGGAGGCCCTATATCCGTAGGCCAGGCGGCTAACCTCGCCGTGTGGACGAGGAACTGGACGCCCAGCTCGCCGCGCTTCGAGAAGCGCTCACGCCCCTGTCCGCAGCGCAATTAGAGGTATTGGCGGGCATTGTTGAGGGGTTTGCCACCAAGCTGGAGGTCAATGCCGATCCGGCCTCTGACTTCGCAAGCGAAGCATTTGCGCAGACATTTGGAGACCTGCTCCTCATACACCACACCCTCTCTCGCGAGAGCTTCTCCAAGGACAAGTTCGAGCACGGATTGGAGACCGCGCTGCGACGAGTCGGCATACCGGCCACGCTCGCGGCAAAAGGCAACCCCGGTCACGACATAACCGTCCGCGATGAGCGATGGTCGCTGAAGACCCAGGCAGACCGCGGCATAAAACCCGACCGTATCCATATTTCCAAGTTCATGGAGCTGGGGAAGGGCCAATGGGTCACCGAGGCGGACCTTGCCGGTTTACGCGATCGAATGTTCGCCCACATGCAGGGCTATGACCGGATCTTTACGCTGCGGACGCTGAGCGCCGCAAGCGCGGCCGCGAGCGACCCGTTCCACCACTACGAGCTAATAGAGATCCCGAAGCCGCTGCTTTTGCGGGCGGCTGACGTGGACTGCGTGATGCGCGACGACAGCAGGCAGACTCCCAAACCCGGCATCTGCACCGTGACCGAGAACGGCGAGGTGCTGTTTGAGCTTTATTTTGACGGCGGAACGGAGCGTAAGCTCCAAGTCAGGCATCTCGCGAAGTCTGCTTGCCGCGTCCACGCGACGTGGCGATTTCCGAGGGCAGCTCCACCCGCATGAGGCCAGGCGCGAGCCGATTCAGACGAGATTGCGCGATAGCAGCGTACTCTGCGTTGAGCTCCACCCCAACGAAGTCGCGACCCTCAGACGCCGCGACCTCGCCAACGGTTCCCGAGCCGAAGAACGGATCGAGCACGACCCCGCCGACCTGACTCCCCGCGAGCACTGCCGGTCGCACGAGTTCGCGCGGGAACGTTGCAAAATGGGCCTCTGGACAAGGTTCTGTGTTGATATCCCATACCGAACGCCGCCCACGTAGACCTCCCCCGTTGAGCACCGGCTCGCGGACAGCCGCGTAGTCGTAGTCGTAGCGGAGCGACTTCGAGAACAGGAAGACGAACTCATGAGAGCGCGAGGGGCGATCCTTGACGCTCTCGGGCATCGCGTTGGGCTTGTTCCAAACAATGTCGGAGCGCAGATACCAACCATCCTCTTGCAGCGCAAACGCAACGCGCCACGGAACCCCGATTAGATCCTTGGGCTTTAGGCCCTCCGGAGTCGGCGCCCGATAGCTCATGCCTCGCGCAGCGAGCTTCTCATCGGAGTCCCGCCATGTGCGTCCGCCACTTGTGTAGCTGTCGCCGATGTTGAGCCAGAAGGTGCCGCGATCATTGAGCGTTCGCCGAACCTCGCGGAACACTGCGACCAAGGTCGCGATGTAGTCCTCAAGCACCTCCTCCGCCCCAATTTGATGCGTGATCCCATAGTCGCGCAGACCCCAGTATGGCGGGCTCGTGACACATGTTGCAAAGGAGCCGTCGTCAAACGTGGCAAGTGCCTCGCGTACATCGCCGATGATGAGCCGTCCGCGCCCGAAGCCGGTCGCCTGCGACGGCTGCTCTGGGTCTGGAAGCGAAAAGAGTCGGGCTACATGGGCCATCGGTGGGCAGAGAGTACGCGATGGCCCCGACGTTTCCGGGACCTCGGCGCCGAGTACGCCGGTCGTCGCAGTGCGTGCTGGTGGCACGTGCAAGACGTCACGTGGCGATCCAGCGCCGTGTACAGGAGCGCATCCCAAACGGGTGGTCAAGACGGTGGACGCCAACCTCTGGCGAGGGTCGTTTGACCCACCTCGATGATGTAGCCGTCGGGGTCGCGGATGTAGCAGCGGATCTCGGTCTCGTGTTGTTTGGGCGGCGTCAGGAATTGGGCGCCTCGTGCGCTCCACTCGGTGTACACCGCATGGATGTCCGCAACCCGGATGTTGAGGAAGCTGCTCACCCGATCTGGGTCGGGCTGGCGCTCGAGCGTGACGGTCGGCTTGTCGTCTGTAGGCCCCCCTCCGACGTTGATGATGATCCAGCTGTTGGCTAGCGCGACGTACGTCACCTCGTCACCCGCCTCGCCGGAGATGACCGTCTTGCCTCCCAATACCTCGGTGTAGAAGCGGCGGGAGCGCTCGACATCATCCGAAACGATGAAGTGGGCCAAGACCAACTGCTCGTCGATGTTGCTCATAATGACCTCCCTTGTTTGAGTAGGCTCCACCGCTCCGCGATGACAGCCCGGGTCAGTGCCCCGCGCTCTGGCCGCCGTCGATGTGCAAGATCTCGCCGGTCACGAAAGGCGCCGTCTTCGAGATAAAGGACTCCACCGATCACATCCTCGATCTCGCCCACCCGACCGATGGGGTGTAGGGCGCCCATCCCCGCGTAGGAGCTCACGTCGTGAGTCGGCGTTTTGATCACGCCCAGAGAGACGGCATTTACTCGTAAACCACGGGAGGCATACTCAATCGCAAGCGACTTGGTGACCGCAGCCAGGCCCCCCTTGGTCAGGGCGGGCAGAGCGGCTGGTCTGCCGCTGTCAGCCTGCTCGGCGAGCGTCGTCGAAACATTGACCACGTGCCCACAGCCCTGGTCGAGCATGTGTTTGATCGTGCGCGTCGTGATGTGAAAGAAGCCTGCGAGGTTGACGGCGACCAGAGCGTTGAAGTCATCGAGGGTGTAGTCCGTGAAGGGCTTGCCAATGTAGATCCCGGCGTTGTTGATCAGGGTGTCGATCCGACCGAAGCACTCGATCGCCGCGTCGACGATGCGCTGCGCGGTATCAGGGTCGGCGATGTCGCCCTCGACGGCAACGATGCCGTCGTCCTCTGAAGGCCCGATCGATCGAGCAGTCACGATCACGGCATACCCGCGCTCGCGGTATGCCTTCGCGAGGCCCGCGCCGATCCCCTGCGAGGCGCCGGTGATGATCGCGACCTTCCCGTCGTTGGGCTCGGGCGGAGAGTTCATTCGACAAGGTAGGTCTCGTAGATCACGCCCGCGGCCTGAGGCGAGGGTCCGGAAGCTGACCGCTCATGGTCATGCTGCTCATGTTGGCACCTGCGAGTCGGTTTCGGTTTCTGGCATCGATCCAGGGTCGTGCGGGTGCCTGGCGACGCGGCCGCGGGGTCGCTCTTCAGCGTTGCCGGAGACTCGCCGCGCGCAGCGCGGGAGGGCTTGACTTCCGCTCGGATGGGGAGGAAGGTGTGTGCGAACTGACGGGAGGCCCGGCGCTCGAAGAACGGCCGGGGATGACCAGGAAAGGGGCTCGTGCCAATTCCCTGCGCAGCGCTGGTTCGCAGCGTCGGCTTTCTCGCCGTCGTCGCCTCCGCTGTGCGGATTGGCGAGAACATGGTGCCGTGTTGCGGCGCAACCAACGGATGGAGGCGACATGAGCAGTGTGGAGGTGAGTAGCGAGAGCGCGGCTGGCACCCCGCCTGTAGAGGCCGGGGAGTTCAGCTTCGAGGTGGTTGTCTTGCCGGTCTCGGATGTCGACCGGGCGAAGGAGTTCTATGGAAGCCTTGGCTGGAGGCTCGACGCCGACGTTGCCCGCGGCAAGGACCTTCGCCTCGTCCAGTTCACGCCACCGGGCTCCGGGTGCTCCATCCAGTTTGGCAAGAACATCGCTTCGGGCTCGCCCGGTTCGGTCCAGAGCCTGTATCTGAGTCGTCGCCGACATCGAGGCTGCGCGTGAGGAGCTGCTCACGCGCGGTATCGAAGTGGGCGAGGTGTTCCACGAGGGCGCGCTGGGCGCTCGCTTTCACGACCCGTGTCGTGTGCCCGGGGCGGCGCCCGACCGTGGCACCTACGGCTCATTCCTGGCCTTCAGCGATCCAGATGGCAATGGCTGGCTGCTCCAGGAGATCACAACGCGGCTGCCGGGTCGCTGAGAGAGGAGAGACTGATGGCCACGACCTACGAGTCAGCGGAAGATCTGGCGGATGCCCTCAGGCGGGCGTCGGAGGCGCACGGCAAGCACGAGCAGCGAACGGGCCAGGCGGACGAGGACTGGCCTGACTGGTATGCGCTCTACATGGTGCGCGAGCGCGCCGGCGAGGAGCTGCCGAGATGAGCAGCGACTATGATGTGATCGTCCTCGGTGGTGGCTCACCGGGCGAGCACTGTGCGAGCGCTCTGGCGGAGGGCGGTCTGCGCGTGGCGGTCGTGGAGCGGGAGCTCGTGGGAGGGGAGTGCTCCTACTGGGCCTGCATTCCCTCGAAGACGCTGCTGCGGCCGGGCGAGGCGGTCCATGGAGCGCGCGAGGCCGCCGCGAGCGCCGAGGTCGATGTGCAGGAGGCGCTTGCCTGGCGTGACTTCATGGTCTCCGAGCACTCCGACGCCGGACAGGAGCGCTTCCTTGCCGATCACGGCATCGAGTTGCTGCGCGGCAGCGGGCGACTCGCCGGCCCTGGCGTCATCGAGGTCGACGGTGTGCGCCACACCGCGGACCACATCGTCCTCGCCAACGGCGCCGATCCCGTCGTGCCGCCCGTGCCGGGCTTGCGCGAGCTCGACGGCGTTTGGACCAACCGTGAGGTGACCTCCATGACGTCCATTCCGCGCCGTCTGCTGATCCTCGGTGGTGGGCCGGTCGGAGTGGAGATGGCGCAGGCCGTTCGGCGCCTCGGCGGCGAGGTGACCGTGATCGACATGGCCGAGCACGTGCTCGCGCGGGAGCCCGCGCCGCTCGGTGAGGCGCTCGGCGAGGTGCTACGCCGCGAGGGCATCGAGCTCGTCCTGTCTGCGAACGCGAGCGCCGCACGACGCGAGGGCGAGAACTACGTCGTCGAGCTCGACGACGGGCGCGAGCTGCGCGGTGAGAAGCTGCTCGTGGCCACCGGCCGCCGTCCGCGGGTGTTCGGGCTCGGCCTGGATACCGTCGGCGTCGAGGCCGACGCACACGGAGTCCCGGTCGACGCGCACCTGAGGGCGGCAGCGAACCTCTGGGCGATCGGCGACGTTAACGGCCTCTGGCCTTTGACGCACGTCGGCAAGTACCAGGGCGAGGTGGTCGCCGCGAACATCCTCGGCGAGCCGCGAAAGGCCAACTACGAGGCTGTTCCACGGGTCGTCTACACAGACCCGCAGGCCGCGGCGGTGGGCGCCTCCGCCGGCCGTTTCAGCGCGATGGTCACACTGTCGGAGGTGTCGAAGACCGCGACCTACACACGCGCGTACGCTGATGAAAAGGGCTTCCTTACGCTACTCAGCGACGGCGAGCGGCTGACGGGCGCCTACGCGCTCGGCCCCGAGGCGGGCGAGTGGCTGCAGCAGGCGACGCTCGCGATCCGAGCCCACATCCCGCTCAACGTGCTCGCCGACACGATCCAGCCATTCCCTACGTTCTCGGAGATCTACGTTGGTGCGCTGAAGACGCTCCGCGGGGAGATCGCGGCAGCGTCCAAGACGGTCGGCGCGGGACCACCGATGGCGAGCTGACTTCACTCGGGCTCCCCGGCGGCCGTACTCGACAGCCACCGAGGTGGGGTCCAGTCTCCCTCTGGGTCCGTGGTTTGCCCCACCTCGATCAGATGGCCGTCGGGATCGCGGATGTAGCAGCGGATCTCGTACTGATGCTGCTTCGGCGGCGTCAGGAACTGAGCACCACGGGCGCTCCATTCGGCGTACACCGCCTCGATGTCCTTGACCCGGATATTGAGGAAGCTGCTGACCCGGTCGAGGTCGCGTGGCGGCCTCACACACGAGTATCGGGCAGCGACGTTCCTGCGGGAAAACCCTGAGTCATTGCCGCAGTTTTCCTCGATGACTGCCCCGAACTATTTGGTCAAGATCTGGGCCGTGAGCGTGGGGGAGCCCTGCCGAGGCACGTCCTTCTTCTCGCAACGCTCCTCATGCTCACAGGAGACTGTAAGGATGTCGTCCTGCGCCTCGACCTTTACCTTCTCCTCCCTGCCCCGACCGACGTAGGAAGATCGTGATGGTGAACCTGGGTGGTAGTGCAAGCAGCGAAATCGATGCGCCGCTGGACGTGGTGTGGGCGGTTGTCGAGGACGTGCTCTCGGCACCCGACTGGCAGGGCGGCCTGGACGCGATGACCGCGCTCGAGCGCGACGCCAGCGGGCGGCCGGTGCTCGTGGAGACCGAGAACAACATCAAGGTCAGGTGCGTCAGGGCGCGGGTGCGCTTTCGTTACGAGGGGCCGAGGCGCCTAGCGTGGACCCAGGAGCAGGGAGATCTGAAGTCGCTCGAGGGCTCCTGGGAGCTCGAGGATCTCGGTGAGGGGCGCACCCGCGCGACGTTCGCGCTCGACGCCGATCCGGGCCGCGTGCTGGGGCTGCTTATCCGGGGGCCGGTCGAAGCGGCGACGCGCGCGATCTTCGTGAACGGGCGTCCGGGCGAGTTGAAGCGGCGGGTGGAGGGCACGGGGTGACGCCAAACCCACCCGTTTCCGGGGCGGCTCGCGGGTCCCACTGACAGCATGTAACTACTGAGCGCAACCGGCAGTCCGTACCGATGAGAGTGGCGCGTACGCAGCCTACGGTCGAAGGTGTGATTGTCCTCGCTGGTCTTTCGATTCGTAGGCCGGCGATGCTTGCGGCAAGCCTCGTGGTGGCCGTCGCGCTCGGCGCGATCGGCCTAGGGGTCTCGCACTCGCTGTCGCCGTCGATTGTGGTCCCCCGGAGCGGAGAACTCGCGGGCGCAGCAGCTAGCAAACGCACAGTTCGGCCCCCGACGCAGCTGGCGCCAATTCTCCTGCGGGACCCGCGCAGCTAAACCGCCAGGGACAGCAATCGAGAACACACGAAACCCGCTCAACGGGTTTCGATGAGTAGCGGGGGAACGATTCGCTCCTATTAGCGACCTCGTCGTGCCCATTGTGCGAGCCGTCTCAGGGTGGCCTTCGCGGGCAAGCCTTGGAGCATCGCGCCATACAGTTGACCGCCCATTGCAAGATGTATAACATCCCGGATTGTGATGACTGACATCTTGATTGATAGCACCCAGGCAGCCGACGATCTCCTCGATGCGCTTGGCGAACAGCTTGCGGCACAGCGAGAGCGCTTCACCATTGCAGTGGTCGGCGGCTCTGCACTGCTCGCGCTCGGACTTGCCTCTCGCGCCACGAGAGATGTAGACGTCCTCGCGATCGTCGACGGCGAAGAGCTCACTTCAGCGCAGCCGCTTCCTGCTGCTCTGGTGGGCGCTGCGCAGACGGTGGCCCGCGACTTCGGGCTATCCAAGGACTGGCTGAATCCAGGACCCACCTCGCTACTTGATCTCGGACTGCCCGAAGGCTTCTTCGAACGTGCGCAGCACCGCCACTATGGACCCGGGCTAGAGGTCCTGTTCGCGTCGCGTGTCGACCAAATCCACCTCAAGCTTTACGCGACAGTCGACCAAGGCGCCGGCAAGCACCTCACAGACCTCCAGGCGCTGGCCCCAACCGAGCGAGAGCTGCTCGACGCCGCCAGCTGGAGTCAGACTCACGATCCCTCGGACGGGTATCGCAGCGTGCTTGCTCGCGTTCTCAACTACTTCGGGATTGACGATGGACCTCTCGACTCTTAGACAGCGGCTGAGCGACCAACTCGTTGCCTTCGCATGGGCCGAGTGGGCACAGATGGGCCTACTCGCCACACCGCACAGACGCAGTCCCTGGGCACAGGACCCCGAGGCTCTGATCGTCTTTACGCTCGAGATCGCTCGAGCCGAGCCACGCCTGTTTGACGAGCTTCTCGACTGGATGCTCCTCAACGAGCCACTGCTAAGCGTCCGGCGCCTACGAGCAATGTGCATCGATGAGACCGACCGCACGCTCACGACAGCCACGCTGACGTGGCTTACTCGCCACCGTCCCCGAGCCAGGCTCGGTAACGGCTCGATGACACACGCCCCAGCGAAACTCCAACCGCTGTTTCAACACGGGATCCAAATAAACCAACCCGACGAGGACTTTGCCGCCGCAGGCTGGTTGCGTCCGGTGCTCTCACCCTCCCATAAGTCTCAGCATCCCGACACCACCAGACCTATCAACCTAGCCTTTCGGCTCCGCCAGATTCTTGGCGTAGGCATTCGAGCCGAGGTCGTTCGCGTGCTGCTGAGCACAGAGGCTCCATGGGTCAACGCCCAAGCGCTGGCCCGATCAACGGGATACTCCAAGCGCAACGTCCACGATGCACTCGCGGGATTGAACGCCGCAGGGGTCGTCTCGGCTTTCACCGTCGGCGGCAAACAGCGCTACACCGCTGATCGCTCCGCATGGGCGACCCTGCTCGGCACCATACCCGACGAGCTGCCAGCTCACCGTGACTGGCCACAGCTGCTAACTGTCCTCAGGCAAGCGCTGCGGTGGGCCGAGCAACCCGAGCTCGCAACCATGTCTGACTACCTACGCTCAAGTCGAGCCAATGACCTACTCGAAATCATGAGCAGCGACCTAGCCTTCGTCGGTATTCCCACACACTCCGGCCGCTCAACCCATGACACATGGCGCGATCTGCAAGAAGTTATCGAGCGCCTGCTCGCTGCTATAGGCGCTGAGCAAGATCGCTAATGTGGCTATAGCGGGGGCAGGATTCGAACCTGCGACCTTCGGGTTATGAGTTTTGCCGGACCGGGCTGGCTCGGTCCTGGAGGCCGGGTTTTGCTGGGTTTCGGTGCTCTCGTTGCGGCTCAGATCCGCTCATATTGGAACGACGATTGGAACGACGGGGGGCTGGGCATAGTGCGGCGGGCGTGGGCGTCGGCGACGGCCCGATGGGGACTCTATGGGCGGTCACCGAGGACGGCGCGGACCCCGTGAGACCCCGATGATCCATGTCGGCGCGGCGGGGTCGATGAGCTGAGGTGCGCGTTAGACTTGCTGGTGTATGCCCCAGGGAAGGCTCTCCCGCTTCGGCGGTGATCCCCTTGGGGCTCCGTCGTTTCAGGGCTGCGGTGGAACGTCCTGAGCCGGGATACAATCGAGCGCGCGATGCGTACACTGGCACGCTACGAGTTGAGGGCCACCGCCGTCAAGGAGCGGCGGACATGAACGCGGTTGCCGCTACAGAGATGATCGAGCGCGCCGGTCGTGCCCTGATCGACGCAGCGCCAGCGCCTGCGAAGGTGATCCTGTTCGGCTCGCGCGCCCGTGGCGACGCCAACGAGCACAGCGACTTCGACTTTCTGGTCATCGAGGACGCGGTTGAGAATCGCCTCACGGAGGAGGTCAGGCTTCGTCGTGTCCTGCGAGGCTTCGGCGCCCCGGTGGACGTGATCGTCCTCGACGCAGCGCTTGCCGACAGGCGAGCGAAGGTACCGGGCACGATGGTCCACCGAGCGCTCCGTGAGGGACGTGTCCTCGCCGAGTCCTGAGCAGATCGAGTACGCCGGGATGCTCAAGCGCCTCGCAGCGGGAGACCTCGTTGTCTGCCGCAAGCTCGTCCACGACACCGAGGTCGAAGACCATGCCATCGGGTTCCATGCGCAGCAATCGGTCGAGAAAGCCCTGAAGGCCGCGCTCGTGCTCGCTGGCGTAGAACTGCCGTATAGCCATGATCTTGAACTTCTCGTCGATCTCCTCAGAGAGTCCGGGATCGAGTTGCCTGCGGACCTCACGAGCCCCGAGTGGCTCACACCCTGGGCGGTGGACCTGCGCTATGGCGAGCCGATCGCACTCGATCGCGCTGCCGCGCTGGCATTGGCCGAGAGCGCTGTGAGCTGGGCGGCATCGCGGCTCGCCGCAGCATCCCCAAGCGTTCCCGAAGTCGAGTAGCAGAGGCGGGATTGAAACACCTACCCGCGACCGCCGGTCCCCAGAGAACACAGGGCTTTGCGGACCGGATCGAGGAGTCGTGACCACTCGGAGGCGCCGCTTGAGCCGGACCGCGTGCGGCCCTCTGCCGGCGTGATCCTCGCCGAAGCCGTAGCAGTCAGCTGGCCCGCTCGACGCCGCGCTAGCATCAGACCCCCTGTTGCGAAAGGAGGGCACCATCGCCCCTATTTCTAAGGGACGGCAAACCCCATGGGAGCGGCGGTCTGAACTGGCTCCACTGCGGCGGCTTGAAGTGGCCCCACCTCCGTCCGACTGGCTGCTGACTGTTTGAGGCTCATGGAGCTTGAGCGGGAGGCGGCAGTGAGGAATGGGATCACGAGTGGAGACGTTCGAGCAGATCAGGAGAGATCGGGATCGGGAAGGCATCTCGACGAGGGCGTTGGCGGCGAGGTATGGGGTTCATCGGCGGGCGGTGCGTCAGGCGCTAGCGGCGCCGTTGCCGCCCGTCAAGCGCAAGCCTGTGGGTCGGCCTGCGCCGAAGTTGGGTCCATATCGGGGGCTCATCGACTCGTGGCTTGACGGGGACCGGGATGCGCCGCGCAAGCAGCGTCATACCGCCAAGCGGATCTGGGAGCGCCTGCGTGATGAGCACGCGGCTGACGTCGCTGAGCGCACGGTCCGGGAATATGTTCACGGTCGCCGACGTGATCGCGGCGAAGGGGTCCAGGCGTTTGTGCCGCAGGTGCATGCGGCGGGCGTGGAGGCTGAGGTTGACTGGGGCGAGGCGCACGTCGCGATGGCCGGCGCTCAGCGCAGGGTCTACTTGTTTCATATGCGTGCGTGTCATTCCGGTGCGGCGTTCGCGATGGCGTTCCCGCACTGCTCCCAGCAGGCGTTTCTGGAGGCGCATGTCGAGGCGTTCGACTGGTTCGGCGGGGTGTTCGGCCTGCTTCGCTACGACAATCTGACGAGCGCGGTGAAGCAGGTTTTGCGTGGCCGGCGGCGGGTCGAGACGGATCGCTTCATCGCGTTGCGCTCGCACTATCTCTATGAGTCGCAGTTCACGACTCCGGGGATCGAGGGCGCTCATGAAAAGGGCGGCGTCGAGGGAGAGGTCGGGCGTTTCCGCCGTCGTCACCTGGTTCCCGTCCCAGACGTTGCGTCGCTCGGGGAGCTGAACACGCGGATGCTCGCTGGCTGCGAGAGCGATCTCTCACGCCGGATCGCGGGGCGCCAAGAGAGCGTCGGCGTGTCTTTCGCTAGAGAGCGTCCTTTGCTGCGCGGCCTGCCCGTTGAGCGGGCGTCCATGGCTGAACGGGCCACACCCCGCGTGGACTCCAAGGCACTGGTCACGATCAAGCAGAACCGGTATTCGGTGCCTGTTCGGCTGGCGGGGCTGCGCGTGCATTCGCGTGTTGGTGCCCGCGAGATCGAGATCCATCACGGCGGGGCGCTGGTCGCCCGCCACGAGCGCCAGCACGGCCGCTTCGGTGTCGCAGCCAGCCTCGATCACTATCTCGAGCTGCTCGCACGCAAGCCGGGCGCGCTGTCCGGGTCGCTCGCTCTCTCCCAGGAACGTGAGCGCGGCTCCTGGCCCTCGGTGTTCGACGAGCTGTGGGAGAAGATCGGCGAGCGCTATGGCACCTCAGAGGCCGCACGACAGATGGTCGACGTGCTCATCCTCGCCCGCGAGCACACCCCCGGCGAGGTCGAGCAAGCGGTCCGTGGAGCGCTCACTGCGGGCGCCCACGACGGGCGCGCGGTCGCGGTCCTGGTGAGCCGCAGAGCCCGCCAGTCCTCACCGGCGCTCGATGATCTCCCGCGGCGCCTGCAGGGCCTCGGGGCGCCCGTCCCGACACTCAACCAATACGACGAGCTGCTCGTGGCCGGGCCGGCACGGTGAGCGCCCCGGCGAAGGTCCAAGCACTGGAGACGCTGATCGAGGCGCACTCCGTAGAGCTGAAGCTCCCGACCGTCCGCGCCCGCTTCCGGGCGCTGGCCGAGGAGGCAACCCGCGACCAGCAAACCCCGACCGCATATCTCGCCGCGCTCCTTGAAGCAGAGGTCACAGAGCGAGCCGAACGACGCGAACACCGACGGCTCATCGACGCACGCTTCCCGCTCACCAAGCGCCTTGAGGACTTCCGTTTCGAGGAGAACCCGAAGATCCCGCAGGCCACGATCGCCGCCTTGGCGCAGGGCACCTGGATCGATGACCGCGAGTCAGTGATCCTCCTCGGCGACTCAGGGACCGGCAAGACGCATTTAGCGATCAGCCTCGCGGTGCTCGCCTGCCAACAAGGACGACGTGTCCGCTTCACCACCCTCGCCGCCTTAGCGAACGAGCTGCAGGCAGCCGAGTCAAAACGCGAGCTCGGCCGGGTCATCGCGCGCTACGCACGCACGGAGCTTGTTGTCCTTGACGAGCTGGGATATCTCGCGCTACCCGAGGGCGCCGCCGAGCTCGTCTTCCAGGTCATCTCCGAGCGCAACGAGCGCGCCAGCCTGATCGTCACGACCAACCTCCCGTTCGGGGAATGGACGAAGGTGTTCCCCGACGCGCGCCTCGCGAAGGCCGTCGTTGACCGCATCACCCACCGCGCGCACATCATCGACACCGGCACCGAGTCCTGGCGCTTCCGCCACGGCCTCGCCCGCGGCCCAAAAAAAGGAGCGAACTAACCCCCCATCGGGAGCCGCGCCGGCGGCATCTCGCTCCGCTACGCGCTACGCGCTCCGCTCCACGAGACGCCGCCACACCCACTAATCAGAGAAGATCAACAACACACACCAACCGACGCGAAGTGGAGCCACTTCAAGCCGCCGCGCCGGGGCCACCGCAAGCCGCCGCTCCCACCCCACATGCAGGGATAACCACGCTCAGCCGGGCCACAAAAGCGGAGCAGGCGCTGGCGAATGAGACACGACGTGGAACCGCGCCAAGTCAAGGCCGCGGGCCGGATCAGAGGCTAGATCGAGCCGTGGAGGTCGTCTCGGGCCTGCTCCCCGGACCGACCTGCACCTGAATCCCCTCTTGTCCATCACTGCCACGTACCACGTAGGGCGCGACCGCCTCGCGCATCGCTTCGTACAAGCGCTCCGCCGCCGGGAGGGCGTCATCGAGTCGGATCTCCTTGCCCGCCCATATGAAGTGCGATAGCTCGTCATGGCCGAGCCAGATCCGGGAGCCGAGCGAAGCCATCGAGACAAGCCGATCCGGCGCGGTTGCGGGCCTTTGCAGCTTGCCGCTGCCTTGGATGTAGTCGCGAATGTGCTCCCGTACATCGCGTAGATCACGAGCACCCGGCAGCCGCCGATCAAAATCGTCAACGGCCGTGACCAGTACCGCGTCGTGCGTCAGCTCGGCAACGAGCTGGCACGCCTCACGGAGCCACCGCAGGGCCACGAGCAGGAAGGCCACATCGACCTCCTGACGAAAGCCACCCGCCGCAAAGTAAGCGTCGTCGTCGCGGTCTTTGATGCGGTCGCGCTGCAACGCCACGGCGCGGATCGCGTCATTGGCCGTGCTGCGGGCCAGCGCCAGCCGATGCCCCTGCTCTTGCGACAACGGCTCCACGATCACGTAGCGTCGGAGACCAACTCGGGAACAGAAGCGGTCAGGCCCGTGTGATCGGCCTGACGCCATGCGGCGAGCGAGCCTTCGATCGACTCGCCGCTCTCCGGTGAGCGTCGCGGTCCGTAGAGTGGGTCGCCCATCTGCATACGGGGGTCGTACAAGGGCAGCGCCGCCACGAATGCTGCCCAAACGTCCGCCAAATGCTGTGCCAGGTCGAGCCAGTGGCAGCGGGACGACACGAGCTGGTGGTCAGCGCGCGAACGGAGCAGCGTGCGTCCGGCCGGGTTTGGATGGCCACCAAGATCGCAGTGCTTTTCATACTCAGTCGGCCGGAAGTTCTGCGCAGCACGTTTACGCATGTGACGGACCATGAACCGGTTAACGATCTCGTCATGACCACTCCGCATCCACGCGTCGGCCTCATCGCGGCTCTCGTTCATTAGCGTCAGCAGGTAGCCACACTCGATGAGCTGCCGAACGAGAGCGGCGCCGGGGTACCACAAGCCAGCCTCGAACAGCCGCTGTGCGCCCTCGCCCAGCTCGGCAGCCATGAGGGCGGCCGTGGCGAAGCCGACCCCAGCCGCGTTTGAGTCAAGCTCGTGATGGATCAGCAGGCGGAGGCCATTCGAGGCCAACGCTGACGGCACGTCCCGAGCGATCTGCTCTCGGAGCACCTGGCTCTCATCGTCGGCCAGCGCCAAGTTGAGTGCCTTGACCAGCCGTGCCTTTGGGTTCTCGGACACCCCCCAGGCTAGTTGTCACGTAGGTCGCGTAGGTCGGGGCCGAACGCGGGTAGGCCGGGCACCTACCGGAAGGGGACGCATCGCTGGATCGCCCGAAGTGCGGCATCGCAAGAACGTATTGCCAGAGTTGCCTCGGGGGAAGGGGACAGCGGAACCACGCGGAGCAAAGCTCGTTGGCGCGCGCTGAGCACGACCACCTCGTAAGCGCATGTAGCCTCCCGCCTTCGGCGAGGCCATTTGGAGGGCACCATCACAAATTGGTTTTGCCGGCTACTTCATCGCCGCTCGAATACGTCTGAGCCCCGGACAGCGACCTGACAGCGCCGCGCTGGTCGCCGACTGGGACCACGCCCGCGCCGACGCCTGCGTGAGCCTCGCGCGTAGTCAGCTCCGCCGTGCGTTGTGGATGCTTCGGGAGATAGGGATTGGAGGGCGCGGCCCGTACCGAGCAGGCCGTTACTCCGGGGCGCGCGCGATCATAGGTGTCGTGTCGATCCCCCTGTCCGTCGATGACGCCTTTACCGTCGGTGTGAGCTTCGACCTACTCGGCGGCTACCTGCTTGGCCGCGGACTGCTCGCAAGTCCCAACGAGATCGCAGGCAGGACGACGCAGCTGACGACGTGGGGACAGGGCTTTAACGCAGTTGAGGCGGTCACGCACATCCGGTCCAGGGCCGACGCGCGAGCTGGCCTGATCTCGCTCGGGATCGGATTTGCACTCCAGGGGGGCGGCTACGTCGCCCTGATCGCCGGAGCCACCGTGGACACCGGCCCCGCCCGGGCGGTCCTGTCTGTCGCATTCGCGCTGGTTGCGGCCGGCGTCGCGTTCCTGGCATTCCGGCAGGTCCGTTGGCGGCTTGTCAAGCGGTTGGCGGTGCAGGTCGCCCGCGCCAACCCAGGCACCGGTCAGATGGATGAACTGCCCGACGAGACAACGCTCGTCGCGCTCGGCCGAGCCCTCGGCATGACTGTCGTGGAAGTAACGCCCTCGGGCGTTTGTCGGGGTCGGTGAGTGGGCAAAGCAAGCGTTCGGCGTCGACGAACTCGGCCATAGGATGCCGCTCACCATGCCGGCGCCGCCCGCCCGCTAGACAGGATGGAGCGGCGACGCCGTTGCCTCCGGGGAGCGCCGCATTCGGTCGTCGAGACCGGCTCCCAGCGCGAAGCTTGGCGACCTTCGGGTTTTTGACCCGAAGGACCCTCAGCAACGTTGGATTTGGGTCGTGGCACGCGCCGAAAAGCGGGCCTTTTGCGGGTCTCGCGGGGGGGCCTGCTCTCAGAAATTGGAACAAAATTGGAACGACGGCCCAATTTGCGAAGATGCCTCACTCCACAGAAAAGCCCCGCGTTTGCGGGGCTTTTTCGTATAGCGGGGGCAGGATTCGAACCTGCGACCTTCGGGTTATGAGCCCGACGAGCTACCAGACTGCTCCACCCCGCGGCGTCCTTCAATCCTAGCAACCTCGGCCTCTGGGGAGGCCCTCTCCATTAGGAGAGCCGACGCGGGGACTCGAACCCCGGACCCCTTCATTACGAGTGAAGTGCTCTACCAGCTGAGCTACGTCGGCGAAATGCCTGCTAATCAGCCCTTTCGGCGCCTCTTGGCCGGCAGCATTTTGGCTGCTGTAGGCCCACCTGTGGGCCCACCCTGCTGCGCGGTAGGAGTCGTCGATGAGGTCGAGAGCAGGGACATCGCGTCAAGCTTAGCCGCTTGGAACCGCTCGTCGAGCGTCGTTGCGGGCCTTGCCCCAAGTCTTCACTGCCGGCCTTCGGCCTGCGAACATGAGCGCGGTGAGCGTCGCCGAGCTTTGGCGTCGAGGTCAGGTGGGCTGGCCACGACGCTTCCCTGTTGCGCAGTTCCCGAACCCGCCGCTGCTGCTCGCGTTCGCTGGGTGGGGTCTTGCGGCCGAGTCCGGTGGCGCCGCACACGAGGTCGGTCGCGCGGTCTTCACGCTGGGACTCGCTGTGTGGGCATGGGAGGAGGCGATGAGCGGGATCAACTGGTTTCGTCGTCTCCTCGGAGCGGGGGCACTCATCTGGATCGTCGCCGGCCTCCTCGGAGAGCTCCGAGGACACTGAGCGAGTCAGCACCGCTCACCTGCACCGAGCGGGTCGAGGGCCCGCCGCGTCGTAGCGGTAGAGAGCCACCACGAAGGTTGGCCTACAACGCTCTGCGCGGTCAGGATCGCGACCAGTGCCAGTACAGCGCGCACCGCGCTAGGGTGCCCCACATGGATCTGCGAACGCTAGGGCGCACCGGCGTGCACGTCTCCCCTCTGTGCCTCGGCGCGATGATGTTCGGCGCCTGGGGGGAGAGCGATCACGATGCCTGTATTCGCATCATCCACCGCGTGCTCGATGGGGGCGTCAACTTCATCGACACCGCCGATGTCTACTCGCGCGGGGAGTCCGAGACGATCGTCGGCAAGGCCCTCTCGGGGGGACGCCGCGAGAACGTCGTTCTCGCCACCAAGTTCCACGGCACGATGGGCGATGAGGGTGGGCGGGATCCAAATCAATCCGGCAACTCGCGGCGCTGGATCTTTCGTGAGGTGGAGGCCTCGCTGAAGCGCCTGCAAACCGACTGGATCGACCTCTATCAGGTGCACCGCTGGGATCCCTGGACCGATCACGAGGAGACGCTCGGCGCGCTCTCCGACCTCGTCGCCCAAGGCAAGATCCGCTACATCGGCTCCTCCACCTATCCCGCCGCCGAGATCGTCAAGGCCCAGTACATCGCGCGCGAGCAGCGGCACCACTCACAACCCGGCCAGCACCTCCAGCAGCGACTCGCCGTGCTTCTTGCAGAACGCCGGCCCGATGCCCTTCACCTCCAGCAGCGACGCGCCATCCACCGGCCGCTCGCGCAGCAGCGCTTCGAGCACCGCATTCGAGGCCACCGTGAACGCCGGCTTTCCCTCCGCGCGGCTCATCCGCCAACTCCTCAGCGCCTCGAACTGCGCCTCATCCACCGGATCGAGTTGAGCCGCATCATCGAGAGGGTGGCCGTTCGCCGAGGGATCCTCACTCGCGGCAAGCGATGCGGCTGAAGGTGTGGTGGAGAGACTTCGAGTCCGCCCCCCCGAAGCCCGCCGCTTCCTGGGGCTCTCCGCTCCCTTCCCCGCCGCCGCCACGAGCTCCGCATCGGGCTCGCACACATCGCAGCAGCGCCCGCTCGGCGCGCCCTCCTCGCTGTCGCCGAAGTGATCGAGGATCTGGCGGCGCCTGCATTGCGCTCCATTGGACATGAAGCGCTCGATCGCGCGGTATGACTCCCAGCCGCGGTCCTTTGCCACCTTTATCGCCGCCCACGCCTTGCGCGGATCGCCCTTCCCGGTGAGCCGCACCTGGAGCACCCCGCCCGCTCCCGGCTCCAGTTCGACCGCGCCCGCGCGCTCGGCGATCGAGAGGAGCACCCGTTCGTGCTCGCCCAGCGGCGGCGCTCCCGGCTCGCCATCGCCCCCCCAGCTCGGCGCGATCCTCACCACCCCATCGCGCGCGCTTCGCCGCAGACCGCCCACATATCCCCGCACGTCGGCGACGCTCGTTTGGCGCTCGGTGTTGAAGCGGATCAACCTCCCCAGATCCATCCTCGCCGCCAGCAATAGCGCGCGGGCGGGCCGGCCATCGCGCCCCCCGCGTCCCGCCTCCTGGTAGTAGGCCTCGAGGCTCGTGGGAAGCGCCCAGTGCGCCACCGTTCGCACATCCGCCTTGTCCACACCCATGCCAAAGGCGTTCGTCGCCACCACCACCTCCGCCTCGCCCCCCATGAAGGTCTCCTGCGCGGAGCGCCTCGCCGCGGGCCCCATGCCCGCGTGGTAGCGCACTGTGGAGAGGCCCCTCTCCGCGAGCATCCCCGCCACCTCATCGGTGTCCTTTCGCGTGCCGCAATACACAATCGCCGGGCGTGCCCCCGGTTTCCCCAGCACGTGCAGGAGCGCCGCGCGCTTGCGCGCCACCGCGCCCTTGCCCTCGAGGCTCACCACGTCGAAGACGATGTTGGGGCGATCGAAGCCCGAGCGCACCGACACCCAATCTCGCAGTCCCAAGCGCTCCGCCACCTCCTGCGCCACGCGCGGCGTCGCCGTCGCCGTCGCGGCCATCACGGGCGGGCGCCCCAGCGACTCGATCGCCTCCTCCAGGCGAAGGTAGTCGGGGCGGAAGTCGTGGCCCCACTCGCTCACGCAGTGCGCCTCATCCACCACGAACAGCGACACCCTCCGCCGCGCGAGCGCCTCGCGAAACGCGCGCGAGGCGAAGCGCTCGGGGGCCGCCAGCACCAGCTGCGCCTCGCCCGTCTCGATCTCGCGCAATGCGCGCGCGTTGTGGCCCTCCTGCGTCCCCGACGCCAGCATCGCCGCCTTCACGCCCGTATCGCGCAGGCGCTCCCACTGATCGGCCATCAGCGCGATCAACGGGCTCACCACCACAACGAGCGGGCGGGTGGGGTCCCCATCGGCTGCGAGCGCGGGGAGCTGGTAGCACAGCGACTTCCCCCCGCCCGTGGGCATCACCACGAGCGAGTCCCTTCCCTCCAGCGCCGCAGCCACCGCCTCGCGCTGGCCCGGGCGGAAGGCCTCCAAACCGAATTCGTGGAGGAGGGTCTCGGGGGTGGGTGTGGCCATCAATACAGTGTTCACCAACACCACGCTAGAGCCAACCCCGGTCGCAACGCTCGGAGCAGTAACCCCCCTTCAGGTGGGTCCCACACCGCGATCCCCTCGCGGGCCGCCTCCGGCGGCCCTCTCCTCCCTCCCTACCTCCGTGAGGGCCACACGAGCGAGCGTCCCCCCACCGCGCGGCGGCTCGAACGGTGCAGCGCCGCGAGCGCGCGTGCCACCCTGCGGTGCGCGCGCTCCACCTCCTCGCTGGAGAGCTTCCTCGGGAGCTGCAGAAGGTGGCTCACGAGCATCCTCGCCGGCACCACCCGCACGCCCCTGCGGCGCGCGAGCGGGCGGTCCACCCACGCGCGCGAGTACACCAACAGCGGCTCCACCTTCTCGCCCGTAACCCTTTCGATCGCCCTCTGCTGGGAGTGCGCCTGCGCGAGCACCGCCCCGTGCACCCTCGCCACGCGCACCGGTCCGGGGTGGCTCTTCGTCTCCACCGTGAACACCCCCGGGGGGCCGATCACGATGTGATCCACGTTGCCATTGCCAAAGCTCGCATCGTGGATCACATACCACCCGCGCGCGCGCAGCTCCGCGAGCAGCGCCCCCACGCGCTCTTCGCCCGTGGCCCCCCGATCGTGGCGATCCACGAGCGGCAGCACATAGCGGCTCACCACGAAGATCGCCACCAGCAGCGCCACCTCCGAGGCCAGGAACACCGGATCCTGCCACCCGAATCCGCGCCCCAACAGCGCCGTCGCCACCGCCAGCACGCCCAGCGTCACCAGCGTGCGCATGCGCAGGCGCCGCACGATCGCCCGCGCGTGCTGTCCGGGGGTGCGCGCCGTGGGGTCCTGCTCGGAGCGGTGCCCCGCGCGCAGCACCGAATGACGCCCCTCGGAGGGCTCGCCGGGGCGGGGGGCTCGAGGTGCATCGCCATCCTTGTCTCCATCGGCTCCCCTCCGCAGCGGGCTTTAGCCATTCGTTCTAGCGCCCCCCGCGCGCGCGGCGTATAAACCTCGCAATACGCGGAATCGTCCACGCTGCTCCTAAAGCGCGCCCCGCTGCCGTCCGAGGCCATAGGCAGAGTGTGTTTCCCCCACGCCATCCCCACACCCATGTCCGAGCTTCCTCCTCTCCCCACCACCCCACCCGAGATCTCGCTGCTGCTGCGCGCGCACGCCGAGCAGAGCTGGCTCGCGCGTGAGGTGCAGCCCGTGGTGAGCCAGATCGAATCCCGCGAGGCGCTCCCCGAGGAGCAGCTCCCCGCGGCGCTCGCCTACCTCGAGCTCGCCTGGGCCGAGGCCGTGCGCCGCGCGGGCGACACCGATGGGGCCTGCACGCGCCTCGAGCTCTCATTGCCCCACCCCGCGCTGCCCCATCCCGAGGAGGGGCTCGCGCGCAAGGCCCGCCGCTACCGCGCCGCCGTAGTCGCGCTGCGCGAGGGGCTCGCGCGGCGCGCGCGCTCGCTGCTCGCGCCTCCCATCCCCAGCACGTCCGCAGCCGCCGCCGCATCCGCGTCGGGGCTGCTCGCAAGCAAATCCTGCAGCGCATAGGCGAGCGCCTCGAGCGCGAGCTCCTCCGCGACGTTCACCGCGAGGCGAAGGCGCCACCTCGCCACCATCTCCACGCCTTCGCGCAGCCGCGCGGGTGAGCGCCCCCCGGCGTCGGCCTTCAGCTCCTCCAGGCGATCCACCGCGTGGGCCGCCTCGGGGGCGCCCGCCGCGATGCACCACACATCGCGCAGCCACCCCTCCGAAAGGCGAAGGCAGCGATCGAGGGTGCGCGTGCGCTCGCGCCGCTCCACCCGCTTCGCCGCCTCCGTGGCCTCGCGCGCGCGCTTTCGGCGCTCCTTCGCGTCCCACAGCTCCGCCTCCGCCTCCCAGCGCGCCCCCTCCTCCTCGCCCGCCCTCGTGCCTGTCTCACGTGCACGCGCGAGCAGCGCCATCCAGCCGCGCTCTGAGGTGCGTCCCTGGAGGGCGCCCCGCACGAACTCCTCCGCGGCAGCGCGCACGCCGCGACCCTCCTCGCCGAGCAGCCATTCGGCGAGGCTCGCATCGCCCATCGCCAGGCGCGCGCACGCCGCGCGCTCCCCCGCGGAGGCGGGATCGCCGGAGGTCCCAGTCCCTCCCTCCCCGAGCCCCTCCTCGATGCGCAGAGGAGAGAGCGGATCGAAGCGCACCCCCAGGCAGCGCGAGGACACCGTGGGAAGCACATCTGCGAGGCGGTGCGCGATCAGGATGAGGTGCACGAAGGAGGGCGGCTCCTCGAGGGTCTTGAGCAGGCGGTTGGCCACGGTGTCGCTCATCGTGTGCGCGCCCTCGATCACGAAGACCCTCCGCGAGGACTCGAAGGGGGTGCGCGCGGCGGCCCCCACCACCGCCTCGTCGATGTCGCCCACGAGCATCTCATTCGCGCCGCTCGGGCGCACCCACGTGAGGTCGGGGTGCGCGCCGCGCGCCACCCGCTCCCGCACCTCCGCGGGGTCGCTCGCGCCGTCGGCGAGCAGCTCGGCGGCGAAGGCCCGCGCCACCGCGCGGCGACCCGTGCCGGGGGGTCCGTGGAAGAGGTACGCGTGCGAGGGGCTCCCCTTGGGGGGCACCCCGGGGCCGAGCACCGCGCGCGCGTGCGGGTGGGCCTCGATGCCCGGCAGCGGCGCGGGGGAGTCGGTGAGCGTCACTGCAGCCATCGTAGGCGCTAGCGTCCCCGCAGTGGCCCGCGGCGCACTCATCACGATCGAGGGACTCGACGGCGCCGGCAAGTCCACGCTCGCCGAGAGCCTCACCCGCGCGCTGCGCGAGCGCAGGCGCCAGGTGGAGCTGCTGCGCGAGCCCGGCGGCGTGGCGCTTTCCGAGCGCATCCGCGCGCTCGTGAAGGATCCCTCGCTCGCGCCCTGCGCGCAGGCCGAGGCGCTGCTCTACGCGGCGGCGCGCGCGCAGCTCGTGCACGAGCGCCTGCAGCCGCTCCTCGCCGCCGGCGCCACGATCGTGCTCGACCGCTTCGTGGACTCCTCGCTCGCCTACCAGGGCGCGGCGCGCGGCCTGGGGGTCGAGAGGGTGCGCGCGATCAACGAGCTCGCCACCGGCGGCCTCGCGCCCGAGCGCACGCTGCTGCTGCGCGTGAGCCCCGCCATCGGCCGCGAGCGCCAGCGCGAGCGCCCCCACGAGCCCGATCGGCTCGAGCGTGAGGGCGAGGAGTTCTTCGCCGCCATCGCCCTCGCCTACGAGGAGCTCGCGCGCGCGGAGCCGCAGCGCATAAGCGTGCTCGACGCCGAGCGCCCCGCCGAGGAGGTCCTGCGCGACGCGCTCGCCGCGCTCGGGGACCTTTTTGGAGAGGACCCCACAAGGGGGTCCTAAGGGGTCGCGCCGCCAGCCGCTGAACTGTCCGCGCGACACATGGCCGGCGAGCCACACGCTGGCCAGCGACTAGCATTCGCGGCATGGCGAGCACCCTCCAGCACACCGTTGTGGTGGTGCACACCACAACCCACTCCTCCTCGCCCTCCACGGCGGCGCTCGTGCTCGCGGCGCTTGCGGCGGTGCTCATCATCGCGTGCGCGGCGTGGGGCATCGTGCGCTGGCTGGCGTATGAGCCGCACTGGCTGCTCTCCGCGCGCCACTCCTTTGCGGAGGCCGGCCTGCGCCTCTCGGCCACCTGGGGCGAGCTCACCGACTGGCTTCGCCTTGGCCGCTGAGACACCTCGCGGAGAGCCGGAATCCCGCACCATTGCTAGTAAAATGAGGGGTGCCGTCGTGGCGGGAGATCTTCCGCCGACGCGCGCGCAAGGATACTCGGCCCCCAATTGAACAGACGAGTAGGCGTCGCGTGACGCCGGCGCGGAAGGAGCAAGGCCGATGCAAAAGACCCCGCAGCCCACCACCCCCGAGGAGCTCACGCCCGGCGCACCCCTGTCCGTGAGACGCCGCTTCACGACGCCCGGAGTGCACCCCTTCGAGAGCGTGCAGTGGGAGCGCCGCGACGCGCGCATCGGCCATGGCGACCGCGTCGCCTTCGAGCAGCGCGATGTCGAGTTTCCCAAGAGCTGGAGCCAGAACGCCACCAACATCGTCGCGCAGAAGTACTTCCGCGGACAGCTGGACACGCCCGCGCGCGAGAGCTCGGTGAAGCAGATGGTGGGCCGCGTCGCGGGCACCATCGCCGGCTGGGGGCGCGAGCGCGGCTACTTCTCGAGCGTCGAGGACGGCGATGCCTTCGAGGCCGAGCTCACCCACATCCTCCTGCACCAGATGGCGGCGTTCAACTCGCCCGTGTGGTTCAACGTGGGCTTTGAGGAGCGCCCGCAATGCTCGGCGTGCTTCATCCTCAGCGTGCAGGACACGATGGAGTCGATCCTCGAGTGGAACACCAAGGAGGGGATGATCTTCCGCGGCGGCTCGGGCTCGGGGATCAACCTCTCGCGCATCCGCGGCTCGATGGAGCCGCTCGCCAAGGGCGGCACCGCGAGCGGGCCGGTGTCGTTCATGCGTGGCGCGGACTCGTGGGCGGGCACGATCAAGAGCGGCGGCAAGACGCGCCGCGCGGCGAAGATGGTGGTGCTGGACATCGACCACCCCGACGTCCTCGAATTCATCCGCTGCAAGGCCAAGGAGGAGGAGAAGGCGCAGGCACTGCGCGACGCCGGCTTCGATATGTCGATCGACGGCGAGGGCTTCACCTCGATTCAGTACCAGAACGCGAACAACTCGGTGCGCATCACCGATGAGTTCATGCAGGCCGTGGCCGAGGACGGCGAGTGGCGCCTCACCGCACGCGCCACCGGCGAGCCCGTGGGCGAGGCGATCCCCGCGCGCGAGCTGATGGCGGAGATCGCGCAGGCTGCCTGGCGCTGCGCGGATCCGGGCGTGCAGTACGACACCACGATCAACCGCTGGCACACGTGCCCCGCCTCAGGGCGCATCAACGCGTCGAACCCCTGCAGTGAGTACATGCACGTGGATGACTCCGCCTGCAACCTCGCCTCGCTGAACCTGATGCGCTTCCGCCGCGAGGATGGCACGCTCGATGTGGAGTCCTTCGAGCACGCCGTCGATGTGATGCTGCTGGCGCAGGAGATCGTCGTGAGCCCCTCCAGCTACCCCACCGAGGAGATCGGCGCCAACGCGCGCGCCTTCCGCCAGCTCGGCCTCGGCTACGCCAACCTCGGCGCGTACCTGATGAGCAACGGCATGCCGTATGACTCCGACGAAGGTCGCGGCACGGCCGCCGCGATCACCGCGCTGATGACCGGCCGCGCCTACCGCCGCTCCGCGGAGGTCGCCGCGGCGATCGGTCCCTACGAGCGCTACCCGGAGAACCGCGCGGCGCACAACGGCGTGATGGAGATGCACCGCGAGGCGGCGCACGCGATCGCCGATGCCAACTGCTCCGACGGCGAGCTTCTGAGCGCCGCGCGGCGCTCGTGGGATGAGGCGGTGGCGCTGGGGCAGGAGCACGGCTACCGCAACGCGCAGGCGACGGTGCTCGCGCCGACGGGGACGATCTCCTTCCTGATGGACTGCGACACCACCGGCGTGGAGCCCGACTTCTCGCTGGTGAAGTTCAAGGAGCTCGTGGGCGGCGGGCAGATGACGATCGTCAACCGCACGGTGCCGCTGGCGCTGCAGACGCTTGGCTACTCAGAGCAGCAGGTGGAGCAGATCGAGGCGCACCTCGCCGAGCACGGCACGATCGTGGGCGCGCCGGGACTCGCCGAGAAGCACATGCCGGTGTTCGATGTGGCGGTGGGCGAGCGCGCGATCTCGCACATGGGGCACCTGCAGATGATGGGCGCCGTGCAGCCCTTCATCTCGGGCGCCATCTCGAAGACCGTGAACATGCCCCAGGACTCCACCGCACAGGACATCGCCGACGCCTACACGCAGGCCTGGCACCTCGGCATCAAGGCGCTCGCGATCTACCGCGACGGCTCGAAGACCGCGCAGGCGCTGCGCACCGACGCACAGCAGGGAGCAGCGGAGGCTCCCGCGGACGTCGATGCGCTGATCGAGCAGGCGGTCATGAAGGCGCTTGCCGAGGTTGGTCCCAAGCGCAAGCGCATGCCGCGCGAGCGCCAGTCGATCACGCACAAGTTCTCGATCGGCGGCCACGAGGGCTACATCACGGCGGGGATGTATGAGGATGGCACCGTGGGGGAGATCTTCCTCACCGACATCGGCAAGGAGGGCTCCACGCTGCGGGGCATGATGAACAGCTACGCCACCGCGATCTCGATCGCGCTGCAGTACGGCGTGCCGCTGGAAACGCTCGTGCAGAAGTTCAGCTACATGCGCTTCGAGCCCGAGGGCATCACCTCCAACCCCGAGATCCCCTTCGCGAAGTCGATGCCCGACTACATCATGCGCTGGCTGGCCTCGCGCTTCATGAGCACCGACGCGCAGGAGGAGCTCGGCATCCTCACCCCCGAGGTGCGCGCCCGCAAGATGGCCCAGGAGGCCGCCCAGTCGGTGCAGTCCTCGGACACCGCTGGCCCGCAGGACGGGGGCGCGGCGGGTGCGTCGAGCGCGAGCACAGCGCCGACAAACGCCCTCACCGACTCTCCGCCGGTGGTGCCAGCCAAGCTCCAGGGCCTCGACCTCGGGCCGGCCTGCGGGCAGTGCGGAGGGATGATGCAGCGCACGGGCTCGTGCTACACCTGCTCATCCTGCGGCAACAACACCGGCTGCGGCTGACGTCCGATGGCCGGCGCATATCTGCGTCCTCGCTCGCTTGCGTGCGTAGCACGCGGCGCTCACTGCGTCCTTGATCTGCTTGGCCCTCGAACGTCAGCGAGGTAGCTCAGGCCGTCTCGAGCGCCGCGTGTGACTGCGCGCCGGTGCGGGAGCGCACGCCGATCAGGCGTGCGCTGAGGATCGCGCCTACTCCCGCGAGCGCAGCGGCCAGCCAGAACGCGTGGTGCAACCCGCTGACGTAGTCGTCGGCCGAGCCGTGGCCGATCGCTGCGGCGGCGGGGACGAAGGCGCCGAAGACGGCCACGCCGAGTGCGACGCCGGTGTTGCGGAAGGTGTCGTTGACGCCTGCGGCGAGCCCGCCGTGGCGCTCGGGCAGTGAGCTCAGGGCGACGGCGGAGAGGGCGGGGTTGAACATGCCGGTGCCGATCGAGGCGAGTACCTCGCCCGGGAGCACGAGCGCCCAGGAGGTGTGAGGGCCGATGATCGTGCAGAGCGCCATGCCGCCGCTGACGAGCACGAGCCCAGCGGTGACAAGGAGGCCGGGCGAGGTGCGCTGCACGAGCGGCGCGGAGGCGCCGGAGATGACGAACATCACGATCGTGCCCGGCAGGTACACGAGGCCGGTCTGGATCGGGGAGAGCCCGAGAACCTCCTGCAGGTAGAGCGTGAGGTACAGGTAGATCGCGAAGAACGACCCCGAGATCGCAAACGCCGCGACCTGCGCGCCGCTGAAGGCGGGGTAGCGGAAGAAGCCGAGCGGCAGCATCGGCGCGGGCGAGCGGGCCTCAACGGCGAGGAAGGCCGCCAGGAAGGCAGTGCCGCCCACCAGATAGGCAACGATCGCGGGGGAGCCCCAGCCGTCGATGTTGCCGCGCAGGAGCGCCAGCACGAGCAGGAAGAGACCCGCGCTGAGCGTCGCCTGTCCGGGCCAATCCAGACGCCGCGGGGCGGGGTCGCGCGACTCAGCGACCCACGCGCGCGTCGCCGCGAGGCAGAACACACCGAGGGGCACGTTCACGAAGAACACCGCCCGCCAGCTGAAGCCGCTCGTGAGCAGGCCCCCCACGAGCGGGCCGATCGCGAAGGCCGCACCGATCGTGGCGCCGTAGGCCGCGAACGCCTTCGCGCGCTCGCCCGGCCCCGAGAAGGTCGCGGAGATCAACGCGAGCGAGGTGGCGAACATCAGCGCGCCGCCCACGCCCTGCACCGCGCGCGCGAGGTCGAGCACGACGATCGAGCCCGAGAGCGCGCACACCAGCGAGGAGGCCGTGAACAGCGCCGTGCCGTAGAAGAAGATGCGCCTTCGCCCCACGCGATCGGCGAGCGAGCCGGCGCTGAGGACCACCGTGGCGAGCGTGAGGGTGTAGGCGTCGATGATCCACTGCAGCCCCGTGAGCGAGGCGTCCAGGTCGTGCGCGATGTGTGAGAGGGCCGTGTTGATCACGGCGATATCGAGCATCAGCATCGCCGTGGCCAAGCAGGCCACCGCGAGCGTTCCTCTGCGCGCGGACATGGGGCTCCCTTCGATCGGTGGGCACCCTCACTTTAGGAGGCGTACCCCGGCCGTCCGCCGTCCGCCGGGCACCCCAACCTCACCGGCTCCCCACAAACCGGTGAGCGCAGGGTTTCGCTGCGGTCAGGAGTTCAGGCGATTCTTGAGCGCGCTTGCCGCGGAGAACTTCGCCGCCTTGCTCGCGGCGATGCTGATCGTTGCGCCCGTTGCCGGGTTGCGTCCCTGTCGAGCGGCGCGATGACTGACGCTGAACTTGCCAAAGCCGGCAAGGGCGACCTCACCGCCTGCGGCCAACTCGTCGGAGACCGCGCCGATCGCAGCATCCAGTGCCTCCCGGGCCTGACTTCCCGTCAGTCCCGCGCGCTCCGCGACCTTCTCAGCCAGATCGTTCTTGGTCATCCCACTCCCTTCTATTAGAAAAAGCGAGGGACCCGACCGAAGCCGGGAGACACGCGCCTTTGGCGCGAATCCCCGTTTCGGCCAGCCGGCCTAAGGCCGGCTGCGCCACCCGCTGGGTGTCTTTGCTGCGAGCAGGCTAACGGTTCGTGAGGACGATCACCCTTTGCAGGCCCTTACGCGGCGGGGTTTCGCGGCGCGAGGGGCTCCAAATTGGGCCTTCGCGCGGGCTCCGCGCGGGGCTGCAGAGCGCCCGCGGCGCACGTCGCCCACAGGCACGCGAGCCAGCAGAGGCAGGCGAGGCCCACGTGTACCCACACGAGCTCGGTGGGCAGGTGCGTCTCGTACTGGTCGAGCCCCACGGCCCCCTGCAGCGCGATCAGAGCGCACGTGGCGGTGAGCGCCCGCTGCAAGAGCGCATCCGCGGAGCGCCGCCGCGCCAGCCACCACACCCCCACCGCGAGCAGCCCGAAGGCGAGCGCGAGCTCGCCGTGGCGGTGGATCACGAAGTCCATCGTCCCGTGCCCATCGAAGTTCAGGCGGTTGATGCGCTGGCCCGGAGAGCCACCAGCGTGGGGACCAGCCGCGGTGGCCGCCGTGCCCGCGAAGATCGTCACCCCGCCGAGCAGCGTGAGCACGCGCACCGACCACACCAGCGAGCGATCCTGCGCGCGGGGGCGGGGTGGGTGGGTGGTCTCATCAAAGGACGCCCGCCAGGCGAGCGCCAGCGCCGCCACGAGGATCAGCATCGAGAGCGCGAAGTGGCCCATCACCCAGCCGTAATCGAGATCGCCCTTCACCGTGAGCCCCCCCAGGATCGCCTGACCGAGGACCCCCAGCGGCAGCAGCGCGCTCAGCCACGTGAGATCGCGCCGCCGCGGGCGCCGGCGCAGCGAGAGCACCCACGCCGCGAGCGCCGCCAGCGACACCGGCGCGGTGAGCATGCGGTTGGAGAACTCGATCACCGCGTGCGTGTTGAGCGGCGGATACACATTGCCGTAGCAGCGCGGCCACGTGGGGCAGCCAAGGCCCGAGCCGGTGAGGCGCACGGCGGCGCCCGTCATCACGATCAGCGTGAGCGCGCCCAGCGCCACGTAGGCCACGCGCGCGTACTGCACGGGGGTGACGGTGAAGCCGTGGGTGCGCTCGCGCAGGCGCTCCATGCGGGTTGGCATGGCCCTAAGTCTGCCAGGGAGCCCTCAGGCTGGGGTCAGTGGTGGCGGTGGTGGCGCTTGCGTTCGGGGAGGTGCACGATCGCCAGATGGGTGCTCGAGGTGTTTTCCAGCCGATCGATCGCCACGATCGTGAGCACGTGGCGCCCCGTGGAGATCTTCTTCGCCCCCGACCAGCGCATTTCGGCGACCGTCGTCTGGGGGTAGGTGTGGGTGTAGAAGTAGGGCACCCAGTTGCGGATGAGGTGGCCGTCGTAGAAGAGGCGCACGCGGCGGATGCCCACCGGATCGGAGGCCACCACGCGGACCTTCAAGCGGCCCTTGTAGCGCTGTCCGGCGCTGGGGGTCTGCGGGGTGATCTTGGGGCCCGCGAAGTTCCCGCAGGTCCCGGAGAGCCGATCGCCTCCTTCCAGGAAGGAGCGCATCGCGCCATACGCCGGCTTCTGCGAGCCGTTGGCGCGCAAGAGCCCCGAGACGACCGGGCCTTGGTCGGTGAGGGGGAACCACAGCGCCACCTGCACATAGGGGTCTTCGGCGAGGCAGTGATAGGCCTGCTGGAGGTAGCTCGCCTGCTGTTCCTCTGTCACTCCCTCAGGCTTCTGCCCCGCAAAGGCTCCTTCCGAGCACGTCGCCGAGGTGGTGCGCCAGCTCGCCTCGGTCATCCAGATCGGCTTCTCGTCGCCGTTTGCCACCTCGGTGGCGTGCACTTCGCGGTAGCCAAGAAAGGAGTCCGGTTCGAGGCGCCCATCGGGGTTGCGAAGGAAGGTGTAGGGCGAGTTCACGTTGCACGCCGTATCGGTGTGCACGCCCACCGCGTCGAAGTAGCCCTTCCCACCGGCGCTGTAGACGCCCTGCAGGAAGGAGTAGTCGTTGCCCGTGAGGCCCCCCAGCACCACCTGCGCATTGGGATCGGCGGACTTCACCGCGGGGTAGGCCGCCTGCAGCAGGCGCGTGTAGGCCGCGGGGTCCGGCGCGCCCGCCCACCACTGCGAGGAGTCCTCCTCGTTCCAGATCTCATACGCGCTCACCTTCCCCGCCCAGCGCTGAGCCATGAAGTGCAGCGCGCTCGCGTAGTCGGCATCGTTGCGCGGCGGCGCGTTTCCCGCCGGGGAGCCGCTCTCCCACGGGGGGGTGCCCACCACGTCGAAGATCACATGCGTGCCCTTGGGCAGCGAACCCAGCATCTGGTCGTAGGTCCACAGCCAGTTGCTCGCGCGCACGCCCTGCGCGGAGGGTTCGATGATGTTCCACGGCGCGAACACCCGCACCCAGTGCGCGCCGAGCGCGGTGGACTGTTCGACGGCCCCCGGCGTGAGGTTGTTCAGGTTCACGCCCGCTTCCGCCGCGCCCGCCGTGGGGGCGAGGGCCGCACCGGCGAAGAGGCCCCCTCCGAGCAGGGCTCCCGCGCCGAGCGCGAGCGAGGCCAGCGAAAGCGTGAGGGTGCGACGGAGAGCGTGCGGGATCACTATGTACATAGCATCGACGCATGAGTTCCTCGCTTGACCGGGAAAGGCCGCTGCTGGCCGGATGCGTTACCGCAGTGTCGATCCACTGGAACCCGCACTCGAGCGCGCCCCCAAACCCCCCGCCAGGCCCCGGTTCCAATCGCCGATCAGACCCCCCGCGCAGCACCCCGGACGACCTCCCGCCAGGCCCCTCCACGGAGGTGTGGCGCGCCGATCTCGATGCACTCCCCAAGGGGCACGTGGGGCCGCTCGGAGAGCTGCTCAGCACCGAGGAGCGCTCGCGCGCTCAACGCATGGCCAATGAGCAGGATCGTGAGCGATGGATGCGTGGGCGTGGCGTGCTCCGGGCGCTCCTCGGCGATCACCTGCAGAGGGACCCCCGCGCGCTGTCTTTTCAGAGCGGCGCGCACGGCAAGCCCGCGCTGGCGGGGGGAGAGCTGAGCTTCAACCTCTCACACTCCGCGGGCCTCGCGCTGTATGCACTCGCGCGCGAAGCGCCCGTGGGGGTGGACATCGAGGCGCTCCACCGCCGCCCCTCGCGCGACGATCTCGCGCTGGCCGAGCACGTCTTCGGCGAGGAGCTAGCGAGCCGCCTGCGCGCCCTCCCACCGGCGGAGCGCCGAAGGGAGTTCCTGCGCGAGTGGGTGCGCCACGAGGCCACGCTGAAGTGCCTCGGCGTGGGGCTCACCGGGCCTCGCCCCTCCGCGGCCGCCACAGAGGGACTGTGGATCGCGGAACTCGACGTGGGGACCGAGGCGGCCGCGGCCCTCGCGGTGGGGGCTCAGCCGCTGTAGCGAAAGGGCAGTTCGCTTGCCACATCCGCGAGGCGGGGAGCGTTGGCGTCGCGCGCCGAGACGCTCAGCTCCTCGCGCGGCAGCGGCCACTCGATCGCCACGTCGGGATCGTCCCAGGCGATGCCACGCTCGACGGCGGTGTCGTAGTAGGCGCTCTGCTTGTAGAGCACATCCGCCACCTCGCTGAGCACGCAGAAGCCGTGCGCGAAGCCGATTGGGATGTAGAGCTCGTGCAGGGACTCCTCATCGAGCTCCACGCCCTCCCACTCGCCGTAGGTGGGGGAGCCGGCGCGCAGATCCACCACCACATCGAGGATGCGCCCGCGCGCGCAGCGCACGAGCTTCGCGACGCCCGCGCCGATGTGGAAGTGCATCCCGCGCACGACACCGCGCGCCGAGCGCGAGTGGTTGTCCTGGATGAACTCCTCCCCCTCCGGGATCCCCACCTCTGCGTGCCACTGCCGGCGGTAGGTCTCCACGAAGAACCCCCGCTCGTCGGCGAATGCGCGGGGGGCGATCAGGATCGGACCCTCCAGGCGCGTGGGGAGCGTCTGCACGGGCGCAGGGTATCCGATGGCCACGATGGCCATGAGCAGATCTCAAGACCGCTGCAGCGATGCGGCGTCCACCTTGATCTCAATGATACGTGCGAGGCGGTCCATGGCGGCGTCGTGCGCGAGCAGTGCCGCCCCCCTACGCCACGCAACGGCCGCAATCATGCAGTCGAGCAGCCCCCGTGGGGTGACACCCGCGGCGCGGCAGCGACGGTAGATCCGCACGGCGCCATCGAAATCCGTCACCGCGTCGAAGCCCAGGAGCTCGAAGCGCAGCAGCAGCGCACGCAGATCCGCCTCGCGGCGCGCATTGCGGGCGCCCGCGAGCACCTCCATCAGGACGGGCTCGGTGACCACCAAGGGGCCATCGCTCTCGATCAGCTCCGCAACCCGCAGATCGGCGGCGCTGCCAGTGGCGCGGTCGTACTGACCCACGCGGAGGTATCCGCGAGGATCACGCCAGCGCGTGCGGAGGCACATCCACGGGAGGCTCCGCGATGGCGCGCGCCCCGCGCATCGCGAGGGCCTCGGCGCGAGTCATCGGCTGACCCGCGAGGTGGCGCAGCGCGAGATCGACGGCCGCCGTCTTCGTTCGCAGCCCATAGCGGCCCATGATGGCCCGCACGTAGGAGTCCTCGATCTCGATGTTCGTACGCACCGTGCTCATACACCAACTATACACCCTCGAAACTGGCGCCCTCTCACCCGGCCGCCGTAGCGACAGCGCGATGCCCGCGGGCGCAGCCCGCAACGCAAGTTATATCCCGCCGCGCCAGCGCAACGCCTCGGGATCCCACCGGCCCTGTGCAGTTTTCGCGAGCGCCGGATCGATGAAGCGCGCGACGGTCTCGACGGCGTTTACGAGGTCGCGCTCCTTCAGCTGCGGCGCGTCGCGTGCGACCCGCGCGTAGCCGCTTGGCCATTCGGCTCCGGTGGATACCGTAAGACGGTCGGGCAGAGCAAGGCTGCGTCGTTTGGCCTCGGATGCCAGCGCCACGCCGAGCTCGGTAGCTTCGATTGAAATCGTATGGGCGAAGATTGCCAGATCGGCCAGGTCGCGAAAGCGCGTGCTCGGTTGCCTCAGCCCGCTGGCGCGCTCGTGCGTCTCGAACAGGGCGCATACCTTGTCGGCCACGTGGTCGACGAGCGGATACGCGCTGTAGCTCGTCGCTACGAGCCCGGGCAGCTCAAGCGGCACGAGCGGTGAGACCAGATCCGGGACGCCGGTCATCAATAAATCGGCCACGAGGTCAACATGAAAGCTCGCGAACCTCTCGATCCCCAGGAGCGCGACGACATCCACACGCACCGCTCCCACCCCCTGCACGATGCGTCGACCGGGGTTCAGCGTGAAGGCGAAGTAGTCGTCCAGGTCAAGGCCGGCGGCGTGGCGCAGAGCCCGCTCTGCCTCGTCGAGATCGCCGGCACGACTGAGCAGATCGATGTCGCGCGTATGGCGTGCGTCCGCCCCAAGCCGAGCGAGCATCGCTGTGGCACCCTTGAGCACCCATCGATCGGGTTCGGTGCGGAAGACCCGGCTCAGCAGCCGGTCGTACGCGAACTGGCGCTGCAGACTGCTGAGCTCGACGCCACGATCGCGCGCAAGCGGACGCAGACGATCGGCGATCGCGTTGCGCATCGCGCGCGGGTCGCGATAAGGACTAGCGTTCATTGCCCCTGGCAAGCGCGACCATCTCGGCCCGATCTGAGTAGTTGGCCAGCTTCAGCAGGTGGTCGAGCAGTGCCATACCATCGCCGCGGCGGAACCCGAGGCGAGCTGCCGAGGGTGCTATCGACTCAGCGATCGTGCTTGGGGAGTCGAACGCCCGCTGGAGGATCTCCACAGTGATCTGGGCCACGCTCGCCGGCTCCACGTGATCGTCGAGCAGGTCGGCGATCGTGCGGCCGGCAGTGGTGGTGGGAAGACCGTGCACCAAGAGGCACTCCTCAAGGGGCACATGGCCGCGGTGCAGGCGTACATCGGAGCGACGAGTTTGGCGTCGCACGGAAAGCGTGAACTCGTGCACGTCGGCACGCAAATCGCCGACACCATAGAGGGACGCCGCCGAGGTGTGGGAGACGACCGCCACACCGGGAGAGCGCACGCGTAACCAGGCCGGCGTGCTGGGCTCGAGCTGAAGCCATGCCGCCCTCAGCTGGAGATGATCGGGCTCTGCGGCTCCTCGAATCCTGTAGACGCCGTGCGCAACGCGCTCGAGCAGCCCATTACGCGTGAGGCGCGCGAGCGAACTCGCGCCCACACCGGCCTGGTGTGCCTGCTGGCGCGTGCAAAGGCCCCACTGCTCCTCGGCCACATCGAATAGTCGCTGGAGCGGACGAGCCATACTGCGAAATATACCGCGAACGAGGTGGTATGCAGCAGGAGATTGGTTGCCATCTGCAAAATATTCTGCTTCCGGTGTATTTTGCAGATCTCGATCGATCTGGTCTCGAACTCCCAACCCCGAGATGTAGCCCGCTGACGCCACGAGGACCCCTGGGTTCTTGACGGCTAGCCCCAACGATCGCCCGCAACATTCTGTCTGCAAGCCTACCGGTCTGGGAGAGGCATCGAGAAGACGACCCCACAAGAGGGTCCGAGCGGGCCGCAGGGTGGCGAAACAGGGCGTAGGCGGGTCGCGAGCGGGTCGCCGGGGCAGGACCAGTTAAAGACGACGCCTGACCGAAAGTTCCAGTCATTGACATCTGGTGGGCTGGGCTGTTTGATGACCGTCGCCAGAAGGGGCCCCACGCCAGCGCGGCGCGAGCGGGGAGGCCCGACAACAGCAACCAAACCTGGGGCGGGGTCGAACGAGCGTGGCTGACGTGTGGTGGAGCGGCGGCGAGAGGCCCGCGCAACGAGCGCTCCCCACCGAGGAGGAAACGCGGTTCAAACTGCTGAGCGCCGTGGCGACGATCGCGCGAGGACTCGGCGAGAAGCGGATACTGCGCGAGGCCGAACGCGCACTCTCATCCCCGGGCGGCTCGCGACGAGCCGGCGCCAGGCAGACCGCGGACAACCCCTACGCGGCGCTCCCCAGCCCACTGAACGATCGAAGGGCAAAGAACATGCGCGCGTGCATACGCCACCTCGCCGCCAACCCCCGCGCGAGCAACCGCGAGACCGCCAAAGCACTCGCCAAACACGAAGGCCAGACATGCAAGATGCTCGACCGGCTACTCCACAAAGGGCTGCTCGACAAACATGTGGGCGGAGCGGGAAAGACCAACGCGTGGACGCTGAGCCCCGCCGGCAAAACTGCCGCCCAGGCGCTCAAGCAGCTATCGACCCGGCCGTCGTCGCAGCAGTGAGATGCCCGGGCGCGCGGGGCGCAAGCGGATGGATGAAGTCTGTCGTGCTCTGAGCGCGGCTACTGGCTGCTGACTCGCCCGCCGACGGTGCCCTCACGCGCTCCGGCGAAGCGGGGGGTCACCGAATCCTTGCGCGGATGGAGGGGGCTTGGAGTGAGAGGACCCCACAAGGGGGTCCGAGAGGGCCGGCGAGTGGCCCGCCGAGCGCGGGGGCGACGCTCCGCGCGGCCCCGTGCCAAGCGCGCCGAGGGCAAACGAATCGCGGAGTTGTCATCCTCCGTATGCGCAGGTGGGACAGGTTGTGTTATGGTGAGAGCGCGATGAAGACGATGCACCTGGACCCGGCCGCGCGCGGCCAGAGCGCCCTCGTGACCGAGGAGATCGAGCGGCTGCTCGGCGAGGGCAAGCACCTTGCTGTGACTGTCGCTGAGGAGCGAGAGTTCCTATCGCCCCGGCAGACAGCTGATCGGCTGGGGTTCTCGCGCCAGCACGTCGTGCGGCTGATCGGCTATGGCGAGCTTCCGGCCGAGAAGCTGCCGGGCTCGAGCTACTGGAAGATCCCGCTCGCCTCAGTGCTCGCCTTCGAGGAGCGCCGGGCCGAAGGGGACCGCATCACAGCCGAATGGTCACGTGACCTCGACGCGATGGGCGCACCGTTTGAGTGAGCCGAACAGGCCGCGCCGGGCGATCCTCGATGCCGACATCATCTACTCGCGCGTACTCCACGAGCTCATGGGTCGCGTCGCCAGACGCCTGCGCCTGCTCGACCTCTTCTGGAGCGAAGAGCTACTCGCTGAGGCCAGGAAGTCGCTCGTAGAGAAGAAAGGCCTCACCGACGATGCAGCGCAGCGCTGGGTCGACCACATCCCGCAGAACTTCCCCGCTGGGCACGTGAAGGTCGACGAGAGACTCAGCACAATCGATCTCTCGAGCCTGACATCCGACCCGGGAGACCGCCACGTATGCGCCCTGGCGTTGGCGTCACACGCCGACTATCTATTTACGCACGATCGCGGCTACCTGCGCGAGGGCCTGCGGCGACACGGTATCGACGTGGCTGCTCCCGCGGTCTTCCTCGATCTCGCGTTCGATACCCAGCCACAGGGGATGCTCGAAATCCTCAAGCTGCAGGCGAACACATGGGCGGGGGGAAGACCCGTCGAGGAGCTGCTCGCCGCCATCGAACGCGCCGGCGCCCCCACACTCGCCAACAGGGCACGCCAATCGCTGATGCTCTGACAGGTCACCGTAACGCCTGGAGCGGAAAGCAAGCAAAGACACCCACTCCCCGGCGTCGAGCGCGAACACGCTCACCGAGCCGGAGGCGGGTCGCCTCGGCAGGACAACCAGTTAAAGACGACGCCTGACCGAAAGTTCCAGTCATTGACATCTGGTGGGCTGGGCTGTTTGATGACCGTCGCCAGAAGGGGCCCCACGCCAGCGCGGCGCGAGCGGGGAGGCCCGACAACAGCAACCAAACCTGGGGCGGGGTCGAACGAGCGTGGCTGACGTGTGGTGGAGCGGCGGCGAGAGGCCCGCGCAACGAGCGCTCCCCACCGAGGAGGAAACGCGGTTCAAACTGCTGAGCGCCGTGGCGACGATCGCGCGAGGACTCGGCGAGGAGCCGATACTGCGCGAGGCCGAACGCGCACTCTCATCCCCGGGCGGCTCGCGACGAGCCGGCGCCAGGCAGACCGCGGACAACCCCTACGCGGCGCTCCCCAGCCCACTGAACGATCGAAGGGCAAAGAACATGCGCGCGTGCATACGCCACCTCGCCGCCAACCCCCGCGCGAGCAACCGCGAGACCGCCAAAGCACTCGCCAAACACGAAGGCCAGACATGCAAGATGCTCGACCGGCTACTCCACAAAGGGCTGCTCGACAAACATGTGGGCGGAGCGGGAAAGACCAACGCGTGGACGCTGAGCCCCGCCGGCAAAACTGCCGCCCTGGCGCTCGAGCAGCTGTCGACCGGGCCATCGTAGCGGCGGTGCGATGCCCGGGCGAGCGAGGCAGGGCACGCGCACCTATCTACGATTGCCAAGCTCGCCTCCACGAACACCTCCAGGGACGGGGACTCTGGCACACGCTAAAATCGAACCTCGATGACCACACGCGAGAGGGCGCACAAGCTGCTGGATGAGCTGCCCGAGGCCGAGATCGAGCCCGTACTCGACTTCATTGCCTCACGGCGGGTTGATGGCGATGTTGAGGACTGGGGAGACCTGGAGGCGTTCAATGCGGCACTGACTGCAGACAACCTGCGGCGGTTGGACGAAGAAGAGCGCAACGCCGGACTCCCGCCCTGGCAGCCGTAGCCGATGAGCCCTGCGCGGTCACACTCGACAACGTAGGCACTATCGCGAAGGGTCTGCTCATCAAGCGAATCACCAAACTCGGGCCCGAGCGGATGGATGAAGTCTGCCGTGCTCTGAGCGCGGCTACCGGCTGCTGACTCGCCCGCCGACGGTGCCCTCACGCACTCCGGCGAAGCGGGAGCACCGAATCCGTGCGCGGGCGGAGGGGTTGTAGGGAGAGGACCCCACAAGGGGGTCCTAGCGGGTCGGTGGGTGGTGAGCCGAGGGCCGGCGAGACGCTCGCGGGTGGTGGGCGTCACTTCATATAGATAACGGCTGCACGAGCGATGTGAATCATATAGCTCGTGAGGAGGAGCTTCTGAGTGAAGTCTTGCGGGAATCAATTGTCTGCGTCAGAGTGGTGCCCGTTCTGAGGTGTCGGTAAACAACGGAGGCAGGGATGATGGGTTTGCGAGGAGCGGATGGGAGTGCGGTTGGGGCGCGTGAGATGGCGGTTGAGCCGAGCGCGGCGCGGGCAGCGGGAAGCATCGCTTGGGTCACGCCAGCGGGCGTTTTTCGCCGGATCGTGAGCACCTGTCTGGTGGCGCTCTGTTTGAGCCTCGTCTTCATGGGCGCGTCGGCGTCGGCGACGACGACGTATGTGGATGGGATCTCCGATCAGAGTTTGCCTGCCTGGGATGGCGGCTTCTCCGGCAGCTACTTCGCTGGTTTTTTCCATGGAACGTGGGTGGGAAGCCCTCCCTCTCACGTTACGCTCGCACGGTATGTCGTGCAGTGGAACGTCATGTCGGGCAGCTATCCTGCGTACCGCGCCGAATTTGAATCGTGGCTGACGGATATCAGTAGCTGGGGCCTCACGCCTGACCTCGCACTTACGAGTTACAACAGCACGTATCCTGGATCCTCTTCCGAATACAAGTCCAGGCTGGAACAGATCCTGAACCAGGCTCGCACGATGGGCCATCCTATACGCTACCTGGAGGCGTGGAACGAGCCCAACAACCAGGGCCATGAGTCGGCCACGAATGCTGCCCATTTCACAAATGAAGGCTACTCAGCCTGCCAAAATACATACGCATGCACGATCATTGCGGGCAATCTCGAAGATACGACGACTGTAGGTGCGTATGAGGATGAATACAGGACACACCTGAATCCAGTGCCTACGATATGGGGCGTCCACCCTTACTACTCCGTCGAAGAACGAAGCGAAACGCCATTTCAGCACTTCGTTGAACACCTTCCTAACGGTGGCTCAGGGGACCAGATATGGCTAACTGAGATCGCTGCCCGCAAGTGCCAGGACTTCAACGGACTCAAGGAAAACGGTGAAATTGGTCAGGCTGAACGCGCCAAATGGCTCGTGGACACCTTGATGCGTAACCGCAGCCTGGAACACGTATTCTACTACGAGTTTATGCTGAAGGAACATAAGCAGCCATCATGCGTGTCGGAAGGAGCAGATGATGCGCTCTATCTGCCTGGCAGCGATCCCAACGCACCGGACTATCCTCGACCTGCGGCAAGCTTCGTCTGGAATGGGAAAAGCGTGCCCTGGGGATACACTGGCGGAGTAACTGAAGTGCAACCCAAGCAGGCCACCCTCACCGGCAGCATCTATCCGGGAGGTTTTCTCGCCGCGAGCTACCATTTTGAATACGGCACCACCTCGGGCTACGGCTTGTATTCGACCGAAGGCCATGCCGGATCGGGTTCGGGCGATGTTGGAGGAAGCCTTACCGTTCCACTGGAACCAGGCACCACCTACCACTATCGGATCGTAGCCTGGAGCAGCGAAGGGTCTACGGGCGGGGAAGACCGTACGTTCACGACTCCTGGGCCGGTGGAAGCGGTTACTGGAACGGCATCGGGAGTGAAGGTGAAGCAGGCCACATTGAATGGAACCGTGAACCCGCGCGGCTACGACGCGAAGTATTATTTCCAGTATGGAGTGAGCGTCGGATACGGCTCCGCCACACCCGAAGGGGATGCCGGAGCCGGCGGCAGTCCTGTGCCAGAGAGCGCCATCATCACCGGCCTACAACCAGGGACTACCTATCACTATCGCCTCGTCGCGACGAGCGGTGGTGTCACCAGCTACGGTACAGATCAAGTGGTCACGACAGTGATCATGGCACCGCCATCCGTCGTCGTGTATTGGAACGGGACTCAGGACGTCTACTACACCGGGACAAACGGCCAACTCCAATACTGGTACTGGAACGGCTCCATCTGGACTCCAGCCCAGCTTGGCTACACTAATGCCGTCATCGGTGGTCCATCAGCAAATCTTTTATCGAGTGGCGCCCAAGATATTTACTACAACAGTCCTGCCGGGCAACTCCAATACTGGTATTGGAGCGGCTCATCCTGGAGCCCAGGGCAGATTGGTTATACCAACAAAATCGCTGGCAGTCCATCTGCCGTCGTCCTGCCCAATGGGAGCCAAGATGTCTTTTATCGAGGCACCGACGGTGCGCTGTGGGATCAGAATATCAATTCCAACGGAACCATTGGCTCTTTGCGTCAATGGGGAGAAACCGGGAAGATTGCCGGAGATCCCACAGCCGTTGTGCAGCAATCGAACGGTGGCGAGGATGTGTACTACCGAGGAACTGATGGGGCTCTATGGGACTGGTACATTAACGGCGCCTCATGGACGCTCCGACAGTGGGGCGAAACGGGAAAGGTCGCAGGCAACCCATCCGTCGCAATGCAGCAGTCCAATGGCAGCAGGAATGTGTACTACCGAGGGACCGATGGGGCTCTATGGGACTGGTACATCAACGGCTCCTCATGGACGCTCCGACAGTGGGGCTACACGGGGAAGCTGGCTGGAAACCCATCGGCAGTCCTGGCATCCGACGGCAGCGAAGACATATTCTATCGAGGACCCGAAGGAGCACTGTGGTACTGGTATATCAAGGGCTCGACTTGGAATCTTCAGCAGCTCGGCGCTATTGAAGCTGTTGGTGGCGATCCCACAGCAGTTATCAGCCCTAGCGGCCTGCTCGATGTTTATTACGGGAGCGCGAGCGAACAGATCCTGTATTGGTGGAATTCTGGTGGTGGTTGGTACACTGGCGAACCCTAAGTCGGACGGAATGAAGACAAGCGCAGGACGGGTTGGAGCCTAGGACTTAGAGCTGCCGCGTCCCAGCAGGCCCAGCGGAGCGACCGCTAGAGCGCCCAGTCGCCCCCGCCCAGCAATGCGCATGAGCCCGCGCTGCTGGGCGGGGGTGAGGAGACCTCCGTTGTCGATCAGCGGTAGACCGATGCTGACGCGCTCCTCCAGCGAGTGATAGGCGTCCTGGTACTCCTGGGCAATGCGCTTCAACTCGGCGATGTCCTGGTCGAGCCTGACGATGTAGTTCTCGCGCTCGAGCTCCTGCCAGATCCGGGGGGCCGCTCCTGGCGAGGGCGAGGCCAGAGCGTGCTGGTAGACCGCGACGAGATCTTTGGCCACGTCAGCCCAGCTAGGGACCCGAAGGGTACGCAACGCGGCGAGATGCGCCTCCCGCACCGGACCCTCGCCCAACAGCGGCAGGACAGCAGCCGCACTGGCATGAGGGTCCCATGGGACCAGTGTCGCCGCCGCCCCAGCCAGCTCGGAGAGCGAAGCCTGTGCGGCGAAGAGACAGGGCAGGCCGGCGCGGGCGGCCTCGAGGGGGAGCAGGCCGAAGCCCTCGTAGATCGTGGGGTAGAGCAGGGCGCCGGCGTGCGAATACAGCCATCTCTTGGCCGCCTCGTCGACCGCTCCGAGATCGACTGTGTGGGCGGCCAGCTCAGGCGTATCGCGGAGCAGCCGCTGCTCGTCCTCCCGTGAGGATCCGTGTGGGACGTGCGTTCCCGCGAGGACCAGCTTTCCATCCCAGCCCAGCTCACGCAGAGCCCCCAAGAGCCGTATCGCAAACGGGCGATTCTTGTGGGCGTAGTCCGCTCCGAGGCAGAGCAGAAATTGATGATCGGAGGAAAGGCCAGGAGGTGGATTGCCAGGCGCGCCCGATGGCTCGATCGCCTCAGCACCGATGCCAACCACGTGTGTACGGTCGAGCGGCAGCAGATCCTCGGCGAGCGCGTCCCGACGCGCGTGCTCAGAGAAGAAGACCACCTGATCGGCCGCTGCCAGCGCGAGTCTCGTGGTGCGCCGATACGCGCGCCACGCGTCGCTGTCGGGATGGTAGGCGTAGTTGTGGAAGGCCACCAGATCCTGCTGCCCGATGACGATGCGCTCGCCGACCAGCCTCAGCAAGGTGAGGTCGTCGGGGGTGAAGACCTGCTGCGGGCGATGCACCACATCGGTCAGCGCAGGACCATCGAGCGCCTGCTCGTAGGTGAGCAGCTCCACAGCCGGGACACTCGCCAGGGCCTCACTCGCGCGATCAGCGAGGTCTGGCGGGACGAGCACGCGGACGGCCACATCCTTCCCACGCGCCAACGCCAGAATCAGCTCGATGATGTAGGTCTGAGTACCGCCCACCGTTGCATTCAGGGCGCGTCCATCTATCGTCACCGAGAGCCCGTCCAATGCCGTGCGCGCTGTGTTCATCACTCGACGCAGCTGCCCACGCTCGTCGTTGGCAATGACGGCCTGCACGGGGTTCTCGACGGGGTCCGCTGGCCCCGTTGATCCTCGAGGGGACTCCTGGGACTCAGCCGAGCCGCCCACTAGCACGTCGTCGGCCACGACATGGACCATGCCAAGGGAGGTCATACGCATCGCCAGTTCCGCAAGCGCCCCGGCGAAGTCCTTGGACTCGTCAAGGGGGCCCGCCAGCTCCAATGCCGCGCGGCGGATGTACGCGCAGCCGGGGCCGATCGTCGCTATTCGCGGATACAGCGCAGGCGCGGCTCGGTGAATCCGACGTGCGGCTTCCTCTAGAGCGCTGAGGTCCCCAGGTATCTCTTTCGTCACCTGCGATGCGGCCTTCGGAAGGCTCGTCCACGCGGCGTGATCGGATGGCTCGGCAACTCCAAGCCCCACGGTCCCGCAAGGACCCAGGGACAGCGGGGTGGCGCTCGCGATCGTCGAGTCGCTCAGCGCCGCGGCCCGCAGGCGCTCCAGCCAGCCAGAGGAGACATACGTGCCAGGACTCACGAGAACCACGTCGCCGGGAGCACTCGCGCGAACGGCGCCAGCGAGCGCAGACACCTCGGTATCCCCCTGCGAGATCAGACCGAGGATCGCTCTCTGCTCCGCCGCGGCCCCAAGTTCGTGCACGATCCGCTCGAGCGCCACCGAGGTTCCCGCGAGGATCAAGGGAGTCGAGGCGTCGGAATGCGCGAGGACGCTACGCGTGCTCGCCTGGGCCTGCCCCGCATCGTCTGCGCCGACGACTACGCAGATAACGGCCGAAGCCCGCCCCAAGCCAAGCGCGTCGGCGTCAGAGATCAGCCTCATCATGAGCACAACAGATTGGCACGCGGCGCCGCGAAGGGAAGCCACGCTGCGGCCCTTGCTATCCAGCAGCCGCGAATCCTCATCGCCGGGTGCGGCGTCATCGCGAGCACCGATGCCGCCTTCGACGAGGTCCCCAAGCTGCGACGCCTCGCCCCTTGAACTCAGCGCGTCGCGCGGGTAGCCGCGGCGCGAGGCCAGCGATTGTCGTCGAAAACGGGCGTTCGAGGCCCTCGAAAGCGGGGACTAAGTCCCCTCAAAAAAGTGGGCTCAAGGCCCTCGAAAACGGGGATTTGATGCTACCGTGGGTCCGTGACCACTGTGTTTGCGCCCCTTTCCGGAACCGTCCCTCGGCGTCTCCTGAACGTCGCGCTGACGCGGCTGGACGACGAGCCGGTGGTCGCGTTGCAGGGTCCTCGCACGGTCGGTAAGTCGACTCTGCTCGCCGAGCTGGCACGAGCCCACGAGGCGGAGCTCGTGGATCTGGACGACCTCGCCGTGCGCGAGGCCGTGCGAGCCGATCCCGGCGCCTTCCTTGCCGGACCCTCGCCGGTGTGCATCGATGAGTACCAGCACGTGCCGGAGGTGCTCGACGCGATCAAGGCCGAGTTGAACCGCGACCTGCGACCCGGTCGTTTTGTGATCGCTGGATCGACACGTTATGACGCGCTGCCGCTGGCGGCACAGTCGCTCACCGGCCGCCTGCACCTCCTCTCGCTGTGGCCCCTCTCGCAGGGCGAGATCGGCGGCCTGGAGGAGAATCTGCTGGGGGTCCTCCTCGATGACCCCGCCGAGGCCGTGCGTCCCGTGGGCGGCGAAGAGACGAGCAGGGAGGACTACATCGCACGGATCGTCGCCGGCGGCATGCCGATCGCCCTGGCACGACGCAGCCTGGCGTCGCGCAACCGCTGGTTCGACGACTACACGGCACTGGTGCTCGAGCGTGACGTGCGCGAACTGTCGCCACTGCGCCGACGTGAGCAGCTGCCGGCGCTGCTGTACCGGCTGGCGGCACAAACGGGCCAGGTGCTGAACGTCACGGCGGCGGCCGAGGGAACCGGCCTTGACCGCGGCACAGCGGCCGACTACCTGAAGCTGCTCGAAGCTGTCTTTCTGGTCATGCGCCTGTCTGCGTGGGGAACGACGATCCGCACGAGATCCGCCAACGCGCCGAAGGTTCACGTTGTCGACTCCGGTGTGGCGGCGCGCCTGCTGCGCCTCACGCCAGAGAAGCTCGCCGGGCGCGACGCGGCGGCGCTCTCACAGTTCGGGCACCTGCTTGAGACGTTCGTAGTGGGCGAGCTGCTGAAGCAGGCGTCCTGGCTGGAGGAGGTCGCCGCCTGTGGGCACTGGCGCACATACGACGGCGACGAGGTGGACCTCATCGTCGAACGTGGCGATGGGCGCATCCTCGCCTTCGAGGTCAAGGCCGCCGGGCGCGTGCCGGGCCGGGATATGCGCCATCTCCAGAAGCTGCGAGACGCCCTCGGCGAGCGGCTTCTCGCCGGCGTCGCCCTATACACCGGCACCCGCGCGTACCGCTTCGAGGACCATCTCTACGTGCTGCCGATCGACCGCCTTTGGCGCCCGGTGTAAAGGGGCGCCTCGTGGAGGCCCCTGGACTCATCCAGCAGCCGCGAAGCACAGAGGCTTGACGGTCGTGTGCCTGCTATCTGGCCGCCGGGGCCAGGACAGGTTAAAGACGACGCCTGACTGAAAGTTCCAGTCATTGACATCAGGCGGGCTGGCCTGTTGGAGCAGGGTTAGCATCAGCTCGACTTGGAGGCATGAAGATGCCGTCGGACCACAGCCAGGTCCCCATATGGCGTATGCCGACCCCGACGAGAGCGAGGGAAAGATCGAGTCTTGCCCTGCATCAGACGCCAGCGCTGCGTCGAGGTGGGGAACCTTGGCGGCCCAACCCGAAGCACGGCCCTCACAGTCGTAGGCAACTCGATGCGAACATCGATCGGCGTCTTCTGGCCGGTGAGGAAGTCCCAATGCCGGCGCTCCCCGCGAGCCGTCTCGTAGAAGACGGGCTGCCAGCGATCCCGATATGAACGAGTTCGAGCGCTTCGCAGGTGCTGCCCAAGGGCTGGGCAATCATGCAGCATGCCGACCCGGCGAGCGGTTCCTGGATCGGGCGAGCCGGCGGCATGGGCTTCGCCCACGGATAGCGTCGCCCCGGTTCCGCCGCATTATATGCGTTTATTTGGGATACCAAATAAATGGACCAGCGGCTGAACCCATACACGCCAGGCTCGGGAATCAAGCCGAGGACGACTCGCGGGACGCGACGCCGACCTCGACGCATTCAGAGTGCTGCTCGGGCGCCTCGCCGATGGGCCAGCCAGAGCGCAGCCTGATCTACTCCGGGCTGCGAGGAGTAGGCAAGACCGTCCTACTCCTGGAGTTCGAGACGCTCGCCCGTGAGGCCGGCTGGGCCTGCAACGAGGTCGAGGAGGTCGGTTCCGGCGACTTCCGGCAGATCTTCGCGGAGCTCGCCTACCAGATGCTGCTTTCGATGAGCCGCCGCAAGCGGATGCAGACTCACGCAACGGCGGCGCTGGGCGTCCTGAAGGCGTTCACGCTCGGACTGCCCGGCGGGATCACCGCAAGGATCGATGTCGAGGCATCCAAGGGAACCGCCGACAGCGGGGACCCCGAGCGCGATCTCGCGACGCTGCTCGTCGAGGTCGGACAGGTCGCGCAGGCAGGCGGACCGGCGCGGTCTTCTTCCTCGATGAGATGCAAGGTCTCGACAAAGTCGCACTCGCGGCCGTGTGCATTGCCATGAACCGCGTCGGTCAACGCTCGCTGCCGGTCGCGCTCGTGGGCGCCGGACTGCCACCGCTGCCGCGCCTGCTGCGGGCGGCGAAACCATACGCAGAGCGGATGTTCGCCTACCACGAACTCGATCGCCTCTCCGAGGCCGAGGCCCGCCTAGCGCTCATCGCACCAGCCGCGACAGCTCGAAGTGGAATACGAGCCGCGACGCGGTGGAGCTGATCATCGAAGCCTCTGCCGGCTACCCCCACTTCCTGCAGGAGTACGGGCGCGTGCTCTGGAACGAGGTCGACACCTCGCCGATACGCGCACGAGATGTCAAAAGCGCCCAGGCCCTGATCTCCGAGGCACTGAGCAGGCGCTTCTTCAGAGACCGCTTCGAGACGGCATCCGACGCCGAGCAGCGCTACCTATCGGCGATGGCCGAACTCGGCGAGGACCCCACCCGAACCGCAGACGTGGCAACCCGCGCCGGCTACAAGGAGGTCGGCAGCGCATCCCTGCTACGCGAGAATCTGATGCGCAAAGACCTCATCTACAGCCCCCGCCGCGGCCTCGTCGCGTTCACCGTGCCCCTCTTCGCCGGCTTACGTGCGCGAGCACCACCCCCTCGCCAGCTTCGACGACTAGCGCCACCGACTCTATTTGGCTTTGTTTGCAAACACAAATAAAGCCGCAGCGGACGAGCCATACTGCGAAATATGCCGAGAACGAGGCAGTACGCAGCAGGGGATTGGGCTGCCACCTGCAAAATATGCTGCTTACGGCGTATTTTGCAGATCGATTGATCGGGTCTCGGACTCCCAACCCCAAGATGTAGCCGGCTGACGCCACGAAGACCGGCGAGGTTCTTGACGGCGGGCCCCAACGGCCACCCGCAACATTCTGCCTGCAAGCCTACCAGTCGGGGAGAGGCATTGAGAAGAGGACCCCACAAGGGGGTCCTAGCGGGTCGCGGGGGTGGCGAACCGGGCGTAGGTGGACCCGCGAGCGGGGGCCGCCGGGGCAGGACAAGTTAAAGACGCAGCCTGACTGAAAGTTCCAGTCATTGACATCAGGCGGGCTGGCCTGTTTGATGACCGTCGACAAAAGGGGGCCCACGCCGACACCGGCGGGAGGCCCGAGAACGAGCAATCAAATACTGGGGCGGGGTCGAGCGAGCGTGGCTGAAGTGTCGGGGGGCGGCGAGAGGACCCCGCAACGAGGCGTCCCCACCGAGGAGGAGAGGCGACTCAAACTGCTGGGAGCCGTGGCGGCAATCGCACGCGAGTTCGGCGAGGAGCGGATACTGCGCGAGGCCGAACGCGCACTCTCATCCCGGAACGGCTCACGAGGAGCCCGCGGCAGGCAGAGCGCGGAGAACCCCTTCGCGGCCCTTCCCAGCCCGCTCAACGATCGGCGGTCGAAGAACATGCGCGCGTCCATACGCCACCTCGCGGCCAACCCCGGCGCGAGCAACCGCGAGATCGCCAAGGCACTCGGCAAACACGAAGGCCAGATATGCGAGATGCTCGACCGGCTGCTCCACAAAGGGCTGCTCGATAAACATGTGGGCGGGCGCGGGAAGACCAACGCGTGGACGCTGAGCCCCGCGGGCGAAGCTGCCGCCCAGGCGCTCAAGCAGCTGTCGACCGGGCCATCGTAGCGGCGGTGCGATGCCCGGGCGAGCGAGGCAGGGCGCGCGCACCTATCTACGATTTGCCAAGCTCGCCTCCACGAGCACCTCCAGGGACGGGGACTCTGGCACACGCTAAAATCGAACCTCGATGACCACACGCGAGAGGGCGCACAAGCTGCTGGATGAGCTGCCCGAGGCCGAGATCGAGCCGGTGCTCGACTTCATTGCCTCGCGGCGAGTCGATGGCGATGTTGAGGACTGGGGAGACCTGGAGGCGTTCAATGCGGCACTGACTGCAGACAACCTGCGGCGGTTGGACGAAGAAGAGCGCAACGCCGGACTCCCGCCCTGGCAGCCGTAGCCGATGAGCCCTGCCCGCGGGGAGGTCTGGTGGAGCGAGCACCCCACAGCCGGCCGTCGCCCGGTCCTCGTGCTGACGCGCGATGGAGCGATCGACATGCTGAGTGAGATTCTGATCGTCCCAACGACGCGTAGCATGCGCGAAATCCCCACGCACGTTCACCTCGACGAGAGCGACGGAATGCGTGAGCCCTGCGCGGTCACACTCGACAACGTAGGCACTATCGCGAAGGGTCTGCTCATCAAGCGAATCACCAAACTCGGGCCCGAGCGGATGGATGAAGTCTGCCGTGCTCTGAGCGCGGCTACCGGCTGCTGACTCGCCCGCCGACGGTGCCCTCACGCACTCCGGCGAAGCGGGAGCACCGAATCCTTGCGCGGGCGGAGGGGTTGTAGGGAGAGGACCCCACAAGGGGGTCCTAGCGGGTCGGTGGGTGGTGAGCCGAGGGCCGGCGAGACGCTCGCGGGTGGTGGGCGTCACTTCATATAGATAACGGCTGCACGAGCGATGTGAATCATATAGCTCGTGAGGAGGAGCTTCTGAGTGAAGCCTTGCGGGAATCAATTGTCTGCGTCAGAGTGGTGCCCGTTCTGAGGTGTCGGTAAACAACGGAGGCAGGGATGATGGGTTTGCGAGGGATGGATGGGAGTGGAGTTCGGGCGTGTGACATGGCGGTCTGGCCGAGTGCGGCGCCGGCAGCCGGAAGCGTGGCTCGCGTGAGAGCAACACGCTTCTTTCGCGGGACTGTGAGCGCATGCCTTGCGGCGCTCTGTTTGAGCCTCGCCTTCGTGGGCGCGTCGGCTTCGGCGACGACGACGTATGTGGATGGGATCTCCGATCAGCACCTCGCCAACTGGGAAGGCGGGGTGTCGAATCTGTTCACCAACGCCTGGGTGGGCAGCCCTCCCTCGCACATCAAGCTCGCTCGCTACGTGGTGCAGTGGAACGCGAGGACGGGCGGCGGCTACGCGAACGAACTCGCGAACTTCAGGAGCTGGTACGAACGCGCTGGCGCGCTGGGACTCACTCGCGATGTGGCCCTCGCCAACTACACCGGAACCGCCCCCTCCTCCGCCACCTACCAGGCGGAACTCACAAGCTTCCTCAACGAATTCTCCGGTATCCGCTACTTGGAGGCGTGGAACGAGCCAAATCACATGAGCACACACGTCAACTTCTATGTCTCGCCAGTCGCCGCCGCCCACTACATGAACTCCGCATACTCGGTATGTCAGTCGCATAGCTGTACTGCCATCGCAGGCGACTTCCACGATGAAGAACACATGCCAAAATACGAGGAAGAATACGAGGAAATGCTGACCCCCTCGAACCCCGGTAACTGGGGCATTCATCCATACCACACGGTCCTTCGCCATAACCCGGCACCGGTGAATGAATTCACTGCAAAGCTTCCATCGGGCACCAACCACATCTGGTTCACGGAGATCGGCGCGTACTACTGCCAGGCGGGCGAATCGACTCCTCGCGGCGAAGCGGTGCAGGCTGGTGATGCCGGTTGGCTGGTCAACACGCTCATCCCGCAGACGGGCAATCTCGAACACGTCTTCTACTACGAGTACGCATTCGAAGGCACCGCGAGGATCAACTGCAGCGCATCCGAAGACACGGAGCTCTATGCGCCACCGTCCGCCGGTCAGCCCAACCAGCCCCGCAGCGCCGCGAGCATCGTCTTCGGACCGGAGGGACCGCCCACGGCGACGACCGGCTCGTCCTCGGGGCTGCAGCCGCTGCAGGCCACCATCAGCGGCAGCGTAAACCCGCAGGGCATCGACGACGCGAGGTACTACTTCCAGTACGGCACGACACCGAGCTATGGCTCCTCGACGCCGCAGGGCGACGCTGGACAGAGCCTCAACTCGATTCCTGAGAGCGCCACGTTGACGACAGGTATCCAGCCTGGGACTCTCTACCACTATCGTCTCGTTGCTACCAGCGCTGCCGGGACGGGGTACGGCAGCGATCAGACGTTTACCACACCTGGGCCGGTGGAAGCGGTTACTGGAACGGCGACCGCCGTTCAGCAGACGCAGGCTACGCTCAATGGGACCGTCAATCCGCGGGGTTATGATGCGAAGTACCACTACGAATACGGATTGACTACGGCATATAGCGTCTCAACTCCAGAAAGCGATGCGGGAGCAGGCCAAACCGCCACATCAACGCCCGTGGCAATCGTTGGTCTCGAACCGGGGGCCGTTTACCATTACCGACTCATCGCGACGAGCGGAGGAGTCCGCAGCAACGGTGCGGACAATACGTTTGTAACCCCTGCCGATGAAGCCAGATGGACCATTGCCAACGCGAGTACTGGATATCAGTGGGCGTTCACTCGCGGGAGCACCGGGGAACTGGCAGAAGTGCGTGAACTCGGCACAGGCTGGGCTGCATACAATCTCAACGTGAAGATGGCAGCAGGCACCCACGCGAGCGTAGTCCGCGATCCCGCGACGGGCTATCGATGGGTGTTTATACAGGGCAGCAACGGCGACCTAGCGGAAGTGCGTGAACTTGGCACAGGCTGGGCCGCATACGATCTCCATGTGACAATGGCACCAGGCACTAGTCCGAGTGTGATCCGCGACCCGGCATCCGGCTACCGTTGGGTCTTTGTCCAGGGAAGCAACGGCGAACTCGCTGAAGTGCGTGAACTTGGCACAGGCTGGGCCGCATACAATCTGCACGTCAAAATGGCAGCCGGCACTAGTCCGAGCGCTATCCGAGCCCCCTCATCTCAATACCGGTGGGTGTTTGTTCACGGGAGCAACGGTGACTTGGCCGAAGTGGTTGAACCTGGCACGGGCTGGGGCGCGTTCGATCTGAACGTGACAATGGCCCCGAACACCAGCCCCAGCGTAATCCGCGATGCGTTGTCTGGCTACCGTTGGGTCTTCGTCCAAGGGAGCAACGGCGAACTGGCGGAAGTGCGTGAACTTGGCACAGGCTGGGCCGCATATAATCTGAACGTCAAGATGGCGCCGAACACAAGTCCTAGTGCCAACCGCGATGCAGGCTCTGCTTACCGGTGGGTTTTTGTACAGGGGCGCAACGGCGAACTTGCGGAAGTGGTTGAACCTGGCATGGGCTGGGGCGCGTTCGACCTCAACGTCACCATGGCGGCAGGGGCGAGCCCATCGTCGATGCGGTACTCCTTGCCAAACCATTTATCCATTTTCCTGCAAGGGAGCAACAATCACTTGTGGAACGTCTGGGAACCCGGAACCGGTTGGGGTGCGCGAGATCTGAATGTTCAGATGGGTTAGTCCAACCTGAGACGCCGAGGCCCGGTGAGGCGCCGCTCGCCCAAGCTCTGGGCGAACTAGTGGTTCATCCTGAGCCATCCGCGCTTTTGCGGCGCCCCAGTAGACCCAGCGGCGCAACTGCTAGAGCGCCCAATCGCCCCCGCCCAGCAATGCGCATAAGCCCGCGCTGCTGGGCGGGGGTGAGGAGACCTCCGTTGTCGATCAGCGGCAGACCGATGCTGACGCGCTCCTCCAGCGAGTGATAGGCGTCCTGGTACTCCTGGGCAATGTGCTTCAGCTCGGTGATGTCCTGGTCGAGCCTGACGATGTAGTTCTCGCGCTCGAGCTCCTGCCAGATTCGTGGGGCCGCTCCAGATGAGGGCGAAGCCAAAGCGCACTGGTAGACCGCGACGAGATCTTTGGCCACATCAGCCCAGCTAGGGACCCGAAGGGTGCGCAACGTGGCGAGATGCGCCTCGCGCGCCGGACCCTCGCTCAGGAGGGGCAGGACCGCGGCGGCGCTCGCGTGAGGGTCCCATGGGACCAGTGTCGCCGCTGCGCCAGCCAGCTCGGAGAGCGAAGCCTGTGCGGCGAAGAGGCAGGGCAGACCGGCGCGGGCGGCCTCCACGGGGAGCAGGCCGAACCCCTCGTAGATCGTGGGGTAGAGCAGAGCGCCGGCGTGCGCATACAGCCACCTCTTGGCCGCCTCGTCGACCGCCCTGAGATCGACTGTGTGTGCGGCCAGCTCAGGCGCATCACTCAGAAGCCGCTGCTCGTCCTCCCGCGAGGATCCATGGGGGACGTGTGTCCCTGCGAGGACCAGCTTTCCATCCCACCCCAACCCACGCAGAGCCCCCAAGAGCCGGATCGCAAACGGGCGATTCTTGTGGGCGTAGTCCGCTCCGAGGCAGAGCAGAAACTGACGATCGGAGGAAAGGCCGGGAGGTGGACTTCCAGGCGCGCCCGATGGCTCGATCGCCTCAGCGCCGATGCCAACCACGTGTGTACGATCGAGCGGCAGCAGATCCTCGGCGAGCGCGTCCCGACGGGCGTGCTCAGAGAAGAACACCACCTGGTCGGCCGCGGCAAGCGCAAGCCTCGTGGTGCGCCGATACGCGCGCCACGCATCCCCATCGGGATGGTAGGCATAGTTGTGGAAGGCCACCAGATCCTGCTGCCCAACGACGATGCGCTCGCCAACCAACCTGAGCAACGAGAGGTCATCGGGGGTGAAGACCTGCTGTGGACGGTGCACAACGTCGGTCAGCGCTGCACCCTCAAGTGCCTGCTCGTAGGTGAGCAGCCCCGCAGCCGGAACACTCGCCAGGACCTCTCTCGCCCGATCGGAGAGATCTGGCGGAACAAGCACCCGGACGGCGACATCCCCACTCCGCGCCAACGCCAGGATCAACTCGATGATGTAGGTCTGGGTGCCGCCAACCGTCGCGTTCAGCGCGCGCCCATCGATCGTCACCGAGAGCCCACCCAGCGCCGTGCGCGCCGTATTCATCACTCGACGCAGCTGCCCCCGCTCGTCGTTGGCAATGACGGCCTGCACGTCGTTCTCGACAGGACCCGTTGGCGCCGTCGATCCTCGAGGGGGCTCCTGGGGCTCAGCCGGGCCACCCACCAGCACGTCGTCGGCTACAACATGGACCATGCCGAGAGATGTCATGCGCATCGCCACCTCCGAAAGCGCCTCGTCGAGGCCCTTGGACTCGTCGAGCGGGCCAGCCAGCTCCAACGCCGCACGGCGGATGTAGGCGCAGCCGGGGCCGATCGTCGCGATCCGCGGGTATAGGGCAGGCGTGGCACGGTAAATCCGACGTGCGGCTTCCTCTAGAGCTTTGAGGTCACCGCCTATCTCTTCCTCCACCTGGGACGCGCCCTTCGGAAGGCTCGCCCACGCGGCCCGATCGGACGGCCCGGCAACCCCAAGCCCCACGGCCCCGCCAGGATCCAGGGATAGCGGAGTGGCGCTCGCGATCGTCGAGTCGCTCAGCGCAGCGGCCTGCAGGCGCTCCAACCAGCCAGGGAAGACGAATGTGCCAGGACTCACGAGAACCACGTCGCCGGGAGCACTCGCGCGAACGGCGCCAGCGAACGCAGACACCTCGGTATCCCCCTGGGAGACCAGACCGAGGATCTCCCTCTGCTCCCCCGCCGCCCCAAGTTCCTGCTGGATCCGCTCGAGCGCCACCGAGGTTCCCGCGAGGATCAATGGAGTTGAGACGTCGGAGTATGCGAGGACGCTCCGCGTACTCGCGTGGGCCTGTCCCACATCATCCGCGCCCACAACTATGCAGATAGCGGCCGACGCCCGCCCCAAGCCAAGCGCGTCGGCGTCAGAGATCAGCCTCATCATGAGGACGACAGATTGGCACGTGGCGCCCCGAAGCGAAGCCACCTCGCTGGACGGGCACCCTCATTGTCGGAGGGGAGCTTTACTATTCCGGCAGCCAAATGTGGAGCCAATAGAACACCTTGGCAGTCCTGTACCCACACGCCTGATATAGGGATTGAGCAGCGACGTTGGCGCCCTGAGTGACGACTCTTGCGGTGCCAATCGACGACGCCTTGAAGATCGCCCCAGCCCCCGCCATCAGGCTTTTTCCAACGCCAGTACGTGCGGCTTCATCAGCAACGGCGATCAGCTCGATCGTCCCAGTGCCAGATGCATCGTCGAGATGGCACACCACAAACCCCTGATCGCCATCGGCGACGAGCGTTTGGCGCTCTGGGTCGACTAGGCCTCGCTTAAGCCATTCCACGTACAACTCCGCGCTCGTCTCTTGGGCAAAATGCTCGTCCGTGAAAAACCTGGTTCCGCGGATGCGTTCCCGCGCGATCGGCGCAAGCGCGTCGAGCTCGTCTGCCTGCGCGCGACGCAGGCCTGTCAGCGCCGCCGGATGGCCCTCGGCGGGGCGTTGCAGCTCCATCCTGATCTCGCGTACTCGGAATCCGTACCCCTCAGCTGCAACGACCAGCTCACTTTGATCGGCCGACGCCAGCAAATATACGCAGCGCAGTCCATGACTTTCGGCCTCCCTGACGACCTTCGCCAGCTGATCTGTACCCACTCCCTGGCGGACACGGCCAATCGGCAGGCCAAAGAACGAGCTGTCCCACTCCAGCCGCTGCGATTAAGCTCACCGTTTTACCTGCTGTGACTGATTTCCGCCCCGCGGGCGTCGACCCCGCCCAGACGGTGAGTGGCAGCCACAACAAAGTAAGGCCTTGCTTTTGCCTCGTTATAGATCCGTCCCACGTACTCGCCGATGAGCGCTACGAGCAACAGAAGGACCCCGAGGAGCGCAAACACGAGCGCAAACGCCGAGACCGTACCCGACACTCCCTGGCCCACAGCGATGCGATAGATGATAAACGCGATCGTGCCGATGAAGCCACACATGGAGGCTGCCAGTCCGAGCATTGTAAGCAGGCGCAGTGGAAACACCGAATAGCCGGTGATGAGATCCAGGACCATCTCGACGAGGACTGACATCCGATATCGCGAGCCAGCCTCGCCACGCGGCGCATGCGTTATGGCGATCTCCTTGATCGGAACTCCAAGCCACGCGACGACCGCTGGTACATATCGATGACGCTCCGTAAAGCTCACCATGAGCTCGACCGTTCGTCTGTCGTACGCCCTGAACATAGACCCGAAGTCCCGCAGATTCGTTTTCGTCTGCGCGTTTAGCCACCGCGTGAGCGCACCCGTGATAACGCGCCTGATAAGCGGGTCTCGCCGGTTGGCCCGGTAGCCAGATACGACCGGATAGTCCGGACCGAGCTCGGCGAGCAGCTTCGGGATCTCCTCCGGTGGATATTGCAGATCGCTATCGAGCGTGACCACTCGATCTCCACGCGCCTGAGCCAGCCCCGCGAACACGGCCGGGTGCTGTCCGAAATTTCTGGTCAGACGAACGATCGTTGTAGGGTGTCTGAAATCGGCGGCCAGATCGCATGCTCTCGGTGTCGTGAGGTCGAAACCTCCGTCATCGACCAGCACCAACTCGCCGCCGTCCGGCTGACTATCCAAAACCGACCCGCATCGCTCGAAGATCGGAGCGAGGGCGTCTTGGTCGCGGTATAGAGGTATGACGATGCTCAACCCAACTCCAGCAGGCGCCGTTTCGTCGTATACGGCCCCGGGAGCCGTCGGGATGGCCGTTGACGCCATTGCCCTCGCAACGCGCTGTCATGGCGCAAGGCTAACATACCCCGACCTATGGAGATCCCGTTCAATCGGCCGCAGCTCGTCGGCTCTGAGCACGCATACATAGATGAGGCGCTCGCGAGCGGCAAGCTGTCCGGCAATGGAGAGTTCGCGCGTCGCTGCAGCGAGTGGCTCGAGAATCGCCTGGGCGCACGTCGAGCACTGATCACCCCCTCCTGTACAGCGGCGCTTGAGATGGCTGGAATTCTCGCCGATTTGAAGCCCGGCGATGAGGTCATCGTTCCGGACTTCGCCTTCGTGTCGACAGCCAACGCCTTCGCACTTCTGGGTGCGACTCCGGTCTTCGTAGACATAGATCCAGATACTCTGAATATTGCCCCCGACGCGGTCGAACGGGCAATCACCGAGCACACGCGGGCAGTCGTAGTTATCCACTACGGAGGGGTCGCCTGTGACATGCAGCGCATACAGCAAATCGCCGCACAGCACAGCCTGATCGTCATCGAGGATGCGGCACACTCTGTGGAAGCCGCCTATCACGGAAGCCCACTTGGCTCACTGGGCCATCTCGCTGCCTTCAGCTTCCATGAGACCAAAAACGTGCAGTGCGGAGAGGGCGGCGCCCTTGTGGTCAACGACCCGGCCCTCCTCCAGCGGGCAGAGGTGATTCAGGAGAAGGGGACCGACCGCAGCAGGTTTTTTCGTGGAGAGGTTGATAAGTACACATGGCAGGACATAGGCTCGTCGTATCTGCTCAGCGAGGTGGCTGCCGCCTTTCTGTGGGCGCAACTCGAGCACGCCCCAGAGATCACCGCAGAGCGACGGGCGATCTGGGATCGATACTACGACGCTTTTGCCTCACTCGAGACAGCCGGCGCTCTCCGCAGGCCAATCGTGCCACCGGGTTGCCAGCACAGCGGGCATCTTTTCTACATGCTTCTTCCCACCGGCGAGCAGAGAGACGAAATCCTGCGAGAGCTTGCGGTGAGGGGAGTCCACGCTGTATTTCACTATCTGCCGCTACACTCCTCGCCCGCCGGCCGACGATTGGGTAGATCTCCAAATCCAACGCCGAATACCGAGGACGTGGCGGCACGCCTTCTCCGTCTCCCTATCTGGTCAGGCATCGGCGACCATCGAGTCGATTTCGTTATCGATACCGTGCAGCAGGTACTCGGCTCACCGGCACCAACCGTGACTAATCACGCGATCGCTCGATGACCACCGTCGCGACGGTTAAGCAAGACAGACACCGCGTATTTCCGGGAGGTACTCCCAGCGGCGACCTGCGTCAGATCTCAGTGGCAGCCGGCCTGATCGTGCTCGGTCCGGTCGTGGTGGTGCTTCTATTACGTCTACCGCTGATCAATCAACTCAACTACGCCGACGCGTGGTTCTACAGTTCCTATGCTTGGGCGCCCAAGCACGATCTTGCGATCTTCGGCTGGAATTACTTCGCTGCCCGCTTCTCGTTGGTTCTTCCGATTGGTTTGTTCAGCAGGGCTTTTGGTGTCCACACGGGTTATATTCTTCTGCGGTATCTGCTTGCGCTGTCGTGCGGTCTCTCAGTCTATATGTGCGTCAGACGATTTGCCTCCGTCCACGTCGCCGCCGCCGCAGCCGCACTCCTTTATTTACAGCCATTTTTCACACGTAGCCTTCTATGGGATTATACGTTTATTGAGATCGCAGGTGGTGTCGTCGGCGTTGGATTGTGGTATTGGACCGACGAACGACATCTTGCCTGGACGCTACTTCCCGGAGTCGCGCTGGCGGCATCCGCATTTGCCAATGCAAACATAGCGATCGCCATACTTGCATTGCTGATCGTCGAGGTCGTCGGCGCGCTGCGCCGTGGGCGCCGCGCGGCACTGTATTGCTCGGCGCGGCTTAGCCTGCTTGTGGCATCCGTGCTCATTGTTTTCTTAGCTGGCTATCTTGGCTATGTCGCAATTCTCGGCGGATTTGACCCATATGATCTGATACGGCCGACCATCAACTTTTTACGCGAAAACAGCAAGAACTCTGCCCCATATGTGCGTCCGCCACATCTCTGGCTTCTACACGAACCACGACTATGGATGCCGATCATCACCTCTGTCGCTCTCGTGTCGACTATGCGCGACCGAATTCTCGATGTCACCATTCCTGCTCGTATGGCACAGCTATGCATCTGCCTCACCGGCCTCCTCTGGCTCTACCGCTTCAGTGTCACGTCATCGGTTCTCGAGGTTTGGTGGTCATACGACATTGTCGTCATCGCCACCGCACCCGCCATGGGCGTCCTTCTGCACGAACTGACAAGATCGGCGCACCGCCCACTGCAATGGACATACGGCGCAGTAGGCGGCTTTGCGGTAGCTGCGGTCGTTATCCGCAGTGGCTCAACCTCGATAGACGACATCTACAGTACGATCTCAACGCATCGCAGCCTGCTGCTGGGTCTGCTCGCAGCTGGCATACTTGCAGCCCTTCTCATCAGTCAGCGCAACTCGGCGGCTCGCCTGTTCGCAGTCAGCGTTTTTCTTCTGATTCTCGCCATCATGTCCTACGCCCCATCTGTCCTTGACGGCCGCGGAACAACGGGGATCTTCGTAACAGATGGCGCCGAAGAGTGGAGAACATATGCAGGCGGCGAGCGCCTGATCAAGATCATACAGAATTATGATGCGCCGAGTCACCGCGTATTTCTTTGGTGGCCCGAAACACTAGGACCTGTAAGCATCGCATGGAGTGACCTGCCGCAGCGCGGTGACACACTCAACCTATTAGGCGCGAGCGAATCCATCGACCAGTTGAGCCCCCTGGGCCACGCCAGAATCACCGAGCCTAGTGTCAAATATGTGATGATCCTGGCCCCCCGCCCGTCGGAGCTAGATGCCGCAAATCGAGCCCTCGCGGCAGCCGGAGTGCATTGGGCATTGGTGGAGCGTGGCGACCTAGCCGATGGGGCTTTGCACTATTCACTGATCGAGCTCGCCGGCAAATAGCGATCGGTATGGGATGCTGAGGGACGCCACAGGAGATTCCCGAATAGCCGCACGATACGTTCGGGTGTTGGCACGTTCTCACATCGGGGTGCGGGCCGAGTGGTACTGCCTTTTGGCGGGATTTTTTGCCGTGTTCGTCGCGAGCGTCATCTATCGAGCAGCGCTGCACCAGGGACTTGAAAGCGATTACCCACCAGATGTCGAATTCGCCGCCAGAGGACTCAAGACCGGGGTGTTCCCCGGCAACTTTCTGCTGGAGATACTCATGGCGGTGGTGGCCTTGTTCCATACCGATACAGCGCGCCTGAATATTAGCTTGTTCCTCGTCCTCGGGCTAGCGACGGGCGCAAAGGTCTGGCTGAGTGGTCGCTTCATCGTTAGCCAGGACCCATCGACGAGCTCTCTTGGCCGTCTTCCATTGGTAATTGCGGTCACGGTTGGCGGGCTGTGCAGCCTTGCGTTCTGCTTGCCCGTGCTGGCCGCCCCACGCGTTTATCTCGGCGAGATCCCACCGAACGTCTGGCATAATCCGTCGACTATCTTGCTGATGCCGTTCGCGCTCGGCCTTTTTTGGGCGTCGTTTCAGTTTCTGCGCGATGGGCGCACCAAGTGGCTTTGGATATCTCTTGCGCTAGGGGTCCTCAACATAGCTGCCAAACCCAGCTTTGTGCTCTGCTTTCTGCCTGTCTTCCCATGCGCCGCCTTAATTCGTTTCAGACTGGGGCAGGAGTTTGCTCGAGCGGCTCTCCTCACGGCAGCGATTGCCGGCTTACTGGGAATACAGTACCTCTATGTATATGTACTGGATCCACCGGGAAGCGCCTTGAAAGGCTCATCGGGAATCATCGTCGCGCCACTATTGGTCTGGAAGGCCTACACCACCCAGATCCCCAAGGCGTTCCTCGCGAGCTATCTCCTCCCCATCGTGGCCATTGTTTTTGGCGGTCGGCTTGTGTGGCGAAATAGTGCCGTCCACTATGCGCTCGCACTTGCTGCGGTCGGACTGCTGGCGTACGCATTGCTTGCAGAACAAGGGGCGCGTGCGCTCGAAGGTAATCTCACCTGGCAGGCTATAGTCACTCAATACATCTTGCTGCTAACACTTGTCAGCGTGCTCCTTCCATGGCTGAGAAGTGGGCGCTGGGGATTGAGGCAAGTAGTGATAGTTCTGGTATTCGCGGCATACATATGGGCAGGCGCACATTTCCTCGTCCATTGGTTTGACACGAAGAGCTATGCGTAGGGCGGGTTTGTTAAAGAGCGCAGGCTTCCAGCCCGTATCACATGGCCCCGCCACTGAAAGTCCATCGCCGCTGCGCCAGATAGCTGACAGGCGCACCGATGGCGATGACGATCGCCTGAGCGCCGACCTTGGGTAGGTTAGCGACGCTGACCAACATCGCGAGCGTCGGGATGCCGAGCAGAAGTACGGCCATCCAGATCGACACATAGCGCGCGGCCTGGGTTGTCGTCCGAGTCGAGCTGCCAGAGAAGGTCCAGCGAAGATTAAGGATGAAGCTCGCCGTGAGAGCGACACCCGCAGCCAGCAGATAGGCGAGTAGATAGGGCACACCGATCGTAACCGTGATGGCGAAGATCGACAGATTCAATCCGTTCTGCAACACCCCCACACTCGCAAAACGGGCAAACTGGCGAGAGTCGAAGCCTTGCGGACTGAGCATGTGCAAAGCATGCCAGAATGCTCTGTCCTCGACTCGGACACGGCCGGAGGGCGGTTGGGCGTCAACAAAACCCCCCAGGTAGCGGCCTCGCTAGTCTCTGCCCATGCCCTCACCCCTACTGTGCTCATGCCCTCGTCGCCGCTGAAGCGTATCGGGCGCCGGCTGGGCCGCCCCTTCACGGCGCCCCTCGACGGGCGAGTAGCCGACATCAACCGTCGTGTTGACCACGCGCGCAGCGCCGCTGACGAGCACGGCCAACTCATCGGCGAGAAGCTCGAGGAGCTGATCCGCGAGCTCGGTGCGTTCGCGACCACCGCAGTCGAGTCCAATGCCTACGTGGGCGTCGAGATGCGCCGCTTCATCGAGTCAATCGAGGCGCTCGGGGGACACCTCGACGAGCACGAGACACGTGTGCTCGCGCGGGTCGATGCGCTTGAGGACAAGAGCTACGTAGAGCGCCTAAACCGCGCTGCCGAGGCCCCGCTGGGGCAGCTGGACGGTGCGGTCGCGAACCTCATCAACCATGCCGACGGGCATCGCGGCTTCGCGGCGCAAGCAGGCCTGTGGTTCAACCCGCCGGTCACAGTCGAGCTTAGCGAGGGTCGCGCCAAGCTCGCGAAGGTCAACGAGCGCATTGTCGAGCTTCCCTTCGCAATGGGCGCCCTTGCTCGGCTGACAGCTCCAGCGCGGATCTTGGATATCGGCAGCGCCGAGAGCACGTTCCCGCTCTCAGCGGCGTCTCTGGGCTACGAGGTGACCGCACTGGATCTGCGGCCGCTGCCCTACTCTCATCCCAACCTCAAGAGCTTCCCCGGCCGCTTCGAGGACTGGGATGCCAGAGCGGAGCGTTTCGATGCCGCCTTCTTGATCTCCACGATCGAGCACTTCGGCCTTGGCGCCTATGGCGAGGCCATCGACAAGGAGGGCGCCGACCGGGCGGCGCTCGAACTCGTAGCCGGGCTGCTGAACGACGGGGGCTTCCTCGTGCTCACGACCCCGCTCGGCCAGGCCCATGTGGACTCACTCGAGCGAACCTACGACGAGCAGACGCTGGCTGCTTTGTTGGAGGGATGGACGGTGCTCGACCGGCAAACCGTATATAGGCTCGACGAGCAGACGTGGGCCGCATCAGATCCGAACGAAAGCAGCAAGCAAGGCGTCGCCATGGTGATTGCAGCACCCAACCGCCACGCATGAGCCTCCCCGCAAGGACGGTATGCCTCGATGCCCAGGGCGCCCAAAGCCCCGGTCATCAGGATCGCGGAATCGCGCGCTACATAGCCGAGCATACGCGCGCGCTGCACCGAGCCTCCCCCGAGGCGTTGCACTCGGTGCTGCTCAACCCCACCCTTGCCTTCACCGGCAACCTGAGCTGGCTGCTCGGCGAGGGCCGCCTTGGGTGGACCACCGGGGATCGCCGGGTTGCATGTCAGCCGAAGAGCCCTCCGGCGATCTACCACGTGATGAGCCCCTTCGAGCTTCAGCACACGCTCGACGAAATTTGGCCCGCGTGGGCGCGGGGTTCGGACATACGAACCGTCGTGACCCTCTACGACCTCATCCCCCTCGTATTCCCCGACCACTACTTGAGAAGCCCCGTGATTCGCACCCGCTACGAGGCGCGCACAGAGCTTGTCAGGCGTGCCGACCACGTCCTCGCGATCTCGCGCACAACCGCCGACGATGCCATCGAGCGACTCGATATCCAGCCCGAGCGGGTCAGCGTGATCGACGCCGGGGCAACCGAGAAGTTCGCGCAGATGTACGACTCGCCGGCCACCGCGTGGGATGTCCTCGCCACGCGCCTACCCTTCCTTCGGCCCGGATACATGCTCTACGTCGCGGGCTTCGAGTTTCGCAAGAACCTGGAGCGGGTCGTCGCCGCTTACGGGCTCCTGCCTCCAGAGGTGCGGGCATCCCATCAGCTGGTGATCGCCTGTCGGATGCTGCCCTCTGAGATCGAGCTCGTGAGCAGTTGGGCCGCCCAGTGCGGCATCGAGGAGGGCCGGCTGGTGGTCACCGGCTACGTGACCGACGCCGAGCTGGGTGCGCTCTATCACGCGTGCGCGCTGTTTGTATTCGCCTCGATATACGAGGGCTCTGGCCTGCCGATCCTCGAGGCGATGTCCTGCGGAGCACCGGTCGCTGCAAGCCGCACCTCCACAGCGCCCGAGATCCTCGGAGACCTGCTTGCCACCTTCGATCCCTATGACCCCGCTGCAATCGCCGAGTGCATCACCGATGTGATCGACTCGCCGGACACCATCGCTGCACTGGTCGAGCGCTCACATCGCCGGGTAGGCGCCTACACCTGGGATGGCGTAGCCGAAAGTTCTTTGCGGGCCTACGAGCATGTGATGGACCAGGATCGGGTGCCCGCTCGCAGGGCGCGTAGACGCGCACGCTTGGCCCTTGTCACACCGTGGCCCCCCGAACGCTCGGGAATAGCCGACTACAACCTGCGACTCGCACGCGCGCTGGGAGAGCATGTCGATGTGGATGTAGTCGTCGGCAGCCCTCTCGACCACTACGCACCCCCTCAAGAGCGCGGCGTCCGGCTGGTGCAGGCGCGCTCATTCCACCTGGGGCTGTGCCAGCCCGATCGAGTCCTTTACAGCATGGGCAACTCGAGCTTCCACGGCCATGTCTATGAGCTCATGCGCCAACGCCCAGGCGCCGTGGTGGCGCACGATGTGCGCCTCACAGGCTTCTACGGATGGTTCGCAGGCCAGGAGCGACCCGAGGATCCGCCAGGGCGCCTGGCAGAGCGGATCGAGGCCCTATACGGGCCCCGCCTACCCCCACAGATCCTCAACGAAGGGTCGCCCAGCTGGGAGCGCCAATCGGCGCTCGGGATCTATATGACGCGAGAGATCCAGCAGTACGCCGAGCAGCTATTCGTGCATTCACGCCACGCACTCGAGGTGTTGGAGCTCGACCGTGGAGTCCTGGACAGGCAGGTGCCGGTTGCGGTAATGCCCTTTGGGATGCCCGACATCGCGACAGAGACCAGGACCTGTCGGGCTCCAGACGATTCGCCTCTGATCGTCAGCATGGGAGTAGTGAGCGAGGTGAAGGGTCTGGCCAGCCTGATAGAAGCCATCTCGCTGGTGGCCCACAAGCGAAAGCGGACACGCCTGGTCATCGCCGGCCCCGGTGAGGAGGACGAGCTTCAGCGCTGGCGAGACTTCGCGCGGCAGACAGCGCCGCATGTCGATGTGGAGGTCACCGGACACCTACCCGCCGACCGCTACTTGCAGATCCTGCGGGAGGCAGACTTGGCAGTGCAGCTGCGCACGATCTCAAACGGCGAGGCCTCGGCCGCCGTAGCCGACTGTCTGGCAGCAGGGCTGCCAACTGTGGCAAGCGAGATGGGTTGGGCAGCAGAGCTGCCCGCCAAGGCAATCTCCCTCATCCCCGTCGATGCCCCCCCGACATCACTGGCGGATCGGCTGGAAAAGCTGATCGGCGACCGAGAAGCGCGCCAGGCATTGAGCGAAGGGGCATTGGCATATGCACGAGAGTGCAGTTTTTCGCGGGTCGCCGAGGTGTACCTGAGCGCCCTGCAGTTAGCCTGACGCAAGCTGGCGCACGATCCATCAGCCCTTCAAACCGGTCACCGCTCCGATGCGACTTACACCTTCCCGTTGGTTTGGCGCCGGCGTCGCATCGTTCGCTTACCGGCGCGAAGCGGCGCGGTCATGCGCCAGCTGGCCGATGAGTGCACCGCATCGAGCCAGCCGCGTACATGCTTCAACTCATTCGAGCGGCGCTCAATTTCCTCGCTGAGTTCCTGCACCGCTCGCTCGTGCGAGTCCAGCTGAGTGCGGAGATCTGTGACCTGGGCCTGAAGCTGCTCCTCCTGTTCGAGCTTGGTAAGCGCGGTGTCCACCGCCCGAGCTTGCTCTTTAAGCCTCGCCGCCGAGTCTCCCAGGAGATCGCCAAATCGCACCAGCTGGCGCGCGAAGGCCTCCTCCGCCAGCCGCAGCCGCTCCCGATCTCCAACGCCCGCGCGCGCCAAGGCATGGTCGTAGACGATCCGATCAGCGGCACTGCGCCGCTCGATCAGCTCGAGTGCATCGGAGTTGATGAGCGTCGCTCCGGCCGACGCTCCCACCAGACTCACCAGATCCCCGGTTACCTGGAGCCTTCTCGGCTCAAGAGGAACGCCGAACAGACGCGAGAAACCCCGCCATGCGCTGTCCCCAAGCTCCAGCACCCCGACGAAGCCCAGTGTGTCAAGGCGGTCAATCGCGTCAGAGGCGACCGCGTCAATGTCCTTCGTCGCTATGAAGCCATCGCTCGGGATCCGTGAATCGCCGTAGAGAAGCATCCGGCACACCTGATTGTCCACGGCTGCCGCTACACGTGGCTCGTTCAGGAAAAGATCGAGCGGCATGAGTACCTGCTCCTCAACGGTATAGGGCAACCACGCCTCGAAGATGTTGGGCGTACGCCAGTACAGATACAACGACAGGATTCGCGCACGAGGCTCTCGCAAGATCGTCCCGATCGCCGTCGACGCGGTGGTGATCTGAAGGAGCGTGGGCAGCGAGAAGTGACCGCTCACAGCCCGATACCGCCGCAGCTCTCGCGCCTCGTCATCATCTACCGCGATCAGATCTCGCGTTGACGACTTCAGGAGCTCGAACTCGCGAAAGCCACAGAAAATCGAGGTGTCCGATCGCAAGGGTGCCAGCGACCCTGCGGGAAGCGCGGCTTCAAGTGCCGCGTGAATACTCGTCCCGCCGCTCTTGGGCACGTGCAGAAAGCAACGAGCATGGCCCGGCGCCTTCGCTTCCCTGGATACGTCAGCGTCTTGAGTCATGGTTATCCGCAAATATTTACGGACGATCCTAACTTACGGCCGGCCGAAGCACAGGCTGCCCTGATGCTGCCTCCATCAATGAAGGGCCCCGGCCGACGACGGTGCGAGCTGTCTCCCCCGAGCACCTACGCCAAGCCCACACCCAGCGCGCCGCTCCCAACCCCCCGTCCGATCGCCACCAACCGACCCGCCAGGACCCCCTTGTGGGGTCCTCTCCCCTTCCACCTGCGCGATCTCTCGCGCACAACCGTCCTCACCGCAACCACGGGAGTCGAGCCTTCGGGCGTGAACGTCCCCCGTACGATCAGCCGCACCCGCCCCGCGCCTCTCCACAGCAGCCTCCCCGCCCTCGTAACCGCGACCCGCATCATCCCCCTCGCCGGCCCCGAGAATCTCAGCCTGCCCGATGCCACGAGCACCGCCTCTCCCCGAGCCTCCCCAGCCCGCCCGTGCACCGATCCCCGCGCGTCCCATTCGAGCCTCGCCGTTCCCGCCTCCAGCGCCCTGAAGGGAACCGTGAAGCTCCTACTTCTCAACGGCATCCGAAACGCCCCCTCGCCCAAGGATCCCAGCTGCGCTGCGAGCGACACCAGGATCTGGCCCCGCGTCGGCGCCGAGGGAGCGGCCGGAGGCGTGCCCCGAGCGCCCGGCCCCGGTGGCGGTGGCCAATGGGTGGCGGTGGCCACCGCGGCACTTCGCGGCTCGTGTTCTCGAGCCCGTCACAACTCCCTGGAAGGAGCTCACCACCGCCATATCGAGAAGCCCATCGCCGTTGAAGTCCCCCACCACCAGCGGCGTGAGGTTGGCGTTGTTGGGCGGCCCGCCGGCGATGGATCGGGTTCCGGCAGCCAGCTGGCCGCCCCCGATCCAGCGTTGCATCTCCACTCGCGCGTACCCTCGCCCGATGGACCCCTCGCCCGCACTCCCCGGGGACTACCCCGAGCTGCTCGAGCGCCTCAAGCGCGAGATCGGAGGCGCCCGCACCCGTGCCGTGCTCGCCGTCAACCAACGGGCTGAGTTTCGTCCCACAGTGATGCGCACATACGTTCGATGATCGCCAAAGGATCGGCCCCACCAAACAGTCTGCTGCTCCCGCGATGGCGTGGCTGGCTCATCGTGATCCCTTGCCTATATGTCGGCGGTCTTGTAGCCAGCGTGCTCTACGGCACCCCTGCCAAGCTGCCAGGGGTCGCACTTGGCTTCCCCACGCTTCTCCATCTTGAGCGGGCGGGCGCCGTGCTTGCAGTGGTGTCGGTCGTGTCCATCTTTTCGTACATGACCTCGCTCGGCCATCTGCCCAGCCAGTTTGGCAACGTCATCGGGTATCCCATTGCCGACCGCCAGCACGAACTGGAGCGATCGACCACAGAGCTCGATCGGCGGATCGAGCGCCGCCTCGTCCCACTGGAGGAAGGAAAGCGAGCAAGCGACGAAGTGCTGCCCGGCATCGCGGAGCAGCTCACTGCGCTCGATCGCCGCATCGATGCTGTAGAGACCAGGCCACCGGAATGACTACACTCGATTTCATGGCGACACACGCAGAGCCATCCCCTTTGGAGCGCCTGCAGTCGTTGATTCATGCGCAGGCCGCTCCGGCGCGCGAGTGGCGTACCAAGCTTCCAACTCTGCGCGCCCAGGCCGCTGCCACCTCGGTCGTGCTGCGGGAGCTTGCCCGCACGCCGCCGGCCACTCCGCCGCCCAACCGCGAATATGCCGATGTCGTGCTTTCTGCTCCCACCAGGGAATGGGCAGACGATGTTGCAAATCGGCTACGCAATGCCCTGCCCGTCGGGGCACAGATCCGTTTCGGTGCTCCCGGAGAGGGTCTGCGAGATGGCCGGCCGCTGACCGGCTTTATGGTTCGCTGCGAAGTCTCGCTGCCAGGAGTGCGTGGAGCGAAGGCGACCGAGCAGGTACGTGCAGCGCTCGCGAACATGGAGGGCCTCGAGACCAACTACAGCGAGCCACTCGATCTCGTAGTCGTGTCGCCCAGCGGCTAATACACAGCCCATCCTGACCCGTGCATCGTTTGCACGCCAACCTACGCTGCGACAGCGACGCCGACGAGGTGCGCGAGCTGCGCCGAGAGCGCCGTCTCACACGCCAAGCCTGCACCAGGCGCGCCGCTCCCCACTCCCCTTCCGATCGCCACCAACCGACCCGCCAGGACCCCCTTGCGGGGTCCTCTCCTCTCCTATCTACGCAATCTCTCGCGCACAACCCTCCTCACCGCGACCACAGGAGTCGAGCCTTCTGGCGTAAACGTCCCCCCTACGATCAGCCGCACCCGCCTCGCATCGATGGCTCATACCTCGCTCCCGGAATGCCTCTACGAAACCTGCGATGACGACTCCCACCGTTGGACAACCTCTCCCCCGCGCCGCAGAGGCGTACTCGGCGTCCGAGAAGTGGCGCGAATGGATCTTCGCCGATCGCGGACATGGGCGCGAGTCTTCCATGTTGAACTCGATGCCGCCGACGCCGAGCGCGCCTGGCAAGCGATCATCGCCGCTGCGCTTCATGCTCCAATCGCCACGCTCGTCGATCGCCGAGAGATCGGCATTATCTGCGGAGTAGACATCGAGCCGACAATCAACTCGCGCACCGCATCGGTGAGAACATCGTGGCATTACTGCCACCCAACCGCCGCGCCGCGTCTGGTGACAGCCTACCCGAGGCTTTAGAATGCAGACCATGCCAGCACTCCACGAAATCACCACCCACGATCTGGTCGAGCTCACCGAGGCGATCGATGGCATTCCTGCGGGCGCTCGCGGCGGCGTGCTGGAGTTGCGCGATGACGGCCGCGCGATGGTCGAGATCACTTCGCTGCCTTACCTCAATGCCGTTGATCGCATCATCTTTCCACCGCTCGACGCTCTGCGCAAAACGCACAGCTGCCCCTGATCTTCGCGACGCGGAGCCTGCATGTCACCACCGATGCCCATAGGTACTACACCGCCCCGACCCCGCCACCAACCGACCCGCCAGGACCCCCTTGTGGGGTCCTCTCCTCTCTTTGTCTGCGCAGTCTCTCGCGCACAACCCCCGATCCAGCGTTGCATCTCCACTCGCGCGTACCCTCGCGTCGATGGCTCCCGACGCACCGACACTTCCAGACGACTACCCCCTAGCTGGGGTTTCCGCGTAGATGCCGGATCGTCTTTTTCACTACACCACGCGCGACTTCGCGCACGAGTGCGGGGCCGACATGGATGCCGGCCGGTCGGTGATGGTGGAGGTGTGGGACGGCCTCTATGGTCCCGGCTTCTATGCGCTGGACTTCGGCTTCGATGACGCCACACGCGACCAGTTGCGCTGGGAGTGCTTCGGCGATGCCCGGCCGGAGCATCCGATGGATGGCGTCCTCGCGATCGACCCGAGCCTCGCTGACCCGCCCTTCGAGCCGATGGACGGTCACGTCTGGCTGATGGAGGCATCACGGGGGTCGCGCACGCCGATAGAGGGGATGATCGTGGCGGTCGGCACCTGGGAAGGCGGGGAGTGGCAGGTCGATGACTACGAGTAAATCTGGTATGCCGATCCTAAGTTTGCTACGCTCTTCCCATGGCCGTGACGAGCAAGAGCAGACTGCGACGCAGTACCGATCCCCCGGGCTACTGGCTCGGGGAGGAGTTTCACGCAGGGTTTGCCGACGATCCGCTGCTGCCGGAAGGCCGCCGACGGCGCATCGCCACATGGGCCCGAGCGGCGGGAAGCACCTCTGACGCGCAGCGCGAACTGCTGGCGCAGCGACCACCGCGCAAGCCCTCCGACGCACGGCAGCACGCCGAGGCTCTTGCGGGATCGCAGGCGAGCCCCATGTGGCGATACCTCAACGAAACCGAGCAGGAGATGGTGCTCGACCCCGGCACTCACCCAAAGCTCGCCAACGCGAGCTATCCCCTTGGTATCGGCCAGCTCGCCACACTGACGGGCTCAACCCAAGATCAGGTCCGCCACTGGCACGAGCTCGGATTGCTGCGCGCCCAGCGCACCAAGGGCGGGCACCGCCAGTTCTTCGCCAACGCGGCCCTTCGAGCATTCTTCTTACGCGGCAACATGCCCCAGCCATACATCACTGTCCTGCGCGACATCAGCAACCTGAAGGGGGCTCCACTGCTCGCGGGCATGGCAACGCTCCTGCAGGAGCAGGCATCCCGGTTCGAGGCGAACGAGCGCGAGTTGCTGACACAGACCGCACACAACCTCGAGCAGGTCAGCGCGGTGCTCGCGGGCACCCAGCACCAATAACGCAGCCAGCCTGGCTCTTTTCCAACCCGCAGCGCCCACCGCCCGACCCCGCCATCCACCGGCCCGCTCGGACCCCCTTGTGGGGTCCTCCTTCCTTCTTCAGACGCAGTCAAGCCACCTACGCGGTCACCTCGCCATAGGCCGGGCTGTAGATCAGGCACTCGGGTACCGCTATCCGTTATCAGATCTGATAATATTCCGTCATGGAGCCTTCGCTGGACGATGTGTTGGAGAAGGCCGCGCGGTTGCAGGCGCTGGTCCCTGGCGCCGTGCTGGTGGGAGGGTCTGCGGCGGCGCTGCACGCCCACCACCGTAAGTCACTCGACAACGATCACGTCGTCGCCGATCTCGCCGAGCGCTACGACTCGATCCTCGAGAACCTGGAGGCGCTCGGGGACTGGTCGACAGCGAGGGTGCAGCCCGGAAAGATCATCCTGGGAGAGCTGGGCGGCATCGAGACCGGTGTGCGCCAACTGCTTCGAAGCCAACCGCTCGAGAGCACCGAGATCGAGGTGGGGGGCAAGCCGCTGCGTGTGCCAACGGCGGCGGAGATCCTGCGGATCAAGGCGTGGCTGGCACTGAGCCGCAACCAAACCCGCGACTACCTCGACATCGCGGCGCTGGCGGAGAGCATCGGACTCGAGGAGGCGGCGGGCGTGCTGCGCGGCATCGACACCTACTACGCCGACCTCAACCACCGGCCGGAGGCCGTGGCGACACAGCTCGTCAGACAACTGGCGGATCCGCGACCCCGCGACGAGAAGACCACCACACAGCTGCACAGCTACAAGGCACTCGAGCCCCGCTGGCAGGAGTGGTCGACGGTCAAGGCGGTACTCGCGGACCTCGCGGTGAGGATGACGCGATGACGCCGCGCTTTCGCAACGTCGACTTCGACTCCACCGCGCCGATGGACCAGTGGCCGGCGGAGGCGATCGAGACGCTCATCGACCGCGGCACGCTCTCGGACTGGCGTCGCCTCGCCCAGGCGATCCGCCGCCAGCCGTGGGGCCCCGCGGCACGCACCGCCGAGACGGCGATCGGGTGGGGCGAGCACTACGGCGTGGACGCACTCATGGCCAACGTCATCGCAGACGCCCGCACGGAGGTGGCCCTGCGCGGGCGAGCCGAGTATGCCGCGCAGATCCGCGCGTGGCGCAAGCAAACGGGCATGACACTACGCCAGTACGCCCAGGCCGCCGGCACGTCGGCGTCGCGGCTGAGCGACTACGAGAACGCAAAGGTCGCGCCCACCACCGACGTGCTTGGACGCCTCGGCCACGTCGCCGCTACACACCAGCTCGGCGAGAGCCTCATCGCCGCACCACCAAGGCGGACGGTACCCTCGCCCCGATGGCCCCCTCGCCCGCACGCCCCGAGTAGGAGCGATACCGCCCACGAGGTCATGTAATACCTCGACGCAGCCATGTGATACATTGGTCTCGTGCGAAGCCTGCGCCTCGACAGCCAGTTGGATGAGATGACCCGTAGGGCCGCCGCCATAGAAGGCTCCTCGATGTCTGAGTTCATGCGGCGAGCGATCGCCGAACGCGCCGAGCGAACTCTCGCGGGCGGCGCCCAGGAACGCCTAAAAGACGTGATCGGCGCCGTCAACGGAGGTGGTGGCCACGCGCGTGACACAGGCGCCGCATTCGCTGCCCTCCTGGCGCAGCGACGCACCAACACGTGACACCCGCCCGTGCCCACCCAACCGGGACACTCACCGACGCCGGCCCACTGATCGCGCTGATCGACGCCGACGAGCCAGACCACGAGCGCTGCCGGCGCACCCTCGAGGAGATCCATCTGCCGATGCTCACCACGTGGCCCGCATTCACCGAGGCGGCCTACCTGCTCGGCTGCGCCGCCGGCTGGCGCGGGCAGGAGGCACTCTGGAAGCTCGTTCGCCGCGCCGACCTTTTGCTCGCGACGCTCTCCCCCGAGGCCACCGAGCGCAGCGCCCTCCTGATGGAGCGCTACAACGACCGCCCCATGGACCTAGCCGACGCAACCCTCGTGGCCCTCGCCGAGGAGCGCGGCCTCACGCGCATCTTCACCCTCGACAGCGACTTTCACATCTACAGGGTCCGCGGACGGCGGCAGTTCGAGGTGGTGCCGAGGTAGAGGGTGCGCAGTATCTTCTACAAGGCATGACCCACGACCTCTGGAGCGCCATCGATGGCTTCATCGGCGAGCAGCTGCTTCCGCCGGACCCGGTGCTCGACGCGGTGCTCGCCGCCAGCGACGCCGCCGGCCTGCCCTCGATCGCGATCACGCCCAACCAGGGCAAGCTGCTGGAACTGCTCGCGCGCATCCACAACGCGCAGAGCATCCTCGAGCTGGGGACCCTCGGCGGCTACAGCACCATCTGGCTCGCACGCGCGCTGCCCGAGGGCGGGCGCCTCGTCACGCTCGAGCGCGAGCCCCGCTACGCCGAGCTTGCGCGCACACACATCGCGGGCGCCGGCCTCGCCGACGCCGTGGAGATCCGCGTCGGCCCTGCCCTGCAGACCCTCCCCCTGCTCCACGGCGAAGGCGCCGGGCCCTTCGATTTCATCTTCATCGACGCCGACAAGCAGAACTACCCCGGCTACCTGCAGTGGTCGCTCGAGCTCTCGCGCCCGGGCACCCTCATCGTCGGCGACAACGTCGTGCGCGCAGGCGCCATCCTCGACCCCAGCGCCGCCGATCTCAGCCCCCGCGAGCGCGACATCGCGGCCGGCGCGCGCCGCTTCTACGAGCTGCTAGCAGCCGAGCCACGCGTGAGCGCAACCGCGATCCAGACCGTCGGCGCCAAGGGCCACGACGGCTTCGCGCTGGCGCTCGTCACCGGCTGAGCGCATTCGCCCGCGCTCGCGGCACCGGGCGCTGTGGCGGTGAGTGTCGTGTGCTCCCCCGCGGGCTGGCGAGTTGGCGCTCGAGATCCGTGAAGGCGTCGAGGAGTTCGGGCGCCTCGAAGGCTCGGTTGCGGCGCGCGAGCGTCGTCTGCTTCAGAACTCCCGCCTCCAGCAGGCGAGGGATGGCCTCGTTCACGGCCTGCTCGCTGCGACCGATCAGCGCCGCGGCGCTGCGCACGGTGAGGATCGGCGCGCCGGGCAGTGCATCGACGAGCCGATCGACCGCCGAGTCGGCCCGCACGGGACGCAGACGCGCGCGCCACTGCGCCTGGACTTCGCTCACGCTTCGCTCGTAGCTCTCCGCGTCGGCTACCGCTCGCGTGATGGCCGCGGCGAACAGCGCAAGCCACGCGTTGAGCCCAGCCGTCGCATCCGCTGAGCTGGGCTCGCCGCGATAGCGGGTCGCGCTCAGGCCGGCAACGTAATCCTGCGACCACGTCGCCAGCACGAGCGAGATCGGCGCCAGCGCCAGCGGTGCGAGCCCGCGGCGCCGGAGGATCACGTGGATCAGGGCGCGTCCCGTGCGTCCATTGCCATCGATGAACGGATGAATCGTCTCGAACTGCGCATGCGCAAGCGCGGCCTGCGCCACCGCTGGCAGCGCATCGTCGTTGCAGAAGGCGCAGAGATCCTCGAGCAGCTCGTGCACGCGCTCGTGCGGCGGCGGCACGAACGCCGCCGAGCAGGGATTGTAGGAGCTGCCGCCGATCCAGTTCTGCTGCTCGCGCAGGCGACCCGCGTAGCGCTCGAGGCCGGTGCCTCCCAGGAGGCGTCTGTGGATCTCGAGCAGGTGATCCACCGTCATCTCGCTCGCCACCCCAAGCGTCTCCACCGCCCACCGCATCGCCTCGATGTTGTTGAGGACCTCCGCCGCCGTCACATCCGCGGGGTCCTCGCCGAGTCCGCGTGCCAATTGGGCCTTCAGCAGCCGCCGGCCCCCCACCTCCAACCCCTCTATCTTCGAGGACGCCACCGACTCGGCGCGCAACAGCAGGCGCGCGATCGCCTCGGAATCGGACAGGCCCCTCGCCTCACGGTTGAGGCGCTCAATGGCTCGTTCCGCCTGCGCGATATCGGCAGCCGTGTCGCCACTCAGCGAGATCGAACGCCCCGCCAGGCGATCGGGAACGTACGCCTCGTATTCGCAACCGCGCCGCGCGCTGCGCGGCAGGCCCGAGGATGGATTCGGCAACCACCTGAGCTTGAGCAACTCCGACATATACTCAAGGTTAGCAAATAAACTTGACCAAGATCCACTGCAAGTCAAGTTTCTTGGCACACCTCGCGGCGCATCCACCCGAACGGCATGCGGCGATCGTGCCCCACCCGCCGCGATACCCTTCCCCCGGATGCCCCAACTCCCCAGCAGCGCCACGCCGCCAATCGTCGCACAGGCGATCAGCAAGACCTTCAGCGTGCCCGAGGAGCGCACCCACACGCTCAAGGAGCGCGCGCTGCACCCCATGCGCCGCACGCGCCACGAGACCTTCAGGGCGCTCAAGGACATCTCCTTCGACGTGCGCACGGGAGAGTTCTTCGGGATCGTCGGGCGCAACGGCTCGGGCAAGAGCACGCTGCTGAAGTGCCTCGCCGGGATCTACGGCGTCGACAGCGGGCAGCATCTGGTGCAACGGGCGCATGTCGACCTTCATCGAGCTCGGCGTCGGCTTCAACCCGGACCTCGCCGCGCGCGACAACGTCGTGCTCAACGGCATCATGCTCGGCCTCTCCCCGCGCGAGGCCCGCGCGCGCTACGACGCGCGTGATCGACTTCGCCGAGCTGCGAGGAGTTCGAGGAGCTCAAGCTCAAGAACTACTCCTCGGGCATGCACGTGCGCCTCGCCTTCTCGGTGGCGATCCAGGTCGACGCCGACATCCTGCTCGATCGACGAGGTGCTCGCCGTCGGCGACGCCTCCTTCCAGCAGAAGTGCTTCGACGTCTTCAACCGCATGCGCGACGAGGGCCGCACGATCGTCTTCGTCACCCACGACATGGGCGTCGCTCAACCGCTTCTGCCACCGCGCGATGCTGCTCGAGCGCGGCGCGATGGTGCACCTCGGCGAGCCCCACGAGGTCGCCGACCGCTACCTGGAGATCAACTTCGGCCGCGAGTCGGCCACGAGGCGCTCGAGGCCGGCGAGGCCCGCGGCGGCGACGGCGAGGCGCGCGTGCTGCGAGGTCTGGATCGAGGACGACGATCGGCGAGCGGCCCGCCTCGCTGCCCCAGGGTCGAGCCGCATCACGCTCAGCGCGCTCGTGCAGCTTCAGGTCGACGTCGAGGACCCCGTCGTCGAGCGTCTACGCTGCTCAACGAAGAGCACGTCGCCGTGCTCGTGGCCACGACCGGCCGCGAGCCACGAGCACACCGGCGCGCTTCGCCGCGGGCGAGGAGGTCGTGTTCACCTTCACCTTCGACAACGTGCTCGCGCCCGGCCGCTACTCACCCGCTCTTCACGCTCGCCCACCGCGGCACCGGCCTCGACCTGATCGACCGCTTCGAGGGCGCCTTCTCGTTCGTCGTCACCGGCCCGCGCGCCATCGGAGGGCTCGTCGACCTGCCCGTGCGAGACCGAGCGTCGCCCGCTGGGGCGTCCGGCGCGGGCCGGAGGCAGCGCGCGCAGCGCCGGCGCCAGGCTCCCAGCGGGTGCGCGCGTGAGCGGCGAGACCATCGCCGGCCTCGCCCAGCCGATGCACCGCCCTACGAGGGCCTCGGGCGCCCGATCACGGGCCCGCGCGCGCTCGACCGACGACTGGCGCGCTTCTGGCACCTCACCTACAACATCGCACGCAACGAATTCAAGCTCAAGTTCTTCGGCTCGGTGCTCGGCTACGTGTGGCAGGTGATGCGCCCGCTGCTGCTGTTCGGCGTGCTCTACGTGTTCTTCGTGCTGATCGCCGAAGTCGGCAGAGGCGGCAAGCCGCAGCGAACAGTATCTACGGCGTGCAGCTGCTCGGCTCGATCGTGCTCTTCACCTTCTTCGCCGAAGCCACCGCCGGCGCGGTGCGCAGCGTCGTCGACCGCGAGAACCTCGTGCGCAAGATCCAGTTCCCGCGGCTGGTGATCCCGCTTTCGGTGGTGCTGCTCTCCTTCTTCAACCTGATGCTGAACCTCGTCGTGGTGCTGATCTTCGCACTCGCTCTCCGGCGTGCACCCGATGCTCAGCTGGCTGGAGCTGCCGCTGATCCTCGCGCTGCTGATCGTCTTCTCCACCGGCCTGGCGATGCTGCTCTCGGCGCTGTTCGTGAGCTTCCGCGACATCCAGCCGATCTGGGAAGTCGTTCAGCCAGGTCCTCTTCTACGGCTCGCCCGTGATCATCACCGTCGTGACGGTGCGCGAAAAGCTGCTCCCCGCGCACAGCCTCTTCTTCCACATCTACACGCTCAACCCACTCGTGGCGATACTCCAGCAGTTCCGCCACGCGATGGTCACCCACGACACGCCCAGCTGCCGCCACGATCGGCAGCTGGGCGGGGCTCGCGGGGCCGCTCGCCGTCACCTTCGGAGCGTTCGCGCTCGGCTTCTGGGTCTTCAACCGCTCCGCGCCGCTCGTCGCGGAGAACCTCTAGCTCACGCTCTCGCCGGCACCCCCCGCGCCTCCGCGGCCTCCTCGGGCGAGCGCGGCAGCGGCGCCGGCGCGTGGCCCTCGCGACGGTCTTTTCGCAGGCGCGCCGCATCGGCCGCCACGCGCGCCAGGCGCATCGCTGTTCCCACGCGCTCGCTGCGCCCGCTGTAGCGAAGGGGCTTGCTCGCCACCATGTTCATCGACACCCCTCCCCACGCATTGTTCAGCCACGCCAGATACGCGCGGCGCGCGAGCGGGGAGTGGCGCCTTGCGAAGCCCCAGCGCCACGCGCGCACCTTCCACGGAGGTATTCCCTCAGGGATCTCGAGCGTCGCATCGCCGAAGAACGGGCGGTAGTGGGGCTCGGTGACCTCCGTGAGGAACCCCGCGCGCGTGGCCTCCCAGCGGTAGCGCCAAGCCCAGTGGGCGTGCTCGTAGCCCTCGTACTGCTCCACCCCCTCATCGTGCACCCCGTGGGGGTCGCGCAGTGTCTTCAGCGTCTCATTCACCATCAGCAGCCGCCCCCCAGGACGCAGCACCCTGAAGATCTCCGCGAACGTCCTCCTTAGGCTCGCGAGGTCGTTGTGGTGGAGCACCTGGCAGCAGTACACGTAATCGAGGCTCCCCGAGGCGAGCGGAATCGCGTCCATCGAGCCGAGGATGCGCTCGAAATACACCTCCCCATCCGCGATGAACCAATCGGCGGTATAGAGGCCCTGCGGCTCCACCGTCGCGATATCCAGCGCGATCGCGCGCAGCCCCCGCTCGGCGAAGTGGTTGCTCGCCCAGCACGTGTTCGAGCCCACATCGAGGATCGACTCCCCCGCCGCGAACGGGATGCTCGTGAGCAGCTGGTGCATCGAGCGCGCCTGCACATACCAGTAGCCGTGCTCGAGGTTCGGCAGCCGCGCCACCAACTCGCGATCCCAGCCATCTTCGCGCATCTGCGCGGCGAAGCGCTCGAGCCCCGCCGCCTCTTTGAGGATGTGCTCGGGGGGTTCAAACAGCAGCTCGCCCACGCCGCGCGAGACGGCGAACTCGCGCCCGCACGCGCCGCAGCGCAGCGTGCCCTCGCGCACCTCGCGCTCATCGCTTGACTGGGCGTGCAGCGCCAGCGTGCCCTCGCGCCGGCATGCCGGGCAGCGCAGATGGTGGGCGAACCCCACTTTCACTTGCTCAGGCCTCGTCGAGCGGGTCGCGCGACACGCCCACCAGGGGAGCCGATCAGTTTGCTCATCAGTGACGAGGCGTCAGCTCGATGTCCAGGCCGAGGGCGCGCGTGGCTTCCATCGCGATCCGCAGCTGAACCGTGCCCTTGCCGCGCTCGAGCTCGCCGATCACCCGGCGATTGACCCCGATCACGCCAGAGATCTCCTCCTGTCTGAGGCCGAGCTCTCGACGACGTGTGCGCAGGGCACTGCCAAGGTCGATAGCGCTCTGGATCTTCATGGTACCGATCGGTAACTATACCGCAGCAAGACCGTGCCTGTGATCGTTCGGTAACACCGATTGCTCGGCGATCGCCGATGTAGATCGATCGGGCGCAACCACAAGATACCTACCATATCCGCCGCGCTGTAACCGACAATGCCGCAGTGCCTCGCCTCGCAATGTTCTACGGGATCGTCATCTGGATGTACCGTCCCGATCATCCTCCGCCGCACTTCCACGCCCAGTATGGCGACGAGGTCGCTCAAATCGAGCTCGCCACGCTGCGGGTTCTCAATGGGTCGCTTTCACCACGTGCGCTGCGGCTTGTCCGTGCGTGGGCACGCCTTCACACCGAGGAACTCGCTGATAACTGGGTGCGCGCCCAGGCGCTGGAGCCCCTGGCGCCGATCGCGCCTCTGCCCTAGCATGGAGGAATGATGCTCCGAGTCACCAGCGTCCAGCCACTGGACGAGTATCGCCTGCGGGTCGCGTTCAACGATGGCGTTGAGCGTGATATCGACTGTGCCTTCTTGCTTCGCGGGACGCTCGGGGAACCCCTGCGCGATCCCGAATACTTCCGACAGGTCCGAGTCGATGACGAAGCGCGAACAGTGGTGTGGCCCAACGGACTCGATCCCGCGCCGGAGGTTCTGCACGGTGACTGCGAGCCGGTGATCTCCGAGGATGCACACTCCAAGACATCCACAGTCAGCCGAGCCGCCTGACCGTCCCCAGCCACTTCCTCCCCCGCTCACCGTCTCCTCAGCGCACCGTCCCCTGCCGGTCAGGCACCGCCTCGCCCGCCGAATGCCCTTCCGCGAGAGCGTCCACCGGCATCTCCCCACCTGGCACCACGCCGCTGTCGAGGTTCACCAGACGCGGCGCGGCGACCCCCTCCAGGAAGGCCTCGAGCGCGTCGATGCGCCGCTCCCAGGCGTACTCCTTGGCAGTCTCGATCCCTGCGCGACCGAGGCGCGCGCGCAGCTCGGGGTCGCTCAGCAGCTTCGCGAGCGCCTCGCTCACCGCGTCGCGCTCGGGGGCGGGCATCAGGCAGTTCTCGCCATCCACGCAGAAGTCGCGGTTGCCGTGCGCGTCGGTGCACACCACCGCGCCGCCCGTGGCCATCGACTCCAGCGGCGGCAGGCAGAAGCCCTCGTGCGTGGAGGTCTGCACGAACACCGTGGCCTGCGCGAGCAGCTCCGCCACCTGCTCGTCGGAGGGGGAGTCCACGTAGCGCAGCCCCTCATCCTGCATGCCCTCCTCACTGCCCACCAGCTCGGGCTCGATCCCGAACATGCACAGCTCCGGGCGCGGCTCGGGCAGCGCGCGCCACGCGGCCACCGTGAGGGGGAGGTTCTTCAGCGGGTTGGTGCGCCCCAGCGCGAGCACCATGTCCTCGCGGCGCTCCACCTGCGGGCGCTCGCGGAAGTTCTCCAGGTCGATCCCCGGTGCGATCAGCTCGGCCTGCAGCCCCAGCTCCTCGAGGCGTTCGCGGTTCCAGCCGGAGATCGTCATGTAGCGGAACTCGGGTCGGTAGGAGTCAATCACCGCATGGCGCACCACCTCGTCGTCGGGGTAGTAGGAGGTCTCGATGTCCTGCACGAAGTACACCGGGATGCCATGCAGCACGCTCGCCATCCACACCGGCGCAGCCGTGTTCCACCAGGTGGCCACCTTGATCGCATCCTCGCCCTGCAGCGCCTCGATCAGCTCCTCGTAGTCCTCGAAGCTGCGCACCGGCGCGCGTAGATCAAACCAATCGGGAGGGTCGCCGAGCGTGTACAACGCCACCTCGTGCCCGCGATCGAGGAGCCCGTTGAGGTGCTCGAAGATGTCGCGGTGCCCACCACCGATGCCGGTCCCCTCGGTCACATAGATCACACGCAGCCGCCCCTCCGCGGTGCGCACCGCGCGAGCGTCGAAGAAGTCCCCCCAGCGTTCCCAGAAGACGCGCTGGGAGGCGCGCTCGCGCTCGCCCACATCGGTGCCGCGCGTCACCGACTCGTGGTGGTAGAGCGAGGCCGCGGGGAAGTAGAACACGCGAAACCCCGCCTCCCACGCGCGCAGGCACAGATCTACATCCTCATAGGCCATCGGGTAGCGCTCGTCGAACAGCCCCACGCGCTCGAGCGCCTCGCGCTTGATGTACATGCACGCCCCCGTGACCGCCAGCACCGGCCCCGCGAGCGCCGCCGGTCCCCAGTCCTCGGGCTTGAAGCGGTAGCGGTGGTCGAACCACTCCGGCGCCCCCACATTGCGCACGGTGCCCGCGAACTGGATGCGCCCATCGGGATACAACAGCCGCGCCCCCACGATGCCGATGTCATCTTCCTGACAGCTGGCGTACTGCAGGCCGGCCAGCCACCCTGGCCGCGCGACCGTGTCGGAGTTCAGCACCACCACATCGCCCGCCTCCGCCGCAAGCGCGGCGCGCAATCCGCGGTTGACGTTCGCGGCGAAGCCTTCGTTCACGGACCCCTCGATCACCTCGATGCCCGCGATCGCCCGCAGCGCCACCACGTTCTCGGGCCCCGAGGCGTCGTCGGCGACGAAGATCCGCGCCATCCCCGCGGGCACCGTGGCGCGGATGCTCGCCACCAGCTCCGCCACACGCGCGGCGTCGCGGTAGCTCGGAATCACGATCGACACCGGCTCCCCGTGCTCGCGATACCAAGCCACGGCGCGGCGGTAGTCGTTCTCGATCCCCCGCCCCGCCGGCTTCAGGTAGCGCCGCAGCGGCGTGAGGCGGAGCGGCAGCGTGAGCGCCCGGAACAGCAGCGTGCGCCAGCCGAGGTATTCGTAGGTGAGGCGGATGCGCCGACGCAGTGTGAGCGGCTTGAGGTGGTCGTTCACGCGGTCTCCTGTTCGTACGGGGTCCCAACGGGCGCCTCGAGGTCCAGCGGCGCGAACCCGCTGCGGCCCTCCAGCGACAACCGCCTGCGTAAACCCGGCGGGAGCCGGTCCGCGCGCGAGCCAAGCACGGCGCCGGTGAGACGCAGCACATTATGAGCGCTCGGCGCGCCGCGCAGCTCCCTTGCCAGATGCCGCGGACCGATCGGGCGGCGCCAGCCGTAGACCTCGAGCAGCGCGCGCCACTCGTCGAAGGCCCGGCGCAGCTCCTGAGAGGGGGTGTAGGAGTGCGAGTGCACCACCCCGGCGGCGGGCACGAAGGCCTTGGCGTAGCCGGCGCGCAGCGCATCGAGCGCGAGCAGGCGGTCCTCGGCGTAGGGCATCTCGCGGAAGGGCACGCGCTCCCACACCGCGCGTGCGAGGCAGGCGTTGGCGTCGGTGAAGAAGCCCCGCCTGCCGACGAGCTCCCAGTCGTTCTGGCGCACGAGCTCCCCCGCGGAGAGCGAGCGCTCGCGCTCGCTCAGGCGCTCCACGCGCGGCGCGCCATCGGGGGCGAGCGAGCCGAACCAGCCCTCCAGTTCGCGCGCCACCGCCGCGGGCGCATCGGGGCGGGGCAGGTAGGGGCCAAAAACCATCCCCACGTCCCCGGCCAGCTCGAAGCCCCCGAGCAGCGCCTGCAGCCAGCGCTCGCCCGCGGGCTCGGCGTCCTGGGTGAGCAGCGCGACATGCGCGCCGCGCGCCTCTGACATCAGCAAATTGCGCGTGGCGCCGTGCCCGAACTCCTCGGACGCGATCTCGATCACCCGCGCGCCGTGCGCCCGTGCAGCCTCCAGCGACCCGTCGCAAGAGCCCGAGTCGCACACCACCAGCTCGTGCTCCACCGTCTGCGAGGCAAGGGCGGTGAGGGTACGCTCGAACAACACTCCCCCATCCCGGACGGGGATCGCAACGGTAACGCTCAAGGCCGCACCAGCTCGACCCAATCGGCGAGCTTCCCGCAGAGCGTGCGCCAGCCGCTCACCGGCAGCGTGCGCAGGCGCTCGGGTTCGGTGCTCTGCAGCACCACCCCCCCGAGCGTCCCCACGCCCGATTCTCCGGGCCCCAGGTGCAGACGGCCGGGGTGCTTGTAGAGGCGCAGCGTGTGCGCTCCGGGTGAGAGCGGGAGCGTCGCCGCCTGCAGCCACTGCCCGGGGGTGTTCGAGCCCGATACCCGCCCCACCGAGCGTCCATCCACGAACACCTCGATTGGACGCGGGAAGTCGCCCTGCACCCACACCGCGTAGCGCCCGCCGCCAACGTGCACCACGCCCTGGGTGTGACCGGGGGTGGGGGTGAAGACCGAGCCCGCCTGATCGGGATCGGGGCCCCAGCCGCCCGAGCGGGTGGGGTCGGAGGCGGGATTGAATCCCACCACTTCGGGTGCGCTCGCGAGCACCAGCTGCGCGCCGGCGGGCGCGCCCGCGACGAAGGCCTGCAGGGCGGGGCACGCGATGGTTTCCGAGGGGGAGTAGATCTGCTGCTCGGGCAGATGATCGAGCACCGTCGGAGTGGAGGTGCGCCGCCAGCCCACGTAGAAGGCGTTTTCGTAGACCCGCTCGTAGTTCGCGGGCGGGTGGCTCGCGGCGGGGGAGCGGCGGGTGACGATCACGGGATAGCGCTCCACGAACGCCAGCAGCTCCTGATCGAGGTCGAAGTAGTGACCATAGAAGTAGGTGGGGGAGCGCAACTGCACCTGCGCTGGGGTGAGCGCCTCGAAGGGCGCGCTGATGAGCGCCCGATCGGCGAGCACCTTGGCGTACTCGTCGAACTCGTTCCACTCCACCGGGCCCTCCCCCGCGAAGTGCTGCCCCACCTGGCGGATCGCTTCCATGCGCGCCGTGGGCGCGATGCGATCGTGCGAATAGGCGTAGATATCTGACGCTCCCACCGCCACGCACAGCGCCGCGCCCGCGGCAAGTGCGAGCGGGCCAAAGCGCCCCCGCACCCCCGCGAGCGGCACGAGCGCCATCAACACAACGGCCGGGCCGGCGATCGCCAGGAGCTTGCCCCCGCCGTAGGGGGAGACACGCGGCAGCGCCACCGCGAGCACCAGCGCCGTGCTGCCGAGCAGCAGCAGCGGGCCCGCGCTGCGGCGGCGCAGCGCCCATGCGATCCCCGGTATGAGCAGCGCGAAGACCGCCACCGTCGCGAGCTTCGTGATGTGGCCGGCCGGTTGATTGACCACCGGAAGGCGGTATTCACCGGACAGCCACACGCCGCTGATCTGGCTGAGCGGCAGCGCACGCAGCAGCTGGCCGAATTGCGTCGCCCCCACGCCCGTGGAGCCCTGTCCGGAGGAGGCCACGCTGAAGAACGTCTGGAAGGTGCTCAGCGAGGGAATCGCCAGCAGCGCTGTGAGCCCGCCGCCCACCGCCACCGGGCCCACCCACGCACGCGAGGGGCGGATGCGCTGCACGAACACCACGAACGCGCCGAGGCAGGCCAGTAGCCCGGCGAGGTAGGGGACCGCCACGGCGTTGTATGCCGCAAGCGCCGCCGCCGCCGCGACCGACAGCAGGATCGCCGCCGCGTATGGGCCGATCGGAGACTCAGACTCGCGCGAACTCACCGCAGCGTGCGCGAGCGCCGCGGCGGCGCACACCGTCGCGAGCAGGCCCACCTCCTTGATTCCACCCTGCAGCGCATACTGGTAGGTGAGGTTGGCTGCAATCGCCACGAAGCCGACCACCGCGGCGCGCCACGCGCGCAGAAGGCCCGAGGTGAGGGTCGCGAGCGCCACCGCCGCCATCGCCGCCATCGCCGAGATGAACCCCTGGTAGAGCACCTCCACAGGCGTGTGCGTGAGACCGGAGAAGGTGCCCAGCAGCGACTGCGTGCCCAGCGGGTAGCCGCTTTCCAGATAGGCCTTCAGGAACTCCCGTTCGCTGGTCTCGGGAATCGAGCCCAGCACCGTGCCGAAGCCCTTGATGTGCACCGCCAGGAGCATCTCGAAGGCGGAGTCGCCCACGAAGTCATACCCCGACCACGTCCAGTGGCCGCTGGCGATCACAGGGAGCATGTAGAGGAGGTACGCGGCCAGACCCGCCACGCCCGCCCAGCCGGGGTTCAGGCGCGCGCGCGGGCCACCGCGCGCGAAAACGAAGCCCGCGATCGTGACGATCGCGAGCAGCGCCACCGCCAGCACGTCGTCCACGCCCGCCACGTAGCCGGGAAAGACGAGCGCCATCGCCACGCACAACCCGAGCGGCAGCAGCAGCGCGTTGGCGAGGCGCACGCGCCCGGGCAGCACGCGCTCGAGCGCCAACCCGCACCCCAAGAAGCAGGCCCACATCACGAGCGCGCCCCCCAACACGGCCATGAAGTAGCTCACGGGGCGGGCGGCTGCCTGCTGAGGATGCGAGGCGGAAGCCTGCTCAATGTGCGGGTTGAGGGCCTGCTCACGGCGAGTGGCTGCCTAGTTGGGCGAGACGGAGTCGCGGCGCAGCCCGAGAATCGAGAGCAGGAAGGAGGAGAAGAAGATTTGGATGCCGACGATGAGCAGCGAGGCGGCGACGACGGCGAGGCGTTCGTCGGAGAGCGAGCCGAGGCCGTGGCCGATCCAGGTGGCGACGATGGTGGCGCCCATCACGATGCCCGCGAGCATGAAGAGCCCGCCGAGCGCGAGCCCGTGCTCGAGGCGAAAGCGCGCGCGCATGCGGTCGAACCAGGGGTCGCGGTCGCCCATGAAGTAGGTGCCGTAGGCGTGCGCGCAGAGCCCCAGCGCGACCACCTGCACGCCCACGATCATCAGGAGCGAGCCGCCGATCAGCGCGTGGATTCCCCACGAGCGCCCGGCCACTTCGAGGCCGCCGCCCACGAGCGCGAGGATCAGCGCGCCGAGGCCGGCGAGCAGCGCGCCGGGGAGGATGAAGAGGTGGGTGGGGGAGTGCACGAGCAGGAAGCGCAGGTGGCGCCAGCCGTCGCGGAAGCTCGAGAGCTTGGACTCCCCTCCGCGGGGGTGGTATTCGATCGGGAACTCGGCGATCGTGAGGCGCTCCTTGGAGGCGCGAATGACCATCTCGGAGGCGAACTCCATGCCGGTGGTGCGCAGATCGAGGCGCTCGAGCGCGTCGCGGCGCACGGCGCGCATCCCGCAGTGGGCGTCCTTCACGCCGGTGGAGAAGAGGAAGTTGAGGAGCCCCGTGAGAAGGGGGTTGCCCACGTAGCGGTGCAGCCAGGGCATCGCGCCGGGCTTGATGTTGTCCATGCGATCGCCGATCGCCATCTCCGCGCCCTCCTGCAACGCGGCGACGAAGCGGGGGATCTCCTTGAAGTCGTAGGTGAGGTCTGCGTCGGCCATCACGATGTAGGGGCCCCGCGAGGCCGCGAAGCCCGCGAGGTAGGCCGATCCGTAGCCGCGCCGGGGCTCGTGCACGACGCGCGCGCCGGCGGCGGCGGCGAGTTCGGCGGAGCCGTCGGTGGAGCCGTTGTCGGCGACCACCACCTCACCCTCCACACCCATCTCGGCGAAGGTGGCGCGCGCGGCGCGCACGCACTGCTCGATGTTCTCGGCCTCGTTGAGGCAGGGGATCACGACAGAGACAAGCGGAACGGGCGCGGACGCGCCGGAGGGGAGCCCCGGGGGGAGGGTCTGCTCGGCCGTGCTCACGGGTCCATGATATTGGTCCACCCGACACAACATGCGCATATGCCTTATCTACGACTGCCTCTACCCCCACACGGTGGGCGGCGCCGAGCGCTGGTATCGCGGCCTCGCGGAGCGCCTCGCGGAGGAGGGGCACGAGGTGAGCTACCTCACGCTGCGCCAGTGGCCGCGCCGCGAGAAGGCCCAGATCGACCCGCGCGTGCGCGTGGTGGTGGGGGGCCCGCGCATGCCCCTCTACACCGCGGGGGGCCGCCGGCGGATCGCCCCGCCGCTGGTGTTCGGCGCGGGCGTGCTGTGGCATTTGCTGCGCCACGGCGGACGCTACGAGGTGGTGCACACGTGCTCGTTCCCCTACTTCCCCCTCCTCGCCGCCGCGCTGGTGCGCCCGCTGCGGCGCTATGGCCTCGTGGTGGACTGGTTTGAGGTGTGGTCGCGCTCCTACTGGCGCGACTATCTCGGCGGCGCGGCGGGTCTGGTGGGGGCGGCGGTGCAGCGCGCGTGCGCCCGTGTGCCCCAGCGCGCCTTCTGCTTCTCGAAGCTGCACGCGAGACGGCTGAAAGAAGAAGGGATGAGCGGCGGGGAAGCCATTGTCCTCACAGGGCTCTATGCAGGATCTCCGTCGCGGGTGGTCCTCCCGGAGGTGGCTCCCGTGTCCGGCGCCCGTCCACCGGAGCAGGCCTTGCCAACCGATCTGCCCCCGCCCGCGCCCGGCGCCGCACCCGCCGACCCCGGGGAGTCCGCCGCGGCCGGCCCGCTAGTGCTCTTCGCGGGGCGCCTGATCCCCGAGAAGCGTGTGGGCCTGGGGGTCGCGGCGGTGGCGCTCGCCGCGCCGCGCATCCCCGCACTGCGGGCGGTCTTCTACGGCGATGGGCCCGAGCGCGAGGTGTTACACGCGGCCGTGGCAAGACACGGTGTGGGCGCGATCGTGGCGACCCCCGGCTTCGCCCCCGCGGAGGAGCTGGAGGCGGATATGCGCCGCGCGGCCTGCATGCTCGTGACCTCCAGCCGCGAGGGCTATGGACTGGTGGTGGTGGAGGCCGCCGCGCACGGCACCCCGACGATCGTGGTGGCGGGCGAGGACAACGCAGCCACCGAGCTCGTGGAGGACGGGGTGAACGGTGTGGTGGTGGCGGAGGACTCCCCCGAGGCCATCGCGCAGACGATCGTGCGCGTCTGCGAGGAAGGCCCCGCACTGCGCGAGAGCACCGCACGGTGGTACGCCGAGAACGCCGAGCGCCTCTCGCTGGAGCACTCGCTGCAGGCGGTTCTCGCGAGCTATCACGCGCGCGGCGCGGCGGCGGCGCGGCGGGGCTGAGGCCACTTCGCCGCGCTCCGGGCCACCAGCCCTATCGGTCTGCGGAGCCTGTCGCCGCGGCCCGCTGCCCACTGGCGGCGGGGGACTCGGCGATTGCCGCCGGCTCCCGCTCAGACTCAGGCTCTCAGCCTGGGGCCTGCAGCACGGCAGCCTCCTCCAGCACCGCGGCCTTCGCTCGCTGCACAGCAGCCTGAGCCTGTTCCTCTGCGGCCGGCGGCTCTTCGCGGAGGCGCTCTAGAACTTCGCGATCTTCCTCGATAATCTTCGCCAACCGCTGACGAAACTCCGCATCGCCCCGTCGGGCCTCGATATGCGCGTCGATCGCACTACGCACCGCCTCAGAAACCGGCATCTCGTCCGTTCGGGCCACTGCCTCGAAGCGCGGCCGCCTGCTCGGCGTCCAGTCGCAAAGTCATAGCCTTGCCGCTCATCGATACCTCCTTTCTTGGTGGCAGTATACCACGGTATCATGATCTATATCGACATCAGCGACTTCTTCTTGATAGCCGAAGTGGTGCTCAACCGCCCCGCTAACGCTCTCAAGAGAGAAGCCAACATACCGGTGCTGCTATCTGCGCTGGATGCCCCGAAGGCGAGTGTCGATGGCGTCGAGATGTACCCAAGCCTTGCCGAGAAGGCCGCGATTCTGTGCATCCGCATCGCTCGCAACCGCCCCCTCCGACGAGGCAACTCCGCCGTCGCGTTCGCCGCGGTGCGAAAGTTCGTCGACGGCAACGGCGCGACCTGGACGCAACCGCCCCAGCAGGAGGCCGCGGCGGTCGTCGAAGCGATGGCAGCCAGCAGGATCTTCGAAGCCGAGTTCATCCTGTGGGTGAACGAGCGGATAGCTTGAGCCGCAGTCACCGACTCACGGCGCGGCACGAATCGGGCCGGGGGCCCCATCATTCGCTTTCCTGGATTTCGGGCGGTTGGCCGGAGAAGGTGGGGGCCCTGCCGCGACGGTGCCACGCCGTCTTGAAGTCGGCCTGGGGAACCGAGCGCGCGTCCGTGAAGATCGCTTCGGTGATCTCCGCGAAGGCGAACGACGTGTCATCCAGCGTCGCCTGGCTGAAAATCGCCCTCGCTAGGTCCGCTTCGATGAACTTGGCGTTGCTGAGCGTGGCACCCGAGAAGTTGGCTCCCCGCAGGTTCGATTCCGAGAGGTTCGCGCTCGTCAGATCCTTGCCAGCGAAGCTGAACCCCGACAACTCCCGTTCACTCAGATCGATGTTGCTCAGATCCTTCTGGAGGCCGACCGTGATGCGCAGGCTTCGAGCTTCTGCCTCGCTGTCAAACCGCCGCCCCAGGAAGAGGACGGCGAACGCAACGACCGCTCCGCTGAGCAGGCCGGCGCCGAGCTCACCGAGACGCGCGGGAACGTCGCCCGTGGATGCAAGGGCCGCGACCCAAACAGCCAGGCCGATCGCCGTCAGCGCGATGCCGGCAGCCCACGCTCGCCTCATCGGAGGGATCCTACCGCCCCAGGCCGCGGTCCGCATGGTGCGCATCATCGCGGCAATCAGAACAGCGCCCGGGACGATGAGGAATGCGTCAAAACCATTGGCCCCCACCGCCCAGAGAACGATCCACACACACAGGGCCAGGACGGTTGTGAGCAGGAGCCCCATTTACCGAGGTTCCGAAGCGTCCACCGTCCACGACGCAGGCACCGCGTCCAATCCCAGCGCGCGGGCGTAGGTCTTCAGCGTCAGCTGTGCGATGTGCTCCCATGTGAACTCCTGCGCGCGCTGCAGGCCGCGCGCGCACAACTCCTCGCGCAGGGCGGGCTCTGTGAGCAGGCGCTCCAGCGCGTTCGCGATCGCCGCCTCGTCGTGGGGGTCGAACAGGAGCGCGGCATCGCCCGCCACCTCCGGCAGCGAGGAGGCGTTCGAGCAGGTCACGGGGACCCCGCGCGCCATCGCCTCGAGCACCGGCAGGCCGAAGCCCTCATACAGCGAGGGGTAGGCGAACGCCGCTGCGAGCGCCCACAGCCCCTCCAGATCCTCCTCGGAGACCCACTCCAGGAAGCGCACATCCTCGGCGACCCCGCGCTGTAGCGCGAGCTCGCGCAGGATCGCCTCGTGCGCGGTGGGGTAGCCGGGCAGCACCAGCACCGGGCGGCGCTCTGCGGGAATCCGCGCCAGGGCTCCGATCAGCGCCTCGAGGTTCTTGTGGGGACGCTTCGCCGAGAGACTCAGCACCACCGGCCGCTCGCCCAGCTCCAGGCGCTCGCGCACCTTTCCCTCCGGCGCCGGGGCGTGGTGGCGGGGGGTTCCCAGCCCGAGCGGCACCACGTCGATCTTCGCTGGATCGGCGTGCAGGAGCTCGATCAGATCCGCGCGCGTGCTCTGCGAGTCCGCGGTCACACGGTGAGAGCGGCGCACCGCGAGCGGCACCAGCACGCGCATCCCCAGCGCGCGCATCCCCGCATGGGCCTCGGGGAAGCGCGCGTAGATCAGGTCGTGCACGATCACCACCCGCTTGAAATGGCCCCACACAGGAGCCGTGGAGGCGAGGCTGTGCAAGACATCCACGCCCGCGCGGCGCGCGAGGCGCGGCAGGAAGATCTGCTCGCCCGCCACCCACTGGTGGCGGCTGCGGGCGTTCACCGGCACCGTCACCGCGGGCACCAGCGTGCCCCATGGACCATCCGCCGCCGCGGCGGCCTCGCGGTTGATGAACGCCGTGAAGCGCACCCCGGGGGCGGCGCGCACGAGCTCGGGGATGAGCTGGCGTGCCACCACCTCCATGCCCCCGGTCTCTCCGGGCACGAGGAATACGAGGTTCAGGCCGACGTGCATAGGATGCCTCCGGTTGGGGCCGACATGGATGGAGACCTTGGGTTCAGGGCGACGTGCATGGGGTGCTGAGGCTAGCCTCTTCCTGTGAGCACGCCCACCCCGCCCGCCGCCTTCGCGCCTGCGCCGCATGCTCCGAGCGCCGCGCCCGTGTCTTCGCCCACGGCACCGTGGCGAGCCCAAACCGTCGGCGTCGACGCGCGCGCGGCCTGCGAGGTGCCCGCCGGGCGCGGGCGGGTGGTGCGCGAGCTGCTGTGCGCGCTCGCGGCGCGGCCAGAGGATGGGCGGCGCTACGTGCTCTACGCACGCGAGCCGTGGGCGCCCGAAGGCGCGGCGCTCGACGAGCGTTTCCAATGGCGTCTTGTCCCCGCGCGCGATCCCCTCTGGCACTGGCGCGCCGCGCGCGCCGCCAATCGCGAGTGCGATGTGTTCCTCTCCACCAACTCCTACCTCACACTGCGCTTCCTGCGCATCCCCGCAGTGCCGATCGTCTATGACCTCACGACCTTCGAGCCCGGTATGCACCCCAACGCGCGCTCGCGCGCAATCGAGCGCCTCACGCTTGGCCTCGCGGTGCGCCGCTCGGCAGCCCTTTTGAGCATCTCCCAGGCCACCGCCGAGGCACTCGTGGGACGCTTCCCCGCGGCCGCCTCGCGTACGGTGGTAGGGCACCTGGGAGTCGCCCCCGCGCTCGCCCCAACGCTCGACCCCACCGAGGCCGCCACGCTGCCCCCGCCGGGCTTCGTGCTCGCGGTGGGCACGCTCGAGCCCCGCAAAAACCTGCCCCGCCTGGTTGCCGCCTACGCGGCGATGGATCCCGCCCTCCAGGCCGCCCACCCGCTCGTGGTGGTGGGGGCGCTCGGCTGGGACACCAACGGGACGCTCGACGCGCTGGGCTCGCTCGGGGAGCGCTGCACGCGCCTGGGCTACCTCTCAGACGCCGCCCTCGCGGAGTGCTATCGGCGCTGCGCGGTCTTCTGCTACCCCTCCCTCGGCGAGGGCTTCGGGCTGCCCGTGCTCGAGGCGATGGCCGCGGGCGCCGCGGTGCTCACCTCCAACGTCTCCTCGCTGCCCGAGGTCGGCGGCGAGGCCGTCGCCTACGCCGACCCCACGCAGGTCTCGGAGATCTCCAACGAACTCGCCGCGCTGCTGAGCGATGGTGAGCGCCGCGCCGCGCTCTCGACGCGGGCACGCGCACGCGCGCAGGAGTTCTCCTGGGCGACGTTCGCGCAGGTCACGCTCGACACGCTCGAGCGCGCCGCGCGGGATCGCCCGCCGCGCAGTCGCGCTTGACTCACCTGTTCAGCGTCGCACTCGCGGCCGTGTAGACGGTGCCGGCCAGCGTCTGCGTGCTGATCGTGTCCGACACCCACGGGCCCGCCTGGGCCTTGAAGGTGAACTGGGCCGTGGAGTCCGCCACGCCCGCGGCGGCGATCGTCAGGGTGACCGAGGTGCCGGCGGAGGGCGCCGTGAAGCTGCCACCGCTGCCCGCCCCGGCGGCCGGCGTGGTGACGGTGGCGGTGTGGCCCGCGCCCACGCCGCTGACGGTGTTCCCGAAGCTGTCTGTGACGCTCACGTTCGCGACGAAGGTGCCCAGTTCTCCCAGCGCCGTCACCGTGCACGTGAACAGGCAGGGCGAACTCAGCGCGCCCGCGCTCACCGTTATGTGCGTCCACGCGAGACTCGCCGCTGCCGCCGCCGCGGCTGTCACCGTCAATCCTGCGCCGTTGCCGATCGTCCCATCGGTGACGGTGATCGGCGCCGCGCCGGCCTTGTAGAGCTTCATCACACCATTGTTGCCGGCCGCCACCGTCGCCACGCCGGCGGCGAACGTGATCGCCGTCGCCGTCCCGAAGTTCGTCACGGTACCCGCGCTGCTCGTCACCGTCGGAGCGTTCCCATTCGGCCCGTTGTTCGCACCCCCGAACGTGAGGTTATGCGAGCCGGTGTACGCCGTGGCGGTGTTGCCATAGGCGTCCTTCGCGGTGGTGGTGAGGTTGTCCGCGACGCCCACCGTCGGCGTCACCGACGCCGCGCCGAGCGTGAGGCTCGCCGCTGCCGCCGGGGCGACCGTGACCGCCAGCCCCGCGCCGTTGGAGAGCGTTCCGTCGGTCACCGTCACGCTCACCGCCTCAGCCTTGTACAGCGTCATCGCGCCGTTGCTCGCGCCCGCCACCGTCGCCACACCATTGGTGAACGTAATCGCAGTCGCCGTCCCCAGGTTCGTCGCCACGCCTGTGCTGTCTGTGACGGTCGGCGTGAACGCACCGATCGTGTGCGGCCCGCCGAACGTGAGATTGTGCGAACCCGTGTAGGTCGTGATCGTGTTCCCATATGCATCCTTCGCGGTGATCGTGAGGTTGTCGCTCACACCTGCTGTCGGAGTGACGGTCGCCGCCGCGAGCCCCAAGCTCGCCGCCGCCCCCACGCTCGCCGTGACCGACAGGCCCGCACCGTTGTTGACCGCGCCCGAAACGACAGTCACGCTCGCCGTTTCGGCCTTGTACAACCGCATCACACCGTTGTTCGCGCCGGCCACGCTCGCGACGCCGGTGGTGAACGTGGTCGCGGTCGCCGTCCCGAAATTCGTCGCGACACCCGCGCTGTTGCTCACCGTCGGATGATTCCCACCCACACTGATCCCGGCGCCCCCAAACGTCAGATTGTGCGAGCCGACATAACTCACAGCCGTATTCCCGAAAGCATCGAGCGCCGTGACCGTGAGATTGTCCGCTTCACCCACATTCGGCGTGATCGACGCGGCCGCCAGCGTGAAGCTCGCCGCCGCGGCGGCCGCCACCGTGACCGTCAGACCTGCGCCGTTGCCGAGCGTGCCGTCCGTGACGGTAACGCAGCGCCGCTTCAGCCTTATACAGCTTCATCACACCGTTGTTGCCGGCCGCCACCGTCGCCACGCCGGCGGCGAACGTGATCGCAGTCGCCGTCCCGAAGTTCGTCACGGTACCCGCGCTGCTCGTCACCGTCGGGGCGTTCCCATTCGGCCCGTTGTTCGCACCCCCGAACGTGAGGTTATGCGAGCCGATGTACGCGGTCGCGGTGTTGCCATAGGCGTCCTTCGCGGTGACCGTGAGGTTGTCCGCGACACCCGCCGTCGGCGTGACCGACGCCGCCGCGAGCGCCAGACTAGCTGCGGCAGCCGGGGCGACCGTGACCGCCAACCCAGCGCCGTTGCTGAGCGTGCCATCGGTAACGGTGACGCTCACCGCCTCCGCCTTGTAGAGCGTCATCACGCCGTTATTCGCACCCGCCACCGTCGCGACACCATTGGTGAACGTGATCGCCGTCGCCGTCCCGAGGCTGGTCGCGACACCCGTGCTGTCCGTGACGGTCGGAGTGAACGCCCCGATCACATGCGGCCCACCGAACGTGAGATTGTGCGAACCGGTGTAGCTCGTGATCGTGTTCCCATATGCGTCCTTGGCGGTGATCGTGAGGCTGTCGCTCGCGCCCGCCGTCGGAGTGATCGTCGCCGCCGCGAGCCCCAGGCTCGCCGCCGCCGCCACACCGACCGTGACCGAGAGGCCCGCACCGTTGTTGACCGCGCCCGAAACGACCGTGACACTCGCCGTTTCGGCCTTGTACAACCGCATCACACCGTTGTTCGCGCCGGCCACGCTCGCGACGCCGGTGGTGAACGTGATCGCGGTCGCCGTCCCGAAGTTCGTCGCGACACCAGCGCTGTTGCTCACCGTCGGATGATTCCCACCCACACTGATCCCGGCGCCCCCAAACGTCAGATTGTGCGAGCCGACATAGCTCACAGCCGTATTCCCGAACGCATCCAGCGCCGTGACCGTGAGATTATCCGCTTCACCCGCCGTCACAGCCGTCGACGCAGCCGTCAACGAAAAGCTCGCCGCCGCCGCAGCCGCCACGGTGACCGTCAGCCCCGCGCCGTTGCTGAGCGTCCCATCGGTGACCGTAACCAGCGCCGCTTCGGCCCTGTAGAGCTTCATCACACCGTTGTTGCCGGCAGCCACCGTCGCGACGCCGTTGGTGAACGTGATCGCCGTAGCCGTCCCAAAGCTCGTCACCACTCCAGCGCTGCTCGTCACCGTCGGTGCGAATGCGCCGATCGAGCTCGCTCCCCCGAAGGTGAGGTTGTGCGAACCGGTGTAGGCGGTGACGGTGTTGCCATAGGCGTCCTTCGCGGTGATCGTGAGGTTGTCCGCCACGCCCGCCGTGGGCGTCACCGACGCCGCGCCGAGCGTGAGGCTCGCCGCCGCCGCCGGGGCGACCGTGACCGCCAACCCCGCACCGTTGGAGAGCGTTCCGTCGGTCACCGTCACGCTCACCGCCTCCGCTTTGTAGAGCACCATCGCGCCATTGCTCCCGGCGACAACCGTCGCGACACCATTCGTGAACACGATCGCCGTGGCGGTCCCCAAGTTCGTCGCCACCCCCGCGCCGCTCGTCACCGTCGGCGTGAACGCGCCGATCGTGTGCGGCCCGCCGAACGTGAGATTGTGCGAACCCGTGTAGCTCGTGGCGGCGTTGCCGTAGGTGTCCTTCGCGGTGATCGTGAGGCTGTCGCTCACGCCCGCGGTTGGGGTTACCGTCGCGGCCGCGAGCACCAAATTCACCGGCGCCCCCGCACCCACCGTGATCGAAAGGCCCGCGCCGTTCGTGACCGCGCCCGAGGCGACCGTGACGCTCGCCGTTTCGGCCTTGTAGAGCCTCATCACACCGTTGTTCGCGCCCGCCACGCTCGCCACACCATTGGTGAACGTGATCGCGGTCGCCGTTCCGAAGTTCGTCACGACCCCAGCGCTGCTGCTCACGGTGGGATGGATTGCGGTGGGGCTGTTGTTGGCGCCGCCGAAGGTGAGGTTGTGCGAGCCGGTGTAGGTGGTCGCGACGTTGCCGACCGCATCGAGCGCGGTGATCGTGAGGTTGTCGGCTTCACCGACCGTCGGCGCCAGCGAGGCTGCCGCGAGCTGGAAGTGGGTCGCCGGGCCGGGGATGACCGTCGCTGAAGCGCTCGCGCTGGTGGCGCTCCAGGAGCGCCACACCGCCGTGACGGTGTACTGGTGAAGGCCCAGCGCGACGCCCGTATCGGTGCAACTCGTCACGCCCGAGGTCGCGGAGGAGCTTGGGCAACTGCCTTCCGGCGCGCCCCCATCGCGGCTGACGTAGTAGGAGACCGCCCCCGGACCCGGTGCGCCGACCGCGCTCCAGTTGAGTGTCACGGTACCGACGCCAGGCGTCGCAGAGGTGATCGTGGGCGCCGAGAGCGCCGTGACGGCGCCGGCCACAGTCCCCACTCCGGTGCTCGTGAAGTACGCAAGCGTATTCGCCGCGATCGCGAGCGCCACCACCACGGGCACGCCGAAGCGGATGGCCACCTTGCGCAGCAGGCGCCTCATCGTCGCGCCGCTCGTGGGTTTGCGTCTCGTCAGTGCGCATCTGGGGATCTGGGGTCTCACGAGTGCGCACTCCCGGTGAAGCTGAGCGCGAAGTGCGCGTTCTGGCAGGCATCCTGGTCGATGGGCAGGTTCAGGAGCTGGATCGTCGGCGCCGAGCGGCCCTGCGCGGGCAGCGTGACCGAGCCGTGCGCGGGGACTTCGAGCGGCGCGAGGCTCGATACATCCGACTGGACTACCCCCACGTTCGTGACGGGATCGCAGCCGGGGGGGCCGCTCGGCACGACGACGCTCAGGCTCGTGACGAAGATCGAGACGTCGCTGGGGTTGCTGAGAGTGAGCGCGATCGCCTGCGGGGCAGCGCCGGGATAGAGCGGAGAGCCCACACCTTCGGCGGCGACGATCGTGAAGCTCGGCCCACTCGGCGGCGGATCGGGGTTCGGGGGAGGATCGGGGTTCGGCGGGGGGCTGGGGTCAAGTGGCGGATCGACGCTCGGCTGCGTTTCGCCATTCGCCTGCGTTCCCCCGCCCGCCCGCGTGACGAGCCAGTCAAACCGCGTGGCCCTGCTCGGCCGCGCGGGCGGATCGATCGCTCGCACCAGGAAGCGGTGCGCGCCCACACCGAGCCCGCGCAGGAAGATGGGGCTGGCGCAGACCCTCCACGCGCGCGCGTCGACGCTGCACTGAAAGCTCACGTCGGGCTCGCCGTCGGTGAACGCAAAGCTCGCACTGCCGGCGCTCGTCGCGGCGGCGGGGTGTCGGGCGATGTAGGGCGCCGGCGGGCGCAGATCGACGAGCCACGTGTATGACGTGGGGCGGCTGAACGCGCGCCGGCGAGCTCCCCCCGATGCCTTCACCAGCGCCCTCACACGGAAGGTGTGCCAGCCCCCGGCGAGCGGCCCCCGGTAGCGCGTGGGGCTCCTGCAGGTCCTCCACCGCGACCCGTCCAGTGAGCATTGAAAGCGCGCGCCGCGCCAGTCGTCGCGGTAGCGAAACCCCGCCGAGGTCCGCCACGTGCCCTTCGCGGGCTTTGCCACGATCGATGGCGCCGGCACCCGCGTGCCGCCTCCCCGCGCGTACAGCGCGTGGACCGAGTAGGCGCCACTGCCGAACACGCCGAGGACACCCAGCAGCGCCAGGCATGTCTTCCACGTGGCGCCCCTCACGGTCCCAATCCAGCTAGTTGCTCGTGAGGTTCAACGTCAGCGTGGCGCCCTGGCAGGCGTTCTGATTCACACCCGTTTCACGCATCGTGAGCGTCCCCGTCGTGGCGAGCGCCTGGCCATTGCCGTTTGGGAAGCTCTGATTGACCGCCACGTCGGGCATCGTGAAGTCCGGGTTGCCCCCGGCGATCGCCGTGCTGCAGCCGCTGTGACCGGCGTCGGGCGTGATGCTTTCCAGGTGGACCGTGCCCACGAACTCCGAGCCGGGCGAAGGGTTGTCGAGCGTGAGGCTCACCGTCGCGGAGGCGCCCGGATAGAGCGAGCCCGCGACCGCGCCGTGCAGCGTCACGTTCGAGCTGGCGCCCACGGAGGCCGTACCCGTGCCGCTGCCGCTGCTCGTGAAGTACGCCACCGCGATCCCCGCCAGCGCAAGCCCGACGACGACGCAGGTCGGAATCAATACAGCCTTCCTCGAGGGAAACCGGCTCATATGGAAAGCGATCGGTCGACTGGATATATCGATAAGGGCTGCACGCCCACTTGCGGCACGTATTCCATTTTTTCGCCATTTTCGCCAGGCGGGGAGTAGTTGGGGATCCTGCCGAATCAGTGGAACTCGCCATAAGGATCAGCGGAATCAGTCCGCTATGCGCACAGGGCTGCCGCTGAGCTCGTATCCGCGCACAGGGGCCGCGGAAGGCTCGTACCCGCTATGCGCACGCGGCCTCAGGCGTCACCGGCCGCCGCGCAATCCCGAACAGCGCCGCGAAAACGACCGCGCCGAGCGCGTTCAGGAAGAGCTTGTAGTTGACGCCCACCGTGCCAAACACATCCTCGCGCGAGGGCCGCGGCCCCGTGGGTACGAGCCCGGCGGCGTGGAACGCCCCTGACACGATCAGCGCCGCGAGGACCATCGTTACGAACATCAGCCCCACGATGCGTACAGTGAAGGTCGTTCCGTAGTACTTACGGTAAATCGCGATCAGCGGCAGGATGATGAGGTCGGCGAAGATGAACGACAGCACGCCAGCGAAGGAGATGCCGCCAGACCACAGCACCGCCGCGAGCGGGATGTTGCCCACCGAGCACACGAAGCTCAGCACCGCGATCAGCGGGCCCACCACGACATTCTCGATCGCCGCCAGCGCCCCGCCCGTGTGCGTGAGGAATAGCCCATTGAAGAAGTCCGCGGGCAGCTGCGCCACGAATCCCGCGAGCAGGAAGCCCACCGCGATCTCCTTGTAGAGCATCGTCCAGTCCATGCGGAAGTTGCGCGCCACCTCGCCCCACGCCGCGAGCGAGCCAACGCGCTCGCGCCAGGGCGGTTGGCCGGCGGCGCCGTCCCTCTCGCCCTCCACGGCACCATCCTTCTCGCCCTCCGCCGGGCCCTCGACGCTCCTCCCGGCGTTGGCCGAGCGGGTCTCGCTCGTGCTGCCGTCGACCTCCATTTCGCCCGGGGCCGCGTGTTGGTGATGCTCGTGGCAGTGCTCGGTCTCGCTGCGCTGGGCGTGCGCGCGCGCTTCGCGCTCCAGACGGGGAGAGACGAACGCGCGCAGCATCACCGTCATCAGCGCGATCATCACCACCCCGCCCACGTACTCCGCGAGCGTGAACTGCCAGCCCATCAGCACCCACAGCACAAGACCCAGCTCCCACACGAGGTTCGTCGAGGCGAACTGGAACGCCAGCGCCGAGGCCGCCGAAGCGCCCTTCTGAAAGAGGCTCTTGGCGATCGCCACCGCCGCGTAGGAGCACGACGACGAAGCCGCCCCCAGCCCGGTCGCCCGCGCCACCGGCGCCACGCCCGAGCCCGCAAGCGCGCGCTGGATGCGCGCACGCGGCACCCACGCCTGCACGATCGCACTGATCGCGAACCCCAGCACCAGCGCCCACCACACCTCCCACGCCATCAGCAGAGCGTCTTCAATACCACCGCCGATAGTGCTCCAAAAGCCCACGCGGCCACTATATGGCGGCGCCTGTGGGAAACACGGCAGGGCCGCCGCCGTCCCCACTAACCGAGGCCCAACTTCGGACTATTTGACCCTACGCGGGAGGCGATGTTACGGTCGCCGCCCCAAGGGGGGGCCAGCTACCTGCCGGCCGTCAACGATCTCGAGGAGTTCCCATGTTTCGCCTGTCGTGGCTGATCGGAATCGTCCGCTCGAAAGTCGGATGCCGGAGAGACCCGTGTCTGCGGCAGATTGGACAATTGCACAAGGGGCGGCAGCCAAACGTCATGCTGGCGGTGGCCCTGGTAGTCTTCACAGGCTGCATGGCTCTGGAGCCGGCGGTGCCTTCATCGGTCGCCTACGCCATGCCCTCATCCGAAAGCCCCCTGATTGTGCCAGGAGTACAGACCCTCGATGGGGGTCAGCAGGTGCTCGACCAGCGCCAGGCGCGCTCGAGCACCGTCGAAGCGGTGCAGGCGCGGGAAGCGTCGCAGACCGAGTACGAAGGCCTCGGTCCCGAACGGGCCGAGCAGGTCGCGGGGGAAACGTTCGGGGAAGTCGTCAGCGATCCGGGGGGCGGCCCACCGCGGTTGCCGGCGGGACAGTCGATCGTGGGGTATCCGAGTGCGAACGCCGCGCAGGTCGACCTCGGGGAAGGACGGCATGCGGTGATCGCCTCGCGCGAACCGATGTCCACGCTCGACGCCTCGGGTCAGCGGGTGCCGATCGATCTGAGCCTGCGCGAAGTCGGGGGCGCGTTCGAACCGCGGACTCCCGCGGTCGCCGTTCGCATACCAAAGCAGCTGGCCGGCGGGGTGCAGCTCTCCGACGTGGGGGTGTCGGTGACGCCGCTGGACGGGGAAGGTTCGCCGACGGGTGGCGCGGAAGGCGTGGTGGATGGCGCCACGGCGTTCTTCGCGGGCACGGGCACGGACCTCGGCACGCTCGTGAAGCCGATCACGGCGGGGTTCGACCTGTCCACGCTGCTGTTCTCACAGCGCAGCCCCGAACGGCTCTCCTTCCGAGTGGGAATGCCGGCGGGGGCGACTCTCGTGCAGCGCAGGGATGGATCGGTCGAAGTCCTCGAGGAAGGAACAACGCTGGCGCTTCTTGACACTCCGAACGCCCGGGACGCCGAAGGGACGGTCGTGCCCGTGTCGCAGAGCGTGTCGGGCGACACGGTGACTGTCGTGGTGGATCACAGCGGTGGGGCCTACCGCATGCCGATCGCGGTCGATCCCACCGTCTACGACGGCGGGAAAATCCATTTCAACAAACCATTCCCGGGCACCTGGGGCTTCTACACGCCCTATACGAGCGCGTTCAATGGCTACAGCTGGGAAACCTTCAACGAAAGTGGCGTAGAGGATGTCGGCAAAGAATTCTCGGCCGGCGAGTACGGACTCTTCTATTATATAACCCAGGGTGAATCCCGGATCTACAAGATCAACGCCCAAACATCCTCGAATGCCGCCAAACCACAGGTGGAAGATATCCTCGGTATCGAGAACGTGCACAGCGAAACCACCGAAGGGACACACAACTGGATTGGTGAATACGGAGAAGAAGCAACGGTCTGTGCGCTGGCTGAATGCGCAACCGGAACCGTCGGGCATGGCGTGAATGACGAAACTGAGGCCTTCTTTGAGCAGTATGCACGCGAAAACGGCTATTCGTTCACGAGCAAAATGGCTTGGGCGTATATCTATATCCTGCAGGAAGCCAGTCCAACAGTCAGTTTTGACACGACGGACAAAAGCGTTGGGTCCAACGGAAATGCCCTGTATCCCGGTCGTTGGACAACGACGAGAGGCTTTTCGGCCAAGCTGGCGTATGTGAATACGCACGACCCAGGCATCGGAGTCAGCGAATCTGGGTGGAGCGCACCTGGTGTATCCACCTGGGGTGAGCCATTGACGAGATGGGCAAATCTAGGATGCGTTGGCGTGCAGTGCTATGAGTGCTTTGAAGCCAAATGCGGCGGCGAACCGTGGGGGCTCAATCTCTCCGGTCTGCCCGACGGCGAAGACGCGATCGAAACCACGGTAAAGGATTTCGTGGGGTTGAGCGCGACCGCAAAAGGCGTGGCGAAGATCGACGACACGCCACCCTTTGGCATCACGCTGTCAGGTCTCCCTCCCGGCAACGAAATCGGATACGGGCACTACCGCGTGAAGGCGACCGCGACGGATGGGTCGGGCAAAACGCCCAGCTCGGGGGTCGCCTCGATCGCGCTGGCCGTCGACGGTGAAGAAGTGGGCAAACCGTCCGGGTCCTGCACTCCAGGGCCGTGCAAAGCCAGTGGGGAATGGACGCTCCAGGGCGACGAATACATCGCCGGCAAGCACACGATTACACTCACGGCTACCGACGCTGTTGGCAACACGGCCAAAGAAGAATTCACAGTGTCGATTCACAGCGCCGGATCGGCGTCCGCTGGACCCGGGTCGGTGGAAATGGCCACGGGCGCGCTGACGCTGAGCGCCGCCGACGTGACGATCGCCAGCCCCGGGGGAGACCTCGGCGTGCAGCGCAGCTACGACTCGCGGAACCTCACGATCGGTGGCGAAGGTCCGCTCGGGCCGCAGTGGGGCGGGTTGAGCTTCGGCGGCAGCGAAAGCCTGAAAGAACTGGCGAACGGGAACATGGTGTTGACGGCCGCCAGCGGCCAGCAGTCGCTCTTCTCGCTCGAAGGCGGCAAATTCGTCCCGCCCACAGGGGACAAAAATCTGACGTTGAGCGAAGAACTTCCTGGCGTGTTTGCCCTGAAGGACCAGAGCGGGAGCGTGACGACGTTCACGATTCCCGCCGGCGGCTCGGGATCCACCCTGACTCCGTCGAAACGGGAAGAAGACAGCGGGACGCACAGCACGACGTACTCCTTTCAGACCGTCGAAGGGGTCACCGAGCCGACCGAGGCGCTGGCGCCGGTAGCGGCCGGCGTGAAATGCACGACGCTCGTGATTGGCTGTCGCGCGCTTTCGTTCGAATACGCGAAAGCCACGACCGCGAGCGGAGAAACCCCCAGCGGATGGGGCGAATACAAAGGGCGGCTCGCCGGGATCTACTTCACTGGATGGGATCCGTCCAGGAAAGAAATGACGACGACGGCGGTCGCACAGTACAGCTATGACGGACAGGGACGTCTGCGGTCGGAGTGGGATCCGCGGATATCTCCGGCGCTGAGGACGACATACGGGTACGACGCCGAAGGGCATGTGACGTCCGTGACCTCGCCCGGCCAGCAGCCGTGGCTGTTCACATACGGCACACTCGCTGGGGACACCCACAGCGGCCGGTTGCTGAGCGTTGTGCGCCCGAGTGCTACGACGCCGTTTGGGAATGGTGAAGCGCCGAAAAACACGGCCGCGCCGACGCTGTCGCCGAAAAGCCCAGGTGTGGGCGTCAAAGTGACGGTCTCCCCGGGGTCGTGGAGCAACAGTCCGCTCGCCTACAGCTATCAGTGGGAAGAATGTAACTCCACGGGCGGTGAATGCTCTCCGATCGTGGGGGCGGTCAACGCGAATTATACGACGCGGTATGCCAACGAAGGCCACACGCTCGTGGCACAGGTCACGGCGACAAACGCCGCCGGTACGGCCCCGGCGACGGCTGCCCACAGCGGCGAAGTCCCAGTGACGCCGCTGATCCCGACCTACCACTCGCAGATCAAAGGCGAAGGCGCCAACCAACTCAAAGCACCGGCAGACGTCGCGTACTACGCAGGCGACGTCTACATCGCCGACACCGCCAACAACCGCGTGGGCGTCTTCAACGGCGAAGGGAAACACCTCTGGAGCTTCGGCTCTACCGGGGAAGGCAACGGACAGTTCAAAGAACCGACAGGGATCGCAATCACCGAAGGTGGCGAAGTGTTTGTCGCCGATTCCGGCAACGATCGCGTCGAGTCGTTCTCGACCGCCGGCTCCTTCGTTCAGTTACTGACACTCAAAGGGCGCCCGCTGGGCCTGGCAGTCACCAAAGAATGGCTGTATGCAACTGACACGACAGACAACTGGATCAATAAATATTACCATTACGCTGGCCTCATGGAATTCGCCGGTCATTTCGGCGTCGAAGGCTCTGGTGAACGCGAATTCAAAGACCCTAGCGGGATCGCCGCCAACGAAAGCAACCTCTATATAGCGGACACCGGGAACAACCGCGTCCAGGAGCTGACCAATACCGGGAAATACATCACCCAGTTTGGCACCCAGGCCAAAGGCAACGGACAGCTCAAAGCGCCGACCGGCATCGCGCTCGGCCCTTCCGGTGGAGTGTGGGTCGTCGACGGCGGCAACAACCGCATACAGAAGTTCAACAGCCAAGGCAAATACCTGCTGCAGCTCGGCAGCCAGAGCAAAGCCACCGGCCAGTTCAAGAACCCGCAGGGCATCACCATCACCCATACCGAAGACGAACCCTACGTCGCGGATACCGGCAACAATCGCATCGAGCAGTTCCTGCCGGGCAAAGCGACCCACGGAAATCGCTGTACCCCCGGCGCCGCCGAATCCCGGCAGCAGTGCTGTGACGACGATCGAGTACCAGATCCCCGTCTCGGGCACGGGCGCCCCGTACGCCCTGGGCTCGTCACGAAGCCGCCGCCTGGGCACAGAAAGACGACCCGGTCGAAGCAACCGCGATCTACCCACCGGACGAGCCAATGGGCTGGCCCGCCCAGGATTACCGCCGCGCAACGGTCTACTATCGCGACAGTCGCGACCGCACTGTCAACGTCGCGACCCCCAGCGGCGGGATCTCCACGACCGAGTACAACTCGACCAACGACGTCGTGCGGACGCCTCACGCCGGACAATCGCGCGGCGGCGCTGGCCGAAGGCGCGAAATCGGCGGAAGTCGCGCAGCTGCTGGACACCCACAGCACCTACAACAGCGAAGGGACCGAGGCCGAAGAAACCGTCGGGCCGCAGCACACCGTGAAGCTGAAAAGCGGCAGCGAAGTCCTCGCGAGACATCGCACGCGCTACTTCTACGACGAAGGGGCGCCCAAAGGCGGCGGCCCCTACGGACTCGTAACCAAGAGCACCGAGGGCGCACTGCTCTCGGGCGGCGAAGAAGAAGACGTTCGCACGACCGCAACCGAATACGGCGGCCAGGGCAACCTCGGCTGGAAACTGCGTTCGCCGACTGCGATCGTGACCGACCCCAGCGGCCTGAAAATCACGACGGTCACGACGTATGACCCAGGCACCGGCAACGCGCTCGAAACGACGCATGCCGGCGGCCGCCGAAAAAGCTGCGCTCCCGGTATTCAACTTCAAATTCGGGAGCTTCGGCAGCAAAGAAGCCCACTTCGAAAGTCCCTGGAGCGTCGCGGTGGACCAGAAAAGCGGCAACGTGTATGTCAGCGACTATGAAGCCCAGCACGTGGTGAAGCTGACTGCCGGCGGGTCCTACGTTTCGACGATCGGTTCGGTGGGCTCTGGGGAAGGGCAGGTCAAAGGCCCCGAGGCGCTGACCGTGAGCTCCGCCGGAAATCTGTATGTCGGGGACAGCGGTAACCATCGCGTCGACGAGTTCAGCGCCAGCGGGAAATATCTCGGCTCCTTCGGCAAAGTGGGCACCGGCGAAGGCCAGTTCAAAGCCACGATCGGCGGCCTCGCGGCCGACTCGAGCGGGAACATATGGGCTTCGGACTCAGCAGCGACAAACGGATTGAGGAGTTCAGCTCTCAGGGTAAATACCTTCGCGGGTTTCGGCAAAGAAGGCACGGGCGAAGGCCAGTTCAAGGAACCCCTGGGCCTGGCGGTCGTCGGCGGGACGCTCTACGTCGCCGACCGCAACAACAATCGCATCCAAGAGTTCACCCTCGAAGGCAAATACCTCGGATCCTTCGGGAGCTACGGCGAAGAAAACGGGCGCCTCGAAGGGCCCTGGGCGAATCACGGCAGACCCGAGCGGCGACCTGTACGTCAGCGACTACGGCCCTGACCGCGTCGAGGAGTTCAACGCGGCCGGGAAGTTCGTCGCGTGGCTCGGCGCGTACGGCTCCGGAGAAGGCCAGTTCAACGACCCCAGGGGCCTCGCGAGCGAGCTCGAGCGGCGCTCTGTACGTCGTGGACTCCGGCAACTACCGCGTCGACGAGTGGACACCGGGCAACCGCGGCGCCCGAACCACCCAGACCATCTATTACACCGCCGAAGCCAAATCGTCGGTTCCGGCCTGCGCAAACCACCCCGAATGGGCCAACCTCCCATGCCAGACCCAGCCCGCCGCACAGCCCGAAACCGCGGGCCTGCCAAACCTGCCAACGACGACAGTTGTCTACAATATCTGGGATGAGCCGGAAACGACCACCGAAACGGTCGGCGCGAGCACCCGCACCACGACAATCGCCTACGACGCCGCGGGGAGACCCCTCACGACGACCGTCAAATCCTCCACGGGCGTGCCGGTGCCGACCGTGAGCGACACATACAGCCCGGAAACCGGGGCGCTCCTCGAACAGAGCACCATCACCGAAGGCAAAACGCAGACCCTCACTGGCGCCTACAACACGCTCGGCCAGCTCGTCTCCTCCACGGACGCCGACGGCAACGAAGCGACCGTCTCCTACGACCTCGACGGACGTCCGGAAAAAGTCTACGACGGTCTCGGCACCCAGACGTTGCGCTACGACACCACCACGGGCGCGCAAACCAAAGTCCTGGATTCCGCTGCGGGGACCTTCACCGCGACCTACGACACGCAGGGCGCGATGACCGGCGAGAGCCTACCCCAACGGCCTGAAAGCGAACTACGCCTACGACGCGACCGGACAGCCCACGAGCCTCGAATACATCAAGGCCAACCAGTGCGGAACAAGTTGCACGTGGTACAGCGACCACGTCACCCCCTCGATCGCCGGCCAGTGGACCAACCAGACCACCAGCTTCTCAACCCAGGCCTACGCCTACGACGCAGCCGGACGCCTCATCCAGACACAGAACACCCCCGCCGGCCAGAACTGCACGACCCGCAACTACAACTACGACACCAACACCAACCGCACGAACACAGCGACGATCGCGAGCGGCAAATCGACATGCCTCACCGAAGGCGGCAGCAGCGAAACGCACTCCTACGACACCGCCGACCGCCTCACCGACACCGGCACCACCTACGAAAGCTTCGGCAACGTCACCAAACTAGCCTCCTACGACGCCGGCGGCGCCGAACTCACCAGCACCTACTACGCCACCAACAAGCTCGCCGCCCAGATCCAGGGCGGCCAGGCCCTCGCCTACAACCTCGACCCCGCCGGCCGCGTCCGCGAAACAGTCGCCACCGGCACGACCAACTCCACCGTCGTCTCACACTACGCCGGAGAAGGCAGCGCTCCTGCCTGGACCGTCGAACCAGCCAAAGGCAGTTGGGCCCGCAACATCACCTGCTACGGCACACTCGCCGCCATCCAGACCAACGGCGGCACGCCCGTCCTGCAGCTGCCAAACCTCCACGGCGACATAATCGCAACCGCCTCAAACAGCGAAACCGAAACAAAACTCCTCTCCAGCACAGAAGCGACCGAGTATGGCGTCCCCAGCGGCACCCCGCCCAAGTACTCCTGGCTGGGCGCCGACAGCGTCCCCACAGAATTCTCCACCGGCATCCTCGCCACCGAAGCCCGCAGCTACATCCCCCAGCTCGGCCGCTTCCTCCAGACCGACCCCGTCTCCGGCGGCTCCGCCAACGCCTACAGTTACACCCGCGGCGACCCCGTCAACGCGGCCGACCCCAGCGGTGAATACAACGTCGGCGCACCTTCGCCCGCACTGATCCATACCGCAGAACGGCTTGCCTCCGAAGGAGCCGCGGAACAGGCCGCAATTAATGCTGCGGCTGCGGCAGCGGCAGCAGCCAGAGAGGCAGCGGCCAACGCGCCAGCGGCGCTGAACAACCCGGCTGCAGAAGAAGAATTGGAAGGAGAACCGGGACCAGAACAAGAAGTGATCGTCGGCGACCCCGATACGTGCGTCATTGCCGCTCTTGATCCCAAGCGTGGGAAGGTTGGCTACCACCGTCGCCATCTAAATCTCGTGGGGACCTTTTTGTGCGAGGGAAACGAACCCCCTCCAAGTGCCACGATCAAAGTTTGCGCTCAGGCATTCGAGTTGCTCGAGTGGGTGGACGTCAGCTGCGAGGCGAAGACAGTGAGGGCGCCCCTTTCGATGGCTGGCACGGTGAAAAACTGGTACCTATGCAAGCCAGGGCAGTTGATTCGCGGGCAGGTCGAAGTAACGTTTGTCGGCATTCCGGTTGATTTTGGTGAAGATCCAGTGATTGCTGACAGCAGCGGAGAAATCCGATGTTGACGGTGCTCCGGAGACACTCCTTTCTCCGATCGTGTTGGCAGATGACAGCCGTTGCCTTCCGCCCTACGTGCGTAGATTTGGATTCGCGAAATTGACGGCATATGACTGAACAGATAAATGCACCTCTTTGCATCTATGCAAAAGTCACGCTGCAGACACGAGCAGAGAACGAAGAGAAGCTAAGCCGTGTACGCAAGCAGACACGTCGCAGGACTCACAAGCGAGTCTCAGCGGCCCTACTGGCAGCTAATCACATTGGATTGCGAGTCAGCTTGTCCGCAGAAGACAGTACCGGGCGTCGAATCGAGAACCCTGGAAGCTTCGGGATCGGCGGTGCTCGCCGCGGCGTCGCCGCTATCTGGGTTCGATACCACGGGCCCCCGCTGCCAGTAGACGAAGAGGAGCGTATCGAGTTGCTCCGACGTACCTATCGGGTCGGCCCACACGATATCGAAGACGTTATCAACCAGATGCTCGGGCGAGATCCGAAAAGTCGCGACTCGTCACAGGTGCTGTTGAGCAGATTGGCTGAGGCGCTCGCGAAGGCTGGCATCCACGCAACCGAAGATGAACTTACTTCCGCCCCCCTCGTCGTGGAATTGGATTCAGATGTTCGGGCCGAGCTGGAGAGGTCATAGTCGCGAGGACGTCACTTCTTGCGCTTCCCATGGCCGTGCGACCCTGTTCGAGCAGACCATTTGGTCAACCCCTTCGGCCGATTTACACAGTCCTCACGTGCGACCCGGTCGGGGAGGCATGCTACTCATCTTGCCCTTTCGGTCCGATCCATAGTGGCTCAATCGGAATGATACGAAACCACTGTACGCTCCCGAATTGGCTGCTCCTTCTGCCATCCTCTGCCAAAAATAGGTCATCTGCCACTGAATAGGATACCCCCGAGTGCTTGACAAAGACCGAGCCCACAGGTTATCGTCCCGACCATGCGTGCTGCGCATATAGCTGCACTGGTCGCGGTGTCGATGCTCGCCACTCCTGCCCTTGGACAGGCATACACGGTCGAAGGTCCCTCGCAGGCGATGAAAGAAACGGCGGAACGCCTTGCCAGGGAAGGTGCCGAACAGGCCGCCAGAGAAAAGCAGGAACACGAAGCCAAGGAAACGCAGGAACGCGAAGCCAGAGAACATCCGCCCAATCAGCCGCCGCCGGAGCAGCCCCAGGAACCGGGGGCCAACTCGGAAGCGTCAAGCACGCCCCCTGTGGTGCGGTGCGTGGTCCCATCGCTGAGAGGCAAATCCCTCGGAGCCGCCCAGGCCGCGCTGCGCAGGGCGCACTGCAAGCTCGGCAGGGTCAGCAAGCCGCACGCGCATCGCGGAGCCCTCGTCGTCACGGCGCAGAGCCCCGCGAGCGGAAAGAAGCTCGCCGACGGAGCCGTCGTCGCGGTCACGCTGGGCTCGAAGGTCAAGCGCCGCTCGTAGCCGCTCGTGCGCCAAAGAGGGACATCCGCAATCAAGGGCATCCTCATGAGGCCAAGCCCCTGAACGACGGAGCCCCAGGGGGATCACCGCCGAAGCGGGAGAGCCTTACCTGGGGCATACACCAGCAAGTTTAGGCCGAGAGCGGCGCCCAAAACGAGGGAGCCATTGCAGGAGCGCTCAGAGTTCGCGGGGTCTCACGGCGATCTTCAGCCGGGCGACTCCGCGGAGCATCCGCTCATCGATCGTCAACAGTCGACACTTCAGCAGCTGCGCGAGCGGTGGAGCGCAGCGACCCAGTTGAGCGCCGGGGTGCCGTCATCGCCGATCCGCCACTCCTCGGGCAGCTCGGACATGGGATACAGCTCGTCCTCGACCGCGCGCAGGTCACCATCGTCGATCGCGTGTCTGGCGCCCACTCGGCGCGCCTGCAGACGCCCCGACCGAATCCACCGGCGGACAGTCTCGGGGTTCCTACCCAGCCGATCGGCAGCCTCAGCGACAGTCAACACGCTGACGATGGTACGCCACCAAGCAGTCAGAACCGCAAGCTGGGGCGACGCGCCGTAGGGAGCCCTACCCAGCAACCCCCTCCACCAACATATGCAGCCCCGCGTGGCGGACCCGCCCAGACGTGAACCCAGCATCGCGCATCAGCCGGTGCATCTCCTCGGGCGTGCGCTCGCGGCCGCCCTCGCACTCCACCATCATGTGCAGATCCGCGATCGAGGTGAAGGGATTGGGGCGCTGGGGTTCGTTGCGCTGGTCGATCGTGACCACGCGCGCGCCGGGTGAGGCGGTTGCGCGGATGCGGGCGAGGATTCCGCGGCAGGCGTCGTCGTTCCAGTCGTGCATGATCCACTTGAGCACATACACATCGGCGCTCGCGCTCAGCTCGCCGAACATGTCTCCCGGCGTGCACTCGACGCGCCCGCCCATTCCGCGCGAGCGCAGGTACACCTCGCCCTCCGCGATCACCGAGGGCGAGTCGATCAGGATCCCGCGCAGCCCCCTGCGGCGCTCGAGGATCGCCGCGAGGAGGGTTCCGATGCCGCCCGCGACATCGCACACCGTTCCCCGGCGCGGCCAGGGGTAGGCGCGGGCGAGCGCCGCGACATCGAAGGCGCTCATCTCGCGCATCGCCTTATCGAAGCGAGCCCCCTCCGAGGGGTGCTCGCCGAAGTACTCCCACACCGAGTTCCCGTGTGCCCGCTGATGCCCCGAGGGCTCCGCGCCCCCGCGCAGCTGCGCCTCGAGTTCGCCGTAGGACGCGAAGTTGGCCGGCGCCGCGAGATAGCCCACCCACGAGGCGACCGAGCGCGGGTGATCGCTTCGCAGCGGGCCCCCCAGGCGCAGCAGGCGCACGTTCCCCGCGCCGTCGAAGCCCACCAGCCGCGAGGCCGCCGCCGCGCGCAGCACCCGCAGCGTCGCCTCGGGGTCGAGCTCCAGCTCGCGCGCCAGCTCGGCGGGGTCGCGCGCACGCGAGCCCAGCGCGTCCGCGATCCCCGCGCTCACCAAGACGCCCGCCAGCTTCGTGCGCTGCATGCCCGCCGCGAAGTCCCAGAGCGCACCCTCCGCGGGCAGCAGCATGTCGCTCACGTCGAGCACCCTCCTGCGCAGGGCGATCCCCACGCGCAGCACCCTTGGGGGGATCGGGAAGGGCGGCAGCGCCATCGCCCGCGACCCTACCACCGGGGGCGGCAGGCCAGCTCACTCGCGCCACGCGACCCTCGCGGGCCGCTCCGCGGCCCTCTCCTCTCTCTTCTTACCCCTCGCCCATCGCCGCCCGGTTGGCCTCGCGCGCGCGGCGGTACTCGTTGACGACGATCTCGGTCAGCTCCTCGACCGAGGTCTCCGCCGTCGGCTTGTCGAGCGCGATCACGCCGTCCTGGATCATGCTCACGCGGTCGCAGGCCTGCAGCACGTGCACGTAGTTGTGGAGGATCATGATGATCGAGACCCGCCCCTCCTCCTTCAGGCGCGCGACGAGGTCGAGGATCATCGAGCCCTCCTTCGCGCCCATCGCCGCCAGCGGCTCGTCGAGCAGCAGGATGTCCGCGTCGGAGTTGACCGTGCGCGCGACCGCGATCGCCTGGCGCTGGCCGCCGGACAGGCGCGCCACCGCGACGTCGATTCGCGGGATGTTGATCCCGATCTCGTCCAGCGCCGTCCGTGCCTCGCGCTTCATCTCGCGGTTGGCCAGCAACGGCAGCGGCCGGTGCACGCGCTCGCGGCGCAGGAACAGGTTGTGGTAGACCGACAGTTCGTCGATCAGCGCCAGGTCCTGATAGACGGTGTCGATTCCGTGGGCGCGCGCGTCGTCGACGCTGTTCGGCTCATACGGCTCTCCGTGCAGGAACATCCTCCCCGAGTCCTGCTTCTGAAAGCCGCTCAATGATCTTGATCAGCGTCGACTTGCCCGCGCCGTTGTCGCCCAGCAGCCCGAGCACCTCGCCCTTGCGCAGGTGCAGGTTGACGTCGCGCAGCGCCGTCACCGGGCCGAAGCGCTTGGCGATGTGTTCGACGCGCAGGACGTCCTGCGGGTCGCTCGGCGCACGGTCCATCGGCGCCTGTGGGGTCTCCTCAGCCACTGGCCCGCACCTCGCCGCACCCGCTGCACGTACACGTTGGCGGTCATCGCGATGATGATCGCCAGGCCGATGTAGAAGAGCAGGTAGTTGGCGTTCACTCCCTGCAGGATCAGCCCGTCCTGGAGGATCCCGAGGAACAGCGCGCCGATCAGCGCGCCGACCACCGTCCCCGAGCCGCCCGCCAGCAGCGTGCCGCCGATCACCGCCGCGGCGATCGCCGACGAACAGGATTTCGTTGGCGCCCGCCGGGTCGGGCTGGATCGAGCCCGAGCGGACCGCCTCGAGGATGCCCACGAGCCCCGCGGTCGAGGCGCACAGGACGAAGTTGCGGATCGTGACCAGCTCTCACCCGCACGCCCGCCTCGGCCGCGCCGAGCTTGTTCGAGCCGATCGCGACCGTGTAGAGGCCCCAGCGGGTGAACGTCAGCACGATCTGCAGCACGATCACGATCACGAGCGCCCAGATCAGCTCCGAGTAGACGCCCGCCGCCGAAGATTTTCGCGAACGTGCCGATGTGGTTGACCGTTTCCGGGAGCATGATGTTGTCGCCGTTGACGACGTGGTGCACCTGTGCGTGCGTCGTCGTGCACCTGCGCTCCCGGCGTCGCCACGGGCGTGCCGTGGGAGATGATCAGCGTGAGCCCCTCGAAGCGTGAACAGCATGCCGAGCGTCGTCACGAACGAGCTGATGCCCGACGATCGCCACGAAGAAGCCGTTGACGAGCCCCACCGCCATGCACACGATCAGGGCGAGCGATCACGCTCGGCACGAGCCCCAGCCCGGCGGTGGCGAGCTTGTAGAAGACGATCGGCGCGAACAGGTACGTCGCGCCGATCGACAGGTCGATCTCGCCGAGGATCATCACGAACACCTCGCCCGCCGCGAGGATCGCGAGCGGCGCGAAGTACGGCAGCAGCGTCTTGAAGTTCGCGCCCGTGAGGAAGGTGCTCGTGTGCGCGGAGAAGTAGATCGCCACGATGATCGTCACGACGATGATGCTGCCCTCGCGCAGCGCGAGGATGCGCTGCACGAGCACGTTGCGCGGCACCGGCCGCCGGCTCTCCGGGCCGGCCTGGCGCCGGGGTCGTGCGGCCGCCGGGCTCCCGCTTCCGCGTCACGTCGGCCATGTCGAGGGCCCGTCCCCAGGCCGCTGGCCCCGCCTACGCGGGCGTGCCGGCCTTGATCGGGACCACCTTCACTTCGGTGGACGTTCCCTCGTAGCGGGTCTTCGATTCGACGTACGGCGCGACCGTTTCCTTGTTCAGGAACTTCAGCCCCGTGTCGGTTTCGGCAGGGCCCGTCAGCGACCCCGAGACGTGCCACATGAACAGCTGCAGCACCGGCAGGAAGCCCTGCAGGTAGGGCTGCTGGTCGATCGTGAATTCGATGTTGCCTTCCTGCAGCAGCTTCTGCGTGCTGTTCGGTCAGGTCGAAGCCGCCGGCCTTGACGCCTTTGGCGGGCAGGCCGTGCTTCTGCATCACTTTCGCGAGGCTTTCCGTGCTGCCGCCGTCGACCGCGTACATGCCCTTCGTGTTCTTGTGGCCGACCCAGTAGGCGTCGATCGTCGATAGCTCTCCCGGCACCGCCGCGCCCGTCGCGACCGTGTGCGGTCGTGATCGGCTTGCCCGAGTGCCTTGATCGCCTTTTCGGCGCCTTCGATGCGCGGCTGCAGGTTCGCCGAGCCCGGCGTCGCGATGAACAGCGCCACGTCGCCCGAGCCGACCGCCGCGACGATCCGTTCGCCCATCTGTTCGCCGGCCTTTTTCAGGTCCTGGCCGATGTAGGCGAGGCGCTTGTTGCCGGGCGCGTCGGCGTTGTAGGCGACGACCGGGATGCCCGCCTTCAGCGCCGCTTCGATGGGCGCGTTGAAGGCGTGCAGGTCGATCAGCGCGACCGCGATGCCGTCGGCGCCGCTCGTGATCGCGGTGTTCATCGCGTTGACCATCTGGTTGACGTTGCTGCTTTCCGAGCCCGTCCACTGATAGGAGCAGCCGAGCAGCTTGCAGGCGTCCGCGGCGCCGTACTGCGTCGGCACGAAGAACGGGTTCGTCGTGACGTGGTTGACGAACACGAATTTGTAGCTCGGGTGCGAGCCGAACACGTTCGGCGCTGCCGCCGCTCGCCGCTCGACGCGCTCGACCCGCACGCGCGCGAGGATCGTGCTCACCGAGCCCGCCGCGACGCCGGTCAGCGCGGTGCGGCGCAGGAACGCGCGCCGGTCGAACCCTGGCCTGGGCGGCCTCCGGAGATCGTTGTGGTCGAGGCGCTCCACTCGCTTCTTCGCCTGATCAGGACGGTGTCTGACATCTCTCCTCTCCTCCGACTCGATGAGCTGCGCCCAGCGACGCAGCACCACCTACTTCCTTTCCCGTATGTCGACGCGACTCTTTCAGTCAGGAATTTGGCAGCCGCTTGGCCGTCGCCAGGCGGGTACTAAACGCAGCGCGTCGTCAACGCGCGTATACCTCGGCGAGGCGGCGGCTCCCGGCGGGTACAACCCTGCCCGAGGAGCCGCACGGAGCCGTTCGGTCGCTCGCAGCGAGCATGTCGGACCGCTGACGTCACGCGGCGCGCAAAGACGACGGCCGCGCGCTGATCCTTCGCCCACGAGCCGCGAGCCGGCGTGAGCAAGCGCGCGCTTCAACGAGCTGCGCGGCGAGGAGGTCGTCTACGCGATCGACCGCCAGGAGCGCACCTTCCTGCCTTCCGCGCGAGCACTGTCCGCTGTGCCCCACGCCGCCCGGGGCCGCCCCGAGACCGAGATCCCGCTCCCCGCCTTCGAGATCGCCGTCTTCGACAACCGCTTCCCCGCCTTCGAGCCGCCGCAGGGCGCGGCCGAGGTGGTCGTCTACACCGACGACCACGACGGCTCGCTTCGCCACGCTCGCGCCCGAGCGCGCCGAGGCGCTGATGTGGGTCTGGCGCCATCGCTACGCAGGAGCTCGGCGCGCGCGAGGACGTCCACTACGTGTTCATCTTCGAGAACCGCGGTGTCGAGGTCGGCGTGACGCTGCACCACCCCCACGGGCAGATCTACGGCTACCCGTTCCTGCCGCCCGTGCCCGCGCTCGAGCTCGCCGCCGACGAGCGCCTCGGGGGCTGTGCGCCGTGCGCGCTGCTTGCGCGCGAGCTCGCTGGACGGGCGGCGGGTCGTGTATCGAGAACGAGCCGCGCTCGTCGTCTACGTTCCCGCACGCGGCCCGCTGGCCCTACGAAGCGCACGTCGTCATGCGCGCGCACCGCCCCTAGCCTGCTCGACTGCGACCGCCGAGGAGCTGTGCGCGCTGGCCGCGGGCCTGCAGGCGCTCGCGCGCGGCTACGACGCGCTGTTCGCGCGGCCGTTCCCCTACGTGATGGTCGTGCACCAGGCGCCCACCGATGGCGCGCGAGCCAGGGGCACCTGCACGTCGAGTTCTACCCGCCGCTGCGCAGCGCCGAGAAGCTCAAGTACCTCGCCGGCTCCGAGCAGGGCGCCGGCACGTTCATCTGCGACGTGCTCCCCGAGGAGTCCGCCGCGGCGCTGCGCGAGGCGATCGCACGTGGCGGGTGAGGGCGGCGTCAGCGCGTTCGCTCCCGGCCGCGTGAACCTGATCGGCGAGCACACCGACTACAACGAGGGGCTCGCGCTGCCCTTCGCGATCGCCGAGGGGGTCACGGTGCGCGCGCGGGCGAGCGGCGATGGGCGCATCTATGCGCAGGCGCTCGACCTGCGCGAGGAGGACGAGTTTCCGCTCGCCTCACCCTTGCACGTGCACGGGTGGCGGGCATTCGTGCGCGGCATGGTGGCCGAGCTGCGCCTTTCCGGCTTTCCGCTGATTGGCACTCGGCTGGAGATCGCCGGCGACGTTCCGCAGGGATCGGGCCTCTCCTCCTCCGCCGCCCTCGAGGTGGCGCTAGGGCTTGCCCTGCTTGCCCTGATCGGCGCCGCCGAAATCGACCGCCTCGCCCTGGCTCAGCTCTGCTCGCGGGTGGAGAACGAGTGGGTTGGCGCGCAGAGCGGCCTCCTCGACCAGCTCGCCTCGCTGTGCGGCGCGCGCGATACGGCCCTCTGCATCGACTTCCGCGCGCTCACCATCGAGCCGATCCCGCTGCGTCTCGCGGGGGGTTGGCGCCTCGTGACGCTCGACTCCGGCGAGCGCCATGCGATCGCCGGCTCGGGCTACAACGAACGCCGCGCGGAGTGCACGCGGGCCTGCGCGCTGCTGGAGATCAGCTCGCTGCGCGAGGCCGCGCCGGGCGCCATCGAGGGACTGCCCGAACCGCTGCGCCGCCGCGCCCGCCATGTGCTCAGCGAGAACGTGCGTGTGCAGGCCGCCGCCGTAGCACTGCGCGCCGATGAGATGCCCGCCGTTGGGGATCTGCTCAACGCCTCGCACGCAAGCCTTCGCGATGACTACGAGGTCTCCACCCCCGCCCTCGAGGACGCCATCGAGCGGCTGCATCGCGGCCGGCGCCGCCGGCGCGCGGCTGGTGGGCGGCGGCTTCGGGGGGCACGTCCTCGGGCTGCTTCCCCCCGACGGCGTGAACCTCGCGGCACTCACAGGCGCGCGCGAAGTGCGCGCGGGCGCCGGTGCGCATCTGCTCTCGGGCCCTCGGGCCGCTTGCTGACTAACGCACCCTGCCGGCGATCGCCACGAGCCCATCCGCCGGGCGCTTGGAGATGCACGGCCGGAAGGAGCGCGCGTGACGCGTGGGGCGAAACGAGCGCACCTCGGGGCCGCGCACGTCGTTGCGAAATGCCGTCCCTCTCACCGCCAGGCGCGCCGCCGCGCGCGCGAGGATCGCATCCGCCACGGCCCCCTCATCGACCGCATACTGCGAATCGAGGATGAGCTGTCGGAGTAGCTGTACTTGTCTCTGCATGGGTTGCCACGTTCGGTATCGGCGGCCGCCGCGTCTGCACAGCAGCGCCCGCGACGACGCTCAACAAGCGTTGGATCGGCCAGCGGAGCTGGCCGCGGCGTGCTACGCGGCGGATCGCTGCGGGCTGGGCGTCTCACGCGCAAGCGCCTCCAGCTCGCGCTCGGGCGCGCTGTGCAGATACCTGCCGCCGCGCATCAGCGAAGCGCCCGCGGCGATCAGGCAGGCGAGGATCGCGAAGGCGAACGCCTCGTGCAGGCCCGAGCGGAAGGGTGCGGAGATCAGGTGCGGGAAGAAGCTTGGGCCGGTGAGCGTCGCCTGATTGGCGGCCGAGAGCGAGGCCAGGGCGTGCGCGCCCAAGAGGTGCTGGATGGGGTTGTAGCCGAGGAACGCCGCGAACAGGATCGACACCGGAGGCAGCTGCCCCACACGCTGCGCCGTTGTGGCGCTCACGCCGTGGGCCTGCAAACCGGCGCTCATCGCGTGCGGCAGGCTCGCGGCCAGCCCGAGGATCATCAGTGTGAAGAAGATCCCAATCGAGAGCACCTGCGCGGAGTTCTGAAAGGTCTGGTTCATCCCGCCGCCCGCGCCCCGATCGCCGGGCGGGAGGCTGTTCATCACCGCCGCGCGATTCGGGGAGGCGAAGAGACCCATCGAGATCCCATTCAGCGCGAGCACCACCGCGAACAGCGGAAAGGGGAAGTTCGTGGGCAGCAGCGCCAGCAGGAAAAAGCTCAGCGCCGCGCCCAGCATCCCCCCCGTCGCAAACCAGCGCGCGCCATAGCGATCGGAAAGGTATCCCGAGGTGGGCCCCGCGATGAGCAGGCCGATCGTGAGGGGGAGCATGTAGATGCCCGCCCATAGCGGCGTTTCGGTGAAGTCATAGCCGTGCTGGGGAAGCCAGATCCCCTGCAGCCAGATGATCAGCATGAACAGCAGCCCACCCCGCGCAACCGCCGAGAGGAACGTCGAGAGCGTGCCGAAGGTAAACGCGCGGATGCGAAACAGCGGAAGGCGAAACATCGGCTCGCGCACGCGCCGCTCGATCATCGCAAACGCAGCCAGCGACGCCGCGCCGACGAGCAGTAGCGCGATCACCTTCGGGCTGCTCCAGCCGGTCGCGTGGCCACCGTAGGGCCGGATGCCGTAGGTCACCGACACCATGATCAGGATCAGCCCCAGCGCGAAGGTGAAGTTTCCCCACCAGTCCACCTTCGCGGGCTTTGGCGTGCTGCGCTCCTCGAGCTTCAAATAGGCCCACACCGTGCCAAACAGCCCCACCGGAACCGAGATCAGGAACACCAGTCGCCAGTCGATCGGCGCGAGGATGCCCCCCAGCACGAGGCCCACGAACATCCCGCTCACGCCCACGATGTTGTTGATGCCCAGCGCCATCCCCCGCTGGTTGGTGGGGAAGGCGTCGGTGAGGATCGCCGCCGAGTTGGCCAGCAGGAACGCAGCACCGACCCCCTGCACGATGCGAAAGGCGATCAGGTAGATCGCCCCCGAAGGCCCCGTCATCCAATCCACCGTGAGCGCCAGCGAGGCGAGCGTGTAGACGACGAAGCCGAGGTTGTACATCCGCACCCGCCCAAACATGTCCCCCAGCCGCCCAAAGCTCACGATCAGCACGCTCGTCACCACGAGGAAGCCCAGGATCATCCACAGCAGGTAGAAGCTGTTCGCGGGCACCAGCGGATCGAGATGGATGCCGCGGAAGATGTCCGGCATCGCAATCAGCACGATCGAGCCATCGAGCGTCGCCAGCAGCACCCCAAGGGTCACGTTCGAGAGGGCAATCCACTTGTAGCGATCGTTCTCCGGCGGGGATGCGGCGAGGGGGTTCCGCCCCACCACCGTGGGATTGCCATCTGCGCTCGATCGTCCGCTCACACCTATAAATTATACAGGTAACCTGTGCAGCTTACCTGCCTTCCGTTATAGTCCCAGTCGCCTTCCAATGACCACCGCCACCGCCCCCTCTCTGGATGTCTCGCTCATCGCCAGCGAACTGCGCGTAACGATCGGCTGCCTCGTGCGGCGACTGCGCGCCGAGCACCGCTTCTCGCTCGCGCACGGCTCCGTACTCGGGCGCCTCGACCGCGAAGGCCCCCTCAGCACCAGCGATCTAGCGGCCGCCGAGCGCGTGCGGCCGCAGTCGATGGCGCAGACCGTGAGCGATCTCGAAGGCGAGGGGCTCGTCAGCCGCCGGCCCGACCCCTCCGATGGCAGAAGGGCGCTGCTCGAGCTCACCGAGGAGGGACACCGCACCCTGCAAGCCGACCGCCTGCAGCGGGAGGGCTGGCTGATCCAGGCTATTACCGACGGCTTCTCCGAGCCCGAGCAGGAAGCGCTCGCGCGGGCCGTTCCTCTGCTTACGCGGCTTGCGGATTCGTAGGGGCTTCTGGCGCTGGCGGGGCGCTGTGTGTGCCGGGGATCCGCTGCGCACCGCGTATATTTAGGTTCCCAGGGGCCATAGCTCAGCTGGGAGAGCGCCTGCTTTGCAAGCAGGAGGTCGCCGGTTCGATCCCGGCTGGCTCCATAGGCAGTAGATGGCTTGGCAGAGCCAAATCTTAGTGGTTACGGTGGGGTCGTTGGGGGACTGGGACGAAGCAAAATCGCTCGTTGGCCCAATCGTTGGCCCAATGGGTTCTCAGCGGCCCATCGTCGAGCGATGGGTCAAGGGGCACTCTTCAGGCTCGTCCTCGAAGCGCATCAGCTCCCAGATGGCCTGGCGCTCATCGGCGGTCAGCCGGCGGTTGCGAGTCTGCTGGTACACCTGCAGCGTGAACGCCGCTGAGGTGTGGCCGATCTGGTCGGCGATCCAGTGGGGGTCGCGGCCGGCTTGAGCGGCGAGCATCGCCCACGTGCGACGCAGTGAGTGCGGGGTGATCTTCGGCAGCGGTGACTGGCCCGCGTCTGCGCGCTTCTCGTTGGCGAGGTCTACGCTGCGGCCCAGCACGCGGTCGCGGAAGCGGTTGCGATCGCGAGGGCCGCCCGAGAGCGTCCCGAAGAAGTGGTCGTTTGGACCCATTGGGAAGCCGTCCTGGAGACGCTGCTTGCGGTGGGCCAGCAACTCGTCCCGGTTCCATGCGGTCATCTCCACCTCGCGTACGCCCTTCTCTGTCTTGGCGTCTGGGATCTTGAAGCGCGCGCGAGGCAGATCCACCTGCGAGCACGGCATCTCGCACAGCTCGGAGATCCTGAAGCCCGTGAGTCCCAGCGTTGCGATTGCGCCGCGCCGTCCGATCCGGTGGGAGCGCTGAACGTCTCGATCCAGCTCGCCCGCAGCGTCCAGCAGCGATTTGAGCTCATCCACCTCCAGGTATGTACGGGCCTTCCTCGGGGTCGGCAGGAACCGCTCGCTGCGCTCGCCCACCCTTACCGGGTTGCGTGCGACGTACTCGTAGTCCACGGCGCGCTGCATGATCAAACCGAGCAGCTCCAGCAGCCTGTTGATCGACGAGTTCGATAGTGCCCGCTTCTCGCGCTTGTAGGGCCTACCGTCCTTTCCCTTGACCGTCTCGATCAGCGGCTTGCCGCGATCGGCTGCCGCTCGGATCTCCCGAGAGCGCTTCGCCAGCTCGTCGCGGAAGCGGTCCACTCGCGCGACGTCGATCTCAGCCAGCTCGTTGCGGCCGAACTCGGCCAGCAGGTACTCCAGACGCCACTCCAGGTGTTCGATCGTGGCGTCAGCGAGGCCGTGGTTCTTCTTTGCGTCGACTACCCTGCGAGCGAATGGCCCAAAGGCCTGCTGACCGTCCAGGCGCTCATCCCTCTGCGGGCGCCCGGCCTTCGCCTTGGGCTCTGGCGGTACCCACGTTTCGCGCTGGATCTGCTGCTCAATTCGCTCGAGCTCGATCTCTGCCCGCGTGCGATTCCAGCCCTGACGGCTGTCGCCGAGGGGCAGCCGGTAGCGCTTGCCGTATGCGCGCACGCGCACGCCGTAGCTGACCGTCTGGCCGTCCTTCCACAGGTGTTCGGTCACCTCACCTCTGTTCGGGGGAGCCACAAGGACATCCTTTCGTATTGCTTGGTCTGGTCTCGGCGCATCGGGTCTTCCGTGGTGTGCTGCCCCTGCCCCAGGAGTCGCCTTTTCTAGCGTCGCCTGGGATTCGTCGGCGGCTGTTTGCGTTCGCGCATCGCCCTTTGGGCCGTGTGCAGGTCGAAGCGCAGGCGGGCCTTCGGTCCATCGCCGAGGCGAAACACCCCGAGTTCGACGGCGTGCTCGTACACGTAGTCGAGCGACACGTTCAGCGCGTTGGCCAGTTCCTTGGGGTCCAGCAGCCTGTGGGCAGGCGGGGCGGATGGCTTCAAGAGCTGTGCCACGCGGCCCGCGATCGCCTCAATGTCCTCGTGGTCGAGCGTCACGGCCGATCCTGCTCCGCCGCCTGGCAATCCGTTGCCAAACCTAGCTGCATTTCGCCAATTTAGCATAATTAGCCAAATTAGCAAAGGGTCTCGTCAGCCTTGCCGGAGCGCTCTGTACCCGCGTGGACCCGGCCGGACCCACGCGACCCTCCCTGTAGGGAGGACCGCATAGATCCTGGGAGGAGTGGCCGGGCCCACGCCGATACAGCCGCGCGGCGGCGAGGTGGTGTCAGCCGAGCTGGGGCTGGCAGAGGTCTGGGTTTGTGCCCTGGTGGACGCAGCCCTCCGCGTCCCTGTGCGCCCGATGGCCAAGTGCGGCATGTGCAGCGGGTGGAGTCCGCTCGCGGTCCTCTGCCGTCACGCGCCGGCAGTATCGGCCCTCCTCATCCGCCAGGTACATCGCGCAGAGGAGGCGCATGTTCACGGCCGGCTCGTCAGAGGAGAGGTGGGCAACGAGACGCTCATCCAAGCCGGTCAAGACTTCGCGGTCGATCACCAGCGTGCTCCCGCCCGCAGCCGGAACGCTCACGATCTCGCGCTCGCGGCCGCGCCGGGCTGCGTAGCTGCCGAGGCGCGTGCATTCCTCCCGGGTCCGGCGCGCGGGACGGCCCTTGTTGCTGGCTGTGCTGGGGCGTGGGGGTGCGGCGACGCTCATCGCTGCTCCTTTCGGTAGAGCCCCGCTGGGTGCGGGGCCGATCCCCGACCCATCGCACGCCGAAGGCGTGCCACACTCGGGAGGGGTCGTCCCCGCACCCGGTCACGCTCGCGCGTGACATCCGCTTCTCAGGTGCGAGGGGCCACGTCGACTGACGATCCAGCCCATCGAGCGCTCGAGCCGTATCCGGTGAGCTCCTGCGGCCTGACCTGGGCGGCGTCTCCGCGTCGAGTGGCCATGTCGTGCGATACAGCCAGTCGCTCGCGCGCGATCTCACTGGACCCCGATCGCCGCCTGTGCTGCATCTCTTCGATCATCGCGCTGGCCTCCACCGAGGTGCGCGGTGGTGTGAACGTCGAACCGGTCTTCGAGGCCAACCAGCGCAGGCACTGATGCTGCTCGCGGGTAGCAGGCTTTCTTGTCCTCTTCCTGCGCTGCATCTCTTTGATCATTGCGCTGGCCTCCAACGAGGTGCGCGGTGGTGTGAACGTCGAACCGGTCTTCGCGGCCAACCAGCGCAGGTACTGGTGCTGCTTGCGGGTAGCAGGCTTTCCATACATCCCATTTTCCTTTCAGTGAGTGAAACGAACGTCTTTTTCACTCATCGAGCCCCGGCGCGTTCTGTCAAGTGAGGTCCGTCAGGATCGGCCCGCAGGGCCGACCCCGTAGGGGCCGGCTTGACGGGTTAGCGACGGGGGTGATACGACCTTCGTTGTTTTGGGAGGATCCGCCCCCGCGCCTACCCCTATGGCCCGTCGGCCACCAGCCCTTTGCGTCCACGTGCCACATTGGATACGATGGCCAAATTAAGCAAACCAGCAAAAACAGCAAACCCGATGCGGTCGATGACGAGGTTGTGCTTCAGGAGTACCGCGAGGCCGTCAACGGCTGGCATAGCGCGCTCGAGGCGCATCGCATGGCGCCACCCGACGCCGATTTCAGCACCCGTCTGGCGAACCTTGCCGAGGCGGCAGGCGAGCAGGCCCGGGTCTGCCGTGCAGTTGCAGCGGAGTACGAGTGGCCCCAACGGGACGCCCCACCCGGCAAGCCGCCCTACGAGCTGCGCGCCGACACTGGACGGCGCGGCCCGCAAGACCTCTGGCGACGCTTTGACGACACGGTCGAGCAACTGAACGCGACGACGAGAAGCGACGACATGCTCGCCGTGGCAAGTGCCTACGAGGATCTTGCTGTTGCCGCGGCTGACCTGGCAAAGGCCGTCAAGCGCGAAGACCGTTCGAGCGCAACACGCTCACGAACGCGCGCGCGTCGCACGGCCTAACCCAGGGCCTCTCAGCACCCCAGCGATCCCCCGCCACGCGACCCGCTGGCGGAGCCCGCAAGGGCGGAGCCCTCAAAAAGACGGTCGCTTGCGCCTGCGCAGCAACACCGGAACACCCGCGTCGTCCCAGACCGACCCCGAACGTGGCGACTCGGCTCCGTGCTCATCGCGGCGACGAGGCGGCTCCAGGGTCTCCGGAGACCAAACGTCCCCGTGGGTAGCGGACGAGGCACCCTCGGCTGAGGCCATGTCGCGGGGAGAATTGCCCTCGCGTATGGCCTCGACATCCTCTCGGAGCACGCGATAGTTCCTCCCGTACCTCGTCGCCGCAAGCCTGCCAGCCTTGATCCAGTTCCGGATCGTCTGAGGGGTCAACCACAGCATCTCCGCCGCCTCATCGACGCTAACAAAGGCATCACGCGCAGGGACCCGGGCGGCAGGCATGACGAAAGCTTAGCCAAAGAGTTCTATTTAGAGGGCTTTAAGGGTTTCCTGGGATAAGATTGGTACCGGCTCGAACGCAAGGAGAAACGCATGAAGCCCGACGGAACGGATTCCGCCGACACCGACCAGGACGAGTTGATGGCGCGCGTCATCCCGCTGCGACGCCGAGCAGAGAAGCCGCCCGAGCCACAGCCCACCGACGAGCGCCACCCGTCGCGCGACGCGCCATCGCGCCAAGCACGCTCGGTATGGGATCCACCTCTCGGCGAGCCCCAACTGCGCCGCCGCCAAACGCCGGCCGCCGCAGCACCCGGCACCCCATCCGCACCTTCGAGCCCGTGCAGCTATCGGCCGCGTTTCTGGACGCGCGATCACGACTGCTGTCGTAACAGCAGGCGCAACCGCCGCCGTCGCATTCGTGCTCGCCCATGCCGTGTTCCGACACGACCAGTCCGGGGCCGGATCTCTGTCAGCAGGGGCCCACTCGCCCATCGGCACGCCAATCGCCGCACCGCCCAGCGCCCCGAGAAATGCTCCGTCGCAGCCGACGCAGCGTCACAGTTCGTCGGGTCGCAAAGCGCGACGCATACTGGGCACGGCGAACCCTGTCCATCGCGTCAGGCAGAGCACGCCGGCTGCCATCCAGACGATCGAGACTGCCCTTCGCACCTCCCCGTCAAGCGAAGGCGCGCCGCCCGTTCGCGCGACTATCCCTGCTCGTCAGCAGAGCGCCTCCGCGTCGTGCGAAGCGCAGGGCACGTGCGCCTCGAGGGAGTTCGGGATCGAGCACTAGCTCGGATCGTTGACAGTGATTGTCACCTCGTGGCCAAACTCTCAGTAGCAAGCATCGCATCTTCGATGCGCCGTGCGAGCCGGTCGATGAGGCTGGCGGTGCGCTCGATTGTGTCGATCTGGGCTGACTCGGCCCACGAGGCGAGGTAGGGGATCGAGTAGCCGTCGGTCTCCAGGTCCGCCCCGCCACAGACGGTATATGCGACGGACTCGACCACCATCTCCTCGGCTGCGTAGTCGAGCTTTGGATCCTCCTCGGAGGGCTCGACGCGCAACAGCGCATGGCCGAGCTCGTGAACAAGCGTCTTGACCTGCCCGTTCACCGCCATGTCCTCGCGTATCGCGATGCGCCGGCCGTCCGCTCGGTAGTAGCCGTCCATAAGGTACTTCATTGGCTCAAAGTCGACGGTGCAGCCGATCTCGCTGGCCATCTCGATCAAGCGGGGGAGGATCGGTGCCAAGCCATCACCGGTGACCTCTTGGATTGGCGGATCGAGCTGCGCCGGGGTCGCTGGCGGTGGCAGCGGCACCACCTGCGAGCGATCGAACACTGAGCCGAGCGTGAAGTACGTGCGCGGTCGCCCGTCCGGGTCTGCACCGTCTCGCTGCCATTTCTCCAGTGCCTTGCGCGAGGGTAGGATCGGCATCCAGATACGGATCGCCTTCTCGCCGCGCTGCACCGAATAGCCGAGCGCCAGCCATGCGCGAAACCCGGCCACGTGGGTTGCATCTGGACGCTGCGTGGCGATCAGAATCTGGTTGATCATGCTGTAGCGCCGGAAATGGCGTCGAACCGCGAGCCACGACTGCCAGCCCTCTGAGCTGCGTAGCTGCTCGACTGCTCGGCGGGAGAACTCGCGGTCTGCGCGACGGCGCTCAGCGCGCTCCCCGTCGGTCAGGCGCCTCGTCTTGGTCTTGGGCATGCGCACTCCTTTGCTCTGTGGGCCCCGCCCGGTGCGGGGCCGATTCCCCGACCCACCGCACGCGTCAGCGTGCGACAATCGGGAGGGGTCGGCCCCAGCCCACAAACCTCCGGCCGAAAATCAGGTGCAAGCCGTTACAACTCGACGGCGATCAGCGCGTCCTCGTCGAGCGGGATCTGAGGGTTCACATGCCCCACCCGGACAAGGGCCTCCTGCAGATGCTGCAGGTGGTCGTACAGGCAGCGTCGGCGGGCGACCGTCAAGGGGACCGAGTCCTGATCGCGCTCAACGGCCTCGCTCTCAACCACGCCAGGGGCGAGCAGCAGATGGCTCACGCGCGTCGGCGCGCCAGCATGGCCCAGGTAGGTCGAGTGCAGCTCGGTCGCGTGATCGGGCAGGACGCTTGACAGGGTCAGCGCGTAGGGGCCGCCGGGCGAGACGCGCGTCTCGGAGCGTGCCTTGGCGCCGTCGATGGCGATCTGCACGGGGATGACAACACGCTGATCCATTGCAGTGCACGGTAGCGCCAAGGGGCGATGGCGGCATTTGCTCGGGCGTATAACCGCTCCTGTTAGGGTTCCGCAACATGTCGGAATTGCTGGAACCGCATTTTCTGGGTGCGGTCGCGATTTTGGGCGTACCGCTCATCGTCTGTCTTTTTCTCTACATCTGGGATGAAGAGAGGAAGGACAGGAGGAAGTAGACACTCGCGCTGCTGCGCTCGAGTTGCTGATCGCGTTGGGCCTCCAACCTGTCATCCACGGTGGAGGTCGAAGGTTTCTTCGAGGCGGGTGCGCAGGGCGTAGAAGCTGTGGCCGCGGTTGGGGATGCCCCAGAGCAGCGAGGCGAGGGTGTAGATGTCGCCGCCGAGGCGTCGGCCGCTGGGGGTTGTGCAGGCGAAGCACGTCCAACCCCGCTCGGGGGTGTTGTAGACGTGGAAGCTGGGGCGCCTGTCTTCGTGGAAGGGGCAGTGGATCTTGCCGCTGCGCCCAGGGTCGCGGCCGGTGAGGACCTGCACGTAGATGCGGGGGTGGACTCTCTGCAGTAGGTCCTCGTAGGCTGTGGGGTCGCGGTCGCGACGGGTGGCCTGGTGGACCGAGGAGGCGGGCAGGGCCGGGAGCGCGGCGAGGATTTCCTTGTGGTGGTAGGTCGTGTCGGTGAGTTTGAACAGCCTCGTTGGGCTCGGTGGCGTGTGCTTGAAGTTCAGGGTCTGCGGTAGCCGCAGGACGCGCGCGGGGTCGACGCAGCTGGGGTCCGCGCCGAGCGCCAGGGCGAGCCTGCGGTTCGCGGCTTCGAGTTCCGTCGGGAGGAGGGGATGGGTTAGCGCCCAGTAGGCGTGCTTGTGCTCGAGCCGGCGGTCTTCGTCGTATGTGGCGCTGCCTGACTCCACGATCATCGTCGGCGGCGGGGTGAAGGTCTGCAGGGCGCGGATTGCCTCCGGGGTGTCGCAGTCGGCCCACAGGATCGCGGCGGGGGCGACGTCCTCGCGGCAGCCGCGGTAGCGCCGTCGTGGAGCGCAGCCCACGTATACGTCGGTGCGGTTGCCGATCGAGGCGAGGAACGCCGCTTCGGCGGTCGTCCGCCTCTTCAGTGTCGGCATGTCGATGAAGAAGCGCTTGAAGTCGCCCCACGGGAAGGTGTCGCCGGGGGTCTTCCGTCGTCGGTAGCGCACCTCCAGCAGGGTGTCCGGCTCGGCGCGCTGGGTGAGCACCCGCAGGTACAGCTCGACGGGGCTCATCGGGGCGGCGATCATGGCCTCTCCTTGGTCGTGGCTGGCGCCAGGGGTTGCGCCGCATCTGCGATCTCGGGAGTCAGTGCTGCGATGAACGCCCACTCGCCGTCGATCAGTGGGACCTCGTGTGGTGCGCGCCTGGCCCACTCGGACAGTTGGGCGCCGGTCAGCTCGCCGCGCCACATCGCGGCCTCGCGCTCCTTGGCGCTCATCCTCCACAGCGCGCGGCTGTGCTCTGCGCGGCCGGCTTTGTGGGCGGCCAGTCGCTCCATCATCGCGTCGGCGAAGTTGGGGGTCGGGGTGTTCATGTGTCGCTCCTTTGTCCTGAGAGGCGAGGGAGGTGAAGAGGAGGGGCGCCCGCGGTCCATCGCGGACGCCCCTCTTTGCTGCTCAGGCCGCGGCAGGCGCCTCCTGCGCCGTTTCCGCGTCCTGAGGCTCTGTCGCCTGCGGGATGGCGGCAGTCTTGGGTGGCGTCGGCGCGGTCGGCGTCATTGCCTCCCGCGACCCGGGAGAGGTGGCAGCCGGCTGGGGTGGGGCGACCGGCTGGGGCGCTGTGGTGGCGGCCGGGGTGGGGATCTCGGCTGCGCGGCGCTCGGGCGTCGGCTCCTCGCCGGTGGTGTCGGGGGCACTTGCCGAGCCGAGGTACTCGACGGTGTCGGCGACGATCTCCACGGCCTGGCGCTTGCCGTCAGGGGTCTCCCACTCGCGCCACTCCAGGCGTCCGTCGATCGCGACGGGGCGTCCCTTGGCGAGGAAGCGCGCGGCGTTGTCCGCCTGGGCGCCCCACACGACCACGCTGAAATAGTTGGGCTTGTCCACCCACTCGCCGCTCGCGCGATCCTTGCGGCGCGTGTTGCTTGCGATGCGCAGGTCGCACACCGACGTGCCGCCCGCGGTGCTGCGCAGCTCGGGGTCGGTCGTGAGGTTGCCTGTGAGGATGACTCTGTTGAGGTTCATTCGGATCCTTCCTTTGTGGGTCGGTGGTGTGTCGTTCGCAGCCCCATCCACCGCCGCAGGGCGGTAAGCGACGAGGCTGCTCGGGGTGAGCTCTGTGCGGGCGCGGCGCGGGGGGCACGTCTGGTGCCGCGGTGGTGGAAAATCAGGGCAAGAAAAGACACACCGCCGCACCCCCACGGGCGCCGGTCTGGGGCTGGTTTGCCCGCGGCGATCGCGCGCAGCGCGGGGTCCCGGTACCACGCGCGCAGCTCGAGCCAGGCGGGCGGCAGGCGCCCATACACCAGCAGCGCCTGGGTGCTCTGCATCTGGCGCACGCGGTGCGGAGCCGCGAGCGGCCGGTAGTCGCTGCTCGTCGTCTTCGAGCCGTTGCGCAGTGGTCCCTGGCGGCTGGTGGAGTAGCGCTTGACCTCCTCCTCGCCGAGGGTGTGGCGCAGGTAGTCGAGTGTCGCGCGGTCGCCCACGCCCGAGCAGACGATGCGGGCGCGGTGGTTGGCGATGATCGTCTCCGCGCGGTCGCGGCCCCAGCGGTCGGTTGCCTGGCTGACGTTCTGCAGCACCGTCAGCAGTTGCACGCCCTGTCCCGGGCCGGTCGAGGCGATCTCGTCGAGGTTCGGCAGCGGCGCGATGTTCGCGGCCTCGTCCAGCGCGAGCAGCAGCGGCGGGTCGATCGGCCCGCCGCTCTGCGCGGAGCGCCGGAACGCGCTTGCGGTGATGTCCGCGACGAGCGCCGTGAACAGGCCGCGCAGTCGGCGCTGCTCCTCCGCGGGAGAGATCAGATACAGGGTGTTCGCCCCATCCAGCAGCCACTCCGCGCCGATCCGCGACTCCCCCATCGTCGCCGCCGTGATCGCGGGCTCCTGCCACGCGTCGAGCGCCGTCGCGACTGTCTGCAGCAGGCTCGAGCGAAAGCGCATGTCGGCCTCCCAAACCGACTGGAGCGCCTCCAACGCGGGCTCGGCGCCGGGGTCCGGGCAGTCCGCGAGCAGCTCGCCCGGCTCCTGTTCGTTGACCGTCGCGACCCACGAGAGCACCTCGCGCATGCTCAGCTCGCCGTGCGCTGCCGCCAGCAGTAGCGGTGCGAGGTACCGTGCGCCGGCCGGCCGCCAGAACGACTCGTCGGCCGAGCGCGCCGCGCCCTGCTCGCCGACACCCAGCAGCCGCGCGGCGGTGCGCCGGGCGCCCTCCCACGAGCTGGCCGCCGCAACAGGTGACCAGGGGGTGTGCGGCAGCTGCGTGCAACCCGTCGGGTCGAACACATACACCTCGCCCCTGCCGGTGCGTGCGGCGAGCGTGTCGTGCACCACGTCGCTCTTTACCGAAGTGGAGAGCGCGGGGCCTGCCCACTCGAGCAGCGCCGGCACCACCAGGCCGGTCGTCTTGCCCGACTGCGAGGGGCCGAGCGCCAGCACCGAGGCGCGCTGCTGCGCCGCGACCATTCTGCCGCGGTGGGTGCCGAGCGTCACGCGGCCGGGCTGCGCACCACCTACGTGAAGCTCGGCGAGATCCCCGCGGGAGGCGAAGCGTGCCGCGCGGGAGCGCCTGTTGCTTCGGCGGCCGTTCGCCCACGAGAACGCGAGGACCGCCACGCCGAGCAGGACGATCGTGGCCAGCAGCGCCAGCTCCGGTGGAGTTGGGCCGGTGAAGACGGGCCTCACGCCGGCGCTCCCGTGTCGCGGTTGGCCATCGCCGCGTCGGTCGCAGTCAAGGTCCGCTCGCGTTTGCTGCGCACGTGGCGTACCTCGTAGGAGCGCCCGCCGACCTTCCACAGCGCGACGCCCTGGGGGTAGTGGGCGATGCGCTGCGCCTCGGTCGCGGTGAGGCCCAGCGAGACGCTCGTTGGGTGGGCTTCGTCGGGGTGCTGTCGGTAGACGATCACGGTCCCCGTCTCGGCGAGGAGGCCCTTGGCGAGCGCTTGGCGGCGGGTGCCGGTGTCGCCGGCTGCGTCGAGGTCGGAGATCCGGTGCAGCACCATCCAGTGCTGCACTCCTGTCTGGCGTCCGAGCTTGAACGCAGCCTGGTAGTACTCGCCGAGGCCTTCGATTGGCAGTGCGCGCCATGCCTCGTCGTTGACGCGGATCGTCTTCTGTGGCTCGCGGCCCGCGCTTCGCGCCTCGTTGGTGCGCTGCATCCGGCGGGCGTCGAGGAACGCGGTCGCGCAGACCATCGTGATCGCGAGCGCGAGATCCGAGCCGCTGCTGCCCGCTGCGATCTGGGAGATGTCGAGGCACAGCACCGGGGCGTCCCACGCATCCCCGTCGCTGGTCGGCGCGTCGAACATTCCGCGCAGCGGCCCGTGACAGAGGCGCATCAGCGCGAGTGCGACCTCGCGCAGCTCCTCCCGGGCGGCTTCGCGTGTCATGTCGAGCGCGGCGGTCGTTCGTGGCGCTGGGTCGCGTAGCTGCTCCACTACGTGCCCCACGCACACCTCGCCGTCCTCGTGCTCGTCCGCGGCGGCGAGTGCCTCGGTCAGCCCGACTGCCTCGGCCTGGGTGAGGGGGCGGGCGAGCATCGCGCGCGCCACGGCTTGCAGCAGGCCCTCGCGCATCTCGGCCGTGCCGATCGGCGTGAGTGGGTTCAGGCGTGTGCTGCCGCCGGGCTCGAGGCGCAGCACGACACCGCGCAGCGCCTTCACCGATGTCGTGTACTCGCCCTTGGGGTCGATGATCTCGCAGCGGCGGTCGAACACCCGCGAGCGATACAGCCAGCACTTCGTCAGCGAACTCTTGCCGTAGTCGGGCATCCCCAGCACGAGCGTGTTCGCGATCGACAGCAGCCCCCGCTGGTAGAGCAGCCACGGGTCATACACGAAAGACCCGCCGTGCAGATCCGAGCCGATATAGACACCGCGGGGGCCGAGCCCAGCGGTCGCCGAGGCGGGGTACGCGGCCTGGAAGTGCGCCGTGGAGACCTGGTGTCCCGTGCGCTCGGCCGGGCGCGGGAGCCTCATCTGAGCCCCCGGCACAGCGGCAGGCCGAACGTGAACGCCTGCGCCTGCTCGCCCCACATCCGCTCCAGGCGCAGCGGCGCGCGCTTGGCCTCCAGCTCCACACGCGAAACGTCGTTCTCGAGCTCCGCGACAGCGTTGGGGAAGCCCGCGGGGACGCTCACCGTGACGTACGCCGCGTAGCGCACGGCGGCGTGCCCTTCGGCGAGCTCGCGCTCGCGCTGCCCGGTCGCACGGTCGCGCTGGGACTGGCGCTGGCTCGTGCGCTGCCCCACACGCGCGCGCAGGTTCTGCTCGGTCGCGCTCTCCGTCGCCGCGCGCTCGGCCTGGCGGATCGCCCTGCTCGGCCCCACCAGCTCCATGCACATCGCGATCGTGCGCGTCGCACGGCTGTCCATCAACAGGGGCTGCAAGAACAGCGCGCGCACATCGATCCGCGGCCACTCCGCCGCCCACAATGTGCAGTGCAGCGCCCCATCGGTCGCGAGGTGCGACCACTGCTCCTCACGCGCCACCGGACCCGCGGTGTGCGGTGCGACGCCATCCTCGCCGAGCAGCCCATGGTCGAGACGACGCTGGCGCTCGCGGCGCCCCCAGGGGTCATACGCGTCGCGGATCGCGCCCGCCAGGCCACGGCGCGTCAGGACACCCGCGACCGTGATCGCGGCCGCGTCGAGCAGCTCGATCAGCTGCCCCATTTCCCCCGCGAGCACCGCCAGCGCACCGAGATCCCCGCCGCCCATCCTGCCGATCGCGCGCCGTGCCCCAGGGCGCTGCGCGTCGACCTGTAACGCGAACAGCAGCTCGTGCTCCTCCGCGACATCCCCCGCGCGGCCGATCAACTGCAAATAGGAGACCAGCTCCTCCGGGGGGTCCTCGAGCGTCGCGTCCGCACGCTTGGCCTGCAGGAGATAACCCCCCAGCTCATCGCCGTCGGCCGGGAGCGTCCGCTCGATCCAAGCGACGCGGCGCACAGCCGAGTCATCGCGCGCGAGCGCCGCGAGCACCGCGCCGTACTCCGCCAAGCGCTGCTCGCGCTCCGCCGGCCCCAGCAATGCGAACGCTCCGCCACGCACCCGCAAAGCGGCGGTGAACGTCCGCGCCCGCGTGTCCTTTACGACACCGAAGCGTGCGCCTTCATAGCGCACGAGCGCACCCTCGAGGAACTCCAAGCCGGCCAGCTCCCCCGGGAGCGAGGACGGCTCGCTCGGCCGCCGTGGGTCCAGGTCACCACCCGGCAGCTCCACGAGATGGCCGACCTGCGCGCGCTGAGACTGGAAACGCGCGCGACCGCTCTGGCGCGCCAGCAGAAAGCGCACTGTCAGCGGCGCCCACTGCTCGAGCGTGTGGCCGCGCAGTGGCACCAGGAGCACGGTCGCCGCCGCACCCAGGAGTCCCAGTGCGAGCGCGAGACCGCCCAGCCCGCCGAGGCGCAGCGCGCCGAGCACCAGCGCTCCGACCGCGACGAACCCGAGCAGCTGCGGGACGCGCAGCCCTAGCAGGAACCCACTGGAGGGATGCGGCGCGAAACGGTAGGTTCGCTCGGGCATTTACGCCGCCTCCGGGCCGCCGGGGCCCCGCTCGCCGCCGGGGTCCTCTCCGGGGGGCTCCTCGCGCACGAGCTGCAAATGCGAGGCGCCGCCCGGCGAGGGTGGGGTGAGCTCGGCGGGCGGCGCCGGCGGATCGGTTGGGCGCTCCTGGGCGGGAGCGTTAACGGTGGTGTCATCGTCACGCCTACGCGCGGTTCCTTCCGGGGATCGCGCGTCACCGGCAACCGCGATGCCCGCGGCAGCGCCGACGCTTCCCGTGGCCACCGTCTCGGCGGCGATCGGGGCCGCCCACTCGGCCGCCGCGGCTCCCTCGCCGCCGGTGTCCCCGATGTCCGCCGAGGACCCGCCAGCCGACTCGCCACCCTCAGCGCCCCCGGGCTCACCGTCTGGAGAGGGGGATGGGGATGCGGGCGAGCCGTCCGGTGCCCCGCCGCCAGGCGAGCCACCGCCCGAGGGGAAACCGCCGCCGGGGGAACCGCCACCTGAGGAGCCGCCACCGCCCGATGAGGAGGGAAAGCCGCCTCCACCCCCGGAGCTACCGCCGGAGTCGCGCAGGCCGCCCGCGCTGCGCACCGACGGACCGTCGCTGTCCATGACCGCCGCCCCCGCGGCCGTGCGCATCCCGGCGCCGAGGTACGCCGTCTCGGTGTCCGCCGCGAGAATGAACATCAGCGCCCACGGCGCGAACGCCGCGAGACCGAAAATCACGGTCGCGGCGAGGATCGTCCCAACCGACCCCGAGACGCCACCGCCGAACGACAGGCCCGCCGCCGCGGCGTTGCCCGCAAGCGAGAGCACGATCAAAGCGACGGGCTTGAGGATCACGAACAAAAGCAACAGCCGCCCGAGGCGCCCCGGCCACGCGCTCAGCGCCGGCCAGATCGCCGCCGCGAGCGTCACTGGGAAGAACAGCACCGCGATGTAGATCGCGGCGTTGCGGACGATCAGCTCGAGCCACACGAACACGGCGGTGAACACCTCAATCGCCGCGATCAGCGCCGCCAGCGCCGAGGACGCGAACCCGCCGAACCCGCTCGTGCCCCACGCATTCCCGACGCTCGCCCAGAACGCGTGCGGGGAGCCCGCGAGAACCGCGCCGCTGATCTGGTCCGCGATTTCCAAGCCGATCACGGTGAGCGCCACGACCAGGCCGGTGCCGATCCCCGCGCGGAGGATCCCCGCAACGGTCGCCGCGAGCGCCTGCGGGTCACGGCGGACCGCCGCAGAGGCGAGCGCGATCAGCGCGACGAGCAGCCCCAGCGCGGCGCCGAGGTCCGCCATCGGCTGGAACTGCGCCTCATACCAGGCCGAGCGCAGCTGCGGCGTCGTGCTCTGCTGCATCTCCTGCGCGACGAACTTCGTGACCTGCGTCGCCGCACCGATCACCCAGCTCGCGACCGTGTCGAGGATCCCGTTCCCCAGCGAGCCCACCGCCTGCCCCGCGACTGCACTCGCGGTTTCGCAGAGCCCCTTGCTCATCCCCGGCACGCCGCCGATGACAGGGAGCAGTCCGCCCGCGGCGCCCGCGACTTCACACAGGAAGCTGCTCTGCTTGTGCGCCTTGCTGCTCGCGGCCTGCGCCGGGCGTCCGGTCTGAGTGCCCGCGGGCGCGGGGATCGCCTTGGCGCACGGTGCGAGCGCGGCAACGATCAGCCCCAGCGCGAGTGTCGCGAGGACCGTGCGACTGACAGCCCGAACCGCGGGGTGCGGACGCTCGCGGCGCGAGCGGCCTGTCGGCAAAGACCTCATCGCTCACCCGCCGCGCCGTAGAACGGGGCGCTCATGCCGTGCAGTCGCGCGAATGCCGGCGCCTGGTTGTTCGCGCCGTCGACGTAGACGATCGACGGGGCCGGCGCGGGCGTCGCCTCGGTGTTCGAGGCCTCGACGAGCCAGCGCCCGTCCTGCCAGCGCAGCGTCGTATCGACGAGGTTCCACGTCTGGCGTGGCGCGAGATGCGGCCCCCACACGAACCCGCCAAGCCAGCTCGTCACCTGCGCGCCGGTCTGCGTGTAGCGGTCGAGTCGGCGTGCCGCGATAATCGCCACCGCGCGGCCCCCCTCCTCATAATTGTTCATGTTCTGCACGTCCGCCGTGCGAATCCGCTGCGCCTGGGCGAGCGTCCGCGCGCGGGCACCCGACGCATACACCTGCGCGACGAGCGCGTTGAACATGGGCGGGTCCTGCTCGATCGACTGGGACGCCAGCGCCACGTAGTTGTCCGCCGCGGCGAGCGCGCTCGCAGGGGTGTGCTGCACGCCGACAGGTACGCCGTCCACGAGCTCCACGGCCGCCGTGGGACCAGCGTCGTGGCCCCGCCCCAGCACGAGGGCGAGCATGAGCACGAACGCCAGGCACGCCGCCACGGCGAGCACGGCAGTTGTCGATAGACCACGGTCGCGCATCGCTCAACCGAGGCCGTAGGCGAACTGCAGGATTGCCGCCGCGGCGCCCGTCAGGAACGCCACGCCGACCGCGATCGCCATCCCGATCTTGCCGCTCGTCGCCGTGTGGTCGTTGCCGATCCTGCCGCCCACAGCCCACACCGCGCCGCCCAGCAGGAACCCCGCCAGGCACGCCAGCAGCGTGTATACGGCGATCACGTTGACCGCGCTCTGGATCCCCGCCGCGCCGGGCGCATGGGCCGGGTCGGGCGCCACGTGGAACGTGAAGTTGCTTGCGGCCATCAAAGCCTTCATCTCCAATCACCTCCGTGCGTTGGACTCGGAAACGTTCGTTATGCTAAAAACCAATTTAGCAAAATTACCAAACTTTGCAAAATTAGCCAAAGCGCCTTATGCTCGAACCGACCGCCCACCCCTGCTCATGAAGGTCCTGCTTGCCTTCGCCTGCGCGCTCGGCATGGCCGTCCTCGGCCTCGCTGCTCTCGCCGTCGTGCTTGGTGCCCGCGCGCAGGCCGGAGGCTGCTCGCCCGCGCCCGGCGGAGCGCCCGCAGAAGCAACGGGGTCAAGCGGCTCGGGCGGGTCCGGCCGCTGGGTCGCCACCGCCTACGGCCCGCCCTGGGGCGGCATCCAAGGCAACGGCGTGACCGCAACCGGGCTCGACCTCCGCGCCGGAAAGCCGGCACTCGAGGTCGCCGTCGACCCGAGCGTGATCGCGCTGCGCAGCTACGTACACATCACGCCCAACCCCTTCGGCACCACCAGCGCGTTCTACGCCGGAGACACCGGCGGCGCGATCCTCGGCCACCACGTCGACATCTACGACTGGCGCGGACGCGCCAGCCAAAACGCCTGGGGAGCGCGCTCCGTGACCGTCACGCCCGCGCCGAATCCCGGCGCCGGGAACCTGCTGGGCGGCGTCGCGCCCGTGCCAGCGGGGTCGAGCGGACTGGGCGGCGGGGGCGGTGGCGACGGAGCTGGTGGCGGCGCCAGCTGTGCAGCCGCGTCGCTCGACGGGACGCTTGGGCTCACGCCCGGGCAGACCGCGCGCATCCTGTCCGACGGCAGCGCCACCGCGCCCGCGCAAGCCCCCGCGGCCGTACAGCGCGCGATCGCCGCCGGCAACCTGATCCACACCCGCCCCTACCCCGAGCCCGATATCCACTACGGCACGCTCGCCACCCTCTGGCCCGCCTACGACTGCTCCGGTGCCACCTCGCTCGTCCTCTACGCCGCCGGTCTCCTCGGGCCGGGGGCGCTGGACTCCACGGGCCTCGAGTCCTACGGTTTGCCCGGCGCCGGACAGTGGATCACCGTCTACGCCAACAGCGCGCACGCCTGGATCGTGGTGGCCGGGATCGCGCTCGACACCGCTGATTTCGGCGGGCCGCCGATCCCCGCCGGATCCGGGCCGCGCTGGCGCGCCGAACCGCTCGCCAACCTCGGCGACGGCAGCACCTATGTTGTTCGACACCCGCCGGGGCTGTGAAGCGCCGTCGTGGGCTGAGCTGGCGACGCGCCGCGTGGAGACGGTGCTGTGGGTTGCTTCTGCTGCCGGCCTTGCTTGCTCTCGGTGGTTGCGGAGTCGACGCCCGATCGCCGGGCGGGTCGCCGCTGGGGAGGCCGATCGCCGCCGTGCCGCCACCCGTCGGCCACGCGCCCGCGCCCGTTGGGGACCCGATCCCCGAGCGTGGCGGCACGGTCCCCGCTGGTTTGGCCGGAGGAGAGAACGCTCCGGCTGCCGGCGCCGCTGCCTCCTCTCCTGAAGCTGCGTTGCGCCGCTACGCGCTCGACTACACCAACTGGCAGGCTGCCACGCTGGTCGCGCACGAGCGTCGGCTTGCTGGGCTGGCCGTGGGTCCCGCTCGGCTCGCCGCGCTACAGACCGCCGCTGCGCTGGGTGACGCCGGCGAGCTGGCCGCGCACCATGTGCAGAACACTGGGGCGGTGCTGAGCATCGCGCCCGAGCAGGGGGCCGCGCGGGGGCGGTGGGTTGTTGTCACTCAGGAGCAGACGACCGGGACCGGGGCGTATGCGGGGCTGCCCTCCTCGCTGCATGTGACGCTTGCGCGCCTGGTGCAGGCTGGGGGCGGATGGGTTGTTTGGGGATGGTGGCCTGGGAGCTAGAAAGTCAAGTTGAGTTCGTACTTGAACAGGAGGGCTCTACGATGTCTTGAAGCTCTTCCGCTTGCCGCTGCTCGTGCCGGACGGATTGGTCGCGGCGATCCGATAGTAATAGGTGGTCTTCGGAGTGAGCTTCGCGACCTTCGCGGACACCGCGACCGGACTTATGCCCGATCCAGGCAGGGACGAGCACGGTGCGGTGTGCCCGAATGCGACGGTCGGCCCGTATTCGAAGGTGCACGCGCTCACCGCTTCGCCGTTCGGGTTGACGGTGGCGTGCAGCACCGCCGATCTCGCCGTGACCGAACCGGCCGCGCTGGTCACGACCATCGGCTTGAGCTGGGGAGGCCCGTCGAACGCACCCAGCCCGACGGGTGTGCCCACACCGGAGGGCCCGTCGAAGTCAACGGCGGCGTCGCAGGCGGTCGTGCCTTCGCAGTCGATGTCTCCGATCTCTTCATTGATCGCCGGCTCGCCGCACGGACCGGCCGCTTCGCCATCGCAATACCCGCTTCCGCCGACGGCGATGTCGAACAGATCGGACGTGTCACCGAGATGCTTATAGGGCGTCGCTGCCGGGTAGTCGACCCCGTGGCTGCCGCCGGCAAGACCGTAGAGCGCGCTGATCAGCGGCGCGGAGAGCGAGGTGCCGCCGAGCGTCAGCCAGCCGGGCGTGAATCCCGGTTCGTAGACGTAGCTGTCGTAGACATCGAAGCCGGTGTACGGGTCGGCGACCGCGGAGATGTCGTTGTCGAGGCGTTTGGTCCCACACGCCGCGCTCGCCCAACCCGGCGCGCCCAGCTGCCACGAGGGGGCAGCGAACAGTGTGCTGCATCCGCCTCCCGTTGCACTGAATCGTTTGAATTCATTGCGCGAAGGGCGGCCGCTGCTGTTCCACACGGACTCGCTCTTGCGTGTTCCGTTCGCCTTGAGCGCAAGGGAGGTTCCTCCGACCGCCACCACAGCCGGGAGCGACGCGGGTGCATTTGGCATCCCTGGTGCGGGGAGAAATGCGGCCACCTCATCCCAATCAAGATAACCGGAATCGCCGGCGGAGGCCGCGATCACCACGCCTGGATGGTTGTAGGCGACCTGTTCGGGCGCCCCCATTTCCGTCTCGAGCGCACCGTACGAGTTTGAGACCTCGGTCGCCCCCAGCGCCACGGCCTCGTTGGCCGCCGCCGCGAGATCGGCAAGACTCGCCGAGTCGGCCTCTACGACCATGATCCTGCACCTCTCACACACGCTGTGCACGGTCTCCACATCGAGCGACATCTCCACTGACCACCCGACCGTGTCGGTGGCGGGCAGCGAAGTAGAGCTTCCGGACTGGTTGACCTTTTCGAAGCAGCCGTTCGCCGCCGTGCAGGCCGTGAGCCCGTACTGGGCGTCGAACACGCCGAGATCCTTTTCGATGCTCGGATCGTCATAGGCGTCGACGATAGCCACAGTCTGTCCGGAACCTCCGATGGACGGAGAGTATCCGTACGCGCTCGCGAGATCTGCAGGGGTGAGCCCACCCGCCAGTCCTTTGGATGACGCGCCGGCGCCTATCTCGTAAGGCATTGCACCGGTAGACCCTGCTGATACGGGGATGAGCGCCAGCGCGAAGCAGCTTGCCTCTCCCGGCTTCGGTGCAGGACACACCTGTCTCACCTTCGCGTAGAGCGTTTCCCCGGACAGAGCTTCAGCTTTCGCTGGCAGCACATTGTCACCCCCAAGGACACCTATCACGACCATTGCGACGACGAGGGCAGAAGACGTAACTTTGACGTGTTTCATGCCCCTACATCCTCGTTTCCTTGTCATTGTTGATCCTCATCCGAAGCTCCTCCGCTGCAGCGGGCGCCATCTCGTAAGCGTCCCCCAAACCGAGTCAGCACACCGGCCGATTACGTATCCGAGGGCGCCGCCCGCCAGCACGTCAAGAAAATGGTGGGCGCGGCTATGGATTCGCGCATATCCGATTGTCGCCGCGAGCAGATGCAGCCAATTGCGTCGACGAGACGGCCACATCCAGCCCGCGATTGCAAATCCACAAGCGGCGTGCGTACTCGGGAAGCTGCTCGCCAGGCCCAGACGGCCGACGGGTGGAACGCCATTGCCCGCGCTTGGACGCGGCCGCCGGACAGTGACCTTGCCGGTACTCGAGACGAGGGCTGTGAACGCTACAAGCTCCGGCACGCACAGCCAGCGCCCGCGCGAGCCTCGATCCACGAGCAGGCCGAACGCCGTGAGGGGAATCCACCAAAGCCGGGAGGTCAGCCAAGTTTTCATAGCCCGTCCTCACTGGCTGCTCTAGGTGTACCCAGCCACGCCTTCATGATCTCACCGGTCACGTCGGTAGACGCCATCTGCGATTTCGCGCAACGGCAGGACGGACCCGCACGCACTTGATGCGACCTGGTCAAGGTTCACCCTGCAACGCTCGTGAAGAACCATCGCCGTCTCTCGGGCATGTTCGAGACCGAACATCGTGACGTTGGTCAGCTTCCCCGCGCGCCGGTCATTGCGCGGGATCTTGCCAAGCCAGCGCGCCTTGCCGGTCTCGTCGAGGATGTCGTCGACGACCTGGAAGAGCGCTCCCAGGTCGTGTGCAAACGCAGCGAGCGCTCGGCTCATCCGACCGCCGGCGAGCAGCGTTCCGCAGCGCACACACGCGACGATCAGCACTCCGGTCTTGAGCATCTGCATGCGCCCGAGGTCGTGTGCGTCGCCGGGACGATATCCCGTCACGTCGAGGAACTGGCCGGACACCATCCCCGTGGTGCCGGTCGCCTGCAGCACGATGCTCAGCAGGCGGTTTCGCAGCTCGGCGGAGCCGCGCTGCTCCTGGAGGATCAGGCGCTGGGCTTCGCTCAGCAGCGCGCACCCTGCGAGGATCGCGATGTTGTCGCCGTACACGCGGTGGAGCGTCGGCCGGCCGCGCCGCCGCGCGTGGTTGTCCATCGCCGGTAGGTCGTCGACGATCAGCGAGTTGGTGTGCATGCACTCGATCGCGCACGCCGTCGGCAGCGCGTCGTCGATTGTCAAGCCGAGCGCCTGGGCGGTCGCCATGACCAGGACCGGTCGCACACGCTTGCCGCCGGCCAGCAGCGCATAGCGGGCGGCCTCGGCGAGCCTGTCGGCTCCAGCGGGCACCTCGAACTCGATCTCCGCCAGCGCGCTTTCGACCCGCCGGTGCATGTCTCCGAGCAGCAGCGGGGCGGCCGCCGCGTCCTCGCGCGCAGGCTCAATGTGGACACCCTCGTGGACGCCATGCTCGAACCCGTTGTGCCGGCCGTGCGCCAAATGCAGCGGTGAGGGAGCCACCACGCCATCGGCGACCCCCGCCCGCTCATCGATGAGCGCTCTGCCGTTGCGGATCACGAGCCCGCCCTCCTCCCTGGGACTTCACGTCTCTCAACGGGCTCATTCCGGCTCAAACGCAGTGACTTCGCCGGTCGTGTCCCCTGCAACGCAGAGCGGGCTCCCCGAGCACGACACGCTGGTGAGGTCCGTGCCGAGCGCCTGCTCGTCGCGCCACGTTTCGCCGCCGTTGTCTGAGGCGAAGACGTTGCCGGTGCTGTCCACCGCAACGCACGTCAGGTTTTCCGTACAGGTGATCGCGGTCAGTTTGTTCGTACCGTCGATGTCTTCTTTGGTCGCGGTCGCTTCGCCGCTGCTGTTGAGGGTGAGGTCGAAGACGACGCCGGTGGCGTCGATCGCGACGCACGATGTCGCAGCGGCGCACGCGATGCCGTTCAGCGCCGGTGAGCCTTCGATGGCCGTTGACTTCCAGCCAGCTTCTTCCTTGATCTTCGCTTCCGTGTTCGCGACGTGGACGTGCCCCGTACTATCGACAGCCGCGCAGAACGACGCAGAGAGGCAGTCGACGGCGTTGATCGCGCCCAAGCCGATGCTCAGCGAGGTCCATTCGCTCGACGCCGGTTTGGTCGAATAGCGGATGAAGCCTTCGCCTTCCTGTCCGTCCACGCAGAAGGACGAAGTTGGGCAGGAGATCGCCACCACTCCGTATCCCGGGCTGAACGCTTCTGTCCACGCGCCGCCCAGCGATGTCGCGTAATACATGTTGCCGCCCGTGCTACCGGGTTCGGCCAGGCCGTCGGCGAGCGTGCACAGGGAGCTCGTCGGGCACGCGATCGCCTCGCTCGGACTGGTCCCTTTCGGCCCGCTCCACGAGGTCCACGTGACCGGCGAGGTCGCCGTGGCGCTCACCGCCGTCGCGTACAGCGCCTTCCCGGTACTGTCAGCGACCACACATTCGGGCGCCAATGGCACACACGAGACGGCGTTTACTTTGTTGCTCGAATCGATTTTCTGCGTGTGGCTCGGCGGGACGACGGCCGGGATGAACGCCGTGGCGTTGCCCGACGTGTCAGTCGCGACACAGAGCGCGCCCGACGCGCACGAGACGCTCGTCAGTTTGGTGCCGAGCGCGTACTGCTTGCTCCACGTCGCGCCGGCGCTGCTCGACGCGAAGATGTCGCCGCTGCTGTCGACGGCGGCGCACGTGGATTCTCCCGCGCAGGAGATCGCGGTCAGGTCGTTCGCGCCGTCGATGTCGCGCTTGGCCGGTTCTTTCGCTTCACCGCTGCTGTTGATCGTCAGGTCGATGACATCGCCCGTCCCGTCGACGGCCACACACGATGTCGTCGAGGTGCAGGCCACGCCGTGCAGGGCAGTCGAGCCGTCGATGTCCGTCATCTTCCAGCCGGACGCTTCCTTGACGTGCGCTTCGGTGTTGGCCACGTAGAGATCGCCCGATCCGTTCACGGCCGCGCAGAACGACGACGAGAGGCACGACAGGCCGTTGATCGCGCTCGAGCCGATCCCCGTCACTTCGGTCCATTCGCTCGATGCCGGTTTGCTTGAGTACCGAACGCGACCGCTTTCCTGCCCGTCGACGCAGAAGGATTCCGAGGAACAGGAGATTGCCAGGACGCCGTGGGCCGGTTTGAACGCTTCTTTCCACCCGCCGCCCAACGAGGTCGCGTAATACATGTTGCCGCCGCCTTCAGTCGCTTTGCCGGCGCCGAGCGCGCACAGTGAACTCGACGGACAGGCGATCGCCTCGCCGGGGCTGGCGCCGGTCGGCCCCGTCCACAATTTCCACGTGGCTGCCGCGGTGGCGCTCACGTTCGTCGAGTACAGCGCGTTGCCATTGCTGTCGGTGACTGCGCATTCGGTCGATTCCGGGACGCACGACACGGCGCTCACGCTATTTTTGCCGTCGATCGCTTTCGTTTGCAACCCTTCACCCCAGTACACACAATGCTCGACCGCGACCGACATTTCTTTCGCTGAGTTCGTCACATGCGCGGAGTAGCGACCGTATTTCGTGGGACATCCGGGCTGGCTTTCGCTGCCATTCTTATGCACCCAGGGCGCCGAGGTGCCGGTACCACAGATGCCTCCACCGGCTTTGCCGGCACGGGCACACAGTTCCACGGCGAACTGACCAAAGCTCACCGGCACGTTTTCTAGCCGCACTTTTTGTGCTTTTTCTTCCACCGTGTCTTTCACGCTGCCTGTCGTGAACACCAGATGTTCGCCTTCTTTGGTTACCCAGCCATAACCATGACCTTCGCCGCTGGTCGTGCCTTCTTCAAACGTGCTTCTAATCTTGTAGCACCCAATCGCTGTTTCGGGACATTCCGAGGGTTCCCATTTTTTGACGGCGGTGATGCCTGTCACGCCGTAGACGATTCTGCTGTGTTCACCAGCACAGGCGATGAGGTATCCCGAGATCTTGCCGATATACGCGCCCGATTCCATTTCCTTCGTCGAGTCGATTTCGTCGCCCGGCGGCAGTTCTAGACCCAAGCCTTCGTTCAGCGCACCTGCTTTGTCGTAGCACGTAGTGCCTGCTCCCTCTTCCACTGCCGCCCCGCACGCGATACCGGACGCCGCTATCGGCGCCACTTCACCGGGCTGGTGATGGCCCGGTGTGTCGATCGTGAAGGCATTGACCCCGAATTCGTTGTGGTAGGGCGTTCCGCTGCAGTTCGGATCGACAAGCGTGATAGCAGTCAGCGGTTTCACTTCCGCGTTCAGGCGAGCAAAGCCCTTCGCGTAGGTCATGCCGGCATAGCTGCCCAGGTGCAGCCACGCGAGTTCATGTTCGATCAGCTTGGCGAGCGTGCCACCGCCGCTGATCAGACGATCGTCCTGGGCCAGTCGCTTGAGCGCTGCTTCGATCTGGGCCATCTCCGACGCCGACAGCTTGTGCTTCTGGCCCTGCCCTTCCGCCAGCGCGTCGAGCGCCGGAGCGGTCTGCTGCAGTCCGTTCACCGCCATTTCCTGGAGCCCGGGATCGCGCGAGACCAGTTCGGTGATCCTGCCCATGTTTTCTTCATAGAGCGGCAGGAAGTGGCGGCCGGCCGCCGAAGGCTGCGCCAGCACACCACGCGCGCGGTACAGCGTGGCGAGCATGCTTACCGTCGCGGCGGTACCGTGCGCGGGCACCTGTGCCTGAAGCGCATTCTGGAACGAGCATTCGGCTTTACAGCCGACCGCGCTTGTGACTGGCGTGGGCGCAAGCCCATTGAGCCCGACTTCTTTGAATGCTTTTTCGGCGTCTTCGCCGATTTCGGTCGACTGCCTATTTGCTGCCACCACCGCGGCGTCCCGGAACTGCTCGAAGGTCGCAAATGGACGCGCCCGTCCGAGCCCCAAATAATGTGTCTGCGCGAGGAAGAATATCTTCGCTGCTGTTTCCACGTTCGTCTTTTGAGCGAGCAGGTAGAAGGCGTGACTGATGATCGTGCTGTTCTCGTGGATGCCGTGGCTGTCCAGACAGGTATTGACGTATTCCGACAGCTTTTCGGGGTCCGGGTATGATTTGCCTTCTACCGTTATTTCCGAGTGTCTTTTCGGTTGCTTGAGGTCACGAAACGGCCCTCCCGGCGCTTCCTTACCGAATTCCCAGGTAGGTTCGATAGATTTTTCTTTATGCTGGGCCTTTTCATAGGATTCCAAGCCCTGCCCCATCGCGTCGGCCCAACCCTCGGCTATCGCTCCCGATTCGCCTTCGTCCGCCTCGCCCGCGGTGTATTCCGTAATTGCGTCAGAGTACTCGTGCCCGACGATGTCGACAGCCTTCGGAAAGCCGTCGCCGAAGACGATCTCATAGCCGGCGCCGTCCCATTCCGCTTTCTTGTATTCAATGCCGTAGTGGATCGTGGCGGCCTCTGGCTTTTCGCCTCGGCCATTTTCGCCGTTGCTGTGGCCCTTGCCGTTGTATCCTGTCCACTTAGGTTCCCGTGAGAGGCTATAGAAGTAGCGGTAGGCACCTTCTACGTATCGATAGGCGGCTTTCACATCTGCGTCAGTTCCTTTATATACTTCGGGATCCTTGACCACGAGTTTCCCTGGCAGTTCTTTGACTTTGTTTTGGGCGGTGTAGATTTCGACATCGGGTTCCGGTGTCGTGGCGTTGAACGACTTGACGAAGATGTGCAGGATGCTGCCAGTGGCCGCGTCCACAACGTATTCGTTGGATGCGTTATTCGGGCCGGCCGTCAGCCACACGAACCATGCCAGGCGGGCGGTCGGACCGAACGGATGCGAGGTCGCTCCAGCGTAGATTTCGAGGCGGGGTGGGTGCACCAGCTTGCCGTTGGGCAGCGCCTCCTTGGCGAGCGCCAGTGCGCGGGCGCCGTCGAGCGTCGCCCGCGGGTCGGCGAGGGTCACTTCGGGGATGAACGAGCCGTTCACGAATTCGACATCCTTCCCGTCGGCCGAGAGGTCGACGCCGATCCCGCCGCCGAAGACGGGTGTGCCGTCGACCGTCTGCGGGAAGTTCACGTGCGACCTGGTTTTCGTGATCGGGTCGGTCACCACCTCGGGCCTGCCGAGTTCGTTAAGCCCGCCGGACATCCCGAAGAGATTTCCGTAGCGGGCGAGCACCGCCTTTGCCTTGAGGACCGGCGTCTGGCCGGGCGAGACTCCCAGCGCGGTGAGTGGTATGTCGACGATCGCGGCGTCGGCCACACGAGTGCTCGGGTCGACCGCCACTGAGAGGCGCGAGCCGGGTACGGCGGCGCCGCGCAGGCGCTGTTCGGCCGCGCGGCTGATCGGCGCGAGTGAGACGGGCGCCGGGGTGGTCGCGGTCCTCGCGCCGGCGGACCCGATCCCGATCAGTATCGCTGGCAGCGACAGGCAGCCCAATCCCAGCGCGGCGCGCTTCGCAAGTCCCTGACCTCGGGACTCCGACGGGCCGCCGAGCGGCCGCAGCCCACCGGACGGGCGTGCGACGGCCAGCAGCGTGCTGGCCAGCTGGCGGCGGGAAGCTGTGCCCCGCGTCGCGAGATAGGTCACGCTTCCGGTGAGTGAACCGAGCAGGCACCACACGGGCACGCGCCACAGCAGCGACGTGGCGTCGGCCTCGAAGTGCAGTCCCAGGAGGCCGCCTGCCTGGGCATCGACGCGGGCGAGTAGCGCAAACAGCCAGCAGATCAGCGTCAGCAGCGTCCCAGCGCGCAGCGCATTGGCGATGCTCAGCCGTACGTCCTTGCCGCTGCGCCGCGCCGTCAGCCAACCGGCGGCGAGGACGGTCCCCGTTGCGAGCGCGAGCAGCAGGGCGAGCACGGCAGGCGCCCCGTGGGCGGCGCCCGCGCCGGTGTTCGGCAGCGTGCCGCCCACGATCGAGCCCGACCCCTGCGTATGGTCGAGCGCATCCACCCGCCAGTCGAATGAGACGCCGAAGCACGCCAGGAAGAGGCTGATCACGAGCGTAGGCAGCGCGATCAGCGCCGCAGCGATACTGGTCACGGCGTGGCTGAAGCCACCGCCAAGGAGCGAGCGAGCGTCGCCGCTGCGGCCGATCAACACCGCGCTACCCACGAGCACGCCGAGCGTGCTCAACGCAAGGCTCGCCAGCAGTGTGCGCAGCGAGCACCGCAACGGCGTCGCCCACGGTCCCAGCAGCCGCGCGGCCTCACGCCGCCAGCTCGCGCCGAACACTCCTACGAGTCCACCCAGCGGCGCGAACAGCAGGCCCCAAGCGAGTGGGAGCACGAACGCCTCGACCGTCGACGGCAGCACCACCACCTCGCTGCCAAACGCCGGAGCCGTGAAACGCAGGGTCAGATAGAGCGCGCCAAATCCCGAGAGCAGCGCGTAGGGGACGGCGATCGATGTTGCAAGGAGCATCCTCCTGCGCACCGATCCCCCGGTGATCCTCGCCGCGACCGCCGTCATCGTCGCGAGCGCGAGCCCGACGAGCAGCAGGCCGGGCAGCGCCGCGAAGCGCAGTCCGGCCGTGTGGTTGAAGAAGGAGATGCTGACCAGCTGCGCGAGATAGAACGCGACCTCCCCGTCCTGGACCGCTACACGCAGGGCGTGTCCCGACAGTGTCGGTGCGGCCCCCTCGCCTGCGCCGGCCGCCAGGGCGATCACGCTCAGCGCGATCAACGATAGTCCGACGGCGAGAACCGCCGCACCCCCGCACCGCAAACAACAGGCGAGGAGGTCGCCAAGCCGCGAGGCGACTCCCGCCCGTGGAGCGGGTTCCGCGGCTCTCGGGGCAGGTGGGGTGACTCCGCGCCTATTCATGTGACCACTGAGCCGAGCGGCCCGCATTGCGCCTGGATATCGACTGACAAGAAGTCATCGTCTGCCTCCTTTATAATATGCATATCGGCATTCATCGGATTAATGGATGATGGCGATTTACGAATGATTCCAGCAGTATGCAAGTAACCGCGCTACACCAATGTGTTGCATTTGGATGGCCCCAGACGCGCCAGCTGTTGCATTGCGGTGGCCGGGCGGGCGCAGAGGCGCGTCAGCTCGGACCGCGAGCGCATCGGCCGAGGCGCCAGGTCCATCCCACCCAGAGCGCGTCGGCTGTGGGCCGCGTCAGCCCGTGCTGCTAGCCGGCGCCTGTGCGTCGAGCCGTCTGCGCAGATCCTCGATACGCAGCGCGACCTCGATCTCGCCTTGACGCCGCTGCAGCTCACACCCCAGCCGCCCCTCGATCTCGTTGCGTCGACGGTGGACAGTGCTGCGATCGACTCTGAGCGCGGATGCGGCCGAGGAGAGGTTGTGCCCCGCCTGGCAGAGAGCGCGCAGCGTCTTGCGGGCCGCCTGTCCACCGATGCGCATCTCCTCGAGAGGCGACAGGTAGGTCTCGATGAGGGAATCGGCAAATGCCTCATCCTGCAGAGCCGCCGCCTCCTGCGCCACATTCCGATACCGCGTGAGCTTGGATGGCCTGCAGCGCGTGACCAGCAGCGCCCGCTCGGCTTCGTTGTGAGTCTGGCGCCACCCTGCGACCCCCCTTCTCGGCTCGCCGAGCGCCAGCGACGCGTCCACGTGCTCCTGCGCCAGCAGCACGCGCTCGACATCGGCGAACGCGAGCGGGCGCTGCCCGCCGAGCCAGGCCCACACCGTGCCCTCGCCACGCGCGAGCGCCAACAGCTCGCGGCCGAGCCCGCCGGCCAGACCACGCACGGCCCTGGCGGCCTCCCCGCCGGTCGCGATCGCGCCGAGGTGCCAGGCATCGAGCCGATACCCCAGGTCGATGAGCTCGCCGCCGTCCACCGGCTTGCCCACGAGGAGCCTGCTCACGAGCTCGGCGCGGCGCTGCTCTCGTGAGCGCCCACCGCCCCCGGTCTCCGATATGCCCGTATGGCCGCTATTGTCGTGTAGGCGAATTAACAACAGGTCGATCGCAGCCGACATCTGGCCCAGCTCAGCTCGCAGCCTGGTCGACCCGTCATCGCTAGCCATGCCCCCAGAGTACAGCAATCCAATCTTTAGTACATTCTACTCCGTGGTAAAGTTCCAGCATCGACTGATCCGGAGGTAGGCGGTTGCGCAGGCAGATCAGCAAGACGCGGTCGAGCGGCCGGGGCGCTGGGAACGGCGTGGTGCGTCTGGTCGCCCTGCTGGCACTCGGCGCAGCCCTGCTGCCGGCTCGGGGAAACGCGGCATCGTTCGGGCAGCTCTACGGGTTCGGCGACAACCACTTCGGCCAGCTGGGCAACACGACGAACAACAGAACCTCCAAGCCGAACCCGACGCCGATGCCCGTGACGCTACCGGGCGAGATCGGGCCCGTCACGCAGGCCGCCACCGGCGGCTACTTCAGCCTCGCGCTCACCTCCACCGGCCAGCTCTACGCATTCGGCGAAAACTACTACGGTCAGGTCGGCAACCCAGACAGCAACCTCGAACGCGAACCAAACCCCACACCGACGCCGGTCATGCTACCGGGCGCAACCGGCCCCATCACGCAGGTCGCCGCCGGTAGCGCCTTCAGCCTCGCGGTCACCGCCAGCGGTCAGCTATACGCATTCGGAAACAATTTGTGGGGCCAGCTAGGCAACGCCACCAACGACGGAATGTCCGACTATGAAGCCAACCCCACGCCCACGCTCGTCACGCTACCAGGCGAGACTGGCCCAGTCACCCAGGCAGCAGCCGGCGGGCCCGACAGCCTCGCGCTCACCTCCACCGGCCAGCTCTACGCATTCGGCGAAAACTTCTGGGGCCAGCTCGGCAACACGACAAGCGACAACACCCCCAACCCAACGCCGACGCTGGTAACGCTTCCCGGCGAGGTCGGCCCCGTCACCCAGGTCGCCGCCGGCGAAGGCTTCAGTCTCGCGGTCACCGCTGGCGGGCATCTCTACGCATGGGGCGACAACATCAACGGCGAGCTCGGCAACGAAACGAACAACCTCTCCGAGGAACTGAAGCCCAACCCGACGCCGACGCCGGTCACGCTGCCGGGCGCGACCGGCCCCGTTACCCAAGTCGCCGCCGGCACCGCCCACACGCTCGCGCTCACGTCCACCGACCAGCTCTACGCCTTCGGCTACAACCTCTGCGGCGAGCTCGGCAACACGACCAACAACAGAACCTGGGCGGCGAACCCCACACCCACGCGCGTCGGATTGCCCGGCGCAAGCGGTCGCATCACGCGTATCGCGGCCGGCGACGAATACAGCCTAGCGCTCACCTCCACGGGCCAGCTCTACGCGTTCGGCTGCGACGCCTTCGGCGAACTCGGCGCCCCGCCCGGCGAAGAACTGCTGGAGCCGCATCCGACGCCGCAGCAAGTGGCAATGCCGGGCGGCGCGAGGGTCGAGACAATGGCAACCGGCGCCGCGTCGTCCCACACGCTCGTGATTCTCGACGATCTCTCGGTGACCAATTCCTCCCTGCCCGGTGGCGAACTCGGCCTCCCCTACAGCGCGCAAGCGCAGGGAACGAGCGGAGCCGCGCCTTACACCTGGTCCGCCACCGGCCTGCCGCCGGGCCTCTCGATCGACCCCGAAAATGGCGCTATCTTCGGCACCCCCACCACACCCGGCACCTACACCACCACGATCACGCCCACCGACAGCACCGGCATCGAAGCTCCCACACCACTGACGATCAAAGTCAAAGGCCCCTACGAACCACCGCTCCCGCCAGGCGAAAACGAAAAAACAACGCCTTCCGCCCCAAGCACAACGCCTACAACCCCAAGCGAAACTCCGCCACCTTCGGGGCTGAGCGGGGGAACACCGCCGCCCTTGGTGCAGGGCGCGCGCCAGACGGCGACGCACTGGAGCGAGGGCAGTCCGATCACCCATCACATAAGGCAAGCAAAGCCTCAAACCGGAACGAACTTCTCGTTCTCGCTCAACGAGCAGGCCACCGTGAGCCTCAGCTTCGTCCAGCTCGTGGAGGGACGCCAGAGGGCTCACGGCTGCATCGCTGAGACACGCGGGAACAGACAGCGCAAGCGCTGCAGCTATGTCATCGCGCGGGGGACGCTCTCCCTCGCCGGCCACAGCGGCATCAACAAAGTGCTCTTCGCAGGTCGGATCTCACACACTGACGAGCTGAAGCCCGGGCGCTACGCGCTGATCATCACCGCCACCAACTCTGCCGGCCAGCGCTCGACGCCGATCTCGCTGAGCTTCACGATTGTGCGATAGCGAGGGGGGGGACTCCCGGTCTCCCCCCGGGGGGCCTGTGAGCTTCGGGGGCTAGAAGATAGCTAGAAGATATTTAGCGCTTGGTCATCAGAGCCCGAGGTCGAGGGCGGGGTCGCGCTCGGCTTCGTGGGCGCGGTTGTGGTCGCGCTCGGTGCCCAGTTGGGCCTCGAGGGTGCGCTGCTCGCGGGTTAGCTTCATCAGCGCCTGTTTGAGGGCGTCTCGTTCGGTTCGGGCTTCGGCTGGGTTGGCGCCGAGGTCGCGTTCGTGGCGGGCTCGGTCTGTGAGGGTTGTTGTCAGCTCGCGCTCGGTGGCCTGCAGGGCTGTCTGGAGGTGGGCGCGTTCGACTGCCTGGGGGTCTTGTTCGCGGCCCCAGCGGCGTGTCGGCTCGGGGAGGGTGGCGAGGCGTTCGGTGAGCTGTTCGCGCTTGGCTTCGAGTGTGGTTGCGCAGGCCTCGAGGTCGTCGATACGTCGCAGCTCGCGCGCCGGTAGCGCTGCCTGTTGGGCTTTCAGTTGCTCGATCTGCTCGCGTAGCTCCGCCAGGCGCGTCGCGCCCCGCACGGGCTCCGGCTGGTTGGGCTCGGCTCGCACGGCGGCTTGCTCCTGCGGCGGCTCGTTGGTGGGCGTGCGGGGGCGGGTGAACTCTGGATCGTCCGCGCGACCCGCGCCGGGGGTCTTGGCTGGCAGCTGCTCGACCGCGAGGTCTTCGTCGTCACGTTCGGTCATTCGTTGTTCGGTGCGCGCGAGGAGTTCCTCCCGGGTTGCCTTCTCGGTCTGGTCGGGCGGCGCGAACTCGCCGCGCTCGCGCTCAAGGCTCTCCTCATACACGAGCAGTCGTGTCTCGCCGCGTGCGCGGGAGAGGGCGGTGTAGCTCCAGCCTGCGCTCAGGTCGCGGGGGCTGGCGACGACGATCGCCTTTTGTACCGTGCCGCCCTGCATCCCGTGGCCCGTCAGGGAGTACGCGTGTTCGACGTGCTCCTGCACATAGGCGGCAGGCAGTTTGCGCACCAGGCCGCCGTCGGTGTCGATCGTCACTGTGTTGGCGTCGAGGTGGCGGACGGTTCCGCGCATCCCATTGTCAACATCCACGCCGCGGTCGTTGCGGCGGCAGATCACGCGGTCGCCTACCGCGAGCTGGACGGGTCCGTAGTCGCGCTCCTCGCCAAGGGCGCCCTGTTCTTTGCGTAGCTCGCGTGCGGCGTGGTTGAGTTCGTCGCGCAGCTCGTTCTCGCGCGCGATCATCACCGCCTGCGCCGGGCCCACCTCCTCCGCGGCGGACGTCCACTGTGCGAGTGCTTGTTCGCGCGCCGCGTCGGGCTCCTCGAACGTCTCGATCCGCCCTGCCTGATCGGCCCACTGCAGGTAGGGGGCGGGCTCGCGGTCGTGTAGCGCCGCGAGCGCGCGGCGCTCAGCCGGGTCGCGCTGACGCATCACCTCGGTCAGACGCACCGCGCCGAGCTGGCGGCCCACCGTGCCGAGCCATCCGCCGGCCTGCACCGAGGCCAGCTGCCCCGGGTCGCCGATCGCGACGACCTTCGCTCCCGCCCGCTCGGCCGCGTCGAGTAGCTTTGCGCTCGCGCGCGTCGCCGCCATCCCCGCCTCGTCCAGGATCACGACGCACGCGTGCGGCAGGGGTTGGTCGAACTTCTCCAGTTCGGTGAGCAGCCGGTCGAGCGTGCGTGCTGGGATCCCCGCCTCCTCGCTCAGCTCTCGGGCGGCGCGGCCCGTCGGCGCGACTCCGATCACCTGTGTGCCTGCGGCCTCGTAAACGTCGCGCAGCACGCTCGCGGTGTAGGTCTTGCCGGTTCCCGCCAGCGCTTCGATCACGCTCACGCCGTGGCCGCTTTCCACCACCGCGCGCACGGCCTTGGCCTGCTCCGTTGTCAGCTCGCGGTCGGCGGCAGCTATCGAACGCTCTGTGAGTCGTTCTCCCACGACGCAGCAGCGCTCGCTCGCGCGACCCATCGTGGCGGCGATTAGCCGCCTCTCAATATCCGTCAACTCCGCGGTCGTCATCTCACCCCGCCTCGTCGCCAACACATCCGCGCGAGCGGTGAAGCGGCCCGCCATTTCGCGGACCTCGCCGAGGAACGCGCCCGCCCGCGCCGCGGCCGCGAACTCCTGCAGCACCGCTCGCATGTCGAACGTGTTGCTGCGCTCGGTCAGCCCGCTGGGGCCGGCGAGGTGCTCGCCGAGGGTTTGCTCGTCCACCCTGGGGCGGCTGCTGGTGGGGTCGCTCGTGTGCTCGTGGCCCGCCTGCAGGAGCTGTGTGACCTCGCCCGTGCCGAGGCCTTGCTCGGCCGCGCAGGCCCGCACCTCCTCGCGCCACGTGTGCGTCTCCACGCCGTACTGCTTTCGCTCACGCGTCGCGAGTGCCGCGTGCTCCGCCGCGCTCTTGCTGTCCAGAGCGATCCCGCCCTCCGCCGCCGCGCGCTGCATCTCCTGACGGCGCTTACTGAAGAACTCGATCACCGCACGCGCGACGCCCGTCAGCTCCGCGGCGCCGTTGGTTACCGGCCCCCACTCCAGCCCAACCCGCTCACTCACCAGCGCGCGCAGGTGCGCCTGATAGAGATACCCCGCGGTCTTCGCCTCCCGGTAGAGCTGGCTGCTGTGCAGCGCCGTGAAACGACCGTCCTGCCCCTGCGCCAGGTTCGCCGCGACAACGTGCGTGTGCAGCTGCGGGTCAAGCGCGCGGCTCATGCGGTGGCGGTACGCGGCCGCGATCAGTCCCCCGGCGCGCTCGACCTGCTCGCCCGCCCTGCCGCGCCGCACACTCACCGCCGAGTCCTGGAGGTACTCGAGCGCGGCGTGGACCGCCTCTTCGTGGCAGGCCACGAGCTGGCCCGAGACACGCTCTGGGGCAACTGCGAACAGGACGCTCACCGACTTCGGCGCGCTGAACGTAAGATCGAACGCCGCGACCTTCGGGTCCTGCTCGCTGCTACGCAACCGCGTCGTTAGGTCGCGCGGATCGTTGCCCGCGATCAGCGCGTTGAACTGCTCGGCGCTCACCCGGCCCGTGAGCCCGAGGGCCCTCGCGCCCGCACCCATCCACTCCCCCGGCGCCTCACCGCGCCCCGAGTAGTAGTCGTCCTCGCCGCGCGCGACCTGGCGCTCGTAGTACTTGTGCTGCCCCTGGGCGATCTTGCCGATTGAAAGCATCCTTGCTCTCTGCCCAAATTAGCAAACTTAGCCAAATTAGCAAAGCGCTCTGCACCCCCGGTGCAACTGTGTGCCGTGAAGCGGAGCGCAGCGACGCAGAGCGGCAGGGGAGCCTGCTGCGCCTGGGTTCGCTGGAGGCCTCGGGTGGCGCCTGCGCGGTGGGGAGTCGACGGCGGGCGGCGCGGCGGGAGCGTCATCGGCAGAGCCGCTGAGCCTCGAGGCGGGCGCGGCCGAGCGCAGCGAGGACGCGTCGAGGCTCAGGGGCGGTGGACCGGAGGACGAGGAAGCTGGTGAAGACTTGAGTCAGACCGATAGGTCCGGAACGGGTTCCTCGACGTCCTCGGGGCCGGGCGCGAGCAGGTAGACCGCGCTCGCGAGACCGAACACGGACCCCGCCTCCCAGAGCATGCTCTCCAGGCCAGTCGCCACGACGTCTGCCTTGCCGAGATCGATACCGCCGAAGCGGTTCAGCTCTTCCACGATCGTAAAGACGTGCAGGCCCACGAGCCCGAGCGCGGCGCCCAGTAGGCCGCACACCACGAAGAACGCCAGGCCGCCCACCGGGCCAGGGGCCAGGTCGGGGAGCCAGCGAGCACCAGCTGCGACGCCCGCGCCAGCGCATGCGATGAAGACCACGGCAAGGATCGCCATGCGCACATCCTTCCCGGCGCATCGGACGACCGTCAGCAGGCGCCCTTAGCCTGGATCCACCGGCGGGGTGGCTGATGTGACTGGTTTGCGTGGATTCATGGCTTGATGGGCGTTTCGGGTGGTATCGGGCGGTCTCGGGGTTGGTGGTCGCGGCCTGGACGGTCGTGCTGAGTCCTTTGGGGCGTGTTTTCGGGCAGCGTTGATCGTGCCGGTGTCGGCGGGCGGGCTGCTTGAGCGTTCGTGGCGGGCAGGGTTGTTCAGATGGGTGGCGGGAGTGCCCTGATCCGGGTGAGGGCGTTGGTGAAGTCGGTCTGCCAGGGCCAGCGGGCGGGGAGGTGCAGTGTCCATTGGCGGGCGGTGCGCGTCAGCCGGCCGGGGATGTTGAGCAGGCGGCGGCGCATGGTGCGGGCGGCGCGGACGGTCTGGCCGGGGAGGCCGATTACTGTGGTCCAGCGGGTGAGGTTGTGCGCGATGGCGGCGATCACGGTCCAGGCGCTGTTGGCGTTGAACTGCCCGGAGGGGAAGTGCGCGAGCGCTTGGTCTTTGAGGTCGCGGATCGTGAGCTCGACGACGGCGTGCTGGCGGTGCTCGGCCTCCACGGTCTCGATCTCCTCCGTGCGGTTGGTCAGGAACGGGAAGTGCCGCCAGTCGGGCCACAGCTCGGCTTGCAGGCCGACCAGGCGGGTCCGGCGGACGATCATCCGCTTGCCGTCGTAGGTCGTCTCAGCGATCTGCGCCTCCCCGTCCTTGGGGTAGTCGGCGAGCGTCCGCCACGCGCCCTCGGGAATCGCGTGGATCCGCTGCACCACGCTCTTCTGGCAGCGGATGCTGATCGAGTAGGACCATCCCGCGTCCTTGAGCCGCTTCATCAGAGTCTTGTTCCAGAACGCCGAGTCGGCACGAAACAGCTTCTCGCCTGTGGCGCCCGCCCGATGCACCCGGGCGATCAGCTCCTCGGCGAACCGCAGTACCCCGCGGCTTGAGTTCGCCTTTCCCTTGCGCAGCCGGATATGCAGCACCTCGCCGCTGCCGGCCCGGCTGGCCATCAGCGGGTGATACCCCCGCTTTTTGGTGTATCCGAAACTGGCGCCGTGCTTCTGCTTGCCGTGGACCTCGCCGATGAAGCTGTCCACATCAACCACGAGGCGCTCCTCGCCGGGGCCTGCGCCCGCCCGCCACGCCCGCGTGAGCGTCTCCGCGAGCACCCGGTCGAGCTGGCGGACATGCCCGAAGGTGAACGCCCGCAAGAACGTCCCAAGCATCGAGGGGGCCGGCAGCCACCCACCCAATAGCCGGCGCGTGCGCCCCGCGCGCAACACCTCGCAATCATCAATGCTGTCAGCGCCCAACAGCATCGCGTAAACCAACGCCATCACCTTCCGCCCCGCATTCGCCGCCCCCGCTCGATCACGCCGAAGCGTCACGAACCGGCCGACCACGGTCTCGATCCCAAGCCGCCCCGCGAGCACCGCGACCAGCGCGATCCCCGCATCAGACACAACACGCTCATCATCGAACACAACCTCCAAAGCGTCCAGTCCGACCGCTTCGTCATCCTGCACCATACGAGTGACCTCCTGAACTCGGGCCGCGGCTGGCCTCAACAGCCGCTCTCAAGCCCTTTCAGGAGGTCATTCTTTGTTCAACACCGGACGGAATCGGTGGATCGAGGCTTAGCGGGCGCGCACCGGCCCGCTCTACGGCCCCTCGCGCTCCTCGCCAGCCAGCGCAGCGGGGCGCATTTGCGGATCAGGCCAGGTCGGAGGCCGCCGTGCCGGGGCACTCCAATGTGACTATCTGGGCTTCTTGACGTTCGGGGTCTTCGGCCGCGCAAGTTGGACGCTCTCGGTTTGTGTCTGCGGAGGGGCAGGAGAGGACTTGAAGATCGTCAGGCTGGCCGTCAGGTGCCCGCGATGCGTCTTGAGCAGTACTCGGCCGGCGGCATCGAGCTTGAGGTTGACGGTCATCGTCTTGCCAGACGGGATCGAGAAGTTGGCCGTCCCGATCGTTGTCGTGGTGATTCGCTTCCTCCTGCCCTTGCTTCGGGTCTTGGTCGTCAAGACCAGTCTGCCCGAGCATGTTCCGGTGCCAGTGCAGATCAGCTTGATCGCGGTCACGCGGGCGCCTTTCGCCGCGAGCCTTGTACTGGCAAGCGACACGCTGGCAGCATTGGGCGCTACCACTGGGATTGGCGCCGCCGAGGGAGCCTGTTCGGCGGTTTCGTGCGTTGTGATCCGGCCGATCGCCTTGGCGTTGTTGCCATCGTCGACGAACCACAGATTCCCATCCGGACCAGGCACCAGGTTATGGGCGAGATCGCCTGGGTTCAGGCCAGCGCTGAACTCGGCGATCGTTCCGGTGGGAGTGATCCTACCAATCGCCCTTGGGGAGCCACCGCTGTCGGTGAACCACAGGTTCCCGTCGGAGCCCGACACGATGTCTTCCGGGTAGCCGCCTGGGTGCAGACCGGCGGTGAACTCGGTAATCGTTCCGGTAGGGGTGATCCGACCGATTGCCCTAGTACCGCTGTCGGTGAACCAGAGATTCCCGTCGGGGCCGGACACGAGACCGGTCGGGGAGCTGTTCGAGGCCAGGCCCACAGCGAATTCAGTGACCGTGCCGCTCGGAGTGATACGCCCAATCGCGGGAACGCTGCCTCTGCTGGCACGGTCTGTGAACCACAGGTTCCCGTCTGGACCAGACATGATTTCTTCTGGAGTACTGACCGGATTCAGCCCTACTGTGAATTCGGTGACTGTACCGCTCGGGGTAATCCGGCCGATCGCCTTATCTGAGGCAGTGAACCAAAGGTTCCCGTCCGGACCCGACGCTATTTGACAACATAGCCCATTTTCCATATCCGGCCCTAAGCTGAACTTAGTTATCGTGCCGCTCGGGGTGATCCGGGCGATAGACGGCGGGGAGCCGTCAAAGTTGAACCATAAGTTCCCGTCGGGTCCCGACACGATTTCATCCGTGTAGCACATCGTCCCAGGGAACCCGCTGCACCCATTGGGGACCGTGCTGAATTCAGTTATCGTGCCGCTTGGAGTGATCCGGCCGATCGACAACGCGGCACGGTTGGTGAACCACAGGTTGCCATCTGAGCTAGACACGATTCCTTCGGGAGTGCTATGTCGATTCAGCCCTGCACTGAACTCGGTAATCGTGCCGCTCGGGGTGATCCGCCCAATCGCTCCAACGAGGTCACTGAACCAAAGATCACCGTCGGGACCCGACACGATGTTGAGCGGATAGCTACTCGCGCTCAGCCCTTCAGTGTTGCTCATGTTCAGTCCCGCACTGAACTCGGTGATAGTCCCAACAGGTGTGGCAAACGCGATACTCGCCATCGGGATGAGCAACGCACTCGCCGCCATGACCAGCGCAGCGCCAGCGAGCGCAGCCATGTATCGCTTATAGTCCACTACTCCGAAAAATACGCGGTCCTAGTCGCGAGCACGGCTCCTGTCTCTCGCCCAGCAGGCCTCCCTGTCTTCTTATTCAGACGAGCGAGCCTGAGGTCTATGCCAGGCGGCCGAGGCGCTGCACGAACCTATGGTCCGTGTCCGGTCGCTCCTCGCGCAGACCGATCCGCTCGCAGAGCCGCAGGCTACGGGCGTTGTCCCTCGCCACGACGGCGCGCACAGCCCCAGGGCGCTCGGGGAGATCGTCGATCAGGGTCTCCATCAGCAGCCGTCCGACGCTCACCGACCGACCGTCCTCGAACGGCTCCACGTCCACCTCTCGACCCTGGAGATCCCGCCGCACCGCTCCGACGATCAGATAGCTGCCCTCGAGCGGCTGCCCGTCATCGGTGATCTGGTGGTCGAGTTCGTGGGCGCCCACGGCGAGGATATCCCGTGGATCTCCCGCCGCGACGAGCACGACGACGGAGATATCGGTGCGCGCCCTGCGCCACTCGTAGTGGCCGCGCAGCCTGGTTTGCACGAAGCGCTCGACATCCTCCTCGTACCAGGCGCCGGTCGAACAGGCGAAGGACTTCAATCGCTGCCAGTCACCGGGGCGCACCCGACGCGCTTGGGGCTCCGCGATCGGATCAGGCACTCAGTCGATGATCTTCGTGCGCCGCGACCGGCGCATCGTGGGAGCCCCGCGCAGAACCGCAGCCGGGATGGTCGTCGGTTCGCCCCCTCTTCGCTCGAAGGGGTAGATCGGCGCGCCGGCCAACTGCACGTCGATCGCGGGCTCGGCGGTCATCCACACGCCCTGGCCAAGATCGGTCCAGCGGATCGCCACAGGCGCGCCCACACCCTCCTGCGACGGCGCCGGCAGCTTCGCGCGTGGCAGAGACACCACAGCGCCATCCTCCAACACGACATCCGCCAACTGCTGTCTCGTCGACGCGACGTGCCCAAGCGCGACCTGTCCCGCCTGCGGCGCCTTCTCCCGCGCGCGCGAGACCGCCTCCGTGTGGGTCGCCAACTGCCTCGCCACCGCCGGCTCGCCCGCGGCGCTCGCGATCATGCGCGCGATTGTCCGCTGCTCGGGCGCCATCGCCGCACCGGCCCGCGCCAGTGCATCCGCGATCCGCGTCGCGTCCTGGCGGCGCTCCAAGCGCTGGGCCATGCCGACCAGTCGCAGCGCAGGAGCATCGTCCCCCGCCGCCGCGAACGCCGCCGCCTCACGCGCGAGCGACGAGTAGATCCGCATCGTCCCCCGCGCCCTACCGGCCTCATCGCGCAGCGGCCTCGATATCCCCTCGCTCAGCAACCCACGGCGACGCAACGTCTCAAGCGCCGACTTGGTGGTCGCGGTCGCACCGGGACGGAACTGCTCCGCGATCTCCTCCGCGCTGACGAATGGAAGCTCTGCAAGCACACCACCAGTCTATCACCGAGCGCCTGAATCGTGCAGTCGGTGAGCGAGTGTCTCCTCCAACGGCGATCGAAGGCGCATGGAAGATCGTCCCCAAGGAGCTGTAAAGCCGCTCAACGACGACGACGCGACACGACCACGACAGCGGGCAGCGCGGAGTGCGGGAGCCCCACGCGCTCGCCAAGCAGGCGCCTGAACAACCGCGCCGAGACGGCCGACGGCCAGTAGCCGCAGCGGCGTGCCCACCACACCGTGCCTCCGCCCCACGCCAGCGTCCCGAAGAGGAAGGCCGCGCAGTACCCGTAGCCGCCCTGGCTCCCGCACGCCCAGGCGACCCACAGCGAGCCCCAGCCGCTCACGCGGGCAAGCGTTGGGCCAAAGCGCCAGGCGACCCAGGCTGCCACCGCGAGGAAGCCGAGGATGGTGATTGCCGCGGCCATTGGGGCGGTCGCGGCGACTTGGGGCGAGAGCGAGGGCATGGCTGTTGTTTATCAGGCACGGCGGATGGCGACCTTTGACCAAGCGTGTGACAAAGCACCGCCCCCGCGCGGGAGATGCTGATAGACATAATCGACAGTGACTGCGCTAGGCAACTTCAACTTCTCGCGAGCTGTACGCGGATGGTGCTTCGTGCAGCTACCCCTCTTTGACTTAGGCAATCTGCGAGATGAGGCCAAGCGCCGCGGGTTGGACAACCTTGGCCTCTTCGCCTGCGATCCCTGGGAGACGCTCGACCGCGAGGAAATCTTCGTTCCCGTTGCATACGCCCGACACGGCATGTGGAACCACAACCAGCTGGAGTGTCTCGAGGACGGCGATCTCGTCATCCGCGAGGAGATCGGCTATCGCCCTTGGGCCGAGCTACGCGAGGAGGCCGAGGAGCGCTACGGCGATCGTGGTGACCCCCAGGTCCTCTACCACCACTGGCAACTACTTTGGCTCGGCGAGCTTCAAAAGCGGATGACACCAGCGGTTGCCTGGGGCAATCTCGGCGACAGCCTTGAGACGTTTTACGAGGTGCGCGCGAAAATGGCGTCTGTTCCCGATCCCACTCCGCGCGACGCGTTGCGGACGCTAGCCGTCGCACGTCGTGCGAGAGAGCTAATGCTGATACGTGTCCAGAACATGTTCTTTCCATTCGAGCGTGGCGATCCCCGTCAGAGCAATTGGATCGCCAGTCCCGTCTCAGGCCTGACAGAGAATGCTGCCGATTGGGCTGGCGATCAGCTTGAAAGTCTCGATTATTCTGCGCTTGCCGACGACTGCGGTGTCAGTGCAGACGACCTCACAGGAATTTACCACGAGCTTGTACATTACGGGCTTGAGATCGATCCTACGAGCGCGCTGTTCGATTTGATAGATCAGCTACGGCGCTCAAGCCGCGATCGCTTGAAAGGGGCGGCGCGCCAGGCGGTCGACTACTACGACGCTGCACGTGTAATTCGCTCTTGGCAGCAGCGCCTTACGGGCGAGTGGCTGCCGGATATCGATGAGCATCGCGGCATTAATGGGCAGGCATTTAAGCAGAGACACTACGGCACGCTTGACGTGCGTGGCAACCGTGCGCTACTGCCGATCGTTCTTGAGGATCACGGCCTCTATCCTTGGCGTGTGCAGTTGATCGGGGAGGGAGACTCCGAGATTGCTGCCCTTCGACTGATCCTTGAGAAAGGATACGGCCTCTCTTTCGAGACGCTCGGTATTGCCGTGACCGACATGGGAGGCGCTGACATCCCCGCGAAGGCAGAGCGGCTGCTAGGAGCTATGCGTGGCTATGCCAACTATTTTCTCCTCGTCTTCGACAATGAGGGCAAGGCACGAGAGCTGATCGACACGCTTCGTCGCGCTAAGGTGATCGGGGGCGTGAGCGACCAACAGCGCAAGGCGATCCTCACGGAGGCAACAAAGGCGGTACGGCAGATTGATGATCCGAACGCCCGAAATGAGGCGTTGCGGGCAGCCCGCGAGCGCGCCAGCAAGCTGGACGAGGAGCCCGGCGCGGCACCCGAGTTCGTCCTCTGGCGCGAGAACTTCGAGGCGGACAACTTCAGCCCTGCCGAGATGTATGGGGTCATTGCTCGATATGCGCGAAACGACGCCGAGATCGCAGACTTCGCGCTAGCCCAGTCCGATATTGAAGCGGCACTTAGACAGGGTCGTAACGGGGAAAGGGCCATTGCCTCTGTCATTCTCGAGTTGGCCGAGGAAAAAGACGCCCGCTTTCGACTGTCCAAGCCTGACTTCGCGCGACTCCTCGCACATCACGCACTCGACCACCCCGAGCGCGATGGTAAGACCCGTCCGTTGATCGAGCTTGCCGAGCACCTTATCCAGCTCACCTGGGCGGACAGACGTTTAGCGGGCGAGCTGCGAGGAAGTTGACCTAGAGCTTGGGGTAGCCCTTTCCTGCTGGTTCCTTGATGCTCGCGGTTTTGGCCCAGAAATCGAGGGCTTTGATCGCATCACTCGTCTCATCCAGCATCGTTTGGGCAGAGCCTTCTTTCACTGATCCGAGAAGGTTCGCGTACTCGAACGACGAATAGGGGAGCGAAACTTCATCCCAAACGTTATCTGGAACAACGGCACCGAGCTTCGCGGCGTACTCTGACCATGCCTTGACCGGTAGCGCATAACCTAACGACGGAGGCCACCGAAACGACGGCTGTTGGATCGCAATCCGCAAGACGGACTCAACCTCCTCCAGCTCCAGCCTGATGATCCGACCGGCGATGCGAGCGTCCGCAAGCAACCGGCGCTTTTGGTCGGTCTCCGCGGCCCTAGCCCGCCGATGCTCTACCAGTAAGGTGGTGGCGAGGGAGATTGCACCACCGACGGCTGCGCCGATCAGCGCTGGCCAGAACGATCCGCCAGCCTTAGCCTGGCCACCTTCAAGGACTATGAACTTAGCGACACTGAACATTGATGAAGCCATCATCCACGAGATCACGGATCGAGTGCTTGCACCCCCAACGCCAGCGAAGTTGATCTTGAGCAATGCATTGAGCCCGCTCGACGGAGATCTTCGGGGCTACTTTCAGGCACGTATCGTGGAGAGCCTGAGGCTCGCGGCATATCCAGTCGTCGCCGATCCAACTCGATCGTCCCCTACCCCCGACCTCATTCACGAGCACTTCCTCGGCGTTGGGCCAGGTTTGGTTGAGATGTCCAAGGCGCTGGCGCAGCATCTGTACAGCGCGCAGCAGAACGTCCGGTCCTCGCCTGGCCTTCTTGTCGTGGCTAGCGGCAGCGCAGACACAGGCACGTGTCTTGCAGTCCTGAAGCTTCAGAAGCAGGAGGGCCTGAACCTTGAGCGTATCGGTGCTACCGGTTCGGAGACATACAGCCTTGAGCATCTCAGGCGATTGATGCTCACGAATGACACCCGGGTCTTCAAGGTAGCGCTCTTCGAGGCAGATGGAGTCGTGGATGCAAACGACATATACGCTCTCGTGTCCGATAAGCAGCGGTTCTCTTCGCCCGAGAAGCGCATGGCAGATTTCTTCCTCAAGACTTTCCTCGGCTGTCAATTACGCGAAGATCCTGGCCAGCAGACGAGCCGGTACTACGTATCAGTCGAGAAGTTCATCAACGAAAGGGTCGCGGATCCAGAGAAGCGTGCGCGCTACCATCGAGCCCTTCTAACAGATCTAACGAGTCAGTCGACCACCGTGGTGCCTCGGAACTTTGCCCGCAGTCATTTGGAAGAGACTGACCGCGAGTCCTTTCTCGCCCGCCTCCGGATCGAGGGCGCCGATATGGCGCGCTTCGAGAAGGACACCTCACTGATCGAGAGCCGTTTGCGGGAGGAGGAGTACTTGCTAGCCAGCGGCATTAGCGTGCGCGGGAGACCCGTTGCCTTCGATGAGCATGTGGAGATCTCGAAGGATGGCGAAATGCTTGAGATGCTCTTACGGGACCGGCTCGCATCCGTGAAGGGCGCTTCCCGGCGTCGATGACTTACCGACATCGAGCCGGGCTCGCGGGATGAGGACAACCTCATGTCCCCCAGGCTCTGGTTCCTGTTCTGCGGCTACCTGGCGGCCGGTAGGCCGCTTCTCCTTCCTTCCTTCGCTCTGGCTCGACGGGCGCGGTGGGTGGTTGGGCTGGCCTTGAGTTCTCGGCGTGTTCTGCCGATTGATATCGGCGCCGGCCGGTGAATATGATGCCTGCAATGAGCCCGTGTCCTGTCGCTGTCGCCCCGCTTGTTGGGGTCGGTGGGCACTGAGCCGCCCCTGGCTCGGTGTTTGGGTATGGGCAAGGTTGGGGGATCCGATGGGCGGGGGCGGGTGCTTGCGTTCTGGCGTGCCGTTGAGCTGTTCAGCCCGCAGGCGGTCCCCAAGCTGGGGGCGCGGGAGCGGGTCTTTCGGGTGCAGGAGGGTTCGCCGTTGCCGTGGGAGCCGGGCCATCCGTTGGGGGAGGCGTGGCTGCGGGAGTCCAATGCCTGGCAGCACACCATCTTTCTTGGGGTCTACTCGCTCGACGCCGCCTACACCGAGCTGCGCCGCGCTTTGGGCGGCGCAGAGGAGGACGGCGATCCGCCACGTGCGGGGCACTCCGCGCTTGCCGCGTTCACTGTCGCCGAGGACGGCCGTGTGCTGTTGGGGTCGCAGACGCTCTCCAGTTGTGCCTGGGCGCTCGGCCGTGCGTTTGCGGGGGAGTCGCCCTCGCCGGGCTGGCTCGACGGGTTCGAGCGCGCCGCGCGGGAGTTCGTCGAGGCGTTCGCCGAGCTCCTCGCCTTGGCCGACGATGACGAGGCCGGTGCGGAGATCGAGGGGGAAGGGCACCCCGTTGGCGCCGTCCTCGACCACGAGTTGCTCGGCGACATCCGTGGGCTGGTTGGGGAGCTGCTCGGAGAGAGGGACTCGGGCGCTGGTGGTGGCGATGGTGATGGTGAGAGCGACGGAGGCGCCAGCGGGAGCTCAGATGGGGGTTGTCGTGCGCTTCGCTTCGCGCTCGAGGTCCGTGTTCAGAGCCGTCCTGTTGGGCGCGCGCGGCGCTACCGTGCCGTCGACCAGGATTTCCTGAACAGCTTCATCGCGCGGGACCTCGGCCGCGTCGCCGACGCTGTGGACCGGGGCGAGTACGGTCCCGCGCTCGAGCGCTACCTCGCGAGCGCCGCCGGGGTCGCGCCCGCGGAGGACCTGGCGCGTGTCGATGTCGAGCGTGATTTGGATGTCGTGCGCGATCTGCTTGCGCCTGACCGTGTGCCGCTGGGGCGTTGGCCGCGTGCCGTCTCCCAGCCGGCGGACCTTGGCCAGCAGCTCGCCGTCAACACCGTCATCCATGGCCCCTATTTCGGGGAGGCGCCCGGCGGGCTGCTCTCCGTCAACGGGCCGCCCGGCACCGGCAAGACGACGATGCTGCGCGACCTCATCGCCGCGCTGCTCGTCGGCCGCGCGCAGCGTCTCGCTGAGCTGGACGATCCGCTCGACGCGTTCGAGGACGAGCCGATCCGCTTCCGCGCCGGCACCCAGCAGCGCAGCGTCCACGTGCTGCGGGAGAAGTTCACGGGTGCTGAGATGGTCCTCGCGTGTGCCACCAACGCCGCCGCCGAGAACGTCAGCGCCGAGATCCCACTCGCTGAGGCGATCGCCCCCGAATGGCACGGCCGCGTCGACTACTTCACCGACATCGCCACCAACGTCCTTTCGCCCAAGAACGGTGCCGGGGACGCCGCGACGCGCGAGGCGTGGGCGCTCGTCGCCGCGCGCCTCGGGTCGATCACGCGGTGCAACGCCTTCGCCTCCGCCTTCTGGTTCGGGCAGCGCGGCGACACGAACGGGCGGCGCGGCGGCGGGGCGGCGAACGGCGACTCGAATGAAGGCGAGCAGGTCGGGTTGCTGCGCATCCTCAAAGACCACGAGCCCGCGCCTGGGGACTGGCAGGACGCCGTCGCGGAGTTCCACGCCGCGCTCGACGCCGCCACCGCCGCCGGCGAGCAGCGCGACGCAGCCGCCCAGCTGTTCGCCGACCTCGACACCGCCCGGCGCGAGGTCGAGGAGCACGCCGCGCAGCTGCCCACCGCGCAAACGAGCCTCCAGCGCGCGCGGGACAAGCTCGATGGGCTGAGGCAACCCGTCTCGCGCCGCGAGAGCGAGCACGCGCTCTGCCTGCACGCGCTCGAACGCCACCGCGCCGCGCGTCCCCGCCTCTCCGAGGTGCTGTTCAGCCTCGGGCGCATCGCGCGGGACTGGCGCGCCCAGGACAACGAGCTCGCCGCACAGTTCACCACCACCGAGCGCTCACTCGCCGATGCGCAGCAAGCCGTGGCCGGGGGCGAGCGCACGGTTGGCGGCGCCGAACAGCGCCTGCGCCAGCACGAGACGGCCGAGCGGGCAGCGCGCGAACAGGCCATCGCGCTGGAGGAGCGGATCGCCGAGTTCGCCGCGGAGTGGGGGGACCTGTTCCCCGGATCGGTCTTCCCCGACGAGCGCTGGGCGCTGGACTCCGAGCGCTTCCGCCGCGAGCTGCGCGCCCCCTGGCTCGATGAGGCATGGGACGTCGCGCGGACAGAGGTCTTTCTTGCCGCGCTGCGCCTGCACCAGGCGTTCGTGTTCGCCACCGCCCGGAAGATCCGCCACAGCCTCCGCGTCGCGATCGACGTCATGCGCGACGGGTCCCTTTCGGACATCCCGGCTGACGCCGCGCTCGCCGCCTGGCAGTGCCTGTTCATCGTCGTGCCCGTCATCAGCACCACATTCGCTTCTGTTGCGCGGCTCTTTCGCCACCTGGAGGGGGAGGCCCTCGGCTTCCTCCTGATCGATGAGGCTGGGCAGAGCACGCCGCAGAACGCCGCCGGGGCGATCTGGCGCTCGCGCTATGCCGTCATCGTCGGCGACCCCCTACAGCTCGAGCCCGTCGTCACGCTGCCCCTGGGGGTGCAGCGCGATCTGCAGGTCGCGCACGGGGTGCCCGAGGCGCTGCTTCCCGACCACTGCTCCGTGCAGTCGCTCGCCGATGCCGTTACTCCGGTTGGGACGTATCGGGCTGACGGGGAGCTTTGGGTCGGCTCGCCGCTGAACGTCCACCGCCGCTGTGAAGAGCCCATGTTCGCGATCGTCAACGAGATCGCCTACGACGGGCAGATGATCAACCACACGCCGCCGCGGGAGGCCCTTGCGCTGCCTGGGTCCGCTTGGTTGCACGTCGCCGGCGAACGCTCGGAGGGGCACTGGATCCCCGAGGAGGGCCAGCGGTTGGAGCAGCTCCTTGCTGAGCTCGCCGGGCACGGCATGGATTTTGCGGAGGTCTTTCTGATCGCTCCTTTTCGCGATGTCGCCAACCGGCTCAGCAGTTATCGCAAGGCGTATCCCGGGATCACCGCTGGGACCATCCACACCACTCAGGGGAAAGAGGCCGATGTTGTGATCCTTGTGCTTGGCGGGGACCCCATGCGTACCGGGGACAAGGCCTGGGCCGCGCAGCGGCCCAACCTGCTCAATGTTGCCGTCAGTCGGGCGCGGAGACGGCTGTTTGTAGTTGGGAATCGCGAGGTTTGGAGTGGGCTGGCTTACTTTGAGGTCTTGGGCTGGGGGTTGGGGGCGGGTACTTACTCGTCGTGACGCGCGAGGCTTGTGTTACAAATCTGAGCCTCTCATCTCTACGTCCGTCGACCCCGTGAGTAGAGAGCGGGACTGAGAGTGCTATTCAGGCACCGGTTCGAGACTTGGCGGGCATTTCGGTCTTTCAAGGACAATCCGCTGTGAACTTGGATTATAAGATTCGAGAGTGACGGACGTGATTTGGGAGCCGCCGACCAAAGCCAGTGGCTCACGCAGCGTCGCATACGGGCATGCGTGGCCCTCGACCGTGTTCTCCAGCATGACGCCAGCTTGAGCGACGAATAGAACGAGCGCTACCAGCAATGCCACGAACGCTTTGATCAGTAATGAGTTGCTCCTCCTATTGATAGAGCGTCTCGCGAGAATTTGGCTCTGAGTAGCTTCAGCAATGCGGATCTGGTTAAAGGCCTTCCCTTTGCAGAGAAAATCATCGGAGAGCGCATCTTTGATTTCACGTTCACTGAACTCCGGAACGCCACGCTTGCCAAGAAAGAGAACCCAAAGCGACCATGACGCGGCGGCGGCAACGGATAGAAACGCCAAGCCCAGAGCCACTGGCGCGAAGATGTGTCCGAACGAGCCGAGCTCTCGAGTGTCCTTGAGAAGCTCGTCCGCCTGGCTCGCTCCAAGGCCAAGGATCACGCCGCTGAACCCAAGCAGCCATGACGCGCGTTGCCTGAAGCCGTCAGCTCGTTTGAGTTCGACCTCCGACGACACCCTGAGCTGATCGTTCAAGATTACTTCGACTGCCTCCGCTTCCCGTTCCTCCTGCTTCTTTGCCCAGCGGGTACTTGTGCGCCAAGTCGATTGGGTGCGTCGATGCATTGTGATGGCAACTTATCATATAGTCTCTACCCTTAGAATACTCACGCTTCTTTGTGCCCCTTGTCGAACCACAGGCGGGCTGCTTCCTCTCCCACGTAGATTGCCAACCGCTTTTACTCGTCTCGCTCTCTCCGTCTCCTGCGAGAGGAAACCGCGCGCAGAGTGCCCTCAAGGAACGCTGTTAGCTGATCCCGAGCAGCCTTCAGATCCGAGAGCTCATAAAGAGATCTGGCGCCAATTCTTGATGTCGAACGGAGCCGTGTCGACTTGCTGGTTCAGAACGATGATTGGCTTCGCGAGCGCGTCAGCATAACCGAGCTCAAACATCACATTAGGGTTGCTGTTTGTAACGTCCGCGACGATCATGTCTGATCGCTCGATAGCGCGCATGATCTGGTCGGTGATACGGCCCGCGTCGGTGAAGTCGTCGGCGCGATCCCACGTTAGGTTGGCATGCGACTGCCTCACGGATCGGGCGGCTTGCTCGATAACGTCTCGCACGTTCTGAGACCACGACTCGGTAAACGGCATTAGGATAAACAGATAGGGATCACGCGATATCGCGATTAGGTTGGTTGCAGGCCGCAATGCGATACGGCCCTCCTCGAGCTCACCAGCAAGGCTCCCTCGAGCTGGTGCGGCAGGCCGCCGCTCCAGGTAGTCAGCGATCGTCTGCATACCGCGATAGCGTCGAAGGCGACGGTCGATGCGCAGTCGCCAGTCTGCACGACTGCCGCCATGCTCCTCAACAGGGAGGTTCTCGATGCGCAAGAGCTCGTAGAGCTTTTCGGCGGTCACCAACGGCGATTCCACAATCTCCCCATCAAGCGAAAGCTCTAGATCAGCTACTCGAAGCCAGTCGTACTCGAGGGAGAAGGGAGACTCAGGCAGGAACACAGCCTCCCTCTCGGCTCCTGCCAGTACCACGCCGACGAAGATGTTGATCTCCGCTTTCGCCTCCTCAAGAAGAGCCAACGCCGGGACCGTGGCCCGGATCAGGCCTTGATCAGACGCAAGCTCCGCATAAATGAGCCCTGCCGGCATGTCCACGAGCGCGTCATCAAGACCGTAGCCGTGCTTATGGGCGAGGACAGTATCAACGTATGAGGCGAGCGGCCATTTCGCCTGTGCGGTGAAGACCGCCCATGTCGCACGGAGGGCGTTGCGCTGGGGCTCCGTCAGAGCGTATGGCTCCATGGCCACATCTTCGCATCTCGCCGAATAAGCAGGGTCGTCCGCATCAGGATCGGAGGTCCCCAGCATGAGCGTGTGCTGCGGGCTGTGGCGGTTTCCCGGTGAGAGTCGGCGATTTAGCCTGGATAGCGCGCGACAGCTTCCTCGAGGTTCTCGGATGAGTGACGCCTCGTCGATAGTCTGGCGGTGATCAGTCTCGCCTTACTGCGCCGACAGCGCCACGACGACATTGCAATCCCCCTAACTCTCCGCTTCGCGGCTTCCGGGCGGCCGGTAGGCCGCTCCTCCTCATTGCCTCTGCCTGAGACCACGCTCACCGCGTCGGGGCGGGCCCGCGCAGCAGCTGCTCGGCGTAACCCGGCGCGACCAGACGCTCATCGATGATCTCCAGAGCTGCGCGCAAACTCGACCACGAGCCGGTGCTCGTTGGTCAGGTCGGAGTCCGCCGGCGCGACGGCCTCCAGCTCGATGAACCTTCCCAGCCGCTCCACCTCGTCGAGATGTATCCGCACGCCCTGCCACAGGAACAGGCGCCGGCGCTTCACCACCTCGCCGCGCATGCCGAGCGCCGCCGTCAGCGCCGCGCGCAGCACCGTCGCGTCGTTGACCTCGACGATCCTGTAGCGGCTCTCGCGCTGCTGGGCCTCCCGCGCGCGCTCGAACTGGATGAGATGGGGTCTGCCAGGGCGCTCCTCACGGAGCTTCAACCCACCGTGGCGAACCTCGAAGTACGTGTCGCGCTGCCAGATCTCCCCACGATCCTCCGCCCCCAGCGCCCTGCACGCGCGCAGCGAGCGTCCCCGGTCCGGGTCGCGCGCCTTGCACTCGATGTTCCTCCGTGCTCGCTCCACCCCCGTGATCTTGACGGGTGCCGCGGCTACTTACTCTTCTTCACGCGTGTCTGCCGCTGGATCAGCTGCACGGCCTTCGTCAGGGTGCTCGGCGGGCTGGGTGGGAGTTCAAGGATTGCGAGGCTCGCAGAGAGATGCCCGTGGTCCGCGCTGAGCAGCGCGCGGCCGGCGGCGCTGATGTTGAGCCTCACCGTCTTTGTTTCATCGCCTGAAATCGAGAAGGCCGCGGTGGCGATCACGACCGTGCGCGAGCGCTTCTTCGCGCCCTTGGCTTTGGTGGCGATCTTCGCGGAGAGAGTGAGCTTCCCGTTGCAGCTCGCCGCCCCGAGGCATTCGAGCCCGACCAGCGAGACGTGCCCGCTCTGCACGGTGATGCCCGTGCTGGCGAGCGAGACGCTGCTTGGCGCTGTGATCGGCGGGGTGCTTGGGGCTGGGACGCTCTGCTGGCTGGCCTTCGCCGCTGCTTCACGTTCGGCCTGTTCCTTGGCCGCCTGTTCGCGCGCGGCCTGCCTGGCCGGCGCTTCTGCGCCGTACTTCGTCCCCTGTTCGATGACGGTCTGCGAGACTTCGGTTTTATATGGTTCGTTTGTCGAGCATCCGTTGGGACAGCCCGCAGGCGGAGCCGTTTCAAACGTCTGATACTGGGTTTGGGCGGCACCCACCGTGCTGGTCGCACTGACCGCATACATGTATCGGTAGCCCCCCTTCAGGCCGGTCAGGCTGGCGCTCGCTATTCGATCGAGGAAGCTGGCGGCTATGTGCCCCTTCTGCAGATGCGATCCTCCCGTTGGTTCTTCGCAAATGGGGACAGCCGCAGTCGTGGGATGCTGGCATACAAGCCAGATTTCATATGTTGTTTCGTTGCCCCGCGGATCGATCAGTGCTTCCACGGTCGCACCGCTGGCGGAGATGCCCGTCACCATCGTGCCTTCGATCGTCGGGCGTTCGTTGCCAGCCGCCAGCGTCTGCGCAGCGGGCAGCGCGAGCCCAACGACGAGGATGGCGCACAGAACGGGCACGAGCCGGACGGTTCGCGGGAGCAGCGGCTTGGTGGGCCAACCGTGCGACACGAAGCGTTTATACCAAAAACTGGACTAGTCGGCTGTTCGGATTACTCCGTCCGATAGGCCCAGAAGGATGGCTGGGTGCTCGTCCCGGTCCTCGTCTTTGCTGAAGGGAAGAGATCTGGCTATCGTTCGATGGCTGGATGACCTCGGTGAGACGGAGGACGTTTGTGACCAGCTTGACGAGACGGCTCTCTTTGCGGTTTTTTTGGGTCGTGCTGGTTTGTTGCGGTGTCCTCGCCGGTGGCCTCCTATTCTCTGCTCCGCTAGCGATGGCGAGCGAAGCGGAACCGCCCACCATCGCGAGCACCGAAGTGACCGACGTCACCGAAACGAGCGTCACCCTGGTCGCACAGGTCGAGCCGCACGACAGCGAAGGCGAATACGAATTCAAGCTCGTGCAGCAAGGCTCTCCCCCGGCTTTCCGCGGCGAACCGATACCGGGTGGTCCGCAGGTGCATAAGAGGCGTATCGGACCCGGCGAGCAGACCGTCAGCGCCGTCATGACCGACCTGCAACCAGGGCATGTCTACTGGTATGTGCTCGTCGTCAGCAACTCCGAGGAACGAGCCAGGACCGGCGACTCATACTTCAGCTTCCACTACAGCGGCGACTTCCCCGAAGGGATCGGCGGCGCACCCTACGAACCGGAAATCCCGGAGTGGGCGATTGATCTCTCCGAAGAAGAGTCCGCGCAAGTAGTCAAGGAATACGAAGCAAAGCAGCGACAGGTAGCCAGGGAACGCGAAGAACGACAAGCCGCGGAAGCCGCCAAGCTCGCCGCCGAAGCGGCAGCGTTGAAATCCCAGGAGGAAGCGCTCGCCTCAGCGCACACGGCTCCTGCTAGCCCTATATGCGTCGTGCCATCGGTAAGGGGTGACGCATTGAGTGTCGCTCGACGCGCGATCAGCAAGGCTCACTGTCGGCTGGGGAGGGTGATCCGGCCGCATCGCCATCGGGGGGCACTCATAGTCATCGGCCAGACTCCCCGGCACGGTAGGAAGCTCGTGGGTGAAACGGCCATTGAGGTGGCTCTGGGATCCATCCAGTCCAGACATGGCCCGCGCGCTTGACCCCGGATCCGCGTCGGCGCACGCAGAGCGACCTTGCGGCGTACTGGATGCAAGGCTTGGAGCGCGGCGCCATTGGCTAGAACCGAACCGTTGCTCAGCGACGAGCTGTGGGCTCAGATCGAGCCGCTCTTCCCGATTGCAACGCAGTGGGTCTATATGCGCTCGAGGCTCCCTGACCGGGCAGTGTTGACGGGCATCCTCCTCGTCTTGAAAACTGGGATCCGCTGGGAGGAGCTGCCGCGTGAGCTGGGCTACGGCTCCGGGACGACGTGTCGAACCCGCATGCGGGAATGGAACCAGGTGGGCATCTGGGCGCACCTGCAGCCAATGCTCGCAAGCGGGCTGCAGGACGCCGCGGAGATCGATTGGGCCCGCGCCCCCAGCGACAGCTCACCCGTGCGGTCGAGGGCGACAGCAATCTCCCCAGTCGACCGACACTTGGCGCGAGCGGAGCGTGCAGGGGAATTGCAACGGCGCTCGGAAGAGATGCACCGGCTGCGCGTGGTCGAGGGACTGAGCCTCCGCGAGATCGCGGACATCCTCAATGTCTCACCCGAGCGTGTGCGGCAAATCCTCCAAAGACGCTTCGGCGTCACCGGCGAGCCACCCGCCGCGAAGGCTCGCCGCGCCATGCGGAGGAACAAGCAGTGGCGATAAAAAACGTCTTTCGCCGGCCATCGGGCCTCGACGTCCAGGAGATCGCGACGCCGCGTGCCACGGTGAAGACGCTGCGCCGGGCGCTGGACCGGCAGGAGGAGCGTCTTCGGGACATCGGCGGCGAGGTGCTCGATGTCCAGCTCCTGGGCCAGGCCACGGCTGCGGCGGAGTGGCCTGAGCTGCTCGCCTACTGGCAACGACGCTATCCCTCAGGGACGGCGAAGTGGCCGCGTCGCGTCGAGCACGGCGCCTGGGTCATGAACCTCTGGCCGCTTCCCGCGGGCACTGCCAGCCGCGCCAAGGGAGTCGGCGGAGACGTCGGTATGCGCCAGCCGACGAAGATGCACGGCGCCCCGGCCCTGACGGTGTTTAACCCCCAGCGAACCGGAACCGCTGCCGCGACGGCCCTGGCCGTCATCTGCGCCGACTGGTTTGAAGACGTGCGCAACAGCGACTATCCAGCCATGCGCTTCGCGCCGCCGATCCTCGAGGCGTGGGGCGCCGGAGGTCGCCTCCTCTCACGGGAGATCGTCGACTTCGGCTTGAAATGGTCGCTCCCACCCGCCGACGGCGTGTAGCGCGCACCGGGCTGCGGGTGCGGCAATCCCCCCAACTCTCCACTTCGCGGCCCGCTGGCGGGCGTGCGTAGACTCTCGCGACGTGTCCACGGCGGGAGACACTGGGTATGCGTTGAGTTCGTCCAGCGAGGACGAGCACGAGCGGCTGGCCCGTCAGGCCGACATGTATGCGCCGTTCACGCGCCGTCTGCTGGCGCGCGCGGGAATCGAGCCAGGGATGCGGGTGCTTGATGTCGGCTGCGGGCCGGGCGATGTCAGTTTGCTTCTGTGTGAGTTGGTCGGCGCCGATGGTTCAGTGGTCGGGGTCGAGCGTGACGAGCAGGCCCTCGCGAGGGCACGCCGGCGCGCGGTCGAGGCCGACCTCAAGAACGTCGAGTTCGTGCTCGGGGACTTTCGCGAGGTCGAGCTCGCCGGTGACCCGTTTGACGCGTTGGTCGGGCGGCTCGTGCTGATGTACCAGGGTGACCCGCCCGCGGCGGTGCGCGCCGCGGCACGCCACATACGCCCCGGTGGTGTGGTCGTGTTCGCGGAGATGTGCATGCGCACGGGGTCTGCAATACCGCAGAGATTCCTGGTGTCCTGGCCGCATACCCCAGCGTCTGAGCAGCTCAGCGAGTAGATCGATGGCGCTTTCGGCAGGCTGGGCACGCAGCCGGACATGGGAATGCGGTTGCCCGCGACGTTTGCCGAAGCCGGCCTGCAGCCCAGCCCGGACCTCGACAGCGAAGTGGCGATCGCTGTTGGCGAGGAGGCGGTCTCCGAGGCCGTGGACTACGCCCGCAGCCTGCTGCCCGCGATCGTGGCTGCCGGGGTGGCCACCGAAGAGGAAGTGGACATCGACACCCTCGCCGCGCGCCTGCGTGCCGACACCGGACCGGTCGGACGCATCTCGCTCTGGCCGACAGTCATCGGCGCCTACGCGACAAAGCCGCGGTAGCGCTACTACTCGCGCGAGCGACCGGGGTCCGCACCGTCACACTGATTGGTTCGGCAGCCGCCGCGATCCTGCCACTTCGCGACTCGCTCGGCGGCCGGTAGGCCGTCGCTTCCAATCTTCTGCCCTCGATGCGCTTTTCCCTCGGGCCCATGCGCCATCCTTCTTCGCCGTGGCGCCGCGCTTTGACGATCTCTTCGTGTTCGACACCGGCCTGTGTCATCTGCGCGTGTATGACGGCCCCGGGGGTGAGAGCGTTGCGCTTGCGCTGCAGCTCGACGACAACCCCGGGCCTTCGGTCGTCACTGCGGCTGACGTGCTCGCCGGCCGCGTCGCGACGATGTTCGGTGGCCGGCCTCGGCTGTTCGTGATCTTCTCGGGCGTCGGGGAGACCTGGATCGAGGTGCTTCACGGCGCCCGTGCGGGAGCGGACGACAGGTTCCGTGAATGCGTATCTCACGCCGAGGTCGAGCGGCTCGTCGGCGAGGCCATCGCTCTACCGGCTGAAGAGGAATGCACCGCCGCGGGCCTTGGCGGCCCGAACCACCCGCTGTTGACGCTCATCTCCACCGAGCCCGAGCCGGGAGGCCGGCTCGATGCCATGGGCATCGTCTCAGTCGCCGACCTGCCATGGGCTCACAATCCATTCAAGTGCGCCCACCGCGACCGCTTCGAGGAGATCCGCGGGCTCTACGACAAGAGTCCCGGCGGCAAGCTTCCTGCCGGTGCGCACTTCTTCAGCAGTCTGAGCGCCGACGAGTTTGCGGCCTGCTCCTACCACAAGCGCGATTGGATCGCGATCGCTGCTGCGAGCCTCGAGCTCCTGCAAGGCCTCAGGCCCGGCAGCGACCTTCGCGACGTGCTGGGTGCCGCGGCCAATCTTCTTCCCGACGGCCCCGATCGCCAGCAGCTCGTCTGCCTCTTTTCCGACCCCATCAAGTTCTCGCCACGAGCCATCCGCCTCACCAACGGGCAGCACCGCGCGTGCGCGCTCAAGGCCGCCGGAGCGCCGCTGTGTGTTGCTCATGTTTACCGGGAGCGTGGTTAGTAGCTGGCTGGCAGACTGATAGATTCCAACTTGTGGGCGAGTCGACAGTTGTGATTGCATTTCGATGCCACCCGCCAAGGGAGCGATGAGCACCGATTTGCGCTCGCTCGAGGACTCGGCGGAGCTCGCGCCCGTCGAGCATCGTGCGCGCTGGATCGCGTGGGGCTTCGCGCTGCAGGTTCTCGGCGTCGGTGCGCCCGCTGCTGTAGTCCTCGAGCGCGCCAAGCACGACAGCGCGCTCGGGCAGGTCACCCGGTACACCATTCGCCTCGCCTGGCACGAGGCGCTGCGCAGCGCCTCCGACGTTGGGCTCCTCGCCACCGGTCTCGCGCTGTTCGTTGCAGGCAGCATGGTGCTCGCCCGGCCGTTCGTCAAACGCCGCTCCACGCTGCTCATCGCGGTCCCACTCGCCGCCACCGTCGGGCTGCTTGCGCTCGGCCTCGCGGCCCTCCTTTGTGCCGCGGTGATTGCCGTGGTGGGGCTCGCCGGCGAAGGGGATCTAAGCGGGTTCGATCTCGCCGACTGGTGGACCCCGGGAGGCAAACGCTCGCGCCGGGACGACAGTGAGCGCTGAGGCGGCGTCACATCAACGGAGTCTCGCACTCTCTAGGATCCGCGAGTGGCGAATCTCAACGATCCCGTGTTCGACGAGCACCGCGAGCACCCTGGCTTCCGGTGTCTTCGTGCGCGCCTCGGCCGTCAGGTTGGCGCTGAGCGGCTCGGGCTCAGCCTGTGGGAGATCCCACCGGGGCAGGCAGCGTATCCATATCACTACCACCTCGGTGAGGAGGAGCTGATCGTGATCCTCTCCGGCCAGCCGAGCCTTCGCACGGCAGATGGCTGGCGCGAGCTGCCCGAGGGAGAGATCCTCTCGTTCCTCGTCGGCGAAGCGGGAGCCCACCAGATAGTCAACCGCACCGACACGCCGGTTCGTATGCTCGCGTTCAGCACGAGCGGCGCGCCCGACATCGTAATCCGACCCGACTCGGGCACCCTCGGCGTGTTCGAGCGCCGCCCCGAGGGCGGCGGCCTCTACAGCCACTTCCGCGCGAAGGACACCATCGACTACTTCGAGGGCGAGCAGCCTCCCCAGCCCGCGTAGCCGGATGCGCCCCGGGTCTGAGGAGTGGACCGCGTCTGGCAGACAGCTTGATCTGGCCCTGGGACCAACGCGGAAGGCTCGCTTTGACTTCGATTGGCTCCAATCGTCGTCGCAGCTTGACCGCTGATGGCGGTGGTCAATATGATCGCCCGGATGAAAATATGTATCGGACGGTTTGCCGTGGCAGCGGCGTTTGCGATGCTCGCCCTTGTGCCAGGCCTGGCACAAGCCGAAACAGAAACGCAACCTACGCTGGTCTCGCCGACCAACGGAAGCTCTTTCCGCGCCGATTCGCCACCACGCTTCGTGGTGGATGACGAGCCGCCCGCCGAAATCCAGGATTGGATGGCTGTCTCAACCAGCCCAGCGCTCGGCGGAGAAGGCCTGCCGGGCGCGCTTGGCAGGGATAGCGGGTTCTGGCCGATGTCGCCTGACGGTTCGACTTGGTCGATCCAGCCGAAGAGCGGCCTCAACCATCAGTGGTCGCCTGGCACATACTACTGGCAGGCAAAGCATGAGAAATGCCAGGTTCAGCCTCCGGCCTGCAGTGAACTTTTTGTCTATAGCGCTGTCTGGTGGTTCACGGTCGAACCGACACCCCCACCTGAACCTGCCAGCCCCGCTCTCCGCACGAACGTCCAGTCAGGGGCGTCTGTGCCACCGCAGGCGGAAACGCCTCACGCACGTGCGACGCTGCCGCATACGTCGGACAAAGCCCCTACTCATCCACGGTGCGTCAACGCGCGCATAGCCAGCCACATCAAGTGTCTGAAACCTGGCGAGTTCTGCTCGTCGAGGTATCGCCAGCAATACAGGCGCTACCACTTCGCCTGCATCCAGAAAGGGCGCTACTTCCGCCTGGTCCGGAGGCGATAGCTGCGACGACAACACCGAGCGCCAGTTCGCGACCCCCAGTTTCGGTCAGGCGCCGCGGCGTTTACTTCCAAAGTCGGATCTGCCCAACGTAGTGACTGTCCCCATTCGCCCTTGAGAAGTCCACATCGGCGGGTCTCGCGTGGAGCACGCTCAGCGCCCACGCCGGCGCTACGAATGTCACCCAGCCGGTAACGCTTTCATGGGGCGCGATGAGCGGCTGGCGGAACACCGTGGGTGTGGGCGCACCCCGGCCGTTGACGATCGCCGGGTAGTCGGTGTCCCTGTCCGAGTTCGACCCCGTTGTGGAAGGGAGCGCTAGTTCGATCAGCGGATGTGCGGGATAAGACGGTACGGGCGAGTAGTAGGCGACTCCCGCCCCAAACGGCAGCGGCCTCGCGCTCGTGTTCGTGACCATCACCAGCAAGGACACCAGCTGCCCCCGACCCCCCGGATACAGACCCTCGTGCTCTGAGGCGTTGCTCACGTGCGTGGGTGTCACCCGCGACCCCAGCAGGCGCGCCTGGTATTCGGGCATCCGCAGCACATGCCCGCGGTCGACCACGTTGTAGACGGTCCTCGGACCCAGCAGGCCGATGCCGCGCGTGCATATACCCTCGCGGCCCTCGGCGGTGCTGATGCCCGCGGCCGCACACGACGAGTTCCCCCTCGCGACGTTCAGCAACACGCGCACCGCGGCCGGCACCCCCAGCCCCACCCGCACGAGCGCCGCGACCACCATCACCACAAGCCAGATCCTGCGCCTGCGCCAAGGACGCCGCGGCGCACCAAACGCAGCCGCCGGGTCACCCACCTCCGAAATCGCGGAATCCTGCATCTCATAGAGATCGGCCCGCCCACAGCGTTCCTTGACATCCTCGCTGCCCGCTGAAGCACGCTGTGGCTATACCGGCCGGACGGTCCGGGAGCCCTACTGCTCGGGTGTCGTCGGCGTGTCGCCGGGTCCAACGAGCCGGCGGACCCCTCGGCGAGGAGGATCGCGACCCTTATCGCCCCTGCGAGCACGAGCCAGATGACCACGGCACTGGCGATGCGACCCGCGACTGACCCGGCGCCCGGGTGGCGGTCTTCCACCACCGTCACCAGCACGCCGCTCAAGCCGAGGGACACCCACCCCGGCGAGAGCACCCACCCACGCGGAGCAGGCGTCTCGCGCCGCGCGCCCAGGACGCCCACATGCCTGCGCATCGACGGCGTGAGCAGTAGAGCGAGGAACACCAGCTCGACGATGGCGTCCACAGGGTGCAAACGGGCACCCCACACAGGAGACGCCAGGTAGACGATCGAGCTGAGCAGACCCAGCCACCACGGCCACTGCCGGCGGCCCACTACGAGAGCCGCCAGGATCCCGAGCCCCAACACCGCCCACAGGGCCGTCCACAGCGGCCGCTCGAGCATCGATCTGCTGCTCACGACGAGCGCCACGCAATCGAAGACAACCACCAATACGGCGAAGGCGATCACCGTCGCGGGCAGCTGCCCCACCTTTGCGCGGACGCTTTGGCGCATGTGTGCCCTATCGGACTTTTCGATCTGGCTCGTGAGGTCCGTCGGGCATCCTTGACGCCGAGAATGTGGTTCGCTATCCCGACGAAGCTGCCGCGTATGTCCCAGCCAGAGCGTGGTCCAACGGCGGGGGCAGCACGTTCTCGTTGGCCCAATGGTTGGCCCAATCACCCCCGAAACGGGCCGAAAACGACCGATTTCGCGGATTGGCGTTCGCGCTGTTTTGGCTTGGTTAAGCGGAAACTGGCCACCCTCCAGGTCGGGCCGGGGTTCTTTGCAAGCAGGAGGTCGCCGGTTCGATCCCGGCTGGCTCCACTTGAGAAATGCCTGCTAATTGGCAGGTTTTGGGACTGGCGGCAGCGACGGGCCACAGCAGAGATCAAGCAGAGATCAAGCATCGCTCTTAGGAACGGCGGGCTGTCGGTGATCCGGCGACGCTGCCGCTGGATCGCTGAGGCTAGGATCATGCCGTTTACTTAAGGCCGTAGCCGGCTCCGCTCCCGGTAGAAGCAGCGGGCCAACCACGGCCGATTCAGGCTTTTGCGGCTCGTCAGGCGAGGTTGTCCCGTAGCCCGTAGAAGTTTGTAGGTGGCGGTCCCTTTCGCCTCGTCCGGTCCCGTTGGGACCGTGGCGAGTGCAAACAAGTCCATCGAGACGAGAGGAACCGCCATGAAGACCGTAGAGCAGGAGCAGGACGCACGCCCGGGGCACGCGTTGCCGCCGGGGGTGCAGGAGGCGCTGGGTGAGCTGGCTGGTGCGGCGAAGGACGGGCTGCTGGCGCTCAGCGTGGGGGTCGGGCTGGGTGTACTCAGCGAGATGATGGAGGCCGAGCTGGATGAGGTCGTGGGTCCCAAGCACGCCAATATTGCGGAGCGCACCGCAGTTCGTCACGGCCATGAGGATGGCGAAGTGACGCTGGGTGGCCGCCGCGTCGCGGTGAGGCGGCCGCGGGCCCGCACGCCTGATGGGGAGCACGAGGTGCCGTTGTCGACCTACGCGTATTTCGCTGACCGTGACCCGTTGACGCGGGTGGTGTTGGAGCAGATGCTTGCGGGTGTCAGCACGCGCCGCTTCACGCGTACCCGTGAGCCTGTCGGTGAGCAGGTGATCGCCCGAGAGCGTTCGACATCGAAGTCTGCGGCCAGCCGCGAGTTCGTGGGGCGTACTCGTGAGCATCTAGAGGAGTTGATGAGCCGCGACCTCGCAGACGTTCGGTTGGCGGCGTTGATGGTCGACGGGATCGAGCTGAAGGGCCGCTGCTGCGTCGTCGCGCTGGGTATCAGCACCGAGGGCGTCAAAATCCCGCTGGGGTTGTGGGACGGCTCGACGGAGAACAAGACCGTCACCACCCACCTGCTCGCGGATCTGGTCGACCGGGGTCTCGATGTCGAGCAGGGCGTCCTCGTCGTCCTGGATGGCGGCAAGGCCCTGCGGGCAGCAGTCGGTGAGGTCTTCGGGCCGGTCCCGGTGCAGAGGTGTATCCGCCACTATGCCGAGGTCGGGATTATGCCGAGGTGGCCGCGAAGGGCCTGCAATAACGTTGGTTTGGGGGTGTTGATGTCGGCATAATCCGGGCTGGCGGGGGAGGCTGTGCTCTCCATTCTCGAAAGGGAGAGCACTGATGAAGAATCCGTCAAGGGTGCGGCTGTCTGGGCCGCTGAAGGAGTTCGGGCCGGGGTTCGTGGGCGAGCTTGAGCGTCTGGGGTACTCGCCGATAGGCGCGACGCTGCAGGTGCGGCTGATGGCTCGCGTTAGCAGTTGGATGCAAGCCGAGAGCCTGGTGCTTGGGGGGTTGAGCGACGAGGTCGTCGAACGGTTCTTGGCGGAGCGCCGCGCGGCTGGTCACCGGGACTACGTGAGCGCGCGTGCGATGGCGCCGCTGCTTGCCTACCTGCGCGAGCTCGGGGTGGTGCCGTCGGCCTCGCCGGCGCAGCCGTCGACGAGAGCGGAGGTGCTGGGTGAGCGCTTCCGTGGTTATCTGACCGTCGAGCGCGGCCTCGCCAGAGGGACTGTCACTGGGTACGTTGATGCCGTCAAACCGTTCCTGGCCGGCCTCGACGAGGACGGGCTTGATCTCGGGGAGTTGACCGCTGGTCGGGTGACGGCGTTCGTCGTGGCTCGCTGTCCGGGCCAGTCGCGCGGGGCGGCGAAGATGACCGTCACCGCGCTTCGGTCGCTGCTGGGGTTCTTGCACGTCGAGGGGTTGATCGCCGAGTCGCTGATCGGCGCTGTTCCGTCCGCGGCGTCGTGGCGACTGTCGGGGTTGCCGCGCTTCCTTGAGCCTGAGCAGGCCCGGGCGCTGCTGGACTCTTGCGATCCACAGACCGCGACCGGGAGGCGCGATCTGGCGATCCTGACGTTGTTGCTGCGGCTCGGGCTGCGGGCCGGCGAGGTCGCCGGCTTGCGCCTTGAGGACCTCGACTGGCGTGCGGGAGAGCTGGTTGTGGTCGGCAAGGGCCGCCGTTCCGAGCGGCTCCCGTTGCCCGTCGATGTCGGCGAGGCGATCACTGGCTATCTGCGTGACGGCCGGCCAGACAGCGCTTTGGACCGGACGGTTTTCATTCGCGTGAAGGCTCCTCGCCAGCGGTTGACCACGGGCGGGATCACCCAAGTGGTAGTTGCTGCCGGACGGCGTGCTGGGCTCGGCCAGATCCATGCGCATCGCCTGCGGCATACCGCCGCGACGTCGATGCTCAGGGCCGGAGCGCCGCTGCGGGAGATCGGGCAGGTTCTTCGTCACCGTGAGCAGCTCTCGACCGCGATCTACGCCAAGGTCGACCGGGGCGGGTTGAGTTCACTCGCGCGGCCGTGGCCGGGGGCGGGCTCGTGAGTTCGCTCGAGCAGCACCTGATGGAGTATCTGGCGGTACGGCGCGCGATGGGATACAAGCTCGCGCGCGCGGGGAAGCTGCTGCCCCAGTTCACCGCATGGATGGCTGAGCGCGATCAGCGAGTACTCACCACCGAGTCGGCGCTCCAGTGGGCGACCTGCCCGCTGGCGACCGGCTCGAACTGGCACCGCCATCGACTGACGGTCGTCCGCGGCTTCGCTATGCACCTGCACGCGATCGACCCGGCACACGAGGTGCCACCGTCCGATCTGCTGCCGTGGCGGCCACGGCGCACGGTCCCATACCTCTATACCGACGCGGAGATCCTGACGCTGATGGACAGCGCGACGGTGATCCCGACGCCGCATCGCGCGGCGACGATGCGCACGCTCTTCGGGCTGCTCGCCGTCACCGGAATGCGAGTCGGCGAGGCGATCCGTCTGGACCGCAGCGACATCGACCTCGCCAACAGGCTGCTGGTCGTGCGCGACAGCAAGTTCGGCAAGTCACGCGAGGTCGCGCTTCACCCCAGCACGATCGTGGCTCTGCAGACCTACCTCGCTCGCCGCGACCGGCCCGTCCCGCCCGAGCTGAGCACCGCAGTGTTCACCTCGGCCGCCGGCACCAGGTTGAGCTACTGCAACGTCCACCTCGCGTTCAAGCGGATCGTCGCGCACGCCGGACTACGCCCACGGTCTGTCAACTGCCGGCCACGGCCGCATGACCTGCGTCACACCTTCGCCGTCAACACCCTGCTCGATGCCTACCGCACCAGCGAGAACCCGGCGGTGAGACTGCCGCTGCTCTCGACCTATCTCGGGCACGTTCACCCCGGATCGACCTACTGGTATCTGCAGGCCGCGCCGGAGCTGCTCGCGCTCGCAAGCGACCGGCTCGAGCGTCATCTCAAAGGAGCCGCCCGATGAGCATCCTCGCGCCGACACTGCAAGCGTTCTTCACCGACCGGCTGACACGGCAACGCAACGCCAGCCCACACACGATCGCGGCCTACCGCGACACGCTGCGTTTGCTTCTCGCTTTCGCCCAGCAGCGAACCGGCAAGCAGCCCTGCCAACTCGACCTCGACGATCTCGACGCGCCGCTGATCGGCGCGTTCCTGGACCACCTCGAGCACGAGCGCCACAACAGCATCCGCACCCGCAACGCGCGCCTCGCCGCGATCCGCTCGCTGTTTCACTACGCCGCGCTCAAGCACCCCGAGCACGCCGAGACGATCAGCCGCGTGCTGGCGATCCCACCCAAGCGCTTCGAGCGGGCGCTGATCACGTTCCTGACCGAGCCAGAGATCGACGCGCTGTTCGCCGCGCCCGACCGCGACACCTGGACCGGCCGCCGCGATCACGCGATGCTGCTGCTCGCAGTCCAGACCGGGCTCAGGGCATCCGAGCTGACCGCGCTGAAGCGCAGCGACATCCACCTCGGCGCCGGCCCGCACGTCAGCTGCCTGGGAAAGGGCCGCAAGCACCGGATCACCCCGCTGACCAAGCAAACCGTCGCGGCCCTGCACGCCTGGCTCTCAGAGCGAGCCGGGAACCCGGACGACCCCGCGTTCCCGACCCGCACCGGCCGGATGCTCAGCCGCGACGCGCTCCAACGACGGATCGCCGAACACACAACCACCGCCGCGCTCTCGCGCCCGTCGATGGCGACCAAGACGATCAGCCCACACGTCCTCAGGCACACAGCCGCGATGCGGCTACTGCACGCCGGGATCGACACCTCTGTGATCGCACTCTGGCTCGGCCACGAGCACATCGAGACGACCCAGATCTACCTCCATGCCGACATGGCGCTCAAGGAAGCCGCGCTCGCGAGGACCACCCCGCCCGACACGCCACCCGGCCGCTTCCAGCCACCCGACAAGCTCCTCGCCTTCCTCGAGACGCTCTGATTATGCCGACCCCGACCAGCCCAATCCGCCCACCACCACCCACTTCCACCACCCACCTCGGCATAATCCCGACCTCGGCATAGTGCACGTTATGCCGACATCCGCATAACCGCCACAAAGAACGCAACGTCCTGGACCATCTCCCCGAACGCGACCGGCCCGCCGTGAAGGCACGGCTGCGGCGCGCGTGGGCGAGCGAGAACCACACGCTCGCGCTGGACGGCCTACGGACCCTCGCCTCAGAGCTCGAGCACTCACACCCCGGTGCGGCAGCGTCCCTCTACGAGGGCCTGGAGGAGACCCTGACCCTCACCCGCCTGGGGATCCGCGGGCGCCTAAAGAAGACACTCGCCTCGACGAACCCGATCGAGTCCATGATCGAGATCATCCGCCGCACATCACGCAACGTCAAGCGCTGGCAATCAGGCGACATGTGCCTGCGCTGGACCGCCGCCGGGATGCTCGAGGCCGAAACCCAATTCCGGAAGGTCGTCGGCTACACCGACCTCGCCAAACTCGCCCTCGCTGTCGAACGAGACCTCGCCGAACAGCACACCCCACACCACACCACGACCAAGGAGAACACACCCATCACCGTCACCGTGTAACCATCACACCCAGCCGCCACCACGAACTTCCACGGCGAACGGGACAACCTCCGAAAGGATGTCCGTTATGCCACGAACGAAGCCGCCGTATCCGCTGGAGTTCCGCCGCGAGGCCGTCGAGCTGGTGCTCGCCGGGCGCAGTGTCAGGGACGTAGCGCGAGAGCTTGGGGTGCAGCGATCAGTCGCTGCATAACTGGGTCAAGCAGCACCAGCTCGATCGCCGAGAACGTGATGATGGGCTGACGTGGCGCGGAGCGCGAGGAGCTCCGTGAGCTTCGCAAACGGGTCAAGCGCGTCGAACAGGAGCGCGACATCCTCAAGCGAGCCGCGGTTCTCTTCGCAGCGGAGACCGAGACCCGGTGAGCACCTATCCGGATCATCTCGGCGGAGAGGGCCAGTTTCCCAGTCTCTGTGATGTGCGAGACCCTCGGGGTCTCCAAATCAGGGTTCCATGCCTGGGAGCGCCGGGCGCCGAGCGACCGCGAGCTGAGCGACGCGTGGCTGACCTCGAGGATCACCGAGATCCACGAGAACACACGCGTGTCTGCGGCTCCCGGCGGGTGCAGGCCGAGCTTCGCCTCGGCCAGGACATCGTCGTCTCGCGCAAACGGATCCGCAGGCTGATGCGCCAGGCCGGGATCTCGGGGCTGGTGAAGGTCAAGAAGGGCCGCACCACGATCCGCGTGCCGGGCGTGCGGGTCGCTGACGACCTCGTCGAACGGAAGTTCAGGCCCGACGCTCCGAACGTGCTGTGGGTCGCGGACATCGAGCGCCACGAGGCGCTTTGGACCGTGCGGTGATGAAAGGACACCGCCTGTGGCTCGTCGCAGCGAGCCCAGTGAAGCTGAGGGCAGCCTGATCTCGGGGACGACGGGTGAGGGTGGACAGCAGCCCTGACAACGACGGGACGGGCCAGCACTGCCAGACGGTCCGGGTCCGGCAAGCGAGACGGAAAGGTGTACGTGAGAAACCAGCGTCTGAAAGCTCCTCAAGAGCAAACCACCAGCTCGAATCTGGCGGATCTGGGCTGGGTAGCAACGCGTATCCACGTCGTTGGCGTGGGGAACTCCTGGGCTGGTCGATGTCGCCGGCCGGGAGGCCACGGTGAAGGTCTGCGGCGTAGTCGTGGCGATGTTGCAGGGGCATAGCTGGGCACCTACCCCGTCGAACGGTTCGAGGTGAACGTGGGAACCATCCCGGTGGTCCCCTCACCGGCCAGCAGGCTGCTGGCTGGCGGGAAGGCTCGTCGTCGGCTGATGCCGCCGGGATGGGACGGAGGACCCGTAGTAGTCCGAGGCCGGGAAAGCCGGTCACATGGCGAAGGGGTCCAGCGGGTTCGCAGCAGCGACGCGGATCGAGGAGGTCGCTGGTGAATACCGGCGCTCCGTGGCCCGACCTCGATGAGGCCGAGCGGCGGGTACTCGCGATGCAGACGAAGCTGCACCAATGGGCGGTCAGCTGATCCTGGCCGTCGGTTCGATGACCTCTACAACCTCGTCTATGACCCGGCGTTCCTCGTCGTGGCGTGGAATCGGGTGCGGGGCAACAAGGGTGCACGATCGGCCGGTGTCGACGGCATCGCTCCGCGCTCCATTCGGCCGAGGTGGCGAGTTGCTCGCCGGGCTGCAGAGATGATCTCAAGGCCCGCCGGTTCGCTCCCATGCGGGTGCGGGAGAAGATGATCCCAAAGGCCGGCGGCAAGGTCCGTCGGCTGGGGATCCCGACTGTCGCAGACCGGGTCGTGCAGGCCGCGTTGAAGCTGGTGCTCGAGCCGATCTTCGAGGCGGACTTCAAGCCGTGCTCCTACGGCTTCCGTCCGAAGCGCCGAGCCCAGGACGCGATCGCCGAGATCCACTACCTCGCCTCGCCTACCCGGAATTACGAGTGGGTGTTCGAGGCAGACATCACGGCGTGCTTCGACGAGATCGACCACACGGCCCTGATGGGCCGGGTGCGGGCTCGGATCGGGGACAAGCGCGTCCTGGGACTGGTGAAGGCGTTCCTGCGGGCTGGTGTCCTCACGGAGGCCGGTCTGAGCCGGGACACGATCACCGGCACCCCACAAGGCGGGATCCTCTCACCATGCCTTGCCAACATCGCCCTGTCCGTCTTGGACGAGCACTTCGCGCGCAAGTGGGAAGCACTCGGGCCAGAATGGACACGCGCCAAGCGTCGCCGTGCTGGTATCCCGGCCTACCGCCTCGTCCGCTACGCGGACGACTTCGTGGTCATGGTCGGCGGCACCCGCCAGGACGCCGAAGCGCTATGGGATGAGGTGAGCACGGTGCTCGCTCCGATCGGCTTGCGCCTGTCGGAAGAGAAGACGAGGGTCTGCCACATCGACGAGGGGTTCGACTTCCTCGGGTTCCGCATCCAGCGGCGCTCCTGGAGAGGCCGGACCGGCAAGCGAGCGGTCTACACCTACCCATCGAAGAAGGCCCTGGCCTCAGTGATGGACAAGGTGCGCAAGGCCACTCGTCGCAAGCGTCATCGAACGCTCGCCGACCTGCTGCGCCAGCTCAACCGCGATCCTGCGGGGATGGTGCAGCTACTTCCGCCACGGGGTGTCCTCGCGGACCTTCAACTACCTCGACCACTTCGCCTGGTGGCGAGTCGTTGGCTGGCTCCGCAAACGCCACCACGGGCTGAACTGGGGGACGCTCAGCCGCCGCTACCTCCCCGAATGGGAGATCCGCGACGGCGGTATCGAGATGTTCCGGCCACGAAGGGTCGCGGTCAACCGCTACCGCTACCGGGGCACCCGAATCCCCACCCCATGGACGAGCAAGGAGGGAGAACCACTCCCACCAACGGCATGAACCCGTGGAGAGCCGGATGCGCGGAGACGTGCACGTCCGGTTCGGAGGGCGGGCCGAGGAAACGGACCGGGCGAAACCCCGACACCGCGCCTCGGCCCGACCCTACACGCACCTGCGGACCTGGGAGGGGTGGCTCTACCTCGCCGCCGTCCAGGACGCATACTCGCGTCGGATCGTTGGATGGGCGATGACCGAGCACATGCGCACCGAGCTCGTCGCCGACGCGCTGCAGATGGCCGTCGCTCGTCGCCGGCCCGAGCCCGGCCTCATACATCACAGCGACCAGGGATCGCAATACGTCGCTCTGGGCTTCGGGCAGCAGGCCCGTGACGCCGGGATCGCGGTCTCGATGGGATCCAAGGGCGACGCCTACGACAACGCCGTCGCCGAGAGCTTCTTCGCGACCCTGAAGAAGGAGCTCGTTCACCGCCAGTCATGGCCGAGCAGACGCGATCTATCCTCGGCCGTCTTCAACTACATCGAGGCGTTCTACAACCGCCACAGACGACACTCCACCCTCGGATACCTCTCCCCAGAGGAATACGAGAGAGAGGACAACCACAACCACGAACAACGACTAGCGACTAAAGCCCACGACAGGCCACGAAACGGGTACCACTCCACACATTCACTCACTGTCCGGTTAGAAAGTCCAATCGCTAGCCTGGGCCGATGCGATCTGCGCGTAGGCCGCACATCAATGCTCGTCCCCCGTGCGCATCGGGTTTCCACCGAGCACCAGAATCACGACCTCGGCCTCTTTCCCCTACGTGGTGTGGATCGTCCCGGCTCTGATCCCCGGGGGGACCAGAGCCTCGGCACTTCCTGGCGTTCCGACACGCAAGAGGGCGGCGGTTGGGCAAAGCAGTAGTCCGGATCGCGCTCGCAAGCTGTTCCGCTTCGGACGACAACCGACATCGCGGTCGGACCAACCTCAGACGGCTGCTTTCACCCGGGCTAAGCGAGCGTCTCGCGCGTCGGAGCGCGGACGAGTGTCGTCGTCCAGAGCGGGCGTCAGCCGCTGGCCGTAGGGACGCTCGCAATTCCAAGAAGCAGCACGACGGGCATCCGGGCGTAGACTGTCGGTTGTGCCGCCGCCGTCGATGCAATACGTTCGATCGAGAGGAGACCTCGATCGCCTACGAGCGTCTTCGCCAATCAGGCGTAGACAATCAGAGCATCTTCGAAACTGACCCTTCTCAGGAGTGGAAATGCCGCTACAAGGTGATTACGAGCCTAGCCCATGGGACTGGGTGCGCGAACAAGTCGAAGAGTACGAGGCGAGCAACGGTGAGCGTGCCAACACCCTCCTGGACACCGGCCTTCCCGTCGTCATCGTTACGACCCGAGGGCGAAAGAGCGGGAAGATCCGCAAGTTCCCGCTCATGCGGGTCGAGTGCAACGGCGAGTACGCGCTCGTCGCTTCCCTGGGAGGCGCTCCGACAAACCCGACCTGGTACGGCAACCTGATCGCCGACCCGACCGCGTTGATGATCCAGGACGGCGCCGAGCCGCACGACTTCAATGCACGTGAGGTCCAGGGCGACGAACGAGTGTTGTGGTGGGAGCGCGCCGTCGCGGCCTATCCCAGCTATGCGGATTACCAGATGAAGACGAGCCGGATCATTCCGGTCTTCGTGGCCACCCGATCAGACTCATAGTGGCAGTCTGAGCTTCAGGGGTTCTGCGCTCTCACGCCTCGTCCCGAGCATGCGTCTCGTCTCGGGGCGAAGACGTGCCTGCTTTTGGCGAATCCCAGGTGCGGACCCTCTCGCGACCGGAGACCTGCTCTTCTGTCGATGCGCTACGTCTGCAATCGCTGATTGAATGATTTTGGCTGCAGATCGCGGTCTCAGCATGTGCGGCCGTGGCTGCACCGTAACGACCGATTGGAGTGGAGATGGCCAAGCTGATCTATGCGGCGATCGCCTCGCTTGACGGGTACGTCGAGGACGAGGAGGGCAGGTTCGACTGGGCGGCGCCGGATGACGAGGTGCATGCGTTCGTCAACGATCTCGAGCGGCCGATCGGCACCTACCTATACGGGCGCCGGATGTACGAGACGATGGTGTTCTGGGAGACCGTGAGCACCGAGGCCGATGAGCCGGCAGTGTTCTGGGACTATGCTGGGATCTGGCGGGCAGCTGAGAAGATCGTGTACTCCCGGGCGCTTCAGACGGTATCCAGCACGAGGACACGGATCGAGCGCGAGTTCAATCGAGACGCCGTCCGGCGGCTCAAGCAGTCCTCGGGGTCCGACATCACAGTCGGGGGTGCCGAGCTCGCTGGCCACGCAATCGGCGCGGGGCTGGTCGACGAGTGCCATCTGTTCTTGTGCCCGATCGTGGTGGGAGGCGGCAAGCGCGCCCTGCCAGACAACATCCGCGCGCAACTCGAACTTCTCGACGAGCGCCGGTTCCGAAACGGCGTCGTTCACCTCCACTACCGCGTAAGCGTCTGACCGCCGGCAACCCGCGCGCTCCTGCCTCGGACGATGTTCGCAAGCCGTCGTTGCGACCCTGACCGGGTTCGTATGGAGATCGCCGCGACGCCGAGGATCAGGTCCGTAGTCCACGCGGTGGTGTCGGTGGCCTGTTCACCCTTCGCGCCCGCGCGAGCGGCTCGAGCCGTCCCGATGCTGCGGTCGGGTTGGCGCGGAACACGCACAGGCATAACCCGCCCGGCCGTGCCGCTGACTGGTACAGCAGACCATCGCAGCCGGCAGCGTGCAGCCGCTCGCCGACGTCCTGGAACACGGGCCACTGATCTCTCCTCGGCTCGGCGGCCGGCAGTCCGAGGGCGCCAAGCGTCTCGGTGCTGGTCAGGTCCGCGACCGAGGAGAGGCTCGTCCGGTAGCGCCAGAGCTCGCGCGGCAGTCCGCGCAGCGGCTCGATCTCGAGCTCTGCGAGCCACCGGTACCACTCGGCCCACACGGTCGCCTCCTCGGCGGCGAGATAGATGCCCTCGATGGTGGCTCCGCGCTGCCAGCGCCCGTCGGCGGGCGTGGGCGGACGGTACAACGGGTTGCCGCCGGCCGGTATGTGGCGCAGCCACGTCCCCGTCACTGGCACGCGCGGGGCGTCCACGGCGGCTACGTGAAGGTCGGGGATTCGAGCGCGGCGATGAGGCGCGAAAGCTCCTCGTAGCCGCCGGCGGCGAGCACGTCGATCGGCTTGCGATGCCCGAGCGCCGTGAGCGGACGGTTCAGCCACACCGGCACGTAGTCCGCCTCCAGCACCGCCGCGAGCCGGTCGATGATCGCTGAGAGCTCCACCAGCCGCTCGGCCCGCCGGCCGGTGGGGGCGCGGGTACGGTGAAGCCATGCGCTGACCGTCGAGACCCCTGCCCCAGTCGCTCGGGCGATGTCGCGCTCGGTCAGCGGAGCGAGCTGCCTGATCCGGATCGCCTCGTCTGCGTAAGCCAAGCTCATTCCCGGAGTGTAGCAAGGAACGGACGCAAAACGGAAGGCATGCGGAACAACTTGGAATGCTGCCAGGAGGGCTAACAGCAGACCCGTGGGCGCCATCCATGTGAACTTCGCGAGGGGAAAAAGTTTAGGCCCACGCGCCCATCCGTGGGCCTAAACCCAGCCGGATTGAGCCTAAACCAGCCGGTTAACGCACATCGAGCCAGCGCCTAGATACCGCTTATTTGCAGGGAAAACGGGCGATTTGTGGGTTACTGTGCTCCCTTTTTGCAAGCAGGAGGTCGCCGGTTCGATCCCGGCTGGCTCCATTCAGATGATTGTCTAACCCACCTTCGCTTGGCGACTCCTTGAGTATGCCTGCGATCTGGTGCACAAATACTGTGTCTGGCGTGAGACGTGCCAATATGTCTCGCAGTTGTGCAGTGAATGGATGCGATCCCTGTGCGAGTCGTCCGACGGCCCGCGATCTGGCGATGATCCTCTCGCAGCGCCGATTGCGCTCCTGGGTATAACGTGCAGGCGCGACTGCAGGTGGCTCCCTTCGGAGCCACTGTCCAGTTCTCTGTCGGCCGGTACACTGCGATCGTGGGCATGACCGCCGCTATCCAGAGTCGCTTCCTGAAACTTCACCAGCAGCTCTACGAGCGCAGCGACGGAAGGTTGGGCCACGGGATGATCGGGGTGCCCACACTGCTGCTGCGCAGCACCGGCCGGCGCAGCGGGGAGCGGCGCTGCAACGCGCTCGTCTACGCCATGGATGGCGCGGACTACGTCCTCGTCGCCTCCAACGGTGGTGCGGATCGCTCGCCGGGATGGTTCTTCAACGTGCGCGATCAGCCCGCTGTCGAAGTTCAGGTCGCCCGCAAGAGGAGCCCTGGAACCGCGCACGTTCTGGAGTCGGGAGACGAGGACTACGATCGCCTGTGGCGGCTCGTGAACGAGCACAACCACGGACGCTACGACGCGTATCAGGCAGGGACCTCACGCCCGATCCCGCTGGTGGTTGTCAGGCCTGGGTGAGGGCTTCGATCAAACCGGCTCCAATAGCCGCGCCACAAGCGGCAACGGCTACCGTGGGAATATGACCGCTCTCGGACGCACCGACCTCGACGTGTTCCCCGTCTGCCTCGGCGGCAACGTGTTCGGCTGGACGGCCGAGGAGCCGCAGTCTCACGCCATCCTCGACGCCTACGCCGGTGCGGGTGGCAACTTCGTCGACACCGCGAACTCCTATCTGGTCGAGCATGGCCGCTCGGAGGCGATCATCGGGCGCTGGATCGCCGCTCGCAAAAACCGTGAGGAGATCGTCCTGGCCACGAAGGTCGGCGGCGGCCACGGAGCGCTCCGCAACCTACGGGCGGACACGATCGAGCGCGAGGCGCACGCCTCGCTCGAGCGTCTGCAGACCGACCGCATCGACCTCTACTACGCGCATTTCGACGACGAGGGGACGGCGCTGGAGGAGTCGCTGCGAGCCTTCGACGCACTCGTCAAGGCGGGCACGGTGCGCCACCTCGGCGCGTCCAACTACACGCCGCAGCGGCTCGCCGCGGCACTCGAGTCCCAGCGCACGCACGGGCTTGCAGAGTTCACGGTTCTACAGCCGCACTACAACCTCGTTGAGCGCGACTTTGAGCGCATGCTGCTGCCCATCGCGAAGGCCTGGAACCTTGCCGTGTTGCCCTACTTCGCGCTGGCCAAGGGCTTTCTGACCGGCAAGTACCGGCCCGGCGGTGAGACCGTCGAGTCCGAGCGCGCCGAGGCCGCCCGCGCTTACCTCGACAACGGAGGAGCGGCGGTACTGGAGGCGCTCGACGAGGTCGCGGCGGCCCACAACACAACGGTGGCCGCCGTCGCGCTCGCCTGGCTGCTCGCCCAGCCGCAGGTCGTCGCCCCGATCGCCAGTGCACGCACGACAGAACAGCTTCACCAGATCCTGCCCGCCGCCACCCTGAAGCTCACGCCCGCGGAGGTCGACCGGCTCTCGGCCACCACGCAGGTGGCGTAAACGTCAGAGCCAGTTTCCGCCCCCGCCCAGGAGAGACGCCGAGACGGATGCTCCCCTGTCGTCCATTGCAGCAGCGGTGGTGGTGGTGCCGACCCGGACACCTGCAGTGCCTTGGGAGGAGGAGTGTCGTCGCGGCGCGCTGAAGGTGCCGCCTACGTTCGCGAGCACGCGCCTGATCGAGTCGAGCGGTGCGTTCAGGCTTTCGCATTCGAGGGAAGGAGCAGCGCCGCTCAAGCTGGCGATGCAGCAGCCACTTCAACCGAGACGACCCGGTTTGGGGCGGCAAGCGCCGATTGCGCCGCTGCATCGAGCGCTTCACGGTCGAGGTCGTAGCGATCGGCCACTGCCGCGAGTGGCTCTGCGATCCCCATGTCTGGATAGAGCAACTGCACCTCGACGGGCCGACCCGCAGAGAGGGCGACGATCGCCCGCGGATGAACCTCGTCGCTGTGCTCGGCAGTCTGAGCATCGACGATCACGATCGAAATGGCGTTCGCACTGGTGTCGTAGTCGGCTCGCATGTCAGCTCCGAAGAAAGACTGTGATCACAAAGCCAGGCTCGTCCCCGGCCGCCACAACAAGGATAGGACGGCCGTCGCCCGTCTCGCCGGCAAGCCGAAGATTGCCGCGTTCATCCAGCTCCCGACCGGAGGGGTTGGCGACCGTGAACTCCACGTCATCGACGCTGATCCCGTAGAGCCGCATCGCGTTCTTAGCGTGCCTGCTGAGCTTCATCGTGGCCGTCAATCCTGACGTGCCCAGCGGCAGACAAGGGGGACCCCGACGCTCGTCGCTATCCGGCAAAGAAGCCGTTCTATCGCGTTGAGGGCTCTGCTCCCCTGGCGATGCAGTAGCCCGGAATGCTGGAGCCGGCGCGCCCGCCCGGAACGAAGATCGGCTGCGGACTGGCCTCGAACCCATGCTCCTGCTCCGGCCGTGACGGAGGCGAGCCAGTCATCGCGGGGACCCGCGTGCCCGTACGAACGATCGCGAGCCTGATCGAGATGATGGGCGAGAAGCCCGAGGTACTACGCGAGGGACTACCCGCACGTCCCGGAGGAGGCGTACCCGGTCGCGGTGCTGTGGGCGCACGCCAACCCTCGTCGCGGCCGTCCCGTAGGACTCCTGGGACGACGCTGCGAGACGTCCCGTGCCGAAGCGTCGCGGCGCACGGGGCGCGTGAAGTTCTGGATCGACGAGTGCCTGACGCCGGCGCTCGTCGGACACGCGCACTCCCACGGGTATGAGGCGACATGCACGCGCGACCGAGGGCAACTCGGCATGGCCAAGCAGGGTCAGACCACGCCGTTCAGGACGACATGTAGTGCCGGAGCCTCGCAAGGAGAGCGCGACGACGAGCGAACCCCACGCGTGCGACGACGACACCGACGGCAGTGATCGCGAGCCCCAACACCCCGATAACGGTTCGGACGATCCCGCTCGGATTCATGACTGCGCCGCCGACGCGAGTGGATGGAAGCAACAACCAGGTATCGACTGCGTGACCCGCTAGCACGGAAGCCAGAAAGATGGCCGCGGTCGCGAGGACGACGACACAGAGCGACACTGTGCAGCACAGTGCGAGCACGACCACCAGCCAACGGATCAAGCTGTGAGTTTCGACGTAGTTCTCCAAGTCGTCGGCCTCAAGGCGCTGCATACGAGTGCGCTCCGCCTGATCGATTTGGCTGGACTCGTCGATCGGAGGCCCCCCGACAACGTCCGCGTTTGGGCCGAGGAAATCGAAGCTTGGAGGAGTCGAGGAACGGCGTCCCCGCATTCGGCGCCTCTTTGCCTCGCTTGTCGTTCCTAGCTGTTGACGTAGCGGCGTGTGCGAGGACGAGCCCGCCGCATCGGGACGCGGCCACCTTGATGGACCGCCAGATCTTCCCGGGTTCAGGTCGACTGTGCTCACCCCCGCCTTCGCAACGGTTCCGCGTAGTGGCTATTGTATTTGAGGATCGGAAATAAGAAACTAGAATGCTGAATCCTATACCCTGAAGCTCAGGTCTGCCAAGACCCCCGGCGTTGAGCAGGAACCCGGAGGCCCTTGAGGAATCCCAAACGCGTGACGGACGAGCCGAATCACCGACGTGCCGCGCACATGCGGACCGCAGCTCTCGCTCGGCTACGCGACCGATCTAAGCGTCTATACGGCAACGCCGACCGACTTCAGGTTGCGTTCGCCGTCGCAAAGTCCTCAGGGGTCGTCCACGCACAGGAGCTCTCAGACGTTCTTTTGGTGAGCCCGCCGCGCGTCCGGGCACAGCTACTCGCTTTCGTCGATGCCGGGCTTATGCGCGTCCTTCCGCGCAGCGGACACATCCAGAACTACGAGCGGCTCGAGGATCCGTTCTGGGACGCAACGACTTCGTACATCGAGGCTTCGATGGAAGACCCCGTGGCGGAACTAGGCCTCGGTGCGGAGGCGACGGAGGAGCATCCGGATCACTCCCCGGCGCAATAGCGCGCAAGAGTCTCGGATGGAGCGCGTCCTCCGCCGGCCATAGCCGGGATTGACGACACGCCCGGCGTTATTCCGCATCGCCCAGCGACATTCGCCCGCCGGGAGCTGCACGGAGCGGTTCGACTTGAGGTCGGCTGGCTCCATGTACACCTGTGTACCGGTATCGGGGTACCGAAGGAAGGCTCCGGGCTGCCGGATCCTTTCAAAGGGTGGTCAATACCTCGACGTCATTTCCGTCGCCCATGACGAGGATGCTCGAGTCGAACGTGACCAAGCGCACACCGCGGCGACGGGCAAGTGTCAGCAGGTGCGCGTCGGTCACCTGCCGATAGCCAGCGATCGATGGCACGTCACTGTCGCCCATTGAGACGTCATCGGTGAGGAAGCGATGATCGGGGTGTGCGCGCAATGTTGAAAGCACCCCTCGCGCCGCATCGACGCCGATCGCGCTTGGCAGCACGATCGGGTTGGACGACACCCGCACGAAGCCGCTCTCTGTGATCGGACACGTCGCCCACCCCGCGAAGCCGTTCGCGGTGAACCATGCGCGCATCGCGGCATGGTGTACGTGCGAGTCCCAAACCAGCGCGATGAGCGCGTTGACGTCCAGCAGCGCCACCGGGAAGCTCAATCCTCGTCGAGTGCTCGCCGCACCATCTCTGGCGTGATTGGCGGCGTACCTGCCGGCACACGGATAACCGGCAGTCCGTCGTCAGCCTCAACCCGTGCGGGGGTCAGCCCTCGACGGGCAAGCTCGGAGATAACGGAGCCGAGCGAGCGGTGCTCCCCAACGGCGAGCTGCCGCGCAACCGCAACCACATCCTCGTCGATGTTCAAGGTTGTCCGCACAATATGATGCTAGCGCATCACCGCATCAGCGGCCCTACTTCATAGGCGGTACGAGGATGTCATCCGATTTCTGGGGAACGGAGGCAAGGTGCGTGGAGGGCGCCATCACGCGTCGGGCTGCGCTGCGGCCGCAAGCTCGAGCTGGTCATCCCCGTAGAAGATCGACCCCCCGAGCTCGAGACTCGGCACCCCGCGGACCCCGGCGTCCCACGCGGCGTCCGTCGCTTCGCGCAGCGACTGCTTGATCTCTGGCAGGTCCACCACGTGCTCTGCGTTCTCGGAGCTCAAGCCGGCTTCGCTCGCGCACTCGAGGAGCAGCTCTCGCTCCGAGATATCGCCTCCTTCCGCGAACTCCCTGCGAAACACCGCCCTCGCGAACTCCTCCCCCGTCCCCTGCTGCTTGGCCCAGATCGCGTAACGCATGGCGTGAAGCCCGTTCGCGGGCCACACCGCCGGCCACTTCAGCGGGGGCAACCCGTAGCGGATCGCGCGGTCCTCGATCTCCGCGGTCCGGCCGGCGCGGGCCGCCGTCTGCGCCCACGAGCCAAAGCCACGCTTGGCGAAGATCGCACCGAGCAGAACCGGCTGCAGCTCCGGGGCTCGCCCCAGCACGGACTCAGCCCGTTCGAGTGCGAGGTACGCGTACGGTGAGCCGAGATCGAAGAACAGCACCGGAGCTTTCCTCGCCATATCAGCCTCATTCCGCCTCGGAAACCACCAGCCGCAGCGCCCCCGCGAAGTCCCCCATCTCGCGCAGATGCCCATAGCGCGCGTCCCATTCGCCCGAGACCAGCGCGCCCGCGAGGCGCTCCACTACGCGCTCCTCCACGCCCGGCTCCAGCAGCGTCCACACCGACTGTGCGCTTCGCACCTCCGGATCGAGCAGCCCCTCGGGGCGCCGCCAGAAGGCCTCGAAGAATCCATCGGTGCAATCGCCCGGCGTGGGGATCCGCTCGACGCGCGTACGCCCGCCGAGGGCCGCAACGATGTCGTCGATCGCCGGGAAGCGCGGGCGCTCGCGTTCCACCCCCTCGTGCAGGAACTCCAGCTGCCACTCGGGGAGCGCCTCGAGCTCGAAGGTGAAGACCACCACCGGCCCTCGCGCCACCCGCCGAAGCTCTCTCAAGCCCGCCGCGGGAGTGTCCCAGTGGTGGATCGTCACGCACGCCATCGCGCCATCCACCGCATCGTCGTCGAGCGGCAGCGCCTCGGCGCGGGCGTCGATCGCCGGCGCCGCGCCGGAGGGACGCTGCGCGCGCATCGTCGCGCTCGGCTCCACCGCCAGCACCCAGCGATCTGTCGGCTCGTAGGAGCCCGCGCCGGCGCCCACGTTGAGCACAGTGCGCGCCCCGCCGAGCGCCGCGTGAATACGCGCGGCGATGCGCGGATCGGCCCTGCGGTGCATCGCATAGGTGCGCCCATGGCGCTCGTAATCGGTGCGCGCGCTCACCCCGCGACCCTACCTAACCCGCCGCCGGCTCGATCCCTGCCGCTATCTCGATCTCGATCCCCACGACGAATGCCTCAGGGTCAACAGGCTCTTATGGCGCGAGCGACACTCCCGCGGCGCGCAGCAGCGGCGCGATGGCCTACCCCGGCGAATCGCCGTTGCGCCCGATCAGCGTCTGGCGCCCAGCCTCGGTCCAGATCACCTGCTCGCGCCCGGGGCCCACGCCCACGAGCGTCACCGGGGCGCCCACCCCCTCGGAGATGAACTGCAGGTACTCCCGCGCGCCCTCCGGGAGGTCCGAGAGCGTGCGGCACTCGCCCAGATCCTCCTTCCAGCCGCGCAGCTCGGTGAGCTCGGCGGTGGTGTGGTGGAGCACCGTCTGGTGGTAGGGGAAGTCCTCGAACTCCGCTCCCTCAGCGCCGCGGTAGCTCGTGCAGACTCCGATGCGATCGAACCCCGAGAGCACATCGAGCTTGGTGATCGTGAGCGCCGTCATCGTGTTCAGGCGCGCCGCATAGCGCAGCGCCACCAGATCCAGCCAGCCCGTGCGCCGCGGGCGCCCCGTGGTTGTGCCGAACTCCCCTCCCCGCTCGCGAATCTTCTCGCCCGTCTCGTCGTGCAGCTCGCTCGGAAACGGACCCGCCCCCACACGCGTGGTGTAGGCCTTGGAGATGCCCCATATCTCGTCGATGTTCTTCGGCCCCACGCCCGCCCCCACGCACGCCGCGCCGGAGAGCGGGTTGGAGGAGGTCACGAAGGGGTAGGTGCCATGGTCGATATCCAGCATCGCCCCCTGCGCACCCTCGAAGATCACCTTCTCGCCGCGATCGAGCAGCTCCCACATCAGGCGCGAGGTGTCCGCGATGTGCTGCTCCAGGCGGTGCCCATACACGAGGTACTCCTCGGTCATCGTGTGCAGATCCAGCGAGGGGTCCTTCTCGAAGGGGCGCAGCGACAGGCGCTTGGGCTCCATCGCCGCGACGATCTTCTTCTTGAGGATCTTCTCGTCGAGCAGATCCTGCACGCGGATCCCCAGGCGCGCAGCCTTGTCGGCGTAGCAGGGGCCGATCCCCCGCCGCGTGGTGCCGATCTGCAGGCTCCCCAGCTTCGCCTCGCCCGCTGAGTCGAGCAGCAGGTGGTAGGGCATGATCAGGTGCGCATTGCTGGAGATGCGCAGCCCGCTCACATCCACTCTGCGCGCGCGCAGCGCATCGAGCTCGTCGATCAGCACGCCCGGGTCGATCACCACGCCGTTTCCGATCACGCAGCGCTTGCCGGGGTAGAGGATCCCCGAGGGGATCAGGTGCAGCTTCCACTCCACCCCCTCGCGCACGATCGTGTGCCCCGCGTTGTTGCCCCCCTGAAAGCGCACCACCGCGTCGCCGTGCTCGGCGAGCAGATCGGTGATCTTGCCCTTTCCCTCATCGCCCCACTGAGCGCCCACTATGACTATGCCTGGCATCGCACTGCAGTCTACGTGGCCGCCCGGCTTTGTCCGGGCCTGTATGGCCTCGGTGCGCGCTGCACATCTTGGCGCTTGCGTGAGGTGGCTCTCTCAGACCGCCTGAATCGCGGCGGGGTGCTCGCGGCGCTTGTCGTCGCCGTAGAGCAGCAGCGGGTCGCCGCAGATCGCCACCAGCCGCGAGACGGTGCGCTCCCCCAGCTGCTCCAGCAGCTCCTCGAATTTGAGGTTGGTCGTCACGATCATCGCCCGTTCGTCCTCATAGCGGGTGTTGATGATCGAGTAGAGCTGCTCGAGCACCCAATCGGTCGTGTTCTCGGCCCCCAGATCGTCGATGTGCAGCAGGTCCACCGCGGTGAGGCGCTCCAGGAAGCCCACCATGCCGGCCTCGCTCTCGATCGCATTGCGGATCAGGTTGAGCAGCCGCGGCAGCGAGTGGATCACCACCGAGCGCCCCGCCTCCAGCGCCGCCTGCGAGGCGAGCATCGCGAGCGTCGTCTTGCCGGTGCCCACATCGCCCCACAGCCACAGCCCCCGCCCGGCATCGAGGTTCTCGTCGATGCGCTGCACGTAGCGGCGCACCTCGCGCACCTGCTCGGGCGCCACGCGCGCGATATCGCTCACGGGAGGGCGCTCGAAGGACACGCCGCGGTACTTGCGCGGCACGCGCCCCGCGAGCGCCTGCGCGCGCACCCTCGCGATCCGCCCCGCCCGGCAGGGGCAGTCGCTGGCCGTGTTCGTGGCCTCGTCGACCACGAAGCCGCTGCCATCGCACAGCCCGAGCGGGCAGCTTTCGAAGCTCTCGCTCATGCCGCGTAGCGCTCCCCGGCGTAGTTCATGAACTTGGGGTACTCCTTCTGGAAGGTCAGCGTGACCTCGCCAGTGGCGCCGTTGCGGTGCTTGGCGATGATCAGATCGGCCTCGCCGGGGCGCTCGGACTCGGGCTCGTAGTACTCGTCGCGGTAGATGAACATCACGAGATCCGCATCCTGCTCGAGGTTGCCCGACTCGCGCAGATCCGAGAGCTGGGGCTTCTTGGGCGAGCGCTGCTCCACCGCGCGGCTCAGCTGCGAGAGCGCGATCACCGGCACCCCCAGCTCGCGCGCGAGGATCTTCAGGCCGCGGCTCAGCTCGCCCACCGCGGTGACGCGGCTGTCGTAGCGGCTGTCGGTGCGCATCAGCTGGAGGTAGTCGATGATGATCAGCCCCAGCCCGCCCTCGCACTGGCTGTGCAGGCGCCGTGCCTTCGCGCGTATCTCGAGCATCCCCACATCGCTGGAGTCATCCACCCACAGCGGCGCGTTGGCTAGGCGCTGGGAGGCTTTGAGTATCTTCGGCCAGCGCTGCTCGCTCACGCGCCCCTTGCGCAGCTCCTCGCCCTTGATCCTCGCCTGCGAGGCCACGAAGCGCTGCGCGAGCTCGGCCTCCGCCATCTCCAGGCTGAACAGCGCCACCGGCTTGCCGTGCTCCACGGCGGCGTTCTCCGCGATATTGCACACCAGCGCGCTCTTTCCCATCGCCGGCCGCGCCGCCACGATGATCAGGTTCCCCGGCTGAAAGCCCCCGGTGATCTCGTCGAGGTCCTTGAAGCCCGAGGGCGTGCCTGTGAGCGAGGTCCCCTCGAGTGAGAGGCGGTGGAGCTTGTCGAGCTCCTCGTGCAGCACCTCCTCGATCGCCCTGAAGTCCTGCTGGCGATCGTCGCGTGCGACCTCGAGCATCGCCTTCTCGGCCTGCTCCACCAGCTCGCGCGGCGGCGCCTGGTGCTCGAGCACGCTCGCCTGGATCTCATACGTGCTCGCCAAGAGACGCCGCAGCAGCGCGTTCTCGCGCACGATCTGCGCGTAGCGGCGCGCGTGCCCCGCGGCGGGCACCACGCCGCTGAGCTCGTCCACCGTGGCCGCCCCGCCGATCTGCTCGAGTTTGCCCATCTGGCGCAGGCGATCGGTCACCGTGAGCACATCCACGGGCTCGCTCTCGTTGTAGAGCGCCAGCATCGCCTGGTAGATCAGCCCATGGCGCTCGCGATAGAAGTCCTCCGGGCGCAGCCCCTCCTCGATCACGAGCGCATACAGCGAGCGATCGGAGAGCAGTATCGCCCCCAGCACCGACTGCTCGGCGTCGAGGTTGTGGGGTGGCGCGATCGCGCCCGTGGGGACGCTCGATCCGTTGGAGCCGTTGGTTGTCGAGACCGCGCTCATAGCTCGCGCGAGTCTAGATCGACGCCTGCCTTGGCCCGAGGGGCCAACCCGCTATCTCGGAGAAATACACCCGCACGAACCTATGTTCGCAGGGGGCTCGGACTCTTACTTCTGCGCCACGACCATTGTCTTGACGTTTGCGGTTACGCCCTCCACCACGTCCACCACCACCATGTAGGTGCCCACGTTCTTGATCGCCTCGGGCAGATGCACGTTCTGGCGATCCAATCGCAGCCCCCGCGCCTCGCGGATCGCATCCGCCACGTCCTGCGCGCTCACCGAGCCAAACAGGCGCCCATCGGGGCTGGCCTGCTCGGTGATCGTGAGCACCGTTTTGTTGAGCAGCGCAGCGTTGTCCACCGCGCGCGCCGCAAACTCCCGCTCGGCGCGTTCGGCGGCTTCCTGGCGCTCCTGCACCGCGGCCATCGCGCCGCGCGTGGCGGGCTGGGCGAGCTTGCGCGGGATGAGGTAGTTGCGGAGGTACCCCTTGGAGACCTCCACCACCTTGCCCTGCTCGCCGAGCGTCTCTACATCCTCGAGGAGGATCGCTTCGGGCATCTCCTAATGCCCCCTAGCGTTCCCGATCGCGATCGCCACGATCGCGCCGGGGGGCGTCGTCGCGGCCGCCCTCGTTTACGTAGGGCAGCAGCGCGAGCTCGCGCGCGCGCTTCACCGCGCTGGCGATCTGGCTCTGGTGGCGCCGGCAGGCGCCGGTGATCCGCCGCGAGCGGATCTTGCCCTTCTCGGAGATGAACTTGCGCAGCGAGACCACGTCCTTGTAGTCGACCTGCTCCACCTTGTCGCGGCAGTGCTGGCACGGCTTGCGCCGCCCGCTTCCGGGGGCGCCCTTTCTATCTCGACGGCGGACTGGCTTGCCGCGGCCGCGCGATTTTGCCACTTGTACCTCTCAGCTAGAACGGAATATCGTCGTCGCCGGGGGCCCCGACGCCGACCGGCGCGGGCTGGAAGTCCTGGTTGTCCACCGGAACATCGTTGCCCTGATCCCCGTTGCTCACGAACCTTCCGCCTCCACCGGCGTCATCGCGCGAACCCAGGAACTGCACCGAGTCGGCGATTATATCGGTTGCCTGGCGCTTTGTGCCGTCCTGCGCCTCCCACTCGCGCCACTCCAGGCGCCCATCGATCGCCACGGGGCGTCCCTTGGAGAGGAAGCGCGCGGCGTTCTCGCCCTGCGCGCCCCACACGGTGACGTTGAAGTAGTTGGGCTTGTCGACCCATTCGCCGCTCGCTCCGTCCTTGCGGCGGGTGTTGCAGGCGATCCGCAGGCTGCACACCGACATGCCGCTCGGCAGCGAGCGCAGCTCCGGATCCGCGGTGAGGTTGCCGGTCATCACTACCCGGTTGATGTTGGTTGCGGCCACGTCTTCTTCCCCTCGTTCTGGGTCTTATTGGATTGGACTTCGAGTCTAGACCTGCGTTCGGGCGCCAACTTCGACGCCATCCCGCTCTTTGCGTGGTTTCCTCAGCGCTTGGCGCGCGGGGAGGTTCTGAATACCTCGTCCCAGTACGGCGCGCTGATCCCAAAGCCCCGTGTGTCGTCCTGGAAGTGGTGGCGCATATGGCGCTCGCGCAGCATCCTCCCCAGGCGCCCCCGCGGGCGGAAGTGGTGCAGGTAGTAGTGCAGCATGTCGTACACCAAATACCCCGCGAAGAAGCCCGCGCCGAGGCCCGGCGCGTAGCGAGAGCCGAAGACGAGATACATCGCGCCGAACACCAGCGCCCCCAGCGGGATGCTCACCGAGGGCGGCATCACCAGGCGCATCGGATCGTTGGGGTGCTCGTGGTGGATGCCATGGATGATCCAGTGCAGCCGCGCCCCCAGGCCCTTCTCGGGCTCGAAGTGGAACACCACGCGGTGCAGCCAGTACTCGAACAGCGTCCACATCGCGTAGCCGCCCACCGCCAGGCCCAGCGTGCCGAGGACGCTCACCTTGGAGAGGCTCCACGCCGCAAGCACCACCACCGCGGGCACGAAGATCAGCACCGGCACCAGCGGATGCACGCGCGAGAGCGCATCCAGCACACGCGACTCGAACATGCGCGGCGAGGCCCGCAGCACGTCGGTCCTGCTCAGCGGCTGCTCGCCTACATCGACCTGACCCATGGCTTCGAGTGTATTACCCCACCCAAGCGGGCGGTACTCGGGCGGGAAGCGGAAGGTGCTCGGGAGGCTCTCAGCCGGCCTGCGCCGGCTCGGCGACCTCTACGACCGCCTCAACCTCGACCTCAACAGCCTCAGCCTCAACCACGGCCTCGGGGGCGCTCTGCGCCTCCGGTGTGGGCTCGCTGCGCGAGGGCAGCGCGCCGGATTTCATATCCGGCGCCTCGGGCGTGCCCGGCTTCAGCTTCACGATCCGAAAGCGCACCACCTCATCGGCGATGCGCAGCGAGCGCTCCAAGCTGCGCAAGAGCTCGGGCGTGGAGGCGTGGAACTGCAGCAGGTGGTACTCCGCATCGGCCTTGTGATCGATCTGGTAGGCCAGCGCGCGCGTGCCCCACTCGTCGTCGCGCACCAGCTCGCCCTGCGCCCCGATCGCCGCGCGCGCGTCGGCGATGATCTTTTCGCGGGCGCCTGCATCGGACTGGGTGTCCAGCATCAGGATCAGGTCGTACGTGGGTGCGGGCAGGGTCATGCGGCGCGGGATGATACCAGCGCACGCTTCCCCGCCTCTCCAGCCCTCGGCCCCCTGGGCCACGAGGGCCCAGGGGAGGCCGCGCGCCGGGTATCGGCAGCGCGGCCCGCTGCGGAGCCCCCCTGGGGGCGGAGCCTTCTTCAGCTCATCCACCATCGGCTTATCGCCGCACGATTCGGGCGTCCACCCTCGGGGGTCCTTTCCTACTTCCCGCGCCCCTTCGCCCTGATGTCCGCCATCTGCTCGTCGATCCAATCGCCCGGATCGCGTGAGGTCACGATCTCCACCAGCCCCCTCGCGCGGCGGCTGCGCTCCGCCGGCGCCATCGCCAGCGCCGCGTAGATCGAGTTCGCGAGCTCCTGTATGTCGAAGGGGTTCACCGACAGCGCGTACTCGCCCAGCTCCTCGTGCGCGCCCGTGTTCTCCGAGAGGATCGACACTCCCTCGCGCTCGTTCACGATCGGCCCCTCCTTGGCCACGAGGTTCATGCCATCGAACATCGCGTTCACCAGCAGCACGTCGTAGTGCTTGTAGGCCGCCATCGCCTCCTGCAGATCGTCGCGCAGCTTCAGCTGGATCGGCATCCAATCGGGCGTGCCATGGCGGTGGTTCACCACCGCCACCGATGCCTCGATCCGCTCCAGGTACTCCGCGTACTGCGGCACATCGGTGCGCGAGGGCATCAGCTGCGCCATGAACGTCACCCGCTCGCGAAACTCGGGGTGCTGCTCGAGGAACAGATCGAACGCCGAGAACCCCCTCAGCACGTTCTTCGAGAGATCCGCGCGATCCACCCGCAGGATCAGGAAGTCGCGCCTTCGGCGCAGCAGCTCGCGCTCGAAGTGCTTCACCTGCTCCCCCGCCGCGAGGCGACGCACCGCCTCGTGGTCGATCGGCAGCGGGTACGCGCGCACCCACACCTCGCGCTCCCCCGTGCGCACCGTCCCCCGCTCGAAGTCCACCTCGAGGTCCATCAGATCGCGGCAGCACTGCAGGAAGTTGGTCCTATAGCTGCGCGTGTGAAAGCCGATGATGTCGTTCGCCAAGAGGCCCGTGAAGATCTCCTCGCGGATGCGCGTCGGCAGCACCCGCCAGGCGTCGCTCTGCGTCCACGGGATGTGGATGAAGTGGTGCAGGAACACATCCGGCCGTGCCCTTCGCACCAGATCGGGGAGCGTGTAGAGGTGGTAGTCGTGCACCATCACCACCGGCTCCTCATTGCCCTCCAGCTCCTCCACCACCGCCCTCGCGAGGTCCTCGTTCACGGCGTTGTAGCCGAACTCGAAGGCCTCGATCTCCTCGCGGCGGATATCCGGCGCGTTCGACAGGTCCCACAGGTAGTGCTGGATGAACCACAGCATCGGGTTCGCGAACACGTTGTAGAAGCGATCGTAGGCATCCGCGTCGCTCACCACCAGGCGCACCTGATACTCCCCCCCCGCCGGGCTGCGCACCGGAAAGGCCTTCCCGCGGTGGCCGTGGGAGACCTCCGCGTCGTACTCGTTCATCGCCGAGGCAATCCACACCGCCTCGCGGTGGGAGGCCAGCCCCGTCAGCGCCGTCACGAGGCCACCGCTGCCGCGCTGCACCTCCCCGCCCGGCCCAAATGTCACCGGGCCGCGGTTTGACACCAGCACGAGCGGCGCGCTCTGTGCCGGCGCCTCGCTCACTTCAACAGCTCCGTGAAGATCTTCAGATAGTCGCGCAGGTAGCGCGGCATCAGGAAGTGCGTTCGCACATGCTCCTTTCCGCGCCTCCCCAGCGTCTTTCCGAGCGCCGGATCCTCGAGGATCTCCAGTGAGCGCGCCGCGCACTGCTCCGCGCTCTCCACCAAAAAGCCCGTCACGCCATCCTGCACCTGCAGGGGGATCCCGCCCACGTTGCCCCCAATGAATGGCCGCGCCTTCCAGATCGCCTCCGAGACCGTCAGCCCGAAGCCCTCGCGCGTTGACTTCTGGATCAGCACATCCGCGTGGCTCTGGAAGGCGTTCACCTCGATCGCCCCCACGTTGTTGAAGTTATTGAGGATGTGCACATCCGGATCGCCATCGGCGTGCGCGATCGTCGCATTGAAGAAGTCCCAGCCCTCGGGGTCGTCGCTCGCCATCGAGCCCACCAGCGCCAGCTGCACGTTCGGCAGCTTCTCCTTCACCGTGCGATAGGCGTCGATCACGCCCAGCGGGTCCTTCCAGGGATCAAAGCGCGAGACCTGGCACATCAGCGGGCGATCGATGTCGATCCCGAACTGGTTGCACACATACGAGGCGTCCTCGGGCGAGAGCGCCATGTTCTTCGGCGCCAGCGGATCGATCGCGGGGGGCACGATGTTCACGTGGCCGCCCATGCCCTCCGGCACGTAGTCGGCCATGTGAAACAGCGACTCGGGGTAGGTCGTGATGAACGGCAGCAGCTTCTCGATCGTCGCCGGGTTGGGCGTCGAGAGGTCGATGTGGCAGCGCCACACCCACCCCGCGGCCTTCTCGGGCACCAGCTTGTGCATCGCCGCCGGCTGTGGATCGTGCACCAGGCACACATCCCAGCCCCCGCTCAGCTCGCGCGCGTTCATTTCGTTGTAGCTCAGCCACGTCGCCCACTGCTCCTCATCGAGGTCCTGCGGCGCGCCCTGCAGCGCGTTGTGCATCAGCTTCGTCGCGTTGAAGAACTCCTCGCGCCCATAGATCACCTGCCATTCGCACTCCAAGCCCACATCCCGCATCAGCGGGATCAGCGTGTAGAGGATCTCCGAGACCCCCCCTCCAAACGCAGTCGCCGAGACGTGCACCACGCGCTTGCCCTTCAGCGGCTCCGCCAGCTCGCGGATCTCATCGATCAGCCCCCGCCCGCAGATATGCGTGTAGTCGGTGAGTGACTTGCTTCCTACTGCCACGGGCTGGAGCACGCGCGCACGATATCCATTAGTACGTCTAAGGTCCTTGCGGTGCTCAACGGACGCCTCTACCGCGCCGGCTTGGTCCCCGTTCTGCTCGCCGTGGCGATCGCCGGGTTCTCGCTGAGCGGACGCGCCACGCCGCTCACCTCCACGCTCGCGCCCGACGCCTTCGATGGGCCGCGCGCGTTCGCCGAACTGCAGAGCCTCGCCGCGCGCTTCCCCCAGCGCGCCCCCGGCAGCGAAGGCGACGCGCAGTTCGCCGCCCACATCGCGCAGACCCTCCAGGGCCTAGGCGGCTCGCGCGGGGGGCTTCTCGGTGCAGAGCCACAGCGTGCGAGCGCACACCCTCGACGGGGTGCGCACGCTCACCACGATCGTTGCCACCCGCCCCGGGGTCACGGGCGCGAGCCCGATCGTGCTGCTCGCCCACCGCGACGCCGCCCACCGAGGCGCCCTCGCGGAGCTCTCGGGCACCGCGGTGCTGCTCGAGCTCGCGCGCGTGCTCGCCACCAGCGAGACCCACCGCACCGTCATCCTCGTATCCACCAGCGGCGCCAGCAGCGGCGCTGGCGGCGCGGCGGACTTCGCCGGGCGCCCCAGCGAGCCCATCGACGCGGCGATCGTGCTCGGGGATCTCGCCGGCATGGCCGCCCACAAGCCGTTCCTGATCCCCTTCTCCGATGGTCTCGGCGCGGCGCCCGTGCGGCTGCAGCGAACCGTCTCGGGCGCGCTGGTGCAGGAGGTGGGCGTCGATCCCGGCGCCCCCAGCGCGCTCGCCCAGCTCGCCCACCTCGTGACGCCGCTCGTCGCGGGCGAGGAGGGGGTGCTCAACGGCGCCGGCATCCCCGCGGTGCTCGTGCAGGTGAGCGGCGAACGCGGGCCCTCCCCGCGCGAGCCCGTGAGCGCCACGCGCCTGCAGAACTTCGGGCGGGCGCTGCTCAGCTCCGTGTACGCCCTCGACGCGGGCCCCGACCTGAACGGTGCGGGAGCCGCCGGCGGCGCGAGCGGTGCAGGAGGGGTCCAGACGGGCGTGCTCATCCAGCGCAAGACGCTCCCCGAGTGGGCCATGCGGCTGCTGCTCGCCGCGCTCATGATCGCCCCCCTGCTCGTCGCGATCGACGGCCTCGCGCGCCTGCGCCGCCGTCACGTCGCGCTGGGGCGCTGGCTGGCGTGGACGCTCGCCTGCGCCATACCCTTCCTCCTCTGCGCGCTGTTCGTGCGCCTGCTCGGCCTCAGCGACGTGCTCGCCGCGCCCCCGGGGATCGTCCTCCCCGGCGCGCTGCCCACGAGCGCCGGCGCGTGGGAGGCGGTGCTCGCGCCCGTGCTGCTGCTCGCCGCGGCCTGGCTCGTATGGCCGGTGCTCGCGCGCCGCGCCGGTCTGCCCACCCGCGCGGAGGGCCCCAACCGCGACGCCTCCGGACTTGCCGTGCTGCTCGTGCTGCTCGCGGTGAGCGTTCTCGTGTGGCTGCTCAACCCCTACACGGCCCTCCTGATCGTGCCCGCGCTGCACCTCTGGCTGCCCATCGTCTCGCCCGAGTGGCGCAATTCGGGCGCCCGCGCGCACCGCATCCGCGCGCTCGCGCTCGTGGCCCTCAGCCTCGCTCCGCTGGCGCTGCTGATCGCCTTCTACGCGCGCCAGCTCGGCTTCGACGCGGGGCAGGCCGCGCACGCAGCGGTGCTGCTGCTCGCCGGCGGCTACGTCTCGCCCGCGGGGATCCTCATCTGGAGCCTCGCCTTCGGCTGCCTCGCGGGGATCCTCCTCGTGGCGCTCTCGGCGCCGGCGCCGCTGCTTCCCGGTGAGGGCGAGGGCGAGCGCCTCGCGATCACCGTCCGCGGGCCCATGTCCTACGCTGGACCAGGATCGCTTGGCGGCACCGAGTCCGCGCTGCGCCGCTGAGACCCATTCGAGGCTCCCCAGCCGCTCATGTCCCGCATCCCACTCTCATCCCATCCAGATCTCGGACTCCTGCGCCCAGCCTCCGGCTCGGACTCGGGCTTTCCCCCTCGTCGTCGCCGTCCCCGCCGCGCGTGGCGGGTGCTCTCGTGGGCGCTCATCCTCGTGGGCGCCCTCGCGCTGCTCGACGCGGGGGTCACGCTCGTGTGGCAGGAGCCGCTCTCGGCGCTCTACGCGCGCATCCAGCAGGACGAACTCAACGGAACGCTGCACGGCATCGAACGCGCGCCCCCCACGCCGGTGGAGCGCCGCGCGCTCGCGCACCTCCCCAGCCAGTCCCGGCGCATCGCCTTCCTCGCGCGCGAGCTCCAGCGCCACGCGGGCGCGGGGAGCCCGGTGGGGAGCATCCACATCCCCCACATCCACGTCGACTTCGTGGTCGTGAAGGGCACCGGGGTCTCCGAACTGGAGAAGGGGCCCGGGGTGTATCCGGAAACGCGCTTTCCCGGCATCCCCGGAACGACGGCGATCGCGGGCCACCGCACGACCTGGCTCGCCCCCTTCCGCCACATCGACGCGCTGCGCCGCGGCGATCGCATCGTGCTCGATATGCCCTACGCGCACTTCACCTACACGGTGATCGGCCGCCGTATCGTGATGCCCACCGATGTCGCCGCCGCCGTGAGCCGCGTGCGCTACAGCCGCCTCGTGCTCTCCGCCTGCACGCCCCTCTTCAGCGCCGAAAAGCGCATTCTGGTTTATGCGCGCCTCAGCGCAACCGTGCCCGTGGGCGCCGCGCGCGTGGGCGGGCTCACCAGCGGTGCTCGAACCCCTCCAGGGGGCGCGCTTGGCCGTCCTCTAGGAGCACCACCCCTGGGGTTGGCGACGGGCCGGCCACCCGCCCCACCCACGTGATGCCCTCCCCGCCGGCCTGCGCGAGCGCCTGCTCTGCCACCGCACGGTCCTCGGCCGCGAGGCACACGCACAGCTCGTAGTCTTCGCCCGCCCCCGCCGCCAGCTCCCACGGGGGGACGCCCAATTCGGCGGCGACCTCGGCCACCCCCTCGTCAAGGGGCAGCGCTGTGAGATCCACCTCGATGCGCACGCCGCTCGCGCGGGCGATATGCCCCGCGTCGCTCGCCAGCCCATCGGAGAGATCGATCATCGCGTGCGCCCCCGCCTGCGCCAGCGCGCGGCCCTCGTTCAGGCGCGGCCAGGGGCGGTGCACCCGCTCGACGGCCTGGGAGATCCCTTCGCCGTTCCCGCCCCTCGCTCGGCGCTGCTCGCCGGCTGTGCCCGACGCCCGTCCATCGAGTACGGCCAGTCCGGCCCCCGCGCCGCCGAGACGGCCGGTGACTCCGACGACGTCTCCGGGCTGCGCCCCCTCGCGACCAACGAGTTCCTCTGGCGAATCGGCCCAACCGGTCACCGTTATGGCGACCGTCAGCGCAGGCGCGCTCACGACATCGCCCCCCAGCAGCGACGTTCCTGTTTGGAGAGCCAGCTCGCGCGCGCCGCGCACCAGCTCGAGCGCTCGCTCCTCGCTGAGCCCCGCGGGGAGGCCCAGAGTGAGGTATGCCTCGCCCGACCGCGCGCCCATCGCCGCGAGATCCGAGAGCGCGCCCGCGAGCGCGCGCCAGCCGACCTGCGCGGGCGTCGCCCAGCCGGATCCCCCCGCGCCATCGGCAAGCCTGAAGTGAACGCCGTCGACCATCGCGTCCACCGAGGTCACGCATACCGCCCCGGCGCGCACCACCGCCGCATCGTCGCCGACGCCCCTAACCACATTGGCCCCGTACGTCTGAGCCAGCTCGGCCGCGATGGCCTCGATCAGGGAGCGCTCGGCGATGCCCTAACGGTGCCTGTAGACGATCCGCGCGCGGTCCAGATCGTATGGGGAGAGCTCGCAGCGAACCCGATCGCCGGGGAGGATGCGGATGCGAAAGCGGCGCATCTTGCCCGCCACGTGCCCAAGCACCACGTGATCGTTGTCGAGCTTCACGCGAAACATCGCGTTTGGGAGCGCCTCGATCACCTCGCCCTCGAATTCGACCTTGTCTTCCTTTGCCACGGTGCCCAAACTACCAGTGTCAGCCGTGCGGGGCGGTGGTGCCCCCGCCGGCGCCGGTCTGGGGCGCCTGTTCGTGCACCTTCGGTCCGCCGCCCCCGCCCTGGCCGGGTGGGCCCGTGCCGGCCGGTCCGCGTCCGCCGCCCGGTCCGCCACCACCCTTTTCTTCGTGATGCGCTTCGGCGTGCGGCTTGGCGCCCGGCGAAGGCTTGGGCTTGTGCTTTTCCTTGGCGCCCCCCTGCGTGAGGGATTCTTCGCTGGAGGAGCTCGATTCGCCGGAGGAGCGCCCGGTGGAGGCGTACTTTCCGAAGAAGGGCTGATAGGAGAGCGATTCGCCGGCGGAGGGGAAGGGCACGCAGTTGCCGTTCACCACCGCCGACATGTAGTGGCGCCAGATTTCCGCCGGCAGGTAGCCGCCCTGCTGGGGCTCGCCGTGCACGTCGGTCATCGAGACGCGGCGGTTGGGGTAGCCCATCCACACCACGGTGGAGTAGCGGGGGTTGTAGCCGTCGAGCCAGGCGTCCACCAGTTCGCTGGTGGTGCCCGTCTTGGCCGCCGTGGGGCAGCCGATCGCGGAGCGCACCGCGGTGCCGCTCTGCACGTTCTGCTCGAGGATCGAGGTCTCCTCGGCGGCCACCGCGGGGGAGATCGCGCGCACGCGGTGGTCGCGCCCCCAGTTGGTGTCGACGTGCCCGTTGGGGAACACCACCTTGGTGATCGCGATCGGCGTGTTGCGCATGCCGCCATCGGCGAGGGTCGCGTAGACGTTGGCCATCTCCAGCGGCGTCACCCCCACCTTCAGGCCGCCGAGGGCCTCCGCGGCGTAGCTGTCGAGGTGCGAGGTCACACCGAGCTTGTGCGCCATTTCGGTGATCGTGCTCTCGCCGAGGTCCGCGGCGAGCTGCGCGTAGACGGTGTTGTCGGAGGCGAGCGTGGCCTGCACGAGGTTGATGGACTTGTTCAGCGAGGTGCCCTCGAAGGTCTTCACTTCATACGTCGGATAACCGGGCAGCCATCCGGGAGCAAGCGTGTGCGAGAGGTAGTAGGTGCTGTTCGGGTCGATCCCCCGCGAGAGGGCATCGGCGAGGTCGATCGCCTTGAAGGTGGAGCCCGGCTGGCGGTGGCCCTGCGCGGCGAGGTTGTACTGGGAGTTCTCGTAGCTCTCGCTCTCGGCCATAGCTTCGATGTGGCCGTCGTGGGGGTTGATCGTGACGATCGCCGAGGCGGGGTCTTCGGGCTCGTTGAGGACTTCGGCGATGGCCTTGCGCGCGAGGCGCTGCATGTTGAGGTCGATCGTGGTGTAGACCTTCAGGCCGCCTTGCGCGACGGTCGCTCGGCCGTAGCGGTGGATCAGCTGCGCGCGCACGTATTCGAAGAAGAAATCCTCCTGTCGCCGGGAGTAGTAGTCGCCGTGGTGCACTTCCAGCGGGCGGTGCTCGGCGACGGCCGCCTGATGCGCGGTGATGTAGTGCAGCTGCGCCATCTTCGCGAGCACCTCGTTGCGCCGCTTGCGCGCCACCGAGGGATACAGGAAGGGGTTGTACTCCGAGGGCGCCTGGGGGAGCCCCGCGAGCAGCGCCGACTGCTGCAGGTTCAGCCGCGAGGCGGGGCGGTTGAAGAAGATCCGCGAGGCGGCCTGCACGCCGATCGCCGTCTGCCCCCCCACGGTGCCGTAGGCGACGCTGTTGAGGTAGCCCGCGAGGATGGCGCGCTTGGTGTGGTGCTTGTTGTATTCGATCGCGAGCTTCGCCTCGGTGATCTTCTGTTTGAAGGTGCGAAGGTCGTTGCCGAGGTAGAGGTTGCGCACGAGCTGCATCGTGATCGTGGAGGCGCCCTGGAGGGTCTGGCCGTTGACGACGTCCTTCACGGCCGAGCGGAAGATTCCGGTGAGGTCGATGCCGTTGTTCTGGTAGAAGCGCTGATCCTCGATCGCCACGGTGGCGTTGCGCAGCGCCACGGGCATCAGATCCCAGCGGATCGGCGTGCGCAGCTCGTCGGACTGGATGTACCCCAGGCGCGTGCCATCCGCGGCGATCACCTGCGAGGAGGCGCCGCTGACGATCGGGTGCAGCGTGTCGAGCGCGGGCGCCGATTGGGCGACCGAGAAGACATAGCCGACGGCGCCCAGTCCACCCACCACGAGCACGGTGAAGAGCACGCCGAAGCCGACGAGCAGGATGCGTGTGGGCCCGGCGCGGCTGTGGCGCCGGCGGCGGGCTCTGGCCTGGCGCGACATGCTGACCTACGAGATTACTGCCCCGCGGTGTGATTTCCTGCCGGTGAATGGCTCAGGACACGGCAGTTGCGGTGGGCGAGGCGCGGGCGTCCTGGTATGAACGCCTGCGCGAGGACCCCGAAAGGATGGCGGCGCTGCGCGAGGCGTGGCGGGCGCTGTGGCTCTCGCGCCTCTTGGTGTGGGGGGCTGGCGTGGGCACGGTGCTGGCCTTCGGCTGGGGTCCGGTGCGGGGCGCCTTCAACCCCCCCGGGCTCACGCGCGGGTTCGGGGCGCTGGGCGATCTGCTGGCGGCGCCCGCGGCGCGCTGGGACGCCTCGTGGTATCTGGTGATCGCCCACTACGGCTACCGCCCCGATCTGGGCATGTTCACGGCCTCGCGCGCGGCCTTCTTCCCGCTCTACCCGCTCGGTCTGAGAGGGCTCTCGGAGGTGGGGCTGGCGCCGGTGCTCGCGGGGGTGGCGCTGTCGCTGGCGGCGCTCGCGGCGGCGCTGTATGGGATCCACCGGCTCACGACGTTGGAGTTCCCCGCGCACGGGGACACCGCGCGGGTGGCGCGCCTGGCGGTGCTGCTGACGGCGTTCGCGCCGATGGCTTTTTATTTATCTGCGGTGTATTCGGAGTCGCTCTACCTGGCGCTCTCGGTGGGAGTTTTCTGGTGCGCGCGGCAGGGACGCTGGGCTTGGGTGGGGATGCTGGGGGCGCTCGCGGGGGCGACGCGCTCGGCGGGGGTGCTGCTGGTGATGCCCGCGCTGATCCTCTACCTGTGGGGACCGCGCGAGGATCGCGCGCCGGACTTCCCCAAGGCGCAAGGTCTGTATCCGCGCTACAAACTGCGCGCGGATGTGGCGTGGCTGGCGCTGATGGGGGCGGGGGTGGCGGTCTACATGGCGCACCTGGCGCTCGCGGGCGGCGATGCGCTGCTGGCGTTTCACGCGCAGGAAGTGTGGAGCCGGCACTTCGCGGGCCCCTTCGTGGGGGTGTGGGATGGTGCGAGGGCGGCCTTCGATGGAGCGCGCCAGCTGCTCTCGGTGCAGAGCCGGCACGTGTACTTCCCGGCGGCGCCGGGCAGCCCGACGGTGGCGGCGGGCCACAATTTGATGCTGTTCGGATTCCTGCTAGCGGCGGCGCCCGCGATCGTGGGGGTGCTGCGCCGGCTGCCGTTTGCGTATGGGGCGTATGTGCTGGTGGCGCTCGCGCTGCCGCTCTCCTACCCGGTGAGCTCGCAACCGCTGATGTCGCTGCCGCGCTTTGAGCTCGTGCTGTTCCCCCTGAGCATGTGGGGCGCGGCGTGGCTGGCGCCCCGCGGGCGCCTCTCGGTGGCGGCGCTCGTGGCCAGCGCTCTGCTGATGGCGTTCTTCGTGGGGCAGTTCGCGACGTGGCACTGGGTGGCGTGAGACGGTGAGGCGCGCGGTGCTGCTCGATGCGCTGGGCACGCTGCTCGCGCTCGAGCCTCCGGGGCCGAGACTCGCGGCGGAGCTGCGCAGGAGCCACGGGATCGAGCTCAGCGCGGCGGAGGCCGAGGAGGGGTTCGCGGCGGAGATCGCCCACTACCGCGCCCATCACATGGAGGGCCGCGACCCCGAGACGTTGGAGGCGCTGCGCTGGCATTGCGCGGGGGTGCTGCTCGAGGCACTACCCGCAGGCGTGGGCGAGGCGATCACGCTCGCGCAGCTGCGGGAAGCAATGTTGGGATCGCTGCGCTTCCACGCGTACTCGGAGGTGCACGTGGCGCTCGAAGAGCTACGCGCGCGGGGGTGCAAGCTGGTGGTGGTGAGCAACTGGGATGTGTCACTCCCCGCGGTGCTGAGCGAGGCGGGGCTGGGGGAGGCACTCGATGGGGTGCTCACCTCGGCATCGCTTGCAAGCGCAAAGCCCGACCCGGGGATCTTTGCTGCGGCGCTGGCGCTGACGGGGGTAGCGGCGGAGGAGGCGGTGCACGTGGGGGACTCGCTCGAGCACGATGTCGCGGGGGCGCTCAGCGCGGGGGTGCACGCTGTATGGGTGCGTCGCAAGGGCACCGCTGAGGCGCGGGCGGGGGTCCCCACGATCTCCTCGCTGGCGGAGCTGCCGGCGCTACTCTGAGCGAACGGGTACCAAACGGCGATGATGAAACCCATGCAGCCATCTGGCGGAGACCCGTTTGGAAACGCCGAGCCAACCCAGATGGAGGAGTGGGCGAGCGAGGCGACACTCGAGGACCGTCCGCCAGAGCCGCCCGGCTCGGAGCCCGCCGATGCGAGCCTGGCATGGCGTCCCTGGACGGCGCCGGCGGCGCTGGCGGGCGGGCTGGTGCTGGCGGCGGTGGGGGGGCTGATCGTGGATGTGCCGGCGGCGCTGCTGGGGGGAGTGAAGCTGAGTGGCTCCTCCTCGCTGCCGGCGGGGCTGACGGTGGCGGATACGTTCGTGCAGGACGCGGCGTTCGTGGGGGCGGTGGTGATCTTCGCGTCGCTGGGGGGGCGCACGGTGCGCGCGTGGCAGCTGGGATTGCGCCCCACCCCACTGGCAAAGGCGGTGAAGGCGGTGATCGTGACGCTGCTGGGATTCCTCGTGTTCAGCGCGATCTGGGCGAGCGCGGTGGAAGTGAGCACGAAGGAGAAGCTGCTGCAGCAGCTGGGAACCAACCAGAGCACGGCGCTGCTGGTGGCGAGCGCGCTGCTGACGTGCGTGATGGCGCCGATCTGCGAGGAGATCCTGTTTCGGGGGTACTTCTTCGTGGCGCTGAGCAACTGGAGGGGGTGGCTGCCGGCGGCGCTGATCACGGGGGTGGTGTTCGGGGGCGTGCACGCGGGCTCGGCGCCGGTAGTGGATCTGGTGCCGCTGGCGGCGCTGGGGTTCGCGCTGTGCGTGCTGTATCGCTACACGGGTTCGCTGTATCCGTGCATCGCGGCGCACGCGCTGAACAACTCCTTCGCCTTTGGCGAGCTCGAGGGGTGGGGATGGCAGACGCCGGTGCTGATGGGAGCCTCGCTGAGCACGATCGTGCTGCTGGCATTGATGCTGAGGCGCGTGGGCGTGATCACGCCACCGCCGGCCCCGGCGCTGGCGGTCCCCTCCGGGTGACCTCGTAAGATCCAGATCCTGTGATTCCCGCTCCACCCCCGACCCCACCCGCGCCGCCCGTGGCGGGACACGTGAAACTGGTGGTGCAAAAGGCCCATGGGCGCCCCGCGATCGCGCTGACGGGCGAGGGCATCGTGATACGAGGCATCGTGGAGCCGTATGTGCCCCACCAGAGGGTGAGCGTGAGCTTCTACCTCAATGGGCGCCTCGTGCAGACGCGCACCACGGGGGTGCAATCGCTGGATAACGGAGCGGGGCAGTTCCACGTGGCTTACTCGACGACGCACGGAGGCGTGGTGAGTGCGCGCGCGAAGCACACGGCAACCGCACAGGAGGGCGCATTCGCGGCTAGCTCGGCGAGTGTGCGCTTCGTGGATGCAACGATGAGCGAAGGCGCGCGCGGCCCCGGAGTGGGGGTGCTGCAGAGCGAGCTGAGCGCGCTGCACTACGCGGTGCCTCTGAACGGGGATTTCGAAGGGGCGACGGGGCGCGCGGTGGTGGCGTTTCGCAAGGTGGCGGGCTTGGCGCGCGTGCCGAGCACCAACGCGAACCTCTTCCATGTGCTGGAGCGCGGAGGGGGCGTGTTCCACGTGCGCTACCCCCACGATGGGCGCCACGTGGAGGGCGATCTCACCAAGCAGGTACTCGCGGAGATCGAACCGGGGGGGAAGGTGCGGCGGATCTACACGATGAGCTCCGGAAAGCCCTCCACGCCGACGGTGATTGGCCATTTCGTGGTGTATTCGAAGACGCCGGGCACCAATGGCGAGGGGATGGTTGATTCGAACTACTTCATCCGCGGCTACGCGATCCACGGCTACGCGGAAGTGCCCACGTACGCAGCGAGCCATGGCTGCCTGCGCGTACCGATCCCCGACGCGCCGGCGATCTACGGGTGGGTGCAGATGGGAACGCCCGTGGATGTGTACTTCGAGAGCGGCGGCGGGAGCCATCACGTGAGCGGGCACGCCGGCCCGTGAAATAGGGAGGGGACCCCCACAGGGGGTCCCAGCGGGTCGCGTTGTGCGTGCCCGGGGCTGGTTCCGCCGGGGGCGCCCATGGGAGTGCGCCTTTGCGGATGCGGGAGGCGAGAGCGACAATGGGCGCTGAGCGCCCGGAACCGACCTCTACACGCGCACGCGCAGGGTGCGCGCGAGAAAGCCCAGGCCAAAGCCGTAGACGAGGAGGGCGAGCGCGAGGAGCACGCCGCGGATGGCCCACTGGTTGTGCCACCCCGCGGTGACGCCGGAGAAGGGCGAGGTGAACCAGGAGGAGGCTTCGTCGATCGCTTCGTGGATGGCGCCCTCGCTCTTCGCAGAGGAGCCCTTCTTCGGGGCGGATGAGCCGGGAGGACCGCTTTCGTTGATCTCGTTCTGCTGGTGGGTGGATGCCGATGAGGTCTGTTCGATGGCAAAGATCGCGAAGGAGACGATCACGATGAGACAGATGATCCGCGAGGCGAGCCGCAGAAGGGTGGATAGTCCGTTGAGCACGAATGGCCAGATTAGCCACCGCGATGGACGCCCCGGCGGGGTGCGGCTCACCGCAGATGGCCGGCACGCGCGATGGGGTGGTCCGAGCCACGGGCACGTGTGCCGCCGGGTGCGCGCCGGTAGCCTTAGCGAGGGAGCCGCCCTCGGCGGCCGCGAGCCCTCGTAGTCCAATGGATAAGACAACCGCCTCCTAAGCGGTGGATCCAGGTTCGACTCCTGGCGGGGGCACTCGTTTTGAATGGGCTGCTATTGGGTTGGTTTTGAGGCGGACGGGGTGGTTGTCAGGAGATCCGCAGGAGCGCCGTTTGGATTCCAGTGCCCGACGGTGCCCAATCGGCACTTCGAGCCGCCCACAACTACCTCGCCGGGGTCGGCACGGAAGCCTCGGTGGGCGAAGGATCAAGGCCGGCGCCAAGAGAAGCAATGACTTCGTCGATCACGCGGGCCGAGCGACGCCACCCTGCTACCCGCCAGCTCAACGCCTCAGCTTCGATGGCGAGCGGGGTGGCTTGGACGATCCACGGGCGGCCCAGGAGTGTGCGTCCGAGGACTCCCGCGGCCACGAGCAGTCCAAGCAGAACCAGCTCAATGCCGAACAGCAACAATGGAATAACGACAATCGCAAGAACCACCACGGCGAGCAGCGCAAGCACCGCCACGCCAATGTCATCAAGGCCACCGACATCGGGCACCGTGAATACGGCTTCCGCAGCGTCGCTCGGATGCATCTTCCCCATTCGAACCTTGCGCCACCGAGGCATCCGGCGGGGGCTCCAACGGCGCCCTACACGCCATTCCTGCCCGGACGGCGTTCCTACCGAGCGCGCTCCAATGCGGACCCTCATCTCGGCGGTGAGGGGGAGTCGCTCTCGATGGCGAGGTCGATCCCGCGGTCCATCGCCTTCACTGTGGGCGACTCGGCGGCCTTCATGTTGCTCGCCATCTCTCCTAGGCGTGGAGAACTCCGGCCGGAAGAAGCCGCTCGAACGACTCGTGCGTTTGGAAGTAGCTGGAGTGGGTGCGCTTGATCGTCGCCAGCGAGTCGGCGCTCAGCAGGACGACCTCCACATCGGAGCGATCGCGGATGTCCTGCTCTGCATGCTCGTACGCCGCGAGAGCGGCGTCGTAGTCCGTGCCGTAGGGCCGAACGTCGGCATGGGCCGATGGGATGTCGTAGACGATGAGGAAGTGCTTGATGTCGGCTGGGCTCATGGTGTGGTCCCCTCACCGCGGAGAAGGGCTCCTCTGATCTTTGCATACCGCTCGTTGAGCGTCGCCGCCAGTTCCGCGGGGATCGCCTCGCCTCGATCCAGAAACGCAAAGGCGTCGGACACGACGACGTAGTACGCGTGGATGTCGGCTGCGCCGGCACCGAACTTGAGCCCGACGCCGATCCTCCTGCCGTCCTCCTCGACCTGGTTGGCCCAGGCGTCCTGAAGCGCGGTGCGCAGCTGCACCTCGACCGGGTAGCCGCCGCGGCTCACGATCAGGTGCAGCGCCCGGTATCCAGAGAGCTTTGGTTCAGCGATGTAGTCCCTGACCCGGGTGATCATCCACGTCTTGCGTAGACGGCGGCTCAGGGCATAGACGTGCGGCAGGCTCGGCAACAGGGCGCGGACACCGCCGATGTCCTGCATCTGCGTGACCTGCATCTTGGGCTCGCGCGCCAGCTTGTCGATCATCGTGGTCCACCGCTTCAGCCGCTGGGCCACCTCTACCTGACCATCGATGCGGCCGTCCTCCTTGTCCACGTGGTAGCGGAGGTTCGCGGCGACGTTGGAGAGCGGACGGGCGTGAAGTGCACGCCACCATCTCACCGCCTGGACGGCGGCTGCGACCTCGTCGGCGTCGTACTCCTTCGCCGCTTGGTCGGCGCCAGCGCCCGACGCCGCCTCCGCGATGCTCAGGAGGACCCGGCCGGCCCGGTTGACCTGACCTTTGGAGAAGGCCGGTTCGGCGGATTGTGACTGCCTGGTCGGACTCGTGCTCATCGACGCAGCCTACGGCCTGTACGTGACGGCGGCGATGTCGGGCTGCGACGTTTGGGCACCGCAGCTTTCTGGTGCCCAAACCCAGCCAAATCGTGCCCAGACGTACCATATCCGGGGAGCCTCCAGGCGCCAGAATCCCAGTGCTGGTCAGCGATTCCGGCCTCCCCGCCTCTTCCACAGGGCTCCTCCTAAGCGGTGGATCCAGGTTCGACTCCTGACGGGGGCACTTGGAGAGAGTCAGTGAGCCCAGTTCCTGGCTGATATCCGGTAGAGGACGTGCGGACGCAGATAATCCAGCTCGTCCAACTCCGGGTGATCGAAGTCGTCGGCTGGATCGTTGGTCATCCCGATCCTCTCCATCACCGCCCGTGAGCGTGCGTTGGCCGCGGTGGTGAACGACACGATCTCATCGAGACGCGCCTCTTGAAATCCAAACGCGATCGATGCCAGAGCGGCCTCGGTCGCGTAACCCTTACCCCATGCGGAGTGCGCCAAACGCCAGCCCACCTCTACGGCTGGTGTGAAGTGCGCGCTGAACGACGGCACCGCCAGACCAGTGAATCCCACGAATTCACTGGTCGCCCTTACCTCCAGCGCCCATAGCCCATAGCCGCGCATCTCAAAACCAGCCTCAACCTTGGCAATCAAATCATCGCTCTCGGCCTGAGTGAGTCGGTCCGGGAAGTACTCCATCACCAACGGATCGGCATTCAGCGCCGCAAAGGGAACACGGTCGCTCTCACGCCAACGACGCAGCACCAGCCGAGCCGTGCTCAGCTCGTTTCGGCCAAACATCGAACCATGTCGGAGATCCGCCACAGCGCCAGCAGAGTAGTGCTAGTACAGCGAGCCTTGCGGCGGGTGTCTTTACGGCGATGACTCGCTCGCGTCCGGCGGCGGTGACGCGCACCACCGCCCCGCCGAATCGCCCCCCGCGACTGTGGCGCCTACAATGACACGACGATGACTCTCTACACCTGTCCCGCCCGCACGCACGGAGCAAACGCGCCAATCGTCAAGCACCCCTGTGGCGTGGCGGCGCAGGCACTGGACAAGTCGGGACACAACTACACGGTGAAGGTGGTGGGCGGGTTCAAAACCATCCCCCTCAGCCGTCGCGGCAAGCGCGAGGAGATCCGTGCGCTGACGGGGCAGGAGGACGTGCCGGTGCTCGTGCTCAAGGACGGCACCACAGTCGCGGGGACAAGCGCGATCGTTGAGTGGGCGGCGAGCAACGAAGGCCCGCCCGCCGCATCTGCCTCCTAGCGCCCAACCGTCTCGAGCACCCCGCGGGGAATGGGCCAAGACGCCGGGCGGGGACGCGTCTGGCGCCTGGGTGCTACTTGTCGAAGTCGAAGTCTCGCGGCGGCTGCTGCTCGAACCACAGCCGCTCCTGATCGGGCGTCTCGCGCAGGAAGTCCGGAGTCTCCTCCAGGACGTCCTCAACCGGCTCCTCCCCATCGGCGCCCAACTCCCCGTCGGAAGCCTCCGGAGCCCCCTCCGATGCCTCGCCCGGAACCTCCCATTCCAGGGAGTCCTCCACATTGCCCTCATCGGAGTGCTCGTTCTTCAGCACCGTCCGCATGTCCAGCTCGGCGGTCTCTTGACCCGTGGGCACGAAGTTCCCAGAGCCCGGCGGGAACGTTTCGATCGCCCTCTCGCCGGGATCCTCCTCGCCGCCCTGATGCTCCTCGGGCGCCTCCACCTGAGGCTCCTGTCCACGGTGCACCGGACCCAGGGCATCCTGCTCCTCGCGGGCCAGCGCATCTGGATCGGCGCCGCGGAGGCGTTTGAACTCCAGATGCTCGCGGATGGCGTCATCGAGCAATCCCATTGCGCGCCCAAACCATACCTCCCAGGGCGTACGCCTTCGCCGGCGGACCCTTCGGCAAGGCCTCAGGTCTCCGAGCTGCCGTGAGCGCCGATCCGCCAACAACCTAGGGCGTCATGAGTGCCCCTCTGCCACTACACTTGCCAAACCTCGTGCCTTCAACCCGAGCGCGTGGGGCTATAGCTCAGTTGGGAGAGCGCCTGGATCGCACCCAGGAGGTCGGGGGTTCGAGTCCCCCTAGCTCCATTTCGCCAGAGACAAGTGCTCAAGTGCAAACCCCATGGCGAGTACTTGGGCCTCTTGCCGCAACAAAGAGGATCGGACGTGGTTCAGCGCGAAGTGGACCAGGTCATGACCGGCCTGGAAGATCCGCACCATCGCGAGCATCTGAGCGCTTCCGACGCTGAGCGTGCCGGTCGAGTCATGCAGCTTGCGTGGCTCAGCCTGCCGGCCGCTCATCGTCGCCTGCTCGAGGTCGATCGGCGCGTCGCAATGGCAGGTGGTCGGCGAGCCGCTCGGCGCATCGGTCGATGGGTTCTTGCGCTCTGCTGGGCACCAGACTCTCACGCGCTCGGCTCGGAGCAAGTTGGATCTCGCGCAGGGAGTTTGGATTCAGGAGCTGCGGATCGTCCTCGTAGACGCTGGCCATGCGAAGCTCACGGGCCTGGATAGGCAAACATATGAGGCGTTCATTGCGCGAACCGCGTGGCACGAGTGGGGGCACGCGCTGAGTGTCGTGCGTTGCTCGCCTGAGGACGTGGCTGCCGGCCGTCGGCTGTTGGACTTGGCCCCCGACGGCGTCCGAGAAGGCATCCGCAACACCGAGTATCGTTCCGGCGAGTACACGCACGAGCTGGTCGCCGAGACTTACGCGCTGCTGATAGCGCGGCGTCGGCGCAAAGCATTTGGCAAACCGTCATGGCTAGACGACGAGATATACAGCCTCGTAAAGAGGGTAACCGGGTGGAGCGATTGACTCCTCTCGTCGGATACACGCTTGGCGAGGGTCGGCGAGTACAAGATGTCTTTGCCGTGGAAGCTGAATTGCTTCGCAGCGAGGGGATCGATCCCGCGTGGCCTGGATTCGACGAGAAGGCGCTGCTGACCCGCGATAGCGACGCAAGTCAATAGCCGCCTGCCAGCGCCCGCCGCAAAGCCTCAACCCGTACCTGATGGTTTCGTCTTAGTCGCCCAGCGTCCATTTCCTGCTCAAGTGCAAACCTCCGGGACACTCGAGCCCTGCGACGACTGGACGAGAACTGGTGTTGCACCTAGGTGCTACCATCGGGTCGTGCCGACACGCTTTGCCCGCATACCCGTCACGAAGGATCCAGCGCTGGCAGAGGCGCTCGACCGCGTAGCGCCCCTTGTCGAGCCCGCTCAGCCGGCCGCGTCTCTCGTGCACGACCTCGCGATTCGTGGCGCCGAGGCGATGCTCGCCGATCGCCGGCACGACGCCGATGGCATCGAGCGCCTGATCGAGCACTCGACCTCGAGCGACCCAGGGTTCGATGTCGATGTCGCACGGCGCATCGACGAGCTTGCCTGGGGCAAGTAGCCGTGGGGGACGAGCGACCTTTTGGGGGCAAAGTCCTGATTGCCGACACCTCCACCTGGGCTCGCGCGTCGCACCCACTCGTCAGGGATCTGTGGGCTGCCGCGCTGCGTGGAAGGCAGATCGCGACATGCTCGATCGTGACACTCGAGCTGCTGTACTCCGCGCGCGACGCGCAGGAGTTCGCGACCGTCGAGGCCGAGCAGGCTCTCCTACGCGACGTGCCCGTCGCTACCTCCGCGCAGCGAGCCGCAATCGGAGCGCTACGCGACCTCGCCTCAGACGGGCCTGGACAACACCGGGTTCCCCTCGCGGACGCCTTGATCGCAGCCGCCGCACAGGACGCCGGTGTTGAGGTACTGCACTACGACCACCACTATGATCGCCTCGCCCAGGTTCTCAACTTCGAGAGCGTCTGGATCTCATCCCCTGGCACTCTTGAGAAGCAAAAAACATCGTAGCCGTCGGGCTGCCCTGGCGGCTTGGAACCAGCAGTCCTCAACCAGCGCCCGCCACAAAGCCTCGACTCGCGTGCCCTAAGGTTGCAAACAGCGGGTTGCAGGGGCACGCGCTCGCCCCGCCACGGATTCGGCAACCGCCCCATCTCCCCACCACGCAACCCTCGCAGGCGGCCGCAAGGCCGCCTCTTCCCTTCCTTAGACCTTCACCATCACCTTGCCCGTGTTGCCCCCCGTGAAGAGTAGATTCAGCGCATCGGGGGCGTGCTCGAGGCCCTCCACTATGTGCTCCGCCGCCTTGATCTTTCCCGCCGCCAGCCAGCCCGCCATCTCGGCCTGTGCCGGCTCGGCGCGACCGAGGTAATCGAGGATGATGAAGCCCTCCATGCGGCCCCTTCTGATTATCAGCGCCGCGTAGTTGGAGAGGCCCGCCGGGCGCTCGCGCTCGTTGTAGGTGCTAATCGCGCCGCACAGCACCACCCTCCCGCGCAACGCGAGCCGTGCCAGGCACGCATCGAGGATCGCCCCGCCCACATTGTCGAAGTAGAGATCGATGCCATCCGGGCAGCTCTCGCGCAGGCGCTCACTCACATCCTCGTTCTTGTAGTCGATCGCCGCATCGAAGCCCAGCTCCTCCACGAGCCACGCGCACTTCTTCGGGCCCCCCGCGATCCCCACCACCTTCGCCGCGCCCTTGAGCTTCGCAATCTGCCCCGCCGCCGAGCCCGTCGCGCCCGCCGCGCCCGAGACCACCACCGTGTCGCCCTCCTTCAACTTCCCCACATCGAGCAGGCCGAAGTACGCCGTCATGCCATTGAGGCCCAGCACCCCCAGCACCGCCGTCGGCGAGACGCCCTTGGGCAGCACCTGCATCGTGCGCTCGCCCTCGCCCGCCACCACATACTCCTGCCACCCCGTCATGCCAAACACATAGTCGCCCACCGCATAGCGCTCGCTGTTGCTGCTCAGCACCTCCGCAACCCCTCCGCTGCGCACCACCTCGCCAATCCCGATCGGCGGCAGGTAGCCGGGGGCATCGTCCATCCACGTGCGAATCGTCGGATCGATCGAGACATAGCGCACCTTCGCCAGCGCCTCCCCTTCGCCCACCTGCGGCAGCTCGGCCTCCTCCATGCGCACCGTCTTCTCTTCCACCATGCCCTCCGGGCGCTCCGCCAACAGGAGGCGGCGGTTGTGATCGCTCATCGGTCTCTCCCTTCTCTTTCAGATGGCGCCGAGCGAAACCCGGCCTCACTGCGTCGAGCGTTTGCTCAACGCCTCCCTACACGCCCAGCGAGCGCCCAACGATCTCCTTCATGATCTCGTTGGCTCCACCATAGATGCGCGTCACGCGCGCATCCGCATACGCGCGCGCGATCGGATACTCCAGCATGTAGCCATAGCCGCCATGCAGCCCCACGCAGCGATCCACCACGCGCCCCTGCAGCTCCGTGCACCACCACTTCGCCCCCGCCGCATCCTCCGCGCTTAGTTCGCCCGCCGTGAGCGCCATCACCGCGCGATCCACGTAGGCCGTCGCCAGTTCGATCTCCGTCTTCATCTCCGCCAGCGCAAAGCGCGAAGCCTGGAAGGAGCCCACGGGCTGCCCAAACGCACTGCGCTCCTTCACGTACTCAAGCGTCCAATCCAGTGCCGCCTGCGCCGCCGCCACGCCCGCGATCGCGATCGAGAGACGCTCCTGCGCGAGGTTCGCCACGAGATACCCAAAGCCCCTCCCCTCCTCGCCCAGCCGGTTGGCCACCGGCACCCGCACATCGGCGAAGAACAGCTCCGCCGTATCCTGCGCGTGCATCCCCACCTTCTGCAGATTGCGCCCCCGCTCGAAGCCCTCCATCCCGCGCTCGAGCACCAGCAGCGAGATCCCGCGATGGCGCTCCTTCGGATCGCTCTTCAACGCCACGATCACCAGATCCGCGTTGATGCCATTGGTGATGAACGTCTTCGCGCCATTCACCACATAGTGCTCGCCCTCGCGCAGCGCCGAGGCGCTCATCGAAGCCAGATCCGAGCCCACCCCCGGCTCGGTCATCGCGAGCGCCGTTATCAGCGACCCATCGGCGATGCCCGGAAGCCAGCGCTCGCGCTGCTCCTCGTTGCAGTAGGCCAGGAAGTAGGGCAGGCAAATGTCGTTGTGCAGCGTCATTCCCAGCCCACTCCCCGCCACGCCCGCGTAGGCCACCTCCTCCACCACGATCTGGTTGAAGCGGAAATCCGCCACCCCCGCGCCGCCGTACTCCGCGGGCACCGCCATCGCCAAGAGCCCCTGCTCCGCGGCCTTCGCGAACAGCTCGCGCGGCACGATCCCCTCGCGCTCCCACTGCTCGTGGTTAGGTGTCACCTCCGCCGCCAGAAACCCGCGCACCGACTCGCGATAGGCGCGGTGCTCGTCCTGGAAGATCGTGCGCTTCACGTCACGCGGCCGGCGGCCGGTACACCGTCACCACGGCGGCGCCCCCGAGGCCTATGTTGTGCTGGAGCGCGGCCTTCGCACCGTCCACCTGGCGACCTTCAGAGGTGCCGCGCAGCTGCCACGTCAACTCCGAGCACTGCGCGAGACCGGTGGCGCCGAGCGGGTGACCCTTGGAGATCAGCCCGCCGCTCGGGTTCACAACCCACTGGCCGCCGTAGGTGGTCTGTTCGTCCTCCACCAGCTTGTGGCCCTCGCCCTCGCCGCACAGTCCCAGCGCCTCATACGTGATCAGCTCGTTCGTGCTGAAGCAATCGTGCAGCTCGATCACCTGGATGTCTTCGGGGCCGAGCCCCGCTTCCTCGTAGGCCTCCTGTGCTGCCTTTCGCGTCATGTCCGCGCCCACGATCTTGATGCAATCGGCGGTCTCATCGAACGTCGAAGAGAGGTCAGTCACCATCGACTGCCCCGCGATTTCGATCGCCCCATCCCACAGGCCGTGCTCTTCCACGAAGCGCTCGCTCGCCACGATCGCCGCCGCCGCGCCATCGCTCGTGGGCGAGCACTGCAGCTTGGTGAGCGGATCGTGAATCATGCGCGCGCCCTTTATGTCATCCAGCGAATACTCATCCTGGAACTGCGCATAGGGATTGTTCACCGAATGCTTGTGGTTCTTCCAGCCGATCCACGCATAGTGATCGGGCGTCGAGCCATAGCGCTGCATGTGATCGCGCCCCGCATTGCCAAACATCTGCGGCGCGAACGGCGATTCCTCCAGTGCGCGCAGCTCGAGCATGCGCCCCATGTGCTTATCGAGCGCCGGCGTGCGATCGGTGTACTTCATCCCCAGCGAGCCCTTCTCCATCTTCTCGAAGCCGATCGCCAGCGCGCAATCCACCAAGCCGCCCTTCACCGCCTGGCGCGCCAGCCACAGCGCACTCGAGCCGGTGGAGCAGTTGTTGTTCACGTTCACCACCGGTATCCCCGTGAGCCCCAGCCCATACACCGCCCGCTGCCCATAGGTCGAGTCGCCATAGCAGTAGCCCGCGAACGCCTGCTCCACGAGCTCATAGGCGATGCCCGCGTCCGCCAGCGCCTTCGAGCCCGCCTCGTGCGCCCACTCGGGATAGTCGCGCTCCTTGCTGCCCGGCTTATCGAACTTCGTCATGCCCACGCCGATAACGAATGTCTTCTGGCTCATCTCTTCCTGGCTCCCCATGGTTGTTGAACGCGCTTTTGGGCGCCGTGCGCGCCAGCGGGGAGTCTAGAGGAGTCGGAGTGGGTTCGGCTGGGCGGCCAGTCAAGCGTGAGAGCCGAGTGCGTGTGTGCAGGTCCCGCTCGCGTTCGCTGAAGCTGTAGATGCCGTCTGGCCGGTCAGCGCTCCCGTGGGGACCGTGAAGGGCGTGATCAAAAGCGTGACGCAATCCAGTAAACTGATGTCCGCAATGCTTCCACTCACCAGAACGAGCCCGTCGATGATCACTCGTCGCGTGCTGAGCGCACCTGCGTTGGCAATCCCGATGTCCACGACGCGTACCTCATGACTCGCTATGTACGGAGATAGCTCAGCCTCGATCATCAACATCAGTGGATCCGCCGCGAATGTCATTATCCCTCTGGTGGTCGCGGTCGCCGCTGCAATGCTTGGCGCCATGACCACGCGGATTCTGCGTTCGATACAGAACCGCCGCTTGCGGCGTAAGTACCCCCTCGGCAAGCGGTTCGTTACCGAATATCAGGAGGTCACCGACACAGGGACCACCATGCGCGACGGTGAAGCGACGTTGAGCTGGAAGCATGGACACATCAGTGGCAGGGAACTCAATACAGAAGGGCGATCATGGAAACTGGAGGGCACTATGGACGCCACCGGATTTTTGGCGGGCATATACCGGGCAGATGACCCACACGATACCGGCAATGGAACCTTCTTCCTTAGGATCGAGGGGAGCGACATGTATGGGTTCTGGGCTGGATATGATTCGGTGAATCGCCAGGTTGTCAGTGGAACTTATACCTTTCGCCAGCGTCCGCGGGGGAAAGTGAGACGTGCTACACCCGACGAGGCTGGGCGAGTGGTGGCACTGCTAGGCGATACGCTCGGAGAGTTTTATGTGGACATCGGCACCGTCGAAGAAGCCATAGCCGGTGACGGGACTGCCACCTGTCTGGTCGAGGTAGACTCATCCAACAGGCTCCTCGGTGCTGTCACTTGCTACATCGTATCCCCAGATTCACTCGCTCGATTCCTACCGGAGGGCCAGGAAGATCTAATCAATCGCCTCCGGGTGCTCAAGTTCAATACATCAATCGGGCTGCTCCGGAGCATCGCCGTCGCGCCAAACTATCGTCAGCGCGGAGTGGCAACCGATCTGACAAAACACTGCATCGGCTGGTGTGCGAAGCATGGCGCCTCGGCGATGCTGACTTTTGCCTGGCTTCCACATACCGACCCCCAGCAGGCCGTGCCTCAGCTTGCCGGCGTCCTAACACACACAGGCTTCACTCCGGTCGATAGAATCGATCACTATTGGACACGAGACAGCCGGAGTAAGTGTTATCAGTGCGCCGTCTGCGGTCCCACATGCATGTGCGCAGCAGTCGTCTACACCAGAGCGATCTTGGAGCCTGCGTCCGGCGGAAGCGCAGCCTTGGCACACATCGCCCCGACCGCACCCAAGCCTCGGGGCGGACCATCAAACCAGGACTGAGAACCTGTTTGAAACGGGTTCTAACTCCGCCATTGCCGGACGCGGCGACAGTCCCACTCACGCGCCGACGTACGCCGCGAGGTGCTCGCCCGTGAGCGAGCCGTTTTCCTTCCGCCCCGCCACGAGGTCGGCCGGTGTGCCCTCGAAGACGATCCGCCCGCCCTCGTGGCCCGCGCCCGGGCCGAGGTCCACGATCCAGTCGGCGTGCGCCATCACCGCCTGGTGATGCGCGATCACGATCACCGACTTGCCCCCATCCACGAGCCGATCGAGCAGGCCGAGCAGCTCCTCGACATCGGCCAAGTGCAGGCCGCTGGTGGGCTCATCGAGGACGTACACCTCGCCCTTCTCAGCCGTCTGGATAGCCAGCTTGAGCCGCTGCCGCTCGCCGCCAGAGAGCGTCGTGAGCGGCTGTCCGATAGCGAGGTAGCCCAGTCCCACATCGGCGAGCCGATCGAGGATCCTCTGCGCCGCCGGCGTCTGCGCCTCGCCGGAGCCGAAGAACTCCCGCGCCTCGGTCACCGACATCGCGAGCACCTCGCTGATGTCCCTCCCGCCGAGGCGGTACTCCAGCACCGAAGCATCAAAACGCTTCCCCTCGCACTCCTCGCACGTGCTCGCAACGCCGGCCATCATTGCTAGGTCTGTGTAAATGACACCGGCGCCGTTGCAATTCGGGCAGGCGCCCTCGGAGTTTGCGCTGAACAGCGCCGGCTTCACGCCGTTGGCCTTCGCGAAGGCCTTGCGGATCGGATCGAGCAGGCCGCTGTAGGTCGCCGGGTTGCTTCGCCGCGAGCCCTTGATCGCCGCCTGATCCACCGCCACGACCCCCGCGCGGGGCGGGCGGGCATTGACAATCGAGCCGCCGATCAGGGAGCTCTTCCCCGAGCCCGCCACACCCGTCACCACCACCAGCACGCCGAGCGGGATGTCGACGTCGACGTTCTGAAGGTTGTGGGTGCTCGCGCCGCGCACCTCCAATACACCCGATGGCCTGCGCACCGAGGGCTTCAGGGAGGCGCGATCGTCCAGGTGGCGCCCGGTGAGCGTCTTGGCGCTCCGCAGCCCCTCCACGGCACCCCTCGAAGACCACCTCGCCACCGCCACTGCCGGCGCCAGGGCCGAGGTCCACCACGTGATCGGCGATCGCGATCGTCTCTGGCTTGTGCTCCACCACGAGCACCGTGTTGCCCTTGTCGCGCAGCTCCAGCAGCAGCGCGTTCATCCGCTCGATGTCATGCGGGTGCAGGCCCGTGGTGGGCTCATCGAAGACATAGCTCACATCGGTGAGCGAGGAGCCGAGGTGGCGGATCATCTTCACGCGCTGCGCCTCGCCGCCCGAGAGCGTGCCCGAGGACCGCTCGAGTGAGAGGTAGCCCAGCCCGATCTCCACGAACGACTCGAGGGTCTGCGCCAACGACGCCAGCAGCGGGCCAACGGACGGCTCCTCGAGCCCCCGCACCCATTCGGCGAGGTCGCTGATCTGCATCGCGCAGGCCTCGGCGATGTTGATCCCCTCGATCCTCGACGAGCGAGCCGCCTCGCTGAGGCGGGTGCCGCCGCAGTCGGGGCAGGTGGTGAAGGTGACAGCCCGCTCCACGAACGCGCGAACGTGCGGCTGCAGCGCGTCGAGGTCCTTGGCGAGCATCGACTTCTGGATCTTCGGGATGAGCCCCTCGTAGGTGAGGTTGATGCCCTCCACCTTGATCTTCGTTGGCTCCCTGTGGAGCAGATCCCCGAGCTCCTTCTTGGTGTACTTGCGGATCGGCTTATCCATATCGAAGAAGCCGCAACCGCTGAAAATGCGCCCATACCAACCATCCATGCTGTAGCCAGGGATCCTCAGCGCACCCCCGCTCAGCGACTTCTCCTCGTCATACAGCTGCGTGAGGTCGAAGTCGTTGATCGCGCCCCTTCCCTCGCAGCGCGGGCACATCCCACCGAGGCGTTCGAAGCTCGCCCGCACCGTCTTCTTGTTGCCGCGTTCGACGGTGATCGCACCCTTCGCTCGAACCGAGGGGACGTTGAAGGCGAATGCGCTGGGCGAGCCGATCTGCGGCTGCCCGAGTCGGCTGAAGAGGATGCGCAGCATCGCGCCCGCATCCGTCGCAGTGCCAACCGTCGATCGAGAATCCGCGCCCATCCGCTGCTGATCGACGACGATCGCCGTGCTCAGCCCTTCGAGCACATCCACCTCCGGTCGCGCCAGCGTTGGCATGAAGCCCTGCACGAAGGCGCTATAGGTCTCGTTGATCAGCCGCTGGGACTCCGCCGCGATCGTCGCGAACACCAGCGAGCTCTTACCCGAGCCCGACACGCCCGTGAACACCGTGAGCCTCCGCTTCGGGAGCTCAACGCTCACGTCCTTGAGGTTGTTCTCCCGCGCGCCATGCACGCGGATCAGATCGTGGCCGTCGGACGGGAGCGAGGGGCGGCTCATGGATCCTGGAGCAGCCCGAGGACGTTGCCATCGGGGTCGGTGAAGGTCGCCACGAGGCGCCCGCCACCCACATCGTGCGCGGCTTCCTTCACTGCTGCGCCCGCCGCGGTCACCTCCGCCAGCTTCGCCTCGATGTCCGCCACGTGCCAGAAGGCCACCGGCGAGGTCATTCCCTGCGGCCCACCGCCCGGCACCAGCCCGATCTGCTGACCCTCGGCCTCGTAGCCCACGTAGTAGGGCGCATCGGCCTGCGGCTCGACGCCGAGCAGCGCCGTATACACCGCCTTGGCCGCCGCCAGATCCGACACGGGATGCAGGACGGTCTTGATTCCCTGGGTGGACGAGTCGCTCATGGTCGCTCCTGGAGTCGTGGGTCATCGACCCGGTGTGCCTGTGGCGATCACTCTAGCCACGGACTCGGTGACCGCCGATATCCGAACCTCGCTCATTCCTCGCCCCCACAGCACTGAGAGCAGGACGTTGGGATCAGTCGTGTCGATGCACGCGCCCACGGCGCGCAGAGGGCGATAGGCGACAACTTGCCCGCCGCGCTCGAGGTTTGCGGTGACCGATCCTCGTGTGCCTCCTCGCACGCGACGGTCTGCGCACCTCGCAGCGGGTTGTTCGGTGGCGAACGGGGGTGGGATGACTGAACGGGACGGCGGTCGAGGAAACGGGCGCACCGCCGACAGGCCCGCCCACGCCGGTGGCCGCCGCGCCGGCGCTTCCCGTCGACGGTGGGAGGCCGCTCACCTGTTCGGGTGAAGGTTCGCGCGAAGGGTTCGATCCGGACCCGCCGCCTGCATCCGGCGCAGGTTCGATCTCGATCGTCCGCCGCGTACTGCCGCGGTAGCCCAGGACCTCGGTGCTGCTGAACGTGATCGTGTAGTCGCCCGGACTCGCGTAGGTGTGAGTGGCGCTCACCCCCGCCGCGCTCGTGCCGTCGCCGAATTCCAGCTCCGGCGACCAGGCGTCCACCGGCGAGGCCGAGAGCGCCACCGGGGTGCCCACCACGCCCGTGGCGGGCGCCTCGAGGTCTTTGGCCGGCGCGCCCTCAGCGTCGTAGCCGGCGGCCTCGACGGTTTCCACAGTGGGATTCGGGCATTCACCTTTGAGCAGTTCGTTGCAGCCCCCGGAGCTGCTCCCCCACACCGCGGTTGCATCCCCCTGCGCGGCGGTCGCTTCGCCCTCGGCGTCGAGCACCACCATGGGGTCCCACGAGTTCGTGCCCGGTTCGGAGAGGCTCATCGGCGCTTCCCAGGCGCCACCCGCCGGGCGGTAGACGGCCTGGATCGCGTCTTCGGAGCCGCCCTGGCGCTGCCACATCACCACCGCGTTGCCCTGCTGGTCGAACGCGACGGCGCCCGGCGACGCGTTGCCGCCGTCTTCGGAGAGGGCCGCGGCTGCTTCCCAGTCGCCGGCGGCGGGCCGGTAGGCCACCTTCACCAGTTCATAGGCGCCCACCGCATTCGTGTTGCCACCCCATGCGACCAGCGCATCGCCCTGCGCGTCGAGTGCCAGGCGCGGAAACTGGACCTCTTCGCCGCCCGCTGAGATGGCCGCTGGCGCCTGCCATGCCTCACCCGCCGCCCGGTAGGCGCCCCGCAGCGCCGGCCCGCCGCCACCGTTGTCGGTCCACACCACCAGCGTGTCACCGTGCGCGTCGAGCGCGATCTGGGGATCGCCGCCTTCTTCACCTTCGGCGATGTTCGTCGGAGCGCCCCAGACACCGCCGGCGGGCCGGTAGGCGGTGCGCGGGAGCAGCCGGCCTTCGGCCTGGACCATCCAAACCGCCGTCGCGTCGCCCGCGGCGTCGGCCGCGGCCTGCGGCGTGAGCGCTTCCACGCCCGGTTCGGAGACGTCTATGGGCGCCTGCCACGCCTCGCCGGCGGGGCGCAGGGCACTCTGAACGACCCCCTCACGCTTCCACACCGCCGTCACGTCGCCGCTTTCGTCAGCGGCGACCCACGGTTCCTCGTCGCTTGCCGTCACGCTCGGTTCCGAGATGTCCACCGGCGCCTGCCAGGCGCCCCCGGCGGGGCGACTCTCCGCCTGGATCACGGTTTCGTCCCCGCGCGTCCGTTCCCACACCACCGTTAGATTGCCGTGCCCGTCCACCGCGATGCGCGGATAGCCGGCGTCGTGTTCGCCGGGCACAAGCACCACGGCCCCGCTCGCTTCGGAGATGTCCACAGGAGCCTGCCAGCCTTCGCCCGCGGGACGGTAGGCACTCTCGACGACCGTGTCATCGCCATCCCATTCGCTCCAGACGGCCGTCGCGTTACCCTGCGCATCCAGCACAACCTGGGGCGGCGAACTCACGTGTTCTCCAGTCTCGGAGATCGCCACGGGAGGCAGCCAGGTGGCGTGCGCTAAAGACGCGAAGACCAGCGCCGACGCCAGGAGCGTCAGCAACGAGATGCTGACACCCGCCGCCAACCCTCCCGGCCTCACTCGCTCATGGGTCATATCTCCAGCACCATATGTGTCTTTGGAAATGCTGTCAATGTGACGCCCTCAGAGGACAGCCCTCGTACAGGGCGCATGAATATCAACGCCGGCATGAACGTTATGGATAGAGGAACTAAGGGCCCAACACCCGTAGAGTCGACGACGTTCGAGGGAGCACGGGACCTTGCGCCTCCTACGGTTTGATCGTCTGGAGGATGCTCACAGGTTCCGCCGCGGTGAAGTCCTGATCGCCTTCGTAGCTCGCCGTGATCGTGTGTTCCCCCACCGGCAGGCCGCCGACCGGAAGCTTTGCGATCCCTTCTTCCAGCGTCACCACGGCCAGGATGCTCGCGTCTTCGCTGAAGGTCACAGCGCCGGTCGGAGTCCCATTGCCGGGTGCCACCGCCTTGACCACAGCCTTGACGAAGGCAGCCGATCCGGACTTGGCGGGGTTCGCGGACCTGCTCAGCGTGATCTTGCTTTCCGCGCGTACGATCGTCTGGATCAAGCTCTGCGGTTCGGCCCCTGAGAAATCTTCGCTGCCGCTGTAGGTCGCGGTGATCGTGTGCTGGCCCACGCTCAGTTCCGAGAGGCGATAGGTGGCGTTCGCGCTGCTGTTCAAAGCAACCGTCGCCAGCGTGCTTGCGCCTTCGCTGAAGGTCACACTCCCCGTTGGCGTGCCGTGACCCGGCGCCACGGCCCTGACGGCCGCCTTCACGGTGGCGCCCGACCCGAACACTGCCGGTTCCGCAGAGCTGGTCAACGTCACCTGCGTCGAGGCCCTGGCGACGATCTGTGTGAGCGGCGCCGATTCACCCGGGGCGTCGCTGCCGTCGCCGCCGTAGAGGACCGTGATCGAATGGGCGCCCAGACTCAACGAGGAGGAGCTGTACGTCGCGCTGCCGCGTCTCAAGGTCGCCGTACCCAGAACGGTCGCGCCTTCCTGGAAGCTCACCGTGCCCGTAGGGGTCGGACCACCCGGCGTCGACGGGTTGATCCTGGCCGTGAATGTCACCTTCGCACCGAAGGGCGCCGGGTTTTCCGAGCTCGATAGGACGACGCGTCCGGAGATCACCGTGTAACTGGCTGTTGCAGTGGCTGGATTGCCGACGCCGTCGACCGCGTTCACCGTGAGCGTGTGCTGACCCACGACGCTCGTGTCAAGCGGCTGGCCGTTTGACACCGAGCCCGAGCAGGAAGCCACGCCCGATCCGCCATCGCTGCACGCGTACTGCGCGATCAGGCTCGCACCCTGCGTCACCGTCACGCCGTTCGCTGGGCTCACGATCGCGACCGAGGGCGGCTTGCGATCCACCTTGATCCCCGTTATCGGGCCGGCGGTCGAACACGCTCCAGCCATATCGCATACCTGATGGCTGCCCGTTGGCGCTGCTGCGGTCTCTTCGCCCGGCGGCACGCTCGTGGCAAGCGAGAAGCTCGCGTCAGCCGGATCGGCCAGGCCGCTCTGCGCATCGCTTGCTGTGCACGAGATCGTCACGTTGGCGCTGGACCAGCCGCCGGGCGGCGATTCGCACGCGATGCTGGGCGGGTTGACGCTGATGCCGGACAGCAGGCCTCGCGCCGAGAGTTCCTCGGATGTGTAGCCGCGGTGGTTGCCAATCGCATCCCACAGATCGAGCCGCAACGTCCAGGCCCCCTGCTCGGAGAAGCGCGGGAACATGACCCGCGCCGTCCAGTTCCCGTCCTGCGGGGTTCCGCCTTCGTGGTCGAGCGTCGCCCAGCCCGACACGTGCTGAGAGTGGGCCGAGCTGAACTGCACGAATACGCCGCTCACGCCCGAAAGATCGTCCGTGGCATGGATGTGCACCTGCACTTCCCTCGCCGCCGCCGAGGTGTCGATCACGTTCGGCGCCACCGATACCCCGGCCACCGCCGGCGCCGTACCGTCGGCGATGCCCGTCTGCGCGATGGAGTCGGGGAGACCAAGGGCGCCCAGCTGCGAGGCGCTCAGCGACGTGGCGTTGCCTGCGCCGTCGGATGCGCTCAGGCTCAGTGCCCACGCTCCCTGCTGGGCGTAGCGCGGGAGGGTCAGCGTGGCTCGCCACGTCCCGTCGAGCGGCGTGCCTTCGGGCTGAAGCGTCGCCGGCGCCGACACCTGCTGGGAGCCTGCGCTCAGCGTCGCGTTGATCGACGCCACACCGGAGATGTCATCGGTGGCGTGCACGTCCACCGTCACCGTCTGCGCGCCTGTCGAGGTGTCGACGCTCGTCGGCGAGATCGTCACTCCCGCCACCTGCGGCGCCGTCACGTCGCCTGCGCAGGTCTGCTGCACGGCGCCGTCAAAGCCCAGGCCCGCCAGCTGGTCGGAGGACAGGTATATGGGATTGCCCGCGACATCCACCGCCTGCAGCGACAACGACCACGCGCCCTGCCGCGCATGTGCTGGCAGCGTCAGGGCAGCCGACCAGTGCTCGTCCTGGCTCGAGCCGCCCGGCAGCGGCGCCGCATCCGCCGCGATCTGCCTGCCCCCCGGCCCGCTCAGCAGTGCCCGCACGCTCGCCACCCCCGACACGCCGTCGCTCGCGTGCACATCCACCGTCACCGTCTGCGCCGCTTCGCACGTGCTCACACTCGGCGGCGAGATCGTCACTCCCAGCACCCCCGGCGGCGTCGTGTCGCCCGCCCCGGTCTGCGTCACCGAGCTCGCCAGACCCATCGCTTCCAGGTCTGCGGCCGTGTAGGTGTGCGCGTTGCCGATCCCATCGATCGCCGACACGCTCAGCCGATAGCTGCCCGGAGGCGCGTTCGCCGGAAGCGTCACCACCGCCGTCCACGTCCCATCCAGGCCGCTGTCCGACGGTTCGATCTGCGCCGGCGCCGAGAACCAGCGCGTCCCATCCGAAAGGCTCACCTGAACCGCCGCCACCCCCGAGAGATCATCCGTAGCGTGCACCGCCACCGTCACCGTCCGCGAGCCCGAGGAGGTATCCACGCTTGCCGGGCTCACCGTCAGCCCCGCCACGTTAGGCGCCGTGATGTCGCCCACGCCCGTCTGGCACAGCGCCACAGCGGCCGAGCACCCATTCGCCGAGGGCGCCACCACCGTGTAGTGAACCGTCCGCGTCTGTGCGTTCCCCGCCGCGTCCACCGCGCTCACCGACAGGGAGTACTGACCCGGCGTCGAGGTGTCAAGCGCGTGGCCCGACGGCGTCGAGCCTTCGCACGAGGCCACGCCCGAGCCGCCGTCCGTGCACGCATATTCCGCCAGGACCGTGCCCCCCTGCGCCAGCAGCGCGCCGTCCACCGGCTGGGTGATCGTTATCGACGGGGGGGCCCGGTCGATCTTGATGCCTGCGACTGGACCGGCGGTTGCGCAATTGTCGGCCAGGTCGCAAACGCGACGGGGGCCCGTCAAGGCATTCGCGGTCTCCACGCCTTCGGCCACGTTCGTCGAGAGCATGAAACTCGCATCGCCCGGGCTCGCCAGGCCAGTGCCGGCGTCAGACGCCGTGCACGTCAGCGACACATTTGCCGCGTGCCACGCCGAGTCGTGCTGCTGGCAGGAGATCGAGGGTGGAGTCGTGTCCGTTCCGCTCGCCTGGAATGCAACGAGCTTCGTCTGGTCGCTGGTGATGTTGTCGATGTTGAAATTGGTGGCGGCGAGCTGGGCGGACGCGGGAGGCGTCACACGCACCGAGTCTTCCGACCCAGTCAGATCGGGGACTTCCAGCACGGCCGTCCCGTCCGTCGAGGTTTCTACGCTGCGCTGGACATACACTCTGCTGAGAGGCATCCCCGGCGCGAGCTCACCACCGACAGAGTTCGTATTAATATTCATAGACAGCGTCACGCCCGCCACAGGATCGCCAGAAGCCCCCACTGTACGCACCGTCAACGCATGCACCGGCAACGTCAGGTCCCGATGAAGATCTTCGGTAAATTCACCTGATGCGAAATAAATATTGGACGCTGGGCCTTCCACGACAACTTCGTCCAACCCCGCCGGAACCATAAACGAGAACGACCCATCCCCCCCAGTAGCCACACGCACATCCGCAGAAGGACTACTCACATGCACAGTCCAATTCGACAACGATTCGCCACCACCATCACGCAACACCCCAGAAAACCTCACAAACGCAATCGCCTGCAGCTGCTCCGTAACGGTTTGGTCGCTGGTGATGTTGTCGATGTTGAAATTGGTGGCGGCGAGCTGGGCGGACGCGGGAGGCGTCACACGCACCGAGTCTTCCGACCCAGTCAGATCGGGGACTTCCAGCACGGCCGTCCCGTCCGTCGAGGTTTCTACGCTGCGCTGGACATACACTCTGCTGAGAGGCATCCCCGGCGCGAGCTCACCACCGACAGAGTTCGTATTAATATTCATAGACAGCGTCACGCCCGCCACAGGATCGCCAGAAGCCCCCACTGTACGCACCGTCAACGCATGCACCGGCAACGTCAGGTCCCGATGAAGATCTTCGGTAAATTCACCTGATGCGAAATAAATATTGGACGCTGGGCCTTCCACGACAACTTCGTCCAACCCCGCCGGAACCATAAACGAGAACGACCCATCCCCCCCAGTAGCCACACGCACATCCGCAGAAGGACTACTCACATGCACAGTCCAATTCGACAACGATTCGCCACCACCATCACGCAACACCCCAGAAAACCTCACAAACGCAATCGCCTGCAGCTGCTCCGTAACGGTTTGGTCGCTGGTGATGTTGTCGATGTTGAAATTGGTGGCGGCGAGCTGGGCGGACGCGGGAGGCGTCACACGCACCGAGTCTTCCGACCCAGTCAGATCGGGGACTTCCAGCACGGCCGTCCCGTCCGTCGAGGTTTCTACGCTGCGCTGGACATACACTCTGCTGAGAGGCATCCCCGGCGCGAGCTCACCACCGACAGAGTTCGTATTAATATTCATAGACAGCGTCACGCCCGCCACAGGATCGCCAGAAGCCCCCACTGTACGCACCGTCAACGCATGCACCGGCAACGTCAGGTCCCGATGAAGATCTTCGGTAAATTCACCTGATGCGAAATAAATATTGGACGCTGGGCCTTCCACGACAACTTCGTCCAACCCCGCCGGAACCATAAACGAGAACGACCCATCCCCCCCAGTAGCCACACGCACATCCGCAGAAGGACTACTCACATGCACAGTCCAATTCGACAACGATTCGCCACCACCATCACGCAACACCCCAGAAAACCTCACAAACGCAATCGCCCTCACCAGCTGCACATTGATCTGTATAGGTGCGCTGACCTGGACGCCCGCATCAGTTAATGTCTGATAATCTGAACCCAGAGGAGGGACAAAAGCAATGTTGTATGTGCCCACCGGCACGCTTACGCTGTAGGAGCCATTCATGTCTGTGATGGCGCTCGCAATCGGTTCTCCGCTTGAGCTGTCGCTGACCGTGACCTGCGTGCCGGTGACCCCGAAGGTCGAGCCGTCCTGAGTCGTCACCGTTCCGGAAATCGTGTATTCCTGGGCGGCCTGTGCAGCCATGGGCACAGCGAGAGCGAACAGGATCGCCACCGCCACCAGCGACAAGGCAACCCGGAGATCGTAACGGCGCCCGCGCACGCTCCGTCCAGCGGACATCGTGATCCGTCGTTTGAAAGGGAGGTGAAGAAGCATGGCGCGGATCTGGCGTTGCACCCTACAACAGAAAAAGTCCAATGATTGGGGTTGTTTCTGGCGTCGCGGGCAATCAAGGGCTGCACCAGGCGATCGTGACCGACGAGCGAGTCGCATCTGGCCGAGAAATCTGGGTGCTTCGGCCAACGCAGCTCGTGTAAGTTTTGTGTGCTAGCGTGTGATACATGTCTTCAGTACCCAATCAGAGAGCCCGCAAGGGCGAGCCTTTCAGCGTCCGCTTTAGCCTGCCGACCGACCATCTCGTCGAGGATGAGGCCAGGAGGACTCGTCGCTCCAAGAGCGCGATAGTCGAGGCTTTGACCGAGGAGGCAGTGCGCACCCGCCGCTTCGCCGGGATCGGCTTCCGCGGCGAGGACGCCGGCCGGCGCCCGTGGGTGATCGGCTCAGGCCTCGATGTCTGGGAGATCGCTCAGATGCTTGAGGACTTCGGCTCAATCGAGAGCCTGGTGGACCAGACGCAGTTGAATGAGCGCCACGTGCACCTTGCGCTCGCCTACCGCGACAGCTATCCCGATGAGATCGCGCAGGCTATAGCGGAGAACAGCCGGAGCACTGAACAGTGGCGCGAGCTCTACCCATTTATCGAGCTCTCGCCTGCGGCATAGGAACCCTTGCGTCTGCTGCTCGACGCGAACCTCTCCCCTCGCCGGGTCGCCGCAAAGCTGCGCGAAGCCGGCCATGATGTGCTCGCGCTCGCCGAAGACGCTACCTACGAGGGGCTCGCGGACCCGCACGTGCTGGAGCTTGCCACATCAGAGCAGCGCATACTCATCACACGCAACAGTCGAGACTTCGCGCCACTCGCACGCCAGTGGGCCGAGGCCGGACGCTCACACACCGGCATCATCCTCATCTGGACGCTCGACCACAGCCAGCTCACCGCGATCGTCGCCGCCATCGAGCGTCAACTGCAGCAGCGGCCATCCCACGAACAGTGGCACGATATCACCACCGCATTCTGAGCCCACCAAGCACAAGCCATACGCCGATCGCCAACGCTCTCGCATATCGTCAGCCAGAAAGCTCAAGCAGTCCGTCGAGATCGTGCGTGAACGGGAACTCGACCTCCCGAACGCCAGCACCGCCTTCAACGACTTCTCGACCGCCTGTTGGGCGTGGAAGCCAAGAATGGCGTCGGTTACGCCCTGGACTGACAGCAACGACTTCGCGGCAAGCTCATCGTCGCGAGCGAGTCCAAGCAGCACCTGCGGAACATCAGCCTCGCCGGGCATCAGGCGGCCAGGGGACGGCCCTCGGACAGCGCGGCATGAATAAGACTTCCACGCACATCGCCCCACCTTTCGGCTTCACCCTCGCTCACGACGATGACATCAGCGAACAGGCCAAGCCCTCGCAGGGTCCTTCGCAGTCTGACCGACTCCCCAGTCGGGTCGTCAACCGATGGCTCAATCACCAGGAAGTCGAGATCGCTGCGAGGGCCGGCGTCGCCCCGTGCATGCGACCCAAACAGGACAACCTGTGCTCCAGACGGCGCTGCCTCCGACAGACGCCTTCCAGCCTCTTGGATCGTCGCTTCATCGAACAAAGCGGGAGCGACGGGGGTCGAACCCCCGTTCGGCACCGGATCGAGATTCGGTGCCGACAGCGATGATGGCCGCCAATCAGCCCCCAGGCACGAGCCCCAGGCGGTCGGCCAGCTGCCGCGGCGTGAGCACCGGCAGAGCGCTCGATGCCGCGTCCAGCAGATGCCGGTCGCCGGACACGACCGCATCGACCCCGTGCGCCTGGGCCAGCGCGATCAGGTAGTCGTCGTCAACGTCGGCGGTCATCGCAGAGTCGGGCTCCACGTCATCGACCATCGTCGCCCGGTCGAGCACGACCGCGATGTATGCCGTCGCGCGACCCTCGGCTGCGTGCGCGGAGAACTTCTTGCGCCCCAGCACCTCAGTCAGCTCGGCGATCAGAACCGGACAGGCAAGCACCTCAACGCTTCCGTCCAGGAACGCATCAACGAGTAGCGCCGGCGCGGCCTTCTTCGGGGAGATGAACGCAGAAACCAGCACCCCCGGGTCTACGACGACCCGCGTCACGCGGCACTGCGACGCTCGCGGCGCATCGCGTGCAGCTCCTCGTTGGCGATCCGCAAGGCGTCCTCTTCGGAGAGCCCGCTCATCGCCTGCGCGGTATCGAGTGCCCGGCGGCCGAGGTAGGAGCGCAGCGCCCGCTCGATGACCTCGGCGTCGGCCGCTCCGGCGGAGGGCTTCATCGCACTGCGAGTCTCCTCCAGCAGGCCGGCATCGACATCGACCGTCTTGACCGCCCGGGTTGCCATAGCCCAAGGCTACCAGCGGCGAGATCGGCTCCCCTCGGACCGCCGGTCGACCCCGCCATCGACCAAGCCAAGGAAGTCCTCGCGGACTTCACGCGCTTCTAGGACCTCGAGAACCAGCCCGCCGAGCGGCGCAAGCTCCTCCTATCCCTCTCCGAGCAGGTGTGGGCAAAGGAAGGCCAGATCGTCGCCATCCAACCCCACGACGCCTTCCTGCCCTACTTCCAAGCCGCACAACAAGCACTTGAGCACCGACCGCAAAACATCGGTGCCGAAAGCGGGAGCGACGGGACTCGAACCCGCGACCTCCGGCGTGACAGGCCGGCGCTCTAACCAGCTGAGCTACGCCCCCGCGTGAGCGCGGGACCAAGCGGCCACTTCACGCGCGTATCCCCAGTATGCCAAGCCTCGCCTCGCGGGGCCGCAAGGCCCGCCTCAGCGAGCCATAGGCCCGCGCGGCGCCTGGGTCGCGAGAGCAAGCTCGCGCGGCCGCAGCATCCCCCTGCGTACGCTTCCCCGCGAGAACCTGGCCAGCTGGCCAGTCGAGCGTGTAGGATGGCAACCGATGCCGCCCACCGCCGCTCCACCGCCGCTGCGCGCGATGAATCCGCTGCTTGCGATCGTGAAGGATCTGCAGGCCGAGCGCGCCTCGGAGGTGCCCTTTCCGCCGGGCCCCACCAACTTCAGCATGGCGCGCACGAAGCGCTTCACCGACGAACCCCTTGCGCTGCTGCTGGAGTCCTATGAGCGCTATGGGCCGGTGTTCACGCTGCGGCTCTTCCACGGCAACGTGGTGTTCATGCTGGGGCCCGAGGCCAACCACTACATCACCGTCTCGCACGCCACCAACTTCCAGTGGCGCGAAAGCCACTTTCGCGATCTCATCTCCTTTTTGGGCGATGGGCTGCTCACGACCGATGGCGGCTACCACCGCCGTTCGCGCGCGATCATGCTGCCGGCGTTTCACCGCGAGCGCATCGCGGGGACGCTGGAGACGATGATCGCGGAGACCGACGCGGCGCTCGACTCCTTCGCTCCCGGGAGGAGGGTGGATCTGTACGCGTGGACGCGAGCGCTCGCGCTGCGCATCGCGATGCGCGCGCTCTTTGGGCTCGACCCCGATGGGTCGCACGCGCGCGAGGTGGACGCGGCGGGGCTCTTCGAGGAGGCGCTCGCGTTCTACTCCAGCCCCGTTCCCCTGCGCGTGCTCCGTGGGCCGGGCAGCCCGTGGCACCGCCAGAAGCTGGCGACGCGCAAGCTCAACCGCGTCCTCTACGCGGAGATCGCGCGGCGGCGAAGGACGGGGGAGCGCGGGGAGGATGTGCTCTCGCTGCTCCTCGATGCCCACGATGAGGACGGCGAGGGCCTCACGGAGGTGCAGATCCGCGATGAGATGATGACGCTGCTGTTCGCCGGCCACGACACCACCACCTCCACGGTGGCGTTCATGTTCTACGAGCTCGCGCACCACCCCGAGGCTGCGAAACGAGTGGTGGGCGAGCAGGATGCCCTCCTCGCGGGAGGCCTCCCCAAGGCGGCGCAGCTGATGAGCGGCGAGTTGAGCGAGCTGGAGAAGGTGCTCGAGGAGACCCTCCGCATGTATCCCCCCGCGTGGATCGGCCCACGGCGCTCGCTCGAGGCCTTCGAGTTCGGGGGCACGGCGGTTCCGGGGGACACCTTCGTGAACTACTGCTCCTGGGCCAGCCACCACCTCCCGGGGGTGTTCGCCGAGCCCGCGCGCTTCGATCCCGAGCGCTTCGCGCCGGAGGCGAAGGCGAGGCTCCCCAAGGGCGCCTACATCCCCTTCGGGGGTGGCTCGCGCACGTGCATAGGGATGCGCTTTGGGCAGCTCGAGGTGCGCACGATCGCGACGCTCCTCCTGCAGCGCTTCTCGCTGGAGCTGCCCGAGGACTTCGAGCTGAGCATCCGCCAGATGCCCACCATCAGCCCCAAGCGGGGGATGCCGATGGTGGTGCGCGAGCGCCTCAGCTCCCCACGAGGCTCGCTCGCAGGGTCAGCCGCAGGCTAGAGGAGCCCCCCAGCGGGGCCACATCCACCGCTTCGATGCGAAGGCGCGGATCGGAGAAGACAGTCACCATGGCGAGGCCCCCCAGCGGCACCCCCTGGGGTTCGGCGACGAGCTTGCCTTCCAGAGGCCTCACATCCACCGAAACAGTCGCCGAGACCCCGAGCAGTTCGCCGGTTGCCTGCGCGAGGATGTGCCCACCGGCGTCACTCAGCGAGTGCACCTCGAGGCCCACCGGAAGCACGCTCTTGAGTTCCGATTCCGAGAGCGTCCCCGCCACCACGATGGAGGCGCCGCGCTTGTGCACCTCCACATCGCTCAGGCGCACCCGTTCGATCTGCATCGAGGCGGCGCTCAGATCCGCGTTGGTGACCCCGCGCGCTTCCCACAGCAGATCGACCCCCTGCGTGATCGTGAAGCTGAGCGAACCCGCGCGCACGCTCGCCGAATCCGCGTGCCCCCACAAAAGCTCGATCGCCGGAAAGGCGCTCACGTGCGCGCTGAACACCGTGCCATAGCGCCCCACCCGTTCGCGAACCTTGTGCGCGGCGAGCCCCGGGCCAAAGAGCTGCGCGGCGATGAGAACCACGAGCACCAGCGCGAGCACCCCCAGCGCGATCCGCACCCCCAATCGCCGACCCCCGCTCACCCCCTCAGCATGACACGCCCCACGCGCGCGCGTGAACATAGGGGCAGAGAAAGGAGGAGAGGCCCCACAGGGGGGGCCTAGCGGGCCGCGTAGTGGGAGTGCCCGCGGCTGCCGCGGCGGGATCGTTCGCGATCCGCACGCAAGTGCGCCGCAGGCTGGGCGAGGCCTGGAAAGAGGCGCTCAACTGGATAGGCTTAGGTCCCCTGGCAAGGGGCGCGTAGCTCAGCTGGCCAGAGCACCTCGTTTACACCGAGGGGGTCGCCCGTTCGAGTCGGGCCGCGCCCATCGCCATCACACCACCCCGCCCCACAACCCGCTCTCACACCCACCCCGCATCCGCTTCGGCAGGGCCAACGGTCTCTCGCCAACCGGCCCGCCGCGGCCCCCCTTGTGGGGGCCTCTTCCTACTTCACTTCAGATGACCGACAACGCCAACTTCTCTCCCGTGCGCATCGCCGTGATCGGCTCGGGTCCCGCTGGCTTCTACGCCGCGGGGCATCTTCTGAAGGAGTCTTCGGTGGAGGTGGATATGTTCGAGCGCCTTCCCACTCCGCACGGGCTCGTGCGCTCGGGCGTCGCGCCCGATCACCCCAAGATCAAGTCCGTTACGCGGGTGTATGAGAAAACCGCCCTGCACCCCCGCTTTCGCTTCTTTGGGCACATCGAGCTCGGCAGGGACATTCAGCGCGAGGAGCTCCTTCAGCACTACCACGCGCTCGTCTACGCCACCGGCGCGCCCGCGGATCGCGCGCTGGGGATCCCCGGCGAAGAGCTCCCCGGCAGCTGGGCGGCCACCGATTTCGTGGGCTGGTACAACGGCCATCCCGATCACTGCGACCTCGACTTCGATCTCAGTTGCACGCGCGCGGTGGTGGTTGGAAACGGAAACGTCGCCCTCGACGCCGCGCGTATGCTCACGCTCTCGCACGCCGAGCTCTCGCGCACCGACATCGCCGATCACGCCCTCGATGTGCTCGAGCACTCCTCCATCGAGGAGGTCCTCGTCCTCGGGCGTCGCGGCCCCGCGCAGGCCGCCTTCACCAACCCCGAGTTGCTCGAGCTCGGCGAGCTCGCCGACGCCGATGTGATCGTCGATGGGGAGGAGCTTGAGCGCGCGCTCGCCGTGGGGGGGCCTGAGCTCGGACGCCTCCACCGAGCGCAACGTGAAGGTGCTGCGCGAGTACGCCTCGCGCGCGCCCACCGGGAAGCGCCGCAGGGTGGTGCTGCGCTTTCTCCTCTCGCCCCTCTCGCTCATCGCCGATGCCCAGGGACGCGTGGCGGCAGTGGAGGCCGCCCGCAACGAGCTCATCGCCACGCCCACCGGCGCGCTGCGCGCCGAGGCCACCGCCGAGCGCGAGACCATCACCGCGGGGCTCGTCCTGCGCGCCATCGGCTACCGCGGGCGCCCCCTCCCCGGGGTTCCCTTCGATGAGCGCGGCGGCGTCGTGCCCCACAGCGGCGGGCGCGTGCTCGACAGCGACGCCGCGCGCCGCGGCGAGTACGTGGTGGGCTGGCTCAAGCGCGGGCCCACCGGCGTGATCGGCACCAACAAGAAGGACGCCCAGGAGACCGTCGACACGATCCTTGCCGACCTCGCCGAGGGGCGGCTGCTCGAGCCCCCCTCCCCCGACCCTCTGGCCGTGGAGACGCTTTTGCGCGCGCGCCAGCCTTCGCTCGTGAGCTACGAGGGGTGGAGCGCCATCGACCGGCACGAGCGCCTCCTCGGGGAGCCCTCGGGGCGCCCCCGCGTGAAGCTCACGCGCATCGAGGAGATGCTCCGCGTGGCCTCCGAGTCCAGCTGAGCCAAGTGCTTCCACGGCCACGCTGCGCCGAAGAGGGCAAGTAAGAGCCACCGCAGTGCAGGGTCCGAGCCACGGCGGTGCAGCGCTCGCAGGGCCAAGCCAGGACGCTGTGCTGCAATTCGGCCAACAGCGAGCCCACATGTGGCAGACTGCACCGGCGAGCGCCGCTAGCTCATCGGGTAGAGCACCGGACTTTTAATCCGGCGGGCAGGGTTCGAGTCCCTGGCGGCGCATGCCCCATTCCACGGCCGTTCCAGGCCACGAGGGCGCCCCGACGCCGACCTGGATTTCCCTGGAGATTTCCCCAGCGGTCGCCGTGGGGTCGTCGGCCTCCTCGAACACAGGCGCCGGGTGGACGTTTTGTGGACGTAGTCCGAGACAGGCGCGATACTGCTCCTATGGAGCCCCGAGGCGCATACACCGCCGAGCGCGCCGCCGCGCTCTCCGGCGTGCCGAAGTCGACCGTCCACTACTGGGCCAGGCAGAGCATCCTCGTCCCGAGCGTATCCCCGGAGCGAGTGAAGCTGTGGTCCTACGGCGACTTGATGGCGCTGCGTACCATCTACTGGCTGCGCCAGACCAAGCAGGACCCCAGTGGGCGTGAGGTGCCCAGAACCGCAATGAGGGCTGTCCGCCGCGCGCTACGCGAGATCGCCGCGCTCAAGCTCGACCTGTGGAACGAGGACGGCGCCCCACGCGTCGCCGTAGACCGTTCTGGAGGCATCGTGATCGCGCACGATGGTCGCGCCCAGCGGCCAGGGGGCCAAAACATCCTCGACGCCGACATGCTCGACCTGCTCGCGCCTTTTGCCTCACGCGAGGGGCTGCACGGACCAGACCTGAGCGTCCCCCGCCCCAGGCTGCGGATCGTGCCCGGCAAGCTCGGCGGCTCCCCCCACATCCTCCACACCCGCCTTGAGTCGCAGGCACTCGGCGCACTCGCCGAAAGCGGCCTGGAGCAAGCCAAGATCTATCGACTGTACCCAGATGTCGATCGGGCAGCGATAGAGGACGCTCTCGATCTCGAGCGCCAGCTCGCGCAGAACCTGCAACCAGCCCTCGCAGCATGAGGGCGGGTCATGCCGCGCCTCTTCGCTCTCGATAAGAACTTCCCACAGCCCATCGTCGGCGTCCTGTCCGATTTCCAGGCCGACGCGCAGCTCGTTCCCCTCGACCAGATCGACTCCCGCATGTCAACGCTTGACGATTGGGAGCTGCTGCTTGCGTTACACCCCCACACCGCGCCCTGGGACGGCCTCATCACGACGGACAGCAGCATGCTCGCACAGGGCCCGCCCGTTTCACAGGCGGGCTGGCCGCTGGTGATCACTCCAGGAGAGCGAGGAATGCTCCAGTTTGCTTGGGACGCCAAAGCAGGCGAGCTCACGGATGGAGATCTTCTCGCTGAGGTTTTTTACTCCGATCTGGCAGGCCGTCAGCATCAGCCAACTCGTCTTGAACTCACGTATGTCACCAATGCGGATCGTACACATATCGTTGTTGACATTCGACCGGGAATTGATCCTGATCTCGAGCCGCTTACTACCGCAGAATGATCTGCTTGCGCGAGGCAAGCGAAAGTGTCCGCGTTTGATGCGCTCAGTGCTCGTGCTCGTCCGAAGGGGCAGTGTCGTTGGATGCCCCCACATGCCTGCTCTCACCCAAGGGCAGTAGCAAGCCGAGAGGCGGCGTCGTCAAAGCAGGAGTGTAGGCGATGCCCGATGAAGTGCTGGTTTGGAAAGTGTGGGAGTCGCTGTGGGTCAGGGATCGGCGGCTAGTCCGGTTGTGGTTGGAGCATGGGGAGTAGTGTGAGGTTGACTAGGCGGCGGATGGAGTGTGGGTCGTCGAGTGTGATGCTTCCATCGCGGGTGAGTAGCAGTGAGATCGCGAGGCGTGCGATCACGTCGGCGACGCCGTCTATGTCTGGTGTTGTGGCGCGACCGGCGTTGATTTCGGCTTGGAGTCGGTGCGCGATGAGTGATCGGTAGAGCTCGAGAACGGGTCCGCCGTCGATGGTGAGCGGTGGTAGGAGGACCTCGGGTTCGCTGCGTAGGAGCCGGTCGAATAGTGGGTGGCCGCGGACGTAGCGCCCGGCGAACTCGAACCCGGCGACGAGTCGGTCCTCCAGCGTTTCCGCGCCTTCCCAGAGGAGGTCGAGCTCTTGCATTCCGCGGCGGACCTCGCGCGCGATGACGACCTCGACGAGGCGCTGCTTGCTCGCGAAGCGTCGGAAAACGGTCATTCGTGAGACGCCGGCGCGGCGGGCGATGTCTTCCATCGAGGTGCGGCGGATGCCGTGCTCGGCGAACTCATCGAGCGCCGCCGCGGCAACGCGGTCAAAGAGCGCGTCGTCGCCCACCACGGGAGTCGCCTCGAGGATTTCGGCTATGGCCATCGCTGGATACTATGTTACTGTATTTCACACCGAGTAACTAGAGAGGATGTGGCTGATGGGCCAAACGCTTACCGACGTGCCGCGACTGCGACGCCCCGCGCTCGTCAATGCCGCCCAGTACTGGCTGGCCCCAGAGCAGTTCGCGCGCCACTGCCAGCTGCTCGGCGACCGTTTCCTGGTGCCAATGCCGGCGACGGGGCCGTGGCTGTGCCTGACCGATCCCGAGGACATCAAGCGCATCTTCACAGCCGACACCGGCGTGCTGCGCCTCGGAGCGGCGCTGGCGAAGGCATCCGCGCACCATCTCTTCCTCGGCCCGACAGGACTCACGAACATCGACGGCGCCGAGCACATGCGCAGGCGGCGAATGCAGCTCCCCCCGTTCCACGGCGACGCGTTGAGCGGCTACCACGAGACGATGCAGCGCAAGACCGAAGAGGCTCTCGCACGCTGGCCCTACGGGCACCCCACACCCTCCCAGCCGCACATGGAAGCGATCAGCCTCGAGGTGATCATGGCAACCGTGTTCGGGGTCACCGACCCCGCGCGCGTCGACCGGTTGCGCTCGGCGACGCTCGCGCTGCTTGCCGAGGGCCACTCGCGACGGTTCTTCCTGCAGACGATCATCGCGACCAGCCGACAGAACGGCTGGGACAGACCATTCCCACGGGTCCGCCGCGCGATCGACGCGGTCGACGCGATCGTGCTCGAAGAGGTCGCCCACCGCCGCAGCAACGATCAACTCGACGGCCAGGACGTGCTCGGCATGTTCCTGCGCACACCCGATAGCCAAGGCCGCCTGATGAGCGACGAGGAGATCTGCGACGCGATGCGCACCCTGCTGCTCGGCGGCCACGACACGACCGCATCCACCCTGACGTGGATCCTCGAGCGAGTCACTCGCTACCCCGACGCACTAGCCCACCTGCAAACCGCCGCGCTCGACGGAGACGACGAATATCTCGACGCGGTCATCAAGGAGGCAATGCGATTGCGACCAGCCTTCCCGCTCACCGCGCGACTCGCAACCGAGCCGTTCGAGCTACCAGGGCTAACGATCCCGAGCGGCACGATGGTCGTCCCCTACATAACACTCGTGCACCGCCGCCCGGAGCTCTACCCCGACCCGCTCGTCTTCCGCCCCGAGCGTTTCCTTGACACCCGCGCCGGGACCTACACCTGGATCCCCTTCGGCGGCGGACCCAGGCGATGCATCGGCGCCGCGTTCTCCCTCACCGAGGCGCGAATCGTACTCAGGACAATCCTCCGCAACGCCCGCCTGCAACCCACCCGCCAGCGCCCAGAGCGAGTCGCCCACCGCAACGTGTTCATCGTACCCGCACGCGGCGGACGCATCACACTCCAACCCCGCACACCTCCTCCTCGCCAGAAGCACAGCGACCCTGGCGCGCGCTTGCTTCCGCGACGAGGAGAGGCGTCCCTTTCCAAGCCATCGACATGATCGCAATGGACGAGGCTCACTCGTCAGGCCGCCATAGGGCGATCCTCCGACGTGGGCTCAGCCGGGTCTGCCCCTGCTCGTTTCCTGTCGATGAGCGGTCCCCCACCTGGCCCAAGCCGGGGGGATCCAGCGCGCGCGTCAAGCGCTCGGCAAGGTCCGGCTGGGGCGCGTATGCCAGGTACTGTTCGGTCGTCGTCAGACGGTCGTGGCGCATCAGGGCCTGGATCGTGCGGATGTCCACGGCCCCGCGCGCGAGGCTCGTGCCGAACGAGTGGCGCAAGTTGTACATACGCATCGGCTTCAGGCCAGCTTCCGCTCGAGCGAGCTTGAACGCCGTTCGCATCGCCTTCTCGCAAACAGGCCGCCCGCGGCGATCCTGCGTGAACACGAAGTCGTCATCCGCGACGGCCCAACCCCGCAGCTCGAGCTGCGCGAGGGCGCGTCAACCGGGGGGTCATCGGAACCGCCACCGAGTCCGAGGTCTTGGTGTCATCGGGCGCGTTGCGCACCCAGTTGTCATAAGGTCGGATCACACCCGCCTTGAAGTCGACCGCGCCCCAGCGGGTCCCCTGGGCCTCTCCGGGGAGACGGAAGCCCGCATGGGCGCCGCACAGCCAGAACGCTTCCTCCAGCACGCCGGGAGCCTGCTCCAAGAGGCGCTGCACTTCCTCGGGGTCGTAGAAGTCGTCACGGCGCAGTATGCGTTCCCGCACCCGCTTGGTGTTCGTACGACTGACCCCCGCGAGCGGATTGACATCGATCCAGCCCTGGATCACGGCATACCCGAGAGAGGCGGCCAGGATGTCGCGGTACTTGTTGCGCGTCTGTGGGGCGGCCGGCTTGCGCAGCACCCATCGCTTCGTCGTCCGCCGGCTTATGCTCCAGCCTTCTGGCTCCAGCTTCTGGGCTGTCGACCAGGACACGCGACGTGCGCGGCGCACGCCGGGCGGCAGCACTCGGTACGTGCACTGGCCGCAACGCTTCCACGTGCCGCCTATTGCGGTTGCCATACGCACTGCCTCGCCTCTTGCGTGGACCTCAACCGGCTCGCCTCCCGGCGCCCTCGCCACCCACCGCTGGACCGGTACCTCCCTCACATCCAATCCTTCGGCAAGCGCTTTCTGAGCAGCTGCCTTGGGCAACACTCGTTCCGCCTTGAAATCCGTGAAGTAGGCCTCCAGGCGTTCCTCCGTCAGCTCGTCCACGGGGGTCTCGGTGCCGAGATCGCGGTAGAGACGCTCGAACATCTCCTCGTAGTCTTCGACCGTCGAGCGCTTCAGATCCTTCTCGCGCCTGCGCTTGGCCAACCATCCTTTGAGCGCCTCACGTAGCGATCCCGTCGGCCTCGTGGCCGTCGGAGCCTCAGCGGGCACCTCCGCCGCCTCGAGGATCTCAGCCAGGCGTGCCTCCGCGTCCTTGGGCGTCAGGTGCTCGGGGGTCGGCCTCGGGCCATCTCCCGCACGCCAGATCACCGCGCCGCGGGGCGTCCGGCGGCCGGTGTCGCGCACGTGCGCAGGACCGAGGCGCCGTCCATTCTTCTTGCTCCCCACCCGCCAGTAGGCGTAGTAGGAGCGAGTGCGGCCGTTGCTGTCCGACTGACCTGTAGATGGCCCTTCGCTTGCTCCGGGTTGCTCATCACGACCTCCTATAGCTCATTTCCGACGATGAGCTACGAGGCGGGACATCAGATTTCCCCAGGATTTCCCCAGGCGTCAAAGCGAATACGCTTACGACCGACTCGCCGCACCTCAGGTCGGCTTACCAGAGCCGACCTGAGGAGTTCGTCCAAGACTTTTAATCCGGCGGGCAGGGTTCGAGTCCCTGGCGGCGCACCATTTGGTCAACGTTGGAACCAAGGCCCCCCGAAGAATGGGGGCCTTGGCCGTTCCGGGGCCGGGCCTTGGCGGGGGCCGGGCAGCCGCGCCCCAAGCGGACGATGTGGCCGAAGACCGGCAGGGGCTTGCCTTCCAGCCCTTCGGTGCGGATGAATAGCCCCTCGAAGATGGCCTGGTTCATCAGCCGCCGTAGCATCGGGCTGGCGGCGAGGTAGGTCTCGTGGCAGCGGTCAACGATGGCCAGGGCCTCGTCGAGGGCCTCCATGACGTCTGTGGCTTCGTGGGCGGCTGCCTGGACCCATTTGCGGGCCTGGGTGCGCTCGGCTTCGATGCGTTGCTGCTCGGCCTGCAAGACCTCTTCGGATACGCCGCCCTTGTAGTAGAGCTGGACGAGCTTCTGCTGCTCATCCTGGAGTGGGAGCGGCGGCTTGCGGTGGCCCCGGCGCGGCGGCTTGAAGTGGCTCCACTTCGCGTCGGTTGGTGTGTGTTGTTGATCTTCTCTGATTAGTGGGTGTGGCGGCGTCTCGTGGAGCGGAGCGCGTAGCGCGTAGCGGAGCGAGATGCCGCCGGCGCGGCTCCCGATGGGGGGTTAGTTCGCTCCTTTTTTTGGGCCGCGGGCGAGGCCGTGGCGGAAGCGCCAGGACTCGGTGCCGGTGTCGATGATGTGCGCGCGGTGGGTGATGCGGTCAACGACGGCCTTCGCGAGGCGCGCGTCGGGGAACACCTTCGTCCATTCCCCGAACGGGAGGTTGGTCGTGACGATCAGGCTGGCGCGCTCGTTGCGCTCGGAGATGACCTGGAAGACGAGCTCGGCGGCGCCCTCGGGTAGCGCGAGATATCCCAGCTCGTCAAGGACAACAAGCTCCGTGCGTGCGTAGCGCGCGATGACCCGGCCGAGCTCGCGTTTTGACTCGGCTGCCTGCAGCTCGTTCGCTAAGGCGGCGAGGGTGGTGAAGCGGACACGTCGTCCTTGTTGGCAGGCGAGCACCGCGAGGCTGATCGCTAAATGCGTCTTGCCGGTCCCTGAGTCGCCGAGGAGGATCACTGACTCGCGGTCATCGATCCAGGTGCCCTGCGCCAAGGCGGCGATCGTGGCCTGCGGGATCTTCGGGTTCTCCTCGAAACGGAAGTCCTCAAGGCGCTTGGTGAGCGGGAAGCGTGCGTCGATGAGCCGTCGGTGTTCGCGTCGTTCGGCTCGCTCTGTGACCTCTGCTTCAAGGAGCGCGGCGAGATATGCGGTCGGGGTTTGCTGGTCGCGGGTTGCCTCCTCGGCCAGCGCCCGGAAGCGGGCGCGGACGGTCGGGAGCTTCAGCTCTACGGAGTGCGCCTCGATCAGCGTCTCCAGTGCTTGGACCTTCGCCGGGGCGCTCACCGTGCCGGCCCGGCCACGAGCAGCTCGTCGTATTGGTTGAGTGTCGGGACGGGCGCCCCGAGGCCCTGCAGGCGCCGCGGGAGATCATCGAGCGCCGGTGAGGACTGGCGGGCTCTGCGGCTCACCAGGACCGCGACCGCGCGCCCGTCGTGGGCGCCCGCAGTGAGCGCTCCACGGACCGCTTGCTCGACCTCGCCGGGGGTGTGCTCGCGGGCGAGGATGAGCACGTCGACCATCTGTCGTGCGGCCTCTGAGGTGCCATAGCGCTCGCCGATCTTCTCCCACAGCTCGTCGAACACCGAGGGCCAGGAGCCGCGCTCACGTTCCTGGGAGAGAGCGAGCGACCCGGACAGCGCGCCCGGCTTGCGTGCGAGCAGCTCGAGATAGTGATCGAGGCTGGCTGCGACACCGAAGCGGCCGTGCTGGCGCTCGTGGCGGGCGACCAGCGCCCCGCCGTGATGGATCTCGATCTCGCGGGCACCAACACGCGAATGCACGCGCAGCCCCGCCAGCCGAACAGGCACCGAATACCGGTTCTGCTTGATCGTGACCAGTGCCTTGGAGTCCACGCGGGGTGTGGCCCGTTCAGCCATGGACGCCCGCTCAACGGGCAGGCCGCGCAGCAAAGGACGCTCTCTAGCGAAAGACACGCCGACGCTCTCTTGGCGCCCCGCGATCCGGCGTGAGAGATCGCTCTCGCAGCCAGCGAGCATCCGCGTGTTCAGCTCCCCGAGCGACGCAACGTCTGGGACGGGAACCAGGTGACGACGGCGGAAACGCCCGACCTCTCCCTCGACGCCGCCCTTTTCATGAGCGCCCTCGATCCCCGGAGTCGTGAACTGCGACTCATAGAGATAGTGCGAGCGCAACGCGATGAAGCGATCCGTCTCGACCCGCCGCCGGCCACGCAAAACCTGCTTCACCGCGCTCGTCAGATTGTCGTAGCGAAGCAGGCCGAACACCCCGCCGAACCAGTCGAACGCCTCGACATGCGCCTCCAGAAACGCCTGCTGGGAGCAGTGCGGGAACGCCATCGCGAACGCCGCACCGGAATGACACGCACGCATATGAAACAAGTAGACCCTGCGCTGAGCGCCGGCCATCGCGACGTGCGCCTCGCCCCAGTCAACCTCAGCCTCCACGCCCGCCGCATGCACCTGCGGCACAAACGCCTGGACCCCTTCGCCGCGATCACGTCGGCGACCGTGAACATATTCCCGGACCGTGCGCTCAGCGACGTCAGCCGCGTGCTCATCACGCAGGCGCTCCCAGATCCGCTTGGCGGTATGACGCTGCTTGCGCGGCGCATCCCGGTCCCCGTCAAGCCACGAGTCGATGAGCCCCCGATATGGACCCAACTTCGGCGCAGGCCGACCCACAGGCTTGCGCTTGACGGGCGGCAACGGCGCCGCTAGCGCCTGACGCACCGCCCGCCGATGAACCCCATACCTCGCCGCCAACGCCCTCGTCGAGATGCCTTCCCGATCCCGATCTCTCCTGATCTGCTCGAACGTCTCCACTCGTGATCCCATTCCTCACTGCCGCCTCCCGCTCAAGCTCCATGAGCCTCAAACAGTCAGCAGCCAGTCGGACGGAGGTGGGGCCACTTCAAGCCGCCGCAGTGGAGCCAGTTCAGACCGCCGCTCCCATGGAGGGTCCGCAGGCGGCGGCTGTGGTGCTCTGACTGCTTGCGCGCGACCGCCAAGCGCTCCTCGACCTGCTCCTTGACCTGCACCCGGACGGTCTCGATCTGTGCGGGCGTCAACCGGATGCGGCGGTAGTGATCCTCGATCGCCTTCTCGACGGCATCGACCGGCAGGTGCCGCGCGCCGCAGCTGGGGCGACGGGCCTGGTGGCTGAGGCAGCTGAAGTATTCGTAGACCCCGCCGTTGCCCCTGTGGCGTCCGAAGACGAGCCGTCGGCCGCAGTGGCCGCAGAAGATCGAGCCCTTGAGGTAGTGGAAGTGCTTCTTGGTGCGATCTCCTGAGAGGCGGTGGGTCTCGAGGATCTGCTGGACCTTCTCGAAGGTCTCCCGGTCGATGATTGCTGGGTGGCGTCCCTGGCGCTTGACGCCTTTGTGCGTGACGACGCCGGTGTAGTAGTCATCGCGCAGGATGCGATACACGCCGTTGCGGCTCAGCGGCTTGGCTGGCTTCTTGGCAGTTGGGCGGGTACGCAACCCAAGCTCCTCAAGCAGGTCGCGCAGCGTCGTGATCGAGTGCTCCCCGGTGGCGAACACGTCGAAGGCGAGCTGGATCAGCTTGTGGCGATCATCATCGAGCGCGATCGAGCGGACCTCCCGGCCACCATCGGTCTGCTCGCGCACGTTCAGGTAGCCCGTCCTGGCTGGGCCGAGTGTGCCGCCGTCGGCGAACTTGCGCTCCAGTCCCATCTTGACCTTCTCGCCGTCCCCGCGTGAGCGGAAGGCGTTGACGCCGGCCATGATGGCGAACAGCAGGAGCCCCTGCGGGCTGTCATCGATGCGCTCCAGCGTGGACTCCAGCTTGCCGCCGCAGCGCTTGATCTCCCCCAGCAGCCAGAAGGCGTCCTTCTCCTCGCGCGCCACCCGTGAGAGGTCGTAGAAGATGACGTAGGTCGGCTTCAGGTTGGGAAGCTCAGAGAGCATCCGCTGAAGCTCGGGGCGCAGGGTGTTGGTGGCGGTCTTGCCGGGCTCGATGTACGTGGCGATGATCCGTGCGCCCAGCGAGGCGGCGTGGCGCTCGCACGCCTGGCGCTGCCCCTCGATGGAATACCCCTCGGGACTGTACCCCGTGAGCTGCCCCACGCTTGAGACACGCAGGTAGATCACCGCTGTCGCCTCAGCGAGGTCGGCGAGAGCTGGCTTACTAATAATATCTGTGGTGGCTACTGGCAACTATTCCTCCTTTTCTGGTTAATTTTCCTTTGGCTTAACGATTTTCCCGTTAAGTCGTGATTTAAGCAAGGTGTGAAATTGACCCTCTGGTATTAGTAGGTGCGGGCCGGTCCAGACGATTGTCCAGACCAGCCCGCGTTGTTCTCACTTCAGCGCCTCCAGGCGCCCAGTGATGGCCTTCTTCCTCTCAGCCGCGCTGGCCTTGAGGGACTTGGCTTCCGCCGCGCTCTCTGTGGCGCGCTCTTCGGCCGTCTCGATCTCTCGATCGATGGCCTCGACCGCTCGTTCGAGTGCTGCCCTGGCATCGGCCAGCGCGTCCTCGGGTGTCGTCTCACGACGACGAGTCCGGGACGGCCGGCTCTCGCCGCCCTCGATTTTCTTCTTGTGAGAGTAATAGCTTCCCCTCACCGAATCGTAGGGACGGTTTGTCTCATCTGCGAGCGCCTTGAAAGCGTCCGCCTTCTCGACGCCTGTGGCAACCCGTCGGTTGACCTCGTCGTAGATTTCCTGTGCCTTGGTGATAGTTTCACCTCCTTCGCGGTAGTGGATGGCTCTGGCGGCAGGCAGAAAGACCTGAGTCCTTCCATCCACCGTGGAGCCATCCACCCCGCACCTCACGCCGACTCTTTAGTCTGGTGCGCCCAGTGGGTGAGCCGCGCGCAAGCGATGTCCACGTACTTGCTCTCGCGCTCGATCCCCAAGAACTGGCGCCCCTCCGATACTGCCGCGATCCCGGTCGTGCCGCTGCCGGTGAACGGGTCGAGCACCACCCCGCCCGGCGGACAGGTAAGACGCACCAGCCAGCGCATAAGCTCGATCGGTTTGACGGTCGGATGAAAGTTATGGCGCAGACGCGGCTGACGGCTCGTGTTGGTGAAGATGACATCCTTGACCCGCGGCAACTGCTCGCAGCCGGTTTCACGCTCGCGCTTGGATGCCTTGGCGCAGAAGAACATGCGACTCGGCAGCAGATCGGGGCGGGCAGCGTCAAGCAGCCCGGCGGGACAATCCTCAGAGCAGCCATCCTCGGTGCAGCCGGAGGCGTGGGAGATGATGAGGTTCGCTGGCCAGTAACCGCTCTCACCGACGCGTGTGGCATCGATGCCGAGCGCTCCCGTGCCGAACCTCTCCACGTTGCCCGCGACCGTCCCGGTGATGGGAGCGCGGGCTAGCAAAATCGGCTCAAACGCTGGCTTGAGCGCGGTTCCCAGCCCGTCCGGCAGCCGCCGGGACTTCGGGACGCCCTGAGCGAAGAGCCAGAGCAACTGGTCGCGCACCTCAAGCCCGGCATCCTCAAAGCCAGCAACCAGCCGGTGAAAGGTGCGCGGCGCTCCAAACGCCACCACATGCCCGCCGGGCTTGAGCACCCGCCTGACTTCGCAGGCCCACACGCTTGTCCAACGTTCGAACGCTTCGCCAGTGCTCAGCCGCTCACCGGCTCGGCTCGCCGTGCGGCGGATGTCGGCTCCGTCCCACCGCTCACCGATGATGCCGATGCCATACGGAGGGTCGGTCACGATCGCGTCGACACAGGAGTCCGGCAGCTTGGCGAGCGTAAGCAGCGCGTCGGCCTCGATGAGCCCCCACGCTCTTGTGCCGTCCTCATACAGAGCGAGCTTGGTGGTGCTCATGAGGACGCCTCGGTGGCGAGGAATGCAACGGTCTCATCCATGAGGCAGACCGAGAACATGCGCCGGGTTTCGGCGGGCTGGCGGTGGAGCACGCCAGCGACCTGCTCGGCGCGTCGCTCGTCAGGGACGATCCACAGCACTCGGGGGTGGACGCCGTGCTGGCGTACCTCTTCACCGGAACGGTAGTGCTGGCCATAGACCGCGAGCTTGCGGGCGATGGTGCGCCCGGACTCTGAGCCGAGGTCTACCTCGGCCATCCAGCGGTCTTCCTGTGTGCCCGCGCCGATGCGGATGAACAGGTCTGGTTTGATGACCCGCTGCGCTCCCATCGCGCCGGGGTAGCTGCGCCAGCAGACCGGCTCCTGCTGAACCTCGATCAGCTCAAGCTCGCCCTCCCGGTCGGCCTCTCGCAAGCGCAGCGCCAGCTCGGTCGTGGCGAGGGTATGCGCCAGATGCAGCGTGCCGGGCACTTCAACACGGGGGCCGTGGATACCACGAGTGGCGAGCAGCCGTACCCCCGGCGCGGCCGACGTGGTAGACGAGCCCGGAGCTGCCGCGCATCCCACTGACCGGCCGGGGCAGCGTCTCGAGTACCCGCCGGTCGGTGAGCCGCTTAAGCGCCCTGCGCCCGGCCCGCGCCTTGGCCGATTCGGCGTCGCTGGTCTGCCAGAAGGCTCGGATGAGCTGTGCCCCGCTGGCAAAACGGGCGTCGTGGGCGAACCGGAGCAGCTGCCAGTCCTGGGGGGTCAGGTGCTGGGCGAGGTGGTGCAGGCGGCTGGCGGTGAGATAGGAAAGGGACTGTGGGGGCACAGAACCATTCGGCGTCGAAAACGCGCGAGAAGCCCCACCAGTACGGGGAGTTTCGGCTACCTCACTCGACGTGCCTGGTCGCGTGGCTGGACGGCTCATGCCTGCCTCCCACCGCGCCCCAGCGGCGGCACAGCCGCATCCTCGGCGGCGGTTTGTGATGGTGACTGGGAGGGCATGGCCTGGGCCAGCGGGGTGCCATAGACCTGTGCTGAGCGGTCACGGATCACCTCGGCCTGGCCGGTTGCTGGTGGCAGTGGCAGGGTGCGGCCGGTCACGACCGAGCTGCCGCTGGCGCTGGCAATGCGGGCCGCAACGTGGAAGCGGACGAGCGCCATCACGTCGGCCTCGCTCAAGGACGGGAGCTGGCGCGCGATACGCGGCGCCTCTTCGGCGGGCGCACGGAAGCTGATGAACGTCCCGGTGTTACCGAGCAGCGCACCGCGCGTGGGCTCAGGGATACGCCCCAAGGTCTGCACAGCCACGGTCAGCCCCGCGCCGAGGCCGCGGGCGCGCTCGGCCAGCAGCTCAAACGAGAACGGCACCCCGCCGGTCAACGTCGCCATCTCGTCCAGGTAGACCGAGATGAAATGCCGCTCATGGGGCGGCAGCGCGACTCTGGCCTCGATCGCGCTCCAGATCAGGTGCGTCAGCGCAGCGCCGACGATGCTCGCCCCGGCTTCCCCGAGCTGGCCAGGCGCGAGAGAGATCAACAAGAACTTGCGCTCGGCTAGCAGCTTGGCGATGTCGAGCTTCGGCTCGGGGCAGGCCAACACCGCTCGCACGCGCGGGCGGCTGAGCAGTGCCATGACCCTGGCCATCGGGGCCTGGACATGCTCGACCCTGGAGCCGGCCGGTAGCTCGCGGTACTGCTCCCACGCACCGATGAGATAGGGGTCTGTCAGCCGCGCGATGGCCTGTTGTAAAAACGGCTCGCTGGTGAACAACCGGCCGGCATCGGCCAACGTCGCTCCAGGCACCGCGCTGAGCGTCCTGAACGCCAGGCGACCGTAGGTCTCCGAGCGGATACCCCAATCGGGGAAGATCGACTTCAACGCCCCGATCAGGACATCGGTGCGCAGATCGGGGTCGCCGCCGCGCAGCACGTCAACACCCGGAACCGGACGGGAATCATCGCCCGCATCGAGCACGACCACACGGTCGGCGTGCTGTGGTGGCACCCGGTCAAGGACGGTCTGGATGAGGTCGGCCTTGGGGTCGATCACCGCCCCGGCATGGCCGGCGGCGATCTCGTCCAAGATGCCCCGCGCAAGCAGCTCACTTTTGCCCGAGCCCGAGCTGCCTGCCACAACGGTATGGAGCCGCGCCGCCTGGGTATCGAGCGCGACCCACCGCTCACCGTCCGCGTCCCGGCCCACAAACAGCCGTCGCCCCACCCGTGGGAGATGCTTCGCGGCCGGTAGCTCCCGGCCTCCCAGCTCCACGCCAGGCGTAACGTCCGTGCCGAGCGGCCACGCCACAAGCGGCAACAGCTCGGCCCCGGACAGCCAGCCACTACGCCGAACGACCCTCGGCAGGGACGCGAGGCTGCGGCCACCACTCCCACTGGTGATACGCACCGCACCAGTCATTTCCCGGCGTCCACGGATGACGCTCGCCACCTGGTCGGCCAGCTCACGCGCCCGCCCTGTCCCCTCGGCTTGCACCAACACCAGCCCCGAAACGAACAGACCCGGCAACGCGCTCTTACGCCTCCACGCCCGGTCAACCTCACGCTCCCGCTGCCCATCAGGCTCAACCTCCCTCAAACGCGGACGGCCCGCCCGCAACGCCCACCTGAGCACCACCCGCTCACCCGAACGCAACGCCGCTATCCCCGCTAGCAAAGCCCGAGAAGCCTGCACCGCATTACCCGCGTGCAACGCCGCCGGTGTGGGGACATACAACCGCAGCCCGAACGTCACCCCGCCGCTCGGCGCCTCCGACTGGTCCAGCGACAGACTCGGGATAGCACCCACCAGCGCCGCGCGCACCGCCGGCACGCAAGCCTCCGGCACCCACACGGCGTGCTGGATATGACCCTCGCTGGCCGACACCTCCACGACCAGCTCAGCCGATTCTGAAACACCAGCCAACCCCTCGATAGCGGCAAGCCCCGCCTCCGGCTGCACACCGATCGGGAACCTCAGCCCGAGCCTAATCCGTTCCCGGCGCATCGTCTCGGCCTGGCGCTGCTCATGAAGCAGTATCCCGCTGAGCATGGCCACCCCAGTCCCACCGGCAGCGACGAGAGTTTGTAACTCGCTGTTCACGACCGCTTCCCCGAGCGTTCGTTGTTCTGCGCTCCACGCTCTCGGCGCTTGGCCTTCGCCTTGGCCTTTGACGCGGCCTCTCTGCGTTCCCGCAGAGCGCGCTTTGCCTGTAAATAAAAAAGATTAGCGAGGTCTTCGGTAGAAATCTCGCTCCGTTTGACGCCTTTAACTACAATACGACGTGTCATAAATACAAACACCTCCTTCCGCTTAATTGTTCATAATGTGGTCTCCTTGTTCGTGTTTTATTCGCTACAGAACCTCCAGAGTATTGCTCACAATTTCCGAGCTTGTCAATACTTTTTTTGTGTCAACGGGTGTAAAACCACACAAGCCTAAGCACGGCCACAACAATGCCCACCACCAACACCAACGGCACCGCCGCAGACAAGATCGCGGCGATCCGGGGGCCAACAGCGCCCAGCGCCACCAACCCCAGGACCACGATTGCCAACGTCGAGAGGAACTTGGTCACGACCGGCCCCTCGGCCGATCGCCCCTGGCGAGCGCGGCATCCATCGCCTCACCCAAGACCACATCGGCCGCTTCCAACTCGACCCGGAGGTTGGCGTTGGCCTCAACCAACTCCCGGCACTCCCGACCCGTGCGGCGCAGCTCGTCCCTGAGACGGCCGTTCTCACGGGTGAGATCCCGGTTCTGCCGGCAAGCACGAAGCAGCTGCTCGCGCTCGGTCATGGCCGCCTCCGTTCCTCGGCGCGGTCCATGCGCTCGGCGGTCTGCCGGCGGATCTGCGTCATCCGCCGCATCGCCCTCGCCGTCCGTTCGGCATGACGGCGGCGCTCACGCATCACGCTCTGCTCGGCGACCGTGCTCGCCAGATACACGACGAACATGAAGACGATCGCCACCACGAGAACGACGGCCACCTTGACGGCGACCGTCCCGAAGATGAGAGCAAGGACAGGCATCGCTACCAGCCCTCCCCGAGGCGACGCAGCTCGCGGCGCAGGCTACGGATACCGTCTTCGGCGATGCCGCCCAGCGCGTTGGCTCCCAGCGGGTTGGCCTCAACCCGGGCGGACAGGTCGTGGACGATGCCATCGCCCTCGTCCAGGGCGTGGCGGGTAGCTATGCCCAGGTCGCTCATGCGAGCAAGCGCCAGGTTGCGCCGGGCTTCATCGTCGGCACGCTCAAGGAACGCACCCATCTGGATCGTTGAGAGCGCCCTACCGGCGGCCCGGTCGACACTGAGACCACCGAAGCGACGGGCGGGGAGGTTTCGGGACTGCATGAGAACTCCTTCGGTTCGATTTCAAGGCCGCACAGATGGCGGCGCGGCCAGGATCGAGCCGATCTGCTTTCTTGACCTCCTGTCATGTCGCCACGTCGCAAAGCCGGATGGGACGAGCCGGTCGGAGACCGACCAACCAGCACGTCGGCGCCCTCCTACACGGCCTACGCGAGCAGGCTGGGATCACTCAGGCCCAGGTAGCCGCCGACATCGGGATCGACCCCAGCCTCATCTCCCGGGTCGAGCGCGGTAGCCGCCCAGCCTCAGACCGCATCATCCGCTACTACGGCGAACGCTTCGGCGCCCCCGACCTCCTCTCCGGCTTGGCCGAGATCGCCCGCGAGTCCGAGCGCGACCGCAGACGACGACGCAACCCACTCCTGATCGCCCGCCAGGACCGCTACCCGCTCGACGGAGACGAGGCCCGGTTCGTCTCCGAGACACCACCCGACGGCGCAACCGTCCCCTGCGGCGCCACCTTCACCAAGAGCTGGACGATCCGCAACAGCGGCAGCGTGCCCTGGCAGGGACGCAGGCTGCGGCGCATCGGCCCCACCACCGGGCCTTGGACTCTGACCTCGGCGCGCTTCGTGCCGGTGCGCGACACCGAACCCGGAGAAGAGGCTGAGGTTGCCGTGCAGCTACGCGCACCGAAGATGGAGACCGCCGCTGTGGCGCAGTGGAAGATGGTCGACGAGGATGACCTACTCTACTTCCCCACGATCTACTCGGTCGGCTTGGGGCTGTATGTACTCGTCGGACACGAAGCGAGTCCGGCGTGGCCGACCGGATCATGAGCCAGTTCTGGCGCTACGCCCCGGTTCTCCCGCGAACTGGAGCGGCTCGTCGAGTACCATTGTTATGCTCAGACGCAGCCAGACCGTTTCGTTGGGCGCATTTTACTAACGCGCGCGATGGCGCCAACAATAGTGCGGCCGTGCGATGAGGGAATGTAGAGACATCCAATCGGAGTGCCCAGATCACTTTCACCTTGGAAAACCGTGCAAGTAGAATGCGTGGCATCGGCGAATGGACTGATCTGCTGTCTTGTGCCTGAAGCCACAGTAACGGCGACGTCGGCGCAATTATCAACAGTCACCGACTCCTTCGTGTCATTCTCAATATATGCGGTCGTTGTGGGTGTGTACCCACCGAGCACAAACAGCGCTGCTACAACTACTGCAAGGCTGGCCACAAGTCCCAAGGCCACCCAGAGCATTCGATTTCTAGGCAGATACTTCACCACTCGAAATCAATGCCCCCATGTACTCTGACACCTGGTGCATTGTGAATCGTCGAACCACCGTTGAACAGGAAGCGAGGAAGCCTGGGGATGTTCTGACCCTCATCGCAGATAGAATAATACGAGGGGACCAGTCCGAGCCAAACCTTTAGCTGGTCAATGGCTACATCACCACCAAGCCCGAGTGCCTCTGGCACGGTGAATGGTGCGCCAAGTACATGCGAGATCCCGCAGGTCACTGGCTCAGCTGGTCCAAAAGCGGCATTACAGCCACCGCTGTTTATCTCCTTCGCTGTGTTGTACGACCAATAGTAGATTCCATAAGGAATCGTTGCAAGGGTGTCAAGAACACCATGAACCAGTCCTGAGCCTGGCCACAGACCGAGTGGATCTGCTAAATCTAGCGGGTCATTCTCTCCGTAGCCATACCGGCTTTGTGTCGCGATAAATACCGGATCCTGAGAAAGGAACTGCCCGGTAAGCGGATCGTAGTACCTCGCCCTGAGATACTGGTAGCCGGTCTCCTCATCCGTGTACTGACCATCATACTGAAGGTTGGTGGTGGCACTTCCAGTGTGGCTAATAATATTACCCCATGCATCGTAGTTATATCTGCCGACAACATCCCCACTGACGTCGGTGATTAGCCGGGTACTACCCTGCTGATCTTGATGAATGTAAGTAGGTGTACTCCCATATATCTGCTCAATAGGTATACCATTTGGACCATAGATGTAGTACTTCACACCATCCTGAAGCAGTTCGGGCATAACTTCGGCTCGGTTCCACACAAATTGCGTAGTAGTACCATCGACAGTCTTAGAGACACGCATATCGTCACCATTATAGGCGTAGGAGATTGTGCCGTCAACGTCGACCAAGCGATCTGCCTGGTCATAGTTTAAGGTGAGCGTCGCAGCACCGGGAGTAGTCTCTGCAATGCGGTCACCACGAGCGTTATAGGTGAATTGATGGGTTACGCTCCCGCTGGGGCTCGCAGTCGCGCTACGGACGCGCTGTGAGCCGGTGAGAGCTCCGCCTTCAGACTTGTCCGGAACGGTAAGGCCGAGAGGTGCAGCGCTGAGATGCCGCGCCTGGCTAGTCCTGGCGGCATGCGCCTGGCGTGAAGCGACAGCGATAGCAACCAGGCCCCACCGGGCCGACGAGGTCTTGTCAGCGATGCGAGCAGACGTCGATGATGTGGCGGTGGCCTGCTGAACCCAGCCGCTGGTGTGGGTTCGGGTGTCAAAGAACTGCGAGACCAGCCGCTGCCCAGCGGAGGGTGTCGTCCGGCTCTTCTGCCCGCTGCTGTGGCCGACGGCCCACAGCAAGGACCCTGACGGAGCGGTCAGACGAGTGGTGGGTGCCGAGGCATGGCCCTGGCTGGTGGCGTGGGCCTCAACATATGGCGCGGAGCCGCTGAAGGCCGCAACGGTGATGCCAGCCGGGCCGCTGGTGCGCAACTGGGCGGCGATGGGTCCGTGTAGCTGGCGGCTGGCGTGCGCCTGCCATACCTCTGCTGCACCACCAGTACTGCTGCGGCCCACAAGCGACCACAGCAGTCCGTCGCCTGAGACGCGCTTCACGCGCTGTCCCCCTGTGGCCGGACTGGAGACGGAGATAAAGGCCAGCACCAGATCGTGAGATCCGTGGGTTCGTAGCTTAGGGGTGATCAGCTTGCTGTCGGGTCGCTTGAGGGTCCCGCCGACTACCGCGTCGATCATGGGCGATGGTGCCCTCCCCGCGTAGAGTGCTTGGACGCCTCCGCTCGGGACTACCGGCGTCACGCTACTAGCTCCTCCTGTTCCGCTGTTACCAGAGGGTCCTACATTGACTCGTGGGGGTGTTGGTGGGAGTGGCGGATTGGGATGTTCGTTGGGGTGTTCGTTCGGACCTTCGTGTGGGGTTTCTTCTTTTTCAGTCGGTATGCTCGGTGTGGTGCTGGAAACCAGCTCGTTGGCTGGGTCGAAGGTCTCGGTGGTGCCGCTGCCGAACGTTGTGGGATTATCGGCGGTGTCGTAGCCATACGGTGTCTGGTTGTCGGTGGTGAGCTGATCGAGCGCGTTGCGGGTGTAGCCGATGGTGCTCTGGCTACCGTTGTTAATTGTTTCACCAGCCACCTGGGCGACGGCGTCCCTGGTGTAGTTGAAATTGGCGAGAGTGTTGCCGCCGTTGGTGTCGGCGATAGCTGTCACATGGTCGGCGTCGTCGTAGGCCAGTGAGCTATCAACGCCGTTGGGGTATCCGTTGCCAGTCAGATTGGAGTTGGCGTCATACGAGAAATGCGTGGTGTGACCCAGCCAGTCGGTAACGCTGGTGAGGTTGCCGGCCGAGTCGTAGCCTCGGTTGACGGTCTGGCCGTTTGGGTAGGTCAGCCCCGTGAGATGACCAGCCAGGTCATATCCATAGCTGGCGGTCGCGCCGGACCCGTCGACTGCCGATGTCATTCGGTTCAGCGAGTCATAGGTGAAACTGCTAGTGCCGCTGCCGTCTGTGAGTGTAATCCGGTTGCCGTCGACGTCGTAGTTCTCGCTGACGTTTGGTGTACGTCCGTCGGAGTAGAAGACGTAGGCCATCTCTCCGGCCGCATCATAGTAATAGTTGGTGGTTTGGCCTTCAGCGTTGACCATCGAGGTCTTACGCCCGACTAGGTCATAGCCGTAGCTTGTCGTATGGCCGTCGGAGTCGGTGACCGCGATAAGTCGGTTGAGCGGGTCGTAGCTGTAGCTGGTGGTGTGCCCGGCGCCGTCAACCTGGGCGGTCATATTGCCAGCTTGGTCCCACTCCGTCTTGAGAGTACTGCCATCGGGCCGCGTGACCTGAACAAGCTCGTTGTCCGCGTCATAGGTCTGCTGCGTGGTGTGCCCGTTAGCGTCGGTGATGGACACGCGGTTGCCATCGCCGTCGTAGGCGTAGTTGGTGGTGTGCCCCAGGGGATCGGTTTCGCCGGTCAGCTCTCCACCAGCGTCATGGACGTAGCTCGTGGTGTGGGCAGCAGTATCGCCCCCCGCGACATTACCGTTGGGGGAGGTGCTTGTGGTCCGCTCTCCAACTCCGTTGTAGGTGTAGGTCGTAGTGTTGCCATCGGGGTCGGTCACGCTCGTGCGATCTCCGGCGCTGTCATAGGTGAAGCTGTTGGTCTTCCCGTTAGGGTCTGTGACAGCGGTGACCTCACCCGGTGCCGCACCATATTCGTAGGTGGTCTGGGCTACCTGGCCGGTTTCGGTCAGAGGCGTTGACCTAGAGAGCAGGTTGCCTGAGCCGTCGTAGGTGTAGCTCGTAGTGGTATCGCGGGGATCAGTAACGGAGGTAAGATCATCGAGGGCGTCGTACGAGTAGTAGGTGGTGCGTCCCAGTGGATCGGCAGTGCTCAGCAGATTCCCGTGGGTGTCATAGACGTTCCGCGTCACGTTGCCGTCGGGATCGGTGATGGCGGTGCGGCCGAGCGTGGTCGGGTCGTACTGATAACGGGTGGTGGCTTCCGCAGACGTGCCCGCTCCATGCGTTACCGACATCAACTCAAGATTCGCATAGTCAAAGACCGTCACATTACCGCGCGCGTCCGCCACGGTGGTAGTACTGCCTGCCGGGGAGGTGGGGTCGCCGGAGTAGGACCAGGTCATCTGGCGACCTGCCGCGTCCACCTGAGCCGTGACCCGGTTTGAGGAATCATAGGTGTTGGTGGTAGTGCCACCGCGTGGGTCGGTCATCGACAACAACAGGTGGCTCGGATCGTAAGTAAAGCTCCACGACCGGCCGAGGGCATCGGTAGAACTGATCAGGTTGCCATTTTCGTCGTAGGTAAAGCTAGTGGCCCGCCCGAGCGGATCGGTGACCGAGCTGATATGCGATCCCGTGTAGGTAAAGGTCAGGCTGCGGCCAGATGGGTCGGTGACGCTGGCGAGGTGACCTTCGGCATAAGTGAGGACGGTCGTGTTGCCGTTTCGATCGGCCTCGCGCAAGAGCTGGCCAGCTTCCGAGAAGACGTACTGGATGTGGTCGGCGTAGCGACTGAAGGTGTAGGTGCCATCTTCGTTGTGGACCAGCGTCGCCAGCACGCGTGGCGGCGCAGTGAAGCCGCCGGCCCCGTTGGAGAGGAAGGTGACCGCCGATCCGTCCTCCTGCTGGACGATCACCGCGCCGGTGCTGCCATTGACGGTGAGCGCCATGTTGTAGCTGTCGGTCCAGCCGAAGCCCAGCGGTCCATCGATTTCAGCCGCAGACGAACTGTAGGTGCGGGTGAACTTGAGCGGTACACCACGCCCTGGGATGCTCGCGTCAGTGAATTCATGCCAGAACGTCCCGGTTGCGCAGTTGACCGGCTGGCCCGCATGGCAGGTAGTGGCGTGCTCGCTTAGGCCAGGGGCTCCGCCCTGCTCAGCAGTCGAGGGGCCTCCGGTCACCACCGAGCTGGCACTAAGCGGCTCCTCCAGCGAAAAGTAGGCGGTGCCACCGGGCGGGATGCCTTCAGTAAAGCTCACCACCCCACTATTGAGTTCCGGTGAGATTTCAGAGAAGCTGGTGCCAGGCCCCTCATAACCGGATGCCCCAAAAGGACAGCCAGCCAACAGCCCATAGAAGCCCGAACATATGCCGTCGCCATCGAAACCAAAGATAGATGTATTTGACGCCAGCGACAGGTGACCAAGAGTCTTACTCGACCCGTTGAACACGCCGATCAGCGTGTCCTCAATGCCGTCGTATGGCCCCTGGGTTGGGTCTTGGAAGATGACCGTACCCGAGTCGGTGACATCGATCAGGAGGCCGCAGCTCGTGTCGGCCCCCACCGCCGGGCACTCGGTGAAGGGAGCAGTCAGCGTGGCGCCCACAGCGGCCGTCACCGCAAGGGGAGCAGACGTCTTCGTGCGGGCTCGCTGGGCAGCCGAGGGGGCCAGCCAGCCCACCCTGATCGATGTCCGCGTGGCCGGACGCGGCTTCTCGCCCATCTCACCGAACGGCTTCGCAGGGCCGACGGCGGAGAAGATGCCATGGGCGTAGCCCACAGGCATCTGTCGCCCGAGAGGAGTGGATGCTTGCGCGCTAAGCGGAGTAAGCAGACCAACCCAGCCTAGAGTTGCACATAAACAGACACGCAACACATAAGCTGGCAACACACGATCTCGAACTCGCATCGATCCCCCTACAAGTAGTGCAGTCATCCGAATTATTAGTCCCGTCGCACTCCCACTCGACCATTCCGAGTATGGGGTGCGGCCGGTGCGCGGGTCAGCCTACCAAAACTGTTCATCGCTCGTCATCTCGCTGCAAACCTCCCAGGTCTCCCAATCGAGGGTTGCCCTTGATGTGTCCGTCATCGCTGGCTGATTTCGAGCTCTGCATTGGCCCCGCTCGTCCACCGCAGGCTCACAGGGCAGGCCCGCCCGGAGGCGGTCACGGTGCAGGCTCGGCGGTTCGTGCGGGCCGCGTGGGCGCTCAGGCGCGGGTCGCTATCAGTGAGCCCAAACGGTCGTTTGCAGGGTGGCGACTGACGACACGCTCAACGACACCGACCTACACCAACGCTGGATCTCCAACGTCGAGACCGGCAAACGCAACCCCAGCTACGGCAGCCTCAGACGCCTGGCCGCCGGTCTCGAACTCACCGCCTCGGAGCTGCTGGCCCGCGCCGAGCAGTTGAAGTGAGCGAGGGCTCGATCAATCTGCCTGCTGGCGCCTCCTCTCTCGCGCTGAGATAAGCCACAGTGTGGGTCCGGCCCACACCTTGACACAACAGAGTGTCCGTCACACACCTTGACCTATCAGGTGCCGCGCTCTTAGCCTCGGGCGCTCTAATCAAAGCGGCTCCGACGCAGGGCGGTGAACCCCGCGCCGGAGCCTCGACACAAGGAGGCAAAAGCTCCCCATGTCTGACATGAATCCTACCCCGACGCCGATCGAGCGGGACAACCAGGCGGATGGGAACATCCTGCTCTGGCTCACCCTCGACCACGCCCAGCGCCCCTGGTCAGTCGATGAGATCGCCCGCGAACTCGGCGACCGCAACGACGCCACCGACGCCCTCTCCCGCCTGTACGGTGCCGGGCTCATCCACCGCATGGGCGAGTTCGTGTGGGCCACCCGCGCCGCCATCCACGCCGACGAGATCGCCATATAGCCCTACGGCAGAGCCGCTGCGCCAACAACTTCCGGGCGCAGCGGCTCATGGCCTCAGCTGCTACAGGGTCGCCTGGTGCCGCCCGGCAACTCGTTCAGCACGATCCGAGCGATCTCGGCCATGTTGGTGGCCTTCACGAGCACTTGGACGGACTTCCCACGCGGCTCATTGATGGTCTGGAGCACATATGCCAGCAGCCGCCGGAAGATCGACCGGATCTCATCCGAGGCCAGCGTGATCGCATACACCTCCTTGCGGCCCTTGGGCTCCCACCCGATCTGATCGAGCAGGCGCATATCCTCCTCGAACCGGCTCCGCAGCCGCCGGGCCAGGTGCAGCTCGCCACCCCGGATGAGGGTGGTCATATCCGCAACCGCACCCACATCCACCAGGAGGTACTGGTACACCTCGTCCCGCTGAGAATCAACCAAGAAAATGCCCACTTGCGAGCCTCCCTACAGGTCAGGGCCGGAGCCGCTGGCTCTGGCCACCATTACGGAAGACCCGATGAAGCCATGAGTGGCGGTGATATGGCAAGGTGTGGTACGCATACTCTAAGTTCACGCCCAATGGCACCTTGTGCGACATAGCAAATCCCTCCGGAGGTTAACTCCTATCGAGTTTGTATCTATTCACCCGGCACAGCCCCGTAAAGCTCATGGTGATCTGTTCGCTTCCTCCCGACTGAGCTTGCTTTGCCAGAGAATGACCGCGACAAGAATAGCCGTACCTGCGATCGTCAACAGACCCGGCCGGATCGGACTGGCTCCGACCAGAAGGCCAGCGAGATCATCAACCCAGCCAGCACCGAGCCCGACAAGGAACAGCATGGCGACCGCAACCTCGCCGTTCCGAAGCGCAGAGCTGGCCACCTTGCTTGCCGCCCATCGAGTAAGCGTCCACCAGACGCCCACAAGCAGTATCACAGCGATTGCCCCAACAAGGAGAGCAAGTGGCCCCAGGTACAGGCTCCCCCCGTCGAGATATGCGTGAAACCAATCGCAGATGACCACGGCAAGTATCGCTCCGCCGACAAGTGAGGCGACCGTCGCAAAGCCTGATTGCGCCCAGTATCGAGCTGCCCAGAAGACGACTTCGGCCCAGATGACAATGCGCTCCCACAGGCATTCGACTGTCGCCTTCAGCACTTCCGCTACACGGTGCGCGGAGACTATGATCGCATGGAGAACCCACGCCCCGCTGATTAGCGCGACGTGCCACAACCACCAAGCGGCGTTCAAGATCGCCTTCACCGCATGGAGCACAACCCGATTGACACGGACGGCAAATAGGCGCAACTCGTAGACGAGATGCGCCAAGTATGCCCCGCCGCTTGGCGCACGCGGATCCTCCGGGAGCTTGACTTGAGGCGCTGCTCGACGTACCGGCTGCCGAAACTCCCGAGAATAGGCCGCCTCTTTGATACCCACAACAAAGCCCTCTTGGGCCGCAACGAGCAATGCGAGAATGAAAAGGCCTCCGGCCACAATGAGGAGGATCTCGGTCAGATCCGAGCTCACGGGCACGGCGACAAGCTTGAGAACGAAAACGAACACAGTGAGCCCAACGGCAGCCCCCAATAGCAACGCAGTCTCCTCGTCTTCGTCACTATCAGGGTCACTTGCGACCTCTGGGTCGTCATCATCCGGAGCGAGTGCATCGTTGTAGAATGTCGTGGACGCGACGTAGGCCAGCAACAGCGCGGCCGCCACGCCTACTACTATCCATCCCTCGGTAGATACTGAGAAGACCTGTTCACGCCAAACAACGGCAACGACGAGAGCGGCCGCCCAGCCAAACGCCGCGATTGACTGCGACGACGGGAAGTATCTCAGTGGGAGTCCAAGCAGAAGGAGTCCCATGACGCCAGCAGCGACGTATAGGGGTATAGGCGAGGGGATCGTTGCGCTCAACAGTCCCGCCCCGCCAGCAAGTGCGACGGCACCAATTGTCAATGAGGCTATCATTAGCCGTCCCGCACCGCTCACCGCGAGTGGCATAAAGTGAGCATTGCCGCTCTCTCCCTGGCAGTAGAGATCGAAAGGGGTTATCCCAGCCCGCGCGCAGTTCAACCGCTGACAGTGAGGCTTCTCCACCTGCGCAGACTCCGGTCTACGTCGCGCCCACCAATAGATTCGTATGCGTTTGCGTGCGTCAGGCTGCACTTGCGACTCACGACGGTCATCCGAGACGACTTTCTCTCGCGTCTCTTGATGCTTCTCACTCTCCTGTCGATCAGGGGTCGGCAAAGCTTTCAGCACGTGACCAGGGAGAAAGAGGGTTGGTCGCTCCACGAGCGACGGTGGGTCCACCGCTCCTGCCGGGACTTGAACGGCCGTGACCCTCACGTTCACAGCCTTGGGGGCCTTCTCACCCTGTTCGATATCGAACGTCACTCTGCTGCCCTCAGTGAGACTGAGGTAGCCCTCGCCAATGATCCCGGTATGATGGACAAAGAGATCCTTGCCACCACCGTCCGGCGTAATGAAGCCGAAGCCCTTATCGTCTGAGAACCACTTCACGGTACCTGCGCCCATGACCCCCTCCGCCGTATAGCTTGACTGAGTCGGCGATCCTATACGAACGCGCCCAACGCCGATTGTGCGGCTGCAATCCCGAGGAACCGATTGATAGGGCGGAGTCGACACCAAGGTCGTGGATGTTGTAAGCTGCCGCCAGGATGAGCCCGAAGGTGCGACGACCGTTGGTTCCGGTGCCGGTCGGTCTTGATGGCCCGACCAAGGAGGCCGCAGGCCACGCTGAGCGAACGTGGGAGGCACTTGGTGTGACAGCAGGCGCAACGTCGGCTTGCATCGCTGCCGCTGTGATTGCGGGTGCTGTAGTTGTAGCGCCCGCGGCACCACTGCTGGCCGCCGTGGCGGCTGTATCCGGGATCTTCAAGCTACGGGCCAAGTGGGCTAAGGAGGATCCGCCGCGACTCGACTTCGAGGAGCCATTTGTCCTCGACCGACGATTCTTCGATCCGGTGCCAGTGCTCGAGCCGGCTCTGCCGGCCGGCTCGCGGCTGCTCGCAGTAGTTGAAGCAGGGTCTACGTATCTGGACGCCACTGTCGTGTCGCTTGAGAAGGCGATGGGAGCAGGCCGCGCGGCACATCGCACGCTCGATCAGCGGACAGCACTCGTCGGAGCGCAACGTACAGGCGAGGCGTACTACTACGCCGGCCTCGCACATCCGGTGCTGGCATCGATAAACGACGCCTGCGATGAATTCGCGACCCAGCTTCTAGCTTTTGATGCTCCCACCTTTCATGAGCGCCACCGCCGACAATCTGAGCGAAGCGCTCGACGTTGTGACTCTCGGGCGTGTTCTCGCCACGAACGTAGAGCCGAGTTTCCTCGACATCTCGCCGCTTAACGTAGACGTCTCAATAGGTACGCTCGTGACTATATGCCGTGAGGCAGGGACGGCCGCGCGCGAGCTCGGAGAGTCGCTTGAGACATGGATGTCGACGGAAACTGCTGAGCCCGAGGTGCAAGATGCACTACAGAGAGCCATCGAGAGTGCCTTGGGCCAACGTTCGCGCGGCTCCGAGATGAACCGCTGACAACCTAGCCAGCGAGCTTGCTCGCATTGACAAATGGGGGTCAGCCCCGCCGATTGATGCGGTAAAAGTCGTCAAGTGCCGCTCGTGCGACAGATGCGACGCTACCTTATCGCCTATAGAGGCGGAGTCAGGCGGCGGTTGCCTACCGAACTGCTCTGTCGTTTTCCCGTTGGCTAGAACGTGCCGATCTTCCCCATGGGAGACCGTCGGCCTCCCAGTCGTTCTCGCCGGACACCACGCGAGGTCGAACCACGATAGCCTGTACGGGCCATGTCCCAGGTAGACCCTGCCGTCGACGAGCCTTTGGAGCCAAGGCTCGATCCCATCTCCCAGGAGGAGGGCTTTGACGACATCGACGAGCGGGAGGAGGTAGCACCCCTTCATTACGGCATCACGTCGTTTGGAGCCGACTTTCCGGTGGACAGCCTTGTGAAGCGCCTAGACGTTCGCGATGTCGTCGTTCCGACGTTCGATCCAGACGCCAGCGATGCCGACTCCGACATCGTTGGATTCCAGCGTGACTTCGTCTGGACAAAGCCACAGTGCGACCGCTTCATCGAGTCGCTTCTACTCGGATTCCCGGTGCCTGGTATCTTCTTGGTGCAGGGCTCAGAGGGCGTATATCTGGTGCTTGATGGCCAGCAGCGGTTGCGGGCGCTTTACGCTTTCTATAAGGGTACGCTCCGCGATAGAACCTTCCGCCTCCAGCAGGTGCAGGATGACTTTCAGGGGCTGACCTACGACACACTTCCTGCTGATGTCCGCCGCCGCCTCGACAACAGCATCATTCACGCGACCGTAGTCAAGCAGGAGGTCCCGTCCGATGACCAGAGCGGCATCTACATGATCTTTGAGAGACTGAACACAGGAGGCACTCTTCTTCAGCCACAGGAGATCCGGGTCGCTCTTTTCAATGGCGCGTTAATTGAACTACTTCGCAATCTAAACAACGATGATGATTGGCGCGCGCTTTGCGGACCGCGATCAAAGCGACTGAAGGATCAAGAGCTAATCCTTAGGTTCTTTGCTTTTCGCTCCAAAGGAGACTCCTACTCAGCACCGATGAAGGAGTTTCTCAATGAGTATACAGGTTGGAACCGTGAGCTGCAGCATGAGTCCGCTACGGAGCTTACGCAAGCATTTACGTCAACGGTGCGCACAATTCGTGAGCAGCTCGGCGATTCCGCGTTTCGACTGGTGCGTGCCGTAAACGCTGCCGTCCTTGATTCGGTGATGACCGTCGTTGCGGAGGGAATAGACTCGGGCACTCTCCGCAAAGGAAAAGCGCTCCAAACGGGATATGGGCGACTCATCGGTGACGAAGCGTATGTCTCGGCCGTAGAGAGTGCCACCGCTCGTGACGAGCAGGTCGCTGCGCGGCTCGGACGCGCTCGGCATTACCTACTTTCGTCGTAGTGCCGATCCCTTGGCCCGCCCATAGGCTAGTGCAAGAACTTGACGTACTGTTTACACGCGCTCGCGCCCAGACTGATCTTGAGGTCAAATCAGACTATGCTCGATTCCTGGTTATCAGGGTCAGTGGGTTAGTTGAGCAAGTGATTACGGAGATCGTTTTGGCGTATTCGCAATCACATGCCCATCCGGCTGTCGTTAGTCATATCGACTGGCGTATGAATACCTTTCAGAACCCAAAATTTGAGCGAATTCTTAGTCTTGCTGACTCATTCCAGCCAGGTTGGAAGAGTGCTCTAAACGCAGTCGTCACAGTAGAAGAGCGCGAAGCGCTAGGCAGCGTCACGAGACAGCGCAATAACATCGCGCACGGGGAGCAATCGACGATCTCTCTCGCGCAGGTTGACCAATACTACGCTCAGATCAAGACCCTGTTGGACAAGGTAGCCGACCAGTTTTCATAACGCCTTGGCCAGCCTCCTGCCGAACTTCCTCGTATGGTGGAACGGCAAGGAATCGAGCCCGTCTACTTGCGATCGGTTACGTTGATCGCCTTCGCTGGTCACCGGCAAAGGCATAGAATACCGGTTGTACGACACCGCGGCGTGTTCGCTCACGCTCCGATGAGCTTGCGAGAGGGTGCAGCCGAGTCGGCTCAGCGAAATGTGATACAACTCGCCCCGGCGCCAGGGTACACTGCCTTGGCCTCCTATGGCCAATGCGAGAGGCAGTTGTGCTTGCAACAGCACCGACAACGTATACGTCCTATGCCGCCCTGGCGGTCTCCTTGGGCGCACTCGGCCTAGCGCTGTATACCTATCGACGTAGCAGGCATGACGGTGCCTATGTGTATCTAGCGAATCTATGGAACTCCATTCTAGACTCGGCGATCCAATATCCGCGTTTCTTCAATAGCAGCGTCACCGCTAATTACGATCGAATGATGAGCCAAGACGAGCGGGTAGGATATGACGCTTTCTGCTACAAGTCATGGGGCTTGATCGATGACATTGTGGTGAAAGGTTTCCATGAGGATTCGCAATACGCCTCGATCATTCAGTGGACCGCAGCTTATCATCTGCGGTGGATACAACTCAATCCGCAGTTCTTTACGCATGAGGCGTTCTGGAAGCTGATCGAGAAGGTCCAAGATGATCCCCATTTGCTCATTCAATACCAACCGCTTCCGACTGCAAACGGTGACATAGACTGGGACGTTGTCAGTCGCGACTACCATCGCTACATCCTTGGTCCGTTTGCGCCAGAGATGGTGAACGACGACGGCTCCGGACGGGTACGCAATCAGCTGCTCGCTGATCTAGTCGATGATGGCCGTTTTGGCTCCCTCTCAGGTATCGACCTGGCTGACTTTGGTTGTGGCCCCGGTAATCTAATCGACCACCTTCCTACTGACATCGGACGCCTGGTCGGCGTGGACAAGAGTAGCGCTCCTCTTCAGCTTGCCAGCGCCACCGCGTTACGTCGGCGCATTCCATTTGAGGCCCGTCAACAAGACCTGAGCACGCTTCAGATGGACGACCAGTTCGATGTGATCGTGTCCGCAAATGCCATTCTGCCATCCACCCGGACTGAAGTCGTCGCGATCTTAGAAGGCATCCGGTATCACCTTCGATCGCATGGACGGCTGCTGGCGATTTTGCCGTCATATGACACAACCCAGTATTTGCGAGATCTTTGGCGCCAGTACTACACCGAGCATGTGAGTTCCGCCCATGCCGAGCGGGTGATTCGAGCTTTAACCGAGTCCAAGATGGCGGACGATGTGTCCTGCTCCTACGCCGAAGACGGCCGTACAAGTCAGTGCTATCACACGCCCGAAACTATTCGACGCGAGTTTGAGCAAGCTGGGCTCGTGATAGAGACGCTGTCGAAGATCTACTACCCGTGGTCGCTCGTGCGCCGCTTTGACTATGGCTTCTTCCCGCGCGCGCCCGAGGAGATATGGGACTGGTACGTGGTTGCCGGGGTTGGTACGTCGAGCCCAGGAGAGCCTAGATAGCGCGCGGTCGGTGGCGAGGAGCCCATGACAGACAAGCTGGTTCTTCAAGCGATTCACGGCAGGGCACCATCCGCCCCGTCACATGCGGTGACGTCGCAGTCTCAACCAATCCTCGCCTACTGAGCGGCTGCTGTCGGCGCGGTTATCGTTCCACCACCGTCGCGCTCGTAGATGACCATGACAAGGACGTTGTGATTAACTCCAGTCGAGACCACAGTCATGGATTGTGAATGCAAAGACCATCCGGCGGTCGCCCACTTCTGTAGGCTCTCGTTAAGCTCGTTGAGCCCATCTGAACCTGGGGGCACTTCAAAGATGATCGCGTGATATTCCATAAACAAGCATACCTCCGTGGTCGCTACGGTTCTTGCGTGTTGCACGGCTCTTCGGTCAAGGGTGGCGACGCCGCGATAAGCGCCTGGTCAACCTCGCCTTGGTCAAACGACGACCCGGATGACTCGTTAGGGCTATTGAACATCATCGTGACCTCGCCGGTAGGGTCGCTTGGTGTCGTAGTGGCGAGCACCTGGGCAAGCGTCGCACTTCTTGCGAGCACCCACTCGCATTCATTCGATCCAGAGCCGCCAGGAGAAAGCTTGAGGCGCGACATTAGATGGGCGTCTCCGGGCAGCTGTGCCATAGCTTCGGTGAGTGCGGTATCCACTGTGGTATGCAATGGCAATGACAATCCAAAAGACACTACGTGCCCACCCCGAACGGCGATGAACTGCCACTTGGCGTTAGCTCCGGTGACGAAAGGTCCCGCGTGGCCCTGGTAATCGGTCGCGTTATTGCCGGTATGTTCGAACTGGTTGTCGGGGTGATGCGCTTCCCAAGCCTCGAGAGTTGCTCCTAGCGCTGTCGGGCCGGTCGCTGATGTCGTGGTCTGCTGCGTAGCGCTGCTCGCGGCACTCGCGCCTGTGGCAATGGGCCTATTCAGTTGGGCGCGGCTAGCGCCGCAGCCAGCGAACGCGATACATATTGCGGCAGCTATGTTTGCTCGGCGCAACGGCTTCGCCACAACCTGCTTAGTATCCAACTCATCGAAGGAATAGGCCACCCAAGTTGGTCTGCTCACGCAGGGTGATCGTACCAGGCATCCGAGCGTTCAGCAGTACGGACTCTCGCGCAGACGAGATGATCTCGCCGGCGGGTCTGCACGGACTCTGTAGTCGGACGCTGCCGACCGGCGGTCGGCGTTCTTGATCGCCTCGGCTGCCCGCCGTCGCGCCTCCCGCCCAACCGGCTCGATCAGCGCCTCCAGCATCCCGTCCAGGGTAGCCGCGAGGTTCGCACGTCCCGCACGTCGTCTCGATCTCCCCGGTAATCGGGATGCGAACTCGGCTATGACGCTTCGCGGATCGCCTCGACAACTCGCCGCCGCGCTTGCCGAGCCGTCGGCTCCATGAGATCCTCAAGGAAGCCATCCAGGTTCCGTCGTTGTACCCCACGCCGCATTTTCGGGGGCCGATCGCGCCTTATTGAAACCCAGGGTCCGTAGCTCAGGCGGTCAGCCAGAGCCAGCCCACGCTGGTCAGGCCGCGATCTCGACCTGCGGGGGAGGAAGCACCCGTAGGAACTCTGCGTGTACCAGCTGTGCGGTACACTCGTAGGATGCCGCCGACGAAGCCCCGCATCCAGGTTACCCTCGACCCTGAGCTGGAGGCTGCCGTATCGGAGCTGGGCGGGACAAAGCCCCGGTCACGCGCCGTGCATGACCTCGCCCTGCGCGGAGCGCAGGCAATCCGCTCAGAACAGCACCGACACCAGGAAGCACTCGATTTCCTGCGCCGGCTCGACTCGGGCGAGGACGACCGCTTCGACTTCTCGGTGTCTGAGCAGCTCCATGCCGCGCGCCGCTGAGCCATACGGCTCCGGCTCGCCGCTGGTATTTGACACGTCCGCGTGGAATCGCCGCACCGATCCCACGATCCTGCCCAGGTGGGCGGCAACCCGCGACGCCGGCCTGCTGGCCGTATGCCCAGTGGTGGCCCTGGAGCTGCTGGCTGCCGCACGCGACGAGGAGGCGTTCCGCGACCTTGATCGCGCGCTCCAAGCGCTCACGCAGGCCCCCGTGACACGCAGCGCCGGGGACGCCGCCATCGGCGCCTCACGCGATCTGCGGGGCGAGCGGCGCATACCAGCGGCCGACTACCTGATCGCCACCGCAGCCGCCGGTCGCGGTGCCGCGGTGCTGCACTACGACCACCACTTCGACCCCCTCTGCCGGGTACTGGGGATCGAGAGTGTTTGGGTCGCAACACCTGGGACGGTTGACTGACCTATCCGCGCCGTGCGCCACTCAGCAGACTCAGCACCCCTGCCGTTCCCTTCGGCCCCACCGACTCCAGCAGTACCTCATCGAGGCCTCGACCTGTGCTTGACGGTTTCTTTGGCGTCCCAATCGTGCATGGCCCACACCGGGATCGCGCAGGACAACCACCAAGTCGATGTCCAAGCCCAGTCAGCCCGGCGACACATCGCGTCGACCGATCTGTACTGATCCGCCCTATCGACTATAGATGGTTCAGACTGCTAGGATGGCGGCTCCTGCGGCACAGGCGTCTATTCCATTGGCAAAACGAGTCGCGTCGGGGTGACGTTTGAGTTGAGCATGTCGACAGTCACGGACAACGGAGACGACGAGGCTATCGCGTGCGGGGGCTGCTCAGGAGATCCCGAGCCCACATGCTGCTCGGCGCTCTCATGCAAGATGCGCGTCCGCCTCGAGTGTTGGGTACGAACGGACACCGCCGGCTGGCGTGCCCCCGCGTTCTCCTCGTACGCATATCTCAGGGACGAGCTCGCGCGACTGCGGCCGTCGCCCGCGGTCGCGCAGAGCATCGCCACGAGTGTCGAACGTGCACTTGACGAAGCCCTCCTGGCTATGACACCGTCGCGCCGGCGCTGTCGTGGACGGGGGCGCCGGCTGAGCAAGCGACACCTGTGGATCTCGCTGAAGCGTTTTTACTCGGGCAGCGACATCGAGCAGGCCTGGAGAGCCATCCATCGGGCGCAGGCGGCCCTTTACGTGATCTATCAGGAAAAGGATCTCCTACCTCAGGCCGAACACGTGGAGGCGGTGATCGCGGAACTGCCCGAACAGGCCGCTTTGATGAAGTCAATCAACAACTTGATCTCCCAGATCGCGCGGCGGGCCTTGAGCGCCCCAGCAACTCCCACCGACCCGGGGACGATGCTACGAGGAATCTGCGAACGTGCGCGGCGGGCCTCGAACGCCCCCGCAACTCCCACCGACCCGGGGACGATGCTACGAGGAATCTACGAACGGACGGTGGACATCTCGGACAACCTTCAGGTCGAAGCGAGAGGGCTACGCAACACGCTGATGGTCGCAAGCGCGGCCACTTTCTTCGTGGTCGCGGCGCTGGGCGTCGCCCATACCTTCAATCCAGCAATCATCGAACTATGTGTCCACACCGCAAAGGGCCAAAATGTCTGCCCCCTCGGTGCTTCGGCACGTCCCCTCGACCTGTTTGCGATCGAGCTGGCGGGAATGCTCGGCGGACTTCTGTCGATTGTCATACCGCTCGCCACAGGAGAACGGATCAAGACCCCCTACCGGGTCTTCAACCAGCAGCTCGTTCTTAAGCTCGTCGTGGGTGCCGCGAGCGCCCTTGGCGGCGTGATCCTGCTCACGGGAGGGGTGATCGACACGATCAAGCTCGAAAGTGCCACCGCCATCCTCGGCTACGCGGTCATCTTTGGTTTCGCCCAGCAGATCGTCACCGGAGCGATCGACCGCCGTGCGGACTCGCTTGCCAAGCAGACGCCTATCGCAAAGAGTGTTTGACGTTCACCGCCCCAACCCGCCTCCCCACGTCGCGCCGCCGTTTTGACGTGTCCACCGAGCACTGCTCCCCTGAGCGCATTGAGGCATCCGTGGGATGTATCGACTCGATGCTCTTCACGCACCGATCAGCCCCACCGGCAACTCTTGGCCGGTGGCATGGCAAGCCAACGGCCCTATTCCTGCTGTCGCAATTATTCGTGTAGACTTTTCGCCAACCGTCCGTCATCGGGCGTCGCTCAAGCTGATGGCGCAATGCTAGATACAGCTCCCCACATCGACCCCGCAGTAGTCCAAACCTACGGCGCGGTGAAGCTTGCGCACATCACCGTCTCGGACGTCGTCGTTGGGGACACACCCCCACGGCTGAAGAAGATCGCACGCCGTGTCGAGCAGGACCTGCGAACCTCAATCCGGCCTGGGGAGATCGGAGATGCGTTGTCTAGCTGGGAGTTGCTAGGCCATCGAATGGGGCTCAGCGACATAGACGAGTTGCCGGCCCCAAGGGCGCTTGTGGAAGACGTTTTGGCTGGCAGGAACATGCCGAAGATCAATTGTGTCGTCGACTCTGCGAATATCACGGCACTCACGCACCTTACCCCTGTCGGTGTCTTCGACCTCGATAGGTTAGAACCACCGATCACACTCCGTTGTGCTGGTGAGGATGAGGAGATCGTGCCTATCCTGGCTTCGGAGCCTGTAAAATGCCACCCGAGTGAGATCGTGTACACGGACCGATCGCGAGTCTTCTCCAGGTACAGCAGAGATGCCGACTTCTCAAAGATTACATCAGAGACGCGGAACATTCTGTGCGTGATCGATGGCACTCCCGAGATGACCTCCGAGTACCTGCTGACAGCCGCAGCAATGCTGGTTGATCTTCTCACCGATGTCTGCGGTCCGAGCATCCAGGTCAAAGGCCCGGCTCTGGCCGAGCTCGACGGCAAGCCCGGCGAATAGCTACTGCTCTGAACGCCCGTTGAACCAATGCCAGCCGAAACTGTCTACCTTGCGGTCCAGGCGCAGCACTTCGAACGTTATGGGAACGCGGCTCGCGAAGAGGCCGAAATTGTCTATTCCTTCTATGCCGATGGGGTGTTTCTCGGGCGCACCACGCTCGACGCGTCGACCAAGCGCGCCCTTTTGAAGCGCCTGCATGAGGTAACGGAGGAGGCTGGGCTCCGCGGTTGGGACGCAGGGGGACGCGAGAAGCTCATCTCGGCCGGCCAGCATATGTTCTCGCTCGTCCTATCCGAGGAGGTGAAGCGAACGGTGTTTGGACCCGGAGGCCCTACTGCTGTCTCACTCGACGTGCAGGATCACGACCTTCCGTGGGAGCTCCTACATGACGGTGTGGACTTTGTAGCAAAGCGAATCGCTTTGGCGCGACACGTGATTCGTCCAATGCGAAGCACGCGATACGCCGGGCGTAGAACGGTCCGCGTGGTGATCGTCGGAGATCCCACCGACGATCTCTGCGAAGCCCGCCGCGAGGCCCAACTGGTCAAGTCACAGTGCACCAAAGCGCTCAATCGGCTGACTGCGACATTCGATATTGAATCCGAAGTCGTGATGCTATGCGGCGCCGATGCCACGAAGGACAAGGTTTTGTTTGACTACCTAATGGATTCGTCAGAACCCATTGACATTTTTCACTATGCCGGCCACGCCCGGCTTGACGCTCAGAGTCCAGATCGCTCCGGACTCGTTCTCGCAGACGGCGATCTGCGCGGATACGAGGCTCGCTCGCTTGCGTCTGAGCCTCTGGTATTCGTGAATGGCTGTCGTGCCGGTCACGCCAGCGGGGGCAGACCTACATACGGTACCGTGAGCGGGCTGGCGAGTGAGTTTTTGGCGGGCGGAGCGGCCTGCTACATAGCTCCACTCTGGTCGATAAATGACGAGGTCGCCAGGCGCTTTGCTGAGGTGTTCTACAGCGCCCTTGTAGGAGGCGAGACGGTTGGATGTGCGATTCTTGCCGCCAAGCAGCAGGCTGGCGACACCGACAGCTTCGCATATGTTCTCTACGGAGATCTTGAAGAGCGCCTTGCGCTGTTCTCACCCAAGTTGGCTGCCGGCCCCTACGTCAATGAGCTAGGGGTGAGCCGGATTATCGAGATCGAGCAGGAGTATCCGGCCATGGAGCTGTTGGCGGTCAATGAGCTGCCGTGGATCCTTTGGGACTCTCAGGATATTACGCAGTGGACATCCCGGATCCCGATCGATGCCCTTCGAAAAGAAGAGGTCGCCCGGTTGCTGACCGGTTATGTCGAAAACTTCGGCAGAAGAGTGCTACACCAGCAGAAGCGCTTTCTTTGCATCCTCAATATGATGACCCTCCGCAGCTATCTCAAAGAACGTGGACCAGAACGGTGGACGTCCTTGGCCCGACAGCTCGATAAGTTCTACGACGCACCGTATTTTGCGCTTGTTCTAGATGATTCTGGCGAGCCGGAGATCGAGGAGATCGAGCTCGTAAGCAAGAGCCCAAACTTTCCGCTATCGCCGACCGACAGCGCCTACGTCTTCAACAAGCAGACGCGGTTCGAGCCGACGACGCTGACGTACAACCTCTTCGAGGACTACAATCCACAGATGGTCCAGCACTACTGGCAGCGCTACCGGGATCTGTTGGAGCGTGCACTGAGTCACTATCCGAAACCCATCGCCATCGGATCGCTCACACTAAAGACTTGCGCGGCGATTAACAAGGCTACACACGTTCGACTGGAGACGCTGGCGGCAAACGAGTTCAAGGTCGGAGTTTGACGCGCGTGCGGCATCCTCTCGACCCTTGGAGGTCAGTGCATGATAAGTGAGGAGTGGCGGCTCTCCGAGGAGGAGATGGCAGAGCGTGTCTTGGGCGAGCTCCAGCGGGCTGGCGAGATAAACGTGTTCCGGGGAGAGGCGATTGGAACTCTCCGCAAGTGGCTCGACGGTCTTGGCTCGGACCTCAGGGCCGGGCTCTGTGCAGCCTGGCGCAAAGGCCGCGCAGAAGGCGTGACACCGGTGGAATTAGCGGCGATGATCGCCGACGTCATTGCATCAATGACCCACGGCATTCCCACATCGCTTCTATCGGTCTACATCGCGAGGTTCGTCGGTCAGAGAATCTGCCCACCCGACAGCGAGGCCACCGAGTAGCGGCAGGACAATCAACAGTCCGCGCCGCTGATCTCCTCGACAACACGCCGCCGCGCTTGCCGAGCAACCTACACAGCTCCATGAGATCATCAAGGAAGCCATCCAGGTGAAGGGGTCCCTGTAGGTGGCCCAGGGCCTATGCGTGGTCTGGTTGGTTGTGGTTGTTCTCTCTCCCTGCGTACTCGGCGGGCGTGAGCCCGCCGAGGGCTGAGTGTGGCCTGTAGGTGTTGTACTGGATGCGCCAGTCCTCGATGATGACCTGCGCCTCGGTGAGGCAGGCAAACTCCTCGATATTCAGCAGCTCGTCGCGGAGGCGGCCGTTGAAGGACTCCACGAATGGGTTCTCCCAGGGTGACCCTGGCTCGATATACGCGGTGTTGGTGCCGGTGAGGCGGCAGTAGTCGCGGAGGGTCCAGGCGATCATCTCTGGGCCGTTGTCAGCGCGGAGGTACTTGGGTGCGCCGCGCTGGGCGACGAGCCGTTGGATGGTGGTGATGAGATCCTCGGAGGTGCAGTTGCGCTCGACTCTGATCGCCAGCGCCTCGCGGGTGTACTCGTCGACGATGTTGCAGAGCTTGAGCCTGCGCCGGTCGGAGGTCTCATCGAACTGGAAGTCCACAGCCCACACCTCGTTCGGCCTGGTCGCCCGTAGACGCGCTGCCTGCCCCACGGCAAGACGGCGGCGCTTGCGGGTCCTCACGGGCCGCCGTAGGCCCTCCTGGCGCCAGATCCGCCTGGTGCGCTTGCGGTTGATGCTCCAGCCCTCACGGAGCAGGATCGTGTGCGCTGTCTTCCACCCCCACCGCGGGTGCTCACCGGCGATCTCCCGCAGCCGGCCCGCCAGACGCTGATCCTCCGCGCGTGGTGGCCGTGGCTGTTTGCGTTGCGTGGAGCGGTGTTGGCCCGCGACACGGCACGCCCTGCGCTCTGAGACCCCGAAGCGCTCCTGCAGGGTGCCGACGGCCCTACGCCGGCGCCCCGGGGTCAAAAGTTTCCCTCCGCCAGCTCCTTGAGCATGTCGATATCCAGCGCCTGCTCCGCCACGAGCTTCTTCAACCGCTGGTTCTCACCCTCCAGGTGCTTCAGCCGTTTGGCTTCATCGGCCTTCATCCCGCCGTACTGCGCGCGCCAACGATTGAACGTCGACTCCGTCACCTCGAGATGCCGCAACACCTCGACGAGATCCTGCCCCTCGTTCAACAGCCGTTCGCCCTCACGGATCTTCCGAACAGCCTGCTCCGGCGTGTGCCTATGCCGCTTCATGGTCGTATTCATCCTCTCATCCCATCAACGGGACATGACGAACACACATGCAGCCTGGATCACTTCACAGGGACCCCGTCACAGGTTCGGTCGTTGTACCCGAGACCGCATTTTGCCCTCGTCGTCTCAACCGAGCAGCTGCAGCAGCTCCTCGCGACCCGGGCCCGGCAACGACACGCGCTCGTGTTCGCCCGCCAGCTCGAGGATCCGCTCGGGCACACCGGCTCGCGCGAAGGTCTCACTCAACGGGGTGAAACAGCCGCGGGACTCCAGGAAGGATCTGAAGAGATCGGGATCGTGCATCATCGCCGTGAGCAGCGCCCCCCGCAGGGCCGAGGATGGATCGCTTGGCTGCGGGAGCTCGAGCCCGTTGCGCAGCGCATCGATTTCGCGTAGACGGTGGCGATCCTCTTCGATGGTCTCCCGATACCAGGGGGTCAGCTTCGCCTCGGTGGTGGCATCCCACGCCAGCGCGAACTCCAATGGATCGTCCAGGTGGGAGCCCACGACCTCCCGCAGGCACTTCGCGTGCAGCAGCCCGAGCGAGATCCCGCGACCGAGCGAGGGGTTCGTGCACGACCAGGCGTCGCCCAGCAGCGCGATGCCGGTGAGCAGGGGCCGCCCATCGCGCAGCGGACGGCGGTAGCGGTCGATCACACCACCCATCGCCGTGAGGTCGCTGATCGGCTCGCCCTCGAGCCAGTGCGCGTGCATTGGGCACGCCGCGACAACAGCGCTCCACACGTCGGGATCGCGCATCCGCTTCAGCGGCTGGTCCCCACTGGAGACATACACGGTCACCGACCACGTGCCGTTGTCCGAGGGGAGAGTCAGGATCGAGAAGGTCCCCATCGGCGCCAGCAAAGGGCCGAAGGGCTGCGGCGTCGTACCGTCCGCCGAGCGGAAGAACCGCCCGTAGTAGATGAACCCGGAATCCTCGGACTCCTCGTGCAGAGGCCCGATGTTCGCATCATGGCACCAGCGCGGCAGCTGCGAGCCGCGGCCCATCGCGTCCACCACGAGGTCGGCCTGCAGCGTCTCGCCCGAGTGCAGGCGCACGCCGGTCACGTGCGGCGTCCCGCTGCCGACCCGCATGGTCAGCTCCTTCACAGCCGCGTCTCGTCGCACCTCCACGCCGGGCTCGCCCTCCGCCGCCGCTCCCAGCACCCGCTCGAAGACGGGGCGGCGAGCGGTGTACGTCACAAAACGCTCATCGCCCGCGCGCGGGCCGCCATCGGCCAGGTTGGGGGGCATCAGCCCGAGCACATCCAGGCGCAGGGCACCCGCCGAGACGAGCGCCGCAAAGACATCGGGGAGCTCCTGCTCCAGCACCACACGACCCGCGGGCTGCAGGAAGTGAGCCATGCGGAACTGAGTTACGCCATCGCGTGACCACTTATCCCACGCCTCATCGACAGACTCGGGCACGGGATCCGCGTCACGCTCGAGCACCGTGACCTCGTGCCCATCGCGCGCCAGCAGCAGCCCCGACGCCAACCCGCACACCCCACCACCCAGCACCACGATCCCAGCCATCCGCCGCTCAGCCCCCCACCGCGTCGCCGCCCTCATCGTGCTTACCGGCGCCACTTCGTAGCTCAAGACGACAGAAGTTCATGCAGGCAGAAAATCTATCAGCAGCCGGTTCACCGCATCCGGCGCCTCGATCTGCATCCAGTGCCCCGGGCCGTCGAGTCGCTCATACCGCCACGGGCCGGCGACGTGACCCGCCGATCTGGTCATCTGGCCCTCGGTGAGCGCGAAATCCCCCGAGCTCCACACGCCCATTGTGGGGGCCTGTATCGGTGGCGGCTGCAGGCCGGATGGCAGAAAGCGCTCGGGGGAAATGTTCGCCCGGTAGTAGTTCAAACCAGGCGTCAGCGAATCGTTTGCTTCCAGTTCGGCGATCGCCGCATCCGTGTCGGGGTGCCGGCCCCAGGCACGGAAATTGGCCCAGTCATCGACGGACAGCCACCGCTCGGCGATACCGGCGAACTGGAACAGGAGCATGTACCACGACTTTTCGTACTGCTCGAAGCCCTCCGCGAAGAACGTCGCGGGATGCCCAACCGACATCGCAACGAGATGGTCAACGCGATCGGCGGCCATCAACGCGGTGGCCCACGCTACGCCGGCCCCCCAATCGTGGCCCACCACGTGGGCCCGATCGGCGCCCGCCGCGCCGATCACAGCCAGCACGTCACCGACAAGCAGGTCCATCGTGTAGGCGGCCACATCCGAGGGCTTGTCCGAGCGGCCATAGCCACGCAGATCGGGGACGATGACCTTGAACCCCGCCTCAGCCAGCGCCGGCACCTGCTTGCGCCACAGACGCCCCGAGTCCGGGAACCCGTGCAGCAAAACCACCGGGCGACCCTCACCGGTCACCTCATACTCGATACCCACACCACCAACGTCAACGCGCACGGTGGCCACACCGTACCGCTCTGGGCATATGCCCGGTGCTTGGGATAGAAAGCGTCTGGGTCGCGCCGCCCGAGTCGATCGGCTGACCCAGTCGCGGTGAGTGGACGTCTGTCCGATCCGAACTCCCCCGCGTGAGCAATCGCGCCGAAGCGTGTCTCAGGGCAACTCGCAAACCTGCGCACATGCGCACTTCCAAGGAGAGACGCATGAGACGACTTCTGCTGGCGCTCGCCCTCGCGGGCAGCGCGGCGCTCACGCTGGGTGCACCTGCCGTCGCGCTGGCGAACCACGGCCATCGCGGCCATCACCATAGGCGCCATAGTCATCACGCGAAGGTCAGCTTCGAGCACCTCGGGCCGCCGAGCGTGCGGTCCGGATCGGCGCCCGGCGCCGGCAGCGGCCCCGGCGCCGCCCAGCCTACGGCGCCAACCCCGCCCGCCGGAAACGCCGGCAAGGTCGCCTCATACACCGGCGGCGTGCTCACAGTCACCCTCAGCGACGGCTTGAGCGTGAGTGGCAAGGTCACCGCGGCCACCCGCATCGAGTGCCTCAGCGCCACGCCGCCCCCCGCCGGCCAGGGCGAGGACGGCGCCGATGGCGAGGACAACGGCCCCTGGAACGACTCCCCGGGCAATGGTCCCCCCACGGCCACCCCCGGAGGACCGGCATTGCCGCCTAATGCGATGGACGATCAGGGCGGGGGCGACGATCGCGGCGAAGGCCCCCAGGGCCCAGCATCGAGCGAACCGCCGTGTGACACTTCGGCGCTCGTTCCCGGTGCGATCGTGCGCGACGCCGAGCTGCGCATCGGCCCGGGCGGCGCCGAATTTGAGAGCGTCGAGCTGGTGAGGTAGGCTCGAACCAGACCAGCGAGCGTGGGGCGTTTCGGCGACTGTTTTTGCCGGCCGCCCGGCGCAAGCCGACTCGATATGAGCCCCTCGGTCTCAGTCCGGCTGCTGCTCACCCAGAGCGATGCGCGTCTGGTGGAACTCGCACGCGCCGGCCACGAACGCGCCTTCGAGGCGCTCGTCGCGCGCTATCGACGCCCGCTGCTCGGCTACTGCAGAAGGCTCTTGCTCCCCAACGAGCGCGCCGAGGACGCCGTGCAGCAGGGACTCCTGCAGGCATGGCTCGCGCTGCGCGCGGGCGTCGAGGTGCGCGAGGTCAAGCCCTGGCTCTATCGCGTGGTGCACAACACCGCGCTCAACATGCTCCGCCTCTCCGGCTACGACTACGCCACTCTCAGCGAAACCCTCAGGGGCGGCGCGGCGCCCGCGGAGGACCTCGAGCGGCGGATCGCCGTGCGCGAGGCGCTCGCGGGGCTCGCCACGCTGCCCGAGATGCAGCGCGAGGCGCTACTGCACACGGCAGTGCACGGGAGCAGCTACCAGGAGGCCGCGTCGATGCTGGGCCTCAGCGAAGGGGCCGTTCGCGGCCTCGTCCACCGCGCCCGCGCCACCCTTCGCGCCGCGGCCACCGCGCTCACTCCATCGCCCCTGTTGAACTGGGCCCTGAGCGCGGGCGGCGGCAGTACCGCGCTCACCGGCCCCGCCGCCGAAGTGGGCGCCGGCGGCTCGATCGGACTCGCCGGAGCGCTCGTCAAGGCCGGCGTCACCGCGATCACCGCCGGCGTGCTCGCGGGCGGACTCGGCGCGCTGCACCTTCACCCGCATACGGGCAGCCGCCATCCTCACCTGAAGGTCCGCGCAGGCGCCAGCCGCGAACCTCCCAGCGGGGAGGGGCACAGCGGGGCACCCACCACCCGTGCAGCGGGATCGGAGATCAGCCTCGCCGCCGTACGCACCGGGGCGGCTCACCCAGGCATTCTCACCGCCACCCGCACAGGCCAGGTAAGCCACCCTCGAACAGGGAGCCGCCGAACCGCAGCCCACCATCGCTCATCCATACCGCATCGCCTCGCGCCGCGGGCGCCCACGCTCGCGCCTCCCACTGGCAATGGCACTCCTTTGCGCATTCCCTCCGCGCCCTCGCACCCTCCCGCCGCCCAGAACCCTGCGCCCGCTGTTCCGCCCCCCACGCAGTACCCCAAGCCCGCCAATCCCGCCCCCACGCAGCAGACGGGCACGGGCTCTGCAAACGGCGGTGAACGCCACGATACGGGTGGGGACGGGAGTCAAGGCAGCCAGACGAGCGATGGCGGTGGCGCGGGTGGTGATAGCGACAGCGGTTCAGCGGGCAGTGCAAGCTCAGGAGGCGACTCCTCCACCCCCAGCAGCGGCAGAGTCTCTTCAGACAGCCGCATAGCCCCCTCGAACGGCGGAGGCTCTTCTGGCGCAGAAGGCTCGTCAGACAGTGCGGGCCCCGCAGGCGCTGGAAGCTCCTCGAGCAGCGGGCGAGACTCCCGGCGGGCGCGGACCCGAGCACCGTCAGGGCAAGGATCGGCCGATAACAAGACCTCCAGCAGAGATCGATAGCCTGCGCAGACAAGCGAACTGGAGGAGCACACCTTGAGCCGCACTCCCGCAGAAGACTTCGACGTGAATGGCCGCACCGTGTTCATCACCGGCGCCGCGCGGGGCATCGGCGCGGGCGTCGCCGAGCGCCTGCACGCGAAGGGCGCCAACGTAGCGCTTGTGGGCCTCGAGCCCGAGCGCCTGGAGGCCCTCGCCGCACGCCTGGGCGATCGCGCGGCCGCCTTCGAGGCCGATGTCAGCGACTACGACGCGCTGGAGCGCGCCGTGCGCGCCACCACCGAGCGCTTTGGAGCGCTCGATGTTGCGATCGCCAACGCCGGAATCGCCTTTATGGGCACGCTCGCGACGGCCCCCATCGAGCAGGTGGAGCGCACGCTCGCGGTCAACTTCCTCGGCGTGTGGCGCACCGACCGTGCCGTCATCAAGCACGTGATGGAACGCCGCGGCTATCTGCTCAACATCGCCTCGCTCGCGGCCGTGTCGCATGCGCCCATGATGGGCCCCTACACCGCCTCCAAGGCAGGCGTGGAGGCGCTCACCGACGCGCTGCGCCAGGAGACGGTGCCCAGCGGCGCGCGCGTGGGGTGCGCCTACTTCGGCTTCATCGATACCGATCTCGTGCGCGCGAGCTTCGGGCAGCCCTCCACGCAGGCGGCGATGGGCCGCGTGCCCGGCTTCGTGCGCAACCCGGTGCCCCTCTCGCGCGCGGTGGACGCGATCGAGCGCGGGGTGCAGCGCCGCTCCGCGCGCGTCTGGGCGCCACGCTGGGTCGGCCCGATGCTCACGCTGCGCGGACTGCTGCAGCCGCTCACCGAACGCCAGACCACAGCCAACCCGGGCGTTCTCGCCGAGGGGCTGCGCATCGCCGAGCAGAGCTCGCACGAAGCGCAGGAAGAAGACCTGCAGCTGGGGGTCGCAGCGAAGGCGCTGTGATCCTGCAGACGGGTTAGGGCCCGCGGCCATTACTCGGCCGTCAGCCTGTCCACCGATAGAGCAGTTGGAGTATCGAGAGACGGAAACAAACCGGAGGTATCGCTCGTCCCCGCCTGGAGCACCAAAGAGCGCCTGACGGTAGGGTTCTAACTGCTGGAGATCGCTCACGCCGGCCTCGAGCGACTGCCGCAAGTCAGATACGCTCGGTGCGAGCGGCTAGGGTGCCGCGGATGCCAAGGAAATCGGGGGCAATTCGTTCACGCGCCGGTCGCGTGCAGGTGATCGAAAAGCGCGCTCTGCTTGCACGCTCCGACTGGTGGATGTGGTCATTTTTGCCCTTTGCAGCGCTGTATGCAGTTCTCGCCCTGGCTCACCTCAGCCACCTGCTCGTGAATGTCTATGGAAATTCAGATGCGAGTTCAGCGCCCGTACTTGGGGAATTCTACGCCGATCGAGCCGGTGGCAAGGTCATCATGGCCAACCTGCCGTGGTTTTCGACTCTGATCTTCGAGTTGGCCACGAAGTGGCTTCCCGCTCATCGCCAGATCTGGGAGATCGGGCCATATCTCATTGGGCTTCTGTCGATCGCGCTGATGACCTGGACGGCATGGCGTGTCGCGGGGCGCTGGGCGGCCACCTTGACGGCGGTCATTCTGTTGTGCGCCGGACCGCCAGTTCTGGAATTGATGCTTTGGCTCAACGATCACACCACCACCTGGTATTCCCTCGTGCTGCTGGCGGCGTTTCTGGTGATCATGGCCGAACGGGGATCCAAGCTTGGCTGGCTGCCGTTGACGGCACTCACGTTGTCCATCGGCGTGGTCGTCGGAATCAATGCCGCCTCCGACAAGGAGCTTCTCACTTCGGGGGTGCTGCCGCTGCTTTTCGCGAGCGTTGCGATCTGGGTGCTGAGTCCCAACGCCGTGACCAAGAAGATCATGATCTCAGGTGGAGCCCTTGCGGCGGTCATCGGGGCCAGCGCGGTGGCAACGACATCGATCATGCATTCAGCGGGTGTCTTCCTCGCATACTATGAACTCAAATTCGCAAGTCTCGAAGTCCTTTTCTCCAATGGCAAGCTGTGGCTGCAGGCCATTGCGCAACTGGGAAACGGTAATTTCTTTGGGGAACCGATAACTTTCACGACGGTCCTCGCGCTGGTTTGTGCAACCTTGAGCATCGGGATAGTCCTTCTGATCCCCAGATATACGTGGCGGTATATTCGGGATCGCCGAGCCGGCGATGAGCCCATCGATGAACGGTTGACTGTCTATATACTGTTCTGGACGGCAAGCCTCATCTGCCTCTCCGCCAGCTTTATCGTGAGCTCCGCTCCCGCTGCGGGAACCTCTCGCTATCTGGTGGGCGCCGTCTTCGCGGTCGCGGCGATGCTGCCCCTGCTCGCTCGGAGCAGCGTCGCGGCACGCGGCGCCGTCGTTGCCGGCACGCTCGTGTTCCTGCTCACTTCGATCATCGCACTGAACCACAGCACAGCGGCAAAGGCGCCCTCGGCCCGAGGCCCCTCGCCGCATGTCGCCGAGGCGGTGGCGCAGGCCGCCGAAAACATGCACGCCACACTTGGCTATGCGCTCTATTGGGACGCCGCAGCAATCGCCTGGCGTTCTAATCTCAGAGTGAGGGTCGCTCCGCTCATCGGGTGTGCAGGCAGCCCCACCGGGATATGCCCCGGTCCCTTCAATTACCTCGAAGCCTGGTATCGACCGGAACCGATCCGCACATTCCTGTTGACCGATACAAGCGGTCCCGGCTGGAACCCGCCAAAACTCGGGCCGGCTATTGCGACCTATCGATTCGGCACCGTAACCATGTACGTCTACGACCACGACATCGTGACCAGTCTCTTGTGAATCGGCCCAGTGCCGCTTGCAGAACGGTCGCGTCTTGTAACTCGCGGGGCGTGCTGGCTTCGCGGTCGAGGGACCCGCCTGCTCGCAGCGCCTGTCTCAGTGGCGGAAGTGGCGGACTCCGGTGGCCACCATCGCCGCGTTGGCAGTGTCGGCGGCGGCCACGACCGCCTCGTCGCGCACCGAGCCGCCGGGCTGGATGATCGCCGCGACGCCCGCATCCAGCGCGAGTTCGGGCCCGTCCGGGAAGGGGAAGAAAGCGTCTGAGGCCAGCGAGGCGCCCGCCAATTGATTGGAGCCCACCCCCCCCTGCGTGGCCTGGGCCTTCTCGATCGCGATGCGCACCGCATCCACGCGGCTCATCTGACCGGCGCCGATCCCGATGGTGGCGCCATCGCGGGCGATCACGATCGCATTGGAGCGCACGTGGCGGCAGACGCGCCAGGCGAACAGCATGTCCTGCCACTGCTCCTCACTGGGCGCAATGGCGCCCATCACCTGCATCTGCTCGCGCGTCTCGGTGATGATGTCGCGGGTCTGCACCAGCTGACCGCCCAGCATCGGCTTGCCTTCGACCTCGTGGCTGGGCGCAGGCCACTGGGGGAGCTCGAGCAGGCGCACGTTCTTCTTCTCGCTGAGCGTCTCCAGCGCGGGGGCGTCGAAGCCGGGGGCGAGCAGCACCTCGATGAACTGCTGGGAGAGCGCCCTCGCGCACTCGCCGTCCACGCGGCGATTGAGCGCGATCACGCCGCCGTAGGCGCTCTGCGGATCGCACGCGAAGGCGCGCGTGTAGGCATCGAGCGCCGTCGCCCCCGTCGCGGCGCCGCAGGGGTTGTTGTGCTTGACGATCGCGCACGCCGGCCCCTCGAAATCCTCCACCAGCTCGCGTGCACTGGATAGGTCGAGGAGGTTGTTGAAGGAGAGCTCCTTGCCGTGCAGCTGGTTGACGCCCTCGAGGAGGTGCGTGGGGGAGCCCACGCGCGCATAGAACGCCGCCTGCTGGTGTGGGTTCTCGCCGTAGCGCAGGTCGGCGACCTTCTCGTAGGCATCGCGCCGGTGCGGCGGAAAGCCCTCGTGCGTGCGCATCGCAAACCACGTCGAGATCGAGGCGTCGTAGCGCGCGGTGGTGGCAAAGGCCGTGGCGGCGAGACGCTCGCGCGTGGAGGGCGAGAGGTGACCGCTGGTTTCGCGCAGCTCACCCAACACGCGCGCGTAGTCGCCCGGGTCGACGACCACCGCCGCGAAGAGGTGGTTCTTGGCGGCGGCGCGGATCATCGTGGGGCCGCCGATGTCGATGTTCTCGATCGCCTCCTCCGCGGAGACGCCCTCGCGCGCGATGGTCTCCTCGAAGGGGTAGAGGTTCACGCACACCAGATCCACCGGCTCGATGCCCTGCTCGGCCGCGGCGCGCAGGTGCTCCACGTCGTCGCGCCGCGCCAGAAGGCCCGCATAGAGACGTGGGTGCAGCGTCTTCACGCGACCGTCCATCATCTCGGGGAAGCCGGTGAAGTCCTCGATCGTGCGCACCGCGATGCCCGCCTGCGAGAGCGCCCGTGCGGTGCCCCCCGTGGAGACGATCTCCACGCCCAGCTCCACCAGGCCTTGCGCGAAGTCCACAACGCCGGCCTTCTCCGAGACCGAGAGCAACGCGCGGCGTACGCGCACCGCGCCGGGCTCGCTGCGCTCGATACCGATGGACGCGCTCAACTCAGGCAGCGACCAGGCGTCGCTGTGCGGCGAGGAGCCGCACAGCCTCGGGCAGCAGCTTGTGCTCCAGCGGCCGCAGCGCCGCCAGCACGCCGGCGGGATCCTCGGCGCCGGGCAACTCGATGGCGTCCTGCAGGATGACGGGACCGGTGTCGATGCCCGCGTCCACGTGGTGCACGGTGACGCCGAAGCGCTCGTCTCCATGCGCGAGCGCCTGCTCGATCGCGCGCAGCCCCGGGTAGGCGGGCAGCAGCGAGGGGTGCACGTTGATCACCGCCTGCGGAAAGCGCGCCAGGAAGGCGGGGCTCAGGAGCTCCATGAACCCGGCGAGCACCACGAGCCGCACACCGCGCTCAACCAACCACTCGGCCATCGCCTCGTCGCGCGCCGCGCGGTCTGAATAGCGCGAGCGCTCAAAGACCGCCGTGGGCACGCCCCGAGCCTGGGCACGGGCCAGTGCGGGTGCAGCGGCGACGTTCGAGGCTACGGCCACCACCTGCGCCTCGTGGCCGTGAACGGTGTCCAGCAGCGCCTGCAGATTCGTGCCCGTGCCGGAGACCAGCACGGCGATCGGAAGCGGGGCTTCGGGGGAGTGGGTCCAGGCCATGGGCGGCCTCAGACGATAACGAACCCACCGGGGGGAGCGGGTCGGACAGATCAGGCCCGGATCAGGCCCGAACGAGCGGCAGCGGGCCATCCTCCAGTGAATACTTCCCCCCGGCCTCCTCGACGGTCCCCTCCAGCGGGTAGCGCCCGCTGAAGCAGGCGTCGCAATGGGACTCGCGCCCGCCCGCCCCGGCGCCGACGGCCTCATAGACGCCCTCCAGCGAGAGGTAGTGCAGCGAGTCGCAGCCCAGCTCCGCGGCGACCTCCTCGGTGGTGCGCCCGTGCGCGATCATCTCCTCGCGCGTTGACATGTCGATGCCATAGTGGCAGGGGTGCTTGATGGGGGGCGCGCTGATGCGCATGTGCACCTCGGCGGCGCCGGCGTCGCGGAGCATCTGCACGATCTGGCGGGTGGTGTTGCCGCGCACGATCGAGTCGTCGACGACGACGAGCCGCTTGCCGGCGATGACCTCTGGCAAAGGGTTGAACTTCAGACGCAGGCCGTGCTTGCGAAGCTCCTGCCCGGGCTGGATGAAGGTGCGCGCGACGTAGCGGTTCTTCACGAAGCCATCGTCTTGGGGGATGCCGCTGGCGCGCGCGAGACCGCGCGCGGCGGCGTTGCCGGAGTCGGGCACCGCGATCACAAGGTCGGCCTGCACGGGCGCCTCGCGCCAGAGGATCTCCCCCATGCGCCCCCGCGCGACCTGCAGCACCTGTCCCTGCATGCGCGAGTCGGGGCGGGCGAAGTAGATGTACTCGAACACGCAAAAGGCGCGGCGCTCGTTGGGCAGGACCATGCGCGACTGCACGCCCTCCTCGCCGAGCGTGACAACCTCTCCGGGCTGGACGTCGCGAAGGTGCTTGGCGCCGATGATGTCAAGCGCGCAGGACTCCGAGGCGACGCAGTGGCGCGCGGCGTCACCCGGCTCCTCGCCGGCCAGCTCGCCGAGCGCCAGCGGCCGCAGGCCGTGGGGGTCGCGGAAGGCGACGACGCGATCCTTCGTCATCACCACGATCGAGAAGGCCCCCTTGAGGCGAGGAAGCACGTCGGCGACGGCGTCCTCGATGCGCTCCGCCGGGTGGGTGGCGAGCAGCGCGGCGATGATCTCCGAGTCGGAGGTGGAGCTGAAGGTGACGCCCTGAGCGAGCAGCTCATCGTGCAGTTCCACGGCATTGATGAGGTTGCCGTTGTGCGCGAGCGCGAGCTCGCGCGAGGTGCCGTTGCGCCCCGCGCTGCGCTGCACGGGCTGGGAGTTCTCCCAGGCGTTGGAGCCCGTGGTGGAGTAGCGCACGTGCCCGATCGCCAGATCCCCAGCGAGGGTGCGCAGGTCGCTGTCGGAGCTGAACACCTGGTTGACGAGGCCCAGCTCGCGGCGCGTGATGATGTGCCCGCCCCGTTCGGCGGAGGCGATCCCCGCGGACTCCTGCCCGCGGTGCTGGAGCGCGTAGAGGGCGAAGTAGGAGAGGCGCGCGACGTCGTGGCCGGGCGCGTATATGCCAAAGACGCCGCACTCGTCGCGCGGTCCGTCGCGAGTAGGAATGCTCGTGCCGGCATCCAGCCGGCCCTCCTGATGGCGACGGTCCCCCTCCGGGCGACCGTGACCGGGCCTTGCGGCCCTGCGCCGCGGCACAGGCGTCACCCCCTCAAGCTAGCAGCCGGAGTCATCGGAACAGCCCGGCTAGGGCAGCGTGAGCACGGGTGAGCTCATCAAGTGAGACCTCCAGGTGGCTTTCACCCAGGACGATGCGCAGCGAGTCGCCGCCGACGGCGCCGATCACGCGTGTGGGCGTGCGCCGGCCGAGCGAGCGCACCCCGCTGGTGGTTCCGCTCACGAGGAAGCCTCCCGGCGCCTCACCGAAAAGGGCCGCGAACCGATCGCCCTCCTCGTCCAGCTTCACGTTTACCCCAAGCCCCCCCGCGAGGCAGCACTCAGCGAGCGCCACCGCCAACCCGCCCTCGGCGATGTCGTGGGCGCTGGAGAGCGCGCCCACGCGCACGGCGCCGCGAACGGCGAAGTGGGCATTGCGCACCGCGCCCACGTCGATTGCGGGGAGGCGCGGAGGCAGCTGCCGGCCCCAGAGCTTCGCCAGCTCGCTCGCTTCGAGCGCGGGGGCAAAGGGTCCGACGAGCGCGATGGCATCTCCCTCTCGGGCCCACCCGAGGCGCCCCGCGCGTGAGGCGTCGGGCAGGCGCCCCACCATGCCCACGACGGGCGTGGGGTAGATGGGACCCGAGGGGCCCTCGTTGTAGAGGGACACGTTGCCGCCCACGATGGGGGCCTGCAGCGCGCGGCAGGCGTCGCCGAGACCGCGCACGGCCTCGGAGAGCTGCCAGGCGATGTGCGGCTTCTCGGGGTTGCCGAAGTTGAGGTTGTTGGTGGCGCCGAGCGGCTCGGCGCCCACGCAGGCGAGGTTGGCGGCGCACTCGAGCACAGCCTCCACCGTGCCGCGGTAGGGGTCGGCGGCGACGCGGCGGCCGTTGCAGTCGATCGAGACGCCCAGCGCGGATCCGTCGGGCAGCGCCAGCACCGCGGCGTCGGCCACCTCGGGGCGGCGCACGGTGCGCGACTGCACAATCGAGTCGTACTGCTCGAAGAGGGGGCGACGCGAGGCGATGTTGGGCGATGAGAGCAGCGCCAGCAGCGTGTCCGCCGGCCCGGCGTCCTCGGCGAGCACCGGCAAAGGCGCCGGGTAGATGGGCACGGCGGGCGGCGAGGGCGCGAGGTCGTAGAGAGGGCAGTCGTCCACGAGCGCGCGCACCGGCATATCGCCCACGAGCTCCTCGCCCGCGAACACGCGCAGGCGCTGCGAGGCGGTGATCGAACCGATGACCGAGCCGCCGATCTCCCACTTCTCACACAGCGCGAGCACGGCCTCGATGTGGGCGGGAGCGACGACGCAGAGCATGCGCTCCTGGGACTCGGAGACCATCACCTCGAAGGGCTCCAGAGCGGACTCGCGCAGGGGGACGCGCGAGACGTCGATGTCAAGCCCCACCTCGCCCTTGGAAGCCATCTCGGCAGCCGAAGATGTCAACCCAGCGGCGCCGAGATCCTGCAGCGAGACGAGCAGCCCCCGTTCGAGCAGCTCGAGCGAGCACTCGAGCAGCTTCTTCTCCTCGAAGGGATCGCCCACCTGCACGGTGGGGCGTTTGTCCTCTCCCTCGCCCTCGCCCAGCTCGGCCGACGCCAGCACCGAGGCGCCCCCGATGCCGTCACGCCCGGTGGAGGCGCCGAACAGCACGAGCACGTTGCCCGGCCCGGCGGCGGCGCTGCGCACGAGTCGCTCACGCGGCGCGAGCCCGAGCGCCATCGCGTTGACGAGGCAGTTGTGCTCGTAGGGTCCCTCGAAATAGACCTCCCCGCCGACGGTGGGCACGCCGATCGAGTTGCCGTAGTGAGCGATCCCCGCCACGGCGCCGTCGAGCAGGTAGCGGGAGCGGGTGAAGGAAGGGGAAGAAGGAGAAGAGGCTCCGCCCCGGAGGGGCTGCGCCGCGAGGGTCGCGTCGCTCGAGTCGGCCTGGGCTGCCGAACCCACGTGCTCGCCCACACCGAGCTCGCTGCCCGAGCCGGCCTCGCCTGCCGAACCGGCATGCCCGCCCCCGCCGACCTCGCCAAAACGCAGCGAATCGAGCACTGCGATCGGACGGGCGCCGATCGCGAAGATGTCGCGCAGGATGCCCCCCACCCCCGTAGCGGCGCCCTGGAAGGGCTCAACCGCGGAGGGGTGGTTGTGTGACTCCACCTTGAAGGCGCAAACTAGGCCCCCGCCCACGTCCACCGCGCCGGCGTTCTCGCCGGGGCCCATGACCACGTGCGGCCCCTCGGTGGGGAGGGTGCGGAGGAGCTTCTTGGAGTGCTTGTAGGCGCAGTGCTCGCTCCACAGCAGCGAGTACATCGCCAGCTCGACCTGGTTGGGCGCTCGCCCCTGCTTCTCGCACACGAGCTCGTACTCCGCGCGTGTGAGGCCGAGCGCAACGGCGTCCTCAACGGTGGGGGCGCCCTCAGACACGCGCGCCCTCCACGGCGAGGCGCATCGACTCGAAGACGCACAGCCCATCGGTCGATCCGGTGAGCGAATCGACGGCGTGCTCGGGGTGGGGCATCAGCCCGAAGACGTTGCCCTCCGCGTTGCACACGCCCGCGATCTCGCGCAGCGAGCCGTTGAAGTTCTCCGCGAGGGCGTAGCGCAGCACGACCTGGCCGTTGGCCTCGAGCTCGTCGAGCGTGGCCTCATCCGCGTAGTAGCGCCCCCAGGAGTGCTTCGCGGGGATGCTCAGGGAGGTCGGACATGCGCCGGTGAACCTCGTGTCCCCCTGCACGACCTCCAAGCGCACCTGCCGAAAGGTGAAGCGCCGGTTGGCATTTCCCAGCAGCGCGCCCGGCAGCAGGTGCGCCTCGCAGAGGACCTGAAAGCCGTTGCAGATCCCCAGCACGAGCCCGCCCTCGTTGGCGAACTCGATCACCGCCTCCATCACGGGCGCGAAGCGCGCGATGGCGCCCGCGCGCAGGTAGTCCCCATAGGAGAAGCCCCCAGGCACGATCACCGCGTCGACGCCCTTGAGGTCGCGCTCGCTGTGCCACAAAAGCTCCGCCTCGCCCACGCGCCGTGCGGCGAGCAGCGCGTCGACCTCGTCGCAGGAGCCCGGGAACTGGAGGACGCCGAACTTCATAGCAGCGTCGCCACGGCCACCGCGTCGTCTGGGTCGATGCGCTGAAGCCCGGGGATCCCATCGAAGCCGCGGTCGGGGCTCAGGATCGCGTCGATGCCGCGATTGAGCGCTTGCGCCGCGAAGATCGAGTCGCGCATGTCGAGCCGCTCGTGCTTGCACCACAGATCCAGCGCCAGTTCCATGTCGGCGAATCCGACAGGGTGTAGGGGACACGCGTCGGCGATCGCCCGTGCAGATTTGGCAGCACCGGTACGAGTCACCCCCTGCCTGAGCCGAACATACGCAAACTCGTGCACCAGCTCGACACTCGCCTCGGCGGCGAGGCGTCCGTGCTCGCCATGGTCCAGGATGGCTCGGCAGGGATCGCGGTAACGGTGCTCGCCACCGAGCGCATAGATGAACACGCCGGTGTCGTAAAGGAAGCGCCGCACTCGCGCGTCAGTCGAACTTGTCGGCGTACATGTCTTCGATCAACTGCCGCTTCATGACCGGCCAATCGTCCACCGGCATGGGCTCAGCAGCGAGTAGTTCCGCGTACGCACGCGATCGCCTGTCCTGAACGTGAGCCAGCTTCTCATCGATCGCCTCGCGGATCAGAGCCCCCATCGACATGCCCCGCTGCGCGGCGATCTCGCGCAGGCGTCGATGCAGGTCATCGTCGAGCAGCAGCTGCGTGCGGCGTGTCAACAGCGAAGAGGACATGCATTAACATTAGCACCTACACATGCATACCTGCGCCTGCGCATGTGTAGCTCATTTGCTCTCCTCCAAAGGGGGGCCGAGCAATTGAACCTCGTAGTCCTCGACGAGCGGGTTGGCGAGCAGCTTCTCGCACATCGACTCCAGCTCATCGGGGTCGTCCACATCCAGCTCCACGAGGCGCCCGATGTGGACGTTGGAGGCGCCGGCGAAGCCGAGCGCGGGCAGCGCTCGCTGCACCGCCTCGCCCTGCGGGTCGAGGATGCCGGCCTTGGGGCGGATCAGCACGCGCGCGCGCATCAAGCGGTCCGATCGAGCCACGCCTGGAAGGGCTCGCCGGTGATGCGCTCATACGCCTCGACGTAGCGGGCGCGCGTGCCCGCCACCACGTCCTCGGGAATCGCCGGCGCGGGCGGCTTCTTGTCCCAGCCGCTGCCCGAGGCCCAATCGCGCACGTACTGCTTGTCGAAGCTCGGCTGGCCCTTGCCCGGCTCGTAGCCATCGACTGGCCAGTAGCGCGAGGAGTCGGGCGTGAGCACCTCATCGCCCACCACCAGCTGGCCGTCTGGGTCGAGACCGAACTCGAACTTCGTGTCGGCGAGGATCACGCCGCGCTCGCGTGCGTGCTCGGCGGCGAACGAGTAGAGCTCGACGGAGACATCGCGCACGCGCTCCATCAACCCCTCATCGCCCACGAGCTTCGCCGCGCGGGCGAAGTCGATCGCCTCGTCGTGGCCCACGTCGGCCTTGGTGCGAGGGTGTGAAGATCGGCTGCGGCAGCTGCTCAGACTCGCGCAGCCCGGCGGGCAGCTCGATCCCCGAGACGGCGCCTGTCGCCTGGTAGTCCTTCCAGCCCGAGCCGGTGATGTAGCCGCGCACGACGCACTCCACCGGAAGCATCTCCAGGCGCCGCACCACGAGGCCCCGGCCAAGCGCCTCCGCCGGCACACCGTTGGTAGCGGATATGAGGTGGTTGGCGACGATGTGGGAGGTCTTTCCAAACCAGAACACCGACAGCCCGGTGAGCACCTTGCCCTTGTCGGGGATCGGCGTTGGGTGCACCGCGTCGTAGGTCGAGATGCGGTCGGAGGCGACCATCAGCAGCCGTCCACCCGCCTGCCCACCGGCGTCCTGTGAGCTGCCGGCGCCACCCTCCAGCGCATACATCTCGCGCACCTTCCCACGGGCGATCAGGGGCAGCTCGGCGAGGGCGCTCACGCGGCGCGATGCTACCAGCGGCTCAGGCGATCTCGTCGAGCCGCGCGACGATCTCGCGCGCGTGCCGCGTGTACTGGCCGTAGTCGAAGATCGCCTCGAGGTCGAGCTCTGAGCCGACCGGGTCGCTCCTCCAGCAGCTCACGCAGCGGCGTGCGCGTGTCCCACGCCTCCTGCGCAACCCGCTGCACGCCCGTAGTAGGCGTCGTCGCGGGTCATGCCGGACTCCACCAGCGCCAGCAAGAGGCGCTGGGAGAAGAGCGCGCCGTGCGTCAGCTCGAGGTTCTCGCGCATCCGCTCGGCGTCCACCGTCATGCCCTCGACGAGCGCCGTCGTGCGGTGCTGGAGGTAGTCGATCAGGATCGTCGAGTCGGGCAGGATCACGCGCTCCACCGAGGAGTGCGAGATGTCGCGCTCGTGCCACAGCGCCACGTCCTCGAGGCCCGCCTGCGCGTTGCCGCGCAGCACGCGCGCGAGCCCTGCGATCTGCTCGCTCTTGATCGGGTTGCGCTTGTGGGGCATCGCGCTCGAGCCCTTCTGCCCGCCGCGGAAGGGCTCCTGCACCTCGCGCACCTCCGTGCGCTGCAGGTGGCGCACCTCCGTGGCGAACCGCTCGAGACCAGCGCCCGCGAGCGCGATCGCACTCAGCAGCTCGGCGTGGCGATCGCGCGCGACGACCTGTGTGGACACCAGCTCGCCCTTGAGGCGCAGCCGCTCGAGCACGCGCGCCTCGAACTCCGGCGAGGTCGCCGCGTAGGTGCCCACCGCGCCCGACACCGCGCCCACCGAGGCCTGGATGAAGGCGCGTTCCAGGCGCCTTGCGTTGCGATCGGCCTCGAAGGCGAAGCCCGCGAGCTTCACGCCGAAGGTCGTCGGCTCGGCGTGCACGCCGTGCGTGCGCCCCACGCACAGCGTGTCCACGTGCTCGCGCGCGCGCGCGATCAGCGCCGCGCGCAATTCGTGCGCGCCCGCGACGACGATCTCGCCCACCGCCTTCAGCTGCAGCGCGAGCGCGGTGTCGAGCACGTCCGAGGAGGTCAGCCCGAAGTGGATCCAGCGCCCCGCCTCGCCCGCGGACTGCGCGAGCACGTCCACGAACGCCGCCACGTCGTGGTCGGTCGTGCGCTCGCGCTCGTTCACCGCCTCCACCGTGAAGCTCGCGGCGCGGATCGCCTGCAGATCCTCCGGCGTCGGGCCCTTGCCCTCGCCCAGCAGTGCCGGCAGCTCCATACAGGCGGCCACCTCGACCTGGCGCCAGCTCTCCATGCGCGCCTCGTCGGTCCACAGCTTGCCGAGCTCGGGGCGGGTGTAGCGCGCGATCATGCTTCGATTATCGCCGTCGCGGGCGAGGGGCGCGCCCCCGACGCACCGCGGCCGGCCTCAAGCTCCAAGGATGCGCGCTGCGAGAATCGCCGCGTTGCGGGGGTTGTCGAGACCCACGCACGCCACCGGCACGCCCGGGGGCATCTGCACGATCGAGAGGATCGCATCGAGGCCGCCCGCCGCGCTCAGGCGGCTTGTCAGCGGCACGCCGATCACCGGGATGTCCGTGTGCGCCGCCACCGCTCCCGGCAGCGCCGCCGAGATGCCCGCGCCGGCGATGATCACGCGCAGCCCGCGCATGCGCGCGTTCTTGGCGTATTCGGCCACCAGATCGGGCTCGCGGTGGGCGCTCATCACGCGTAGCTCGTGCATGATTCCGCGCTCGGTCAGCTCCGCGCCCGCCCTCTCCATCGCCTCCATATCGCTCTTGGAGCCCATCACGATGCCCACCAGCGGCGCGTCCACATCGAGCTCGGAGAGCGTCGACTCGGCCTCCGTCAGCGGGGTTGATATCTGGGAGACGTCACCCATTCTCGTCGAGCTCCATCGCCATGCTCCAGAGGATGTCGGTCTCGGCGCCAGCGGCGATGTCGCCGCGCATCTGCATACCCGCGAAGGAGATCATCTCAGTGGCAGCATAGGCTGTCTCCCGGGCGGATTGGAAGTCCTTGCCCAGCGCGGTCACGCCGAGGACACGCCCGCCTGCGGTCATGACCCCGTCGCCCGCGGCGGCAGTACCGGCGTGAGTGACCTCGACTTTCTCGGACACGTTCTCCAGGCCGGTGATTGCATCGCCACTGGAGAACGACGTTGGGTATCCGGCGCTCGCCAGCACCACCGTAACGGCAGCTTGCGAGGACCAGCGCGGCAGCCATTCGTCCAACTCATCGCGACCGGATAAGCCGGCGGACCGCGAGGCGCGCAGCAGCAGATCGAGGAAATCGGACTTCAGGCGTGGCAGCAGCGCCTGCGTCTCCGGGTCGCCGAAGCGCACGTTGTACTCCAGCACGCGTGGACCATCGTCAGTGAGCATCAGGCCGGCATAGAGCATCCCATGGTAGGGAGTGCCCCGCCGCCGCATGAGTTCCACGATCGGATCGAACACGAACGAGCCGAGGTCCCATTCTCCACTGTCCTCCAGCTCGCGCACGGGCGAGTGGGCGCCCATGCCGCCCGTATTCGGACCGACGTCGCCCTCGCCGATGCGCTTGTAGTCGCGCGCTGGCTCCAGCGGCAGTGCCCACCTGCCGTCGCACAGCGCCATCAGCGACACCTCCGTGCCGTTCAAGCGCTCCTCCACCACCGCACTGGGACCGCGGGGCCTGGCGCGAAGCGATTGCCCACGAAGATCTCAGCCAACGCTGCCTGCGCCTGCTCGGCCGAATCCGCCACGGTCACGCCCTTGCCGGCGGCGAGGCCATCAGCCTTGATGACGACGCCAGGATCGGCCAGCTCTCGCACCGCCTCGGCGCCTTCCTCCAGCGTGCTCACGTGGCGCCAGCGTGCGGTCGGCACCCCGGCCTCTTCCATCGCCTGCTTGGCGATACGCCTTGGAGCCCTCCAGCTGGGCCGCGGCGGCACATGGACCGAAGACAAGATGACCACGCGCATCGAGCGCATCTACCAGGCCTGCCACCAGGGGAGCCTCGGGGCCCACGACGGTGAAGTGGATGCCCTCGCGCTCCACCGCCGCGACGATTCCGTCGATGTCATCGGCAGCGATGTCGAGCAGCCGCGCATCCCGCGCGATGCCGGCGTTGCCGGGCGCGCACAACAGCTCGTTCTCCCCAGCCGAGCGCTTCAGCGCAAGCACGATCGCGTGCTCGCGCCCGCCTCCGCCGACGACCAGGATCTTCATGCCAGAGCGATAACGTGAGCCATCACAGCGATGCTATGAAATCGTCCACCGGGATAGCCGCCAGCGTCTCATAGCTCACGGTCCCGCGCGAACCCAGCTCCAGCGACACGCGCGCCATCGTCTGCTCGTCCGGCGCCTCCACGATGTTCACGAAGTCAAAGCGCCCCAACGTGGCCCACTGCGCCTTCACAGACGCGCCCAGCTGTTCCACCTCCTTGTTCACCTCGCGGATGCGCTGCGGGTTGTTCTTCACGGTCTGCACGCCATCCGGGGTCAGGTTGGCCAGCATGATGTAGGTCGGCATGAGGAGCCCTCCGTCGGTTGCGATCGCGCCGCGTCGCGCGCCTACCGATCGTTTTACCCGATCGGCGAGCGTCGCACAGTCCGCCTGCGTGGACTCCGACGCGATTCACGAGGGTTCACGTCCTCCGTCTTCGAGATGGGGCCCGACCCATGCCCGATAGCGCCCGATGAAGTCCCGCGCGGCGTCGTGCACGAGCTCGGCGGCACGGTGCACGTCCCCGGCCGAGACCTGCAGGTAGCCGTGCTCGATCGTCGCCCGTGCGACTTGTGCGGTCTTGAACTCCTTCAGATCCAATTCGCCACCAAAAGCCGCCATCGCGCTCTCAAGCGCCGCGTACTGCCTTGGGAACTGCTCCAGGTGCTCTGAGATATCGCGCCGCCAGCGCTTGCCCTCCACCTTGCGCGCCATCTCAGAGGCTCACGCGCCGAGCAGTCGATCGATGCCGGCCAGCGCGGCCCGCGTGCGTCGCGCGTCCTGCATCCGACCGCGCTTGTCCAGCGTTCCCCTGCGGCGGCGCAGTCGTGGCCATAGCCCTTCGCGATCGACGAGCAGCTGACCGTAGGCCAGCACGTCGGCAAGGAAGGACGGCTCGCCTTCGGCGTCCTCGAGCCGCACGACATCGACGCTGCGTCCCGTGGCCGCCGACAGCTTGGCATTGAGATCCGCGACGCGATCCAGGCTCGCGTCGCGCAGATCGACAAGCACATCGACGTCGCTTGCCGGCGTCTCAGTGCCCGCCGCCATCGACCCGAAGAGCAGTGCGAAACGAACATTCCGCTCGTCGCGCAATGCCCTGCTCAGGGTGTCAGTGCTTGTCATACGTTGAATCTAGCTGCTCACGCGCCTGCCACGACGGCGCGCTCTGCGACCTTCAACACCAACTCGCCACCCTCCGCATCGACCGTGACGCTGTCCCCACTCCGCAGATCGCCCTGCAGCAGCGCGAACGCCAGGCGATCGGTCAGCTGCTTCTGGATCACCCTCCGCAGCGGTCGCGCCCCGTAGGCGGGGTCGTAGCCGAGGTTTCCGATCAGCGTGCGCGCGTCGTCGGTGAGCGTCACCATCACGCCTCGCTGCGCCACTCGCTCGATCACGTGGCCCACCTGCAGGTCCACGATCTCCGATATCTGCTCGCGCGTCAGGGCGTGGAAGCGCACGATGTCGTCGAGGCGGTTTATGAACTCCGGCTTGAAGTGGCCCAGCAGTTCGCTTCGCAGCTGGGGCTCGTCGGCGCTTTCGCTCACCGGGAAATTGGAGGTCATTATCAGCACCGTGTTCTTGAAGTCCACCGTGCGGCCCTGGCCGTCGGTGAGGCGGCCGTCGTCCATCACCTGCAGCAGCGTGTTGAACACATCCGGGTGGGCCTTCTCGATCTCATCCAGCAGCACCACGCTGTATGGGCGCCTTCGCACCGCCTCCGTCAGCTGGCCCCCCTCTTCGTAGCCCACGTATCCCGGGGCGCTCCCACCAAGCGCGAGACGGAGTGCTTCTCCATGTACTCGCTCATATCGATCCTCACCATCGCATCCTGGCTGTCGAACATGAACTCAGCCAGCGCTCTGGCCAGCTCGGTCTTGCCCACTCCGGTGGGACCCAGGAACAGGAACGTACCGATCGGGCGGTCCGGGTCCTGCAGGCCCGCGCGGCTGCGCCGCAGCGCCGAGGCCACCGCCTCGATCGCCTCGTCCTGACCCACCACGCGCTCATGCAGGCGTTCCTCCATGTGGATCAGCTTCTGCACTTCGCCCTCCAGCAGGCGGCTCACCGGGATGCCCGTCCAGCGCCCCACTACCTCTGCGATGTCATCCGCATCCACCTCCTCCTTCAGGAACAAAGGAGTTGCCTCCTCGTCGCGCGACCCATCGTGGCCGCCCTCCTGGGCGGTCAATTCCTTTTCCAAGTCGGGGATCACGCCGTAGCGCAGCTCCGCCGCGCGCTGCAGATCCGCCGCGCGCTCGGCCTTTTCGGCCTCCACGCGCGCCTCCTCCAGGCGCACCTTCAAGTCGCGCACGCCCTGGATCGCCCGCTTCTCCTTTTCCCACTGCCCCTTCATCTCCGCGCTGCGCGCCTTCAGCTCGCCCAGCTCCGTTTCGATCGCCTCGCGGCGTTCGCGAGAGGGGTCGTCCTTCTCCTTGCGCAGGCTCGTCAGCTCGATCTCCAGCTGCATCACGCGGCGATCCACCTCATCGATCTCCGTCGGCAGCGAGTCGATCTCGATGCGCAGCTTGCTCGCCGCCTCGTCGATCAGATCGATCGCCTTGTCCGGCAGGAAGCGATCGGCGATGTAGCGGTGGCTCAGCGTCGCCGCCGCGATCAGCGCGCCATCCTGGATGCGCACGCCGTGGTGCACCTCATAGCGCTCCTTCAGCCCCCGCAATATCGCGATCGTGTCCTCCACGCTCGGCTCGCCCACGTTCACCGGCTGAAAGCGCCGCTCCAGCGCCGCGTCCTTCTCGATGTACTTGCGGTACTCATCCAGCGTCGTCGCCCCCACGCAGCGCAGTTCCCCGCGCGCCAGCATCGGCTTCAGCAGGTTCGCCGCGTCCACCGCCCCCGGCGCCGCGCCCGCCCCCACGATCGTGTGCAGCTCATCCAAAAACAGGATCACCTTGCCCTTCGCCTCGCTCACTTCCTTCAGCACGCCCTTCAGGCGATCCTCGAACTCGCCCCGATAGGCCGCTCCCGCGATCAGCGCGCCCATATCGAGGGCGATCACGCGCCTTTCGCGCAGCGAATCCGGCACATCGCCGCTGACGATCCGCTGCGCCAGGCCCTCCACGATCGCCGTCTTGCCCACGCCCGGCTCGCCGATCAGCACCGGGTTGTTCTTCGTGCGCCTACTCAGCACCTGGATCACGCGGCGGATCTCCTCATCGCGCCCGATCACCGGGTCGAGATGGCCCTGCTCGGCCAGCTCCGTGAGGTCGCGCCCGAAGCGCTCCAGCGGCTTCTGCTCCTCCTCGGGCTGGGCCTGGGTGTTCTGGGGGGTTCCGTTGGGGGTCATCTCTGCGTGCTCCTTGGCTTGGGGAAGGGCGAGCGCACATCGGCTGCCCGCACCAGCTCCGCGCCGTGGGCGTCGTAGGGCACCAGCTCCGCGCGGAAGCTCCTTCGCACCTCCTCCAGGCGCTCCGCCAGCTCCGTCTGCGCGCGCGCCGAGACCTCCTCGAGTTCCTCGATGCGGCCATTCAGCGCCTCGATCTGCTCCTCCAAATCGAGCACCCGCTCCACCCCCGCCAAATTCAACCCCAGCTCCGCCGTCATGCCCTGGATGTGGCGCAGGCGCTCCACGTCCTCCTGCGAGTACAGCCGCGTCCCCTTCGCCGAGCGCTTGGGCTCGATCAGCCCCCGCGCCTCATACACGCGCAGCGTCTGCGGGTGCATCTCCGCCAGCTCCGCCGCCACCGAGATCATGAACACGCCGCGGTCGCTCGCCACGCGCACATGGGTGATTTCGCGCCGCGCCATCACGCGCCATCCTCGCTCGCCGCGCCGACGTTCTCGAACAGCCGCGCGCGCGGATTGCCGTTCATCACCTTCGACAGCGCATCCACCGCCTTCTGCTGCTCGCCGCTCAGCTCCGCCGGCACCTCCAGCGTGAAGCGGTAATGGATGTCGCCCTTGTCTGGAGCCCGCCCACCCGATCCGCTCCCAAGCTTTGGCGGGCCCTCGCCGCGCAGGCGCTGCACCGTGCCGTGCGCCGTTCCCGGCTTCACGCGCAGCGTCTTCTTGCCCGACAGCGTCGGCACCTGCACCTCTGCGCCGCGCAACGCCTCCGGGATCGTTAGCGGCACCTCGACCTCGAGGTTGTCTCCCTTGCGCTTGAACACCGGCGAAGGCGTCACATGGGTGGTCACGTACAGGTCGCCCGGCGGCCCCCCGTTGCGCCCCGGCTCGCCCTTGCCCGGCAGGCGGATGCGCGAGCCCTCCTTCACGCCCGCCGGGATGTTCACGCGGTAGCGCTTCATCGTGCGCACCGCGCCGCTGCCCTGACACGTAGGGCACGGGTCGTCGATCACCGTGCCGCGGCCGCCGCACTGCGAGCAGGGCTGCGAGATCGAGAACATCCCCTGTCCCTGCGTCTCGATGCCCCGCCCCTGACAGCGCGGGCACACCTTCGGCGCCGTTCCCGGCTTCGCGCCCGTGCCGTGGCACGTCGTGCACGTCGAGGCGCTCGACACCGACAGCGGCACCTGTCCGCCGGAGACCGCCTGGTCGAAGGAGATGCGCACCTGCGCCTCCAGGTCCGCGCCCCTTTCGCCGCGCGGCTTCGTGCGCACCTTGCGCCCGCTCGTCGAGCCGCCAAACAGGTTCGAGAGGATGTCCCCCATCGAGGAGCTGTCGAAGTCGAAGTTGCCAAACCCCCCAAAGCCGGCGCCCCCGCTGGAGGCGAACGCGCCCGTGCCGTTGTCGTACTGCTTTCGCTTCTCCGGATCGCCCAGCACGTCGTGCGCCTGCGAGATCTCCTTGAAGCGCGCCTCCGCATCCTTGTCATCCGGGTTGCGATCGGGGTGGTACTTGCGCGCCAGCTTGCGGTATGCCTTCTTGATCTCCTCGGGCGTGGCCTTCTTCTCGACCCCCAGGGTCGCGTAGTAGTCGGGGCGGGTCGCCATTCCTATCTCCTCCCTCGCCTACGCGGCCACGAGCACGCGTGCGGGTCGGATCACGGTTGCGCCCGAGCGGTAGCCCGTCTGGTAGACCTCCGCCACCGTCCCGCTCTCGGCCCCCTCCACAGGCTGCTGCGCGACGGCCTCGTGCTCATTTGGGTCGAACACTTCGCCCACCGGCGCGAACGCCTCGATGCCCACGCGCCCAAGCGCCGCCCCCAGCTCGCTACGCACGAGGCGCACGCCCTTGAGCAGCGGGTCGTCCTGCGCCGCGCCCTCCAGCGCACGATCGAGACTGTCCAGCGCGGGCAGCAACTCCTTCGCGAGCTTCACCACCCCGCGCTCGTGCGCCATCGCCGAGTCGCGCGCCACGCGCTTGCGGTAGTTCTCGAAATCCGCCTGCGTGCGCTGCGCCAGCGCCAGGTACTCATCGCGCTGGGCGGCGGTGGCCACCAGCTCATCGATGTCCTCCGCGACCTCAACCGCCTCCTCCTCGGTCTCGGGGTCATCGATCGGCTGGGGCTCCTCCTCGATCGTCTGCTCTATGTCGGTCATCGATTAGACCTTCGGCTCGTCGACGACCTCTGCGTCCACCACGTCCTCCTCGGACGCGCCGCCACCGGAGCCGTCGCCATCTGCCGCGGCACCGTTGGGTGGGTGGGGTCCCGATCCGGCGGCCTGCTCCTGGGCGCGCTGGTACATCGCCTCGCTGATCGCGTGGAACGCGCTCTGCAGGGCCTCGGTCTTGGCGTTGATCTCGGCGGGGTCCTCGGACTCGAGCGACTCGCGCACCTCCTTGATGGCCTCCTCGATGCGTCCCTTGGAGTCCGCGTCGACCTGGTCGCCCAGGTCGGTGAGCTGGCGCTCGGCCTGGTAGGCCGCGTTCTCGCCGTTGTTGCGCGCCTCCGCGAGCTCGCGCGCCCTGCGGTCCTCCTCGGCGTGCGTCTCCGCGTCGGAGACCATGTTCTTGATCTCCTCCTCGCTCAGCCCGCTTCCCGCCTTGATCTCGATCTTCTGCTCCTTGCCCGTCCCCAGATCCTTCGCCGAGACGTTGAGGATGCCGTTGGCGTCGATATCGAACGCCACCTCGATCTGCGGGATGCCGCGCGGCGCGGGCGGGATGCCCGTGAGCTGGAACTTGCCCAGCGACTTGTTGTAGTTGGCCATCTCGCGCTCACCCTGCAGCACGTGGATCTCCACCGAGGGCTGGTTGTCCTCCGCCGTGGAGAACACCTCGCCCTTGCGCGTGGGGATCGTCGTGTTGCGCTCGATCAGCTTCGTCATCACGCCGCCCTTCGTCTCGATGCCAAGGGTCAGCGGCGTCACGTCGAGCAGCAGCACGTCCTTCACGTCGCCCGCCAGCACGCCCGCCTGGATCGCCGCGCCGACCGCGACCACCTCGTCGGGGTTCACTCCGCGGTGGGGCTCCTTGCCGGTGAGGTCCTTCACCTTCTCCTGCACCGCCGGCATGCGCGTCATGCCGCCCACCAGCACCACGTGCTCGATCTCCTTCACGCCCTTGTCCTTCGCGTCGTCGATCGCCTGGCGCACCGGGGCCACCACGCGGTCCAGCAGCGCGGACGTCAGCTCGCTGAGCTTCGCCCGCGTGAGGCGCATATCGAGGTGCTTGGGGCCTGAGGCGTCGGCCGTGATGAAGGGCAGGTTGATCTGCGTCTCCTGCGTCGTGGAGAGCTCGATCTTCGCCTTCTCCGCGGCCTCATACAGCCGCTGCAGCGCCATCGGATCGGCCGCCAAATCGATCGCCTGCGCGCGCTTGAAGTCCGCCACGAGCCAATCCACGATCGCCTTGTCGAAGTTGTCTCCGCCAAGGTGGTTGTCGCCGGCTGTCGACTTCACCTCGAACACGCCATCGCCGATCTCCAGCACCGACACGTCGAAGGTGCCGCCGCCGAGGTCGAACACGAGGATCGTCTGATCGCTCTCCTTATCGAGGCCATACGCCAGCGAGGCCGCCGTCGGCTCGTTGATGATGCGCTTCACATCGAGGCCCGCGATCTTGCCCGCGTCCTTCGTCGCCTGGCGCTGATCGTCGTTGAAGTACGCCGGCACCGTGATCACGGCCCCATCGACCGATTCGCCCAGATACGCTTCCGCGTCGGTCTTCAGCTTCTGCAAAATCATCGCGCTGATCTCCGGCGGGGAGAACTGCTCTTTGTCGGCTACTTCGACCCTGGCGTCGCCGTTGGGACCCGAGACGACCTTGTAAGGGACGATCGACTCCTCCTCGCGCACCTCGCCCTCCTTGCGACCCATGAAGCGCTTGATCGAGAAGACCGTGTTCTGCGGGTTGGTCACCGCCTGGCGCTTCGCCACGGTGCCCACCAGACGCTCGCCCGAGGCCGTGAAGGCGACCACGGACGGGGTCGTGCGCCCGCCCTCGGCGTTCTCGATAACGGTCGGCTCGCCGCCCTCCAGCACCGCCATGCACGAGTTCGTCGTGCCCAGATCTATACCTATCGTCTTGCCCATTTGCTGCTCCTTGTAGCTGGAAATTGATTCGAACCCACCATCCCGGCTCGCCCGCCTCCAACCGGATGGGGACTCCGCGCGGCGCCCTCATAAGAGGACTGTGGAAATCTGAGTGAGAGTATGGCAGATTTTCTGCGGATGTCAAGGCACACCGATCTGCGGCGCTCTCAGAGCGACGTTACCCGGCGAGTGCGCAACGCATGCGGTCCCACACGAGGGGTAACCTCACCCACGACGCATGACCCGCCTCGAGCGAAACGCCAACATCGCCGCGGTGGCTCTGCCCTTCCTCGGCCTGATCGCCGCCGCGGTGCTGCTGTGGAACCGCCTGCTCGGCCCGCGCGATCTGGCGATCTTCGCGGTGCTGTACCTGATGACGGCGATCGGCATCACCGTCGGCTTCCACCGCCTGCTCACCCACCGCGCCTTCGAGACGCACACCTGGCTGCGCTACACGCTCGCGGTACTCGGCTCGGCGGCGCTGCAGGGCTCGGTGATCGACTGGGTCGCCGACCACCGCAAACACCACACCTTCACCGACGAGGAGGGCGACCCGCACAGCCCCCACACCGAGCACGGCTCCGGCATCTCCGGGATGTTCAGCGGCCTGTGGCACGCGCACGTGGGCTGGCTCTTCACGGTGCATGGCCAGGCGTCCTCCAGACGCTTCGCGCGCGACCTCGTGGAGGACCCGAAGATGCGCCGCATCAACCGCTCCTTCCCATGGATCGCGCTGGCGAGCCTCGCGCTGCCCGCGCTGCTGGGCTTGGTGCTCAGCGGTGGCTCATGGCTCGCCGCGCTCACCGCCTACATCTGGGCCGGACTCGTGCGCATCTTCCTCGTGCACCACGTCACCTGGTCGATCAACTCGATCTGCCACTTCTTCGGCAGCCGCCGCTTCCCGATCGATGACAAATCGACCAATGTCTTCTGGCTCGCCCTCCCCTCGCTCGGCGAGGCCTGGCACCACAACCACCACGCCTTCCCGCGCAGCGCCTTTCACGGCCTGCGCTGGTACGAGCTCGACCCCTCGGGCTGGCTTATCCTCGGGCTCGCGAAGGTCGGCCTCGCCTGGGACGTCGTGCGCGTCACGCCCGAGCGCGAAGCGGCAAAGCTCGCCGGCGAGCAGGCAAAGTTGGCTGCATAGCTACATCCGATCGACCCGCGTGCCGCTACCGTCTGTGTATGGACGCTGGGGGAATCGATGCAAGTATCGGGGCAGGAGCAGGCGCCGCGGTAAAGCCCCGCCTGCGCGGGGTCTCACACCAGTACGCCTTCTTCGTCTCGCTCGCCTGCGGGGTGGGGCTGATCCTCGCCGCCTCCGGCGGGCGGGCGCGTGCGGGCGCGGCGATCTACGCCGTGGCCGTCTCCGCGCTGCTGGGCACGAGCGCGCTGTATCACCGCGTCACCTGGCGCCCCACCGCGCGGCGCTGGATGCGGCGCCTGGATCACTCGATGATCTTCGTGCTGATCGCCGGCACCTACACGCCCGTTGCGCTGATTGCGCTCTCCGGTCCGCTGGCGCGCGCGATCCTGATCGCCGTGTGGGTGGGCGCGCTCGCGGGCATCGCCTTCAAGCTCGTCTGGTTCGACGCGCCGAAGTGGCTCTTCGCGGCGGTGTACGTGGCGCTCGGCTGGGTCTCTGTGGCGGTCTTCGGCGAGCTGCCCGCCGCGATCGGCTGGCTCGGCTTCGCCGGGCTCGCGCTGGGTGGGCTGCTCTATACCTTTGGCGCCGTCGTCTACGCCACCGAACGCCCCAACCCGTTTCCCAAGGTCTTCGGCTACCACGAGATCTTCCACGCGCTCGTGATCGTCGCCGCGGCGCTGCACTATGCGGTGATCGCCTTCGCGGTGCTGCCGCGGGGCTGAGTGAACAGGCCTCGGCTCGGGCACATGCGCGCCAGCGCGCATTCCTCGCATGCGGGCGTGCGTGCGTGGCAGGTACGCCGTCCGTGGCGCAACAGGTTCACGTGGAACTCCAGCTCCTCGCCGGGCGGCGTGAGCGCGAGCATCGCATCGTGCAGCTCCTCGAAGGGGGCGCCGGGGCGGAACAGGGCCAAGCGGGTCCCCACGCGCGAGACGTGCGTGTCGACTGGGATGTCGCGCAGGCCGTAGGAGAAGAGAAGCACGCACGCGGCGGTCTTGCGCCCCACGCCGGGCAGCGCGCAGAGGTAGGCGCGGCTCTCCCCAACGGGTGCGGTGCGCATCCACTCCAGCGAGAGCGGATCGTCGGGGTCGCGGGGGTCTGATGGGACGTGTAGAGGGACGCGCGGATGCTCGGCGATCGCGGCAAGTATCTGCTTGATGCGCGCCGACTTGACCTTGGAGATGCCCCCGGGGCGGATCGCCTCCTCGATCTCCGCCACGGGCGCGGCGAGCACCGCGTGGTAGTCGATCCCCTCCCGCCCAAAGCGCTCGCGAAGGCGCAGGAAGGCCACGTCGCGGTTGCGATCGTTGGTGCTCTGCGAGAGCACCGTGAGCACCAGCTCGTCGAGCGGGCGCCCATGCGGGGCCATGCGCGGGATGCCATACACCGCGCGCAGGCGATCGCGGATGCGCATCACGCGCGCTTGTGTCGGGGGCTTCCAGGCGGCATGGCTGCGAGCGGTACGCGCGGGACGGGAGGCAGCAGGGGGCACCGGCCCACGGTAGCCGTCTATGTGCCTGTCAGGCTCTATCCTCGCCCGGTGCCCGAGGTCGCAGACCACACCGCTGAGCTGGGCGAGCTGCCCATCTTCTGGCGCAGCGCGCCGGCCCCCGAGGGCACGCTCGCGAGCGTCGCGCCGGCGTTGTATCTGCACGGGGTGCCCACCAACTCCAACGACTGGCTCCCGTTTCTCGAACGCACCGGCGGCCTCGCACCCGACCTCCCCGGCTTCGGGCGCTCGGGCAAGCCGGGGTATCTGAAGTACACGATCGAGGAGTACGCAGAATTCATCGAGCGCTTCCTGGATCTGGTGGAGGTGGAGCGGGTGCGGATGCTCGTGCACGACTGGGGCGCAGTCGGCCTTGCGTTCGCCCAGCGCCACCCCGAGCGCGTGGAGCGCCTGGTGGTGACTAACGCCGTGACGTTCCTGCCGGGCTACCGCTGGCACCGCACGGCGCGCCTGTGGCGCACCCCCGGCGTTGGGGAGATCGCGATGGGAGCGACCACGAGGTGGGTGCTGCGCCGCTCCACGCGCGAGGCCACCGCCAGCGGGGAGCCTTTGCCCGAGGCATTCCTCGACACGGTCTTCGACCACTTCGACCAGGGCACCCAGCGCGCGATCCTGCGCCTCTACCGCTCCTCGCCGAGCAGCGTCCTGGAGGCGGCGGGGGCGAACCTGCGCTCGCTCACGATGCCCGCGCTCGTGGTGTGGGGCGAGCGCGACCCCTACATCCCCACGCGCTTCGCGCACGAGTACGCCGAGGCGCTGGGAGCCGAGCTGCTCCTGCTCGACGCGGGACACTGGTGGTGGTATGAGCGACCCGAGGCGATCGAGCGCGTGGCCGAGTTCCTCACCGCGGCTTGAAGCGCCAGCTTGACAATAAGGCACCCTGGGCACTGGCGCTTGCCACAGCAGCCATCCTCTCACTCGCCTACCTGATCGTCAGCCCCCCTGCAGGGGACCTGGCGGCGGCGGCGTACCGCAGCGAACTGTTCGCGCGCGTGGGGTTCACATTGCGCGACAGCGGCTGGTACGCCATCCACGGGCACTACCTCCCGAGCTACTCGCTGCTCTCCCCCGCGCTGGGGGCACTGCTCGGCGTGCGCGTGGTGCTGGCGCTCTCGGCGGTCGCCGCCAGCGTGCTGTTCGCGCTGATCGCCGCACGGGTGTTCTCACTTCCGGCGGCGCGCGCCGCAGCGGTGTGGTTCGCGGTGACGTTTTGCGTGGGGCTCCTCTCCGGACGCGTGCCGTACGACCTGGGCTTCGCGATAGGGCTCGGCTCGGTGCTGGCGCTGCTGGACGGACGCCTTGTGCTCGGCTTGGCGCTTGCGGCGCTGACGAGCGCAGCAAGTCCCATCGCGGGGGCGTTCCTCGCCTTGGCCGGTCTCGCCGACGCATTGGCGGGCGCACCCCGACGTGGATTCGCACTCACGGCCGCGGCGCTCGCCCCGATCGCGGTCCTCACAGTGGCATTCCCCGAAGGCGGCTGGGAGCCCTTTGCACCCTCGGTGTTCTGGTGGGCGGAGGCAGGAATCCTGTTGATCGCGCTGCTCTTGCCGCAGGGGCCGCTCACACCGCGCGGGCGACAGGCCGTGCGCATCGGCGCCGGTCTGTACGCAGTGGCAATGGCAGGAGCTTTCGTGCTGCACACGCCCGTGGGTGGGAACGCCGCTCGACTGGGCGCGACGCTCGCGGGACCGCTGCTGGTAGGGATCCTTTGGGGCAACCACCGGCGCATCCTTCTAGTGCTCGCCCCGGTACTGCTCTACTGGCAGCTGGAGACCCCGATCAACGACGTGAGCTCCCTGGTGGGCGATCCCTCGGTGCACGCGGCCTACTACGCGCCGCTGCGCGCGGAGCTGCGCTCGTTGGATGGGAACCCCGCCCGCCCCCGCACGCGCACGATCGTGGAGGTACCGCTCACGGGCGCGCACTGGGAGGCCGCGCATCTCGCGGGACACGAAGGGATCGAGCTGGCGCGCGGCTGGGAGCGTCAGCTCGACACACGCTACGGCGCGCTCTTCTATCGATCGGGCCTAACGGCCGCTGCGTATCGCGCGTGGCTAGCCGAAAACGGGGTGGCGTACGTGGCGCTGCCCGACGTGCGCCTGGACGAGGCGGGGCTGGCCGAGGGAGCGCTGATCGCCCGCGGATTGCCCTACCTGCACGAAGTTTGGCGCTCGCCGCACTGGCGTCTGTACCGTGTTGGCACCTCCGCGCGGTAGGCTTCACAACCGATGGTCGCCCGCATCCGCCTCCTGCAGGCGCGGGTCCTGCCACATGGTTGGCTGGATGTACTGCGCCAGGTGTCCCTGTTCGGTCTCGCCTACCTCGCCTACCGCGTTGTACGGGGGCTGGTGGAGGGCCGCGCGACGGCAGCCTTCCAGCACGCGCGCGATCTGATCCAGATCGAGCGCACGATGCACTTCTTCGTGGAGCCCTCGGTGCAGGCGTGGGCCTCGGGCAGCCACCTGGCGATGGATGTGTCGAGCTGGCTGTACGTCAACGCGCAGACCTCGGTGACGGTGGGGGCGCTCATCTACCTCTACCTGCGCCACAACCGCTCGTTCTACTTCGTGCGCAACATGTTCATGATCGCGATGGTGATCGCGCTGGTGGGGTACATGGTGTTCCCCACCGCACCGCCGCGCTTCATGCCCGAGTGGGGCTTCATCGACTCGGTGTCGGACTTCACCGGCGTGCACATCTCGCACGCGAGCGCCTCGATGAGCGCGCTCACGAACCCCTACGCGGCGGTGCCCTCGATGCACGTGGCCTTCGCGCTGATGATCGGCTGGCCGCTGGCGCGCCTTACGCGGCTGCGCGCGGTGCGCGTGGCGTGGTTCCTCTACCCCTTCCTGATGGCCTTCGTGATCGTTGCGACCGCGAACCACTTCATCTTCGATGCCCTTCTGGGCGCCGCCACCGCGGGCCTCTCGGCGTACGGCGCGGCGTGGCTGGCGCGTGCACGCCCGGCCGTTTGGCGCTTCGCCGACACGGGCGCCCAAGCCAAGGGCGCTCACGTGGGTGTGGGCGGCGCGCGCGTGGGCGCAGCCCCAATCGGCACGAGCGGATAGGGCGCGGCGGGCATGCCTCCAAGACACCCACCGGCGCGAGCGGGGCGGCGCGGGACTCCGCGAGCGCGGGCGCGGGGCGCACGCGCGCCGATCGGCTCGGGGCAGCGGCGCGAGCTCGTGCGCAACCGCCTGATCGAGTCGCGCCTCACACCCAACGCGATCTCGCTCACGGGGCTCACGCTGAACGTGGTGGCGGCGGTGCTGGTGTGGCAGGAATACTTCTTCCTCGGCGGCATCGCTTTCATCGTGGGCTCGGTGTGCGACACGCTCGATGGGCGCTACTCGCGCATGTCGGGCAAGGGCTCGCCCTTCGGCGCATTCCTGGATTCCACGCTGGATCGCATCGAGGAGGGCATCGTGCTCACGGCCGTCGCCGCGTACTTCGCCACGCGCGGGGAAGCGGGAGCGGCGGCCGCAGTGGTGATAGCGGTGCTGGCCTCGCTGATGGTCTCCTACACACGCGCGCGCGCCGAGGCGCTGGGCGTGGAGTGCAAGGTGGGCATCGCCACACGCCCCGTCCGCGTGGTGATCATCTCGATCGGACTACTCTTTGCGAAGGGTGCGGGGCTCGGCAGCTTCGAACTGCTCGCCCCCGCGATCTACGTGCTCGCGGCTTTGAGCGTGTTCACGGTGGCACAGCGCGTTTGGCACGTACGCAGCGAGCTGCTGGCTTCCGTGTGACCACCCCCGCGCCCCGGGGTACCTCCTCCAGAACGAAACCGAAAAGGACAAGAGCAAACGTGACACCAACTTCGAATCTCAACGGCGCGGCAACGAACGGCGCCGCGCGCTACCAGCCCGAGAAGGTGCGCGTGGCGATCGTGGGCGTGGGCAACTGCGCGAGCGCGTTCGTGCAGGGCGTGCACTACTACCGCGACGCCGACCCCTCGCAGCGCGTGCCGGGCCTCATGCACGTGGACCTCGGTGGCTACCACATCAAGGACATCGAATTCACGGCGGCCTTCGACATCGACAAGACGAAGGTGGGCAAGGATCTGGGGCAGGCGATCTGGGCGGGACAGAACAACACGATCAAGTTCGCGAAGGGCGAGCGGGCGGTGCCGAGCAAGCTCGGCGTGCCGGTGTACCGCGGGATGACGCACGACGGCCTCGGGAAGTACCTCAAGCAGAAGATCGAGAAGGCGCCGGGCGAGACGGCGGACATCGTGAAGATCCTCGAGGAGACGCACACCGACGTGGTGGTCTCCTACCTGCCGGTGGGCTCGGAGCAGGCGACGAAGTGGTACGTGGAGCAGGTGCTCGAGGCGGGCTGCGGCTTCGTGAACTGCATCCCGGTGTTCATCGCGCGCGAGGACTACTGGGATCGGCGCTTCAAGCAGGCGGGGCTGCCGATCGTGGGCGATGACATCAAGTCGCAGGTGGGCGCCACGATCGTGCACCGCTCGCTGGCGCGCCTGTTCGGCGATCGCGGCGTGAAGATGGTGCACACCTCACAGCTGAACGTGGGGGGCAACATGGACTTCTACAACATGCTCGAGCGCGAGCGCCTGGAGAGCAAGAAGATCTCCAAGACCAACGCGGTGACCTCGATCATGGAGGACGAGCTGCCCGCCGAGGACGTGCACGTGGGGCCCTCCGATTACGTGCCCTGGCTCACCGACCGCAAGTGGGCGCACATCCGCCTGGAGGGCCAGGCCTTCGGCGACGTGCCGCTCACCGCGGAGCTGAAGCTCGAGGTGTGGGACTCGCCCAACTCCGCCGGAATCGTGATCGACGCGGTGCGCTGCTGCAAGCTCGCGCTCAACCACGGCCTCGCCGGCCAGCTCGATGGACCCAGCTCCTACCTGATGAAGTCCCCGCACAACCAGCGTCCCGACGACCTCGCGCGTGCCGACACCGAGAAGTTCATAGCCAAGTACGGGCGTAAGCCCGGAACGAAGGCGAAGGGGCGCACGGCGGTGGTGGCTAAGGCTACGGCCAAGTGAGGCCGAGCGAGCGAGCGGCCGTGCTGAGCTTCATGATCAGCCGGTGAGGGTCCGACGGCGAGGGTTGGAAGTCATGGGCGCGGTAGAAGCTCACGGCGCTCTCGTCGATGGCGTCGACCACGACGATCCGCCCACCCGCTGACCGCGCGGCCTCCACGATCGTGGTCAAGGCCTGAACCAGCAACTCGGCCCCGAACCCTTGGCCCTGCAGGCGGCTGTGAAGCGCCAGCTTGGCCAGGAGGATCGCAGGAATACGCCGGGGCGCCCCGCGGCCTACGAGCACGCGGGGCTTCATCCCGCTCAAGGAGATGGGGGGCGAGGGCGAAGTAGCCGACGAGCGCGCCGGTGGCCTCCTCGACCAGCACATAGGTGCGAGTCCCCTGACCCGTGGCACGCCGCGCGTGCTGCCGCAGCCACACGTTGAGGGCATCGTGGCCGCAATCGAATGCGTCAAGGTCGTGGCCGGCGGCAAGCGGCTCGACGCGGTAGCTCACGCCCGCTTGATTCGCCCGCGGCGTCCGGCCTTGGCAGCTGCACGCGCGAGTCCGGGAGCGCCCTCTGGCTCATCAAGAGATGCGACCAGATGGTCGAAGTAGGCGGCTGGGACCACCGTCGATGCCTGCTCCCGCACGAGGATGTCCGCACGATCCAGTGCCGCGAGTACGACAAACGAAGACACCGACTCGCCAGCGAGCGATGCTGCCTGCTCGATCTGCTTGCGCTCTGTCGATGTGAGACGCGCCTCTAGACGCTCTGCCTTGACTGCCACGGAGTCCTCCTCGAGTCCGTACAAGTGTACGGTACTAAAGCGGGGTGGTCAAGTCAACGCGGCCGGTAGACATCTCGTCGATGCCCGATGGCCACTACGCGAACGAGTCGCTCCTCCTCGAGGATCTCGTAGATGACCCTGTAGGGGCCGCGGCGTGCCGAGAACCGGCCCTCGTGCTCCAACGCGAGACGCTTGCCGAGCCGTTTGGGATTCTCCGCAATCGCGTCCAACGTCTCGAGAACTGCCGCAGCGACTGAGATCGGCAGCCGGTCGAACTGGCGGCGTGCCGGCGCCATGACGGTGAGCCGCCATTGCGGGCCCGTCACTTACGATGTGCCCGCCGTCGCTCCAGGGCGGCGCGCAGCTCGTCCAACTCGACCCCGCCTTCACCCCCCGCGGCGGCCTTCTCGCTTGCACGGATCTGCGCGGTGAGCGACCGGTCGGACATGATCGCGAGCGTCTCCTCGAGGCTTTCGAGATCGTCGGTACTAACCAGCACCGCAGCGGGCTGACCGTTGCGGGTGACGGTGACGCGATCCTGCTGGCGCGCGACACGATCGACGATCTCGGAGAACCGGGCCTTCACGGTGGCGAGCGGCAAAGTCTCGGACATGACCAGAATTATAGCCAGAGCCCGGGCCGGCTACAAGATCGCCACATCGCGAAGCGAAGACCTATCCTGCGCTCAGTGTCAAAGGAGCGCTTTGCGATCGCCCACGTCAGCCCCTACCCGTGGGAGGCCGAGCACGAGGTCAATGCGTATGTGCGTCGCGTCGCAGGCGAGCTCTCGCAGCGTGGGCACCGGGTGCTGATCCTCGCGCCCTCGCGCTCGCCCGAGCGGGTGCGTGAGGATCGCAGGGCGCTGCGCGCGGCGCGCGAGCAGCCGGGGGGGGCGGGCGAAGCGGGGGGGATGGGATCCCTGCTGGAGGGGACCGATGCGGGCACACCGCGGGTGATCGCGGTGGGCGAGGTGCTCGATGTGCCGAGCGGGGCTCGCTCGGGCGCACGCGCCGGTACGCGCTCGGGGCGAAGGCGCGCGGGCGCGGGCGTGGGCTCGCTGCCGATCGACGTGGCGCGCACGATCGGAGAGCTGCTGGGGGCGGTGGAGCTGGACTTCGTGCACGTGCACGAGCCGTTCCCGCCGAGCGCCTCGAGCGTGGCGCTGCGCCACTCGCGGGCGCTCAACGTGGGGAGCTTTCACGCGCCCACCGAGCGGCTGCTCACGACGCTGCTGGCGAAGCGCTTCGTGGGGACGTTCTTCGGGCGCCTGGACGCGCGTACGGCCAGCCAAAAAGAGACGGCGGAGCTGATGAAGAGCCACTACCCCGCGGACTACCGCCTGCTCGCCGATGGGCCGGGGGCGGTGGATGCGCTGGAGGAGATCTACACGGCGCTAGCGGCGCGCCGCCACGACACGAGCGGCGACCCGGTGCTGCGCAAACGCCTCGCGCGAAGGCGGCTGATCGATGTGGATCTGCACATGCACACCGACCACTCCGGCGACTGCGCGACCCCCGTGGAGGTGCTGCTGGCGACCGCGCGCGAGCAGGGGTTGGGGGCGATCGCGGTGACCGACCACAACGAGATCTCGGGCGCCTTGGAGGCGCGCGAAAAGGCGGAAGGGTCGAGCGCGCGCCCACCGGTGAAGGTGATCGTGGCGGAGGAGATCAAGACGGCCGAGCAGGGCGAGGTGATTGGCCTGTTCATCGAGGAGAAGATCCCCCGCGGGCTCACACTCGCGGAGACGGTCGTGGAGATACGCCGCCAGGGGGGCCTCGTGTATGTGCCCCATCCCTTCGATCGGATGCACGCGGTGCCCGACTACGAGCACCTGCTCCCGATCATCGATGAGGTGGATGCGATCGAGGTGTTCAACCCGCGCGTGGCGATCGGCGCGTTCAACGAGGAGGCGGCGCGCTTCGCGGCGAAGTACCGCATCGTGGCGGGCGCGGGCTCGGACTCGCACGTGGCGCAGGGCCTCGGCTCGGTGCGCATCCGCATGCGCGACTTCGACGGCCCGCAGGAGTTCATGCAGAGCCTGCGCGATGCGGACATCCTCACGCGCCCCTCGAGCCTGCTGTATGTGCAGGCGCTGAAGTTCCTCCAGACAAAGGCTACGCCGGCGCCGGCGCGCAAGGCGAGCAAGGCGCGCCGCGTGAAGCGCGCGCGCAAGGCTTGATGCACCGGCAAGGAGTAGCCAAGATGTCGTCAAAACCCTGGGGGCCTGCATGCCTGCCACCGACGACGAGATCAAGGAGAAGTACCTCAAGCGCGCGATCCGCGAGCTGAACTCGTTCACGCGCGAGCTGCAGTCGTGTCCGCACTGCCCGCGCGGCAACCTGATGCCGGTGCTCGGCTCGGGGCACCCGCAGGCGGACATCATGCTGCTCAAGTACGCGCCGCTGCCCTCGGAGATCGAGGAGGGGGTGGCCTTCTACGGGCGCTCCGGCGGAGCGCTGATGAAGTCGCTCAAGCGCTTGTCGATAGACCCGCTTGCTGTCTATGGAACGCTGTGCGTGAAGTGTCCTCTGAGCGACGCTGCGCTTGCCGACCCGGGTTGTGTGGCCCGGGTCACCGAGGAGATTGCGATCGTGCAGCCGCGGATCGTCGTCGCGATGGGCGCCGACGCGCTCGCCTCGCTCGACGATTTCGATATTCCGCTGGCGCGCCCGCTGCAGGAGCGGATGGGGGTCGTGCAGTCGCTCACGCCCTCCATCGACGCCCTGTATGTCCCGAACATCGACGACGCGCTCGACGAGCAGGACGCCAAGCGCGAGTTCTGGAGCGCCTTCCGCGCCCTTGGGGATTGGTATGAGGCGCAGCCTCCGTACTGATCAGGCAGTGAGCACGATCTTGCCGAGCTTGCCGCCCGCCGCAAAACGCTCATAGGCCACGGCGGCATCGTTCAGGGCGAAGGTCTCGGCGATTGGCACCCGCAGCGCGCCTGACTCGAACAGCGGCAGCACTTCGCGCTCCAGCGCACGGGCCGCGAGGGCCTTCTCCTCGAGCGAGCGGGCGCGCAGGGTGGAGCCGTGGATGCGGGCGCGCTTGCCCATCAGCGCAAGCAGGTTCAGCTCGGCCTTGACGCCCGCGGAGACGCCGATCACGCAGATGCGCCCGCAGATGGCGAGCGCGTTCAGGTTCTCAGCCAGATTTGGCGCTCCGACCAGCTCGAGGATGACGTCGAACGGACCGTGCTCAGCGAAGCCCTCCGGCGCGATGACCTCGGCGCCCAGCGCGGCGACCTGCGCGCGCGACTCCTCACGGCGCACGGTCGCGGTGACGCGTGGCGCCGGTCGCACGTGCGAGCTGGATCGCTGCGGTGCCCACGCCGCCGGCGCCGCCATGCACCAGTAGGCGCTCGCCGGGCCGCAGCCCCGCCTGCGTGAAGAGGGCGTCGTGCGCGGTCATGAAGACCTCCGGCAGGCCGCCCGCCGCGGGCCAGTCGAGGGCATCCGGCACCGGCATCAGGTGGCGCCCGTGCACGACGGCCAGCTCGGCCTGACCGCCGCCGCCGACGATCGCCATCACGCGTGCGCCCTCAGCGAAACGCTCGGGGGTGGGCGGGTAATCGGGTGAATGGGCCCAAGCCGACCACCTCGCCCGCCAGCTCCATCCCAGGGATGTCCTGCGGCCAGCCCGGGGGCGCCGGATAGAGCCCCCAGCGCTGCATCATGTCGCCGCCGTTGAGCCCCGCCGCGCGCACGCGCACCAGCACCTCGCCGGCGCCGGGCACGGGGTCAGGGTGCTCCTCGAGCACGATCTCCTTCTCACGGATGGTGACGGCGCGCATCGGGCGCGAAGACTATCCGGGTGGTGCAGCGAGCGGAGACACCGCACCGCGCCGGCTATCGGCGCGCTCAAAGAGCGCAACGCACTCAACATGGTGCGTCTGGGGAAACATGTCGACAGGACGGACCGTGCGCAGCGCCCAGCCGGCCTCGACCAGCTGGGCGGCGTTGGGGGCGAGGGTGGTGGGGTTGCACGAGACGTAGACGATCCGCTTGGGTGCGCAGTCGATGATGCGGCGCACCACCTTCTGCGAGAGGCCCGCGCGCGGCGGGTCCACGACCACCACGTCGGGCTTGCCCGCGCGCGCGAGCAGCTCGGGCAGCGCCAGGCGCACGTCGCCCGCGAAGAAGTTCGCGCGGATTCCGTTGCGCTGGGCGGCGGCGATCGCGTTGGCGACTGCCTCCTCGATCAGCTCGATGCCCCACAGCTCGCCCGCACGGGGGGCGAGGGTGAGGGCGATCGTGCCGATGCCACAGCAGAGGTCGTACACGCGCTCCCAGCCCTCCAGCGCGGCGAACTCCACGATCAGCCCGTAGAGCACCTCGGTCATCTCGGTGTTGGTCTGGAAGAATGCCTCGGGCGAGATGCGCAGGTCGAGCTCGCCCAGGCGCTCGGGCAGCTCCGCCTCGCCGCTCACCAGCTCTGTCTCGCCGCCCATCGTGGTCTCCGCGAGCTGGCCCGAGCGCGTCCACAGCAGGCCCGAGAGACCGTCGCCCAGTGCCGCGCGCAGCGCCTGCTCCAGCGCATACACGTCGAGCTCGCCGGGGGTGCTCACCAGGCGCACCTGGATCTTGCCCGTGTGGCGACCCTCGCGTACGACGAGGTTGCGCAGCAGCAGGCGACCGTCGGGGGCCTCGCCGCGATCCCATGCGCTGAGACCCTGCTCGCGCGCCCAGCGTGCCGCGGCCTCGCGAGCCAGGTTGCCCTGCTCGGAGGCGAGCAGACAGTCCTCGATCGCGACCACACGGTTCCCCCCAGCAGGGGCGTGAAAGCCACAAAGCAGCTCGCCTTCGGGACCCATGCCAAACGAGTACTCGAGTTTGTTGCGATAGCGCCACTGCTGCACGGCGGGGACGATGTCCTGCAGCTCGAAGTCCTCCAGATGGCCGATGCGCCGCAGCGCGTCGCCCACCTGCTGCTGCTTGATCTCCAGCTGGCGCTCGTAGGGCAGGACCTGCCAGGGGACCCCCGGGTGTGTCGCTCGCGGCTCGATCCGCTCGGGACTCGGCGCTAGCACCTCCAGCGTGCGCGCGTGCGCGTAGGAGCGCTTGCGCTTGTAAACCACCGCGCGTACGCGGTCGCCGGGGATGGCGCCGGAGACGAACACGACGTAGCCGTGGTCGCCCATGCGGGCGATGCCCTCGCCGCCGTAGGCGAGGGAGTCGATCGTCAACTCGAGCTCCTGTCCGCGCTCGGGGCGGGTGCGTGTCTCGACCTGGGTCATTGGCTCAGCATGGCAGTTCCGAGGAGCATCTCCAGCAGCGCCTTCTGTGCGTGGCGACGGTTCTCGGCTTGATCCCAGATGCGCTGGCGAGGGCCGTAGAGGAGGCCCTCGGAGATCTCCTCGCCGGGGTGAGCGGGGAGGCAGTGCAGGACAATCGCATCGGGGTGCGCCTCGGCAAGCAGCGCCTCGTCCACGCGGTAGGGCGCGAGCGCCCGGCGGCGCTCTGCCGCTGTCTCCTCGTCGCCCATCGAGACCCACACATCGGTGTAGAGAACGTGCGCGCCCCTCACCGCCTCGCGCGGGTCCTCGTGCACCGTGAGTCCTCCGCGCGCCACTGGCGGCAGCGGAACGGTGGCCGGGTCGAGCGCGTAGCCCGGCGGGGAGGCGACGGCGACGTGCACCCCCGCGAGCGCTCCGAGCACCGCCAGCGAGCGCGCGACGTTGTTGCCGTCGCCCACGTACGCCACGCGCAGGCCCTCCAGCGCGCCGAAGCTCTCACGCACGGTGAGCAGGTCGGCCAGCGGCTGGCAGGGGTGGTGCAGTTCGGTGAGCATGTTCACAACGGGGATCGACGCGTACTCGGCCAGTTCCTCCACCAGCTCATGGGGACCCGTTCGGATGCCCACCGCAGCCACGTGCCGCGAGAGCACGAGCGCGGTGTCGCGCGGGGACTCGCCGCGCGAGAGCTGCAACTCATCCTGACGCAGCACCAGCGGATGACCGCCGAGCTCGTGGACCCCCACCTCGAAGGACACGCGCGTACGCGTGGAGGGGCGCTGAAAGATCAGCGCCACGCTGCGCCCCGCCAGCGCGGGGGAGGCAAGCGGGGCGTCCTTCAACTCCGCCGCCCGCGCCAGCAGCGCGTCGAGCTCGGCGGCGGTGAGCTCCGCCCCGGTCAGGAAGTGGCGCGTCATCGAGGCGTCAGTCTAAGTTAGGGTTGTATCCGATGAGGCGAGGGATCTGTGCTGGCGCCACCGCGGCGCTTCTGTTCGTGCTCTCCACCGGCTGCGGCTCGGGCGGGAGCAGCACGGCTGAAACCACGACCGTTACGGTTCGCGGTCAGACGAGCAAGGTCGTCATCTCCAAGAGCACAACCGCCAGCAAGACCAAGAGCGGTGGCCTGCAGCCCGCCTCGACCAACCCCAAGTACGCTGCGCCGCCGGCGGGCGCGCCGGTGCAGAGCGGGGTGGTGCAGATCGAATACCGCAACATCGCGATCAACCCCGATGCGCTCAAGGTCAAGGTGGGGAGCACGATCAAGTGGACCAACTACGACCCGGTGGAACACAACGTCACGAGCAAGGGGGGGCCGTCCACGTTCAAGTCGAAGAACTTCAAGGAAGGCGGCACCTTCGAATTCAAGGCCACCAAGACGGGGACGATCCACTACCTCTGCACGATCCACCCGGTGTCGATGAACGGCACCATCGAAGTTGTGAGTTAGACCGGTCGGCATCCAGCCGACCTTTTTATAAGCAGGTCGCCCTCCGGGCGCCCTTAACCGGGCCTTCGGCCCTCAAAAATGCGGTCGACCCGCCTCGGGCGTCGAAGCCGTGGCGTAGGTGCGCCGGGGGATGCGGCCGGCCCCCGCAGCGAGGCGGCCCGCCTCGACCGCCAGACGCATCGCGTGCGCCATCGCCACCGGGTCTTGGGCGCGGGCGACGGCCGAGGCGGCCATCACCGCATCGCAGCCCAGCTCCATCGCGAGCGCCGCGTCGGAGGCCGTGCCGATGCCCGCGTCGAGCACCACCGGCACGCTCACCGCTTCGCGCAGCAGTGTGAGGTTGTAGGGGTTGCGGATGCCCATGCCGCTGCCAATCGGCGCGCCGAGGGGCATCACCGCGGCGCAGCCGAGGTCCGCCAGGCGCCGTGCGAGGACGGGGTCGTCGGTGGTGTAGGGGAGCACCACGAAGCCGGCATCCACGAGCTGCTCTGCCGCGAGCAGCAGCTCGGGCGCGTCTGGAAGAAGGGTGTCCTCGTCGCCGATCACCTCGAGCTTGATCCAGTCGGTCATGAAGGCCTCGCGCGCGAGCTGCGCGGTGAGAACCGCATCGCGCGCGGTGCGGCAGCCGGCGGTGTTGGGCAAAAGCTCCACGCCCGCGGCTGTGAGGACATCTACGAGCGAGCCGCGCGCGGATGGATCGACGCGCCGCAGGGCCACCGTCACCAGCTCCGAGCCGCTTGCGCGGATCGCCTCGTCGAGCAGCTCCAGCGAGGGGAAGCCGCCGGTGCCAAGCAACAGGCGCGAGCGGAGCTTGCGCCCCGCAATGACAAGTTCGTCGCTCATCCGCCCTGCATCGCCGTGAGCACCTCCACCCGCGCGTTCGCGGGCAGTGCGAATTCCCGCCATTCGCTGCGTGGCACGACACCGTGGTCGACGGCCACGGCGATGCCTTTCGCGTCAGGGGAGAGACCCATGCCGGCCAGCACGTCGGCCACCGTGTCGCCCGCTTGCAACTCCGACTCGCCGCCGTTGAGATAGATCATGAGACTGCCACCGACCCACTCAGCTCCCGCGCCACGAGCTCCGCTGTGAGGGGCGCCAGCAGGATGCCGTTGCGGTGGTGGCCCGTCGCCCACACAAGCCCCTCGAGCGCTCCTGGCCCGATCACGGGTGCGTTGTCGGGCGTGCTCGGGCGCAGGCCCACGCTCAGCTCCTCGATCTGCAGCTCGCTGACCCCCGGCACCAGCTCGGAGGCGTCGCGCAGCAGCTCATACACGCCGCCCGCGGTGGGCGCGAGCTCGAAGCCGCGCTCCTCCATCGTCGCCCCGAGCACGTAGCGGCCGTCGCCGCGGGGGACGAGGTAGCCGCCGTGGAAGCGCACCACGCGCCCGAGCAGGCCCGGCCCGGCGGGATCGCGCAGGCGCAGGATCTGGCCCTTCACAGGGCGCACGGGGACGCGCGCGTGCGCCGGGAGGCCCCCGAGCTGCGAAGTCCAGGCACCGGCCGCGAGCACCACCGAGGAGGCCGAGAGGCGCTCGCCATTCTTGAGGCTCACGCCCGTCACACGCTCGCCCGCGCCGTCGAGCTCGACCCCCGCCACGGGCGCGTGCTCGCGCACCAACACCCCCTCCGCCTCGCATGCGCGGCGCAGCCCGGCGAGCACCAGACGTGGATCGACACTGTGGTCGTCTGGGGCCGAGAAAGCCAGGCGCAGGGTGGGCGCCAGCGCGGGCTCGGCCGCGCGCGCGGCGCTCGGCAGCAGCCGCTCGGTGGACAGTCCCAGCGAATCGCGGAAGGCCATCTGGCGCTCCAGCTCGCGCGCCTCATCGGCGTCGCGCGCCACCACGAGGGTGCCGCCGCGGCGCAGGCCAACCGGGCTCCCCGCGGCCTCCTCCAGCTCGGCGGCGAAGGCGGGCCACAGCGCCGCCGAGCGCAGACCGAGGTCGAGCACGCGGCGGCCCGCCTCGCCGAACTCCACCTCCGCGACGGGCGCGAGCATGCCCGCCGCCACATGGGAGGTACCCTGCCCGGTATCGCCGCGCTCCAGCAGCGTCACCGTCAACCCCGACTGTCCTGCGCGCCAAGCAGTCGCGAGACCGATGATGCCGCCGCCCACGACCACGGCGTCTGCCGATGGAGACATGGATGTCATGCTAGTCAGTGACGGTTTTCGAGCAAGTCGAAGACGTTCCGCACAGCTGCCGAGAAGCGCTTGCACCGGGAGATAGTGTTGCCTATTTACAAGACATCCGCCGAACGCCGCGCCCGCCTCTCCGAGGCGCGCCTGTATCTGGTGTGCGACGCCAACCCCGGAGGCCGCGCGCTCGCGCAGGTGCTGGAGGCGGCTCTCGCCGGTGGGGTGGACATCGTGCAGCTGCGCGAGAAGCGCCTTGCAGACGACGCCCTCGCGGCGCTCGCGCGGGAGGCGGTGACGATCTGCGCGGCGGCGGACGCCCTGCTGGTCGTCAACGACCGCCCGCAGGTGGCGCTCGCGGCAGGGGCCGACGGCGTGCACGTCGGCCAGGAGGACATGCCCGTCGCAGAGGTGCGCGAGCTCGTGGGCCCAGAGCTGCTGATCGGCCTCTCCACGCACCGGCCCGCCGAGATCGACGCGGCCACGGATGCCGACTACATCGGCGTGGGTCCCGTGCACGCCACGCCCACCAAGCCGGGGCGCCCCGCGGTGGGGCTAGAGCTTGTGCGCTACGCCGCCACGAACTCACCTCGCCCGTTCTTCGCGATCGGCGGGCTCACCGCGGAGAATGTGGGCGAGGTGCTCGGCGCGGGGGCTACGCGCATAGCGGTGGTGCGAGCGATCGCCGAGGCGGCCAATCCCGAGCTGGCGGCGCGTGAGCTGCGCAAGACACTGGATGGCGCAGTTGCCAACGCCTGATCGGGGAGACATGGGATCCCCGCCCCAGACAGGATCGCCGCCCCGCCCGGCCGGGGGCCCGGTGACGCCACCCTCCGGGGGGCGCGGAGCACCGCGCGACGAGCAGGCCCGCGCTGCCCTGCAGCCGCTCGCGCCGAGAGAGTGGCCGGCGCCGCTGGTGATCGCGATCGCAGTCGCGCTGCTGCTTGCGCTGGCGGTCGCGGTGAGCACGGCGAGCGTGCACGAACTCAACCGCCACGGCGGCTCGGTCTACGGCGCGCTCTTCCTCGTGCTGGTGCTGGTGTGGCTCGCCGGTGGGATGTATCGCAAGCGCTACTGGGCCGTGCTGGGCTTCGAGGCGCTGCTCGCCTTTCAGGTGATCGTCACCTCGCTCGCGCTCGTCGTCGCCTCGACGATCCCCGCGGCGGCGGGGTGCGTGCTCAGCATCGGGCTTGGCGGCTGGCTCTTCTGGAAGCTGGTGAGGGTCATGGGGCGTATACAAGCCGGCGAACGATAGGCTCAGGCCAGATGACAGAAACCTCATACGACTGCATCGTGATCGGCTCCGGACCTGGGGGGTATGTGGCGGCGATCCGCGCCGCGCAGCTGGGGATGAAGACCGCGGTGGTGGAGCGCGACAAGGTGGGGGGGCGCTGCCTTAACTACGCGTGCATCCCCGCAAAGGCAGTGCTGCGCTCGGCCGATCTGCTCAGCGAGGTGCGCGACGCGCACGAGTTCGGCCTGAAAGTGAATGGCGTGGAGGTCGACTATCCGGCGGTGCAGGCGCGCCGCGAGAAGGTCGTCGCCACGCTCGTGGGCGGCGTGAATGGGCTCTTCAAGAAGAACGGCATCGATCTGATCGAGGCGCACGGCGCCGTCACCGACTCGGGCAACGTGCGCCTCGGGAGCGAGTTCGATGGCACCGAGATCCAGGCGGGGACGGTGATCCTCGCAACGGGCTCGGTCCGGCGCGCGATCCCCGGCGTGCAGTTCGGCGGGCGAGTGATCGGCACCGAAGAGGCGTGGGCACTCAGCGAGCTGCCCGCGCGCCTCGCCGTGGTCGGCGCCGGCGCCTCGGGCGCCGAGATCGCCTCAGGCTACGCGCGCCTGGGCAGCGAGGTGATCCTGCTGGAGATGCTCGACCGCGTGCTCCCCACCGAGGACGCCGACATCTCGCGGGTGGTGGAGCGCGGCCTCAAGCGCCAGGGCATCCAGGTGGCCACGGGCACGGCCGTCGAGGACGTGAACACCGCCGGCTCCACAGTCAAGTTCAGCTATGGCGGCGAGAGCGCGGAGGTCAACTACCTCGTGATCGCCGCCGGGCGCGGCGCCGACGTGGAGGCGCTCGGACTCGGCGAGGCCGGCGTCGAACTCGGCGAGGGCGGTCTCGTGAAGGTGGACGGCGCGCTGCGTACCACCGCCAAGGGGGTCTATGCGATCGGCGACCTCGTGCCCGGTCCCGCGCTCGCGCACAAGGCCTCCGACGAGGGCATCATCGCCGCCGAGGACGCCGCCGGACTGAGCACTCACCCGCTCTCGCTCGTGGACATCCCTCGCGCGACCTTCTGCACGCCCAACGTGGGCTCCTTTGGGCTCACCGAGGAAGAGGCGCGCGAGCAGGGCTACGACGTCGTCGTCGGCAAGGTCCCCTACGGCGCGGTGGGCGGGGGCACGGTGTACGGCGACCGCACCGGCCTTGTGAAGATCGTCGGCGAGAAGAGGTACGGGGAGCTGCTCGGCGGGCACATCGTCGGCGCCCGCGCCACCGAGCTGATCCAGGAGCTCGTCAACGTGCGCGCGCTGGAGGGCGGCTACGCCGAGCTCGCGCGCATCGTCCACGGCCACCCCACCCTCTCGGAGGCCGTCATGGAGGCAGGACGTGCAACCGACGGCTGGCTCATCCACGGCTGAGGAAGATCTAAGCTCCTCGGCGGCGACGGCAGAGCTTGACCTCGCCCCTGGAACCGACTCCGTCGCCGCCGAGCCAGGCTGCGCCTTTTATTTCGACCTGGGCAGCCCGCTGGCCTACCTGGCCGCCGAGTTCGTCCTGCACGCGCTGCCCCAGCCCGCCGAATGGCGCCCCGTGCTGGCCAGCGAACTGCCCGGCAGTGAGTCTTTCCAGGCATCCGAGATCGAGCACCGAGCACGTGAGCAGGGACTGCAGCCACTGCGCTGGCCCGAAGATTTTCCCTTCGACAGCGAACGGGCGATGCTGGTCGCCACGTATGCCAAGTCGATCGGACGCACCGTGCCGTTTGCTCAGGCGGCCTTTCGCCAGGCGTTCGCCGGCGGTCGCAGCCTTGCGCAGATGGACAATGTGCTGATCGCGGCAGCAGCATGTGAGATGCACCCCAAGGCAGTGCTCAAGGGCGCCCAGCTATCGGGGACCCGTAAGCAGTTGCACGACGCCACGCGCGCAGCCACCGACGCTGGAGTGAGGAGCGTGCCCGCAGTGCAACTCGGCGAGGTCGTCTTGACCGGCACCGATGCCATCGACCGGGTGGGTCGATGAAGGCCAACCGCGCCTACCGCCTGATCGTGCGCCGCGGCGGCTGGATGCCGGCCGCGCTGGCGGACCCTGCGCGTGTCGACCACATCGAGGTCGTGGAGGTGGACAGCGGCGAGGTGGTGCTGTTCTGGGACTGCCCGCCGCAGCTGGCGGCGCGACGGGCGCGGGCGGTGCGCGCCGACCTTGCGCAACTGGAGGATCGGGAGTTCCTGGAGCGCTGGGCTACCGTGAGGGAATAGATGGAGCGCACGCTGCCCGACCCCGACACGGCCCGCGAGTGGCTTGAGACGATGACGCTGATCCGGCGCTTTGAGGAGCGCGCGGGGGAGATGTACGCGCGCGCGAAGATCGGCGGCTTCCTGCACCTCTCGATCGGCGAGGAGGCGACGATCGTGGGCAGCGCGAGGGCGCTGCGCGCGGAGGACTACCTGATCTCCACCTACCGCTCGCACGGCCACGCGCTGGTGCGCGGCACACAGCCCGAGCGCGTGATGGCCGAGCTGTTCGGGCGCGTCGATGGCTGCTGCGGCGGGCGCGGAGGATCGATGCACATGTTCGACTTCGACCGGCGCTTCATGGGCGGCTACGGGATCGTCGGCGGCAATCTGCCGATCGCCGCGGGCATCGCGCTCTCGAGCGACTACCGCGAAACGGAGGAGGTCACGCTGTGCGTGTTCGGCGACGGGGCGTCCAACCAGGGCACCTTCGGCGAGACGCTCAACCTAGCCGCGCTGTGGCGCCTGCCGGTGGTGTTCCTCGTCACCAACAACCAGTTCGGGATGGGCACCTCGCTCAAACGCCACTCCGCGGTGACGGACCTGCAGCGCAAGGGCGAGAGCCTCGGGGTGCCGGGCACGCGCTGTGACGGGATGGACGTGGCCGACACCTTCGCGGTCGTGAGCGAGGCGGTGGAGAAGGTGCGCACAGAGCGCTGCCCGATGCTCGTGGAGGCGATCACCTACCGCTTCCGCGGGCACTCGATGGCCGACCCCGAGGAGTACCGCACCAAGGAGGAGGTCACCCTCTGGCGCGAGCGCGACCCGCTGCCCGTGTTCGGGGCGCTGCTGGAGGCGGAGGGCGTCGTCGACGCCGCCGCCCGTGCGCAGATCGACGAGCAGGCGGTCGCGCGCATCGACGCGGCGGTGGAGTTCGCCGAGGCCTCGCCCTTCCCCGAGCCCGCGTCGCTGTATGACAACGTGTACGTGCTCGATGCGCAGGTGAAGGGGCGCTACCACTGATGGCCGAGCTGCGCTACCGCGAGGCACTGGGTGAGGCGCTGCGCGAGGAGTTGCGCCGCGACGAGCGCGTGATCCTGATGGGCGAGGACATCGGCGTGTTCGGCGGCGCCTTCAAGGTCACCGCGGGCCTCCTGGAGGAGTTCGGCGAGAAGCGCGTGCGCGACACCCCGATCTCCGAGAACACCTTCGTGGGGATCGGCGTGGGCGCCGCGATGACCGGTCTGCGCCCCGTGGTGGAGCTGATGACCGTCAACTTCGCGCTGCTCGCGTTCGATCAGATCGTCAACCACGCCGCGCACATCCACTACATGTTCGGCGGCCAGGCGCGCGTGCCGCTGGTCGTGCGGATGCCCCAGGGCGCGGGCCACCAGCTGGGCCCCACGCACTCGCACTGCCTGGAGGCGATGTTCCTGCACGTGCCCGGCCTGCTCGTCGCCACGCCCTCCACGCCCGCCGACGCGAAGGGCCTCTTGAAGAGCGCGATCCGCGACGAGAACCCCGTGATCTTCATCGAGCACGAGTCGCTCTACGGCGTGCGCGGGGAGGTACCCGTCGGCGAGGAGCGTCTCGTCGACTTCGGCCACGCCGCCATCCGGCGTGAGGGCTCAGACGTGACGATCGTGGGCGTCTCGCGAATGGCGCTCACCGCGCAGCGTGCGGCAGAGCGCCTGGCGAGCGAGCACGGCGTGCAGGCCGAGGTGATCGACCCCCGCACGCTGCGCCCGCTCGACCTCGACACGATCCTGCGCTCGGTCTCCAAAACAAACCGCTGCGTCGTCGTCGAGGAGGGCTGGCCGCACGGGGGAGTCGGCGCCAATCTGTCCGCGCTGATCTCCGAACAGGCATTCGACGACCTCGACGCGCCTGTCCGCCGCGTCTCGGGCGCCGATGTCCCGATGCCCTACTCCAAGCCGCTCGAGGACATCGCCTACCCGCACGAGGAGCAGGTGGTGGCGGCCGCGCTCGAGGTCCTCGGCCAGACGCCGCCGCCAGACGCCACGCCCAACGGCGCCGTCGCGAACCCCCGAGCCGTCACCGCGACCAGGCCCGCGGGGGCCGACTGATGGCCGAGATGGTGATGCCCCGCCTCTCCGACACGATGGAGGAGGGCACGATCCTGCGCTGGTTCAAGAACGACGGAGACGAGGTCAAGCGCGGCGAGGAGCTCGTGGAGATCGAGACCGACAAGGCGACGATGACCTACGAGTCCGACCAGGAGGGGATCCTGAAGATCGTCGCGCGCGAGGGAGACACGCTGGCGGTGGGCGAGCTGATTGCGCACGTCGGCGGCGACGGTCCATCCCCCATAGTCGAGAAGCCAGCCGAAGAAGAACCAGAGGCCCCGGCCGCCGTGGAGCAGCCAACTCCGCAGCCGCCGGAGCGTGAGGACGGTCGAGTCAGGGCCTCGCCGGTGGCAAGGCGCATCGCCCAGGAGAACCGCGTGGACCTGCAGAAGCTGAGCGGCAGCGGTCCCGGCGGGCGCATCGTCAAAGCCGATGTCGAAGCCGCCGGCGAGCCAACGCCGACCCCGGCGCCGCTCGAGAATGTGACAGGCGCGAAGGGCGAGAGCGCCACCCGCGAGCTCTCGCGCACGCAGCGCACGATCGCGCGGCGGATGGCCGAGTCCAGGGCGACGATCCCCGACTTCACACTGAGCGTGGATGTGGACATGGAGGAGTGCGTGGCGCTGCGCACCCAGCTGAAGGCGCTCGCGCAGAACGCCGGCCCCGGTCAACCCTCCGCGCACCCCGCACCCACCTACAACGACATGGTCGTGAAGGCCAGCGCATTGGCACTGCGCGAGTACCCGCGCGCGAACGCGAGCTACCGCGATGGCGCCTTCGAGTTGCACGCGCGCGTGAACGTGGGCGTCGCGGTCGCGAGCGACGACGCGCTCGTGGTGCCAACGGTCTTCGACGCCGACACCAAGTCCGTGGGCGAGATCGCGCGCGAGACACACGCGCTGGCCGAGCGCGTGCGCGATGGCACCGTGACCCCGCCCGAGCTGGGCGGCGGCACGTTCACGGTCTCCAACCTCGGCATGTTCGGCGTGAAGACATTCACCGCGATAATCAACCCCCCGCAGGCCGCGATCCTGTCGGTGGGCGCGCTGGAGCCGCGCGCCGTGGTCCGCGATGGCGAGATCCGCGCACGGCACACGATGACGATCACGCTCGCCTGCGACCACCGCATCCTTTACGGCGCCGACGCCGCGCGTTTCCTGGCGCGCATCCGCGAGCTGCTGGAAGCGCCGGCTTCGCTGACGCTGTGAGTGGACCGTCCTATTTGGATGCAAGAGCACTCGGGAGGCCAGCGTCCCGATCCGCCCATAGCGCATAGGAGTCTGGCTTGGCCTCTCGCATTCTCCACGCAGCACGTATACATATTTCGCAGCGTATGGGTGGCCTGAGCAGGCGTCGTAAGGCGTCGCGCACGGATGAACTCGGCCCATGCACCAGAGGACGTGAGCGAGAAATACTGCGCATAGCCGTCCCCTTTCCGGTGCCAGCGAGCGCTCTCTTGCTGGCTGGGTAGTCGCCTTGATCCGGGGCGCCACAGGACTGGCTGGCCGGGATCTATATCGGTCTGCCGGTAGGCCATCCACTGGCCGCTCAACCGGGCCGGCTCAACCAGCGAGCTGAGTCCGTAGGCTGCGAGCCCAGGTTCTGAGCCTGGGAGCCCACTCAGGCTGTCTGATAAGTGCGATTGGCTGCTGGCCATCAAATTCAGGGAAGCTCTGGTAGAGCCAGTCGACAAGCCCCTGGGGGGTATGAGAGAAACGGAGGTCGAAAATAAGCTGCGCCGTGAGCTGGATTCGTCTCAGCTGCTCATCGGTGAGATTCTTCGGCACCCTTTCGAGGCTGTTTTGGGGAAGTTCAAGCGACTCCGTGAAGCTAACGATTTGATCGGCTGGAAGCCATGAGTGCACGAAGTTGGCGGCGAGCTCGGGGTCATCGAGCGCGCGCCGCTGAATGTCGCGGCGGGTGAGCTGGACAAGATCGACGATCTCCGTCAAGCGCCTGAATGTCTCGGAGGACAACTCCGACCTGCTCGACTCTTCCTCGTAGAGGCGGCTCAGCGCAAATTGACTCTCCCGAAGATCCTGCTGATACTCGCCTGGCGACCCAGCGAAGGCCGCCATATCGAGGAAGTGCTGGACCTTGAGAGCCAACTGCTCCATCAGATCCGCGATCTCAATGCGGGCGTCGGAGCGTTCCGCCGCCAGATCAGCCTGTTCATCGCGACCAAACCTGCTTCGCACGCGCCACATCAGATCTCTCCGTAGAACCGAATCCCTCCCCGTAGGACTCCTCGACCTCTGTCGGGATTCGTGCGGACTCCTCGATCCCCGGAGCTTGCGCAATTGGTTCTCGAGCTTGGGCCTGACGAGAAGGACGATCTCGATGGCCTCCGAGTCGGCGGTGAAGAGCAGGGAGCGGGCGCTGGATTCGACTTTGGTCATGGGATGCTGGGTTCGGGCACGATGGAGATGGGACGTTCGGCTCCGCATGGATGCCGACCTAAGGCATCGTAGTCGCGCTGGCGGCCGGAGTGACGACAGGAAATACGTCAAACGCGATGCAGCAGTTGATGGCGCTGGACCTTGTCCGTCGAGACAGTCCAAAGGGAGCCTGGCGAGTGCTGCATGGCGAGGAGATCTTTCGGCTTCTCGATGCTGCCGATGCCTTGAGCGGAGCCATCATCGCTGAGCGCGTGGCGGAACACAATCGCACTTTGCTCCAGCGACGGCGGGACCGCGGCCAGCCCGAGGACGGGAGCGACGAGCCTTGACCCAAACCGCCCGCGACATCGTTAAGGCGACGCTAGGCTGGAGGAAGAGATGAACGCCGCCAGCCGATCCCTCTCCGACGAGCTGTGGGTGTGCCAGCTGGGCACCGTCCCATGGCGCGAGGCGCTTGTCATGCAGGAGCACCTGCGAACGCGGCGCCAGGCCGGGAAGCTGCCGGACACGCTGCTGCTGCTGGAACACCCGCCGGTGTATACGCGCGGGCGCCGATCGCACCCCGGGGAGCTGACGCTGGGCGAGGACTTCTACAGCGCGCGGGGGATCGAGGTGGTGGAGACCAATCGCGGCGGGCGCGTCACCTACCACGGGCCGGGGCAGCTCGTGGGGTACCCGATCATGGGGGTCGCCGATGTGCTGGAGCATCTGCGCACGATCGAGCGCGCGCTCGTCGCCGCCCTCGCGCAGGAGGGGATCGCGGCGCGCTCGCGGGTCGACGATGGCCCCGACTACACAGGGGTGTGGGTGGGCGAGCGCAAGATCGCCTCGCTCGGCGTGCACGTCTCGCGCGGGGTGAGCACGCACGGTTTTGCGATCAACGTCGACAACGATCTCGAGCCCTTCTCGTGGGTCGTAGCGTGCGGACTGCCCGATGTGGAGATGACCTCGCTCGCGCGGGAGATTGACGCACGATCGCCCGGCGTGCACTGCTTCAGAAAGCGTGTGGCATATGAGTTCTGCCAGGCGCACGGACGCCGCCAGCGCCTTGTTTCGCCGCGGCGAATAGGAATCGCGGCGCCCGTCGCGTCTGCACGGCCCGTGGCGGTGATGGCGTGAGTCCAACGGAGGCTCCCGCCGAGCGCGAGCACTCGACCCGCTCTCGCTCCAACCCCGGCGGCATGGACGTGCTGAAGGTGCTCGGCAGCGAGGTACGTCCGCTGCGCGAGCGCAAGCCGCCGTGGTTCAAGGTGCCGCCGCCGGGGGGCGAGCGCTACCGCGAGCTGACGGAGCTGATCCGCTCGGAGAACCTGCACACGGTGTGCCAGGAGGCGGCGTGCCCGAACGTGGGGGAGTGCTGGGAGCGGGGCACCGCGACGTTCATGATCCTCGGCGACACGTGCACGCGCCGCTGCGGCTTCTGCAACGTGCGTACGGGCAAGCCGACGTGGAACGACCCGCTGGAGCCCGCGCGCGTGGCGCGCTCGATCGCGCGGATGGGCCTGCGCCACGCGGTGATCACCTCAGTCGACCGCGACGACCTCCCGGACAAGGGCGCGAGCGCCTTCGTGGGCGTGATCCGCCAGGTGCGCCGCCAGGCGCCGGAGTGCAAGGTGGAGGTGCTCACCCCCGACTTCCAGGGCCAGGAGATGCCGCTGGCGAAGGTGATCGCGGAGCGCCCCGACGTGTTCAACCACAACGTCGAGGTCGTGCCGCGGCTGTACCCGATCGCGCGGCGCGGCTCGACCTTCAAGCGCTCTTGCCGCGTGCTGAAGCTCGCAAAGGAGATGGGCGGCCCCGAGGTGGTCACCAAGTCCGGCCTGATGGTGGGACTCGGAGAGACCCACGAGGAGATGGTCGAGACCTTCACCGCGCTGCGCGAGCACGGCGTGCAGGTGCTCACCGTCGGACAGTACCTGCGCCCGTCCGAGCGCCACCTGCCGATCGTGCGCTACTGGCACCCGGACGAGTTCACCGCGCTGGAGGAGGCCGCCTACGCCCTCGGCTTCGAGCATGTCGCGGCCGGTCCGCTCGTGCGCTCCTCCTACCACGCCGACCAGCACGTGCCGCAGACGAGGCCCGGCGTGGGACCGCTGGCCGCGCGGAGATAGGCGAGGAAAGGAATAGCTCCGCCCCGGAGGGGCTCCGCCCGCGGGTCGCGCAGCCGGTGGATCGGGGCGGTAAAATTAGGCTATGACGACCAAGGAACGACTGCACCGTTTTGTGGACGACCTCTCAGAACGTGACGCCGAGCGCGCGTTGGAGCTCGTGGAGAGCGAGTTCGATGATCCGGTGATTGCCGCATTCCGCAACGCCCCCATGGACGACGAGCCGCTGAGCAGCGAAGAGGAAGCCGCCCTCGCTGAGGTCGCGGCCGACCGAGTCGCAGGTGTACCGACGATCCCCTTCGAGGAGATCAAGCGCAAGCACGGGTACGCGTGAGCGAGAGATCCTGGTCGGTCGCCTTCGAGCGACGTGCCGACAAGGATCTCGACCGGCTCGATCCTCCGATCAAACGGCGGGTGCTGGCAGCGATCGACCGCCTCGCGAGCGAACCGCAGACCGCACAGCTGAGCCAACTGACGAACCGTCCCGAGTCCCGCATGCGCGTGGGGGATTGGCGCATCCTCCTGGAGTTCGATGTCGCAACTCGTGCCATCGTCATCCTGCGCGTCCTGCCTCGCGGACGCGTCTACGACCGTTAGGCCCGCGCTGACCAAGGCAACGGTCAGTCCCACGCGTGATCGGTGAGCAGTACGTCGAGGTCGACAAGGGCCGGCAGCCGCTCTAGGACTACGCGCTGGCGCTTGGGCCGGTCGCGCAGCTCAACCTCAACCTCGCCCAAACCCAGCGAGCCATGGCCGGCCTGCGCCAGGCGCAGCAGCAGCTCCTTGCGATCTGCGACCTCCGGCCAGTGGCGCTGGGCATCGTCCAGCAGGCTCCGCGTGTGCCCGGTATCTGTGATCGTGTAATGGGGACGAGGGGCGGGCATGATCAAGAGGTGTAGCACCGTCACCGGCTGGCCCGAGACCGCGCACACAGGGCCGGCGTCCCTACGGGAAGACGCGCGCGAGTTCCAGCGCGAAACCGCTCAGCAGCTCGCTGCGCAGCAGATCTCCCTCGCCCAGCACGGTCTCCCCGGCGGTGTCAGCGCGCACGCGCGCGATCGTGCGGGCGCTGGGGTCGGCGAGCCACAGCTCGCGCACGCCCGCCTCGATGTACAGCTCGCGCTTGACGCCGAGGTCGTTGACGCGCGTGGCCGGCGAGAGAACCTCCACGACCAGGTCGGGGATGCCCCCGAGCGCGCCGTCGGACAGCGGTGGGCGGTGCTCGGCATCCCACCAGGCGATGTCCGGCGCGAGGTACTGCCCGCCGGGCAGCGCCACGAAGATGTCCTGCAGGAGCAGGCCCCCCTCGGTGGTGCGCTCCTGCCAGCCGCGCAGCGCAAAGAACAGCTCGCCCTGCACGGAAGCCGCATAGCCCCCCGTGGGCGGGGTCACCACGGCCTCGCCGTCGATGAGCTCGACGTGCAGCCGCCAGCCCGACTCCGCCTGCAGCGCGAGGTACTCGCCAGACTCGATAAGAGGATGCGCGACGGTGGCCACCGGCTCCATGCTAGAGGACATACGCCCGGCGGAGGGACTGCTCGCGCCTACCCCGCCGCGCCGGTGTCGATGCGGATTGCGCTCTCTACTTCCTGGCCGCGTACGGTGAGGCGCCAGGCGTTGGGGGCTCCTTTGGTGTGGCCCTCGCCGCCGTTTTCGATCAGGCCGAGGGTGGAGAGGCGCATCAGCAGCTTTGAGACCTGACCCTGGTCGGCGACGCCCGCCTGGTCGGCCACCTGGCGGTTGCTGGCGCCGGGGGTCTGGGCGATCGTCGAGAGGACGCGCAGCGTGCGGTAGGTGAGGCGCATGTCGAGGCCCTCCAGCGCGTCGCCCGCGCGCAGCGCGGGGGTCCGGGGGCGCTTGGGGGTCGGGCGCGCCAACTCGCGGTTCGCCGCCGCCGGGCCGAGGTAGGGGAGGACGATCATGCCCATCAGCGGGCTCAGCAGGTCGGAGAGCGGGGGAGATGGGGAGGGGCCGGCCTGTGCAGCGCCCCTGCCTTCCGGCGGGCCCGACGGTCCAGCCTGCAGCGCGCGCGCGTGGATCACTGCGAGCACGGCTCCCACGACACCCTCCGCCGCGAGGGGCGGGGCCTCCTTCTTGGCCTCCGCGCGGCCCTCGTCCACGGCGGCGATCAGGGCCGCCACGACGCGTGTCCGGTGCTCGAGCACGCGCGGGCCCGCGCCCAGCGCCTCGACCACGCACACCGTGCGCAGCTCCGGCTCGTCTTCGAGCAGGCCGAGCAGGGCAGCGAGTCCGGCGCGGATCTGCTCGCGCCAGCCGCGCTCTGCCTCGTAAGGCTCGCGCACCACGCGCTCGGCGTGGGCGATCGCGTCGTCGAACGCCGCGATGAAGCAGTCTTCGCGGTTCTCGAACACGTCGTAAAACGTCTTGCGCGACACGCCCGCCCTCGCCACCACGCGCTCCACCGACATGCGCGCGTAGCCTTCGCCCGCGACCACCTGACGCGCGGCCAGCAGCATCCGTGCGCGCTGCACCTCCGACACCCGTTCGCGCGGGAGCGTCTCCACGCCGGAGCGCTTGTCCTCGCGACGCTCCTTCGCGTCGACGCGCTCCTTTCCGCCGGGGCGCTTTTGCGCCCCGGCGTTGGCGTTGGTGTTGCGGGGTGACACGAGCACGGCCACTGTTACTTCTTGCCGCCCTTCTTCTTCTTGGGCTTCGCCTTGGTGTGCTTTGGCTTCTTCTTTGCTTTGGCACAACCGGTCACCGTGATCTTCGTGGTCTGCTTGACGACGGCGCCGTTCTGCCCAGTGAGGGTGGTCGGCATCGTCAGGGTCTGGCCGCACATGTTGCCCTTGGCCTTGGCCGGGAGGACGGCGGCGAGGCCGGAGTGCGGTCCCTCGGGGAGCTTCAACTCGAAGCTCGAGATCGGGACATCGGGCACCGCGTTGAACGCGCTGCTCGTCACACCGTGCTTGATATTGATGCTCCCCACCAGGTTCAACGTCACGCCTTCGGCCTGCAGCACCACCACCACGTCAGGGAACGCGGCGCCACCGTGGGACACGAGGTACGCCGGGCCTGTGGCGGGTGCCGCGATGACCGGTGTCGTCGCAGTCGCTGTCCCGATGTTCGACCCCGCCGGACACGACGCGGGGTTCGCATTGAACACCGCTGCCAAACACGCCTGCTGGATCGTCGTCAACCGCGAAGGCAACTGCTTGGGCAGGCTCACAGCGACACCGCGAATGTTCGCCTGCGCTCCCTTGGGGTAGCCCACCTTCACATCAAGGCTCGCGCCCTGCTTCTTGCTTGTGTTCGCCTGCGTGGAGACCTTGAACGACGGCTTGAACGGCAACGTCGCGCAGTTCACGGCCTGGTAGTGGCTGGAGACGCTCGCCTGTGCGCCCTGGGTGCTCGTCAGCGTCCCGTCCACAGAGAACGGTTCGCAGTTCGTCGCGTTGAACATGAACCCCTGACGGTCGATCGTGACATTCACCTTGCGGACCTGCAGCGGGATGCCCTGCAGGATCGTCGGCAACGGATCGCTCGTCACAGTGATCCTTGCGGTGTGCGGATCGACATGGATCGCAGCCCTGACGACGACGTTGCCAAGGTTGTACGGTCCCGCGACGGCCGGGATCACGACACTGAGGCCAAACGGGGCGCCCTTATACGGCCCTGTGAGGAATACCTGGCCGCCCTGCACCACATACGGTTCCGGGCCGGCGCCCGCGGCTGCCGTGGCGTGCCCGATCAGGCTCCCTGCACCACAGTTCCCCTGGTTGGCCTGGGTTTCGCCGCAGCGTTCCATGCCCTTGAGGATCCCCAGCAACCCCGGAGGCGTCGTCACCGACACGCCGGAGAGCGCCTGGTCTCCATCGTTGCGGGAGAACGTCGCGGTGAACGGGCTGAAAGCACCCGCCTGGCTGCTCGTCGTACCCGCCACCAGTGACGGTGCGAACGGCGCGGGGCTCTGACACGGACCCCCACCAGGACCACTCGTGATGTCAAACGAGGAGCTGCTGTCCACCGGCGGGTTGCCCGACCACGGCGTGAACGACGCCGTGGTGGTGTACGTCCCGCACGCCGCGGGCGTCGCCAATGGACCCCTGCTGCCACCGAAGAAATGCAGTTCGAGGTCTTCCACCGGCGCCTGTGGCGTATTCCTGAACGTACTCGTCAGCTGTCCCGTGACGGGGTCCAGGGCGACTTCGCCGGGGAGCTTCACGAGAACCCCCGACACCGGGTCCTGCGCGACGATGTACAACGCCACCAGCGACCCGAACGGGTTCGCGTTCTGCGACGCGACATACACCGCGCCTTCCAACGGGTCCTTGATGATCGGAACGTTGATCTTCACCGTCCCCACCTTCGACGCATCCGGACAGAACGGTTCCCCCGCTTCAGGGGAGAACAACGGGGTGCCACCATCATCGAAGCCCTGGAAACCAACCAGGCCCTCAGAGCAAGCCGCAAGACCACCCGCACCAGACGGGTTCAACGCCATACCCTGCGGCAACGCGATAGTCGTGCTCTTGATCGCGGACTCCGCCAGGCCAGTGGCGTTGCGGGTGGTGTCCTGGGGGAGGTGGACGTGGACGTCCACGCCGGTCGGCGTGCTCGCGGAGTGCGCTTCAGGCGTCACTTCGATCGAGGGGCTGAACGGGAGCTGGTTGCAGCCGGCCAACCCCACCGTCCGGCCGAGGCTGTCCGTGAGCTGATATTCGCGCCGGGGCAGCGTGAGGCCCTGCGGGCTGTCCTTGGTCGGCCACGACTCGCCTTCGACGCTCACGTCGAACGGTTCGCTACAGGACGTGGGGAGCGTGAGGAACGGCTTGGGACTGCTCTCGGCAAGCGCCACGCATTCATTGCCTTCTGCCCAGTAACCGTTCGCGACGCAGCTCCAACCGCGCGACGGATCGTGCCGCGGGTCCTGCGGCACGCCCCAGAACGTCAGCTGTGTCGAGAGGAACCCCGCGAGCTGCGTGATGTTGCTCGAGCTGCTGACCACGCCGTAGTCGCGGCCGGCGCGCACCGAGGTATCCAGAATCACAGGGCTCCTGAGGACCTCGAAGCCGAACCGCGCTGGCTCGCCGCGCCCCGGCGCCAGGTTGAACAGGGGGACTGGCATCGTGGCTAGACCAAAGCTCACCGGTTCGGCGATGGTGACCGACGCCACACCGATCACCGTATTCGTCGGACAGGCATCGCCTCCAGCTTGCACTTGATAGAACGCGTGTTCGCTGCACTGCGGGACGGCAATGGCGTCGCCGAGCAGACCGGGCGGCAGCACGAACCGAAGATTCCGCGGCAGCGCGGGTGGGCGCAGCGGATCGGCGTTCTGGTTCAGCGCCAGCAGTGCCGAGAGCTGAAACGGGTGCGAGCCCGCGCGCGTGTCGATCGCGCCGCCCTCGTCTTCCGGGATGAACCTGAGATCTTCCACGCCGAACGGCGTCGGTGCGCTGTCTATGACGAGCGGGCGTTCAAGCGACGCGTCAGCGGCGGCGCCACCACCAACCTGCACCCGGTTCTCACCGCCGGACACAGCACCGGCCGCGACCCTGACCGCGATCCGCAGCTCGAGGTGTTCGTAGGGATTCAGCGCCGGAATGCTTTCCGGGTAGACGCACTGCACACGACCCGGAGTCGTTTCACACGTCCCGAAGATGGGCTCGAGATCGATCGTGCCCGCCAAAAGCGGAAACGCAAAGAATTCGACGCGCTGTGCGGTCACACCCGCAGGGAGGGTGTCGCTGAACGTCACATCACCGGAGGTCGGCGCGTCGCCGGAATTGACGGCCTGCACGTCGATCGTACCTTCGCCTCCCGGCGGCAGGTTTGCCGGGCGCGCGCTGGACCGCAGGGTCCACCACGGCGAGGACGCATACGCTGGTCCGCTGAGCACACCACCCGCCACCAGCACACACACCGCCACAACCCAACTCAGGTTTCTCTTGGTCCTCGCCATCGCGATCACCTGCTCCCCTTCCTCATCGCCCCGGCGAGCACGGCCCTCTTCGCCGTGGCGCCCTTCCCGTACAACCGTCGCGCGCGTGCCCTGCACGACGTTCGCCTGCCCCGCGGTTTCTTCCCGCACGCCCGCAGTGCGCGCGCGAGCTTCTGCGCGTTCGTCACGCGCCTGCCCTTCGCCGCCGGGGTGCCCGCCGGCGGCGCAAGATTTCCCGCACCCGAGACATTGGTGCTCGACGGCACGGCGAACGCGGCCTGCAGAGACGGCGCTGCGCCCCGGCACGAGTCGCCGCTGGCGCAGGGCGGCGGCGGCGCTGGGGGGCTCCCCAGGCACGGCGAGGACGCCGAGCAGACCCGCGCGTCGTACAAGTCAAGCGCACCGTCCACGTCCTGGGGCACGAGCTGCGCCGCCGTCAGGAAGAACACTTCATCGCCCGTTTCGCTCGCGTCCACGAATGCCGATTCTCCACCGGACGTGCCGGAGGAGATCAGGCCCACGCAGCCCGTCGCCTGCGCACAGCTGCCGAGCCCGTCCGGCTCGTACTCGTACACGTCCTCGCGGCCGTTTGTGTCACGCGGAACCAGCGCATCTGCGGCATTGAAGAACAGCCGGCCGCTGTCGGACAGATAGCGAGACTGGTACCACGCCTCGTTGGCACCTGCGTTCGTCCACCCTGGGACGGACCCCGCCAGCCAACGACCTCCCCACTCGAAGGCGTGATCGACGAGCAACCCCGGATACGCGATACCGAGCACTCCGGCCGGGCGCGCGCCTGTCGGGTTGCACGATGCACACACCAGGCGACCCGTGCTCGCGTCATAGAGAAAGACCTCCTCGTCGGCCTGGCCGCTGTGAACATCCGTGTTGTCATATCCGGTCAGGCTTCGCTGCGACATGAACGCCAGATACCGGCCGTTTGGAGAGACCCTCGACGTTACGCCAGCGAGAGTGCCCTCCTCCGTTAACCAGTCGGGCGCATCTTCGTTCGCGAGCGTGGCGACGAGCCGTCGTTCGCCTCTGACGGTGTCGTACACGTAGAGATTGTCGCCCCCGGGTGTGGCCCCGGCCGCCAGAGCACCGGCGGCGACGAAGTAGACGTACCTTCCATCTTCACTTGCACCGGCCACGACACCCGGGACTGCCTGTCCAAGCGCGGGAAGGACGTTCGCGGCTTCCCCGGCGTTTTCGTCCACCGTCAGATCCTTCAACTGGCATGCCAGCTTGCCGGCGACCTTCCTAATTTCACACATATAGAGATCGGGTTCTGGACCGTTGGTCGTGGCATCCACCGTCAACCGACTGGCGTCTGTGAAAAATACCTTCGACCCGTCGCTGCTCGCGATCTGAAACACGGGAACGCCCGGGCCGCCCTGCGCGCCTGCTTGGATCGCATCGAGCTGTACCGTTTCGCCCTCTTCACCGATGCTCATATCGCGCAAGTAGAGGTGCCCGTCGGAGACTGCCCAGAAAATACGGGTGCCGCTGTCAGAGATCGCGTGTCTAACATTAAAGTTTAACCAGGCCAAGATGTGCGGTCATGCCCTCTTCCGCCGCCGCTCTGCCGTCTGGCAGCACGCTTGCCAGACGCAACTGTCCACCCGACCACTCGTAAAGGCTTTCTTTTTCGTGGCTGACAAAGCCTGCAGTCAGCGCCTGGGTCGAGCTGAGGATGACGTGGCTCAGGTCAGGGGTCGCGCCCCCAAATACGACGAGCCTGTTATTGCTGAATTCGGTGCCCGGAGGAACGTTGGCGGCGGTCACCAGTGGCGTGTATTCACCGTTGACCTCCCGCCGGTAGAGCGTCCGTTCCGACGCGGCGGGCGACAGTGGTGTTTCACCAGCCGGTTCGACCAGGCCGACAGACAGATCATCCGAGAAAAACCTGTACTCGCTCTCCACTACGCCACGCAAGCCGACTATCGGAGGTTCGTTGGGCGTGGCGATACCACGCGAGACCCAGCCGTCCGGCCCGCGCGTCGAGAGAACCTGCGTGAGGGCGATATTCCTGTTGCCCGCAGGATTGTTGTCGATCGGTCCGCTCGCCCCGTAGGTGATCGCACCTCCGGTCCGCGCCACCTGTATTAGATTCCCTCCAGCAGACGGAACAGTATTACCCAGAGCTTCCAGCGACGCACCCCGCTTGTCCGGCGGAGAGACCATCTCCCACGCACGGCCATCCAGCAGTCCTGACGCTTCCCCGGCCTGCGTGACGAACACCCGATCGGGCCCCTCGACCGTGCCAACCGAGTTGTGCGCCACGACGCGATAGTGGTAGCTCGTGCCCGCTGACAGGCCTTCGATCAGCGCGCTCTGCGCGATGTCCGCGGTGCCCGAGCCGAGGTCGCCGTCGGGGACCGGCACGCTGCTTCCGTAGGCTGTGCTCGGACCGTATTCGAAGCGGTAGCGGGTATCGGCTCCACCGGGATTGATGCGCGCGCCCAGCGTCGCGCTGCTCGACGTGACGTCTGCCACCGACTCTTCGATCGCCGGGCGCGTCGGCGTCGTGAACGTCCCGTCCAGCCCGTAGCTCGTGCCGTTGGCGTTGGTGGCCGTCAGACGGTAGTGGTAGAGCGTCCGGGGGGTGAGGCCTGTCAGGCTCGCGTCGACGGGCACGGGTTCTCCGCCGGAGCCGGGCAGCGCCGCGCACGGTGCGCTCTGCCCGTAGGAGGCGCTCGTGCCGTATTCAAACGCGCAGCCGCTGACGGGCACACCAACCGGGTTGACCGTCCCGGCCAGCGTCGCCGTCGTTTCCCCCAGCCCCGACGCTGCGCCGGTCGTGACGTCCGCCAGCAGCACCTGCTTGAACGCAAAGACCTCGTTGGCGGCTTCATCAGAGACGTAGACGGTGCCGTCCGAGGAGTTGATCCCGACGCCCGCGCTGCTCGTCAGGAGTCCGGCGCCGAAGCGAAAGACCGGCGACCCGGAAGCGGAGAACTCCCCGATCGAGCTTTCGTTGTCGATGTAGACGTCATTGCTGGAGAGATCCACGGCAGCGGCCGTGGACACCTGGTTGACCACTTCTTCCTCCAGTACTTCTCCGCTGCTGTTCAGCTTTGCGAATACCCGTGCACCGCGGTTCACGTACAGGTTGTCTTCGGAGTCCACCGCGAACCCGAGGCTCGCACCAAAAGGCGAGTCGCGCTTGGTGAGGAATACGTTCGCAAGCGCGTTGCTGAAGCTGTCGATTAGATTCCCAGCCGAACTCCGTTCGTAGACCCACAGGGCACCGGCCGCGTCGACGGCGACGCCGATGACTTCGCCGAGCCGGGACCCCGGTTCGGTTTCGCTGAGCTGTCCCAGGTAGACGCCGTTTGCGCTGAACTTATAGATGAGTTGACCGCTGGTCACATACACGTCGCCAGCGGAAGGGTCAAGCGGATCCCCGGAGTTGTCCACCGCGATCCCTTCAGGAACATTGAGCCGTCCGGTGGGGGCTGCGCTTCCGTTGAACTGCCCGATATAGATCCCTGCCGCGTTGAACTGCTCCACACGATTGTTGCGACTGTCCACCACGTACACGTCGCCCGCCGCCGGTTCGACCAACGCGTTCGTCGCCGTGTTCACCGCCACGCCCAACGGTCCCGAGAACTGGCCTGGTTCAGAACCCGCTTCGCCCGGCCCGCATTCATCGCCGGAGGCCACCGTACAGACGTTCCCGCCAGTCGTCCTGTCTACGTGCCATCCGAATGCGCCGCTGAAGATGTGCGCCTGAACCGCCAATGCCGGAGCGGTGCCCACGAGCAGGCCGCAGACCGACACGCACAGCGCGATCCCCAGGCGCCCTCCACGGCACCGTCCCCTTAACGCGCGCGGGTGACCCTCCCGGCGTCCGTTCCCGGGGCGAGTCGCCGCGCCGCGGCGAAACTCAGACCTGGCGGAGAGCCAACCCCGCCAGAGAGAGAGAGAGAGAGAGAGAGAGATGCATCAGGATGCTGATGCATCTAGTTCCGGCTCTCCTTGGGGTCGCGATGACCCCCATCACGTCTGCTCGTTGTGAACTCACGCGCTTTCCATCTCCCTCTACGTTCGTGATCACGTCCCTCTCCCAAGGAACCCACCTTGCGCGCTTGCAGCCGGCTGCGGGGCCTGGCCCAAACCCGATCCTATGTTTTTGTCGCGGGCTGCTTGATACCCCGTGACACGGCATACCATACGGACAACCCTAGGGCTTGTCAACCCCTAACCGTGGAGTTCTCATCTCGGCCACCCTGCGGTAGCGCCGGGCAGGGTTTGGCGACGGGAAGGGCGCGTCGCCCGGGCGGGGCGGCCCAGGCGATCCTGGGGCGGTCGACCGGGGGCCGGCGCACTCCGCCGCCGCGCGCTGTGTACTGGGGCTGTGGCCCGCAACGCCGTCCTCGCCATCGCGCTCGTCTTCGTCGTCGGCCTGGGCGTGCTCACCCTCGTCACCGTCGGCGAGCATGGCTTTAGTCTGGGCGGGCTCGTCTCCGTGTTCGTCGTCGCCATCCTCGGCATCGGCATCTTCGGGGCGCTGCTCGGCCCGCGCAAGTGATGTCGCCCCCCGATCCACACCGCTCCCCTTTCATCACCTCCGGGCGCCCGCGGCGGCGTCCTCCCCGGCGGCGCGGGCGCCCGGGGATAGTGCTCGGCCTCCTGATCGTGCTTGTTGCCGCGGCCCTGCTCTTCACCGTCGGCCCGCTGCGGTCCGGCCCGAGGGCCGGCCACCCGCCCACACTCACGATCGGCGCCTCGCGCGCCCGTTCGCATGGCGCTGGATCCGGGGGCGCACGAGGCGCCCCCGGCGGTGGCGCCTCGGGCTCTGGCGACGCGACGCTGCTTTCTTTCCATCACCCACCACACGCCGGCGTGCTCTTCGATCTCGACTCCGGGCGCGTGCTCTGGTCCATCGACCCAACGGCCGTCATGCCTGCCGCCTCGCTCGTCAAGATGATGACCGCGCTGCTTGTGGTCCGCGCGCTCTCGCCCAACGAGCTCGTCCGCGTCAGCCACGCGGCCGTCAACGCCGCCGGCTCGAAGGTCGGGGTCCTGCCCGCCGGGCGCCATGTCCGGATGCTCACGCTGCTGTATGGGCTTCTGCTGCCCTCCGGCAACGACGCCGCCGTCGCGCTTGCCGAACGGGTCGCGGGGTCCGTGCCCGCGTTCGTTGCGCGCATGAACTCCGAGGCTCGCCATCTGCATCTCGGGTGTACGCACTTCGTCTCGCCCGACGGGCTCGAGGACGCCAACCGGTCCTGCGCCGCCGATCTCGCGCGGCTGGGGCAGCTAGTGCTTTCGCAGCCGCTGCTCGCGCGGGTTGTGGGGTCCGCCTCGGCTGTCGAGCCCTTGCCGATCAAGGGCGGGCGTGTCTGGCTCTACAACAACAACCCCCTCCTGCGCTATGGCTTTCCCGGCGCGCTTGGCGTCAAGACCGGCGAGACCGAAGCCGCCGGGAAGTGCCTCGTCGCCGCCGCGCGGCGGGGGCACGTGCGCCTGGGGGTCGTCCTTCTGCACTCCCCCGAACTCGGGCGCCAGGCCGCCGCGCTGCTGGATCGGGGGTTCACTGGGGTCTACCACCTTCCTCCAATTCCCTCCCCACAGATCCCTCTCGGGCGGTAGACTGACTGGTCAGTCAACTTTCTAGGAGGGCCTCGTGGATCTCGACGACACACCTGAGCAGGCCGCACACCGCACCCGCGTACGCGCCTGGCTGGACGAGCACAAGTCAGAGGCCCCCGTGCTGCGCGGGCCGGGCGCGCTCACCGACGAGGACGAGATCATTGCCGCCCGCCGCGTCTGGCAGGGCAAGCTCGCCGAGGCCGGTCTCGCCGGCGTCACCTGGCCCAAGGAGTACGGCGGCCAGGGCCTCGGCCCCATCGAGCAGGTCATCTGCAACCAGGAGATCGCCCGCGCCGGGGTCCCCGGGATCCTCGACGCGATCGGTGTCGGGATGCTCGGGCCCACGCTCATCGCGCACGGCTCCGACGAGCAGAAGTCGCGCCACCTCGGGCCGATGCTCCACGGCGACGAGGTCTGGTGCCAGCTCTTCTCCGAGCCCGCCGCCGGTTCCGATCTCGCTGCGGTGCAGGCCCGCGCGCGCCTTCAGGAGGACGGCTCCTGGCGTCTTTCCGGGCAGAAGGTCTGGACGACCAACGCGCAGTTCTCCGCCTACGGGTTGCTTTTGGCGCGCACCGACATCGACGCCCACAAGCACAAGGGACTCACGATGTTCCTCGTCCCGATGGACGCTCCTGGCGTCACGGTGCGCGGTTTGCGCCAGATATCGGGCGAGGCCGAGTTCAACGAGGTCTTCTTCGACGATGTCGCTTTGGATGCCGATGCCGTCGTCGGGGGAGTCGGAAACGGCTGGGGTACGGCGCTCACCACCCTCATGTTCGAGCGCGTCACGATCGGGCTCGGGGGCGAGGGGCTTGGGTTCAACTCCACCCGCTTCGCCGGGGCGATTGCCGAAGACGAGCACGCGCGCCGCGATCCCGAGGTGCGCCGCCAGCTCGGCGAGATCGCCGCCGACCTGCTCGCGGTGCGCTTCACCGGCTACCGCACCCTCACCGCGCTCCAGCGCGGGCAGATCCCCGGGCCCGAGGCCGGGCTCGCGAAGGTCACGATCGTCAACGGCGCGATCCATGCCGGCGAGCTGATCGCCGACGTCGTGGGCCCCGACGCGCTCGACGAGAACAGCGAGTGGGCCTACATGATCTCCTTCCTCCCCGGTCTCAAGTCCGCCGGGGGCACCGAAGAGATCCTCCGCAACACGATCGGCGAGCGCGTCCTCGGGCTGCCGCCCGAGCCCCGCCTCGACAAGGGCATCCCATTCTCAGAGCTCCGCGCCAAGGAGGCCGCAAAGGTATGAACCTCGCACTCTCAGACGAGCAGGTGTTCCTCCGCGAGGCCGCCCGCGGCGCGCTCTCGCGCTTCAAGACGCTCGAGGCCGCGCGCGACGCGCTGGACGGCAAGGGCGAGCTGCCCGACCTGTGGCCCGTTGCCTGCGAGGCCGGCTGGCCCGGGCTGCTCGTGGACGACGCGCACGGGGGGGCCGGATTGGACGCCTTCGACGCGATGCTCGTGCTCGGCGAGTGCGGGCGCGTGCTCGCCGGCGTCGCGCTCCTGGGGCACCTTCCCGCGACGGCGATCCTTGGCGATTCCTCGGTCCATGCCGCGGGCGCCCTTCTGCCCGGACTGGCCTCGGGGGAGAGCCGCGCTGCCTATCTGCCCGCCTGTCCTCCCAACGACATCTTCGACTCCTGGTGCATCGACCCCGCGCATGGGGCCGAGCGGCCCCTGCCGCCGGTCGCCACCCCCGCGGGGGATGGGCATGTGACTGTCAGCGGCGCGTTCTCGTTCGTTCCCGACGCTCCCGGCGCGAACGTGCTCGTCGGGGTTGCCCTGCTCGATGGCAAGGCCGTTGGAGTTGCGATCAAGGGAGACTCGGAGGGCGTCGCCGTCGAGAGCGTCAGCCGTTATGACGCCACCCGCTCGCTCGGGCACGTCACGCTTACCAACGCGCGCGCCGCGCTGCTCGACGTGAGCGAGGAGTCGCTTGCCGCCGCCTGGTACCTCGCGCAGGCCCTCCTCGCCGCCGAGTCCGTTGGGGCCGTTGAAACCGCGCTCGAGGTGTCCGTTGCCTACGCCAAGGAGCGGCACACCTTCGGGCGGGCGATCGGCTCCTACCAGGCCGTCAAGCACTCGCTCACCGAGGTGCTTCGCCAGCAGGAGAACGGCCGCTCGCTGCTCTACTACGCCGGCTGGGCGCGCAACGGCTCGCCTGGGGAGTTCCCGCTTGCCGCTTCGGCCGCGCGCTCGGTCGCCGGGCACGCGCTCGACACCGCCGCGCGCACCATGATCTCCGTGCACGGGGGCATCGGGGCCACCTGGGAGCACGACGCTCCGCTCTACTTCCGCCGCGCGCAGCTCTCACGGCGCCTTTTGGGCGGTACCAATGGGGCCACCGATCGGGTGGCTGGGGAGTTGATCTCGCAGGCGGCTTAGCGCGAGCGCTTCTTGGACGCCGTCGAGGCCACCGCCGTGGCTTCGAGCACCGGCGCGCCGTACGCCGCGTGTACGACTTCCACCAACGACGGATCATCGCCGCAGTTAATGCAGAAGCCGTGCTGGGACCACCCAATCGCGCGGGCCAGCACCTGATCGGCGTACGTCACGCCCGCTTCGTCGTGCCCGTAATAGTCGTAGGCCGCCCACCACGCGGAGTCGTTCAGCGCCGATCCCGCGCCGTCGGAGTGGAGCAGCCACGCGGCTGCCATGATCGCGTCGTAGTCGTCATACAGCGATGGATGCTTTGCCGTCTGGTGGTCGTACACCGACGGGCGCCGGCCGTAGCGGTACGCGCCCGCGACCAGATCCCATGTGGAGACCGGACCGTTGGTGACGTTGAACTGCATCGGACCGCCGCAGCAGCCTGCGAAGTTGAGGCCGTGATAGGTGCTGGGGGCCGTCGAGAAGGCCGACTCCTGGCGGTGGATCGAGGCGAGCAGCAGCCAGTTCACGCCGAACGCCCTCTGCGCCTGCGCGTAGATCGGGTAGAAGCCGCCCATCCAGCTCTCGGGGATGTGCACCTGGGTGGCGGTGTGCGTCACGTATGCGGCGAGTGCGCGGCGCTGGCTGGGGGTGCCGGCTCGGGCGACGATCGGTGCAGATGCAGGCGCCTGCTTGGCCTGGCCGCTCGCAGGTCCGGGGGTCGCCGCAACCGTCACGATCGGCAGCGGCGCCGTGGCGCTCGGCGCGCCGCGCGAGGATTGGCCCACGAGGCCGCTGAGCACCGCCGCGAGCACGCACACGCCGAGGGCCAGCAGGCCGCCCGCGATCAGCCACGCTTGGCGTTCGGAGGGCGGCTCGGGGATCTGCGCGTCCATCGCTCAAACCCCGAGCGCGCGGCGCAGCACCCGGTCGAACACGTGGTCGGGGAGCAGGCGATTCAGCCACGCCATCCCGTGCGCGTCGAGGCCCACGAGGTAGCGCGCGCGCATCTTCTTCGCCGCGAGGGCGCCCTCGATCGTCTGCGCGACGCGCTCGGGGGGGATGCCGCGCTTGGCGGTGTCGCGCAGCGTCTTCTCCATCGCCTTGGGCACGTGGCCGTAGTACTGCTCCAGCTCGGGGGGGACCTTCACGCCGTCGATCAGCTCGTTGCCCTTGTCCCAGATCGGGGTCGCGATCGAGCCGGGCTCGATCAGCGCCACCTGGATGTGCGAGCGGGAGAGCTCCACGCGCAGCGAATCCGCAACCGCCTCCAGCGCGTACTTCGAGGCGTGGTAGGGGGACATGTAGGGGGTCGTTACGAGGCCGCCGATCGAGGAGATCATGATCAGGCGCCCCGCATGACCGCGGCGCAGCGCGGGGATCAAAGCCTGCGTCATCGCCACGTGGCCGAAGAAGTTCACCTCGAACTGGTCGCGCAGATCCTGCAGCGGGAGCATCTCCAGCGGCCCGCCCACCGCCGTGCCGGCGTTGTTCACTAGCGCGTCGAGACCAGCATCGCCGGTGCGCGCTGCCACGAGCTCAGTCACCGCGCTCACGTGCGTGGGGTCGGTGATGTCGAGTGTCACCGGCTCCACGCGCGCGCCCGCGCCGCCCGCCTCGGCCACCAGCGCCTCGCCCGCCGCCGGGGTGCGCACGCCCGCGAGCACATTCCAGCCCGAGCCGGCGAGGCGCAGCGCGGTGGCGCGCCCGATGCCGCTCGAGGCGCCGCTGATGAGGACCGTGGGCATGGCTGAGGAGCCTAGCCCAATGTCGCGGCGATCCACGCCGGCCAGCGCCCACGATCGCCTCGAACAGGGCCTTCGACCCCCGCCGGGCCTGTCGGTCGCATTCCACCCGGCGGCGAAAATCTATACTTTTTCGCTATGAAATGCGCCAAAAAGTATAGTATTTCGCTATCATTGATCCGTGAACGACTCCCAGCTCAGGCGCCTGCTGAACGAGCGCAGCCCGTGGCGGGCGCGAACCGGCTGGGAGGTCGAGGACCCGGACCTGCGCGCCGCTGGACGGCTGCCGCTGGACTACGAGCCCAGACCGCTGGCGGATATCCACGCTCCGGGGCTGTACGTACTGCGGGGCCCGCGCCGCGTGGGCAAGAGCCTGGAGCTCAAGCGCGCCGTCGCACGCCTGCTCGCTGAGGGCGTCGACCCGAAGACCGTCTTCTACTGCTCCTGCGATGGGTTCTCCAGGCAGGATCTGCGGCGCCTGGTGGCGCAGGGACACAGCGTCACCCGCACGCTGCCCGGCCCGCGCCACTGGCTGCTCGACGAGGTGACGGCCGTGCCGGACTGGTCGCAGACGATCAAGGAGCTGCGTGATCAGGACACGACCTTCCGCGAGGCATGCGTCGTGCTTACGGGATCCTCGGCACGCGACCTGGAGCAGGCTCGCAAGGATCTGGCCGACCGCCGCGGAGGCATCGCCGACTCAGACCGGCTGCTGCTGCCGATGGGCTTCCGCGCGTTCTGCCGGGCGCTGGGAGGCTTCGATGAGCCGCCGCTGCGTGCAATCCTCCCCAGAGACCTCCAGACCCCCCGAGGCGAACGCGCGATATCCGAGCTGGAGCCGTGGAGCGACGCGCTGGCGGATGCCTGGGAGCTGTTCCTGGATGTGGGCGGCTTCCCCCGCGCCGTTGGCGAGCACGTGGGGAGCGGCGCGGTGAGCGACGGGTTCGTCCAGGGCCTGTGGGATGTCGTGCTGGGCGACGCCATGCGTGCGGCGCCCCTGTCCGAGGCCGATGTGGCGGCGCTGCTGGACCGCTTGGCGCTGAACCTGTGCAGCCCGATCAACGCCTCGCGCATCGCTCGCGACACCGGCCTCGCCGGACACCAGGCGGCGGCAAACCGCATCGAGGACCTCGTCCGCGCGTTCCTCGCGTGGCGCTGCCATCGAATCGGCGCCGGCAGGCCCGACACCGCGGCGCAGCGCAAGCTGTACTTCGTGGACCCCCTCATCGCCCAGCTCGCCCACCGCCGCAACCTCAGCTTCCCCGCCCCCGACGCCGCCAAGCTCACCCAGCAGCAGATCGGACTCGCCCTTGCCCGAGCCGTATCGCTGCACGCGCCGGCCGCGTTCGTGCAGACCGATCGGGTCATGTACGAGCGAACCGCCACCGGCGCGGAGATCGACTTCGTTGGCCCGGACCTGGGGATCCCATTCGAGTGCAAGTACACAGACGGCGGCTGGCGCAGGCAGGCGCTCACGATGAGATCCCGCCACGGTCGCGGCGTGATGGTCACGCGCTCCCCCCTGCTCACCGGCGCCGAGGAGCCCATCTGGGCGATCCCCGCCGGCATCCTCGCCTGGCTGCTGGGAGACTGAGCGGAGGGCGCGCGGGCGATACACGGGCCGCATCCAGACGTGCGGCCCTTCCGGGATCGGCCCTCAGGCCACGGCGAGCGCCGCGCGCTTCTCATCGAGCGCGCCGAGAAGCGCATCGAAGGCTTCGGAGAACTTCTCCACGCCCTCGCGCTCGAGCGTCTCGGTTACGTCGTCGTAGTCGACGCCCGCCGCGGCCAGCTGCTGCATCAGCCGCTTGGCGTCGGCGAGGCCCTCTTCCAGTCGCATGAGCGGGCGGCCGTGGTCCTGGTAGGCCGCGATCGTCTCCTCGGGCACCGTGTTGACGGTGTCGGGGCCGATCAGCTCCTCCACGTAGAGGACATCGGGGTAGTCGGGGTTCTTCGTCGAGGTCGACGCCCACAGCACGCGCTGGGGCGTGGCGCCCTTGCTCGCGAGGAACTCCCAGCGGGGCCCGCGGAAGACCGACTTGTAGTGCTGGTAGGCGAGCTTCGCGTTGGCGATCGCCAGGCGGCCCTTCAGCGCGGCGGGGTCCGGTGCAGAGCCGTTCGAGCCCCCCGCGCTTCCTGCGCCTCCGGCGCTCAGCTCATCCAGGCGCCGGTCGGCCTCGGTGTCGATGCGCGAGACGAAGAAGCTCGCCACCGAGGCCACGCCGCTGGGGTCGCCGCCCTCGGCGATGAGGCGCTCGAGGCCGCGCACGTAGGACTCCGCCACCTCGGCGTAGCGGCGAAGGGAGAAGATCAGCGTGATGTTCACCGAGCGCCCCTTCGCGATCACATCCTCGATCGCCGCGAGGCCGGGCTTGGTGGCGGGGATCTTCACCATCAGGTTGGGGCGATCCACGAGCTCGTGCAGGCGCATCGCTTCGCGGTAGGTCGTGGGGCCGTCGTAGGCGAGGCCCGGATCGACCTCCAGCGAGACGTACCCATCGCGCCCGCAGCCCGCCTCCCAGATCGGGCGGAAGAGGTCGCAGGCGTCCTTGATGTCGCGCGTGGCAAGGCGCCAGAAGAGCTCTTTGCCCGCGATGCCCTCCGCGGCGAGCTGGTGCAGCTGCTCGTCGTAGGCCTCGCCCGCGGTCATCGCCTTCTGGAAGATGCTCGGGTTGGAGGTGGCGCCCACCACGGCGTCGCGATCGAGCAGCTCCTGCAGGTGCCCGCCGTGGATGGATTCGCGCGAGAGGAAGTCGACCCACACGCTCTGCCCGAGCGCGGAGAGGCGGTGCAAGGGGGAGAGTGTGGGCGAGGACATCGGGGCAGATTCGGTTCAGGTTAGGAGCGCGCGGGCGCGCGCAGCGATGTTATCGGCGGTGAAACCGAGTTCCTTCAACACCGTTGTACCCGGTGCAGAGGCCCCGAAGCGGTCGAGACCGAGAACGTCGCCGCCAAAGCCCACCCACTTCCACCAGCTCATCGTGGCGCCCGGCTCCACCGCGAGGCGCGCGGTGACCCCCGCGGGCAGCACGCCCTCGCGGTACTCGGGGGACTGCGCTTCGAAGAGCTCCATGCAGGGCATCGAGACGACGCGCACGCCCGTGCCCTGGCCGGCGAGCGCACGCGCTGCCTCGAGCGCGGGGGCCACCTCGCTGCCGGTGGCGATCAGGATCAACTGGAGACCCTCGGTGCTCGCGGCAGTCGCCGAGCCTGCGCCATCGGGGCCACCATCGCTCGCGCCACCACCGCGCGAGTCCCACAGCACATACCCCCCACGCTCCACCTCGCTCGCCGCGCCCAGGCCCTCCCCCTCGCGGTCGAACACGGGGAGGTTCTGGCGCGAGAGCAGGAGCGCCACGGGCCCATCGGAGCGCTCCAGCGCCACGCGCCACGCGTGCGCGGTCTCATTCGCGTCGCCGGGGCGCATCACCCACAGACGCGGGATCGCGCGCAGCGCGGTGTAGTGCTCGATCGGCTGGTGCGTGGGGCCGTCCTCGCCGAGGCCCACGGAGTCGTGCGTCCACACCCACACCACGGGGAGGCCCATCAGCGCGGAGAGGCGCACGGAGGCGCGCATGTAGTCGGAGAACACGAGGAAGGTCGCGCCGTAGGGCTTGAGGATCGCCCCGTGCGCGGCGAGCCCGTTGACGATCGCGCCCATCGCGTGCTCGCGGATGCCGAAGGGGACGTTGCGCCCGGAGTGCACGCGCGAGAACTGCCCCGCGCCCTCGAAGAGGGTCTTGGTGGACTCCACGAGGTCGGCCGCACCGCCCATCATCGTGGGGGCATAGTCGGCGAAGGCCGCCATCGTCTTCTGCCCCGCCGAGCGCGTCGCGATGTCCTTGCCGGGGGGGAAGGATGGGAGCGCCTCGCGCCAGCCGTCCACGAGCTCGCCCGCCCACGCGCGATCCCAGTCCGCGGCGACATCGGGGAGCTCAGAGCGCCAGCGCTCGAAACGCCCCTGCCACTCGCGCTGAAAGCCGCTGCCGCGCGCGAGCAGGCTCATCTCCTCGTACACGCGCGGATCGACCGCGAAGTGGGCGTCGGGGTCGAAGCCCATGGCCTCCTTGGTGGCGCGCACCTCCTCCTCGCCGAGCGCCGCGCCGTGCGCCTTGGCGGTGTCCACCGCGTGGGGCGCGGGAAACGCGATGTGCGAGCGGATCGAGATGAACGAGGGACGCTCGCCTTCCTCGCGCGCGGCCGCAAGCGCCGCCTCCAGCGCGCCGACGTCCTCGGAGTCGCCCACGCGCTGCACGTGCCAGCCATCGGCGGCGAGGCGCGCGGAGTGGTTCTCGCCGTCGAAGGAGAGCGCCGTGGTGCCGTCGATCGTGATGCGGTTGTCGTCGTAGCACACGATCAACTTGCCCAGCGCGAAGTGCCCCGCAATCGAGGCGGCTTCCTGGCTGATGCCCTCCATCAAATCGCCATCGGAGCAGATCGCCCAGGTGTTGTGATCGACGACCGCGAGGCCCGGGCGGTTGAAGCGATCGGCGAGGAAGCGCTCGGCCATCGCGAGGCCCACAGCGTTGGCGAAGCCCTGCCCGAGCGGCCCCGTGGTGACCTCGATGCCGGGTGTGTGCCCGCGCTCGGGGTGCCCCGGCGTGCGCGAGCCCCACTGGCGGAAGTTGCGCAGATCCTCGAGGCTCAGATCCCAGCCGCAGAGGTGCAGAAGCGAGTAGTGCAGCACGCAGGCGTGCCCCGCGGAGAGCACAAAGCGGTCGCGATCGGGCCACGAGGGATCGGCGGGATTGACGCGCAGAAAGCGCGTGAAGAGCGTGTGCGCGAGCGGCGCGAGCGCCATCGCGGTGCCCGGATGCCCCGAATTGGCCTTCTGCACCGCGTCCATCGCGAGCCCGCGGATGGTGTCGATCGCAAGCGCCTGCACGTCCCGGTCGCTCGCAACGGTGGCCACGAGTTGATCCTAGCGCTGCGCGTGGCGGCGCGTTCTTGGGAGGGGAGGCCCCACAGGGGGGCCTGCGAGGGTTGCGTACGGCGATTCGGGGCGAGGCACGGCGGAGCCGCCGGCCACGGCCCTGCCTCCGTCCGGTTCGCCTGGACATTTCAGGTCGCAGCAACTAGAAACGTTTCCGCCAAAGATAATCTCATTTATTGACACTTGTTGTCTAGTCTGATAGCTACTACTGCCCGTGGAGCTTAAATCGACCACGAGTAGCCCGTCGACTGGGGCGCCTCGCATCAGATGGAGGTTCGTGCTCGGCGAGGTAGCACACCACGACTTTCCCGAGGAGCAGCGGTTGGCGCTCCTTCTCCAGGCGGCGAGCGCAACGGGCTCGTTCCTAGCCCGTGTGCAGACAGAGATCGCCGGCGCGCACCTGTCGGAGATCCGGCGTTGTACGCCCTCGCATGAGCAGCACCGCGCCAGGCTCGTGCACAAGCTACTTGCTGGCTGGCAGCTGAACGCCTGCGAGAGCGCCGAATTGGGGTATGATTTGAATAGTTGGCATCTTGGCGTGATCGCGACCGGTCCCCAGGCTGGGAAGGCCGTGCGCGGCCTGACCGCGAGGCTCGGTTGCGAACTTCTGCAGGTCGCGCATGGTTCGGAGACCGTGTGGGCATGGCTCGGTGGGCGGCGTCGAGTGGCCATCGCAGATGTCGAGCGCATCCTGCTGGCCCAGGAGCACCAGGACATATCGCTCGCGGCCGGGGAGCCAGCGAGGGGAGTCAAAGGGTGGCGCCAGACGCACCGCGAGGCCAAGGGCGCGCTACTGGTCGCGCGTTACTTGCCGCGCAAGCTCACACGGTATCTGGACGTCGCACTCGACGCAACAGCCCTGCAGGACGATACGTTTGCGAACTCGCTGATCGAGACATATCTGTTGCCGCTGGATGGAATGCGTATCGGCGGCCAGACGGCCCGCAGGACACTGCGGGCGCTGCTGGAGAAGACACACAACGTGTCCTCGGCAGCGTCCTCGCTGGGAGTCGCCCGTAGCACAGTGCATCGCCGGCGCGATGAGATTGAGCAGCGGCTGGGCTGCCGGCTGCACGAGCACCAGATCGATATCGACGCTGCTCTGCGCATCGAGGATCTGCGCAAACGCCGCGCCGATTGGCCGACGTAGCGTAAACGTTCGGCGTAGCTGACTTGTATCGTTCTTCTGGCTACCGTATGATCGGGTTCTGACTGGGATCCGGAACAGGAGCCAGAAGGGAGATCCGAAGTGCAGACGCTGCGTGGACGTTTCAAGGAGCATCGGACGACTGTAGACGTTTGTCTACAATATCATCGGGTTCTGACTGGAACGTGGAACAGAAGCTAGGCGGGAGATCCGAAGTGCGGGCGCTGCGTGGACACATCGATAAGCATCGACATGCTGCGCGCCTGGCGGCGGCGCTCGTGGCTTTGCTGGCGCTCGGGGTGCCCGCTTCGCCTGCTCAGGGCGGTACGGCATCGCCGGGTCAGCTCTACGCGTTCGGCGGCAACTACTACGGCCAGCTGGGCAACGAAACCAACCTGGACGGGGAACCCAACCCCACGCCGGCGCCGGTAACCCTACCGGGCCAGCTGGGCCCCGTGGTCCAGACAACCACCGGCGCCGGCTTCAGTCTCGTGGTCACCGCAAGCGGTCAGCTCTACGCGTTCGGCCGCAACTACTACGGCCAACTGGGCAACGAAACCAATGTTGGAAACATTTTCGGCATAAACTCCACTCCGGCACTCGTGACGCTGCCCGGCGCGACGGGGCCGGTCACCCAGGTGGCCGCCGGCCAGGGTCATAGCCTGGCGGTCACCGCCACCGGCCAGCTCTTCGCATTCGGACTCAACTGGTTTGGCCAGCTCGGCAGTGCGACCAACAACCGAACCGAAGAAGCGAACCCGGTGCCGGCACTCGTGACTCTGCCCGGCGCGACGGGGCCGGTCACCCTGGTTGCCGCCGGTGGCTTCCACAGCCTCGCGCTCACCTCCACCGGGCAGCTCTATGCATTCGGCGACAACGACGCGGGCCAGCTCGGCACGGCGACCAACAGTCCGACCGGCGCCAACCCGACCCCTACGCTGGTGGCGCTGCCCGGCGCGACGGGGCCCGTTACAAAGATCGCAGCCGGCGAGTTCTTCAGCTTGGCGGTCACCTCCACAGGACAGCTCTATGCATTCGGCGAAAACCACTACGGCGAGCTCGGCAACGCGACCAACAATCTGACCCAGGAACCGAACCCCACACCATCGCTCGTGACGCTGCCGGGCGAGGTCGGCCCCGTCACCCTGGTCGCCGCCGGCATGAGTCACAGCCTCGCGCTCACCTCGAGCGGCCAGCTCTACGCATTCGGCGAAAACCGCTTTGGCGAGCTCGGCAACACGACCAACAACCGGACCGAACAACCAAATCCCACACCGACACTCGCGACGCTGCCCGGCGCAGGCGACTCTGTGACCCAGATAGCGGCAGGTCATAACTACAGCCTTGCGCTCACCTCAGCTGGCCGACTCTACGCATTCGGTTGCGACGACCGAGGCGAACTTGGAACCCCGCCTGGCAAAGAAAGAGAAGCGCCGCATCCAATACCGACGCCGGTGCTGCTTCCGGGCGGCGCGAGCGTCGACACGATCGGAGTCGGACCCTGGTCGGACCATACCCTCGCGGTTTCTCGGCTCGGCGTAGCCGATTCGTCGTTGCCCGCCGGCGAGGTGGAAGTGCCCTACAGCGCGCCGGTGCAGGGGATCGGCGGAGGCGCACCCTACACATGGTCCGCCAGCGGACTGCCGCAGGGCCTCTCAATCGACCGCGCAACCGGCGCCATCTCCGGCACGCCGGCCAACACCGGCAGCTACACCCCCACCATCACACTCACCGACAGCTACGGCGTCGAAGCCTCAATCCCGCTGACGATCACGATCGCGACGCCACCTTCGGTGCGAAACGAAACACTTCCCGTCGGCGAGGTGGGTGTGCCCTACAGCGTGTCGGTGCAGGGGATTGGCGGGGGCACGCCCTATACGTGGGTCGCCAGCGGACTTCCGCCGGGCCTCTCCATGAATCGGACCAGCGGCGCCATCTCCGGCGCCCCAACCGCGGCCGGCAGCTACGCCCCCACCATCACACTCACCGACAGCCACAACATCGAGGCGTCAATCCCGCTGACGATCATGATCACGACGCCCCCCTCGACGCCAAACGAAACATTGCCTTCAGGGCCGGGGGAAACCATCCTGCCTTCGCCGCCGCCCAAAATATCACCAACGCCATCGGTGCAGAACGCACGCCAGTCCGCGGCGAGATGGCGGGAGGGTAATCGGCTCGCTCATATCAGCCGCGGTCACACGCCAACCGGAACGACGTTTTCGTTCTCGCTCAGCGAGCAGAGCACCGTGAGCTTCAGCTTCTCCCAGATCCCCGGGGGGCCTCAGGGCAGTCATAGCTGCCCGGCGCGACTCCGCGAGAACACGCGCCGCAAGACGAACATACGGCGCGCGAGCTGCAGCGCCGTGGCGGCGGCGAAGCTCTCCTTCACCGGACACAGTGGCACCAACAACGTGTTCTTCGCGGGGCGGATCTCACGCACCAGCGAGCTGAAACCGGGCCGCTACAGGCTCGTCATCGTTGCCATCGACTCCGCCGGTCAGCACTCGACGCCAGTTTCATTGAGCTTCACGATCACGTCATAGCTGCTCTAAAGAGACCAGTGATTCTCCGAGGCCGAACGTTTTTGGGCCGATACGCCAGATAGCGTCTGAGCTTTATGCCGCAGACACTCGACGGCCGCCACGACTACCGTCCCAGTCCAGTCGGCGCACCAGCCAATCGCGTATCCCACCGCGCCTCCTGCCAGGACATCGCCAGCATAGTGAGCGCGCCTGTAAACCCTTGCATACCCAACTGTCGCGGCGAGAAGATAAAGCCAGTGGCTTCGAGGGGAACGGCGCATCCAACCGGCCATCGCGAAGGCACAAGCGGTATGTGTGCTCGGGAAGCTGCTTGCCAGGCCCAAACGTCCGATCGGGCGCGGGCTATCGTCCAGGCGGGGCCGTGGCCGACGAATCGCAAGCTTGCCGGTCGTCGAGATCAACGCTGTCAATGCCACGAGTCCCGGCACGCAAAGCCAGCGTATGCGCCAACCACGATCCCTGAGCGAGCCCACCACGACGAGCGGAAGCCACCAGAACCGGGACGCCACGCCCAGTCCGATGCGTCGGACTTTCACGGCTCCTCACCGGTTGCGCCGGTAGACGCCGTCCGCGATTTCGCGCAGTGCTTCGACGGAGCCCGGCACGCTCGCGGCGATCTCGTCAAGATCGGCCATGCAGCGCTCGTGGAGGGTCATCGCGGCCTCTCGCGCATAGTCGAGGCCAAACATCGTTACGGTCGTCATCTTGCCCGAGCGTCGGTCGCTGCGCGGTATCTTTCCCAGCCACCGCGCCTTGCCGGTCTCATCGAGGATGTCGTCGACGACCTGAAAGAGCGTCCCCAGATTCTGGGCAAACGCGGTGAACGCCTCGCCCATCTGGGCGTGTGCAAGTAGCGCCGCGCAGCGTATGCACGCATCGATCAGCACGCCCGTCTTGAGCATTTGCACCCGTTCGAGGTCGCGGGTACCGCCGGGACGGTAACGTGTCACGTCCAGGAACTGGCCTGAGACCATCCCATTGACCCCTGTCGCATGTAGTACAACTCTCAACACCTGATTTCGCCGTTCCGCCGACCCCCGCTGCTCCTCGAGGATCAGACGCTGCGCCTCGCTCAGCAGCGCACATCCCGCCAAGATTGCCACGTCGTCGCCGTATACTCGGTGCAGCGTCCGCCGTCCACGTCGTCTTGGATGATTATCCATCGCCGGCAGGTCATCGACGATCAACGAATTCGTGTGCAGCAGCTCTATCGCGCACGCCGTTGGCAGCACATCGTCGGTCATCATGCCCATCGCCTGAGCAGTGGCCATCACCAATACGGGACGCACGCGCTTGCCGCCCGCCAAGAGCGCATATCGGGCAGCCTCCGCGAGCTTGTCGGCTCCAGATGGCACCTCAAATTCGACTTCAACCAGTGCCCTTTCGATCCGCTCACGCATGTCGCTTACCGAAAGCGAAGCTCCCGCCGTCAGATCGCTTGGCGGCCCGGCCCGACGATTGTCAGGCTCGTGGTTCTCGTCCCTATGGCGTGGGCGGCTCGCAAGGCGATATCCCGAGGAAGTAACCCATCCGTTGCCTGCGGCGGCCTCCTCTATGACCGTCTTGCCGTCCATAATTTCTTTGCCCCATCCGCCGCAATGCGATAGTGTGCGATGTCATCCTGAATAATCGATGTCGACCGCGTGGCTCGTAGGTCGCTCATTCTGGCCTAAATGCGATGACGTCACCCGTTGTGTCTGCGGTAAGGCAAAGTGCACTCGCCGCACATGAGACGCTGGTGAGATCGGCGCCGAGGCTATGCTCATTGGTCCAGGTCGCGCCGGCGTTGCTCGACGTGAAGATATTGCCTACGCTGTCCACCGTGGCGCAGGTGGCGCCGGTGCAGGCGATAGCGGTCAGGTCGTTCGTACCGTCGAGGTCTTCTGTCGTAACCGTCGCTTTGCCGCTGCTGTCGATCGCGAGATCCAGGACGTGACCTTCGCCGTCAACAGCCATGCAGGATATCGTCGATGTGCAGGCGATACCGTGCAGTGCGGTCGAGCCGTCTACGTCTTTTATTTGCCAGCCGGCCGTTTCCTTGATCTTCGCTTCCGTGTTTGCGACATGGACGTTGCCCTTGCTGTCCGCCACCACGCAGAATGAGGAGGACAGGCAGTCGACGGCGTTCATCGTGCCCGTTCCGATAGTCAGCGCGAACCATTCGCTTGACGCCGGTTTGCTCGTATAGTGGATGAAGCCTTCCGCCTGCCCCGCCACACATAGGGATGCCGAGCCGCAGGAGACCGACACCACACCATACGTTGGGCTGAACGCTTCTTTCCACGAGCCGCCCAGAGAAAGTGCGTAATACATGTTGCCGCCGCCGCCTTCTTCGGCTTTGCCATCGGCGAGCGCGCAGAGCGAGCTTGCGGGGCAGGCGATGGCCTCGCCGGGACTGGTGGGTCCGCTCCACACTTTCCACGTCGCCGCCGCGGTGACGCTGACGTTTGTTGCATACTGGGCGTTGCCTTTGCTGCCGGTGGCCGCACATTCTGTGGTCCCCGGCACACATGACACGGCGTTTATGCTGCTGCCCGAGTCGATCGTCTGCTCCTCGCTTGGCGGGACGCCAACTGGGACAAACGCGGTGACGTTGCCCGACGTGTCTGCCGTGGCGCAGAGCGACGGCGACGCGCACGAAACACTTGTCAGGTCTGTGCCGAGCGCGTGCTGGGTGTTCCATGTTTCCCCACTGCTGGTCGATACAAGGACATGGCCACCCGCGTCTACGGCGACACAGACGAGGCCCGTGGTGCAGGTGATCGCCGTCAGATCGTTCGCACCGTCGATATCGCTCTTTGCCACCGTTGCTTTGCCGCTGCCGTCGAGCGTCAGGCCGAGGATGCGACCTTCGCTATCGACCGCCACACAGGATGTCGTGGACGTGCAGGCGACGCCATGCAGTGGGGTCGAGCCGTCTATGTCTTTCAGTTGCCATCCCGTGGCTTCCTTGATCTTCGCTTCAGTGTTGGCAACGTATAGATCGCCCGAGCCGTTGACGGCCGCGCAGAACGTGGACGACAGGCAGAACACGCTGGTCATCGTCCCCGATCCGATGGTCAGTTCCGTCCACGACGTGGATGCTGGTTTTGTGGAGTAGCTGATCCGTCCGCCTTCCTGTGAATCGACGCAGAAAGACACAGACGGGCACGAGATCGCCAGCACGCCATTGGTGACTTTGAGCGCGCTGCTCCACGATCCTCCCAGCGAGGTCGCATAGTACATGTTGCCGCCGCCTCCTTTTTCCACTTTGCCGTCCGCAAGTGTGCAAAGTGAGCTTGCCGGGCAAGCGATTGCCTCGCCCGGGCTGGTCGGCCCGCTCCACACTTTCCAGCTGGCTGCCGACGTGGCGCTCACGTTCGTGGCGTAGTCGGCGTTACCTTTGCTGCTCGTGACCATGCATTCGGTGGTTTCCGGCACGCATGACACGGCGTTCACACTGCTGCCGGCTTCAACCGCCAGTTTGCGTGTCTCTTCGCCCCAATATATGCATGCCGTTGCCGGCGGTCCCGTTTTTTCGGACTTGTTTGTCACCTGTATCACATAGCGACCGTATTTGGTTTCGCAGCCCGGCTGACTTTCTTCACCATTCTTATGAATCCAGGCCGATGGTGAGGTGCCACATTCTTTCGTGCCGGGTTCGCCGGCAAGTGCGCACAGTTCTACGCCAAACTGACCGAGACTCACCGGGACTTTGATTGTGCCAAGGCCGTTTTTGGCTTCGACTTCGACGACACCCGTCGTAAGGACAAGTCGTTTGGCTTCTTCGGTAACCCAAGCATACGCCTGACCTTTAGCGACACCTTCGCTCGTTTCAAAGCTGGCCGAGCCTTCGTAGCATGCGACGGCGCCTTTCGGGCACTGCGAAGTCCAGCTTTTAAGCGATCTGAGGCCCGTTTTGCCGAAAATAATGCTGCTGTCGGAGCCCGCGCATCCGATCATACGACCTGCCAGTGTCCCGATCCATGAGCCATTGGCCATTTCAGTCGTGTGATGGATCTGATCCCCGGGAGGCAGTTCCAGCGTGACCTTTGTATTGAGCGTTTCTTCCCCATGGCACGTGAACGGTTCCCCCGTCCTTTCAACAGACGCTCCACACGCAACCCCGGAGGCGTCGACCGGCGACACTTCGCCCGGCCTGTGATGGCCCGGCGTGTTGACGCTGAAGCCATAGACCTGGAATGCGTTGGTGTACGGTTTTTCGCAGTTGGGGTCGACGAGGGTCGTCGCTTCAGGTGGTGGGGCGAAACGCGACGCCACCGCCTGATTCAAGCGGCTGAAGCCTGCGGTGTACGTCATGCTCGCGTACGCCGGCAAGCGAAGCCATTCGAGTTCGCGCGCGATCAACTTGGCCAGCGAGCCGCCGCCACCATAAATACGGTCGTCCTGCGCCAGGCGCTCGAGCGCCGCTTCGATCTGGGCCATTTCCGAAGCCGACAGCTTGAACTTCTGTCCTTCGCCTTCCGCCAGCGCATTGAGGGCGGGCGCGATCCGGCGAAGTCCATTCACCGCCATTTCCTCGAGCATTGGGTCGAGTGACTCCAGTTCCACGATTCTGCCCATGTTCTGTTCATACAGCGGCATGAAATAACGGCCGGCCGTCGACGGCTGCGCCAGCTTTCCGCGCGCTCGGTACAGCGTCGCGAGCATATCCAAAGTCGATGAGCTGCCGTTCGCCGGCGCCTGATCGGCGAGCGCTTTTCCCGCGGCACATTCGGATTCGGATTTACATTCAGGGGAGGGTGCTTCTGTGAATCCGTTGAGCCCCACTGCTGTGAATGCTTCTTTCGTTGCTTTCACGTTGGCCGATTCCGGTCCAAAGAGGTCTGCCGCGGCTCTCTCGGCATCGGTACTGGCCAGCTCGAGCGTTGCGTTGGGGCTGCTGCGGAGATAAAACATCTGCATGCGATAGAAGACCCGCGTTGCTTCCTTGATTCCGATTTTTGTTGCAAGTAGATAGAAGGCGTGGCTGAAGATCGTGCTGTTCTCATGCATACCGTTATTGTCCTGACAAACCGTGACGTATTCCGATAGCTTTTCCGGGTCTGGGTGCCCCGAAATTGTGGAGAATTCGTGGGGTTCCTTGAGGTTGCGCACCGCACCGCCAGGCTCTACACTGCCGACCTGCCATTTCGGCTGTCCCCATACTGCTCCTTTTCTTTGTGTATAGGCTTCGACCGCCTTACCCATCGCGTCAGCCCAGCCCTCATTCAATGCCCCAGTCTGGCCTTCATCGACCTCGGTTGTGACTGTTTCCGTCACGCCCTGGCTGAACTCGTGGGCGACGATATCGAGGGCTGCCGAGTAGCCGTCACCAAGCACGATCTCGTGGTGTTCTGGATTCCATTCGGCCTGCCTGTATTCTTTACCGTAGTGGATGGTGGCGACCGTGGGCCCGTTGGCGCAATTGGTGCCTGGGCAGTGGGGGTACAGTTCTTCCTGTGTAAAGAACTTCCCAGTATTTTCTACGTTGTTCTTGGCGTTCTTCGCCTCTTCTTCTTTGGGTTCAGGGTCTTTTTCGTGCCATATCAGCGTGCCGGGCAGAGCTTTGACGCCCGAGTTGTGTTCGGCGCTGTATATTTCGAGGCCAATTTTATTCACGTTGAACGACTTGTTGAAGACGTGCAAGATGCTTCCATTCACGGCGTCTATCACATATTCCTTTGAAGCTTTCAGGGGTCCGGTCGTCAGCCAAACAAACCACGCGAGGCGAGCCGTTGGACCGCTCGGGCGCGAGGGTGCCCCTGTGTAGATTTCAAGACGCGGCGAGTGGAGAACTTTGCCCGCCGGCAGGGCGACCTGGGCGAGTGAGACCGCGTGCGCGCTGTCTATTGCGACCCTGTCTTCCGCGAGCGACACGTTTGGAATGAACGAGCCGCTCACGAAGTTGACACGTCGATCGTGGTGCGAGAGGTGGACGCCGATGCCGCCACCGAAGACGGGCACGCCATCAGCCATCTGCTTGAAGTACACGTGGGTCATCCCGATGTGCTGGACCTTTGTGATCGGTTCGGTCACGACCTGGGGATCTCCGAGCTGACCTGGCTGGGCGGACATGCCGAAAAGATTGCCGTAGTGAGCGAGCACGGCTTTCGCCTTGGCGGTCGGTGACTGTCCCGGTGAAACGCCCAGTGCCGTGAGCGGTATTTCGACGTTTGCGGAATTGAGCGTGCGGGTCCTCGGATCGACCGTGACCGAGAGGCGCGAGCCGGGCGCGGCGTGGATCCGGAGCTGCTGTTCGGCCGCCTGCTTGATCGGCTCGAGCGAGACAACAGCCGGCTGCGTTACAGGCTTGGTGCCGTCAGAGCCCATCCCCATGAGCATCACCGGCACCGACAGAAAGCTAATCCCGAGCGCCGCGTGCGAGGCCAGGCCCTGGCGCCACGAGCCAAACCGCTCCGCGCCCGCACGGGAGGGCCGCATGGCATCGAGCAGCGCTGCCGCGAGCGCGCGGCGAGACGACGCGTTCCGGGTCGCCAGATACCCGGTGCTTCCGATGAACGAGCCGAGGAAGCACCCGAGGGGCACGCGCCAGAGCAGCGACGCGACGTCAACCGCGAAATGCGCCCCCAGGTATCCGCCAACCTGGGCGTCAGCTCGCGCAGCGAGCGCAAACAGCCAACAGATCAACGTCATCAGGGCGCCAGCGCGAAGCGCGTTGGTCATGCCCAGACGCACATTATCCCCGCTGCGCCGCGCAGCCAGCCAGCCCGCCAGCACCATGGTGACGGCGCAGAACAAGAGCAGCAGAGCGAACAGAGCAGGCACCTGATGTGCGGAGGACGCGCCGACCGTCGGCAGTGTGCCACCGAAGATCGAACCCGATCCCTGCGTGCGAGAGAGCGCCTCCACGCGCCAGTCAAACGGCACGCCAAAGCACGCCAAAAACAGAGCGAGAACGAGAGTCGGCAGCACAAGCAGCAGGCCGCCCAAAACGGTCACAATATGACTGAAGCCGCCGCCAGCGAATGGGAGTGCATCACCGCTCTGGCCGACCAAGACCGCGCCGGCTAGGACCACCGCGGTCGACGTCAGCAGGAGACCAACGGCCAGTGCTCGAAGCGAGCACCTCACGGGTATCGCCCATACGCCAAGCAGCCGGGAAGCTTCCCGCCTCCAGCTTCTGCCGTACACCCCCACAAGCCCACCCACCGGAGCGAATAGCAGGCCCCAGCCGAGCGGCAGAAGAAACGCCTCGATGCCCGCCGGCAGCACCGCCACGTCCCTGCCGATGCCGGGGCCTGTAAAGCGTAAAGACAGGTAGCGAGCGCCAAGGCCTGCGAGCAGCGCATACGGGATCGGTATCAGCGTCGCCACAAGCATCCGCCTGCGCGTGGAGCCTTTGGCCAGCCTTGCCGCCATCATCGCCGAAGTTGCGATCGCCACTGCGACAAGCGCGAGGCCGGGCAAGGCCATAAAGCGCAACCCGGCGGTGTGATCGAAGAAGCTCACGCTCACGAGCTGCGCCAGATAGAACGCGACAGCTCCGTCCGCAACTGCGACATGCAAAGCGTGGGAGAGTCCGCCGGGGCCGCCGATGCCCGACAAAAACGCGACGGAGCTCGTGGCGATCAGCACGAGGCCGATCGCGATAACGGCCGCTGCCGTACAGATTGCCCCATGGACGATGCTGGTGCGAAGCCGCATAGCCAGCGTGGATGATTCGACCCTGCGCTTACTCATCGGCATGCTTCCTCCGTCCCACTCGCTCAATCCCGCTCATCGGACGACATTCAACGCCCGCACCATCGGTCGCGCTACACCAATGTGTTGCGCAAGACGGGCGCCGCATGAGACAGGGTGTCGCACGATCTCGCCTGGAACGATCGATCGTCAGCCATCAGAGCCCGAGGTCGGGGGTGGGGTCGCGCCCGACCTCCTGGGTGCGGTCGTGGTCTCGGTGCACATTTGGGCTCGAGGGCGTGCGCGCGAGGGACCCATCGAGGGCGCCTGCCATCCAGACGCCCCAGGGCAATCGGCGCGCGCGCTCGCGCGTACTCAGCCCACCGAGGGCCGTCTGCGGCTGGGCGGAAGCGCCGCCATCGAGTGCGAGCGCCCGCGTGCGCACCAGCAACGGGGCGGGCGCACCCGCACCAACCAGTGCATATCGTGGCGGCAATGCGAGCGGCGGTAGGGCCAGCGGGCGTGAAGACCCCGCAGCATCCGCTGCTCCTGACAGAAATTCGTTCTCATGAAACCAACCTCCTGCTACCCCCTGCACCAGACTGCTCGGCGGTCCCAAAGGTCGTTGGCCGCGCGGGCCAACCGACATCCCTCTCGTGCGCCTGCGAGTCACAGCTAATAGTACGTCGCCTACAACAGGGTCACTGCTGAGTACCCATGTGCGGCGGACCTCTCATCCCTCCTCTCCACTGCTGTCGTCCGTGACATAAGAACCCTACACCTCTCACCTAGTTGCGTCTCGACCCATCAGATTCCTTTGTCGTGAGCCCAGTCGTGCTTAAAGTAGCATCATAAGCACCTACATATAAATCAGGTTTTACCCAGCCTGTCAAGCTGTATGCGTTGTAGGGTGGTGTCGTGGCAGGAAGACGGGGCGCGAAAGACGGGCGCAGGGGCCTCCCCCGCGGGCCCCAGGCGCTGCCGCGCGAGGAGGTCGCCGCGCACCAGCGCGAGCGTCTCTTCGAGGCGCTTCTGCTGCTCGTCAACGAGCGCGGCTTCGCGCGCGTCACGATCTCCGAGCTCGTGCGCAGCGCGGGAATCTCGCGGCGCAGCTTCTACGAGCACTTCGAGAACAAGGAGCAGTGCCTGCTCGCGGCCTTCGACGACAGCATCGAGCTGCTCGCGCGGCGCATCGCCGAGAGCTTCGATCCGGGCGAGGGCTGGAGCGGGCAGATCGAGGGCATCGTGCGCGCCCTCTTCGACGCCACCGCCGAGCGCCCCCAGGCCGCGCGGCTGGTGTGCGTGGAGGTGAGTGCCGCAGGTTCCGAGGGCGTGAAGCGCTGGGCGCAGGGCGCCGCGCGCCTTGAGGGCGTCCTCGGGGCGATGTTCGAGCAGGCTCCCGGCCCCGGCACGATCCCCGAGCCCGTTGCCAAGGCGGTGGTGGGGGCGCTGCGCAAGATCCTCTACGCGCGCGTGCTCAGCGCGAAGCCGGGGAGGGGCCTGCGCACCGAGCTCAACCGCGCGCTCCCCGGCCTCGTGGGGTGGATCGCCGGCTACTACCCCACGCCCCCCGGAGTGCTCCAACGACCGCGGCGGCGGCGCGTCGCGCTGCCCGCGCACGGGCGCGTGGGTGGGCGGGCTCCTGGTTCATTGGTATCGCTCTCCGGCGCCGGCGCGCGAGCGCTTCCCCGCGGGCTCCCCGGCGGCGAGCACAACCTCCCGCGGGGCTTCGTCGAGCACAACCAGCGCGAGCGCATCTTCGACGCCATCGCCAACCTCACCGCCGCGCGCGGCTACCCCGCCGTGGGGCTCGAGGACATCGCCGCCGAGGCCGCCATCTCGCTGCGCACGTTCTATGGGCACTTCGAGAGCAAGGAGGAAGCCTTCATCGCCACCTACGAGCTCGGCCACGCGCGCGCGGTGGCCGTGTGCGTGGAGGCCTTCGCTTCGCAGCCCTCCTGGCCGGAGGGCGTTCACGCGGGCGTGCGCACCCTCCTCGAGTTCCTCGCCGCCGAGCCCGCCTACGCGCACATTGCGTGCATGGACGCCGCCACCGCCTTCCCCGAGCTCACCGAAAGGGTGCAGCGCGCGAACGCCGCCTACGCCGAGCTGCTCGAGTTCGGCATCGCGCAGGCCGCGGGCCCCGTGCCAGCAGCAACCACGGCGTCGGCGTCGGCGCCCCCGCGCGGGCGTGCAGCGACCCGCGCGCCCAGGGCCATCAAACCCTCGCGCATCGTGGGCGAGGCGATCGTGGGCGGCGTCTTCGAGCTGCTCCTCGACTACATCGCTCGCGGCCTCACCGAGCGCCTCCCCGAGCTCACCGATCACGCCACCTACATCGCCCTCACGCCGCTTATCGGGAGCGGCGCGGCGGCGGAGCTGATTGCTTCCCCCGGTCGCGCCCGAGGGCGCGTCACCGGCCCCCCATAACCCACCACGCGGCAGATTAGGACCCACCCACCCTCGCCCCTTTGGCGGCCCTTTCCTTGCCTTTTTGCGGGATTTCGTTCCCCATATCGAAACCGGGCCATCACGGGTCCGCCGCCATGGGCAAGTGTCAAGAATCACGATTTCCATGCCGAAGCTCGGAACGTGGTTGCAGCGATCGAATACGAAGTGGGGTGGGATCCCCACCTAATTCGCGCGCGGCGCACCGCCGCCTGCACGCGCGCCGTTCTGGGCATCGCCGGCGTCGCCCTGCTCGCCGATCGGCCCATGCTGCTCGTGCACCCCTCGCTCGGCTTCGCGGGCTTCGCCACCATCACCATCAGCGCGCTCATCCAGCTCTCCGTGCCGCGCGTCTCCTGGCTTCGCATCGAGGAGTCCCTCGCGGGCGCCGCCGCCGTGCTCATCGTGGGCCTCCAGGACCAGCGCGTCACCGTCCTCAGCGTCCTCTGGCTCGCCGCTGTCGCCAGCGGCGTCGTCGCGCGCGGGGGGCGCGTGCACTGGATCGGGCGCACCGTCGTGCTCAGCGCGCTCGCGCTGCCCATCGTGCGCGAAGGGCGCCTCAGCGCCGACCACGCCGCGCTGTGCGTGGCTACCATCGGGCTCCTCCTCAGCTGCGGGCGCCTCACGCGCGAGCTCGCCCGCCTGCTGCGCCAGGCCCGCTACGACGCCGACCACGACGAACTCACCGGAGCCCTCTCGCGCGCCGCCTTCCGCGCGGCGCTCGAGCGCGCCACCGCGAGCGCGCGCGAGTCCGCGCCCGTGTGCCTCCTGCTGCTCGACCTCGACGGCTTCGGCGTCGTCAACAAGGCCCTCGGGCACGCCGCCGGGGACGCGCTGCTGGCTTCAGCCGGGGAACGTATGCTCGCCGTCGCAGGGGCCGCGCGCCCCCTGGGGCGCCTCGGCGGCGATGAGTTCGCGGTGATCGCAGGCGTCGAGGACTCCACCACGCTCGCCCCCGCGCTGCTCGGCGCGCTCGCGCAGTGCTCGGATGAGACCCTTCGCGTCTCCGCCTGCATCGGCGTCGCACAAACCCCCCGCGACGGCACCGACGTCGACGCGCTCCTCCGCGCCGGCGACATCGCCCTGCGCGTCGCCAAACGCAGCGGCATGGGCGGGCAGGTCTCCTTCTACGCCGGCGGCCCTCTGAGCGGGCAGGGCGCGCACTCCGCGCGCAGTTCCCTCACGCGCCTCATCGCCGGCGAGGGCCTCTCGATGGCCGTGCAGCCGATCGTCGATCTCCGCAGCGGCGCCATCCACGCCTACGAGGCGCTCGCGCGCTTCGGCCAGGGCGGCACCGACAGTCCCCTGCACTGGTTCTCTCTCGCCGAGGAGTTCGGCGAGCGCGACGCGCTCGAGCGCTCCTGCCTGCGCGCGGCGCTGGAGCTCCTCGCCGTGCGCCCCGAGGGCACGCGCGTCGCCGTCAACCTCTCCGCCCCTGTACTCCTCGACGGGCGCACTCTCGGGATGCTCGAGCGGCCCAGCGACCTCTCGGGCCTGATCATCGAGGTCACCGAGGAGGCCCTCGTGCAGAGCGAAGCCCAGCTCCACACCACCATCGCCCCACTTCGCGCCCGCGGCGCGCGCCTCGCCGTGGACGACATGGGCGCCGGCTACTCCGGCCTTCGCCAGATCACCACCGTGCAGCCTTCCTACCTCAAGCTCGACCGCTCGCTCGTGAGCGGCATCGACGGCGACGGCGACCGCGCCGCACTCGTGAGCGCGCTCGTGGGCTACGCCGAGCACGTCGGCTCCCTGCTCGTCGCCGAGGGCATCGAGAACCACGCCGAGCTGCTCACCCTTCTGGAGCTCGGCGTCCCGCTCGCGCAGGGCTTCTATCTCGGGCGGCCCGCCGTGCCCTGGCCGTGCGTGGAGGCTTGCGCCGCCAGAGGGCTCCCAGCGGTGGCGTCGACCGCCGATCGGCCACTGCCCATGGAGGCGCCGTCCGCAGGGGCGCGAAGAACGGTGGCAGGAGTCCGAGAGGCTCCGCTAACCGTATGAGGCCGGCCCGCCCGAGCGCTCCGCCCTGCCGCGCGTCATCTCAACAAGATGGGCTCCGGTGGCTTTGGGTCGAGCCACGCGTGGGCACTATCGTCGATGAGCGGCAGCAGGTAGGCGACGCTCGCCATCGCAATCGTTCCCGTGGTCCTATCGATCCCGAGGACGGCGCACACGGTGGGACTGGTCCCGAGCACCCACGCGCAATATGCGACCAACGCGAAGCCAAACTGCCGCGCCGTCGGACGATCCGCCGGATCGAGCTTTGCGCCCTGCTGCCTCAACCAGAGCAACTGGCCGAGCCCACCGACAATCACCACCGCGAGGACCTGCCCATCCTTGATGCCTTCGATCGAGGAGATCAAGGCCACCAGGGCCAACGCCTCGGCCGGCATGTACTTGATGAGCTTCGAGGAGAAATCGTCGCCCGGACGGGTCACGACATCCTCGCCTTCGCCCGCTCGACCCACGAGGCTCTCCGAATAGGCGCGATGGGGCGCCTCCTGGCCTTCGGCGACGCTGATGGGTCGGTCGTAGACAATCGTTCTCGGCACGTCTCATCCCTCCCTTTGCCGCACAGCCGTGGCCTCGTCTTCGGCGAGCCTCAGCCAGGTGAGCGCAGTAGGCGCGTGGGACTCCCGGCGGATCACGCTCACGCTGACCGGCCGAGCGTGGACATGCTCCAGGACCCGTGCGCGGAGATCCTCTTCCTCTCCCTCTGTACGCACCAGCCCGATGGCGAAAATCTCCCGCTGCTCCTTTGTCTCGATCACCTGTCTGATTCCAGGCATCCTTTCAAGCTCCGCCATCAAGCCAGGGAGCTCGAAGCCGTCGTTAGGGATCCTGATCAGGACCTTGCGTACGCCGAGTCGGTGCTCGTCGACCCTCAGCCAGTCGGTCCACACCGCGACATCGACAGAGGCTTGGCCCGTGGCGGGCTTCGCGCCAGAGGCAGCGACCTCGGGCCAAGCTGCCTCGCCCCAAGCCGATCCGCCACGCGGCTTCTTTCTCCTGTTCTGGGCTCGGATCCCATCTACCGCCCGTTCAACGGTGTCCTCGGAGACCTCGACGCCGAACATGCGCCGAAAGTAGTCCGGCACCTCCCGTCCCGGCCGTCCTTCGAACTTCATCGCGAGCCAGCCAAAGCGATACAAGCGCCGCCTATCTGGCCGGGTACGTGGAGCTGGAGACATTATCGTTGTGCGGTAAAAACCGCGGCTTGCCGGGGAAGCACTCTCGAGCACGGAGATTACAGGATCGAAGGATGGGTTCCGTCCGGTGCTTTGGGCATTATAGCGTCTGCGGGAAAAACCGCAAGTATGTACGCAGGCCCCGCTTGGGGTGCCTCTGATTGGGGGTTATTACGGTCTACACACAGCCTCAACAACCCTATGGTCCAGATATGAGTCCCGCAGTTTGCGAAAAGCCGCATCCCGAAACGCCGCGCCGACGCGACGTGTGTTGTGTATATGGCATAGACTCGCGCGGTTCTGCGGAGGTGTCCCGGTGACCTCCCCCGACTCTCGCAGCGGCGACTCGCGAACCTCAGCCTCCCGAGCCCCAAGAGCCCCAACCTCCAAACCCGACGAGCCAAAGCACATCGTGTCCAACCATCAGGTAAAGCGCCTTATAGGCTTGGCCAAGAACTTCGACGAGGCCGTCGAGGTGCTGCCCGACGAGAAGGGCAAGCGCTACAGGCGCGAACAGAAGGAACTCGCCGAGAGCCGCCGGCAGGCGCAGATGAGCGAGGGCCTGCTCCGCATGCGCGTCCGCTGAGTCCCCAGGGATGGATGGGGAGTCCCATCTCTTAGAACTCGCGCATCCCGCCTGTCGGACTGATAGACGTTGTCGACGTGCCTCAGCTCGAGCGGACCCACTACCCAACTCTTCCGCCCACCGCGACCGTCCTGAACATCGAGCGGGACAGCGACTGGGGGGAGATCGAGCGCCTGGTCATGGCGCATGTCGTGGAGGAGGCCGATAAGCCCTTTCGACAGATCCTGGATGTGGTGAGGAGCCGCGGATGCTCAACGGTGGTCATCGAGCACCGGTACATAGACCGCGACTACCTCAGCGAGTACTCCTCGTTTTGGTCGGGTCGTTTCAACGATCACCGGCCCGAGACCAAGCGCATCCACTTCTTCAAGACAAGCTTCGCGGTCGAGGATCTTCTATTCCTGCCCAAGGACCCCGGCTATCTCGGCTACTGCGTAATCCGTCCGACCTACCTCGGCGCCCTGGGCCGCACGTGGGAGCGGCGGCTTGCGGTGGCCCCGGCGCGGCGGCTTGAAGTGGCTCCACTTCGCGTCGGTTGGTGTGTGTTGTTGATCTTCTCTGATTAGTGGGTGTGGCGGCGTCTCGTGGAGCGGAGCGCGTAGCGCGTAGCGGAGCGAGATGCCGCCGGCGCGGCTCCCGATGGGGGGTTAGTTCGCTCCTTTTTTTGGGCCGCGGGCGAGGCCGTGGCGGAAGCGCCAGGACTCGGTGCCGGTGTCGATGATGTGCGCGCGGTGGGTGATGCGGTCAACGACGGCCTTCGCGAGGCGCGCGTCGGGGAACACCTTCGTCCATTCCCCGAACGGGAGGTTGGTCGTGACGATCAGGCTGGCGCGCTCGTTGCGCTCGGAGATGACCTGGAAGACGAGCTCGGCGGCGCCCTCGGGTAGCGCGAGATATCCCAGCTCGTCAAGGACAACAAGCTCCGTGCGTGCGTAGCGCGCGATGACCCGGCCGAGCTCGCGTTTTGACTCGGCTGCCTGCAGCTCGTTCGCTAAGGCGGCGAGGGTGGTGAAGCGGACACGTCGTCCTTGTTGGCAGGCGAGCACCGCGAGGCTGATCGCTAAATGCGTCTTGCCGGTCCCTGAGTCGCCGAGGAGGATCACTGACTCGCGGTCATCGATCCAGGTGCCCTGCGCCAAGGCGGCGATCGTGGCCTGCGGGATCTTCGGGTTCTCCTCGAAACGGAAGTCCTCAAGGCGCTTGGTGAGCGGGAAGCGTGCGTCGATGAGCCGTCGGTGTTCGCGTCGTTCGGCTCGCTCTGTGACCTCTGCTTCAAGGAGCGCGGCGAGATATGCGGTCGGGGTTTGCTGGTCGCGGGTTGCCTCCTCGGCCAGCGCCCGGAAGCGGGCGCGGACGGTCGGGAGCTTCAGCTCTACGGAGTGCGCCTCGATCAGCGTCTCCAGTGCTTGGACCTTCGCCGGGGCGCTCACCGTGCCGGCCCGGCCACGAGCAGCTCGTCGTATTGGTTGAGTGTCGGGACGGGCGCCCCGAGGCCCTGCAGGCGCCGCGGGAGATCATCGAGCGCCGGTGAGGACTGGCGGGCTCTGCGGCTCACCAGGACCGCGACCGCGCGCCCGTCGTGGGCGCCCGCAGTGAGCGCTCCACGGACCGCTTGCTCGACCTCGCCGGGGGTGTGCTCGCGGGCGAGGATGAGCACGTCGACCATCTGTCGTGCGGCCTCTGAGGTGCCATAGCGCTCGCCGATCTTCTCCCACAGCTCGTCGAACACCGAGGGCCAGGAGCCGCGCTCACGTTCCTGGGAGAGAGCGAGCGACCCGGACAGCGCGCCCGGCTTGCGTGCGAGCAGCTCGAGATAGTGATCGAGGCTGGCTGCGACACCGAAGCGGCCGTGCTGGCGCTCGTGGCGGGCGACCAGCGCCCCGCCGTGATGGATCTCGATCTCGCGGGCACCAACACGCGAATGCACGCGCAGCCCCGCCAGCCGAACAGGCACCGAATACCGGTTCTGCTTGATCGTGACCAGTGCCTTGGAGTCCACGCGGGGTGTGGCCCGTTCAGCCATGGACGCCCGCTCAACGGGCAGGCCGCGCAGCAAAGGACGCTCTCTAGCGAAAGACACGCCGACGCTCTCTTGGCGCCCCGCGATCCGGCGTGAGAGATCGCTCTCGCAGCCAGCGAGCATCCGCGTGTTCAGCTCCCCGAGCGACGCAACGTCTGGGACGGGAACCAGGTGACGACGGCGGAAACGCCCGACCTCTCCCTCGACGCCGCCCTTTTCATGAGCGCCCTCGATCCCCGGAGTCGTGAACTGCGACTCATAGAGATAGTGCGAGCGCAACGCGATGAAGCGATCCGTCTCGACCCGCCGCCGGCCACGCAAAACCTGCTTCACCGCGCTCGTCAGATTGTCGTAGCGAAGCAGGCCGAACACCCCGCCGAACCAGTCGAACGCCTCGACATGCGCCTCCAGAAACGCCTGCTGGGAGCAGTGCGGGAACGCCATCGCGAACGCCGCACCGGAATGACACGCACGCATATGAAACAAGTAGACCCTGCGCTGAGCGCCGGCCATCGCGACGTGCGCCTCGCCCCAGTCAACCTCAGCCTCCACGCCCGCCGCATGCACCTGCGGCACAAACGCCTGGACCCCTTCGCCGCGATCACGTCGGCGACCGTGAACATATTCCCGGACCGTGCGCTCAGCGACGTCAGCCGCGTGCTCATCACGCAGGCGCTCCCAGATCCGCTTGGCGGTATGACGCTGCTTGCGCGGCGCATCCCGGTCCCCGTCAAGCCACGAGTCGATGAGCCCCCGATATGGACCCAACTTCGGCGCAGGCCGACCCACAGGCTTGCGCTTGACGGGCGGCAACGGCGCCGCTAGCGCCTGACGCACCGCCCGCCGATGAACCCCATACCTCGCCGCCAACGCCCTCGTCGAGATGCCTTCCCGATCCCGATCTCTCCTGATCTGCTCGAACGTCTCCACTCGTGATCCCATTCCTCACTGCCGCCTCCCGCTCAAGCTCCATGAGCCTCAAACAGTCAGCAGCCAGTCGGACGGAGGTGGGGCCACTTCAAGCCGCCGCAGTGGAGCCAGTTCAGACCGCCGCTCCCAGCACGATCATCTCCGAGCCACATAGCCTGCTCCGGGCCAGACTCACTCGCGTGGTCGACCGTCCCAGCCTGTTTGGTAACCCACTGGAGGTTTCGGGAGTGCCGTTCTGCCAGCAGGACGGAGAGCTGTTGCGCTGCGCTCACGCGGCCGCATGGGTTTGCCACTACGTCGCGTTTCATCACCGCATAGTTGGGCGCAGGGTCACGGCCGAGATCGCCGCCATGCCCTCGATCGAAGGGTCCAAGCATCGCCCGCTCCCATCGACGGGGCTGACAGGCGAGCAGTTGCAGGGCGTCTTCAGCGCGATTGGCATCCCAGCCCTCTTCTACGAGATCGATGGCCTGCCCAAGCTGCCCGTAGACATGCCGCTCGAGCAGGGAGAATCAAACTCCAACCACAGCCGGCGCGTAAAGGACGAGCGGGTCTTCCGTGTCGTATGCAGATATCTGAACTCGGGCTTCCCGGTCGTCGTGCTCACAGAGGCCCAGGGCGGCAACCACGCATTTACGCTCGTCGGGTGGACGAAGGACACGGGCAGCCATTTGCGGCTCATCGCCTGCGACGACCGTATCGGGCCCTACGAGGAAATCGCCTCTCCGCAGCTGGATGCGGAGAAGCGGGGCCGGTGGAAGGGCTTCATGATCCCGCTGCCCAACGATGTGTACCTAACCGGGGAGGCCGCCGAGAATCGCGCTCGACAGATTGTCTCCGCCGAGTCCGACCAAGCGGCGGTGGATGGGGACCCCGCGCAGAGCGACCTATCTCAGATCGCCCCCCGCGTCTGCGCCTGGGGCAGCGGGGTGAGCGTCCGCTCGCGACTGATCGAGGGACGCCGCTACAAAGCGATCGTCTCGCGGCAGGGACGCCATCTCGAAGCGGTGCGAGTCGCCAGGATGGCTCACCTCCCTCGCTGGGTATGGGTGGTGGAGTTCCAAGACGTACGGCTGCGCGAAGCCAACGAGCCATGCGTGCTCGCGGAGATCGTCTTCGACTCCACCAGTCACGACGAGCGGCCGGCGGTCAGCCTGCTCTGCACCGCCTCGGTCATCATCGACAGCAATATGGTCGACTCGGAGGAGCAGTACGCCGACTCCGACCTAGAGCCGCCTCGGGATCCTGTGTGGATCGGCAGTACCGACGATAGGCAGTGGAGGTCGCTGATCTCCGATCCGGAGGTGAGCGATCGAGAGTACGGCGAGGACAAGGTTGATCCCGTGCCTCCGGGCTCGCCCGTGCAACGAACCGACCTCACATAGCGAGCCGAGAGCAGGCAGCGCCGAAAGTGCGGGCGCGAGGTTCACAGCACAGGCGCGCGGAGGATGTTGGACGCGCCCGCTCTCACGCGGCCTCCATCCGCCGATGCATCCTCGACAGCCTATTGACCCCTCCCGCACCAGATGCCACACTCCGGTCATGACCACGATCCCCACGAGCGTCACAGGTGAGTTCCTCGACGCGATCCTCGCCCGCGACTTCGCTCGTGCCCGCGGCCTTCTGCATTCTTCGATCGACTTCCGCGCGATGACGCCAAAGCAGGTCTGGGAGGCCGATGGGCCCGCGGGTGTCGAGGAGGTCCTGCGCGCCTGGTTCGAGCACCCCGAGCGCGACGTCCAGCGGGTCGAGCCCACCGATCCCGCATCCGTCGAGGACACCGCTCGCGTCGGCTGGCGCGTGTACGGCAACGGCGCCGACGGCCCCTTCGTCTACGAGCAGCAGGCGTTCCTGCGCGAGGACCGCGAGCAGATCGTCTGGCTGCGCATCATGTGCAGCGGCCCGCGGCCCTTGGGTGGCGCTACTTCGGCGTAGCGATCGGCTGCCGGACCGGTCACCGGTTCTAAAGAGGCGGGACCTGATTATTGACCTGCGTTCCGTGGTACAGATGATCATGGTCCCTGCACGCAGCCGGAAAGAAGAACTGAACGCTGTCGCTGCGCACACCGTTGTAGCTCGCGAACAGGGTCGCGTGTCCGATGGTTTCGACCTTGCATTTTGGATCGTTGCTGGCCCGCACGCGGACCCTGATCTTCATGATGTTCCCAGGAAAACCCCACATCACCGCGTAGTGCGACTGGTAGAGGAGGTGGTGTTCGACCGTCATGGTGATTGCCCGGGTGGGCTGGTTTCGAGCGCGGTCTTCCTGACAGAGGATTCCGGAAACGGTGTGCGCTTGCAGATTGATGTCACCATGGCCGCGGGCGAAGCTGCCCGTTTCGCCGATCGGGGGGCCGGTGTGAAAGCCCCATGGCGGAATCCCGTAGACGATCGGAACCTGGCCACAGCCGGGCGAGTACCCGGCGGCCTGCCCGGCCATGCTGCCGAGCGTCATCAGCGTCAAAACCACGAGCCCGATTCGGGGCATGGTGTGAATTCCCCGCATCTCCGAGCGGGACTATAGCGGCTCACAGTCACGATCCGACGCAGGTCGCAGACCGGCTCGATCCGGCGAGGATCAACGGTTGCGTGGCCCGCAACGATGGCGCAGGACCGGAATGGTTGTGCAGGCCGGAACTGTGAATTTAGGCCCTGTAGGGAAAGATCTTTACGTGACTGCAACCGACGAGGTCGTAGTGCCGGTTCGCCGGCAGGTAGCGCATCACGAGCGTCTTCAGGCCCGGCCCGCTGCAGTGGACGACGCCGTGACCGTAAACGAGGGCAACATGATCGTCGCCCGCTCCAGTCCAGATGTAGTTCGTGCCGTGGCTTGCATAAAGCCAGTCCGTCCCAGGCCCGCCGTGGAGATGATCGACCTGACTTTCGGGCTGGCCCGAAGCGTTCTGATCGCCCCAGATCACATCTCCCTTGTCGCCGGCCCAGATCGTGTCGTTGCCATGCCCCCCGAGCAACTCGTTGTGCATCCCATCCTCGCCTCGCAGCGTTCCGCTTTCGTTGTTTGGGTGCCCCTCGTGGTTGCCGATTTCCGGCCAGCCTTCGTGGCTGGCCTCGGCGAACGTCGCGGGAGCAGCGATCCACCCTGCGACGCCGGCCGCCGCGCACGCCAATATCACCGCGACACGGTACGCGCGGATCATCCCTTCGCTTCGCCTTGGTCGTTTCCGTTGCATGAGATGAAATCTGCTCTGTGCAGCGCTCCAGGCTGAGCGAGCACGGGCGCCGATAGTCAGCCTACACAAATCTGCCCACACTTGGTGTCCGGTCTGAGGAGCGTCGGGAAGAACCGGAGCAGCACCATGGACTTCAATGAAATGGGCCGTGCAGGAATCGAACCTGCAACCTTGGGCTTAAGAGGCCCCTGCTCTGCCAATTGAGCTAACGGCCCGCGAGGACTTCGGTGTGGAGCCGACTCGGGGACTGGCTCGGAGATTCTAGCGAGGTCCCCAGCACCGGCGGCCTTGCCCGGTCTCCCCGCTCGGCACCGGCCGCGCTGGTCTGTGCTGGGCGCTCGCGCTCGCGGCCTCACCCGCTCAGAACACCACCGTACGAGCGCCATCGACGATCACGCGATCGTCGAGGTGCAGCGCGAGCGCCCTCGCGAGGACCACGCGCTCGATGTCGCGGCCCACGCGTTCCAGCTCGGGCACCTCCATGCGGTGGTCCACGCGCTCAACACCCTGTTCGATGATCGGCCCTCCATCGAGCTCCTCGGTGACGTAGTGGGCGGTTGCGCCGATCAGCTTCACGCCGTGCTCGCGCGCGCGGCGGTAGGGCTCGGCGCCCGCGAAGGCAGGGAGGAACGAGTGGTGGATGTTGATCGCCGGCGCCCCCACGCGTGCGAGGAAGGAGGGGCTGAGGATCCGCATGTAGCGCGCGAGCACCACCACGTCCACCCGCCCCGCGAGCAGCTCGAGCATCAGCTCCTCGGCTCTGACCATCCCATCGGGCGCTCCAGCCCCCTCCCTGCCGCCGTCGCGCTCCTCCACCCGCTCCTCCACCGGAACGTAGTGGAAGGGCACGCCCGCGGCCTGCGCCTCGCCCTCCAGGTCGGGGTGGTTGGAGATCACGGCCACCACCTCCGCGTCGAGCTCTCCGCGGCGATGGCGCCACAGCAGATCCACGAGGCAGTGCTCGTGGCGCGAGACGAGGATCGCCATGCGCCGGCGTTCGCCCCAAAAGCGCAGGCGCCAGTCCATCTGAAAGCGCTCTGCCACCTGCGCCTGGAAGCTCTCGCGCAGCGCCTCGCGCGAGGAGAACGAATGCGGGGACATCTCGTGCGAGGGGGATCGCTGTGGGCCTTCATCGAGGAAGAACTCCGTGCGCAGGAAGAACCTGCCGCCCAGCGGATCGGAGGAGTACTGGTGCGAGGAGACGATGTTGGCCCCGCGCTCGAACAGAAATCCCGATACCGCCGCCACGATGCCCCGCTGGTCGGGGCAGTCACAGCACAGGCGACCCGTGTAGCTCGGGCGACCCATGCAGGCGCGGCCTCGCGGCCTACTTCTTCGGCGTTGTCGTCGCGGGCGCGGTGCTCGTGGGCACGGCGCTCGCCGTGCCTGTGGTCACGGTCGCTGCGCCCGGGGCCGTCTTCGAGAGCGAGGACGCGGGGATCGTCACCGTCTGGGCCTTCGTGGCGCCCTTGCCGAGCTTCGAGGCTGGGATCGTGACCGTCTCCGCGCCGCTGGAGGCGCCCGCGGATGCTTCGGTGGGGGACTTGCCTTCCTTGGCCTTCGCGAGGTAGCCCTTGAGGAGCGCCTTCTCCGAGGCGGGCGCCAGCGCGACCGCCTTCGCCGCCGCGCGATTGCCTTCGCGCTTGTTCTTCGCCTGGTAGGAGAGCACAGCCAGGTCGTAGTAGAGGGTCGCGCTCGGCGCGCGGCCGGAGATCTCGATCTTCAGCACGCGCACCGCCGCGGCCGGATCGCTGATGCCACCGGTGGCTGGATCGTAGATGCGCATCACTTCGCTCGCCACTTCCGAGCTCGGGTGGTGGGGTTCGAGCTTCGAGGTAGCGCTGCCACGCCGTCTGCACCTGCGCCAGCAGCGGGTGCGCCTTGGCTGTGAAGACTTCTTCGGTTTTACTGTAGTTGTCGCCCGTCCCCGCCTGCAGCAGCGAGGCGTGGATCAGCGCCGTCCACGAGGCGGGGTTGTTGGGCTGTGTCACCGTGAGCTTCTTCGCGGCCTTCACCTGCGATTCGTAGCTTTCGCCGCCACCCCCGCCCTTGCCGCCGAGGAGTTCGGCCACGCCACCGCCGCCGAAGCTGCCCACGCCGAAGCCCACGAAGCCGAGGAAGAAGAGCAGCGCGAGGCCCGAGTAGACGATCCGCACCGTGCGCCGGCGTCCGCGTCCGCGCAAATCGAAGAGCATCAGTCGCCGCTCAGCTCTGGGTCGGTGTGGTCGATGATCTCCTGCACGCTCTGCTCCGTAGTGTGTTGCGCCGGCACGCCCGTTGGCGCGGTGGCGGTGGTGGCTGTCCCCGACGCCTCCTCCGGCGCGCTCTCGCGCCGGCTCTCGCGCCGCTCGACGAATGACGCCAACAGGATACTCGCCTCATACAACACATAGAGGGGGATCGTCTCCAGCAGCATCGTCGTGACGTCCCCCGGGAGGAAGGCCGCGATCGCCGCGCAGGCGACGATCGCGTAGCGGCGCCCGCGGCGCAGCTGGTTGGGGGTCACGATCCCCGCGCGCACCGTCGCGAGGATCGCCACGGGCACCTGGAAGACGAGGCCCATCGCGAGCAGCGTGGTGGCGGCGAACTTGTAGTACTGGTTGCCCTGCACGAGCACGTTGAACTGTTCGCTGTTGAAGTTCAGCAGGAAGCGCACCGCCGCGGGCAGCACCACGTAGTAGCCAAACGCCACCCCGATCGCGAACAGGAACGGGATCGCCACCAACAGCGGCGTGATCGCGCGTCTCTCTCTCGGGCTGAAGGCGGGCAGGATGAAGCCGTAGAGCTCGAACAGGATCACCGGCAGCGCGAACACCAGCGCGAAGTAGAGGGTCACGCTGAGCGTCGTCGTGAGCGGCTCGCCGATGCCCAGCGTCACCGGCTTGTTCGCGGGAGGGACCTTCGGGATCTTCGCCATCTCGGCGCGCAGCCGCGGGATCTGCGCCGCCAGCTGCGCGCGCGTGGCCGCGGGCAGGCCGCTGTGCGGCGCGCTGAGGGCCGCCGCGATCGCCTCCGTGTCGGCCGCTACCGCGAGCACGCCCTGCTGGGCGAGGTAGGTCTGGCCCTGCGGCCCGTTGCCCTTCTTGACCTGCGCCACCGTTTCCTTCGCAAACGGCTTGTTCATGAAGCTGAGCAGCGCGTGGTTCTGCCAGAAACACACCCCGAACGCGATCGCCAGCGCCAGCCCGCTGATCAGCAGGCGGGTGCGCAGCTCGTCGAGATGGTCGACCAGAGAAAGGCGGTCCTGGTGGCCGACAGTACGTATGGCGCTGGCCATTTCTCCCCTGAAACTAGCACCGGCTCAACGGCGGACTACGTACCAACTTCCGCAAACCTACGCGATCGTTGCCACTTACTAAAGGGGACCTCACGGCGAGTCGATGACCAGGGCGAGCGGCTATGTACTCCCAGAACGACAACCATGTAGGGCAAGAGGTGCAGCTGGAGGCATGGCTGCACGTCTGCACGAGCTGCGGCGGGGAGCTCGTGTACCCGATCGACTGGTCCGAGGAGCGTCCCGGCTATTGGCGCGTCCTCTTGCGCTGCCCCGAGTGCGAGGAGTGCCGCGAGGGGGTCTTCGGGCAGGCCGCCGTGGAGCGCCTCGACGACGAGCTCGATCGCGCCACCGCCGCGCTCCTGAGCGACTTCCGGCGCATGACGCACGCGAACATGGCGCAGGAGATCGACTTCTTCGTGCGCGCTCTTGACGCGGACGTCATAGTCCCCTCGGACTTCTGATTTATCTGTAGCGCTCGACGACCGCGTCGGCTACCCGGTCCAGCAGCGCTGTCTGCCCAAGCGGGAGGCTCGAAGGGAGCGCCTCCTTGGCCTGCGCCACGAGCGCCAAGGCCCGCTCGCGCGCCTGAGTGAGGGCGCCGGTGGCGGCGATCCGCTCGCATAGCGCCCGTGCCTGCTCAGGACCGCGCAAGGAGGTGAGGTCGAAGGCCTCGAGCTCGGGGTCGCGCTCGCGTGCGAGGATCAGGGGCAGCGTCACGGTCCCGTCGAGCAGATCGGTCCCGCGCGCCTTCCCGGTGCGCTCCACGGAACCCGATACGTCGAGCACGTCGTCGAGCAGCTGAAAGGCGAGGCCGATGCGCCGCGCGAAGGCGCCGAGCGCGTCGGCGAGCGCGTGCGAGCCCTCCGCCGCGACGAGCGCCCCCAGGCGGCAGGCGGCCTCGAACAGCGCTGCGGTCTTCAGCTCGCAGCGGCGCAGGTAGCGCTCCACCGCCACGTGCCTCGCGTAGGCGTCCTCGCGCTGCAACAGCTCCCCCGCGGCGAGCGCGGAGCTGGCGTCCGAGAGCGCCTGAAGCTGCGCGATGCTCTCGTTGCGCGCGAGCTCCGCGAAGGCGCGCGAGAAGAGCAGATCGCCGGTGGCCACGGCGGCGGCGCGGCCCGCGGCGGCGACCACCGTTGGTTGACCGCGGCGCAGGCGCGCGCCGTCGATCACATCGTCGTGCACGAGCGTGGCGCTGTGCACCAGCTCCACCGCCACCGCCGCGCGCACCAGCTGGATCTCGCCCTCGCCGCCCGCGCGCGGTCCCCCCGCGGCCTCGGCGGCGAGCAGCACGAGCAGCGGGCGCAGGCGCTTTCCTCCCGCCGCCACCGTTGCCCTCGCGTGCGTGGCGAGCGGCGCGCCCGCCTCCGCGGTCACCTGCTTCAGGTGCGCCTCGGCGCGCGTCATGCGCTCGTTCAGTTGCGCTCCGCCGCCGCGCATGATCGCCTCGACCGCGTCGACATCGCCGTTCCCGTCCACGGCGCTCACGCCCGCGCCGCTCATGCGCCCGCCGATGGCACCGTGCCCGAGTGGATCGTGACGATGCCCCCCGCGGTGAGGAGATAGCGGATCTCCCGCAGCCCCGCCCGCTCCAGCTCGCCCGCGAGCGCCCCCGGGGCGGGGAAGCGCTTGACGGATTCGGGCAGGTAGGTGTATGCCTCGGGGTGGGCCGAGAGGTGCCCGAGCAGCGGCACGATGCGGTCGAACCAGATGCGGTAGAAGAGCGACAGTGGCGCACGCGTGGGAGTCGTGAACTCCAGCACCACCACGCGCCCGCCGGGGCGCACCACGCGCACCAGCTCGGCGAGCCCGCGGGGGAGGTCGGCGAAGTTGCGCACCGCGAAGCCAACGGTGGCGGCGTCAAAGGAGCCATCTGCGTAGGGCAGTTCCAGCGCGTCGCCCCACTCAAAGCGCGGCGGCGCGCCCGCCGCGCTCGCCTTCGTGCGCGCGATCGCGAGCATCTTCTCGGAGAAGTCGCTACCCACCACCTCCCCGCCCGGCGCCACGCGACGGGCGAGCTCCAGCGCGAGGTCGCCGGTGCCGGTGGCGACGTCGAGCACGCGTGACCCCGGCCCCACGCGCGCGATGTCCACGGCGCGCTCGCGCCAGCGGTGGTGCAGGCCGGCGGACATGGCGCCGTTGAGCAGGTCGTAGACGCCCGCCACGCGATCGAACATCTCCCGCACCTGCCCCGCCTCGGGCGTTCCCGGCGTGGGCATCGTTCCCGGCGTGGGCATCGTGCCGTTGGAGTCCTCAGGCACAGCCCCTACCGGCTACTTGAGCTGCGAGAGGAATTCGACCACCGCGTTGAACTTCTTCGGCGGGAGGTTCCTGAACGAGGGCATCGGCGCGGTGGGGTTCACGAGCGTGCGCGCGATCCCCTGGCGCGGGATGCGCGCGCCCACGTGCGTGAGCTGCGGACCCGGCCCGTCGTTGCCGTTGTCGCCGATCTTGTGGCACGCGAGGCAGCCCGACTGGGCCACCACGAGCTTGCCTTCTTCGAAGGTCGCGAGGGTCTGCCCGCCGGCGTTCTTCACCGAGGTGGGCGTGGCCATTTCGATCGCCGTGGGCGAGCCCGCGTTGGCGCCCGAGTAGGTGAGGAAGGCCATCGCGGCGATCACCACGATGCCCGTGATGGTGGCGATCGGACGGCGCTCGGGGCGGCGCTCGGGGCCGCGGTCGTAGAAGGGAAGGAGGAACAGCAGGATCATCCCCAGCGTGGGCACGCCGATCGTCGCGAGCGGCACCAGCGAGGGGGGCTTGACGACGCGGAGGACCTCGAAGAGGAAGAAGAAGTACCACTCCGGACGGGGCACGTAGGTGGTGGTGGTGGGGTTCGCCTTCGACCCCAGCTCGGCTCCCAAAACGAGCGACATGGTGATGATGCAGGCCATCACCACGCACGCCATCGCCGCGTCCTTGCCCACGGCGTAGGGGAAGAAGGGCTTGCCTTCGCTCTTGAGTACGGAGTATTCGCGGAGGTACTCCTCCTTCTCGCGCCGGTTCATCAGGTTTCGGCCTTGCGCAGCTCGGGCTCGCCCTCGGTTTTGATCCACGGCGGCGCGGTGGTGCCGAGCTTGGCCACCAGATAGAGGTGCGCGCCGATCAGCGCCGCCAGCAGGCCCGGTATCAGGAGCATGTGGATCGCGTAGAAGCGCGAGAGCGTCGTGGCCCCGAATTCGGGCCCCCCGCGCAGGAAGTCGCTCAGATAGGGGCCCAGGAGGGGGCCGGTGCCGTTGATGTTGACGCCCACGATCGTCGCCCAGTAGGCGCGCTGATCGAAGGGCAACAGATAGCCCGTGAAGGACATGATCATCGTGAGAATCAACAGCACCACGCCGATCACCCAGTTGAGCTCGCGGGGGTACTTGTAGGCGCCGAAGAAGAAGGTGCGCCCCATGTGCAGGAACACGAGGATCACCATCACCGAGGAGCCCCACTTGTGCATGCCGCGCACGAACTGCCCGAGGAACACTTCGTTGGTGACGTAGCGGATCGATTCATACGCGCCGCCGGAGGGGTCGGGGCGGTAGAACATCGCGAGGAACACGCCAGTCACGGCCTGGGAGAGAAAGGCGAACATAGTGGCCGAGCCAAGCGTGTAGAACCAGTTGGTGCCGCGGGGCACCTTGCGGAACATCAGCCAGCGCGCGCCGCCGCTGAGCGAGGTGCGCTCGTCGACCCAGTCCACGACGGTGATCCCCGCCTCCTTGGCCAGCTCGCCGGGGCCGTGCTTGCCATCGCCATTGGCGCCTCCGTTCTCCCCGGGGCGCGGCGGGGGCGCCTTGAGCGGGCGGGGGATGGGGGGAGCGGGGAGCTTTGGCATCGGCGCGTCCTAGCTACTTCTGTGCGCTGGGCCGCGATGGATATGCGTACTGGCCGATGCCGTCGATCGGCTCGCCGGGGTCGCGCGGGGAGAAGCGCTGGAGCTCGGAGTTGACGCTGTAGCGCGCGCCCACCTGCACTTCGTTGCGCACGACGCGCGTGTAGAAACGGTCGAGGGGGCGCACGGGGGGCCCGCCCACGCGGCGCCCCAGAAGGTCGTAGACGCCGCCGTGGCAAGGACAGATGAAGCGCTCGGCGGCGTCCACCCAGCGCACGGGGCAGCCGAGGTGCGCGCAGCGCGAGGAGATGGCGATGAACTGGTTGAAGGAGTCCGGACGGTCGATGTCGATGGCGGGGTTGCGCTTGCGCACGTACACGGTCGTCTTGCCCGCCTCGCCGATGCCGGGCGTGAGCGTGATCACCTCGGGGACGTAGTTGAAGGCCGTGAAGTCGTCGATCGTGCCCACCGTCTCCCAGTGGTGGGGGGTGCTCTTGAAGATGGGCCCGATCGCGAAGCCCAGCGCGGGCACGAGGAAGGCCGCGGCGGCGACGCCCCCGGCGGCCTGACCGCCGACGGTCATGAAGCGCCTGCGCGTGATCGTCTCGTCCTCGAAGGCGCCCGGAATCTGGCGGTCGAGGGTGTACTTGGACTTGGTCTGGTCGTGCTTGCTTGCCACGGGCGGCTAAGAATATCGCTTGCCGCTCGCCCGCATTGCCCCCAGCGCCTCGGGCGATCCGGCGCGAGCGAGCGCCTTGGCGCGCGTGTGCTCCTCGCTCGGCCCCCACCCCACCGCGCGCGCGCCGGCCTCCCAGATGGCCCCTGCGAGCTCGCCGTTGCCATCGCCGTGGGCGAGCGAGGTGAGGGTGATGACGTCCGCGAGCTCGCCCACCGCCGCGAGGTCCCCCAGCTCGACGAGGCGCGCGAGGCCGAGCGCGTAGAGGCGATCCCCCGCGAGCAGCCCCAGATCGGCCTCGGCGGGGCGAAGCAGCCGGGGGGCGCCGTAGTGCAGGAGATAGCCCTCGTAGATGGCCTCCACGAGCAGCTCGTACTCGTCGGCGCGCGCCTCCGCGCGGGGACCGGCGGCCGCGATCTGGGCAGGCCCCCCACCCCCGTGGCCATTGGCCGGTATGGGCGTCGCGGGCAGCAGACCGGCCATCAGCCCGCCCTGCTCGCGCACCAGCGCCTCCAGGCGCTCGAGGGAGGAAGAAGAAAGAGAAAGGCCTCCGGCCTGACGGCCTCCGGCAGCGGCGTTGCTTGGTGCGTGGCCCTCCTGATCGTAAGGGCCTTCGCCGATCGAATCCATCCCGGCGGCGCTGCTTGGTGCGTGGCCCTCCTGCCCTGGGGTGCCAGCTGCACTCATTGGCCCTCCAACTCCTCAAACGCGGCCGCCGCAGCCTCGATGGTGTGCTCGATGTGCTCGCTCGTGTGCGCCAGCGAGGGGAACCATGCCTCGAACTGCGAGGGCGGCGGGTAGACGCCGCGCGCGAGCAGCGCCCGGCACCAGGCGCCATATGCCTCCTTGTCGCAGCGCTGCGCGCCTTCGAGGTCGTAAACGGGAGACTCGCTGAAGAACACCGTCAGCAGGCCCGGCAGGCTCGCCACCTGCACCGCGCGGCCCGCCTTCGCAGCCGCGCCGCGCAGGCCCCTCGCGAGGTGCTCGGTGGTTGCGGCGAGGCGCAGATAGGCCTGCTCGTCGAGCAGCTCCAGGCTCGCGAGCCCCGCCGCCACCGCGAGGGGGTTGCCCGAGAGCGTCCCCGCCTGGTAGACGCCCCCCGCGGGCGCCAGCCTCTGCATCAGCTCCTCGCGCCCCCCCAGCGCCGCCGCGGGGAGGCCGCCGCCGAGCACCTTCCCCATGATCGTGAGATCGCCCTGCACGCCCATCAGTTCCTGCGCGCCGCCGCGCGCCACGCGGAAGCCCGAGATCACCTCATCGAGCACCAGCAGCGCGCCGGTGGCGTCGGCGCGCTCGCGCAACAGCTCCAGAAAGCCCGCCTTTGGCGGCACGAGGCCCATGTTCGCGGGCAGCGGCTCGGCCACGATCGCCGCCAGCCCCTCCGCGCCGACGTGCTCCTTCTCCTCGGTGGCCGCCCTCAGCGCCGGGGGGTCGTTCCAGGGGATAACCACGGTGTTCGCCGTCGCCCACGCCGGCACACCCTCGCTCGCGGGCAGCGCCGCCGTCGCGAGGCCCGAGCCGGCCTGCGCGAGCAGCCCGTCCACGTGTCCGTGGTAGGCGCCCGCGAACTTCAGCACCCTCTCGCGGCCCGTCGCCGCGCGCGCGAGGCGAATGGCCGTCATCGCGGCCTCGGTGCCCGAGGAGGTCATGCGCAGCATCTCCACCCCCTCCATCCGCGCGCCCACCTCCTCGGCGAGCCTCACCTCGGCCGCGGTGGGCGCGCCGAAGGTCGTGCCGCGCGCCGCCGCCTCGCCCACCGCCGCGAGCACCGCGGGGTGCGCGTGGCCGTGGATCAGCGGCCCCCACGAGCACACGTAGTCGATGTAGCGGTTTTCATCCACATCCCACATCTCCGCGCCCTCGCCGTGCGCGATGAAGATGGGATCGCGCCCGATCGCGCGCATCGCGCGCACGGGGGAGTTAACGCCGCCCGGCAGCACCCGCAGCGCGCGGCGGTAGAGCTCAGTTGAGTGGGTGTCCGAGAGGGAGGTCATGGGCGCGCGTTCGTCCCCGCATCACGCGGCTCGCGCGGGCCGCCTACTGGCGGCCCTCTCCATACTGCCGCTCCCACTCCTTGAATTCCTCCGTGAAGTACAGCAGCCGGATCTTCTTGAACTCCGTGGAGCTGTAGAGCGTCGCGCGCTCGCTGATCCCCGTCTGCTCGGCGATCGCGTCGAGCACCGCGTCGCACTCCTCCTTGGAGCGCCCGTGCGCCATCGTGAACACGCTGTAGGGCCAATCCTCGTAGGTGGGGCGCTCGTAGCAGTGGCTGATGCCGCGGAAGGAGGCCATCCGCGGGCCGAGCTCGCCGATGCGCTCCGCGGGCACCTTCCACACGCCCATCCCGTTCGCCGAGAAGCCCGCCCGGCGGTGGTAGAGGATCGCGGCCACGCGCCGCAAGATCCCCCGCTCGCGCATCCCCCGCATGTGCTCCAGCAGGCCCTCCGTGGTCATCCCCAGCTCGCGCGCCGGCTGTGCGTAGGGCTCCGCCGTCACCGGCATATCGCCCTGCGTCGCGCGGATCACCGCGATGTCGAGCTCGTCGTAGGTTGCGGGCTCGAGCTCCACCGGCGCCTGCGCGACGCCCTCGCTGGTGAGCGCCTTCGTATCGCCCTCCATTTCCAGATCCATGCGGATCTTGAACAGCTGCAGCGTCGGCAGCTGGCGGATCGACTCCGCGCCCGTGAGCTCCTGCAGGACCTCGAGCGTTCCCTCCAGGCCCAGCTTCGAATCGGGCTCGGTGGCAAGCGTGAACCACATGTTGAAGTCGTGGTTTCGTAGGTAGTTGTGGGAAACGCCCGGGTGGCTGTTCACGATCTTCGCCGCGCGCCACGGGTGCTCGGGGTCGACCTTCGCGGCCACCAGCATCGAGCTGTACCCCAGCGCGCGCGTATCGAAGATGGGAGTCACCTGGCGCACGATCCGCTCATCGAGGAGGCGCTGCACGCGGCGCATCGTCTCCTCCTCGGGGATCTCCGCCGCGCGCGCCACCGAGGCGTAGGGGCGCGGCTCCAGCGGAAAGGAGCCCTGCATCAGGTTCAGCAGGCGCCGATCGAGGTCGTCGAGCGCCACCGCCGCGCCCTCCTTGCGGCTGCGAATCTTTGGAGTGGGTGTCTCTACTCTGCCAGCCATCTCGCGGCGTCCTTCGCGTGGTAGGTGATGATGATGTCCGCCCCCGCGCGGCGCAGCGAGGTGAGGATCTCCAGCGCCGTTGCCCTCTCATCGAGGTAGCCGGCGGCGGCGGCGGCCTTCACCATCGCATACTCGCCGCTCACGTTGTACGCGGCCACCGGCAGCTTCGTGGCCTCCTTCACCGCGCGAATCAGATCGCCGTAGGCCAGCGCCGGCTTCACCATCACCAGATCCGCGCCCTCCTCCACGTCGAGCAGCGCCTCGCGCACCGCCTCGCGGCCGTTCGCCGGGTCCATCTGGTAGCCGCGGCGATCGCCAAACGCGGGCGCGCTGCCCGCCGCCTCGCGGAAGGGGCCGTAGAAGGCCGAGGCGAACTTCGCGCTGTAGGCCATGATCGGCGTCTGGGTGAAGCCCTCCTCGTCGAGCGCCCCTCGGATCGCCCCCACGCGTCCATCCATCATGTCCGAGGGCGCCACCACGTCGGCGCCGGCGCGGGCGTGGGAGACGGCGGTGCGCGCCAGGAGATCTATCGAGGCGTCGTTGTCAACGTAGGGCGCCTCGGCGCCTGCCCCCCGCGGATCGCTCGAGTCGTGGGCCGTCTCCGCCAGCACTCCGCAGTGGCCGTGATCGGTGTACTCGCAGAGGCACACATCCGTCATCACCAGCAATCCAGGTACCGCCTGCTTGATGGCCGCCGTGCAGAGCTGCACCACACCCTCCTCGTCCCACGCCGAGGAGCCCTCGGGATCCTTCTGCGCGGGGAGCCCAAACAGCAGCACCGCGCCGATCCCCAGCCCCGCGGCCTCCTCTGCCTCGTCTACGGCCGCGGATATCGACAGGCGCTCCACACCCGGCATCGCCTCGATCGGCTGACGGGAGATCGGCTCCCCACCCACCCCAGCCTCGGATACGAACAGCGGCAGCACGAGCTGGCCCGCGCGCAACTCCGTCTCGCGCACCAACCCGCGCAGGGCCGGCGTCGAGCGCAGGCGGCGCATGCGCGTCTTCGGAAAAGCCATCGTCTTGAGGATAGAGCGCCGCAATGGCGCGGCTATGCGCGGCGCAACCCCACGCGAGCCAGAATCCCAAACAACAGCGTCAACGCGAGCAGATGCGCAAGCGATCCCCCGAGCGCCGGTTCGGAGTTGTTCACCGCCGCATCGAGCGCCTGCAGGGCGGCCTTGAAGGGGAACACCGCCGACACCACGCGGATCGCGTCATACAGGCCCGGCGCCACCGCGCCCGCGGGCACCAGCGCGAGGAACGCCAGGGGAAGCGAGAGCAGGAACGCGAGCAGCGAGGCTCCCCTCACCTCGCGTGCCAGCGCGCCGATCGCCACGCCGAGCGCCGCGAACGCCAGCGCGCCCGCCACCAGCGCCGCCAGCCAAAGGCCGACGCGGCTCCAATCGAGCGCCACGAACGCGCCGATCCCCGCGAGCATCGCGAAGGCCAGCACGAACGCGCAGCCGCCTGCCAGCAGCAGCTTCTCCAGCACCAGTCCCTCGGGGGAGATGAGGCCGCGGGTGAGTCGTGGAAGCGTGTTCTCTTCGCGCTCCAGCGCCACCCCTCCCGCCGCGAGCAGCACGCACACGAACATCAGCGAGATGCTCACCGCCGCCACCACCGCGAACGTGTTCAGGGGGGTGCGCCGGCCCTTCACCGTCGTCGCGTTCACCTGCACCGGCTGGCCCACCGTCGCGAGCACGTTCTTGCTCAGCTCGAGGTTGTTCGCCGCGAAACTCGCCAGTTCGCGTACGCGTTCCAGTTCTCGGCGATCGTGGCCCTGGGGGGCGCGCGCGATCACTCCATCGAGCACCCCCGGCAGCGCTTCCAGGCCGAGCAAGTGGGGCTGGTTGATCCCCAGCTGGCTCAGATCCCCGCCCTGCAGCAGCAGGTTGATTCCCTTCGAGGCCAGCCGGCGGATCTGCTGGGAGAGTTCGAGGTTCGCCTGCGCCACCGCCGCCTGGATCTTCGACTGCACGAGGCTCTGCTGCAGCGCATCGCCGTTGTAGATCACTTCCAGCTGCCCCTGACTCAGCACCGAAGAGAGCTTGGAGGCGATGTTCGCGGGGATCACCACCGCCGCGAGCGCTTCCCCCGAGCGCACCTTCGCCACCGCCTGCGCGCGCGTTGGCACCGGCAGCGGTTGCACTTCGCTGAACAGCTGCGCGTAGTAGCGCCCCACTTCGACCTTGCTCCCTCCCAGTTCCACCGTCGCGCCGGGCGCCGCGAGGTTGGCGATCGCCACCTTCGGCTTACCCGGCGAGCGCGAGAGGGCGAGGCCGATCAGCAGCGCGATCGCGATCGGGTACACCACCAGCACCGCCACAAGCACGCGCGAGCGACGCAGGATCGTCAGATCCTTGGCGAGCAGCGCTCTCATGCGGGCGCGCGCTGCAGGAAGGCCACGAAGGCCTCTTCGAAATCGATCCCCCCACCGCCGCCCGTGCCGCCGGCGCTCATTCCGCTCTGGGCGAGCGCCCCCGGCGAGCCGTCGAACAGCAGGCGCCCCTCATCGAGCACCAGCACCCGTCCCGCGTAGCGCTCCGCCTCGGCGACGTTGTGCGTGGAGAACACCACGCTCGTTCCCCCCGCCACGAGTCCCCCCACGAACTCCCACAGGCGCCCGCGCTGGACCGGATCGAGCGCCGCGGAGGGCTCATCGAGCAGCAGCACGCGGGGCTGGGAGAGCAGGCCCACCGCGATGTTCACGCGCTGGCGGTTGCCCCCCGAGAGGCGTCCCACCTGCTCCCCCGCACGCTCCTGCAGGCCTGTCTGCGCGAGCATCCTCTCCACCGTCGCCTGCACATCAGGCACACCCTCAAGGCGCGCCCACAGGCGCAGGTTCTCCGCCACCGTCAGCTTCGTGTACACCGCCGGCTGCTGGGGCACCCACCCGATCGCGCCCGCGCAGCCCGCGCTCCCACCATCCGCAGCCAGCACTCCGGCGAGCACCGAGAGCAGCGTCGTCTTGCCCGCGCCATTGGGGCCGATCAGCGCCACCAGCTCGCCGGGGCTGACCGCGAAGCTCACCTCGCGCAGCGCCACTCGCTCGCCGTAGCGCTTGGTCACCGCATCGACCTCGAGCACCGCCTCCGCGCTCACAGCACCCCGCCCGAGGAGCGATCCCACGGCTCGAGCGTCAGATGGCGCCCCAGGTACACCACCGTCTCGCGCAGGATCGCCAGGATCGGCAGCGCCACCAGCGCGCCCACCAGCCCATACAGGTGCAATCCCAGCAGCAGCGCGAAGATCACCAGCAGCGGGTTGATGCGCAGCGTGTGGCCGAAGATCTGTGGCGCCACCACATGCCCCTCCAGCTGCTGCAGGCCCACGAACAGCAGCGCCACCCACAGCGCGGAGATCGGATTGGTGAGCAGCGCCACGAGGATCGGCGGCAGCGCCCCCAGGATCGGGCCGATATAGGGGATCAGCTCCATCACCCCGAAGAACACCGCGAACACCACCGCGTACTTGCTTCCATCGGGGAAGATCCCCAGCACGCCGAACAGGTACAGCGCGAGCCCCGCGGTGGTGCCCATGATGACGCTGAACAGCAGCTGCCCCCCCACATAGCGCGAGACGGCGTGCTGGATCAGCGTGGGGTAGTCATCCGCGGGGGTCCCATCGCCGCTGGGCATCGCGCGGCGCACGAGGCGCCCGATGCGCTCGCCGTAGAGCAGCGTGTAGACCGACAGCACGAACACCAGGATGAGGTTGAAGCCCGCGCTCACCACTTCGGTCACCAGCCCACCCCCGAAGGAGACGATTTCGCTGGAACTCTTGGAAATCTTGTCCGAGAGCGTCTGCAGCGCCGTCTTGCCCTGCTTCACAAGGTGCACATGGATCCCGTGCCGGTTGAAGTAGGCCTGCACTTCGGCGATCGTGCGATTGGCTTCGTTGACTATGTGTGGCAGGTTGTGGGTAAAGGTGCGTACCTGGTTGGAGATAGGGTTCGCCAGCAGGAAGCCGATCCCGGCCAAAGTCAGGAAGAATGCAAGGAACACCGACAGCACCGCCAGGCCGCGAGGGAGGCCCGAGCGCTGAAGGAAGGCCACCGCAGGGTTGAGGATCAGCGCAATGACCCCCGCCACCACGAACAGCAGCAGCACTCTCCCCGAAGCCCGCGCCAGCGCCCACGCCGCCAGCAGCGCAATCGGCAGCAGCACCAGCTGCACCCAGCGGGGCACCACCACGCGGGGGGGCTCGGGTGGAGCGCTCGGGGCCTCGGTTGGGGTCTCCTCTGCGTCCACCAGCTCGCGCTCCTGCGGGAGGGGCGGCTCAGAGGGGGCGCCCGTCGGCCCCTCCCGCCCGTCGGAAGGCCCCTCCCGCGGACCCGCGTCCGCGGCGCTTGCCTCCTCGGCAGCCGCCCGTGCGGCGGCGTCCCGGGGGCTCATCTCCCTCCCATCATGGGCCAAGTATGGCTGAGGCACAGGCGAGCATCCTGTTCGTGGGCGATCTCGTTGGCAGCGTGGGACGGCGCACGCTGCTGGAGTGCCTGCCCATCCTGCGCGAGCGCCACAACCCCACCTTCGTGGTCGTCAACGGCGAGAACGTCGCCGGCGGGCTGGGGATCACGCCGAAGGCCGCCAACGCGCTGTTCGCGGGGGGCGTGGATGCGATCACGCTCGGCAACCACACCTACCACCGCCGCGAGATCTACCCCTACCTCGACGAGCAGCCCCACATCCTGCGCCCCTTCAACTTCCTCCGCGGCCAGCCCGGACACGGCACCTGCATCGTCGAGAAGGACGGCCTGCGCCTCGGCGTGGTGAGCATCAGCGGCAACCTCTACCTGCGCGCCGGTCGCTCCGCGTTCACAGAGATCGACATCGCGCTGGGGGAGCTCAGCGAGTGCGAGCACGTGCTCGTGGATGTCCACGCCGAGGCCACCAGCGAGAAGATCGCGATGGGCTGGCTGCTCGATGGGCGCGTGAGCGCCGTCGTGGGCACCCACACGCACGTCCCCACCGCCGATGGCCGCGTGCTCCCCGGCGGCACCGCCTACATCACCGACGTCGGCATGACCGGCGCGCGGGGGGGAGTCATCGGCGTCAAGCGCGAGCAGGCCGTTGAGGCGCTCGTCACGCAGATGCCCGTGCGCTTTGAAACCTCAGAAGAGGATCCGTGGCTGATGGGCGTCCTAGTCCGCTGCTCGACGGCGCGGCGGGCCGACTCAATAGAGCAGATTCTGATGCCTCGGCCGGCACCCGGCTGAGCAGGGCATCCTCCGGCGTCGGGGCGAGCCGGCCCCCGGCGGTGGAACCCTCGGCGCCACGCGCGAGCGGATCGCTTGCGCGTCCCAGCAGCGCGAGCATCGCCACGCCGAAGAACCACGGCACATACAGGTAGAACCAGTGTTCGACCCCCAGCTGGGTCGCGATCACCACCGCCGCGAGCGCCGCCGCGAGCCCCACCACATCCGGACGCCGCGGCACGAGCGCGAGTCCCACCGCGAGCGCCACCGCGAGCGCCTCCACGATCTTCTGCACAAGGCCCAGCCCCCCGTAGAGCCCCCACGCCGAGAAGGGCGAGCCGCGGTTGGCCTGGTAGGCGAAGGTGCGCTCGTAGATCGTGTGCAACGAGTCGTGCGCCAGCGCCGGTATCGCAACGATCGCCGCCGTCACCGCAAAGGCGAGCGCGAAGGCACCCAGGGCGCGTGTGCGACGGGTACGCGTGGGCAACTCGCGCAACCCGTGCGTTGCCAGCAGCGGCGCGAGCGCCAGCGGCGCGAACTTCGCGAGCCCCGCCAGCGCCGCGAACACTCCGCGTGCGGGCGCCGAGGTGGCGCACAGCAGCGCCGCCAGCACCAGCACGCACACGAGCGTGTCATTGGAGTTCGACTCCAGCGCATACAGCGTGAACGGGAACGACACCCATGCGTACGCCAGCGCGATCCCCAGCGTTGGTCCGCGCACGCGGCGGCCCAGCAGGAACAGCAGCGCCACCGCCAGCAGATCGAACAGGATCGCCGCCCCGTGCGCCGCCGGCAGATCGTCCCACTGCCCGCTCCAGCCGAGGAGCTGCTGGAAGGGAACGTACGCCTCGTAGTTCACCGGCCCATACGTATCCCCGTGTTCGTTGTCCGCCGGATACCCCCCATACAGCGGGCGCCCATCGGCGATGCGCTGGGCGCCGATCACCCCCGCATAGCCCACATCGATCACGTTCGAGTCCGTCACATTCAGCGCCACGCGAAAGCCCAGCAGGAACAGCACCCCCATCGCCAGCCACAGCGGCGGCACGAGCAGGCGCAGGCCCGCGCCCTGGGGGAGTGCGGGAACCGCGCGCGCGCCTGCGCTCCTCAGGCGCGGACGCGCGATCGCCAGCATCCGCACCAGCAGATACAGCAGCGGCGGATACGCCAGCGGCACCGACTGGCCGATGCGCGCATGGTCGAAGAACGCCAGCGAGATCGACAACGACAGCGCCACCAGCAGATCGAGGTGCAGCAGCGAGAACGGCCTTCGCCAGTTGAAGAACGGCACGAAGAAGAACACACACAGAGGCAGCCAGATGTAGAGCGCGGTGACGTGACGCCCAAACGCGCCCGGATAGCCCCGCGCCATCGTCCACGCCACCTGAAAGCCCGTCCACTGCTCCAGCACGCGCCCCGTCGCATCTGAGATGTAAACCTGCACGATCTCCTTGCCGCTCTTCGAGAAGAAGCTCACCTGCCAGCGCCCCGGGCCCTTCAGATAGGCCCCTCCGTAAGCACCCCGGTTGCGCCCCCGTTCGCGGCGCACCGAGGGCAGCGCTTCGGCGATGCGTAGTGCCCCATCCGCCGACAGGCGCCGCCCCGGGTAGGGGAATTCCGAGGCCGGCACCGGCACCGGCGCGTTGGGGTCGGTTGCCGTCGTCGACGGCAGCGAGGTCAGGGGCGGCGAGTGCCCTGTGGATGAAAAGGAGGACGAGGACGAGGAGAGGCTCGCCGAGACGGTGAGGTTGGGCGCCGATCCCGCGCTGCCCCGCGGCGCCGCACACGCCTGCGAGGCCGCGCCGAGCCAGGCGCAGCACACCATCAGCGCAAGCAACAGAGGACGCGGGACAGCCACCGACATCGTCCAGCGAGGTTACGCGAGGCCGAAGTGCCCCGTCACCAGTGCCGCCACATCGCGGATCGCCCACTGCGCAGGCTCCTGCGCAGGCTCGACCCCGCACAGCACCAGCGCGCCGAGCGAGTCACTTGCGTGCAGCGAACCGTGCGAGCCGCCACCCACATGCGCCTGGCGGCCCCAATCGAGGAACTCGTAGCCGGGCGCCGCCGAGAGCAGCACATCGCCCGAGGTGGGGCACGTGAGCGCCGACCACACGCGGCTCAGCGCATCAGGGTAGGCGGGGGTACGCAAGAGGCCATCGCGCAGGCTCCCTTCGAGCACCGCCGGCTCACCGTCGATGCTCCAGCGCTGCCCCCGCGGGTCTCTCACTTCGCCTTCCGGCGCGAAGTGCAGCTCGCCCACCGAGGGCCGCGCGATGACGCCCTCGCGCGGGCTCCCCTCGGGGTCGCGCTGCAGCCACATCACGAGATCCACCCCATCGATCTGCAGGCTGCGCCGCACCACCGAGGAGCGCAGCGTCGAGCGTCGGTGCTCGCTCAGCACATACACGCTCGCCGCCCGCTGAGAGGGACACACCGCGATCCGCGCCTCCTCGCGCGCCGAGCGCCCCGGCAGCCGCGCGGGGAGCGAGTTGCGGGTGCGCGCCGGCTCCAGCACCCCCAGCTCCCCCAGCTCGTCCTGCAGCGCGATCGTGTCGCTCACCGCCGCCTGGGAGTGGTCTGCCATCACGATCACGGCGTGCTCTGAGAGGAACGCATCCACGCCCCCCGCCGCCTCCGCCACGCGCGCGAGCTGCACATCGGCCGCCGCGATCGACTGCACCTGCCCCTCGGGGCCTTCCTTGTGCGAGAACCAGTCGTTGTCCGGCAGCGAGAGCAGCAGGAAGTCGAACAGGTCGTGCTCCACCAGATAGGCCCCCACGCAGCCCGAGTGGCGATCGCGCACCCCCGGCATCCCCAGCCCCGAGCGGCAGCCGGTGGGGCGGCTGGAGAAGATATCCGCGTAGAACAGCTCCCTCGGACCCATCACCGGGTGGCGCATCAGCGCGCTCGCCAGGCGCGTGAGCGCGCTGTCGCGCTGGGGCTCATGGCGATGGCGCCCGCGGTACATCAGGTACGTCGTCCCCGCGGTGCGCACCTCGGCATCGTCGAGCGTCTCGAACACCGTCAGCGTCTCCGCCGCGAGGTGCGCGCGGTTCATGTTGTACACCGTGTCCGTCAGCTGTCTCGCAATCCCGAAGCGCTGCACCGCGCGGAAGCTCGAGCCGTACTCGATGTAGCGCGACTCCTCGCGCGAGTACCAATTCATCGCCGGGATCCGGTGGCGCTCCTGGCCGGTGCCCGTCACGATCGACGCCGCGCACACCGGCGTCACCGAGGGGAACGCCGCCACGCAGTCGGAGACATAGCGCCCGCGGCGCACCATCTCCGCCAGCACCGGCGCGCGCCCCTCGCCGATCGCCCGCTCCAGCTGAGCCGGGGCCATCGCGTCGATCACGCACAGAACGAGCTTCGGCGGGGTCACCGACGCAGTATCCGCAGCCCCGCGTACTTCTCCCCCGCGCGCCGTCTTGTCCCCAGCACCAGCCACGCGAAGGGAGCCACCGCGAGGTACCCCAGCGGGTGCAGCAGCGCCACCACGCCCGCGAGGACCAGGGCTGCGCCGTCCACATACAGCGTCAACGCTTCGCGCGCGCCGCTTTCGGTCAACCGCCCGCGCGCTCGCGCGATCAGCGGACGGACCCCCGCCTGCACCAGCAGCGCCGCCAGCGCGCCGCCCACGATCCCCGGCCACGAGGCATCGCCGTGCTCGCCGAGGGTGCCCGCGAACAGCAGCGCGGCCACGCCCACGCCCAACCCCGCCACCGCCGCGCCGAGCGTGCCCGCCTCGAAGCGCTCGGAGCCCATGCGCAGCTGGAGCAGCCACGCGAGCAGCAGCGCCGCCGCCATCGCCACCAGCCACCAGCCCGACTGCAGGAAGCCGTATTCGCCGTGGGAGAAGCCCACACCCAGCGCCCCCGCCGAGCCGAGCGCGCCCGCAAGCAGCGCCGGCAGGAACGGGCGCAGACCGGCCGCCAGCGCGAGGCCGAGGCCGAGGCCGATGTAGAAAGTGAGGTTGTTCATCGTGGGCGGGTTGGATTCGGCGGCAGGTCGTAGTCGTGGCCCCCTCCGCCCATACGCGTAGCGGGTCGGCCGCGCTGCACGCAGCCTATCTCCCGCGCGCGGCGCCCGGGTCAAGCTACGCTCTCAGACCATGGCGGTAGACGACGGCACGCGCAGAGCCCGCCCCACCGCGCGCGAGCTCGCGCGCTATGAGGAGCTCTTCGCCGCGCGCACGCGCGGCATGCGCTCCTCCGCGATGCGGGAAATGATGGCTCTCACCGAACGCCCCGAGGTGATCTCACTCGCGGGCGGGCTCCCCGACACCTCCACCTTTCCCCCCAAGCTCTACGCGCAGCTGATGGCCGACGTCGCCGCGCACGACACCGCGCGGGCGCTGCAGTACGGGCCCACCGGGGGGATGGCCGTGGCGATGGAAACGATCGTCGAGGTGATGGCTGCCGAGGGCACCCTCGTGGACGCCGAGGACGTGATCGTCACCACCGGCGGCCAGCAGGTCATCGACCTCGTCTGCAAGACCCTCATCGACCCCGGCGATGTGATCGTCGCCGAGGCCCCCACCTACCCCGGCGCGATCCCCACCTTCAGCGCCTACCAGGCCGATGTGGTGCAGATCGAGATGGACGAGCACGGGATGCCCATCGACGCGCTCGAGGAGACCCTCGACCGCCTCCAAGCGCAGGGTCGGCGCCCCAAGTTCATCTACACCATCCCCAACTTTCAGAACCCCGGCGGGGTCACGATGTCGCTCGATCGCCGACGACGACTCGTGGAGGTGGCGCGCGAGCGCGAGCTGCTCGTGCTCGAGGACAACCCCTACGGGCTCCTGCGCTACGAGGGCGAGCCGCTGCCCACGCTCTACTCGCTCGACGCCTCCCACACCGCGCGCGGCGGGGCCTCGGACCTCGTGATCTACCTCGGCACCTTCTCCAAGATCCTCTCCCCCGGCGTGCGCCTCGGCTGGGCCGTCGCGCCGCGGCCGGTGCTCGAGAAGCTCAACCTCGGCAAGCAGGGCGCCGATCTGTGCTCCTCGCCGGTCACCCAGCTGTTCGTGGCGAGGTATTTCGCCGAGGAGGACTGGATGGGCTACATCCGCACGCTCCGCGAGCTCTACCGCCGCCGCCGCGATGCGATGCTGCAGGCGCTGCAGGCCCACTTCGGCGACTCCGCCCACTGGACGAGGCCGCAGGGAGGACTGTTCGTGTGGGCGACCCTCCCCGACTACATCGACACCACCGACCTGCTCGCGCGCGCGCTGCAGAGCGAGGGCGTCGCCTTCGTGCCGGGCCGCGCCGCCTACATGGACGGGCGCAGCGGCGCCTCCTCGATGCGCCTCAACTTCGCCGGCATCCACGAGGAGGACATCCGCGAGGCGATCCGCCGCATCGGCAAAGTGGTGGGGCTTCAGGTCGGCCTGTTCGGAACTCTCACGCGCAACGGAGGCAGCGCGGAGGGCGGCGGCGCCACATCGACCGCGAGCGGAGAGGACGCATGAGATGAGGGTCGCCGTGCTGAAGGGCGGGCGCTCGCTCGAGCGCCAGGTCTCCCTGCGCTCCGGCGCGCAGATCGAGGACGCCCTCCAGCGTCTAGGGCACGAGACACTCGTGATCGACGTCGGCCCCGAGCTCATCCACCAGCTGCGCGAGGCGCAGCCCGATGTCGCCTTCATCGCGCTGCACGGCCGCGACGGCGAGGACGGCGCCGTGCAGGAGCTGCTCGGCGCGATCGGCATCCCCTATACCGGCTCACGGCCTTCCGCCTGCATCCGCTGCGCCGACAAGGTGCTCGCCAAGCACCTCATGCGCGACGCCCTCATCCCCACGCCCGATTTCCACTCCTTCAACGAGACCGCCTTCCGCGAGCTCGGCGCGGCGGGCGCGCTCAAGGACATCGAGCGCAACCTCGGCTTCCCGCTCGTCGTGAAGCCCGCCGGTCAGGGCTCCGCGCTGGGGATCAAGTTCGCGCACTCCCCCGAGGAGGTGCCCAGCGCGCTGCTCGCCGCCTTCTCCTACGACCGCAAGGTGCTGCTCGAGCGCTACGTCTCCGGGCGCGACCTCGCCGTGTCGCTGCTCGACTCCCAGAATGGCGCCCAGCCAGAAGTCCTCCCCGTGGTGGAGGCCGTTCCGCGCGGCGAGGACTTCTACGACTTCGAGGCCCGCTATGAAATCGGGGGCGCCACCTTCGTGTGCCCCGCCGAGCTGGAGCCCGCGGTGTGCGAGCGCGCGCAGCAGCTCGCCCTCCAGGTCTACGAGCTGCTCGGCTGCCGCGGCTTCGCCCGCGTGGACCTCATGCTCGACGAGGACGGCGAGCTGTGGGTGCTCGAGACCAATGCCATCCCCGGCTTCACCGAGACCAGCCTCCTCCCCCAGGCCGCCGACGCCGCCGGCATCGGCTTCGACGAGCTCGTCGGGCGGATTCTCGCGAGCGCTTCCTAGCCGATCTGTTTTCGGCAGCCTCCCCTGCTCCCAACAGCGCGAGGGATTAGGTCCCACCCACCCCGGCTCTGCCGGCCCTCTCCCTTCTTCCTCCCTATGAATCTCCGGCGGCGAAGTCCTCTGGAGAAACCTCGTCGAGGAACTCCTTGAACTTCTCCACCACGTCCTCTGACTCCTCGATGTTGTGCTCGAACTCGATCGCCGACTCGTTGATGACCTCCTCCGCCGCGAAGATCGGCGCGCCGCAGCGCACCGCCAGCGCGATCGCGTCGCTCGGGCGGCTGTCGATCTCCAGCTCGCGGCCGTTCATCGTGAGCGTGATCGACGCGAAGAACGTGTTCTCGCGCAACTCCGTCACCGCCACCTGCGTGCACTTCGCCTCGAGCTCCCCCAGGAGGTCGTACAGCAGATCGTGCGTCATCGGCCTCGGCGTCGAGGCGCCCTGCAGCTTCATCAGGATCGACGCGGCCTCGGGGTGCCCGATCCAGATCGGCAGGAACCGATTGCCGTCAACCGTCTTCAAGAGCACGATCGGCTGCTTGCCGACCATGTCGAAACTGACGCCGTAGATGACCATCTCCTGCACGAGCATCCTCCGGGAGGTTGGGCTCAGAGTATAGGTGCCTGCCCTGCCCTCGCCACCGTCCTCGGGCACGGTGTGGCGGGCGTGGTCTCAGGCGTTATGGGGCCTCAGCTGGAGGCGCGAAAGCTCCAAAGCTTGTTTCCGAGGAAGTTCAGCGGCGTCGAGGCCGCCACCGCGAGCGCCTCCGCCGGCACCTTCGCCAGCCCCGCGCTCTCCACCAGCAGCGTCAGCAGCAAAAAGCCGAACACCGCCGCCACCACGCTAACCGCGAAGAAGCGCACCGCCTGAAAGCGCATGCTCCCCGCCGCCGCGTCGAAGGTCCAGTGGCGATTGAGCAGGAAGTTGTTGCTCACCGCCACCAGCCACGCCAGCACGAACGCCACGCGGTAGTCGATGCCGAGGGCGTGCACGCAGAGGGCGTACACCCCAACGTTCACCACGAACCCCGTGCCGCCAACCAGGCCGAAGCGCACCAGCTGCAGCCAGTTCGCCGGGCGGCGCAGTCCGTGCAGCAGCCGCGTGTGCGGGCGCAGCTCCACGGACGGGGAAGCGGGCGGGCGTCGCAGCCCCACCGCAGTGGCCTCGTCGTTCATCGCCCCCTAGGGTAGCGAGCCCACCCCCCGGCAGGTGCAGCGCCCCTGGCGTGCTGCCGCCAGATTGGGGCTACGCTGTGCCGCGGTGAGTTCCTTGCAAGACAGCGCGCCCGTCACCGGCCCACGCTGGCGTCCTTCGCGCCTTCAGCTCGGTGGTGCGCTGGCGCTCGGCGCCGTGCTCACGCTCGCGGCCGTCCTGTTTCTCAACGGCGGCAGCTCCGGGCACTCGAGCGTCAAGGCCCAGGCTTCCCCGCACAGAGGTGTTGCGGGCGCGTCCGCTCGCACCAGCATTGGCGCCGGTGCCGCGAGCCCCGCCAAAACGCAGCCAACGCCGACGGTACACCCCTCCGCCAAGGTCAAGCCTGTGCCTTCGCAGAGCCCCCGCGCCAATCCGGCGATCTCCAGCGTCCACGGCGCCACGGCTAGGGCCGGCGCCACGGGAGCCTCCGCCGGCGCTGCAACCGTCGGACAGCGCCACCTCGCCGCCAACGAGGTGCCCGACCCCGAAGCCGCGCGCAGCTTCCCCGCGCCCGCCTCCGCGCGCCACAAGGCCGCCATCACGCCCAGTACCGCCGCCGAAGCGGCCGTCGCCCCCGGCGCGCCCTCCGACGCCGAAATCCGCCGCGAGCTCGGCCAGATGCACGCCGCCGAACGCGCCGCACAGCGCCAGAACCTCACGCCCGTAGCGGGCGGGGAGTCGATCGGCGGCAACGGCACCATCACCCCGCCCCCCGGCGTGCCCGCGGTGATCGCCCAGGTGATCGCCGGCGCCAACGCCATCGCCGACTTCCCCTACGTCTACGGCGGCGGGCACGCCTCCTTCGTCGACAACGCCTATGACTGCTCGGGCTCCGTCAGCTACGCGCTCGCCGCCGGCGGCCTCCTCTCTGCGCCTTTGACCTCCGGCGACCTCGAGAGCTGGGGCGCCCCCGGCCCGGGGAAGTGGATCACCGTGTACGCCAACGCCGGACACACCTACATGTACATCGACGGCATCCTCTACGACACCGCCGGGCGCAGCGGCGTCTATGCCTCACGCTGGCAGGTCGGCGCCGTCAACAACTCCGGCTACGTCGCGCGGCACTGGCCCGGGTTGTAGGGCCGTAGGGCTCGGCCCAGGCCGCAGGGCTTCGAAGCTGCTCAGCGGTGCAGCACGAACGTGGTGATCACGGTCGTGCTCTGCGGGTTCTGAGCGGATGCGTTGCGCACCACCAGACGCAGCATCAGCGACACCCTCGCCACATGGTGCAGGTGCTGTGCGGTGCGCTTGGAGAACTTGATCCGCACCGTCGAGTGCCCACCCTTCGTGGTCACGAGGATCGCCTGGCCAATCACCAGCGACTGCGGCGTGCCCGCGGGCAGGCCCGTTGCCACCGGGCCCCTGATCCCCAGCCGGCGCGCGGTCTGGCTGTTGAGCAGCACCTCGAAGTGGCCCGCAACCTGCTCGTTCACCGAGTACTTCACCACCAGGCCACTGCGCAGCGCCTGGGGAAGTGAGCGGCTGCTCGCCACCGCCTGGGCCACGGGGCCGGGGAATACCGGGGAGCCGCCGCCGGGGCCCGAGCCGGTCTTGCCGGAACCCGGCGCGCCGGCTATGCCTGGGCTGCCATTGACTTCGGGCAGAGGGGCAGGCGGCGCGGGGGGCGCCGGAGGAGGCGGAGGGGGCGGGCCGTCAATCGTGATTTCGTGCATCACGCTCACGGTGTTGCCGCCCACGTCAATCGCCGTGAGGGTCACCTGGTAGGTGCCGCCGTACTGATAGGCGTGGAAGGTGCTCGCCGCGCACGGCGAGTGCCATGGGAAGTCGCAGTTGAAGCCCGAGGAGTTGATCGTGGGACCGCCCGGCGCGTAGCCCGACACCGTGGGCGTGCCATCGCCGTAGTCCCATGTGAAGAGCGGGTAGTTCGCTTCTTCTTCCACGAGCTTCGTGTACCTAGTGCCCGCATCGAGCGTGATATCCGACTCCATCCCATCGAATCCCACCAGTTCACCCGCATTGGCCACATTGGGCGCCGTGAACTGCGGGTCCTGCCTGATTCCCGGGATGCACGGCACGGCCGGATAGGCGAGCTTCTGCGAAGCCAGGTTGAAGGCCGTATTGAGGTAGTAATTGGTTGCGCCGAAGCTCTGGTTGAAGAGGGTTCCGGCGTCGGTCTTTTCAAGCGCCGTCGAGCTGCCCTGCGCCGGGGCGAAGAAGTTGCGGCACTCATCGGTGGCCTCGTTGGACTGCGCGTCCTGCCACCCGTCGAGCAGCGGATCGGTGACGATGTTCTGCTGCTCCACCGCGATCTGGTTGATGATCAGGTCCGCGAGGCCCGTGTCGTAGTAGCCGTCGGGACCGGGCGCCGTGATCGGCTGGTTGGGCTCCTGCGTGTGGGGACCCTCCCGCGCTTCGGTTTCTTCGACCACACGCTTTTCTTCAAGGGACATCTTGTTGAAGGCTTCCTGTTCGGCGACGCTTCGTTCGTGGGCCTTCTCGCGTTCCTCAACCACGTGCCCCGCCGGATCGAAGCCGCCGTCCTGGCAGTCCCACGCCACCGTGAGTGGTTCGGGGGCGAACTGGTAGTCGGGGAAGGTGCCCGCCGTCCAAGGGATCACCCCATACAGAATCGTGTTCGCATCGCCCGACACCGGATCGGTGGGGCTGATCGCCGAGTGGTAGCTGCAGAAGCTGTTTTCATAGCTTTCCGGCGAGCCTTCCGCGCTGTCGGAGCAGTGGCCCGTGGGTCCGCCGTGGTCCACGCACACGGTCACGCCGGGGGGGGTCAGCAGGTAGTAGACAGTGCTCATCCCCTTCGGCAGATGGTGCGCTTCGATGAAGGTTTCGAGCCCCCTATGGAGCTGCGCATCGGTGAGGCAGGCGATGCGGTTGGCGAGCGACATCGGATGGGGATCCACGCAGTTGCCAAGCACTGGATACGCTTCGGTGTCGGTGTACGCGCCGTGGAAGTTCAGCGTATGCGCGGCGCCTTCGTTGGCCTTGTCGGTGTACTGCTCATCCACCGTCAGCACATTCGCGAACTGCCCACTCGCCGAGCCAATGCCCGCGAGGAAGTTGTCGATCAGACCCTGCCAATCGCCGTGGTACTCGTACCTACTCGGATCCCAGTAGATCGCGTAGACGTTGCTGTTTGGGACGACCGGATGTCCTTCGGGGTTGGAGAATGTCTTCGGCAGCGCCCCTTCGGTAAAGAGGTTCGTGCCATTGCGCGGCTGCAACCCCACCACCGCGGGACCCGATTCGGTGGGGACGCTCGTTACGACCGCCTCCGCGGAGGCCGAGAGCACGAGCGTCGCGACCGTTGCCATGCTGAGGGCCGCGGCCCACGTGCGCACGGCTCCGAGCGCTGCCAATAGACGGGAGAGATGCCTCACGGACCCCTCTATCGGCAGGGAGGGCGTCCTCCCTTAGCCCTGTCCGCGGTTATCCATCGGCGGTTGGGCGGTTAGGCGCTCTTGCGACCGAACCGTCAGCCAACATTGTGCGGGTGCCGACAATAAGCCGCTTTTTCGGGCTCACGATCACGATGTACTTCGATGACCACGGGCCTCCCCACTTCCATGCGCGCGCCGCGGGACACAGCGCCAAGGTCCAGGTCGACACGCTGGAGGTGCTGGCTAGCGACCTTCCGCGTCGAGAGCTCCGGCTTGTACTCGCGTGGGCCGAGATGCACGCGGCAGAACTCCTCGAGAACTGGCGTCGAGCGCGTGAAGGTGCAACACTCAACGAGATCGAGCCACTGCGATGATCGGGCTTACTCCAGACATAATCAACGCGACCGTCCCGCAGCACGGCATCTTGCGGCTCACTTTCGCCGATGGCATAACAGGCGAGGTCTACGTGCTGGACCGTATGCGCGGCCCGGTATTCGAGCCAGCACGAACCCCCGAGGGCTTTGCCAAGGTCAGCGTGGATCCCGAGACAGGGACGGTGTGCTGGCCAGACGGTGCAGATCTCGCGCCAGACACGCTTTACGAGCGCGTACGCACCGGAGTATGGCCGGGCGAGAGCCAAGCCGCATAGACGCCGTCAATGGCGATCCTGGATCGCCTCAGTCTTGGGGGGTGGGGGTAGGGCGCGGATCGGTCAACTGCCCGGAGCGACGATAAACTCGATCTCATGAGCACTCGCTCCAACCACACTCTGCTCGAGCCCGGCCATGAGGCCGAGTGGGCGGCGCTCAACCGCGAAGAGGCCGAGCAGCTGCGCACCGCCAACATGGCGCTCACCCCGATCCAGCGGCTCGAACAGGGCCAGCGGCTCTCGCAGCAGGCCGTCTCCCTGCTGGCAGCCTCGATAAGCGCCGGGCATGCCCCCAGACGAGCCTTCTGGTCCTGATCTCGACGGCGTCATCGACATCCTGCACGGAGGGCTTCCTCCTTTGGACTTCGCCACCGTCGCCGAGCGCGCTGTTGTCGCTGAGTGGTCGGGGCAAACCGTTCGCGTCGCCGCCCTCCCCAGCGTCGTCGGCTTCAAACGCCTCGCCGGACGCCCACAGGATCGGCTGGACCTCGCCGAACTCGAGGCCATCTACGGGGCGTTGCCCGTCGAGCCGATTCCGGGGCTGGATGGCCTGAGAGGGGACATATTGATGCCCGGAAGCGCCGTGTGATGCAGAGGCTCCAACGCACAGTCAAGCAGGGCTGCCTGCTAGAGCGCCACCGGGCTGGGGTGGCGAGATGAGCCCGACTCGTAGCATCGCGCAGTCGATGCTACGTTTTAGAGCCATGACCGTGAAGGAGCGGCTTCATAACGCTGTCGAGACCATGAGCGACGAGGAGGCGCAGCTGGCGCTTCGCACGCTCGCTGAGTCTTCTGGCGACCCGGTTGCCTGGATGCTCGATCGCGCGCCTCTCGACGACGAGCCTGAGACCGAGGAGGAGCGCCGCGCCGTCGCAGAGGCCCACGCCGACCGTGAGCGCGGCGTCCAGCCCATACAGCTCGAGAGCGTGATTGCCGAGTTCGACGGCGACCTGGGACTCGACGCAGCCGCTCAGGCCGCGAAGCTGGGCGCCAGAACCTTGATCTGAGCCTTGTTTGGGCCAAGGTTCAGCGCGGCGTAGATCACCGACCGGTCAAGGTCTGCGCCGCCGGGCCAGGCAATGGTTCCCAATTCCTCGTTCACGGTGACCTGCTCGAACACCTCGGGGTCGCGCAGCGGCGCGAAGACTTCCGTGTCCAGCAGCGGCGTGATGTCCACGTCCCGAACCTCTCCGTCGGCGAACATCACGCGGACGACATGCTCGGGCCGCAGCGTCGCCGCGATCATCTCGGGGGCGATTGCAGGCTCCATCACAATCAATCGTAGCGCCCCGTCGGATGCTGCTGCCCAAACGCTACGCGGCCGGCGGCTGACTGCCCTCGTACTGCTCACCGTCCGCCTCGGGTTCAGGCGCGGCAAGCAGTCGATCGACCCACTCCCGCAAATCCGCCACTGCCTGGCGGGCAGCCACCCGGTCGAGTCGTTCGTCGAGGACGTCGTCGTAGCGAAACTCGACGGCCCAGGGAACGAGGGCGCGCGCCTCGCTCGCCGAAACCGGCGGCGACAAGCCCACATCTGCGAGTCGGGCCACCAGCTCTCCGAGGTCGTGTATATGAGGCGGTGCGACCCCGGCGTGGGCCAGCGCCGCCTTCAGCAGCTTCTCCAGGCCCTGTTGCGCGTGGAAGCCGATGAGGTCGTCCGGCACGTCAGGATCGTCGGTGAGCTTCGCGAGCGCGATCTCATCGCTTCCGGCCTTGCGCGCGAACCGGGCGGCAAGGTCGTTGAGGTCATGTTTCGGCGAGGACACGACCCTCCGTCAGGGCGTCGTGGAGCATCGTCCCAGGGACGTCGCCCCATTCCTCCACGTACTCCCGCGCGAGGACCACAACGTCTGCGGCCACCCTGAGCGGGTCGAGCGCATCCCGAAGGCGCACCATCTCCTTCGCCTTGCTGGCGACCGACGGCTCGATTACGAGGAAGTCGAAATCACTGTCGGCCCGGGCGTCACCTCGGCCATGCGACCCAAAGAGGATTACCTTCGACTCCGGAGGCGCCGCATCGGCCAGGAGGCGGCCGGCTCTCTCAACGATCTCAGAGGTCGTCATAGCGTCGAAACTACCGTAGTGGGCCGCACGCGGCCACCGCGCTGCGTAGTCCTCCCCTCTGGGCGCTGCCGGTCACAGATCGATCCGTGGCGCCAACCCCGCAGGCTCAAGCGACCTCGACCCTTCACACGACGTCCCGAGAAACTACCGGTTGGGATCCTCCTCGTCGGGATCGTCAGCGTCCGAGAGTACCCCGCCCTTGCGAATTGCTCGCAGTGCAGTGAGGCGAGAGTCGCCGTACGGCGTCAAGGTCCAATACGTACCGGCGTCCTTGACGCTGCGGTTTCGCTCACTCTTGGCAATAAGACCTAACGCGCGAAGCTGGAGCAGCATCGTGTCAAAATCGTGTCCAGAGATGCTACCCCGGTCCGCGTCGTAGTCGGTTGCAACTACCTTGTTGTCCTTGATCCAATCCTCGGCCATCTCGATTGCATCACCGTAGACCTGGGCAACAAACCACCGGTCGAGCCGGCTGCGGATAGCCTCCTGATCGGCCTCATCGAGCATCAAGGGTCCTACGTCAGCAAAAATCTCGTCCCAGGTCGTATCGGTAGACAGGACGAAGCTAGGATTGTGTAGAGTAAATGTGTTCGTCTGAATATGGGCGGTCACGTAGACGTCTACGGCTATGCCGTCGCTCCCCTGAGCAAGCTCCTCGGTCCCAGGTGGGGGCTCCTCTCTTGTGGTGTCAAGCTGCCGCTGGGTTTCCTCAAGCCGCTTCCGAAGGGCGTTTATCTCCTCCAGCGCCTCGGTTGCGGTCTGGACGTCACCGCGCACCCAGCCAGTGGCCGGATGACTCTTCTGGATCTTCGTGAAGCTCTTAGCGACACAACCAGCAAGCTCGCTGGAGTGCCGCCAGTAGTTGACGTGCACCGTCTTCTCGACCTTCGCGCGAAACGCATCGAGTTTCTCGCGCGCGATATCGCTCTGGTCGGTTTTCTCCGCGGGGATCTTGCCCGGGTCACCGTGTAGGAATGCCATCACCGGCTTCTTCTGAGATACGGCGTAGTCGAACTCCTTCTCGGTGTAGCTCAGGTTCGTCTCATCGTCGACCGACCCATACCGACCACCGATGACGAGCACGTAGTAGTCGCTCTCATCGATCACACGCTTTATGAGGGTCCACGCATCGTCGTTCGTTGCTGGGAAGAGCTCCATTCCGGCGGGCAACGCGTCAAGGTCGAGGAGCATCGAGACGACCTCGGTGCGCTCTTCCTTCAGATCGGTGTAGGTGCTGCTGACGAATACTTGGAATCGCTTCTCCACGGCAACAGGTATGCGCTACACGACAGTCGGATCCGCATTCGCACCGCCGAGCAGCGCGAGGTCGCCCAGTAGAAGTCGAAGCGGCATCGAGGCGGGCGCTCTGGCCTGGGCAGCAGCGACTCCGACCCCAGCCTCACTGCTTACGTGGAGAGCCCAAAAACAGCTACAAAGGCCCCGACCGAACGATGGGCGATCCAGGATTCGAACCTGGGACCTCTTCCTTATCAGAGAAGCGCTCTAACCAACTGAGCTAATCGCCCGCGGATGGCGATTCTAGCGCCCGCCCCCACTCCCGCGCAGACGGTGCGCGAGCGCGAGCGCCTCATCGCGCGATGCGAAGGCCAGCTCCACCCGGTACCCACCCTCGGGCGTGGCGCGAACGCCCGCCTCGGAGCCCAGCGCCTCCTCGAATGCCTCCGATATCTCGGCCGCGGCGGCCTCTTGATCGGGGTGGAGCTGCGCTTTGCCCCGACCTCTGGCGCGCGCGGCGCCCTTCGCTACCCCCGCCGCCTCGTTGCTGCGCCGCGCGCGGTCTTCCACCACGCGCACCGACCATCCCTCCGCCACTGCGCTGCGTGCGAGGCGCCGCTGCGCGGTGCGATCCTTCGCGAGCAGCAGCGCGCGCCCGTGGCCCTCGCTGAGCGAGCCCCTCTCGATCGTCGCGAGGACCTCGTCGGGAAGCTCGAGCAGGCGCAGCAGATTGGAGACCGCCACGCGACTGCGCGACCAACTGAGCCAGACCTCGCGTTACCGGCGGTTCTTCACCGGAAAACCCCACCTGTCCGAGCAGAGCCTGGCCTACTTCACCGACGTCGACCACCGCGACCATGAGGCCCTGGTCGCGGTGGTGCCCGGCTCTGGGCAGCTGGTGGGGTTGGCCCGGTATATCCGCATCCCTGGGCAGCCGGACCAGGCCGAGGTGGCCATCACTGTCCTTGACTCCTGGCAGCGGCGCGGCCTGGGCACGATCCTGCTGCGCGAACTGGCGCAGCGGGCCGCGGAGGCGGGCATCCGGTACTTCGTCGCGGAGATCCTGGCCGAGAACCGGCCCATGGTGACCTTGGCGCAGCGGCTCGGGGATGCTGAGATCACCGGTGACGGAGGTACGGTGTCGGCCCGGATCGACCTCACCAAGGCGACTGAGCAGGCGGGCACGTCCAGCTATGACGGCTACGACCTGCTGCGCGCCGCGGCGCGCGGGGATTTCATTGCCCTGCCCGCCGTGCTGCGGGGGTGGCTGGACCTGTCGGAGAAGATCATCGCGACCCTGCTAGTGCCGGTCAGAGCGTTCTGTGACACCTCACGGGAGGCCGCGTCCACGGCTACAGCAACCGGGCGGCCGGAGGATCCAGCCACCACCAGCCAGAAGCTGTCTCGATCTAACAGCTGACAGGCCAAACAAGTAGTCGATGGCCATGCTGATCACTGGCGGGCACCTGGATCCAGCGGCGCGGCAGGCACCGCCTGCCCGGCCGGTTATCCATTGACTGTGCGCCAGCCGCTCAGGTAGCGGTCGGAGGGGCAGCCGCCGGCCCGGCCGGATCCGGCGGCGGCGCCAGCCGGGCCGTCGCGGCGATCTCGAGGGCTTTGTCGGTGTAGACGCGGTAGCCGAGGCCGGGCCGGTAGCCGTGCACCTCGGGAGTGTCCGGGCCCGCATGAAGGACAGGATCTGCGGGCTGAACACCTGGCCGGGCACGAGCACGGGGTAGCCAGGCGGGTACGGCGTGACGTAGGTGGTGGACACGACCTGCTCGCCGCTCTCCACACGCTGTTCGACCTCGTTGGGCGTGAGGTACTCGCAGTGGCTGTCGTTATAGGCAAGGTAGAAGGCCCGCCGCACGTCGCCTTCCGGGGTGGGCTGCCCGCTACTGTCCTTGAAGCCGGGGTGGAAGCCGCTGAAGTCAGGCAGCGGCGCCGAGGGCGCGGTCAGCCGGAGTACCGCGCGCTCGTGGGCGGCGCGCTCGGCCGGGCTCATGCCTGCCACCTTGGCTTCGAGGTCACGGGCGATGGCCACCAGGACCTCGATCAGGTAGGCCACCGAGCTGCGGGTCGTGCCGATCGTGGTCATGAACAGCACGGTGTTCCGCGAGGTCTTGTTGATCTGCACGCCGTAGCGGTCCATCAGGTAGTTGCGCTTGAACGTGTCGCCCTCGATGCCGGTGGCGCCGATGTAGATGGTGATCCGGGACGGATCCAGCACGAACTCGTCGGTCTCCCAGGCCTTCATCATGTTCGCCAGCCCCGAGCGCAGCGGCTGCTCGATCCCCGTCGGCCGGTATCCGGCCGGGATCAGGTCAGCGGTGGTCAGGCAGCGCATGTACCTGCTCAGCAGCGGATGGTGCTCCACCGCGTCGCGCAGCCGCATCGCGTTCTCGATCTGCTTCAATACCAGCTCGAACCCTTCCAGCGCGGCCTGGCGGCGGCCCAGGTCCAGGGAGGCCAGGATCTGGTAGTTCGGCGAGGTGGAGGTGTGCGTCATGTAGGCCTCGTGAAAGGTGTCCTCCACCTTCTGGCTGAAGTCCTGGTCCCAGACGTGGATCATGGAGCCCTGCCGCAGCGAGGTCAGCGTCTTGTGGGTGGACTGGGTGGAATACACCCGGACGCGGGCCCGGGCGGGATCGGGCAGGAGCCGCCGTTCCAGTAGCACCTCATCGTCTGCGTAATCGATCGGGCCGACTTCTTCGGTGAACTTGTCGAAGAGCTCGCGGTGTTCGGGCAGCCGCAGCCGCTCCGCGAGCGTGCGGGCGGCCCGCATGGCGGTGCGCGGCCGGTACACCGGGTGGAACCTGGCGAACGCGAACCAGGCCTCGTCCCACAGGAAGACCAGGTCGGGCTTGATCGCCAGGCACTCCTCCATCACCCGGCCCGACGTCATAGATGATCCCGTCGAAGGTGCAGTTGGTCAGCAGCAGCATCTTGACCCGGTCCAGCTTGCCCGCCCGCCGCAGCGCCAGCAGCTGGCGCTTGATCTCCAGCAGCGGCACCGCGCCGTACATCGAATACTTGTTCAGCGGGTAGGCGTCGAGGTAGGTGACCATGGCGCCGGCCAGCATCAGCCCGTAGTGATGCGACTGGTGGCAGTTCCGGTCGACCAGGACGATGTCGCCGGGTTGCACCACGGCCTGCACGACGATCTTGTTCGCGGTCGAGGTGCCGTTGGTGACGAAGTACGTACGCTGCGAGCCGAACGTCTGGCCGCGAGCTGCTGCGCCTCCCGCAGCGGCCCGGTGGGCTCGAGCAGCGAGTCGAGCCCGCCGGACGTCGCTGACGTCTCGGCCAGGAAGATGTCCAGGCCGTAGAAGTCGGCCATGTCCCTGATCCAGTGCGAGTTGAGGATCGACTTGGCGTGCGAGATCGGCAGCGCGTGGAACACCCCGGTGGGCCGGTGGCTGTAGCTGCGCAGCGCGTTGAAGAACGGCGTGCGGTACCGGGCCGCGACGCCGTCCAGGATGGACAGGTGCAGCTCGAGCGAGCCTTCGCGGACATGGAAGATGCGCCGGTAATGATGGCTGAGCCAGGCCGGCCATGTCCTCGACCGCGATCTCCGTCATCAGGTACAGGTCGAGTTCCGGCCTGATCCTGGCCAGCGACCTGGCGAGCAGCTGGGCGCGGTCCTCCGGCGAGCGCTCCATCAGGTCAGCAGATCCGCCGCTGTATACGAACTGGGCGAGCGGAGCCGAGTCGTGGCGGGACCGGTGGGTGAACCGGCGACGGGCCACGCACGCCTGCAGCCTGAAGTTCAGCCGTGCGGCCATGAGCGCGTCGTCGAAGCTGGGCACCACGACGATCTCGTACACGAACGGGTCATCCGGGCGGCGCCATCGCCGCAGTTCCTCCCGCAGCGAGCGCTCCTGTTCGTCGGTCATGTCCTCGACGACGAGAACCTCGAAATACGGACGGTCCGTCCGGGCCTGCGCCGCCGGACGGACCTCGTGATCGTATGTGTCGTCCTCGACGCCTGGGTCCCAGCCTTGGCCGTGGAGGTAGGACTCGGTGACAAGGGCCCGGTTGGCCTTGGTCACCAGCGCGGCGAGCCGATCATACTTATCGGCGGCGAACAGCCGCTGAGCCTCCCGGTAGGTCTGTACCCCGGGAAACGCCCAGAATCGCTCGATCGGCCCGAGGACGTCAAGCAACTCGGTTACCTTCTCGACCAACTTCTCGACGGGACGCTGCTGGGCCTCGGCGCGGGCGAGCTGAATGGCCGACTCCTCCAGGCTGGACCAGGTATCGTTCCTGAGCTGCCACAGGCTGTTGTACGCCTTCAGGTTCGCGCCAGCCGACATGGCCACCACCTCCGCGATCTTCCTCTGGCGGCACAATCATGCGCAGCCAGCCGCCTCAAGGCCACCATCTACCCGGCGCGCGGCAGCGGACAAGAGATGGTGCCCGGCCGTCCGGTGCGTTGTGCGCTGGCACCGCGCCACGGGATGCCCGTTGTGCCGTCAGCCATCGACCGAGGCAGCCACGGGGTGGCAGCCTGAACCTGCGGCCACGTCGGCCATTGCTGACCAAGCCGGAAGTAGGTGCGATGACGAACGCTGCATCTGGGAGACTCCTTCCCGGCCTCCCAAAGAAACGACTATCCGGCGGCCAATGACCTCGGCGAAGGAGCAGGAAACACGCCCGGGCCGCGCGGGGATCCCGACCGGGCAGCCGCCAGCCGGATGCGGCGGGCTTAAGGAGAGCCATCGTGAAGCGACCTCGGTGCTTATCATCGGCGCCGGATTCGCCGCGTGCCCGAGTGCGCCCCACGCCACCGCGTTGCGGGTGCCTGCGAGCACCCGCCCGGCATGCACGCCCACGAACGTGCCCAGGCTACCGTCGCCCCGGTTGAGGTCCATGCGCACGAGCCATGGATGCCATCGCCCACGATCCCGAGCTTGCCGAGCTTCTCCACCACCGGCCACGGGAACTCCGCCCGCTCCCAGTGCCGTTGATGACCGGCAATACCTCGTTGTCGACAAGTCGCGGGTGCGCTGCAGGTAGCTCAGCTCCTCGCGGGTCAGTTGGTCGGCGATCAGGAAATAGTCGGTGCTCAGCGAGCGGCCGATGTCCTCACACATGGCATCTCCCGGTCAGGTGTCCAAGACGTAGGTGCCCGGGGCGTCGACGATCGGCCGCAGTCCGCCGCCGCCGGGTTCTTCCGGGGCCGGCTTATCGGCGCCGCACCGCTCGCCCAGCCACGCCAGCAGGTCGGGCCACCAGCTGCCCTGCTCAGTCTCGGCGGTTTTCAGCCAGTCCTCCGGGTCGGCGGGAGTGTTCTCGTTGATCTGGTAGCGGGCTTTTTGATTACCTGGCGGATTCACCAACGCGGCGATGTGACCGCTGGTAGACAGGATGAACCGGTTCTTGCCGCCGAGCAGCCTTACGCTCCGGTAGCAGTTCTGCCATGGCGTGATGTGGTCCGCGATGCCCGCGACGATGTAAGCGTCGGTGTCGACCTGCGACAGGTCGATGGGGGTTCCGAGTACCGTCAGCGCGCCCGGCGTCACGAGCTTGTTGTCTATCGCCAGGTCGACGAAATCGCCATGCAGCCGCGCGCTCATCCGGGTCGTGTCGGCATTCCAGAACAAGACGTCGAACGCGGGCGGCTTCTTGCCGAGCAGGTAGTTGTTCACCCAGTAGTTCCAAACCAGGTCGCCGGGGCGCAGCCAGGCGAACACCTCGGCCAGGTCCCGGCCGTCCAGGTAACCACGGCGTCTCGACATCGCCTTGGCCGCCAGCGCGAGCCGCCGGTCAGTCAGCGCGCCCAGCAGGCCCGCCTGCGCGGTGTCGAGCACGGTGACGAACAAGCCGAAGGCCGACAGCCGACCCGCCTGGCCGGCGGCGGCCAGGTGGCCGGCGGTGATACTGGCGATGATGCCGCCGGCGCAGGTTCCTATCAGCGCGGTCCGGTCGACGCCGGATACCCGCTGGGCGGCGTCGAGCGCGTCGAGCACCGCCTGGACGTAGGTACTCATGCCCCAGCCGGCGTGCCGGGCATCCGGGTTGCGCCAGGAGATCACGAACACCTGCTGGCCGTTCTGGACCAGGTACTCCACCAGGCTACGGCCGGGCGCCAGGTCTATGGCGTAGTACTTGTTGATCGTCGGCGGCACGATGAGCAACGGCACCTCGCGCACCCGCTCGGTCTGCGGTCGGTACTGGATCAGCTCCAGGACCTCGGTACGCAGCACCACCGCTCCCGGGGTGACCGCGATGTTGCGGCCGACCTCGAACGATGACGTGTCGACCATCTCCGGGATCCGCGGTTTGGTGGCCATGTCACGCAGCAGGCTGATCCCCCCGTGGACGAGGTTGAGGCCAGCGGTGTCGATGGCCGCCTTCGCCGACGCCGGGTTCACCAGCGGCACATTGCTCGGTGACAGTGCGTCCTCGAGGTTCTCCGCGAGGAAACGGACTCGTTTGCCGTCTCGCCAGTCCAGCGCGGCATCATTGACGAGCTGGTCAGCCGTCTGCCCGGCTGCCAGGTACGCCTGCACGATGCGCCGCAGCAGCAGGTTCTCGGTCCAGGCGGGATCGGTAAACCGGCGGTCCCGTTTGGGGGGAGCCAGCACCGAGGTGCCGACGCCGATCCGCGCGAGTTCGGCGGCCAGGCCGCCCAGCCGGCGGGCGGTAGTGAGCGGCCTTCGGGCGAGACCGACCGCGAACATGGCGGTCGAGGCGTCCGGGGCGAACTGGCGCAGCGGACCCAGTGCGGCGTCGACGAGCAGCGCGTCCAGGGGTGCTGCCTCATCGGCGAGCTGTTCGCTGTCCATCGGCGTATCCGGTGCGGTGGTCATCTGTTGTCCCCGTCCAATAAGAGGCCGTACACCTCGGACTTCTCAGCGTGCCCTGGTCGCCCGGAGGAACGATCTCACGTTTGACGATTTTTCCGGTCGGGCCCTTCGGCAGTTCGTTCACGATCCATACCTTGCGCGGGTACTTGTAAGCGGCCACCAGAGCCTTGACATGGTCACGCAACTCCTCGGCGGTGACGGCAGCGCCCGGCTTGAGCACCACCGCGGCGCCGACCTCCTCACCAAGCGCCGGATGAGGCAGGCCGATCACGGCCGCCTCGGCGACCGCCGGGTGCTCATAGAACACCTCCTCGATCTCCCGCGGGTACACGTTGTAACCGCCGCGGATGATCATGTCCTTCTTCCGGTCCACGATGTAGTGGTAGCCGTCCTCGTCTACCCTGGCCATGTCGCCGGTGCGGAACCAGCCGTCGGGTATCGCATTGGCCGTATCTTCGGGCCGGTGCCAGTAGCCCTTCATCACGTTGTGGCCGCGGATCACGATCTCGCCCACATCACCCTGCGGGACCTCCCGGCCGTCCCCGTCGACGACGCGCATCTGCACCCCGCGGACCGGCGTGCCGATGGAGCCGGCCTTGCGCGGGCGGTCCGGGTGGTTGAACGAGGCCACCGGCGAGGTCTCGGACAGGCCGTACCCCTCGAGTACCGGGCAGCCGAACGCTTCCTCGAAGCTGCGTAGCACCTCGACCGGCATCGCCGCCCCCCCGGACACGGCCAGCCGAAGGGACGACACGTCGTGCGCCGCCCTGTCCGGGTAACCAAGCAACGCCACGTACATCGTCGGCACACCCTCGAAAATGGTGACGCGGTGCTCCGCGATGATCTGCAGCGCCTGGTCCGGGGCGAACCGGGGCAACAGGGTCACGCACGCTCCCGATGCCACCGCGGCGTTGAGGGCGCAGGTCTGCCCGAACGCGTGGAACAGCGGCAGCCCGCCGAAGATCACGTCGCTGGGAGTCAGCTGAAGCAGATCCGTGCGGACCACCTCGGCGTTGCGGCCGAGGTTGGCGTGGGTGAGTTCGGCGCCCTTCGGCGAACCGGTGGTGCCCGAGGTGTACAAGATCACCGCGATGTCATCGGCGTCTCGATCGGCGAGGAGGTCCTCCGGGGTAGCCGAGGCCACAAGACCGGGGAAGGTGGCCGGGTCGACGACTACTGCCTCAGCGGCCGCCTGCTGCGCACCGGCCTGCGCGTCCCCCGCGAACGCATGCCAGGCAAACATCAACCTCGCGCCGGAATCGCCCAGGTAGTAGGCAACTTCCCGTGCCTTGAGCAGCGGATTCATGGGGACGACAGCGCAGCCAGCGCGGAGCACGCCATAGTAGATAACGGCGAACTCGGCGACGTTCGGCAGCATGATACCCACCGGGTCGCCGGGCTTCAGGCCGCGTTCGCGAAGCATCCCGGCGACTCGCGAACTCGCCCGATCGAGCTCGGCGCATGTCGTGGCGGTCGGACCGACCCACAGCGCGACGCCATCGCCCAGGCCGCTGGCCGTTTCCACGAGGTTGGATGCGAGGTTCGCCACTGTCATCCCCTCCAGCGCTCTTGCGCCCCGGCGGGCGGCCGAGGCTTGCCCGTATCGGGCCGCGTGGCGGATACACCGGTTGCAGATCCCGGTGACAGCGGCTGCGACGCCATCGCCGGCCGTGCTTTCTGCGGTGCGCTCGTGCGCCCGTAGGTCGAGTCTCCTCCCTGTAATGCTGGCAGGCAATCCGGCCGGGACCTCCGTCTGGCAGATCCAAGCAAGTAGCGCTCTACAAGGCCTGGCGCCATGGTTCCTCCTCGGCCGGGCTGG
>CAVRYP010000003.1:0-298919 GCA_963725525.1 uncultured Solirubrobacterales bacterium
CCGGCGTAGTGACTTCCACGTTCCCGACCGTAGACGCCGCGGGACAGTGGCCAGGCGACAGGTGTTCCTGCCCGTCGTGGTAGGGACTGCCGCCAACTCCCATTTCAGTCGCTTCGGGACCTTCGATATTGATCCCTTCCGGCCCGGTTTCCTGACACGCCCGCAGCCCATCCGCGGCGGAGGGCGAGATCGAGACGCCCGGCGGCAATGTGACGGTGGCGTCTTCGACTCCGGCGTGGCCGGGGTTTCGGGCTCTTCGCTCTGCGGCACCGTGACGTCGAACGTGTACCCAGCCGGCTCGTCCGCCTGCGTGGTGTCGGGTGTGAACTTCAGCGTTGGCTGGAAGGTCAGCATGTCGCATCCGGTGATCTGTGGATACACTGTCGACTCCAGCGGCGGCGTGTATACGCTTGGCCGCTGCCAGGAATCGGCGCTGATGCTTGCGGTAAGGGGTCCTGTGGTACACACGGTTGGGTTCGTAAAAAATGGGCGTCTTGTCACATCGCCGCCATCCCGTTCCGCCGGATCACCGAAAAACAGTAGCGAGGTCTCGATAGCCCCGATTGCTGGGATACCTGGCGAGACAACGCGTCACGCATCCGCCCTCCAACCCGCCCAAGATTTCCATAGATTATCACTGGCTTGTTCAGATATGTAAATCCAAACTCAGCCGGATAGCCCCGCTCAGGCTCCATATTGTATAAGGCCGACGTCGCCGTATCGCTCTGCACCGTCGCATTAAGCTGACCAGGTTCCTTCTCGAAGCTCACAACGCCAACTTGACTAGCCGCGGGACATAGCGTTTCGCCCGTCCCCAGCAGCAGCTTGTGCAACGGACATCTCTGAGCAGCAAGTGGGTTTCCCACGACCCCAGCGGGAGATTCACGACCACATCTCTGACCCCTTCAGGGGTCGTATACCCGTCGCTGTTCGTCGTGTTCAAGTCGAAGCTCGAAAGGAGGTCATAGGGGTGGGCACCTGCCTGCGACGAGGACGAACCACCTAGTCGAATGGTTCTATGCTAAAGTCCGCGATCCCAAACGGGACTCGCGCCACGCTTACCGTAGTCGCCTGATCTGTCGCAGCGGCGGACGCGCCACCACCAGAGATCGACGCGTGACTTACGATCTTTTCGTTTTCAGGAATCCCGCCTGTAATAGTCACATCTACGGTCACTACAAGCGTATCTCCGGGGGCTACAGACGGTTCGTATGTACACTGCACGGAAACCACGTCGCACGTTAACGGTGCCCCGCTACCATTGCTGCTACCCAGGTCTTCGCCTGATATACGCACGGCCTCAATTCCCGCGGGTAAATCGTCTGCTATGGCAATGCGGCCACCCTGCAGCGTCGCTTCACCAGCCCACATTCGTCACAACAACTCTATAAGTGTCGCATGCCCCACTCGTTGGAGCCGCCGCACAGAGCCGTGTACCTGGCAGACGAGAAGTAAGTTGGCTGAGCGAACGACCTGATCGCCCACGCAGGACCGCCAGAGACGGCCGCTGCTGCCGAGCTGTGCATCGTCCAACCCGCCTGAGACAGAAGCAAGACACAAGCACCAGCGGCGCAGAGCGCAGCCCTCAAATGTCTAGACTCACTCACCGTCCGCCCCTCCTGCCCCGGGCGTCCCGACGTAGAGCAGTCCGCCTAGCCGTTACACCTGCTCGCTTTCTGCGCCTCTTCTTTGGCTTTCTCGTCTTGGTCTTTGCTTTGGACACGACTTTCGAAACGACGGTGCGCGACGAGACGCTCACGCCGGCGGCCATGCTCATGCTGCTGCCGGGTATCGTCTGTGTCGGCGACACACTCAGCGCACCCTGACACACTTCACCGATACAACCGCTGGACAGTTCCAGACGCCGGAAAGCCCCCGTTCACATCCACATCATCAAGTATAGCTGGGTATCACCATCCTGCGGAACCAGAGAATCGGACGTCGTGAAGAACAGATCCGCGCCGGAGCCGCTCTCGATCCAATCAGCCTCACCCCGGGGCTGCCGAATGTCGTCGAGACATCCCGGCCATCTGAAAGCAGATTGGATCTTCCCGGACTTATACTCGTAGACGTTTGGAACTGGAACTTCATGAGCATCTAGCTGATCGTTCAGCGCTGAAGGTGTCAGTGCGGTCGGGCTTTCAAAGAACACCGTTCCATCTTCGGGCACAAGCACCGACGTGATACCGGTCGGCGAATCTCGGACGGAGTACGGCTGTGGTAGTTGACCTGCTCCTTCCGGTCCTACCGCCAAGACAGTGTCGTAGACGGGCGTCTTCCCGTCGTTGTTATAACCCGCCTCTCCGATTGAGGCGCGCACCAGTCTCTGCGCATGTGCGTCATACTCGTATACCTGCTTGGGTCCCCGACAAACCCTTCTTCCGTGAGATCGGCCGCACTCGTGAAGACGGAACCGGGCCGTTCCGTGACGCCTCAACCGGGCGATTGTCGACGTGTGCCCAATCGTCTCCATCTTCGGCGAAAAGCTGGGCGACAAACAGTATCCTTCCTTCGGGATATTCTTCGTCCTGCTCGTACATATAGAGATTATTCTGGCCATCAACAGGTACATGTCCTGCGGCATTCATTTCTCTAGTCAGCGCACCCCCAGCCACGAAGTAGACGTGCGAGCCATCCTCCGAGATCCTCGCCACGCCCTGTACTTCCGGTGAGGCGCTACCGCCGGAAAGAAGTATCAAGTTTTCACCTGCGGGCCTTTCAAAGTCGTACTCGTAGAGGTTCGTCGACACTTCACTCGCATCGGCGAGCAGCTTCTGGGCACTGGAGAAGAACACCTTCGAGCCATCCTGAGAAGCCCCCTTGAAGTGTGCATGTGCACAAGGCAAAGCCAGGCACTTTCTGAGCAGTGGCCCACCGTAGGCTCAGAAATGGGAATGGTGCTCTGAGTTCCGTTCGTATTTCTTCCTGGCGAACAGCTCATTCACGGTAGGCTCGCTCCGCCCACACGACGTATCGTCGGCACCAACAGCGGTGAAGAAGATTCGGTGACCATCCGCAGACACCGCATTATATATTGATCCCTCGGCCTTCTGGAGCTCGGGGGTACTGGAGCCCAGTCGCGCCCCGCAATGACTGATCAGCACCGTGCTCCCGCGACCACCGATCACGCCCACAGGCAAGGGCGCTGTGTTTCCAGTACCCACATACTCATACAGGGATTCGTCGGGCAACCAACGAAAGCTGTCGCTTTCTACTTCGCCGACTTCAAGAACCACATGCGAGAGACCGTCCGAGGCGCCAGCATACGCGTACACAGGGCTATGTTCGACGTTTGCATTCGTCTTTCTCCCACTGATGCAGGGCCAATCTTCTCAAAAGATCCATCTTCCGTCCGCAAGTATAGTTCGGTCAGATTTTCGGGCTGTTCGCGGGTGCCGAGAGCCCACAAGCTCTTTGTGAAGTCGGAGCTGACATCGAACAGTATAAGTCCGCGCTGATACACTGATTCAGGTGGCTCGATAGGCGAGTCCGACCAACCCGAGGACGTACGCGACAGCATATAGGCCGCCCCTTCGAAAGTGGGATCAAGCGGATCCCCTTCTACTGAGTCGAAGACACCAAAACCTCCCACCAAGACGTGCGAGCCATCTTCGGAAATCGCAAACGCGTGTATCCTTCCGCCCTCCTTGTAGGCGGGCGTAACCAACTCGTAGGCACGGCAATCAGGAAGCAACTGACTACCCAGGTTTGCACGGAGTTCTTCATTTTGACAACCGGTGGCCGAAGCTCCTGCGACCCACCAAGCGAACGTCGCGAATACCCCTGCGAGCACGATCCCGATCAATGTCAGCCGATATAGAAGCTTATCCCCTCGCCTAGCCCTCCTAACCGTCATCGAACCCAAGCTCTCTTTCTAGCATTTCTAGCATGCCCTGTCCATGAGATAGCGTGATTTGGCATCAAAATGCAGTTTGTGACACTACTACACCGGCCAACGACGGATCGTTGATGTTTCTTACCGCTTTTCTCCGTAGGGAGATCCCTACATGTGAGTTGAGGCGTAGACTTTATGCCTACGCCTCAACTTCCGTCATCGTATGCCTATCCCATCATGTAGCAGTTACAGTAATAGTCTATTTTTCGTGAATATCTACTTCTTGTTCGTCGAATTCGATGGGCAAAGAGCCTTCGAAGCTCGCATTGTTGCTTACATCAAACAGACCTTCTTCTAGTGTCTTTACTGCTGTTCCATTCCAGAAGTGTTGCCATATTGAATGCCCGGGAACGTAAGCGTTGCTTTTTTAGCAAAGGTTTCAAGAGGCAATGCCTGATCCGAGAACCCACTGGCACCTTTAGGCTTTATAGTTAGGTTAGCAAGAGCATGACAAGTCAACGTTGATGTTCCGGTTTTGATTTCCGCAAAAATGTTTTTACCTTCCAAGCCTTCTTTGCCCAACACCGTTTTTGCTGGAACTAGAATCGCGTCCCATTCTTGTCCCGCTTCAGTTTGTGTGATGTCTTGGCGTAGTTCTTTTGCTTGTCCACGATATTTCCACATCAAGTGACCGACATAGTCTTCTGGCACAGTCACCTTTACTGGACATTCTTTGAGTTCTGCCGGAGCAATAAAGTGCACATTGAGGAATTTAGCTTGTACTTTCATTTGGCCTTGATTCGGTTCGTTCCAAATATCTCCTTTTACTTGAGTTTCACCCCCTAGCGTAAATGCGACACCACCTTCAGTCGACGAAAATATTGCGCCGTTACCTCCACCTTGATATTGTTCTATTTTACCTTCTGCCAGCTTTACACCGGCGCCTTCTTTCGAGTTGTTCCGGTGCCACCAGAACGGCCCTGGACTCGCCAGCGCCGCCGTCGAGGCGACAGCCCCGAACGCCATTACAGAAAGCAGGCCCAAAACCAGCAGCCTCACTTTGCTTAACATTATGATCGTCTTCCTTTCCACCCAGGCCACAGCCGGGGGCATATGTTTCATGTCGTGCCCTCGGAAGCCCCGAGAAGCACAAGCACAATGTGACTCCCCGGGCAGCCCGTTTCAAGACCTCGAAGCAGTGTGTCGTGAAAAATACTTTGTCGGCAACTAGCTATTGGGACATCGTCTTGTCATATTTCCGGGGAAACTACCTGCAAATCCGGTAGATGGAACGAATATTTGGATTGCCCCCGGATCTCCAAAAAGCGGCGCCACTTCCAAAATTTTGTTTCCGTCTATAGGGATCGCTAGACCATGTGTGATGCGAGCAAGGCCCCAGAGACCCAATGCAAACCGTGAGACACCCGCATCGACTCGACGACCGCCAAGACGCTGCCCCTCCAGGCCGTTTGCACACCAGGGCACGTCTACGCAGCGCCCGCTCCCGTGCCGCTGCCACCCCCCTTCTCGCTAGCGCGGACCCGCTGCAGGCCACGGCAGATCCGGCGCTGAGCCGAGAGACCTCACGCGAGCCCGCTCAGGAAGGCGGGGCGCCTGATGAAAAACCGTCATCCTTGCCCTGTGACCCCCGCGCGTCGCGGCCATTGCGGCGATCCTGTCCGATTGGCCCCGACGCCGCTGGCTCATAGCAGCGAATGGCGGCCCGTGCAACCCTGCAGGCATCGGCCTCTTGCGAAGACGCAGGATGAGTCTTGAGCGGATCCTGCTCATAACCCTCGGCATGAGCGACTTCGGGGATGGCCTGCTCAAGATGCTCGCCCTTGCGGTAGCGACGCAGCAGCTCGATCGTACTGGCAGCGACCACCCTCAATCCGGGATCAGACCCTCGCCATGAAACTCCACAGCAGCCTCCTCGAGGCTGAGGTCCGGCGGCGGCAGGATCAGGTCCGAGCCGAAGAGCTCGTCGTCCCCAACCGGCTCCCCGCTGGAGCGCACGAAACCCAAAAGCGCGTCGTAGGCGGAGCGGTAGGCGCTCTCGTCGCCCGACTCGACCGCCGAAACAACGGCGTTGTCGAGCTGGTTGAGCTGGCCGTTGGTGTGGTCGAGCCGGTACTGGCCCTCCCCCGAGACCCGCACGATCATGCCGACTGGCCCCCACCGGGCGGCGGCGTCTCCTGGGCCGCGGGAGCGCCGGGGGCGCCCGCGGGGAGCTCACTCGGGGGAGTACCGCCGGAGCCGAGTTCGGCCCTCATCTTCTCCAGATCGTCGTCGACGGCAGATGAGGAGGAGAGCTCCTTGAGCTGCTTGTCGATGTCGTCTTCGCCGGGCCCGAGCGCTGTTACGTCGTCGAACGCGCCCGCGGCTTCGAGCTCCTGCACGGCGTCGGCGCGAGCCTTCATGTTTTCGGTCTTGTCGACGGCGCGCTGCATCGCGAGGCCCACGTCGGCCATCTCCTCGCCCACGCCGGTGGCGGCTTCGGAGATGCGCACCTGGGCTTCGGCGGCGGAGTACTGCGCCTTGATGACCTCCTTCTTGGTGCGGAAGGCCTCGATCTTGGCGCGGAGCTTCTGCTCGGAGTCGGTGAGCTTCTGCTGCTGGGCTTCCAGTTCGTGGATCTGCGTGTCGAGGGACTGCAGCTCGGTCTGCGCGACGTTCTTGCGCTCGAGCGCCATCCGCGCGAGGTCCTCCTTGCCGGCGGCGAGCGCCTGGCGGGCCTGCGTGTCGAGCTTCACGAGCTGCTGCTGCAGCGTGGACTCCTGCATCTGCAGGCGCTTCTTGGCGGTGACGACGTCGGCGATCCCCTTCTTGACGTTCTGCAGCTGCTCAAGCTGCTTCTCGTAGCTGTAGTCGAGCGTCTCCGCGGGGTCTTCGGCCCGGTCCAGCAGCTTGGACACCTTGGCCTTCACGACTGTTGACATGCGCCCGGTCAAGCCGGCCATCTGATCCTCCTATGAACTGTGGGGTGCCAAGCGTAGCTGACTGGCGGCGGCGAGCCATCCTGAACCTTGCACTGCGCAAGACTGGGCGGCCCTTGCGCGAGACGGCGGTACGACGGACAGCGGGCGCAGGCGCGAGGGGACGTTCGAGGCGGGACTACAGCCCGACGGGGTGGCGCACTTTGAAGCCGCCGTTGGCGGGCCGCAGCGGGCGCCAGCGGGGGCCCTGCTGGTTGGAGGGGTCGTCCGCGGCGGAGGTATCCAGGCGCAGCCCCGCGACCGTCATGTAGGCGTGTCCGGGGTTCGTGAAGACGGTGACCCACTGGCCGATGCCGCCGCCCCCCCAACCTTCGAATTCCGAGGAGTCCATCGGGGTGCTGAGCAGGCTGGCGCCGTGCAGGGCGAAGGAGACGGTGCCCGAGCAGTCATAGCCGGGCGAGGTAAACGCGGCGTGGCCGCCGCCGAAGATGTAGGGCAGGCCGATGATCTGGTTGCCCGCCCACACGATCTCCTGCACCGCGGCGGGCGCGGACATGGGGGCCGCGGCGAGACCGTTCACGAAGCGCGCGATCGAGCCCGGAACCATCAATTGGGGCTTGCCGGCGCTGGCGGCGCTGCCCACTGGGCTTCCGCCCGTGGGCCCGCCGACCTGCCCGGGGGGCGGCGGCGCCACGTAGGGGACGACCTGGCCGGTTGCGGTCTTTTCATACACCGGGCCCCTGTAGGCGAGGCCGGCCTTGCGCGCGGTCACCGGCGCGAGGTGCAGCTTGGGCTTGGGAGCGGCGCTCGCGGGCGCCGTGGGAGCCGCTCCGCCCGCGGTCGAAGGGCTGCTCGCGGGGGTAGCTGTGGTGGAGGCGAGCGAAACTCGTGGGGCGGTGCCGCCGGTGGAGTTCGCCAGCGCGGCGGAGGTCGAGGAGACCGCCAATGACATCAAACCAAGTAGCACTGCAAAGGCATTGCGCGCATGCACCCGCAAGACAACCTCTTTCGTAGGCCTGCGGGGTTAGCTGACGGGCTGGCGCTGAAAGAGCCTGCGCCTCCCACGGGTCAACGTGGAATTCGCCCCAACATCTCGGGTCCCCCGTTCCTTGGCGTCTAACCAAGGATTCGGCATTTCGCGGCGCAGACTAGCAGAGCGCAAGGACAGTTGCACCGCATGCACCGCTTCGCCCAAGAAGTTCCCGCAAATGCCGGGAAAAGCGCACCAAATCTGCATTTCTTTGCAGATTTCGTTGAAATCGGGCCTTATTTGATCGAATCTGCATTTTTTTGCAGATTGCCCTTGAAGAAGCCCCCCATGAGACCTAATCTGCAAAGTAATGCAGATCGAGCCTCCTCCCTTCCCGACCGAACCAACTCCCTTCGAGCAGCAGATAGGACGCAGAATCCGCGATGAGCGCCGAGCGCAGCGGCTGACGCAGGAAGAGGTGGCACTCGCTGCCAATGTGGCCACGCGGGCGCTTCATTACATCGAGCACGGTAGCGTGCGCCCGCGATTGGACACCGTGCAGCGCATTCTCTCGGTGCTCGGCATGACGCTCGAGATCGTCCCGAGATCGACTCCGAGGACCACGGAAGAAGGCGACGAGGACACAATCGAGGAGCAAACGCCTACGGAAGCCGGAGAATGAGCGCCCGCGGCCCGGGCCAGCTGTTGGATGTGTTCCTTGCGGGCGAGCAGGTGGGCACGCTGGAGCGCCGCGCCCCAGATCGGTACCGCTTCCAGTATGCGTCGCGGGCGGTGGAGCTGCACGGCTCAGAGGCGCTCGCACTGTCTGTGTCGCTGCCTGTTCGCCGCGAGCCGTTCACGCCGAGCGAAACGAAGCCTTTTTTCGAGGGGCTGCTTCCCGAGGGTGCCGTCAGGGAGACAATCGCCCGAAACCTCAGGATGAGTGTGGACAACGGCTTCGGCCTGCTTGAGGCGCTGGGAGCGGAGTGCGCTGGCGCTGTTGCCCTCACCCGTCACACGGCGGATCCGGATAGACCGGCGCAGATCGCGAACGACGGTGGCGTGCGCTGGCTGGACGACGATGCGCTGGCACAGCTCGTACGAGAACTTCCGGAACATCCGCTTGGAGTATCGGACGGTGAGCAGGTGCGCCTCAGCCTTGGGGGTGTGCAGGAGAAGCTGCTGCTGACACGGACGCCCTCGGGCCGTTATGGACAACCTTTGGGGGGAGGCCCGAGCACGCACATCCTCAAGCCCGGCCAAGAACGCTATCCCGGCTTGGTGGCCAACGAGTCGTTCTGCCTGCGCGTAGCAGGCTGTGTGGGACTACCGGTGGCAAAGACCGAGATCGTGGAGATAGCTGAGCGACCCTGCCTGCTCATAGAGCGCTTCGACCGCACCTATGACGAGCAGGGGCGGATCGCACGCCTGCACCAGGAGGACATCTGTCAAGCGCTGGGCATCTTGCCGAGCGCCAAGTACGAGGTCGAGGGCGGTCCCTCGCTGGCCGGCATATTTGGGCTCCTGCGCAGGCTGGGCGGTGCAGGCACAGCGAGGGACATCAACAATCTGCTGCTGGCGAGCGTACTCAACTGGCTGCTGGGCAACAGCGATGCGCACGGCAAGAACTTCGGCTTGGTTCATGGCGCACCCGGGGATACACGGCTGGCGCCCCTGTATGACGTCGTGTCGACCAACATCTATGACCTCAAGGCGGAGATGGCGATGCTGATCGGTGGGGTCGAGGATCCAGATCGGGTGAGCGCTGAAAGCTGGCGAAGAATGGGCCTCGAATGCAGTCTTGGCGGACAGGTTCCGCACCGGGTGGAGAACCTCATAAAGAGAGCGCTGAGATGCGCTCGGGCCACTCGCGAGGTGGCGATTGCCGAGGATTGGCACGAGCCCGCGCTCGACGAGATAGTCGCACTCGCCGAGCGTCGGGCGGCCCAACTCGTGTGAGTCTTCTGAGCCGCCCGCTAATGTGCCACGCCATGCGCGCCCGTATGCCACGGCCGTTCCGTGCCCGCATGCACCGGCCGCTCGTCGTCGCATTGGTACTTGGTGTGGCCCTCGCGGGCTGCGGGAAATCGCTCCCCAGAGCGAGCACGGGGCAGGGCGCGGGGCAGCCGCTCGCTCCGGTGACCTCCGAAGGCGCGGGGGGGTTCTCCACCAAGAACACCACGCGACTGGGGGGCGCGGACGCTGCGACCGATGCGGCCGCAGTCGCGCTCGCGGTGCACCCGGGGCTGACCGCCGCGAGCCGTCCGCAGGCGGTGGCGATCGTGGACGAGCGCAACTGGCCCGCCGCGCTCGCGGCCTCTGCGCTGGCGAGCGCGCCGCTCGGAGCGCCGCTTCTCTATGGCGAAGGCGCGACGCTCCCCGAAGTGAGCGCGCAGGCGCTGAAAACGATGCGCCCCACCGGCGCGCCGGCGCTCGGGGGCGCACAGGTGATCCAGATCGCCGCCGGCCCCGACGCGCTGCCCGCGGCATCCGCCTACCGCACGCGCGCACTGACCAACGCGGACCCCTACGCGCTGGCGGTGCAGGTGCAGCGTCTGCTGAGCACCATTCAGCACCACGAGCCCCGTCGGGTGATCGTGGCGGCGGCCGATGGCCCGCCCGCGCTGGCGATGCCCGCGGCGGGGCTCGCGGCCGAGAGCGGGGCACCGATCCTGCTGGTGGACGGCGCCGGCGTGCCCGCACCAACAGCTGCCGCGCTGGCCCGCCTGCACCGTCCGGCGATCTACGTGGTTGGCTCCACGGCCGCGGTGAGCAGCGCGACGGTCCTCGCGCTGGGGCGCTATGGCACGGTGAAGCGCATCGTGAGCCCGGTGGGAAAGATCGGACGCGACGATCCCGTGGGCAACGCGGTCGCGGTGGCGCTCTTCGAAGACGGAGGATTCGGCTGGGGAGTCGCCGATCCGGGGCACGGCCTGGTGTTCGCCAACTCCACCCGCCCGCTGGACGCCCCCGCGGCGGCGCCGCTGTCGAGCAGCGGCGACTATGCCCCTCTGCTTGTGCTCGAAAGCGCTTTGGGTGTGCCCAACGTGCTGGGCGAATATCTCGCCGACATCCGCCCGGCCTACTCGAGCGCCCCGCAGTACGGGCCCACCCACGGCGCGTACAATCACGGCTGGCTGATCGGCGACGAGAGCGCGATCGCCGCAACCACGCAGGCCGAACTCGATGCGATGCTCAAGATCGCACCGCAGACGACGACCACAGCCGCCGAAACCACCCCGCCCCCGACGACGCCCAAGAAATGAGCCAGGCCGAGGATCCCAACCGCTTGCGCAGCGAGCACGAGGTGAGCGTGGAGGACGTGCGCCAGCTGATGGGCGCCTCAACCCCCCACTTCGCGCTGCAGCTGCGCGCGCGCATCGCGAAGCTGATCGAGGGGCTGCCCTCCGGACACCCGGCTCGTGTGGAAGGCGAGCGCGAGATCGCGCGCCTGGAGCGATTGGGCTTCGAGGGCGAGACGCGCGGGCAGGGAGCCAACGAGGGCGAGCCGCCGCTGCCTTCGCTGAGCGGCCTCTCTGGGTCCTAACGACCCATCGCCCGCACCCGGCGGGCCTCGAGGAAGCGCGCGCGAAGGAGCTTGAAGAGGAACACGAACAGCGCCACATCGAGCGGCAAAAGCACGAGCGTGAGGAAGGCGGGCACGGTGACGAAGGCCGAGACACCGAGCACCACCACCGTGTGGAAGACGAGCACGGGGAGCAGCGCGAGGATGATCGCGTGCGAGCGGTATCCGCTGAAGTGCTCGCGCGTGGTGACCTCGAAGGTCCCCAGGCCCACCGCCACCAGCCCCGCGATGAGCGGAGCGGTGCCGTGGGAGCCGCCGCGGCGCAGCCCAACGATGGTGCCGATGGCGCCCACGAGGATGAGGATCTCCGAGAGCGGCAGCGGGTGCCACGGCGCGCGGGGTCGCTCGCCGAGGGTTGCGCCGGACCGAGAGGTGGGCGTCGATGGCGGCTTGGGCGTCTTGGGCGTCTTCTGCGCCGCGGGCGTCTTCTGCGCCGCGGGCGCCTTGGGCGCCGCTTGGGGCGCGGGTCGCTGCGCGGCGGTGTTGGGGCTGGGGCGCCGCTTTCGCGAACGACGGCTCTTGCTGGCGCCTGCCACTTTGCCGTCGATGCTAGCGCCTATGCTGAATCGAATGTCAACGCCGATCATGGCCTCCCCGGCGGGCATCCCGGGCAGCGCACTCGCGGGCCCCTTCGCGGTGGGCGAGTACGCGCAGGCGCTGCGCGAGAAGCTGCGCTCCCTCACGCGCGTGCAGCTGGTGGGCGAGATCGTGAATTTGCGCGCCGCACGCGCGCGTGTGTACTTCGAGCTGCGCGACGCCAACGGCGCGGTGCCCTGCGCGGCGTGGCTGCGCGACTGGGAGGCGATGCTGGGGCGCGCGGGCGAGGTGAAGGAGGGTATGCAGGTGGTGGTGGCCGGCGGCTGCGACTACTACCCCGGCAGCGCGACCTCATCGCCCGGCTTCTCCTTCCACGTGAGCGACCTGCGCGTGGCGGGCATCGGCGATCTGCTGGCGCGCATCGACCGTTTGCGCAAGACGCTGCACGCGGAGGGCCTGCTGGAGCGCCAGAAGCTGCTCGCGAGACCGCTGCTGCCGCGCACCATCGGAGTCGTCACCGGCGAGAGCGGCAAGGCGCGCGCCGATGTTCTCGCGGCGCTCGCGCGGCGCGGCTGGGCGGGAAGGGTGGTGTGGGCCTTCGCGCCTGTGCAGGATCGCCACGCCGCGCCGGCGATCACCCGCGCGGTGCAGGATCTCGCGGCGGTGGGCGGCGCGGAGACGATCGTGGTGGCGCGCGGCGGCGGGTCGCTCGCGGATCTGTGGTGCTTCTGCGATGAGACCCTGTGCCGCACGGTGGCGCTGCTGGGGGTGCCGGTGGTGGCCTCGGTGGGGCACCACACCGATCGCACCCTCCTCGACGATGTGGCGGCGGTGAGCTGCTCCACCCCCACGCACGCGGCCGAGGAGGCCGTGGGACTGCACTGTCGCGAGGCGCGCCTCACGCTCGAGGGCTTCGGCAAGCGCCTGGCGAGCCACGGCCGCGCCGCCGCGCTGGGGGCGCCCCGGCTCACGCTGAAGCGCTCCGCGATACGTCTGGCCGAACACGGCAGGCGAGCGGTACTCGTGCGCGCCCGCGCACTGGCCGCCCTCTCGCGCGCACCCGCGGAGCAGCTGCGTAGACAGCGCGCGCGCCTGCACCAGCAGCTGCGCGAGACCCGCGCGGGGGCGCGCCGAAGGGTGCAGCACGAGCGCAGCGTGAGCGCTAGAAGGGCGCTGGTGCTGGAGCGCAAGACAATGGCAACCGCGCGCGAGTGCCGCGAGCGCCACCCTCGCGAGCTGGAGCGCCTGCGGATGGCGCTGATGGGCCACGATCCCCAGCGAACGCTCAAGCGCGGCTACGCGCTGGTGCAGAGCCGCGAGGGCGAGCCGATCGCGACGGCCGCGCGCGCCCAGCGGGAGGGCAAGGTGAAGGTGCGCTTCGCCGACGAGACGGTTGCTGCGAGGATCAAGCAGGGATGAGCGACGCACCGGTACACGGCGAGGCGCCCACGCCAGGGGCCCCGCGGCAGACCTACGAGGCTGCGGCGGCGCGCGTGGAGGAGATCATCCGCCGCCTGGACTCCGGCGAGGCAAGCCTCAATGAGACGCTCGAGCTGGTGCGCGAGGGCAAGCAGCTGATCGAATACTGCGCGGGCGAGCTCGAGGCGGTGGGCGGAGCGCTCGAGGAGCTGCGCCTGGACGAGCTGGTGAGCCGCCTGGAAGGCGAGGCGCGCGAGAGCGCACCAAAGCCCACCGAGGGCCTCGGCTCGGCGGGCGAGAACGCAACCAGCGGACCGCTCCCTTGAGCACCTGGGAGAAGCTCGCCGATCTGCCGCTGAAGATCGAGCGCTGCACCTTCGAGGCCCTGGAGGCGAAGGTGTCGAGCGACTTCGAACGCCTCTCCACGGTGATCCACCTGCACGGCGGCGGCGAGGAGGGGCAGGGCGAGGACGTGACCTATGACGCGCCCGACCACGAAATCCTGCAGGCCGCGGGACCCCCGAAGGGACTGGAGGGGAGCTGGACGATGGCCTCCTTCTGCGCGCACCTCGCCGAACAGGACCTCTTCCCCCGCCTGCCCCAGCGCGAGGTCTCGCGGCGCTACCGCGTGTGGGCGTACGAGTCGGCGGCGCTCGATCTGGCGCTGCGCCAGGCAGATACGACGCTGCACGGGGCGCTTGGGCGCACGCCGCAGCCGGTGCGCTTCGTGGTGTCGCTGCGCCTCGGCGAGCCGCCCACGATCGAGCCGCTGCGAAGACTCCTGGAGCTGTATCCGGGGCTGCAGTTCAAGCTCGACCCCACGAGCTCGTGGTCGCCGAAGCTGATCGCGGAGTTGGTGGCGCTGGGAGCGGTGGAGTCGGTGGACTTCAAGGCCTACTACAGCGGCTCGATCGTCGATCAGCCCGCCGATCCGGTGCTCTATGAGCGCGTCGTTGAAGCCTTCCCCGACGCCTGGATCGAGGATCCGGCGCTGACGAGCGAGACCGACGCGATCCTGAAGCCCCACCGAGGGCGCTTCTCGTGGGATGCGCCGATCCACTCGGTGAAGGACATCGAGGCGCTGCCCTACCCCCCGAAGATGGTGAACATCAAGCCCTCGCGCCTGGGCGGTCTGCGAAACCTGCTGAAGGCCTTCGACTACTGCGCCGCGCGCGGCATCGGCAACTACGGCGGCGGCCAGTTCGAGCTGGGGGTGGGCCGCGAGCAGATCCAGTACCTCGCGTCGCTGTTCCACGGCGACGCCCCCAACGATGTGGCGCCCACGGGCTTCAATCTGCCCCGCCCCACCAGGGGACTGCCCACGAGCCCGCTCGCACCCGCGCCCTCGGCCACGGGCTTTCGCTGGGGCTGAGGCGCAACTTCGCTGGCGCTCCTTGGTTGGGGAGCACATAGCCTCTATGGTCGACCGCCGACCGATCTGGACCAAAAATGGCAAGCACAGGTATCCGACAACGCTCCTGGGTACTGGCCGGCGCGATGCTCTTCGCGCTGCTGCTCACCCTCCCCCACCCCGCGCTCGGGGCGGCGGCCGCGAACCCCGGCGGCACAGGGGCGCCGGCGAACACGGGCACCTCCGGCACGGGCGCGCACAGCGGCGGCGCGAGCACCGCTCCCCGCACCGCCCCGCACGCCGCGGTGCACCACGCGAGACGCGTGGTGAGCCTCTCCGACGCGCGCTGCGCGCCCACTCCCAACTGCACGACGAACCCGCATGAGGTCTCGCTGCACGGATATCTGGTGCTGAAGGGGAGGGGCCTCGAGAAGGGCCTCATCGTGGCCTTCCCGCGCACGCGCAACGCGACGATCGCCTCGGGCTCGCCGCTCACGCGCATCTACGAATCGCCCTATGGGCCGGCGGTGAAGGTGCCGGTGCGCGCGCACTCGGGGCGCATCCTGGTGCTCATCGGCGGGGGAAGGCGCTCGAGGGCGGTGGGGCCGATCACGGTGGTGCCCTACGCGCTGCACCCGCCCCGCCCAAAGGCCCCGCCGGCGCCGGCGCCGGTTACGGGGGCGCCCAGCGGGAGCGCCTTCGAAGGCCAGGGAATGTGGATCTGGTACGTGAGCCGCTCCAGCGCAGGACAGCTGCCGGCGATCGTGGCGCAGGCGCACGCGGCGGGCGTGACGACGGTGTTCGTGAAGAGCAGCGATGGCTCGAGCAACTACTGGAGCCAGTTCTCGGCGGAACTCGTGGCGCAAATGCACGCGAATGGGTTGAAGGTGTGCGCGTGGCAGTACGTCTACGGCACCTCCCCGGTGGGCGAGGCCGAATTGGGGGCGCGCGCGGTGGCGACGGGAGCCGACTGCTTGGTGATCGACGCGGAGGCGGAGTACGAAGGCCACTATGGCGCCGCGCAGAAGTACATCGCCACGCTGCGCGCCAAGATCGGACCCACATACCCGGTGGGCCTCGCGAGCTTCCCCTACGTGGACTACCACGAGTCCTTCCCCTACTCGGTGTTCATGGGGCCCAATGGGGCGCAGTTCAACGCGCCGCAGATGTACTGGAAGGACATAGGCACGTCGGTGGCGAGCGTGTACTCGCACACCTACGAGCAGAACCTCATCTACGGACGCCCGATCGCCCCCCTGGGGCAGACCTACAACGGCCCCTCGAACTCCGAACTGGTGGCCTTCCGCTCGCTCGCGGCGGCCTATGGCGCGCATGGCCTCTCGTGGTGGGATTGGCAGGAAACCTCGGCGCACGGGTGGGCGGCGCTGGTGGAACCGCTCGACACGAGCCTCAAGGCGCCCTCACCGGAGCTCACCTCGCCGCTGCTGGGGCAGGGCGCGAAGGGCGATCAGGTGCTGTGGCTGCAGGAGCACCTCGCGGCGGCGATCCCCAGCCAGGTGACGAGCGGGATCTTCGACTCCACCACAGCCTCCAACCTGGCCGCATTTCAGACCTCGCACGGCATCCCCGCGAGCGGGAAGAGCGATCCGAGCACCTGGGCCGCGCTGCTGGCGCTCACACCCGTGGCGGTGGACTGGACCGAAGTGGGACCCGCCGCGGGCTGACCTTTTTTGGAGAGGGCCGCAGAGCGGCCCTGCGAGCGTTGCGAGGCGATCCGTAGATCGGCCTCTGAGCTTTCGCTCGCGAGAGCGCTCACAACAGCCACCTCCGGCGCGCCAACCTCCAGTAAAAACCGCGAGGCGCGTTCAAGACGCCACCTCGCAGCCCGCTGGCCGGCCCTCGTGGCCGGCCCTTCCTATTTTCAGACCCTCTGAATCAGCGTTCCCGTTCCGAGTCCCCCGCCGCAGCACATGGTCACGAAGCCGATCTCCTTGTCGCTGCGCTCGAGCTCGTGCAGGAGCGTGGTGATGAGCCGTGCGCCGGTGGAGCCGAGGGGGTGGCCCAGCGCCATCGCGCCGCCGTTTACGTTCACGCGGTCCATGTCGGGGTTGTGCTCGCGCTTCCACGCGGCGACGACGGGCGCGAATGCCTCGTTGATCTCGATGAGGTCGATATCGTCGATCTTCATCCCGTTGCGCTGGAGGATCTTGGCGGTGGCGGGGATGGGGCCCTCGAGCATCTTCACCGGATCGCAGCCCACGGTGGTCTGATCGACGATCCGCGCGCGCGCCTTCACGCCGAGCGCCTTGGCCTTGTCGGCGGACATCAGGAGCACCGCCGCGGCGCCATCGCTGATCTGTGAGGCGTTGCCGGCCGTGATCTTGCCATCGGGCTTGAAGGCGGGCTTGAGCTGCGAGAGCGACTCGAGGTTCGTGTCGGGGCGGATGCCCTGATCGGTTACGTAGGTGTCGCCATTGACCAGGAAGGGCACGATCTCGCGCTCGAAGCGCCCCTCCTCGGTGGCCTGGTGGGCGAGCTTGTGCGAGCGCACCGCCAGCTCATCGAGCTCGCTGCGGGGGATCTCCCACTGATCGGCGATCATCTCCGCGCCGAGCCCCTGCCCCACGATGTTGTGCTTGGCCATCAGCGCGGGCGTGAAGGCGAAGCCGAAGTCTTCCTGCGTCTTCATGCCGGCGCTGAAGGGGAAGTGGCCCATGTGCTCAACGCCGCTGCCGATCATCGCGTCGTGCACGCCCGCGGCGATCAGCGCGGCGCTGAAGTTCACGGCCTGCTGCGCGGAGCCGCACTGGCGGTCGACGGTGGTGCCGGGCGTCTCGATCGGCAGGCCCTCCTGCAGCCAGGCGTTGCGCGCGATGTTGAAGCCCTGCTCGCCGAACTGCTGCACGCAGCCCGCAATCACGTCCTCGACCTCGGCGGCGTCGATGCCCGCGCGGGAGATCACCTCCGAGTAGACCTTTCCGAGGAGATCGTTGGGGTGGGTGTCCTTGTAGTAGCCCTTTTCCTTGTGTCCGCGGCCGATCGGCGTGCGCACCGCCTCGACGATCACGACCTCGCGGCCCTCTGGCTGCCTCATGGGAAGTCCTCCGTATAGATTGGGGTAAGAGGGGCCCGGCTCGCCGGCCTCTAAGAGCGCGACTGGTGGAAGCGGCGGGGCCGGTGCCCGACGCGTGCAACCCTTATTCTACCGCTCCCACCCCTAGATTGACCAGTCAGTCAATCTCCCTCCACAGACCCCCGAGCAAAGGAATGAGCGTGAACGAGCGCCTTGCCATAGTCGGCAGCGGAGCCATCGCCTGCGGCCTCGCCGCCACGGCGGCCCACCACGGGCCGGTGCTGCTGCTCGCGCGCTCGGAGCGCTCGGCGGAGCGGGCGAGCACGATCGTGGACAACACGCTCGCGCGCCTCGCCGCGGAAATCGACCCCGATCACGTGCAGATCGCCACCGATATGCAGTCACTCGCGGAGGCCACCTTCGTGGTGGAGGCCGTGGTGGAGGACCTCGCGGTGAAGTCCTCGGTGCTCGGCGAGCTGGCGGGCATCGTGGGCCCCGAGGCGGTGCTCGCCTCGACGACCTCCTCGCTCTCGGTGCACGAGCTCGCGCAGGCCAGCGGGCGCCCCGATCGCTTCGTGGGGCTGCACGTGTTCAACCCCGTTACGAAGATGCAGCTCGTGGAGCTGGTATTCGGCGAGGAGGCGAGCGAGGAGACGCGGCGGCGGGCGCTGGAGCTGTGCGAGACATTCGAGAAGACCCCCGTGGTGGTTCCCGATGTGCCGGGCTTCGTTGTGAACCGCCTGCTCTTCCCCTACCTCTTCAGCGCGGTGCGCCTCGTGGAAGAGACGGGCATGGATCCTGCGGATGTGGACACCTGCATGAAGCTCGGTGCGGGGCACCCCATGGGACCGCTCGCGCTGCTCGATCTCGTGGGCCTCGATGTGTCGGAGGCGATTGGGCGCACGATCGGCGAGTCGATCCCCCCGCGCGTGGGACAGCTCGTCGCGGAGGGCGCCCTCGGGCGCAAGAGCGGCCGCGGCTTTCACACCTACTGAAGCCCCTTTACCTCACCCAAGAGGATCTTTTAGGTGGGCTTCATCAAGGTGGAGATACTCACTCATGCGATTCAGTTCGCATGCACAACCGCCTCCTCCCAGTGCACACGCTCCGGTCCGCACCCCCCTGCGGGCCGGACGTGTTTAGAGGGCCTCGCCCGGCTCCACCTCGCGCGAGGGCACGGGCGGGCGCTCGCGGATGCGCACGGCCTCGATGCGGTTGTGGCGCACCGACTCGACCCTTATCGAGAAGCCATCGGCTGTGATGGTGTCGCCGCGGCGCGGCAGCCGCCCCAGCTCGGCGAACACGAAGCCACCCACCGAGTTGTAGGCGTCGCTGTCCACGGGCAGCGCCACACCGTGATCGGCGAGGTCGGCGACGGCGACGTGCCCGCGCACGAGCCACTCGCCCCCGGGCAGCTTGCGGATCTCCCCCGCCATGGGGTCGGTCTCGTCGACGATCTCCCCCACCACCTCCTCGATGATGTCCTCGATCGTGACGATCCCCACCACGCGGCCGTACTCGTCCACCACCACCGCCATCGAGGTCTGCTGGCGCTGCAGATCGGCCAGCAGATCGTCCAGCGGCTTGGTCTCGGGCACGATCGGCGCGTCGTGCACGATCGGCCCCACCGAGGCCTGAGGCCCATCCTCCATCATGCGCTGCACGAGCGTGCTCGCGTGCACGAGCCCGCGTACGCGATCGCGGTTTTCTTCCTCGGTCACCACCAGGCGGGTGTGGCCGCTGGAGATGCACAGCTTCAGCGCCGTCTCCACGTCTTGGGAGATGTCCACGGTGATCACCGCGGGGATCGGCGTCATCACCTGGCGCGCCTCCTGCTCGTGGAGGTGGAACACGCCGCTCAACATCCCCGCCTCCCCCGGATCGAGGTGCCCGCCCTCCGAGGACTCGGCGATCAGACGCTTGAGCTCCTCCTGGGAGCCGCCGGCCTGCTGACTGCTGATGTCGACGCCCAGCCCGCGCAGGATCCACCCCGAGACGGCCGTGAGCGCAGCGATGAGCGGGTGGAAGAGCACGCTGAACGCCTGCAGCGGGCGGGCCACGCGGCGCGCGACGGTCTCGGCATGGTTGATGGCGTAGAACTTGGGCACCATCTCCCCCGCGATCAGCTGCACGGTGGTGACGATCGTGAAGGCCACCACCGCGGAGATCACCACGGCAACACCGTGCGAGAGGGTGTTTCCGAAGGCTTCCTCGAGCAGATCCGCGAGCACCGTGGCGCCCAGCGCGCCGATGCCGATCGAGGTCATCGTCACGCCGATCTGCGCTGCAGAGATGTACTCGTTGATGTTCTCCAGCTGATCCAGCGCCAGCGCCGCGCCCCGAGCCTTTTCGTCGCGCAGGACTTCGAGGCGGGCACGGCGCGAGCGCACGAGCGCGTACTCGGCGATCACGAAGAACGCGTTGACCGCGACCAGAACGGCCGTGAAGGCAAGCTTCAGGCCGCTCACGCGGTGGTGCTACTTCGAGGAGAGTCGTCGTCTGTCATCGGTGGCGACCTCCTAAAGGTAGCAGGGGTCGCGGTCGGCTCTCAGGGGCGAGTATCCGCCCCGAGAGCGGGCCGCGCGTGGGGCCTTATCGCGCTCACTCCCGCGTCAGCTCGTCGATCTCTGCCGCCAGCGCGAAGTCGGCCTCGGTGAGTCCGCCCGCCGAATGGGTGCTCAGCTCCAGGCGCACCTTGTTCCAGCCGTGCACGAGGATGTCGGGGTGGTGATTGGCCCGCTCGGCGACCTCCGCCACGCGGTTGACGAAGGCGATCGCCGCGGCGAAGTCGGCGAGCTCGAGCTCGCGCACGATCGCATCGTCCGCGCGCGTCCACTGCGAGCCGACGAGGCGCCCTTCGATCTCCTGGTCGCTCAGTGGTGGCATCGCTCAATCCTTCTCGTCGCTCATCCAACCGAGACTAGCGCCCTCACTGGCTGGGAGCGAACGTCGGCTGTTCCACGGAGGCGGGGAGCCGTTCGATTTCACTCGACTTGGCCGCGGCGATCCCACCAGCGAATGACGCGACGCCGATCGCCACGCAGCCCGCGAGCGCGAGCGACTGCTGGCGGTAGCGATCGCCGAGCTGGAGGATGAACATCACGAGCGCGCCGCCGATCAGGCCGCCCACGTGCCCCTGCCAGGAGATCCCGCCGATCGTGAAGCTGAGCGCGAGATTGATCAGGATCAAGACGCCGATGCCGCTCTGCATGATCGGGATCTGGCGCGCGCGCATCTCCACCGCCGCGGCGCCCATCAACCCGAACACCGCCCCCGAGGCGCCGAGCGTGGGCGAGTGGGGAGCGACGATCAGCACCAGCAACGACCCCACAAGCAGCGAGACGAAGTAGACGAGCGCGAACTTCACGTGCCCCAGCGCGGGCTCGAGCATCTGGCCGAGCAGATAGAGCAGATACATGTTGAAGGCGATGTGCAGGAAGTTCGCGTGCAGGAAGCCCCCCGTTACGATTCGCCACCACTGTCCGTAGGCGACGCCTAGGTATTCGATGCTCTGAGCATTCGCCGCGCGCTGCAGGCCGCTGCCGAGCAGCTCGCCCTTTTCGGCGAACGTACCGCCACCGCCGCCTCCCGCGAGAAACACGAGCACGTTGATCGCGATCAGCGCAACGGTCACCTGCGGCGTGCTTGTCATATCGCGCATGCGCACCACCTTCGTGCGCTGGCTGGCGCACTCCGGACAGCGCATACCCACAGGCGTGGGCGTCATGCAGTCGGGGCAGATCGGGCGCCCGCAGTTCGAGCAGGAGACCCGCGTCTCGCGCGAGGGGTGGCGGTAGCAGGTGGCCATGCGCGCAAGAGCCTATCTCGGGCGGAGGCTGCATCCGCCATACAGGGCAGGAAGCCCCCTCGGGCAGAGCAGACTTCAGGTCGAGGCGACGATCACCGGGGTGCGCGTCGGCTTGAGGCTGCCGCCGAGCGGCTCGTCGGTGACGAGCACCTTGCTGATCCCGCTCACGCCCCCGGGCACCCCAACCGAGCCGTTGCCCCTGTGGGTGACCGAGAACAGCGCATCGGTGGGCTCGGGGGCCTGGGCGCCGCGCTCGAGCCATACCTCGTAGATGCGCCCGGGCGGCGGTGCGGGCATCCCCACCACGATCAGCTCCAAATGCGAACCAACCCTGCGCAGCTCGGCCGTGGCGTGGTGGCCGGGCGCGAGCACCGTTGCCTGCACGATCTGCGTGGTCGTCTGGATCGTCTGCGTGTGGGAGCCATTCGAGCCGCTGCCGATCGCCAGCGCACCGATCAGCAGGCCCACGCCGAGCGACGCAGCGGCCGCCAGCGCGGGGGCGATGCGCCAGCGCAGCCCCCGCCGGGCGGGAGCCGGAAGGTCGGCCTCGTGACCGGCCGCCTTGAGCAATTCGGCCTCGGCGTGCACAGTCGCCATGACCCGCGCGCGCAGGCCGCTGGGGGCCAGTTTGGGGGGCACACCAACCGCCAGCGAGTTGGCGAGCGCCTGCAGTTGCGTGACCTCCACTTGGCAGTCCGCACATCCCGCCATGTGCTCGCGGAAGGGCTCCACCTCGCCCATCTCGAGCGCCCCGAGCACATAGGCCGCGGCGTCGGGCGCGCGCTCGCATTGCGTCTCGGGCGCAGACCCGTGCTCGTGACTACTCACGAGACAACCTGCCCTGGTCGGAGTTGTGAGCGCATCTTCTGGAGGCCTAGACGCATGCGGCCTTTGATTGTTCCCACTGGAGTGTCCAACATTGAGGCTATCTCCGAATGCGTGAAGCCGCCGTAGTAGGCGAGCTCGATCACGCGCGCCTGATTGGGGGCAGCCCCTCGAGCACCGCACGGATCTCGCGTGCCTCGTCGCGCCTGCCAACCTCCACGTCGGTGCGCTCGGCTGCCTCCACGTGCTCCTCGATGCCCTCATCGCTGATTCTCCCGCGATCCTGAATCACCCCACGGCGCAGGGAGTCGATCGCCCTGTTGTGCACTATCCCCAGCACCCACGTGCGCAGGCTGCCGCGCATGTGGTCATAGCGCGTGCTGCTGCGCCACAGCGAGAGGAAGGCCTCCTGCACGACGTCTTCGGCGATTCCCTGCTTGCCGCACATGCGGAAGGCCAACGAGAACGCCGCGTCGCAGTGGCGCTCGTAGACCACCGCGAAGGCAGTCGAATCGCTCTCACGCACGAGCTGCATGAGATCCTCGTCGGCGAGCCGACGCAGGGCGGCCGATGCGGTATCGGCGGAGCGCTTGTAGCGTGCCATTTCAGACATCAATACGCAACTGAAGCGGTCGCGGATCAGGGAGTCCGCAACCGATGAGTGGAATTGAAGCAGTTTCTGCGGACAGATGCCCGACCTGTCGAATCGTTCAGCGCAGCCGTCGGCGCGCGCGCAGCGCCACAAGCGCGATCCCCGCGGTGCCCCCCACGACGACGGCGGCCACCGGACGGACCCAGTTGCGCGGATCGCGCATCGCCGAGAGCTCCCACGCCTCGAGCTCCTCGGCGGCGAGCTCGGTGAGGCCGGTGAGGGCGCCCTCCAGGCGCTGTGCGAGAGCCTGAGGAGGATCGACCGGCGCGAGCGCCTCGCGCAGCAGACCCTCGAAGTTGGAGGCCATCTCACTCATGCCCGCAGCGCTCCCCTCTACCACCAGGCCGATGCTCATCGCCCACGATGCCCCCCTCCACCACCAGGCAATCACTCATCGCCCGCCACGATCCCTTCGAGCTGCTTGATGGCGCGGTGCAGAAGCACCTTCGTGGCGCCGTCGGTGCGCCCCAGCGCGCGTGCGATCTCGCGGTTGTCCATACCCAGCGCGAAGCGCATGATCAACGCCTCGCGGCGATCGTCGGGCAGCTCCTGAACCCCGCCGAGGATGCGAGTCAGCTCCTCGCGCTCCTCCACGATCTCCTCGGTGGTGTGCGGCTCGGCCAGTGGCGTGCTCTCGTCGATCGGCGCAACCGGGCGCCGCGAGCGGTCGCGATAGAGGTTGGCGGCGAGGTTGTGCGCGATCCTGATCAGCCATGGCCGCAGCGGGCGTCCGTGGGACTCGCGCTGAGCGCGCTCGAAGTGGCGGTATGCCTGCAGGAAGGTCTGCTCTGTCAAGTCCTCGGCGTCGTGGTGATTGCCCACGCGGTAGTAGGCATAGCTGTAGACGTCGCGCAGATGCGCGCGGTAGAGATCGGAGAACTCCCCATCGAGGCGGGCCTTCTCGGCTGTCTGCTTGGAGGAGTCCTCGGACACTCATCGCCACCCTACCCCCTCCATTCGTGGGCCTCAGGCCGCTCGCGATGACTCGACCGCGCGCGATGACTCGGCCGCTCGCGATGACTCGGTCGCGCGCGTGGTCCGCTGCTGCGCCGGCGCGGACTGCCGGCGCGGGGCGCGTGCGCCGCCGAGCCACTCCCACTGCAGGTTGACGCACGTCCAGATGCGCTCGGTGACGCCCAGCGCCTGCGCCGGAGTGGGGCACTCCACGGTTGGGAACATCAGCGGCGCGCCACAGCGGATGCGCACCCTGCGCGGTCGCACCCTCAGGCCACGGCGCACGTCTTCTGTGCCGATCACGGCCACCGGCACCACGCGCGCTCCCGTTTCCGCCACGAGGCGGCCGATGCCGCGACGCGGCGCTCCGAGCGGACCGCGACGCACGCGGGTGCCCTCTGGAAAGATCACCACGCAGTCGCCGCGCTGGAGGATCGCTCGCGCGGTGGCCATCGCGGCGGCGTCGCCCGCGCCGCGATCGACGGGGAAGGCGCCCAGCGCATTCAGGAGCTTCGCCTGCAGGGGACGCTCGAAGAGCTCGCGCTTGGCCATGTAGTACACCGGACGGCGCGTGAGCGCGCCAATCACGAAGGGATCGAGGAAGCTGCGGTGGTTGGCCGCGAGCAGCAGCGGACCGCTGCTCGGCAGATGCTCGGAGCCCAGCCGCTGCAAGCGAAAGTAGATGAGAAAGAAGGGCAGCAGAACGGCCCTCACGAGCAAATAGAGGAGCGGGTTCACGCCGCGCTCCAGAGAATGCGCGCGGAATCCTTCGAGGTGGCCGGCTTGAAGGTCTCCGGCTTCGAGGTCGCCGGTGCGGTCTTCGAGGCCCTTGAAGGGATCGCTGTCCACATCCTGGATACCCGAAGGCGGGGACGCCGTTACAGTGAGGACCGTGTCGATCGATCGCGCAAGGACCATCCGCGGGGCTCTCGCCGGGGCGGCGGCGGCGAGCGTGTGGGCGGCGCAGATGCCGCTCGACAAGCGCGTCTTCGGCTCGGACTTCGACGACATCGAGCTGCTCGGCAAGGCACTCACGCGCACCGGCGCGTGGCCGCTGGTGGGCTGGATGCTGCATCTTCAGAACGGCGCGCTGTTCGGCGCGGCCTATGCCAATCTCGCACCGCGAGCCCCGCTTCCCTCGTGGGCGCGGGGGCCGCTCGCGGCGATGGCCGAGAACTTCGGCACGTGGCCGCTCACGGCGCTCACCGACCGCGTCCATCCGGCGCGCCGGGAGCTGCCGAGGGTCTTCTCGAACCCGCGCGCGCTCGCCCAGTCGACCTGGCGCCACCTGCTCTTCGGGGTGCTGCTGGGCGAGCTCGAGCGCCGGCTGAACGCCGCGGAGCCGATCGAGGCGCCCGACTACTCGCAGTTCGCCTCCTCCAACGGCCACGGCCGTTTGGAGCACTTCGTGCCGGCTCCGTGACGCCATCGAGATCGAGCCTCGCTCGCTGCGGGCGGTAGCGTAGATGGTATGGCCTATACAAACGCACAGGCGCGCCAGCAACTGCTCAACACGCTCGCCCAGGCAACGGAGGAGATCGCCTCCGCGCTGGCTTCGCTGAGCGAGGCATACGAACAGCTCGACGAACACAACGCCGAGCGCCTGGAAGGGGAGCTCTTCCGGCCGCTGCAGATGGCCTACGGGCGCGCCAAGCGCACCCACACGGAGTTCGCCCAGCGCCACGAGCTTCCAAGCCGAGAGTTCGCAAGCGCACCCGAGGGAGCACCCTCGCGCGGCGCCCGCGCCTTCATCGATGCCGCGATGGACGCGGCCGGCAGGGCGGACGGCACGCTCGCGACGCTGCAGGACTCGATGCTGCCTGTGGAGGTCGGCGACCCGGAGCTCCGCGCGGGCCTCGAGGAGGTGCGCAAGCTGCTCGGCCCGTTGCGGGGACGCGCGCGTGAGTTCGTGCGCACGTTGGGACGGTAGGCCAATAGAGTCTCAAGGGCTCCGGCCAGGCGTCGACGGCAGGAGACCGTCCCCATAGCCACGCCGGCACGCATTCAAAAGACGATCGTGGACGACCGCTATCGACCAGTTCGACGGCGGTGTCGCTACGCGCAGGCCAGCTCGCGCATCTCGCGCACCGGATGACGCCCCAGCCGGCTCGCGGTCGCGTAGAGCGTCGCATGCCCCTGAACACGGTGGGCGACGTTCACAGCGACGCGCCCACGTAGCCTGTCGATCAGGCTTCGGTGTAGGGGAGTGAGCAGCAGCTCGTCGCTCTCGCCAACGAGGACGGTCGGCTGTCCTTCAATCAGGTTGCGCCACACCACTTCGTCGGCCCACTCCTCATCAGCGGGGACGAACTCGACATCATCGGGGTAGCCGAGGGTCTCGTCGCTGTGCGACGCTGCCATGAACAGCCTGTTGGTTCTCTCGGCGATCGTGCTCATCGTGTGCCTTCCCACTCGTGAAAGACCGTGGGAGGAGACCCTCGCGAGGGGGTCCAGCTGCAGCCCTCCACCCAGAAGCCCCGCTGACTAGCAGGGGCCTCCCAGAGCCGGCGGCCGGACTCGAACCGAGCGACCCCCGCTTTACAAGAGCGGTGCTCTACCAACTGAGCTACACCGGCGTGCCCCAGATCGTACAGCGGATCGGTTCCGGATCGAGGCGGTGAGAATCCTCTAATCGGAGGGGGAATGTCCCGCAAAATGCGCGATGGGTACATACAGTCTGGGAATGGACCCGAGCGGCGAAGAACCGAGCGCCTCCCCACCCTCACCCGAACGGCGCCGTTGGCGACGCACCCGAGGGGGACTCGCGGGCCGCCACAAACATCCCCTTCGCGCGGGGGTGACGCTGGCCATGCTGCTGCTCGCGGGTGTGGGGGGCGCGCTTGCGGCGACGGACGACAGCGACAACGTGGAGAGATCCGCGCGGGGCGCGCTCGCGGTGGCGGCGAACTCGAAAGCCGCGTGCGCCGGCTCCGCCGACACTGTCCTGAGCAGGACCCTCGGCGAAGTGGGAATGCGCATCTATCGCGGCGAGCTCTCCCGCACGGGCGCCGTGGCGACGGCGATCGCGAGCGTCACCCACTCGAGCGCCCTCGCGACGGCGGTTGCCTCCGGAGAACCGCCGGCCACGCGCGCTGCGGTGACGAGCATCGTCTACAACCACCTGCATATCGTGCGTCTGCGCGTGATCCGCAAGGGGCACGTGCTCGCGGACGTTGGCGGGCCGTTCGTGCTTGCTCCGCTCGGCGGCAACATCCGCCTGCGGGGACGAACAGTGGGGCGCTACGTACTCTCGATCCAGGACGACATGGGCTACGTGCTGCTCTCGGGGCGCCTCGGCGACATGCAGGTCGTGTTGCGCGTGGGCGGGCGGCAGATCATGAGCAGCCTGCAGACGGTGCCGGTCTCGCTTCCCGCGCAGGGCACAACGACAATCGGCGGCGCAAAGTATGTGACGCGCGAGATCAACGCCACCGCGTTTCCCAGCGGCCCCCTGCAGATCTACCTGCTTGCGCCCCAGCCCTCCACCGCGCTCGCCTCGCGCACATGCTCGCAGGTCAAGCTGGCCACCCTAGGCAACGTCGCGATGCACGTAGCGCAGCGCTTTGCCCTCTCCCCCCGCACCTACCGAGCCTACATCTCGGTGACGCGCAATCTGAGCGGCGCGGCGGTGCTCATCCATGCCGGGGCAAAGCAACTCGCGAGCAGCATGCGCTCCGCTCCAGGGCACATTCCCAACAAGGGCATCATGAGCTTCAAAGGGCGCCACTACGCGGTGTTCTCCTTCCCCTGGCACTCCGCCGCGGGGCTCCCCCTCAGGATCTTCCTGCTCGTGCGCTCGGGGTAGGGCTTTGCCGGCTCGCCAATCGCACGCTCGCGCGCGCTTGGAAGATATGCTCCCAACGTGTGCGTGGGCTGCGCGATGACAGCAGTATCGGCCGCAACGGGACTGCGAACGTGGCTTCAGAGCCATCACTTCGGTTGGCTGACGCCCAGACGGATGCGAGCGCTCACCCTCGGCGCAATGGGTGCCGCGGCAATCGTCTCCATGGTGGGGATCAGTGGATCGAGTCCCTCGCCACCGGCGACTGCACACTCGCATCTCGCGTTGCGCATGGATCGCGCGGGCGCCTCGCGCTGAAGGGCCCCGTCGAGAGAGTGCAATCGTGGGGAGGAGCGTAGATGGACGACGAGGCGCGACGCGACCGTCGTGAGGCTGCGGCGCGCGCGGTGCGACGGCGGCGTCGCGTTGCGGCGCTGATCGCACTGTCGGTGTTGGGCCTGGCGGTCGTGGCGATCGTGGCGCTGTCGAGCAGTTCGGGCGGCGCGCCGTCGTCCACCCCAAAGAGCGCCTCCGCAAGACGAAGCAGGACACGCACGCGAGCCTCCTCGCACACCACGAGCGCTGCCGCCCGCGACCCCTCCGCGGGGACGGCGGATGCGAGCCTCCCGACGGGCCAGCCGGGAACCGAGCCGATCCCAGTTCTCATGTACCACGTGATCGCGGCCCCTCCGCCGGGGGCGCCGTTTCCGGGCTTGTATGTGACGCCCGCCGAACTGACCGCGCAGATGCAGGCGCTGCGCGACGCCGGTTGGCACGCCGTGACGCTCGACCAGGCCGAGGCGTACTGGAGCAGGGGCGTGTCGCTGGGCGCGGGGAGGCCAATCGTGGTGAGCTTCGACAACGGCTACCACTCCCAGTACTCGCAGGCCCTGCCGATCCTGCGCCGGCTGGGATGGGTGGGCGACGAGAACCTGCAGCTCACGGGCCTGCCGCCATCGCAGGGCGGGCTCAGCCCTGCGGAAGTGCGGGGTCTCGTTGCGGCTGGATGGGAGCTCGACACACAGGGCTTCAGCCACGCCGATCTGATCGTCTTGAACGCCCAGTCTTTGCACTATCAGGTGGCCGTAGCGCGGAAGGTCGTTCAGCAGCGCTACGGGGTGCCCGCGAACTGGTTCTGCTACCCGTCGGGCCACTACAACGCGGCGGTGGTGGCGGCGGTGAAGGCCGCGGGCTACACCGGCTCGACGACCGTCGTCCCCGGCTGGGCTCATCCGGGGGAAGACGCCTACCGGATGCATCGCCTGCGCGTTCTGGGCGGCACCACGCCCCAGCAGCTGCTGGCTCTGATCGAGAGCATCCGCAGCGACCCGCCGGCCCCACCCTCCTACAGCGGCTAGGAGCCTGTCTCAAAACATTCGGCACGTCCGGATGCGTCCCTGTACACGGCGCTGGATCGCCACGTGACGTCTTGCACGTGCAACCAGCACGCGCTGCGACGACCCGCGACGACCAGCTTGGTCCATGAACGCCCCGACCGCACCGCCTGTTTTGAGACAGGCTCTGAGCACAGAAGATGACCGGACCGGGCTACCACCAACACCCGGCCCCGGGCCATCCGCCTGCGACTCAAGCACGCAACCGCAACGCTCCACCCTCGCGGGCGGGGCCATCACCCCCAGGGCAGGAGATCGGACCCTCTTGGCAAGCGTCTGCCGTCACGTGGGTTGATAATGCCTGCGTGCGGCGTGTGGAGTAAGTCCCGATACGCCTATTCGTATGGCGAATAAGCTCGAGTATCTTCCGAGCCACGCGAACAGCCCGCGCGATCGTCCCTCGCACTCGCAGGACGGCCGTCGCGAAGCTCGCAAAATCGCCCGTCATCGTATCCACGATGCGCTGCGTGACAAGACGAGTATCGCTTGAGGAGCCCTGCGGAGTCACGTGGTAGAAGCTCGCCATAGTTGCGAGGATCATCGTGTGGGCTCCCGAGTCTGAGAGATTCTTGGCGCATCGCAGGGACTGTGCCGCAAGCGACTGCATGCGGGCCGCAACCTCCGCGGTGGAGGCGTAGTAATCGATCAGACTGCGCTGACCGTCAGCGCAGTCCTCGCTCCGATCGATGAGACCGTCCAGCAGCGAACTCAACGACGCGATCCAAGGAAAATAGGCGCCTTCGACGGCAATGGCATCGCATGCGGAGGCTGCGGGTTTCGCGCCCGTGGCGATCAGCGCGAAGATAGGCAGCGGAGAGCCAGAGGCGGCACCCATCTCCCACCAGCGAAGGCCGCTGCTCTGGCTTGTCTCTGCACGAGCCCAGCGGGCGAAGGCGTCATACGAGCCCTGGGCGTCGCCGTGGTTGAGGCTCTGATACGTGACCATACGAGCCGTCATGCGCCTGATCGACTCGGCGATTGCGCCGTAGGAGGGGAGCGCTTCAAGGGCAGTGCGGCAGGTGTCCACCAGATCGCACAGGTAGCCGGTGTCCTCGAACCAATCGTGATGAGCGTAGTAGTCGAGGTGGCAGGCTTGAGGCTCCATCGCAACCATCAGGGCTCGGTTGAGCTGGCGTCCGTTTGCGATCGGATCGGCCCCTGGCTGCTCGCTGAGTTCGTCGAGATAGTCGAGGGCAATCTGGTAGGCGATGATCGCGCGTATGGCCGCAGCGCGCGTGAAGGCCGGCGCAAAGGTGGCAAACGCCACGGCGCCATCGAGGTTCTCGCGTTTGGAACGCTGCGCGTTGATGGCCAACTGGCGAAGCGTGGGGTCACGTATCTCCTCGGCGCGCCGCCTCCAGTGGCGCAACTCACCGCGCGCGCAGGGGAAGACTCCCAGCCAGTAACGTGCAGCTGCGCGCGCGAATGCGATTGCCGCCCCCACGCGGCTCCCTGCCAGCGCCCTCATGCGTATAGCTTTACGCAACAGGCGCTGGAGTCGGCTACTCCTGTAGACGTGTGTTCGAGCGCCCCTGTACTGCAGACCAGCCAGGCAGCGCCACCACTACCAAAGCAATGCCTGCGACAGTCACGAATGTGAGAAACACCTGCTGCCAACTGGTGCTGAATGGGGCGGGAAACCCGGTGGCCAGTCGCAACCAGCGATCCGCCAGCGCATGGCCGTATACGCCAAGAATGGCCCCGTCGAAACAGCCGACCACCAGGACGATCAAGCTCTCCAGGATAAGCGAGCGCCATAGCTGCCAGCGGTCGAACCCCTGGGTCTTCATCGAGGCCAGGCGAGCACGCCGCTGCCAGATCACTGCGCTGAGGGACGCGGCGATCGCCAGCGCCCCGGCGATCAACAACAATGTGGATATCTCCCCCAGGCTTCTCAGACCCTGGCGAGCGTTGCTGTCGGTTTGGGCATCGCGTTCTGGGAATGTCTGAGCTTGCAGGCCTGGATAGGCAATGAGCGCGGCGCGCACTGCACGCTTTCCTTCCGGCAAGGACACACCTGGCTTAAGGTCGACCTCCAAAGCAGATGGGTCGGCGGTTAGCCAGCCTCGGCGATAGTCGGCCGTCGAGATCGCGATAGTACCCGGTGGCCACCCCAAGTTCGTGGTGATCGCCGCGACACGCAGGGGCATCTCGCCTGACGGCGTGGGCAGCAGGAAGGAGGTGCCTACGTGCAGGTGATGTTCTTCGGCAAAACCATCTGAGATGGAAGCCCAACCACCCTGGCGGATCAGATGAGTGGCGTGAGCGAGATTGCCTTGCACCAACTGACTGGGCTGGATCATGGAGCTGTCGCTGGGGTCGCGGGCACGTATCAACATGCGACGTGCACCGATGTCGAGCAAACCACCCTGATAGACCCGCACCGAGGCTACCCCTGGGACTTGCGCGATCGCTGCGTATGCACCGCGGACCCTGAAGCTGTCTGTGTTGAAGACATCCTGTCCCGTGGTGACCCATATATCGGCCGTGCCCTCATACTCGGAGATGGCCGTTTCAAGACCGTCGGTCAGATCGTGCCTTGCGCTTCCGATCGCAACGCTCCCGTAGACAGCCAGAGCCGCCACCGCAGCCAGCGCGATCGAGCGAGTGGCGGTCGCCTGCAGCTCAACGACAGCGAGCGAGAGCATGCTGCCCTTCACATGTTCCCCGACGAAGGCAAGCAGGGAGACGACCACAGCAAATAGACACGGAATCAGGCATATCGCTGCAAGCGCCAGAATCACTCCTCCCGCGACGGTTAAACTCGGCACCGCAAATACGATGACGGCGACGAGAGCGACGATCAGCAGGCCGGTGAACCCAAGCGCGAGCACCACCGATCGTGGGATACTCTGACCCGCCTCTCCCGTCTCGCGCAGCACCGCATCCGGCGCTCTACCTCGCCGCAAGTCGAGCAGAGGCGGCAGCGACGCAAGCAGCGCAGCCAGCACTCCACACGCGACCGGCACAAGAATCGTGCCCGCCGTGACGATCCTCTCGGAGCTGACCGGAAACGCGAACGTCAGGTAGCTGGGGATCTGACCGAACAGGATATGTGAGAGCACTAAGCCGAAGGCGATGCCAATCAGCGAGGCGAACACTCCAAGCGCCAGCGCCTGAAAGCCGAGCACGAGCACGACCTGACTGGGAGCGAAGCCCTGCGTGCGCAGTTCGGCGATGAAGCGCCGCCGATCGGGGATCGTGAGCAGCATCGCATTGAGAGCGAGCAGAAAGCCGATCATCGCGCTGATCGCGGCGAACAGGGTGGTGGACTGGGCATTGGGCTGAGCCGCCTGGCCGAGCAGGCGCAACTCGTTGTCGGCCGGCGTCACATCGATATGCCCGCGGGCAAGGGCGCGCAACTCTCGGGCGACCAGCGCATCGGCTCCGGGGCGCGGCTTGACCAGCACGTTCGTGATCCGCCCCTGCTTGCTGGCGAGCTTCTGCGCGATCGGGAGGAGGGCGATCACCACCGGGCTGTTCGCGATGGCTCCGACCGTCTGGCTTCCCAGCACGACGCGGACCTTCAACAGGTGCGCCTCGCCGTTGGCGACGAGCGTCACGGGCCGAGCCATGTGCGCGCCGATCGCGCTCGCAACCTCGGATGGAAGTCCGACTCCGCCGGCGATCAGCAACGCCCCTGAGCCGAGGTTCTGAGTTGCGACGCTGCCCAGCGCGACCAGGTGTGGAGTGACCCCGAGGAGTTGAACCGACCGACGACCGGCGGGGCCGATGATCGTGACGTTCTCGCGCAGGATCGGTGTCGCCACCTGCACCCCCGGCAGCCTGCCCGCCACTTCGGCGAGGCGCTGGTCGAATCCGTCGGCCGAACGTGCGGCGAGCTGCAGCCGAGCGGAGCCTACGAGCTGATGAACCAGACGCCCGGCGGAGCCCGTGATGGTGGTGTTCGCAAGGAGCACGCCGAACACCAGCGCCACGCCCACGACGATCCCGCCCGCGGCGAGCAGCTCCCCCGCGAGGCGCTTGCGTAGGCGCCAGCGGTACAGCGTCACCAGCGAGCCCAGCCGGACTCCCATGATGGACGGTCTGCGCATCACAACGAAGGGATGGTCAGCTCGGTGTCGAGCCCCTCTCTCACGCGCCCATCACGCAAGGTGTGTACGCGGTCGACGAAGGCAGTCGCCTGCGGATCGTGGGTGACCAGCACGCCCGGGATACCGCGTTCGTGGCAAACGTCGCGCAGCAGCGAGAGGATCTCGCGGCTGCGCTTGGAATCGAGGTTGCCGGTTGGCTCGTCGGTCAACAGCAGCTGGGGCTCATTGACCAGCGCACGCGCGATCGCGACCCGCTGGCGCTCTCCCATCGAGAGCCGCTCGGGTGTATGCGTTTCGCGCTCGGCGAGACCGACGCGACGCAGCCAGGGGCGCGCCTCGCGCCTGGCCTGCGCCAGGCTGGCACCGTCTGCGAGCAGCTTGAGCGCCGCGTTGTCCACCGCCGGCGCGCCGGGGATCAGATGAAAGGCCTGAAAGACGAAGCCAACCTCACGGCGGCGATAGATCGCGCTCTCGCTCGCGGAGAGGCCCCCGACGTCGCGCCCACCGAACATCACCCTTCCCGCATCCGGGGCCATCAGTCCGGCTGCGAGGAGCAGCAGCGTTGTCTTCCCCGAGCCTGATGGTCCATACAGCGCGATGAACTCCCCCGGCGCGACAGTCATCGAGACCCCGTCGACCGCTCGCACGACCTCGAAGCCGGTGGAGTAGTGCTTGACTAGGTCGATCAGCTCGAGCGTGCTCATGAGGCCGAGGGCCGGGACCGCCCGAGGCGCCGGCTGGGAAACGACACCACGACCCCCTCGGAATCCATCGAGCGCAGATCGCCGTCTGAGATCGACATGATCCTATGGGCGCCTTCCAGCGCATCGAGATCCGCCGAGGCGATCAGAATCGCGCGACCCTCTTCGCCCGCGAGCGAGCGCAACAGCGCATACAGCTCCTGGCACTCGATCGGACTGGGCGATATCGCCGGCTCGTCCACGAGCAGCACGCGCGGTTCGCGTATCAAGCCACGGGCAAGCGCGACCCGCAAACGCTCGCCGACGGAGAGCCTGCCCGTCGAGACTTCCGCGCACGCGCCCGCGCCCACCCTTTCCAGCGCGCGCCGGGCCAGTGGTCTGGCTTCGCGCAGGCTCACACGATCGCCGAGCAGTGCCATGGCGACGCTGTCGATGCAGGGCTGATTGAGCTGCGGGCGCCAGTCACCGCAGATGTGCGCGATCCCGTGCGTGCGCAGCACCCGCGTCCGCTCGCCCGCGCCCATTCGCGTGAGCAGGTGGCCGTCGAAGCACACCGCGCCAGAGTCGGGCATCTCGATGCCCGCGGCCACGCGCAGCAGTGTGGTCTTGCCCGAGCGTCGCGGCCCCCAGATGCCGATGAAATCGTCGGCTGCGACCTCCATGCTGACACGGTCAAGGACGATCACCTCTCGTCGCCCGTCCCCGCAGCGCCTGGTCACCTGGGTGAGCGAGAGTAACGTCATCGCACCGGCGCTATGAGGACGCCGCGACCTCGGCGATCAGCCGGCGGGCGAGCACGATCCACTCGAGCTCGGCGCGCAGATGCAGACGTGCGGATGCGCGCGAGAGGTGCATCGCGACGCCGGCGAAGGAGCGCACCGGCGGGGCGTCATGAGAGGAGGCTTTGAACAGCGCGAAGCATTCGCGCTCGTAGATGTCGAGCGCCACCAGCAGCCGCGGCGCATCGGCCGCACGCGCGACGGCGATCTTGGCCTGGAACTCCGCGCGCACCGGCGCCATCCGAGTATTCGCGCTCATCCATTCCGTCAGCGCCGCCTCGGCGCGCTCGGTTGGCGAGTAGACGCGCCGGCTCCCGGTCGGCCCATCGCTGGCGACGCGCCGGGAGGAAACGAGCCCAGCCTTCTCCAGCTGTTCGAGCATTCGGTAGAGGTCTTTGGCGGTTATCTGCCACGCCGGCCCCAGGCGCCTATCGAGGCGATTGGCGAGATCGTAGCCGTGGCCGGGGTGCTGCAGCACCAAGCCCAGCAGGGCCCCTTTCAGCGGCGAACTGCCCCTCATCCAATCCCTGTTGCTGGCGCTTGCGGCTTCCATCACTCTCGGCTTCCTCGGTTCGTTGGATCGAACAATACCCTACAGCGACACGCGCGGAACTTCACCCTCGGGCTTGCTTGGCATGAACGATTTCAAGAAGCTGGACACTGGCGCACCTTTAGAGGGAGCTGATGTCAGATTGCGAATACGCCACAGACGCAGAGGAGCGGATGCGCCACAGTGCGCGGACCGGAAATTGCGCCTCATACAGTTGAGTTCGGGCACAAAACGCCTAGGCGTCCAGCAGCCCGATCTCCTCCGCGCGGGCGACGGCCTGCGAGCGCGAGGTGGCGTCGAGCTTGCGATACACCGCGTGAGCCTGGGTTTTGACGGTGTTGGTCGAGACGTGCAGGCGCTGTCCGATCTCGCGGAAGGAGAGGTGGGTGGGCAGGAAGCGCAGGATCCGCAGCTCGGCCATCGTGAGAGCCGCCGAGCCGGTGAGGGCAAAGGCGGCGGCGGTGTCCACCTGCTCCCATATCTCCTCCAACCACACGCGCAGGAGGGTTGCGTCCGGGACACGGCGCGCACGCTGAGAGGCCTCGGCGAGCAGGGTCCGCGCCTGCCTGACATCGGCGAGGGCAAGCGAGGCCCGCGCAAGCACGATGCGCGTCTGCGCTTCATACCAGGGGGTGAAGTCGTCGAGCACGGCAAGGAGGCGCGTGGCACGACGAAGATGGCGCTGAGCCTCCTGCACGCGGCCTGCGCGAGCGTGTGCCGCGGCGGCGGCGGCAAATGTGAAGGCGCTAGTTGGATAGGCATCGAGGCCATGCACTTCGGTTTGGATGAGCGCCCTGTCGATCAGCGCCACGGCCGCCTGCAGGTCGTCCTCCTCGAGCAGCAGCGTGGCCAGCTGGGCTAGGCATGCGGCCTCGACCCCGGGGGCCTCGATCGCGCTGCGGTGAATGCCCTCCTCTAGTTGGGCACGCGCCTGGGGGTGATTCCCGCGCAGGTGCTCGGCGACCCCGAGCAGAAGACAGCAGAGCGAGCGCCAGGGACTGGCAGGTAACTCGAGCGCGTACGCGCGCGCAGCGTCGCCGCCCATCGCGGCAACTCCCAGGCGAGCCACTGCGGCTTCGATCAGGGCCACGCCCGCAGGCAACGAGGCGAGCGGAGCGTGGGACGTGGTTTGGACAGCGGACGCCCTTGCCAGAGCGCCCGCGGCGGTGAGCCCCCAGTGCTCAGCCAGACGGATCTCGCCGGCGGCGAGGTGGCTGTGGGCAGCGACCAGCGCGAGCGAGGGGCTGTGGGCGAGCTCGCTGGAGTCGAAGGTGTCCAGCCAGCGTTGCACGGCGGGATTGCGCCCGCGGGCGATGTAGCGGGGAAGGTTCTCCCACAGGAGCTCGCCGGCACGCGGATGGTCGCGGGCGAGCACGGCGTGGTCGATTGCGCTGTCGAGCTCGCCCTGGGCGGCATACCAAGTGCTGGCGCGCTGGTGCAGTTCGGCTTCGGCGGTTCCCCCGCCGTGGCGCAGCTCGCTCAGCAGCGTGTCGCGTAGGAGCCGGTGGCAGCGGTAGCGCCGGCTATCGCGATCGAGCTCGATGAGCGGGAGATTGGCCTTACGCGCGAGGTGCTCGAGTGTGCGCCCCGACCCGCTGCACTGGAGGACTGCATCGCAGAGCGCTCCGTCAAGCTCCGCCAGGATCGCTGTGCGGATCAGAAAATCGAGTGCCTCCGGGGCAAGCTGATCGAGGAACTCCTCGCGCATGTACTCGGCGAGAACCCTGTCGGCTCCGGTGAACCGCGCGAGGGCGGCGCCCGCGTCGGGCTCCTCGCGCAGTGAGAGCGCCGCCAAGCGCAGACCCGCGGGCCAGCCCTCGGTGCGCTCCATCAGCGCCTCGAGCTGCACAGATGTGAGACGCAGGCCAGCCATCTCCAACAGCTCGCCTGCTTCGGCGAGGGTCATTGCGAGATCCTGGGTGTGGAACTCGAGGACCGCGCGGTGCGCGCGCAGGCGTCCCATGTGAAGCGACAGCGCGGTGCGCGAGGCGAGGGCCAGCTGAAAGCCGGGTGGCAGATGCTCTGCGAGCACCCCCACGCTTCGCAGCGCCGCGGGCGCGTTGAGCGTGTGCGCGTCGTCGAGGACGATCACAGCCGGCCGGGCGCAGAATGCCAGCGCGGAGAGCAGACGCGCGAGCGCGACCCCAGAGAGATCGGCGTGGGGAGCGTTCAGCGCCTCGCGTATTTCGGAGGCCGCGAAATCGTCCTGGGCATCCTCCAGGGCCTGGAGGATCTCTTCGAGCAGCTGTTTGGGGTCGTTGTGGCGCTCCTCCAGCGCCACCCAAGCGCAGTCGCGAGGGTCCTCGCTCAGCCATTCCCACAGCAGGGCAGTCTTGCCATAGCCGGCGGGCGCGCTCACCGCGAGAAGCGGTACCTCGGGGTCCTGCTGCAACCGGGCGATGAGCCGGCTGCGTGGGAGCAGCCCGTCGCGGGACGGCGGGCGCCCACGCTTGACATCGAGCACCATCGCTCACACCATAAGCCACCCTCGCGGATGGCCGATCGGGAAAGTCCCGCAGGGTGGAGTCCGTGGAAACTACGGATCAGGCGTATTGCGCGTGGATCGCGCGGTAATCACGGACTCCCGGCTGCCGCAGTGACAATCACACCATGACCACGGACTCCAGCTGAATGTCAGGCCATGCTGCCCTGGCGCCCCCCGTACGCGACGAGGCCGTAGATGACGAGGATGTCGATGGCGAACATCGCCAGCGACCCAAATGGGTAGGCGGGAATGAAGATGAGCTGGATGATGGCGTTCACCGAGGCAGTGAGAATCCCAACCCAGCGGCCCCACTCGATGCGAGCGAAGATCGCCAGCGAGGCGCAGAACTGGATGATGCCGGTGATCAGGAGCACCCACCCCCAGGTGTTGAGGTCGCTGAGAATGTAGGTGGCTTCGCGGACGAAGAAGTGCGAGTTGGAGATGGCTGCGATGCCGTAGACGATGTTGAGAACGCCCACGATCGCGATCATCACGGCGGCGAACGCGACCCATCCGCCCCCCGGTTCTTCCTCTTCGTAGCGCGATGCGCCGGCGCGCGGGGCGCCACGTGGCGGGGCCGCGCTCTCGTATGCGTCATCCATGATCGTCGCCTCCTTTGATTGGCCGATGGCGGGCGTGCTCCTCCTCACACGCCGATGCGCTTGAACATATGAGCGCAACGACTTGTGAACATCGTCCAAAACGGGTGATTCAATCACCCGCCGGGATGGGAACTGACGCTCTCGCGCACGACGCTGGGCTGGGGGCTTGTGTAGGGTGAGCGCGAATGGGCGAGCGCACGCAGTACACACCCGGAACGTTCTGCTGGAGCGATCTGACGACCACCGATCAGAGCGCCGCAAAGGAGTTCTATGGCGGACTCTTCGGGTGGGCGGCGCGGGACATGCCAGTGGGCGAGGGCGCGTTCTACTCGATGATGCACATCGATGGCAAGGATGTCGCGGCGATCGCGCCCCAGCCTCCACAGCAGCGCGAGGCGGGCGCCCCGCCGGTTTGGAACTCATACGTCTCGGTGGAGAGCGCCGACGCCGCGGTGGAGCGCGCGAGGGAGCTGGGCGGGACGGTGCACGCGCCCGCCTTCGATGTGATGGGGGCCGGACGGATGGGAGTGGTCCAGGATCCACACGGCGCCTACTTCATGGTGTGGGAGCCGCGCGATCACTTCGGAGCGAAGCTGGTGAATGCGCCGGGCGCGCTCGTGTGGAACGAGCTCTCCTCGCCTGACACCGCTGCGTCGAGCGCCTTCTACAGCGGCCTCTTCGGCTGGGAGATCGCCCCCTTCGAGGGGAGCCCCACTCCCTATCTGTCGATCAAGAACGCCGGCGCGAGCAACGGCGGTATGCGCGAGCTGAGCCCGTCGGGGGCGCCTCCGCACTGGCTTGTGTATTTCGGCGTGCAGGACATCGACGCGGGGCTCGCAAGGGTGCAGGAGCTGGGCGGAGAGAAGCTAGCCGGCCCGATCGACATCCAGATGGCGAAGATCGCGGTCGCAAAGGACCCGCAGGGGGCGTTGTTCGCGCTGTATGCCGGCCTGCTCGAGCCCTGATCGCGAGTTCCGCGGGACCGCAGACCTCTAATGCCCGCCGAGGACGCCGTGAACGGTCGATTCGAGGAGGTTGGTGACTTCGTGCACCACCGTGGTGACCGGTCCCCCCGAGCCCGATCCGCCGCCCGCGCCGCCTGAGCCCCCGCTACCGCCGGAGCCCCCTTCGGTGCCACCGGCGCCGCCAGAACCGCCCCCGGATCCGCCCGATCCACCGCTGCCGGAGGGCGGGGGCGGGCTGCCTCCTCCTCCCGAGCTACCCCCGGTGGAGCCGCCCGATCCTCCGGCGCCGCCGCCGCCGGATCCGGTGCCGCTCCCGCCCGAGCCTGTACCGGCACCGCCCGAACCGCTGCCCCCGCCCGCGGAGCCGCTGCCCCCCGAGGAGCCACCGCTGGATGCTCCGGCCGCACCGCTTCCCGAGCCCTCCGAAGATCCGCCTCCGCCGGAGCCGGCTGTGGGTGCGGGAGACTGTGCCGAGGGCGCGTTCTGGCCTGGACCGGCACCACCACCGCTTGAGGGTCCGGAGGACGAAGGCGCGCGCGTGCCCCTGCGCAGGGAACCGAACCTCGGCGCTTGGGCGCCTGCGGGTGGGACCGGCCCGCCGACGGTCCAACCCCGCGCGGTGGGAGTGCCGGAGGAGGAGTGCCGTCCCGTCGCGCCCCGCGCTGGTCTCAGGGAGGCGGAGGCCGAGGAGGGCCCGCCGGAAGAGGCGTTGGAGGAGGCCCATCCGAGCGCGGCACCATGGGATTGCGGGGCGGCCGCGGATGCGAGCTCGCGAGGAGAGCGCGAGGCGCCGCCGCGCGCGGGGTGGCGCGCGGAGGGATGCACGATGACCGCGCCGGTGAGAAGCGTTCCGGCGGTGAGCGCGGCGAGGCCGCCCTTGAACAGCAGACCGCCCAGTCCGATGCTGCCGCCGCCGGCGGCGAGTTCGCCGATCCGTTCGCCGGCCGGCCCCTGGCCGGCTCCGGCCATCCAGGTGAGCAGCGGCGGCGGCGTGAGTGCTGTGATCGTGGCGCGCAGCGCGACGCGCGCGCGATAGAGAAGGCCCCTGACAGCGCCGTCGCTGAGGCCGAGTGCGCTTGCGACCTCCTCGTGGCTATAGCCGGCGATGGCGGTGCGAAAGACGACCTCGCGCTGCATCTGAGGCAGCGCGGCGATGCTCACGAGCGCCTCCTTCGCGGCCAGCCCGCGCTCGAGATCGGTGTCGGCGGCGCCAGCAGCTGGAGCTGCGATGGAGCGCCCCGCTGGAGCCGGCGCCGAGCCATCGGGCTCAGCGGTCACCCGCTGGCCCTCGCGGGCGGCATCGCGCACGACATCGATGGCGGTGTTGTGCGCGATGCGGTAGAGCCAGGCGCGCAGATCGCGCACCTCGGCGCCGCGGCGCAGTGCGGTCCAGGCGCGCAGGAGCGCCTGCTGCACGACATCCTCAGCGCGGCTCTCCGAGAGGGGCACGCGCCGGCAGTAGCGCAGCAGCGGGGCGCGGTGGCGGAGCACGAGCGCCTCGAACGCACGGTCGTGACCTGCTCGGACAAGCGCCGCGAGCCGCTCGTCGGATTGTGTGGCCAGCAGACGTGTTGATGCCTTGGGACTCATCGCGATCGATGCCTGGCCCCCACACCCCGACTCCGCCTGAGTCGGGCGATAGGGGTTTCCGATCATTAGACACTATACGTATCCTGTGACAGGCCCCGATGGACGAAAAGGCCGTTCTCGCGACCATCGAGGCGAACTGTCAAAAGCGGCCGAGGAGCGATCCCGCCGCGTTGGGCCAGAACCGGTCCCGCAACGTTGGCGCGGGGCTCGAAAAGCGATCGGGGGGCAACCCCCAGGGCGAGGCGCCCCCCGACCTATTGCCTGCGCCACCAGGAGATGGTGAACACAACAGCCCGCGGGAATGAGGTGGACGATCTGTGGGGGTCACGTCCACGGTCCCGAGAGCGGGGCTGTGCCGCGCCGGCGCCGGAGACGACGCACGACTTGGCTCTGCACACCCGCGTCCAGGGCGACGCAGTTGGTTGTGCGGTGCTGTGTGCTTCGTGTGGCGGACCTCTCTGTTGGGAAGCGACACCCCTAAGACGCTCGCCCCGCGAGAACTTCACGCGCGCGCTCGAAGAAATTTTTCGGCAGAAGCCAGAGCGCAACGATCGCGGCACAGGCGGGTTAGGGGAATCGACCCGAGAATTCGGTCCGCAAGAATTCAACGAAGGCAAGGGAGAAGGCAGATGCGCTCATATCGGCTATGCGCGGCGGGATTCGCCGTCGCCGCTGTACTGATGGGCGCCCCGGCGGGGGCGTCGGCTCACAAGCACCCCAGCCCAAGCGGCCGCTGCCGTGTGAGCATCGAAGTTGCGCCGCGGCGGATCACGGCGGGCGATCCGGTGGTGATCTTCGGCCGGCTGGTGTGCCGGCGGGGAGCGCAGGCTGCGGGGCAGACGGTGAGGCTCTATCACCATCTGATCGGGGGACATTCGTTTGGGTTTGGCTATGTGCAGAGCACGACGACGGATGCGCGCGGCTTCTATGAGTTCTCGCGCGCGGATGGGGTGGTGGAAACGAACCGCGCGTGGTATGTGCGCTCACATGGGGCGCGCAGTGCGGATCGGCGCATACGCGTCGCCGCGCAGGTATCCCTTGCGGGCCCGCCGGAAGGCAGCCAGCTCTTGACAGGGCCCGCCAACAGGGTGACATTCACCGGTTCGGTGAGCCCTGCGGATGTGGGTGCGCGCGTGGTTCTGCAGCGCCAGAACGCGGCAACTGGCGGCGAATGGCACCGGATCGACGCCTCGGTGGTGGGGCCGGGGGGCACATACTCGATCGTGCACAGGTTCATCGTCCCCGGCGATGCCAACATCCGCGCGCTCGTGCGCAGCGAGGGGCGCAACGTCCCGAGCCCCTCGAACGTGCTGCAGTACGAGATCTCCCAGGCGCAGAACCCCGCGCTGAGCATCGCGGCCTCCGCCGACCCGATCTCCTTCGGGCAGTCGGTGACGATCACTGGAACGCTCAGAGGAGGGGCGAGCAAGCCGGTGACGCTGCTCGCGCGCACACGCGGCCAGGCGTTCGCGCCGATCGCGCTGGTGATGAGCGATCCGAACGGCAACTACACCTTCCCCCCGCAGACGCCTGCGAACAGCACCTTCTATCAGGTGACCGCAGCCAACCAGGTGGTGTGCGTACGGGCGCCGTGCCCAGCCGGCGAAGGTCCGACGCGATCGGCGGTGCTGTTTGAGGGCGTGAAGGACATTCTCATCGCACAGGTCTCCGCGACGACGGTGCAGGCAGGCGCCACGTTGACCTTCACAGGAAGCATCGCGCCCAGCGATCCCGGGCATGTGCTCTATCTGGAGCGCCAGAATGCCTCAGGCCAGGGCTTCCACGTGGTGCAGCTGGGGGTCTCGAGCCCCAGCTCGACCTTCACGATCGAACACAAGGTTTATGACGCCGGTTCGAAGGTCTTCCGGATTCACATTCCGGGCGGCCCGGAGAATCAGGGTGCGGTGAGCCAGCTGTTCACCGTGCAGGTGACCCCCGGGCCAGCGGCGGCGCTGACGCCCGAAGCCCCGGGCAACTCCGAACTGCCCTCCGAAGGCTCCGAAGCTCCCGGGGAAGTCAGGGAAAGCTCGTCTTGAAGCTCTTCTCCTATAGCGCCACCGCCCGTGTTTGCAGGTGCGCGCCGACCTTGCGCTTGACGCGTTGGAGGGCGTTGTCGACCGTCTTGGTGTCGCAGGCGAGGCGCTCGCCGACCTGCTCGTAGGAGTGGCCGTCGAGGTAGAGCGTGAGCACGCGGCTCTCGAGCTCGGAGAGCGCGGTGGAGAGGCAGCCGACGAGCGAGCGGAGCTCCTCGGAGGAGATGACCTGGTTGACGGGGTCGTGCACGGTGGAGCCGGGGATGATCTGGTCGAGCGTGGGGACGTCCTCGCCGGCGGCGGCGGGGGTGGAGGAGAAGGAGACGTACTGGTTGAGGGGGGTGTGCTTGTTGCGCGTGGCGGTCTTCACGGCGGTGATGATCTGGCGTGTGATGCAGAGCTCGGCGAAGTTGCGGAAGCTCGACTCGCGGTCGGAGCGGAAGTCGCGGATCGCCTTGTAGAGGCCCACGAGGCCCTCCTGGATGAGGTCTTCGGAGTCTCCGCCCACGAGGAAGTAGGAGGAGGCCTTGAGGCGAACGAAACCGTGGTAGCGACGCACGAGGCGGTCGTATGCGTTGCGGTCGCCCTGCTTGGCCAAAGCGATCAGGAATCCATCATCGACCTTGACCTCAGAGTGAGGGTTACTGAAGGTACGTGCCACGAGCAGTCCTTTCTCGGGCTGAGGGCAGCCCAAATTGCTCAGTGGCGCACTCCTCCCCTGGCGCCAACTTCTTATGGATGCGTTCCCAAAGGGCGATTCAACGATCGAGGAGCCTGCTCGGCTCCTCCCGGCCTTGCTGCGCCACCATCAAGTCAACCTTAGGTTCAGCGTTATGTTGGTGGGCAATCTCTCACAGTTATGGAGCCTTGTCAAGACCCCGTGCACGATTCTGCAAGATCTCATACAGGAGCGCCGCGGCGGCGGCGCTGACGCCCAGCGACTCGATGCGCCCGCGCAGGGGCAGCGCGATGAGCGCGTCGCAGGCGCTCGCGACGCGCAGGCGCAGCCCGTGGCCCTCGCTGCCGAGCACGAGCACGAGGCCGCCGCTGTAGTCGGGCTGCGTGTAGTCCACCGTGGCCCCCTCCGCACTGGCCCCGTAGCACCAGCACTGTGCCTCGCGCGCGTGGGCGAGGAAATCGGCGATGTTGCGCACGCGCGCGATGCGCAGGTGCTCCACGGCCCCGGCGGAGGCCTTGCAGACGGAGGGCGTGACCTCGGCGGCGCGGCGCTGGGGGATCACGACGCCGGTAGCTCCGGTGCACTCGGCGGTACGACAGATCGAGCCGAGGTTCTGGGGATCCTGGATCTGATCGAGCGCGATGATAAGCGGAGAGTCGCCCATGAGCAGTTCCTCCGCGGATACATAGGGGTAGGAACCCACCTGGGCACAGAGGCCCTGATGGGAGGCGGAGCCGCAGCGGCGCTCGATCTCCTCGGCTGAGGCCATGCGAACCTCGACATCGGCAAGCCACTCCTCGCGGGCGGCGCCGTGGGCGGCCCATACGGCCTCGACGGTGTGGGCGCGGCGACCGCGAAGGGCCTCCTTGATGGGGTTGCGGCCGTAGAGGATCACAGCGGGAGCAGCTCGAAGCCGCCAGCGCCGTCGCGTACAGTCCAGCCGAGGGCGGCGATCTCATCGCGCAGGCGATCGGCGGCTGCAAAGTCGCGCTCCTCACGCGCGCGATCGCGCTGCTCTGCAAGCACACGGACCGCCTGCGGTGCCTCCTCTTCTGGTAGGAGCAGGGTCTCAAGACCCAGTACGCTCAGCATCTCGGAGAGGTCCTGATCTCCCTTGACACCCAGGTGCCCCGCGCCACGGATCCACTCGTTTAGATATGCGAGAGCCGCGGGTGTGTTGAAATCGTGCGCGAGGGCACCGAAGAAACCCTCGCGAAACGTGTCGAGATGCTGCTGCTCCCCGGGTGCGCGATAGCAAGCCGGCCCACGGCCGAGCCTTCGACCAAACTCTCGGATCCGCTTGACGTTGGAGCGCGCCTGCTCCAGGGCAGCCTCCGAGAAGGCCAGCGGCTGGCGATAGTGGCCGCCCACCAGATACATCACGACGGCCTCTGCACCGTATCCCTCGATCACCTCGTGCAGGAGCGCGATGTTGCCGACCGACTTGGCCATCTTCTCGCCGGTTGACTGGATCATCCCGTTGTGCACCCACATCGCGGCCAGCTCGGCGCCGCGTGCGGCGCGCGTCTGGGCGGCCTCGTTCTCGTGGTGGGGAAACACAAGATCTGAGCCGCCGCCGTGGATGTCGAAGCCAACGCCGAGAAGGTTCTCGGCCATCGCCGAGCACTCGATGTGCCAGCCCGGCCTGCCGGGACCCCAAGGCGAATCCCAGAAGGTGTCCTCGGAGGGCTTGTGCGCCTTCCACAGCGCGAAGTCGAGGGGGTCGCGCTTGTGCTCGGCGCTCTCCACCCCCTCCCCCTGGTCCATGTCGTCCACGCGGCGATGGGAGAGCGCGCCATAGAGAGAATCGGAGCGCACGGCAAAGAACACGTCTCCCCCACTCGCGTAGGCGTGGTTGGAGTCGACGAGCGCCTGGATGTAGTCGACGATGGGGCCCATCGTCTGCGAGGCGAGCGGCTCGTGGTCGGGGCGACCGAGGCCGAGGGCGGCGGTGTCGGCGAGGTAGGCGGCGGTCATCTCGCGGGCGAGCTGCTCGCTGGGAACGCCGAGGCTGCGCGCGGCTACGTAGATCTTGTCGTTGACATCGGTGACGTTGATGACGAGATTCACCTCATAGCCCGAGCGTGCGAGAAAGCGCTTCATCAGGCTGAAGATGACGAAGGGGCGGGCGTTGCCGATGTGGATGCGGCTGTAGACGGTGGGCCCGCACGCGTAGATGCCCACGCGGCCGGGGTCGCGGGGATTAAGTGGAAGGAGCTCGCCGGTGCGAGTGTCGTGAAGGTGGATGGGTCGCATCGCCGGGCAACCCTAGCTCAGGACCGATCCCGGCCCTTCAGCGGCTGCGAAGACCGGCGACGGCGAGCGCGGCGATGCCCTCGCCGCGCCCGACGAAGCCGATGCCCTCGCCGGTGGTTGCCTTCACGTTGACGCGCCCGGGCGCGAGCCCAAGCGTCGTGGCGAGGCGCTCGCGGATCGCCTGGCGGTGGGGCGCGAGCTTGGGGGCCTCCATGAGCACGGTGCAGTCGACGTTCTCGATCTCGAGACCCGCGCCGAGAACCATCGTGACGACGCTCTCCAGCAATGCGAGCGAGTCGGCGTCGCGGTAGCGCTCATCGGTGTCGGGGAAGTGCTCGCCGATGTCTCCCAAGCCGGCGCCCCCGAGCAGCGCGTCGATCACTGCGTGGGCGAGCACGTCGGCATCGGAGTGCCCCTCCAGGCCGAGTTCGCTGGGAATCTCGACGCCCCCAATGATGAGCGGACGTCCCTGGGCGAGGCGGTGGGAGTCATAGCCGATCCCGACGAGGCTCATCGCACACCCGCTCCAATCGACTCGAGGCTGCGGGCGCGGCGCTCGAATACGCACAGCTCCCCCACCCCCACGCTCTCCAGGAGCTGGAGCGCGGCGTCGTAGTCGGCGCCGATGTCCTCGGGACGGTGGGCGTCGCTGGAGAGGGCGATGGGGGCGCCGGCCTCCACGCACATCTGCAGAAAGGCGGGTGCGGGATAGAGCTCCTGGGCGCGCTTGCGCAACCCGGCGGTGGAGACCTCGATGGCGATGCCCGACTCGGCGATACCGTCCATTGCCAGCTCGTAGAAGCGCCGCAGATCGCCCTCGGGTAGTGGCCGGTCGCGTCCCCAGACCTTCACCAAGTCGGGGTGCGCGAGGATGTCGAACAGCCCGCTGCGCGCGGCCTCGCCGAGCGTTTGGAAGTAGCGCCGCCAGATGTCCTCGGCGCTGTGCGCGCCGCTCCACACGGTGTACTCCTCGGTGTCGAGGGAGGCGTCGCGGAGGAAGTGCACCGAGCCGACGACGTAGTCGAAGTCGCGGGCCTCGAGCAGGCTGGCGGTGCGATCCTCGGCGGCGGGCACGAAGTCGGCCTCGATGCCGAGGCGCAGGTCGGTGTCCTCGCGCACGAAGCGGCAGTACTCGTCGAGGTCGTCGATCGCGTAGGTGCGCCAGAAGGGGTGCTGCCACACCTCGAGCGCCTGGCGAAAGCGATAGATGTGCTCGGAGACCCCCAGCTCAACGATGCCGCGTTCGCTCGCGGCCTCGCGGTAGCGCTCGGCGTTGGCGCTCGTGAAGTGCTCTGCGGCGGTTGCGGAGGCGTCGTCGAGGCGCAGGTGGAGGTGGTAGTCGGTGAGCATGCAGTGCGCGATTCAAGCAGGCCTGGAGGCAAGCAGCAGCTCGGCCAACTCGAGGTCCTCGGCTGTCGTGACCTTCAGATTCCGCTGCGAGGAGGGAACGACGACCACGGTGCCCCCCATGCGCTCGATCAGCCACGCGTCGTCGGTGGCCTGCGCGAGCACCTCCCGCGGGACATCGAGTGCGCGCTCGAGCGCTCCGCGCCGGAAGACCTGGGGCGTTTGCACCGCCCACAGCTGAGAGCGATCCAGTGTCTCCTGCACGACATGCCCAGCGTCGGCCCGCTTGATCGTGTTGGTGACAGGCGCTGCGGCAATCGCGCAATCCACCCCATCGCCGAGCGCGGCGGCAAGCGTGCTCTCGATCAACTCTGCGGTGAGCAGCGGACGGGCGGCGTCGTGAACGAGCACGGGGTCTCCGGCGCCGGCCGCGCCAAGCGCGAGGCGCACAGACTCCGAGCGCACGGCTCCGCCGAGCACACCGGTGGTGCCGGCGGGCGCGGGGACGTTCGCGGGCAGCGCGACGACGATGCGCTCGATCGCGGGGATGCCCTTCAGAACCTCGACACTCCACTCGATCAGCGGGCGCCCCGCCAACTCGACGAGCGCCTTGGGACGTTCGGCCCCCAGGCGCTCGCCGCGGCCGGCGGCGAGGATCAGCGCAACTGCCAAGCTCAGCTACTTGGCGACGGCCATCTGGCTGGCGGCCGAAGAGGCGAGCAGCTCATCCAGATAGGACTCCGCCTCTTCCTCGTCCTTGTCGAGCGCGTACATCAGCTCGGAGGCGAGGATCTTCTTGGCGCGCGTGAACATCTGCTTCTCGCCCGTGGAGAGCCCCTTCTCGCTCTCTCTGAGGGAGAGGTTGCGTACGACCTCGGCGAGCTCGTAGATGTCGCCCGTCTTGATCTTGTCGCGGTTGTGCTTGAAGCGGCGGTTCCAGTTCTTGGGCATCTCGGAGACCTCGCCTTCGAGCACGTCGAGAACCTTCTTGACGGTTTCCTCGTCGATCACGCGGCGCAGCCCTGCGAGGGCGGCATTCTCGGTGGGAACCTTCACCGTCATGTCGTTGTGGAGGATCTTGATGGTGAGGTACTCGCGGCATTCGCCGAGCACCTCCATCTCCTCCTTGCAGAGCACCTTGCCGGCGCCGTGGTGGGGGTATACGACGTGGTCGCCCAGCTCGAACTCGATGTACTCGACCTCGCGCGTGACCTCCAGCTCCTCGATCAGCTCATCTTCAATTGCCTGGGGAATGGTGTCCTCCTTGGTTTTTGCGACCAGCCAGGGGGCGGCCGTCATGTCTGCAGGTAGCGGTCCACGAGGTTGATCTCCTGCAACCGGCGAAGGCCCTCGCGGATGTCCTTCGCACGGATCTCTCCCACTCCCTCCACTGCCTCGAGCTCACTGTCGGTGGCGGCAAGCAACTCATCCAGGCCGCCGAACTCCTTGACGATCTCGGTTACGACGAGCCGCGGCAGTCGGGGGATGCGCCCCATGATGCGATAGCCACGCGGGGAGACGGAGTAGTCAAGGGTGTTGAGCTTGCGGTCGTACCCGAGCAGCTCGGCGAGGCAGCCGAAGTCGAGCAGATCCTGGTGGGCGAGGCGCCCGACCTGATCGAGCGAGGACGCGAAGGCCTCATCGGAGTAGTCGGAGAGATAGTCGTGCACGAGCGCGGCCTTCTCGGCGGCGGCGCCCACCATCGTCTCCTCGAGCTGCATCTCGATCAGGCGCCCCTCGGAGCCGAGCTCGACGATGTAGCGCTCGATCTCGACGGCCATGCGCGTGACGAGCTCGGAGCGCTGGAGCACGGTGAGCACGTCGTGCAGCGTCACGCCGCCCTCGAACTCCAGCGCGGTGAGGCGCGTGGAGACCTGATCGAGGCGGGTGCGGTACTTGTCAAGCGTCGCCAGGGCCTGGTTGGCCTTGGCGAGCACCACGGGGATGTCCTCGAGGATGTACTTTGCTCCGTCCACATACAGCGAGACGACCTCGCGGCGCTGGGAGACGGCGATGACGAGCGCGTCGGTCTGCTTGGAGACGCGCTCTGCCGTGCGGTGACGGGTGCCCGTCTCGTGGGAGAGGATCGTGGGGTCGGGCATCAGCTGGATGTTGGCCGAGGCGATCTTGGTGGCATTGGCATTGAGAATGATCGCGCCGTCCATCTTGGCCACCTGATAGAGAAAGGCAGGGGTGTAGTCGATGTCGAGTTTGATCCCTCCGCTGTTGAGGAAGGAGAGCTCCTCGGGGTCGCCGATCACGATCAGCCCGCCGGTGCGAGCGTGGAGAATGCTCTCGATCCCCTCGCGCAGGGCGGTGCCCGGCGCGACCATCTCCAGTGCCTTCATCAAACCGGGCTCTGGCCTAGCGTCAGCTTCGAATTCTTCCCCGGATCGTGGTGGCACAAGTACCCATTCTACGGCATTTAGCCTCGATTTACCGCGTGAACAAAGGACAAAGCGTCCAGATTCGATTATTCAGAAGAATCTGGGCCGGCGGTCCAGCTGTTACGCCGCGGCGCGGGGGCGCGCGCGATCGGCGGCGGGGAGCACGTGGGCCAGAGCCTCCCGCAGCGTGGCCGCCTCGCGCGCGGGAGAGCCGCTGCCGGGGGGCGCCACGACGTCGCTGAGACCGTGCTTTGAAGCCTCGGCGAGGCGCCGCTCGGGATGCCCCACCCAGCGCAGCTCGCCGGTGAGGCCGAGCTCGCCGAAGCACGCGCGGGGGGTACCGACGAGCGGCACACCGCGGCTGGCGGAGGCGACGGCGAGCGCGATCGCGAGGTCCACCCCGGGCTCGTCCACGCGCACGCCACCGACGACGTTGACGAAGACATCCGCCCCGCCGGTGCCGATCCGCCCGTGGCGCCCGAGGATCGCGAGCACGAGCGCCAGGCGATTGCGATCGAGACCCGAGACCACGCGCCGCGGCTGCTCCAGCTCGGAGGGTGCGACGAGCGCCTGCACCTCGACGAGCAGCGGCCGCGAGCCCTCCATCGCTGCTAGCACCACCGAGCCGGGGGCGCGGGTGGCCTCGGCGACGAAGCGCGCGGAGGCGTCGAGCACCTCCACGAGGCCGCCCTGGCGCATCTCGAAGAGACCGGCCTCGTTGGTGGAGCCGAAGCGGTTCTTCAGCGCGCGCAACTCGCGGTAGGGGCGCTCGCGCTCGCCCTCGAACTGCAGAACGCAGTCCACGAGGTGCTCGAGCACGCGCGGGCCGGCGAGCGCGCCCTCCTTGGTGACGTGCCCCACGAGGAGCACCGCCACGCCCTGGGACTTGGCGAGTTCCATCAGCTGCCCGGCGACCTCGCGCACCTGACCCACTGAGCCGGGGGCACCGGTGAGCTCGCTGGCGTGGAGGGTTTGCACCGAGTCGATCACGCATACCGCGGGGCGCTCGGCGGCGATCGTGTGGAGCACCACATCGAGGTCGGTCTCGGCGAGGATCGGCACCTGCAGCGCGGCATTGTGGATTGGCGTGGTTCCCGAGGGAGCGAGCTTGAGGCGCTCAGCCCGCAGGCGGACCTGCTCGGCGGACTCCTCGGCGCTGACATAGAGCGTCTTATGCCCTGCTTGCGCGAGATGACCGAGGGCCATGTTGGTGAGGGTGGACTTGCCGATCCCCGGCGAGCCGCCGAGGAGCACGAGCGAACCGGGGACGAGGCCGCCGCCGAGCACCCGATCGAGCTCGCCGATGCCGGTTGAGAGGCGCGCTACGGGCGCGGCGCCGACATCGGCTAGGAGTCGAGGGGATATCGTGGCGTTGGGGCGAGCGGAGTCAGGTCCGACGCCCCCGCCAGCGCCCCCACCACGAGCGGTGCGGCGGCGTGCGGCGGCCTTTCCCTCGGCCGGCGGCAGGCGCTCCTCGATGAGCGTGTTCCAGGCCTCACAGCCAGGGCACTGGCCGTGCCATTGGGCCGATTGAAAGCCACACTGCGAGCAGACGTGAATCGATGTGCGGGGCACCCCTCAACCCTACGGATCGCCCCCGACGGCTCAGTGAGAGCCGACGAGGGGACTGCGGCGCTCATAGAGGAGCACGTCGCGCCAGCGCCCATCGCGCATCTGCCCGACCCGCGTGCGGGTGCCGACGAGCTGAAAGCCGAGGCGCTCGTGCAAGGCGATCGAGGCGAGGTTCTCGGGGAAGATGCCGGCCTCGAGCGTCCACAGGCCGGCGCGCTCGGAGGCCGCAATGAGCTCGGAGAGGAGGGTGGCGCCGATTCCACGCCCGGCGCATGAGGGATCGACGTAGATCGAGACGGCCCCAACTCCCCGATAGACCTGGCGGGTGGAGACGGGGCTGAGGGCCGCCCAGCCGAGCACCTCTCCGGCGCCGTCGCGTGCCACCAGGAGGGACTCGGGGAGGCGCGCCGCGAACCACTCCTCCCGGGAGGGAACGGTGTGCTCGAAGGTGGCGTTGCCCCCGGCGATGCCGGTGGCGTAGATGCGCGCGACCGCGGGCCAGTCCTGAGCCGTCATCGGCTCCACGGCAACGGACTGCTGGGGCGTGACGCTCAGCGGTCCCTACCGCTCGTCGGCGGGCGCTTGCCCTGAGGAGTCTCCCTCGGGGAGCTCGGGAAGCTCGGGGTCGGGCAGCTCGGGCAGATCTTCGCCACCGTGCGGCTCGCCCTCGGCCAGATCTCCCTCGGCCAGCTCGGCGGAGGCCCCTTCGGCGCCGACGGCGACGGGGGTCTTCTGCTTCTTGGGCTTGACGATCGTGAGGCGCACCTCGCCCTCCTCGCCGTCGGGGGCGGGCGCGACGACTACGGTGGCGCCGGGAACGACCTTCTCGCGCAAAACGAAGTCGGCGAGCGGATCCTCGATGTAGCGCTGAATCGCGCGGCGCAGCGGGCGGGCGCCCATCGCGGGGTCCCAGCCCTTCTCGACGAGCATGTCCTTGGCGGGGTCGGTGAGCTCGAGCTGCAGCTCGCGTTCGGCCATCGACTCGCGGATGCGCAGAAGGAGCAGCTCGACGATCTGCTTGATCTCCTCCTTCTGCAGCTTGTGGAAGACGATCACGTCGTCGATGCGGTTGAGGAACTCGGGGCGGAAGACCTTCTTGAGCTCGCCCATGATGCGGTTCTTCATGTCGTCGTAGGTGATGCCGGTCTCATCGTCGGAGACGGCGAAGCCCAGCGGCGTGTTGCGCGCGATCTCGGCGGCGCCGATGTTGGAGGTCATGATGACGATCGCGTGGCGGAAGTCCACGGTGCGCCCCTGGGCGTCGGTGAGCCGTCCGTCCTCGAGGATCTGCAGGAGGATGTTGAAGACATCGGGGTGGGCCTTCTCGATCTCGTCGAGCAGGAGCACGCAGTAGGGCTTGCGGCGCACGGCCTCGGTGAGCTGGCCACCCTCGTCGTAGCCGATGTAGCCGGGGGGCGAGCCGACGAGGCGCGAGACGGCGTGCTTCTCCATGTACTCGGACATGTCGATGCGCACCATCGTGTCGGCATCGCCGAAGAGGAACTCGGCGAGCGTGCGCGCGAGCTCGGTCTTGCCCACGCCGGAGGGGCCGAGGAAGATGAAGGAGCCAGTGGGGCGCTTGGGGTCCTTGAGCCCCGCGCGCGAGCGGCGGATCGCCTTGGAGATGACCTCCACGGCGGGGTGCTGGCCGATGACGCGCTTGTGCAGTTCCTCCTCCATGCGCATCAGCTTCTGGGTCTCGGCCTCGGTGAGCTTGAAGACGGGGATGCCGGTCCACATCGAGACGATGTCGGCGATCTCCTCTTCGCCGATCGAGGGGCGCTCGCCGGACTCGCCGGCCTCCCACTCTTCCTCGAGCTCGCGCTTGCGGTGGGTGAGCTTGCGCTCCTGGTCGCGCAGCGCGGCGGCCTTCTCGAACTCCTGCGCCTCGATCGCGGCCTCCTTCTCGCGCCGCGTGGTCTCGATTTCCTCCTCGAGCTCGCGGTTGGCGGGCGGGGAGGTCATCGACTTGATGCGCATGCGCGAGGCGGCCTCGTCGATCAGGTCGATGGCCTTGTCGGGAAGGAAGCGATCGGAGATGTAGCGGTCGGCGAGTTCGCCGGCGGCCCTGAGGGCCTCGTCGGTGATCTGCACCTTGTGGTGCTGCTCGTAGCGGTCGCGAAGGCCCTTGAGGATCTCCACGGACTGGTCGATCGTGGGCTCCTCCACGCGGATCTGCTGGAAGCGGCGCTCCAGGGCTGAGTCGCGCTCCAAATACTTGCGGTACTCGTCGAGCGTGGTGGCGCCGATCGTCTGCAACTCGCCGCGGGCGAGGGCGGGCTTGAGGATCGAGGCAGCGTCGATGGCGCCCTCGGCGGCGCCGGCGCCCACGAGGTTGTGGAGCTCGTCGATGAAGAGGATGATGTCCCCGCGCTGGGTGATCTCCTTCATGACCTTCTTGAGGCGCTCCTCGAACTCGCCGCGATACTTGGAGCCGGCGACCAGCGCAGCTAGATCCAGGGTGTAGATCTGCTTGTTCTTCAAAAGCTCGGGAACGTCGGCGTTGGTGATGCGCTGCGCGAGACCCTCGACTACAGCGGTCTTGCCCACGCCGGGCTCGCCGATGAGGACGGGGTTGTTCTTGGTGCGCCGGGAGAGGATCTGCATGATCCGCTCGATCTCGGTCTCGCGCCCGACGACGGGATCCAGTTTGCCTTCGGCGGCGAGGCGGGTGAGATTGCGCCCGAACTGGTCGAGGAGCTTGGAGGACTTCTTGCCTTCGGCCTGCCCACCCGAGCCCGAGCCCGAGGCGGCCTGGCCCTGGCCCTGGCGGCGGCCGCCGGGACCGGAGAGCATGCGGATGACCTCGTTGCGAATCTTTTCGGAGTCGGCGTCGAAGTCGAGCAGGATGCGGGCGGCGACACCCTCGTTCTCGCGCACGAGACCGAGGAGGATGTGCTCGGTGCCGATGTAGTTGTGTCCGAGCGAGAGCGCCTCGCGCAGCGCCAGCTCGAGCACCTTCTTCGCACGCGGCGTGAAGGGGATCTGTCCGGAGGTGACCTCCTCGCCGGAGCCCACGATACGCACGACCTGCGCGCGCACGCGCTCGACGGTGATGTCGAGGCTCTCCAGCACGCGTGCGGCGAGACCCTCCTCCTCGCGCAGCAGGCCTAGGAGGATGTGCTCGGTGCCTATGTAGTTGTGCTTGAGCGTGCGCGCCTCTTCCTGCGCAAGGACCACCACCTGACGGGCCCTTTCTGTGAATCGCTCGAACATGCTGAGTCCTCTTTCCGAGGGTGGACGGGATCTCGGGGACTAGGAACCACCCGGTTAGGATCATCTTCGTCGGAATCTCCTCAGAAGATGAGCATCCGGGTCAAAATCGACGCCGGGGAACAGTCTACCAAGGGGCCGACGGACCTATGTGCGCATCGCCGGGAAGAGCACTACCTCGCGGATGGTGCGCCGCCCTGTGAGGAGCATCACGAGCCGGTCGATCCCCAGGCCGACGCCGCCGGTGGGGGGCATGCCGTGCTCGAGCGCCTCGAGGAAGAGCTCGTCCCACGGCTGGGTCTCCTCGTCGCCGAGCTCGGCGAGGCGGCGCTGGGATTCGAAGCGCTGACGCTGCACATCGGGGTCGTTGAGCTCGGAGAAGGCGTTGGCGATCTCCATGCCCTGAGCGAAGGCCTCCCAGCGCTCGGCGAGTCCGGGCTTCGAGCGGTGGGCGCGCGCGAAGGGGGAGAGCTCGAGCGGATAGTCCATCACGAAGGTGGGCTGCTGAAGCGAGGGCTCGACGAACTTGGAGAGCAGCTCATCCGCCAGCTGGGGCCAGGTGGCGCCCTCGGTGTCGAGCTCGAGGCCCGACGCGGCGATCTGGGGCGAGGCGCCGATCGCGGCCGCGAGCGAGGCTGCATCGTGATGGGCCATCACGTCGATGCCGGTGGCCTCGCGAATCGACTCGACGAAGCCGATGCGCCGCCAGGGAGCGGAGAAGTCGAGCTCGCCGGTGTAGTCGACGGCAGCGGCGACCGCGCTGAGGAGCTGCTCGGTGAGGGTGGCCTCGTGGAGGTAGTCGGCGTAGGCCTCGTACCACTCGACCATCGTGAACTCGGGGTTGTGCTTGGCGGAGATGCCCTCGTTGCGGAAGTCCTTGCCGAGCTCGTACACGCGCTCGAGGCCCCCCACGATGCAGCGCTTGAGGAAGAGCTCGGTGGCGATGCGCAGGTAGAGGGTGCGATCGAGGGCGTTGTGGTGGGTGGTGAAGGGGCGTGCGAGGGCGCCGCCGTAGAGCGGTTGCAGCACGGGGGTCTCGACCTCGATGAAGCCGCGCTCGTCGAGGTGCGAGCGCACGGCGGAGATGATGCGCGCACGTGTGACGAACAGCTGGCGGGCGTCCTCGCTGGACATCAGGTCGAGCTCGCGCTGGCGGTAGCGCGTTTCCACGTCGGCGAGGCCGTAGTGCTTGGAGGGCGGCGGGCGCAGCGACTTGGCGAGGACATCGAAGGACTGCAGACGCAGCGAGAGCTCGCCCTTGTGGCTGCGCATCGCGGCGCCGCTCACGCCGAGGAGATCGCCCAGGTCGAGCTGGAGCAGGCGCTCGAAGGCCTCCTCGCCGAGCACGTCCAGGCGCGCGTGCAGCTGGATCTGTCCACTGCGATCGATGAGATCGAGGAAGGCGGCCTTGCCCTGGCCGCGGCGCGCGGCGAGGCGCCCGGCGATGCGGTGGATGGAGTCGGTTTCCTCGCCGGGGGAAAGGTGCTCGAAGCCGGCGCGGACCTCCGCGATGGGCTCGGTATCGGGGAAGGAGTAGGGGAAGGCGCTCTCCCCGGGAGGGAGCAGGAGGTGGGCTTTGGCGCGGCGTACGGCCATCAGCTCGGCGAGGCCACGTTCCTCGGCCTCGGGCGCGCTGGAAGCGTCCGCTCCGTTGGCGGACTCGGGAGGCGACACAGAGGGATGTGCTTCGAGCTTTGACATAACCAAGAAAGATGTTAGGGGCCTGAAATGGCAGCCCGGAGGGAAAGGGATGAAAGGCAGGCGACCCGGGGAGGCAGTTGCCCCCGCGGGTCTCCTATTTCAGCCCGATGTCGATCTTGGTGATCTTGAGCTTGCGCGCGGGGCCGCGGGGGACCTTCACGGCGACGGTGTCGTTGCGGCGGTGGCCAAGGAGGGCGCGCCCGACGGGGGACTCGTTGGAGAGCTTGGCCTCTTCGGGGTTGGCCTCGGCGGAACCGACAATGGTGTACTTGACGGACTTGCCGGTCTTTTCGTCCTTGACGTGCACCACGGAGCCGACCTGAACGACATCCGTGGAGAGGTCCTTGGTCTCGATCACGGTGGCCATGCGCAGCTTCTCCTGGAGCAGGGCGATGCGCGACTCGAGCATTGCCTGTTCGTTCTTGGCGTCGTCGTACTCGGAGTTCTCGGAGATGTCTCCGAACTCGCGTGCCTCCTTGATGCGCTCGGCGACCTCGCGGCGGCGATTGGTGGAGAGCGTCTCGAGCTCCTCGCGGAGCTTCTCGAGACCTTCGGGGGTGAGGATGACGTCCTTCGGCATGTGACCCTTGATCGCTAGGAGGTATCGCTGGGGAGACCCGACAAACAGAACAAAACCCGCCTGCACGCTGGGAAACGTGGTGGTGGCGGGAGCAGCGAGCGCAGCAGTATAGCGAGGAGCGCAGAGCGCCCGGCAGGTCGCGCGCGCGACCCGCGAGGGCTCAGGCCGCGAGGCTCGCGGAGGGCGCGGAAAGTCCCAATAGAGCCCTGGCGTGCTCGAGGGTGGGAGCCACCTGCAAATCCTCTTGCAGGCTCTTGAGTGCCTCCCGGTCGAGGCCCAGGCGGGCGAGGTACCAGGGGTAGAACTTGCGCAGATAGCGCGTGGCGCGCTCGGCGCCTAGGTGTTCGGTGGCACGCGCGAGCACCCAATCGAGCTCGGCGAGGACCTCCTCGCGGGTGGGCTCCTCCAGGCGGGTGCCGAGGAGACGCTCGAACAGCCACGGATTGCCGAGGCAGCCGCGGGCGAGCATCACGGCGGCGACGCCGGTGGACTCATAGGCGGCGCGCGCGGCCTCGACATCGCGCAGCCCCCCGGTGAGGATCACGGGAGCGGGGAGCGAATCGGCGAGGCGCGCGGCGAGGGCATAGTCGGGGACGCCCTTGTGGTGAACGGAGGCCGAGCGGGGGTGAAAGGCGATAGCGGCGACACCGGCCTCCTCGACGAGCCGGTGGGCGAGCTCGAAACCGGAGGTGTCCCCCGGGTGCAGACCAGAGCGCAGCTTGACGGTCACCGGCAAATTGGAGCCCTCGACGGCGGCGCGCGCCACCGCGACGGCGAGCGCGGGATCGGAGAGCAGCGCGGCACCGGCGCCGGTGCGACAGACCTTGGGCACGGGGCAGCCCATGTTGAGATCGATCGCGTCGGCCCCCGCAGCGGCGACAAGCGCGGCGGCGGAGCGCATCACCGAGGGGTCCTGCCCGAAGAGCTGAATCGAAACGGGGCCCCCGGCGCGCTCGGAGGGATGGATGCGAAGCATCTCCACATGGGTGCGCTCGTTGCGGAAGTGAAGCGCGTGCGAGGAGACCATCTCCGAGACGGCCATGCCGGCGCCATAACGCTTGGCCTGCAGACGCACGAACCAGTTGCCGATACCCGCAAGCGGCGCGAGGAGCACCCGGTTGGGCACGCGCAACGAGCCGAGAGTCCACGGCGAGGCGAGGTCGGGAGCGCGCGACATACAACGGAAAATAGCTGGGAGGGCCGGCCTTCCGGCCGGCAGCGGGGCCGCGAAGCTCACGAATTGAGCTCGTAGAGAAGCCGCAGGCCAGTCAAGGTAAGGAGGTCGTCGACCTCATCGATCTCCTCGGTAAAGGGAACCACCAGGTGCCCGAGCCCACCGGTGGCGATCACCGAGAGGCGTTCCCCCAGCTCGTCATACAGACGGCGCAGGATCGCGTCGACAGCGCCGGCGTAGCCGAAGACGACACCGGAGCGGATGGCGTCGATCGTGTTCTTGCCGACGACCGAGCGGGGCGGGGCGAGCTCGACCTTGGGGAGGCGTGCGCCGCGCTCGGTGAGCGCGTCGAGGGAGATCTCGATGCCGGTCATGAGCGCGCCGCCGATGTACTCGCCCTCGTGGGAGAGCACATCGAAGGTGGTGGCGGTGCCGAAGTCCACGCACACCGCGGAGCCGCCGAAGCGCGCGCGCATGGCGACGGCGTTGACGAGCCGATCGGCGCCGATCTCGCGGGGGTTGTCGTAGCGGATGGCCATGCCGGTGCGCAGACCGGGACCCACCACGAGCATCTCGTGGCGCAGATAGCGCAGCGCCATCGCGGTCCATTCGGGCTCCAGTTGGGGGACGGTGGAGGAGACGATCGAAGAGGAGAGATCCTCGAAGCCGAGTCCGCGCAGCTCGAGCAGGTTGCGCAGCGCGGCGCCGAGCTGATCGGCGGTGGAATCGCGGACGGTGGCGAAGCGCCAGTGCTCCACGAGCTCCTCGCCGCGGAAGGCGCCGAAGTGGGTTTGGGTGTTTCCGACGTCGACGACGAGCAGCATTGAAGGGCGGGAGCCTACCGATGAGACCTACCGAGGCCCGCGCCCACGCCGGCCGTGGGCTGGCTCACCGGCCAAACCCGCAGCTCGGGTGTATGCTCCGCGGGTGCCCACCAACGGAGCGAGCCCGAAGAAGCTGAAGCTGTATGTGCTCACCGGCTCGCACCCCTGTGCAGCGGTGGAAGTGGCGCTCGGGATGAAGTCGATTCCCTTCGAGCGCGTCGATCTGCTGCCGCTGGTGCAGATGGCTGCGGGACCGCTGCTCTACGGGGGCATTACGGTTCCCGGGGTGCGCATGAATGGCGAGAAGATGGTCGGCTCGCGCCACATCATGCGCCGTCTGGATGAGATCGAGCCCGAGCCGGCGCTGCTGCCCGCCGAGGCGGATGCGCGCGCGCAGGTGCTGGAGGCCGAGCGATGGGGCGACGATGAGTTTCAGAGCGTCCCGCGGCGGATCCTCGATGCGGCGTTCCTGCGCAACTCGGCGTGCATGGAGAGCTATGTGCCCGACGACGCCAAGCTGCCGCTGCCGCGCGCGGCGATGCGCCCCACGCTGCCGCTGATGGCGCGACTGATGGCGCTGCGCAACAAGGCGAAGGACGAGAATGTGCTCGAGGATCTCGGTGCGCTTCCCGGCCAGCTGGAGAAGGTCGACGGCTGGATCGCCTCGGGCCTACTGGGAGGCGAGCAGCCCAATGCCGCGGACCTGCAGATCGGGAGCACGATCCGCCTGCTGAATTCGATCGCCGATCTGCGGCCGTTGCTTGAGGGCCACCCGGCGACGGCGCTCACGCGCTACTTCCCGCCGATGGTGGGCGAAGTTCCGGCCGGCACGCTGCCGGCGTCGTGGCTGGCGTAGAGCCCACCCTCACCCGCGCAGCACGACGCTGCGAGTACTTGTGACCGTGGCGCCGTGAGGTGGCGTGAGGCTCACCTGCACAATCACCGATAGACGGTGGTGGCGGCTGAGGGCGCGCTTGGCCTGAGCGTTGAGGGCGACCGCGAAGGACACCTTGCCGGCTGCGAGGGAGGAGCGCACGAAGCGGCCGATGCGTGCCTGCTTTGAGTGCTTCCGTGCGAGCGATGCGGCGGCGGCGAGGACATCGACCTCCAGACGCCCCCCAGCCCCGGCTGCGGACACGGCGACTGAGCCGTGAACCGCGGAGCCCCGCTGAGCGGAGGCCACCTTCACCGCCGTGGACGCGCTCCCGGCGAATGGCGAGCCGCTGACGCTCGGTATCGGCACGGGGGGCGAGGGAGGCGGAGTGGCCCCCCCTGAGAGGATCGGCGGCGGGGTCGTGGTGGTTGTGGCAGTGGGAGTGGGAGTGGTGGTTGTCGTGGTGGTGGTTTCTTCCGTTGGTGGAGGGGACGAGGGCGTCGTGAAGGTTCGATCCGCGCCGGGGGCGTCGCCCAGTTCGTTGTGCGCAACCACCTGGAAGTGGTACGTGGCGCCAGGCGCGAGCCCGCTTACCTGTATGGACACCGCGCTGGTGAGGCTGCCTTCGCCGGCGGGCTGTATCGGCGTGGTCTGCCCGTAGCTGTTGGTGGCGCCGTAGTTGAAGAACCACGTCGTGGCCTTCCCATTGGGGTTGACGGTGCCTGCAAGCGTCGCTCCGGTTTCGCTCAGCGCGGTGGCTTCGCCGGTGCTCACCGTGGGCGCGCCGGGCGGCGAGAGGGTGGTGAAGGTGCGATCGCCGCCGAGCACATGGCTCGCGCCTGATGCGTAGGTGGCGACGATCTGGAAGTGGTAGGTGGCCCCAGGCGCGAGTTCGCTCACCGGTGCGGAGAGCGCGTGGTCGACGCTGTCGCTGCCCACGCTGAGTTCGGTTGTCTTCTTTCCGTAGCTGGCGGTGGCGCCGTAGTTGAAGTAATAGGAGGTGGCCTGCCCGTTGGGGTTCACGGCGCCCTTCAGCGTTGCGGTTGTTTCAGCTTACAGCCGTGGGCGTTTCGGTGGACGCTGTGGGCGGCAGCGCGCCGGCGGCGTTGACGTAGACGGTTCCCGACATCGCGAGACCGTGCACGGAGCAGTAGTAGGTGTAGGTCCCTTCCTGGCTGAAGGTACAGGCGCCGCTCCAGTTGGTGCCCGAGTGCGTCTTGCCGACGGGCACCTGGTGTTCGCCTTCTTCGCAGGAGGGGGTCGCGGGGGTGCTCTGCCAGACGATGCCGTGGGGCACGGAGAGCGAATGGTTGGCGAATGTCACCTTGCCCCCGTTCGTGGTGACGGCCACCTGGGCGGGCGACCAGCGGTGCGTTTCGCCGTAGAGCCCCGAGCCTTCGTTGAGCGCTTCCACCGATGCCGTTGCGGCGGAGCTGGCGAGCGAGGGCAGGATCGCGACAGCGAACGCGCTGAGCAATGCGACAAAAAGAACATGGCGCTTGCGTAATCTCATGGACCCACCTCTCGAGTCGTGGCCTCTCTCCGAACCCGGACGCGCCGCGGCACGCCCCTCAACCAGCGAGGACGCCCGCGCGCGGCGATCCTTCCCGTGAGCCCCGACTATTCGTCCGGACCGAGCGCGAAGCGCAAGGGCAGCCGACCTGCGCCACTATCCTCGGCGCTGGCAATGGGAAGGTTTGCCACGCACGAGCGTCCCTGTGGGAGAGAGCGCAACGAGGCAAAGGAGTTCCGATGAACGGCAAGTGTGCGGCGGTGCTGGCGACGATCGCAGTGGCATGTGCGGGGGCGTTGCCCGCGGCGGCGCTGGGAGGCGCGCACGCGGCGAGCGGCCACACGGTGGTGCTCAGGCACAACCAGTTCCTGCCCGGCGCCGTGTCGATCCGCCGAGGAGACAGCGTTACGTGGCTATGGCAGGACGGCAGAACACAGCACAACGTGGTGGGCCACGGCTTCCAGTCGCGCGTGCTGAGGCATGGGTCCTTCACGGTGCGCTTCACGCGCAGCGGTACATACAGCTACACGTGCACCGTGCACGCGCACATGAACGGGAAGGTCATCGTCCACTGAGTGGGGCGCCGCCGAGCACCAGCGGCAGACCGGCCCAGCGCACTCCCTCTCCGAGCGGCAGCGCGAGCAGCGCATCGGCCAGGCGCCGCCCGTCGGGCACAGCGAGGTCGAGATCGAGCTCGAGCGCGGGGATCAGCACGAAGCGGCGCGCGAGCACCTGCTCGTGGGGCAGGGACATGCGCTCGTGGCGCAACTCCAGATCCCCCAGCAGCAGCACGTCGATGTCGATCGCGCGCGGGCCGTGGCGCAGGGGCTCTGCGCCCTCGGTCCCCCGCCCCAGCTCGCGCTCGAGGCGCTTTACGGCGTCGAGCAGCTCCAGTGGCTCCAATGCGGTGCGCACCCGCAGGCAGGCGTTGAGAAAGCTCGCCTGCTCGAGCACCTCGCCCACAGGGTCGGTGTCGTAGACCGAGGAGCTCGCCAGCACCTCCACCCCGGCTGAGGGCAGCGCGTCGACGGCAGCCTGCAGGTGGCTGCGACGCTCGCCCACGTTGGAGCCGAGGCCGAGCAGACCTGCCCGGGAGGTTGGGATCGGACGAGACACGACGCGCCACAGTAGCTCCCTCGCAAACTGGCCGCTTGGCCAGTATGATTGCCTGAACGTTCCGCGCTCGAGCAGCGACCAGGAGGTCTCCAGATGGCATCGACGGCAAGCAGCAACCTGAAGGACACGACGGCAACCGGCGACATCAAGGATGTGCTCGTCACCGAGCGCGAGGTGTGGGAAGGCGGGGTGCCGCACGAGCTGTTCGCGCGGATGCGCAAGGAGTGCCCCGTGCACTGGACCTCGAAGATCACCGAATTCCCCGAGGAGGCCGGCTACTGGTCGGTGACCACCGGCGAGGACGTGCACACGGTGAGCCGCGACTTCAAGACCTACTCCTCGGAAGTGGGGGGCGTGACGGCCGCCAACATAGGCTTCCCGATCGAGCTCTCGCGCGCGATGTTCATCGGCATGGACCCGCCCAAGCACGATCGCGTGAAGGCGCTGTTCCAGGCGGGGTTCACCCCCAAGCGGATCGCCGCGCACGAGGAGGCGATCCGCGAGATCACCATCGGCGTGCTCGATCGCCTCGAGGGACGCGAGACATGCGACCTCGTAACTGACGTCGCCCAGCCCGTGGTCTCGCGTGTGATCGGCTCCTTCATGGGCATCACACCGGAGGAAGATGAGATCTGGGCACGGCTGATGAACTCGACCCTGGCCGCGGGCGACGAGGATCTGAATCCACATGGCGACGTGCAGGAGGGAATCGAAAAGGGCGTCGCTGAGATCTTCGAGCGCTGCGGAAAGCTGATCGCCGAGCGCCGCGAGACACCCACGGACGACCTCACGAGCGTGCTGGTGCACGCCGAAGTCGATGGCGAGAAGCTCGAGGAACACGAGATCGTGATGGGTTTCTTCCTGTTGATGGCAGCGGGCAACGACTCCACGAAGGCCACCTACTGCAGCGGCATGAGGGCGCTGATCGAGAACCCCGATCAGCGCGAGCTGGTGCTCGCCGACCCCTCGCTCATTCCGGGCGTGGTGGAGGAGTCGCTACGCATGTTCCCCGCCTTCGCGCACTTCCGCCGCACCGCCACCTGCGACACCGAGCTCAACGGAGCGCAGATCAAGGAGGGCGAGAAGGTGGTGATGTGGTACGTCTCCTCAAACCGCGACGAGGAGCGCCACGTCGACCCCAACCGCTTCGATGTGCGCCGCGAAGAGGAGCACCAGGCGTTCGGCGCCGGGGGGCGCCACTTCTGCTTGGGCACCGCGCTGGCACGCCTGGAGCTGCGGATCCTCTTCGAGGAGACCCTCAGGCGCTACCCCGCGATGACGATCGACGGCGAGCCGCTGCGGACAGAATCGGTCTTCCTCAACCAGCTCAAGACGCTGCCGGTGCGACTGCACCCGTAATCGAACCCGAATCCACTCAGGCGTGTGCGATCTGGAGCAGTCGACGGTGACGGCGCTCGCGCGAGCGTAGGAAGAGATAGGACTGTGGTGGGCGAATGGCTAGCCGGGTGGGCTCAATGCGCCGGGCATTCTTGATTTCAATCGCATAAGCAGTGGCGCATCCAGCGAAGTACGCGTCGAAGGCCTCCCGATCGATGCCCGCCTGTTTGGATACCTTTGCCCAAAGAGCATCTGGCTCATCTGCCAAGACTCCACCGACTTCAAAGGTACCCTGAAGCTTCTGACTGGGCGACGAAGAGTAGACGAGAACTCGACTGCCCTTGGAGAATGAAGGGCGCCGCCTGCGCAGCTCTACCGTCTTCGTGCCTGCAAAGATCGCCTCTGCATACATTGGGCGAATGCTCATGAGAATGTCGGTCACCACTCCAGACCTCCTGTTCGCCTCAGCGTCTCGAACTCCTCGCCCGCGACAGGTGTGATCCCTTGCGGGATGACCTTACGTCCTAAGATCGTCTGCATCTTCTGGATTCTGACAGGCGAGGAAAACGGAACATAGAAGCCGAAGCGCATTGCGAGGGCATGACCGTCATGGGGGCCATCCTTCCTGACGTGGCGGCGGATGTCGTCGATCCCGTAGATGCCGAGGCCGCCGAACTGAGCGAAAAGCTCCTCTGGCACGTCAACCGCGGTGTCGATGACGCGCGCTTCGCCAATCAGGCCCATATCCCCCGATACAAAGAAGAGGATCGGTGTGCCTGGGCGTACCACAGGGAGCGCCGTGGGATAGCAGTAGTAGGTGTTGTCGGCACGGAGCAACAGCTTGCTCGATGTGTCTTCAGCAAAGAGGTTCCGCTGCTGGTTGGTGTACTCCAGCATCGCGTCTGCCCATTGGGCCTTGATTGGCACAAGCAGTGCCTTGCGACCTTCGAGCGCGAGGCGAACGGGATGGAAGTTGCGTTCCAGTTCCAGCAACCCCCAGCGACGCAGCGGAGTGCCGTCCTGGAGCGCCGCCAGCCGCAGCGAGGCACCAGACCCTTCCCACCTGAAATCAGGGTGGGTGCATGCGGGAGGTAGGGCCCACGTCTCGGCCTCGGAGGCGACCGACGCAGGTGCGGAGAAGACGCGACTCGCCACCTCATCGACAAACCGGCCAAGTCCCGCATCGTCTACCACGCGGCGAATGAGATGCTTGCCCAAGACGATCTCGGCCGTGTCATCTTGGTAGCGACGGGCCGACATGCCCTCCACCAAGAAGCCAAAAGCGCGGAAAAACTCGATGAGATCCCCGTGGCGGGAGGAGACTGTGACGTAGACCTTTTCCACGCCGCCGATCGCCCACGTCCTCAACTCCGCCCACAGCAGGTGCTGTCCAAGACCAGCATCACGGGCGTCCTCGGTGACATAAAAGGCGGAGAGCTTGACGACGCGCCCATCCTTGCGGGTGCTTAGCGCAACAGCACCTATTCGATCGCCCACGAGGCCGACGCGTACGCGCACCTGGCCGTCGACTGCTTTCGCGAGTGCCTCGTTCAGCCAACCCCCAAAGTCTGGATAGTCGTCAGAGAGCGGCTCGAGCACTTCGCGGACCGCACCCTCATCTCGGTCGACATCCGCGTCTCGAACCGCTAGCGAAGGCGGGCTGTTCAGGCGACCAAGATTGCTCTCCTTGTTCAGGCGATCAAGCAGGCCGGCTGGAGCGAGGACAGTTATGCCACGGTCTGCGGCAACCTTGGCTCGCTTGAGCAGCTTGGCGTCGCGGGTGCAGAAGATGTCACGGCGCAGCAGGGCATGCGTGGCGAGCTGAAGACAGTCGCCCTGGTTGTGCCGGTCGGTGCTCGAGCCGATCCGTGAATGGGGAAACAGCGCAGCTTTCAGATCGGCTGCGAGGGCGTTGCGCTCACTGATCAGCCGATCGGACAGCTCAACTCGGCCAAAGGCGCGGAGACGGGCGAGGCGCTGCTGCCTTGTAGCTTCCTCTGCGGTTCGCCCGACCTCCTCGAATGCCTGCTCGGTAACCCGCAGATTCAGCCGACCTGCGATGGCGGCGGCAACGAGGTCGATCAGCGCATCGTCTGCCTCGGTGTCGTGACCGAGGAAGTTGAGCGCACACGATGTATCGAGCGTCGCAGCCAGCATGAACCGGCATTCTGCTCACGACTCCGGTTGGAACGCTTCGACCGAGACGATTCCTTCTACTTCCGCTTCGGCCCGTAGCGCTTGTGAGCGCTCTTTCTGCAGGCCGCGCGCTTGCTCTTTGGCTTCTTCCTGCACGCCTTCAGCGCCCTGGCAAGCTTCTGCGCCCTCGTGAGATGGGTGCCCACGATCGGCTTGGGGGTCACGGGCGGCGTCGTGGTGGTTGGGGTGGGAGACGGAGGCGGCGTGGAGGTACCCGTCGAGGTGGTGGTGGTGCTGCCGCCGCCGGCGGCGGTTACGGTGATGGTGCCGGTCATGTATTCGTGCACGAAGCAGTGGAACGTGTAGGCGCCGGCCTGCGCGAAGGTGCACGAGCCGCTCCAGTTTTCCGCGCTTTCCCCAACCGGCACGCTGCTCGCGCACGTCGGCTTGACGGAGCTCGTCCAGACGATGCCGTGCGGCGCAGCGGTGGAGCCAGTCGAGAACCGCACCGAGCCCCCCGCCGCGACCGTCGCCTGCATCGGCGACCACGCATAGGTTTCGTAGATCCCCCCCTGGCCGGTGCCCACCGCTTCCACCGAGGGCGTCGTTTCCGAGCTGGCCATCGCCGGCAGCAGGGCCAATGCCACTCCCAGCGGGATCATAAGCAGAAGATTGCGAGCTCTCACGCTGCCGCCTTTCGGTACCTTGGCTGTCTTTGCGGCGGGATCGGCAAGGCAGGCAACTCAGACTGCGCGACCCCTCCCATTAACTCTCCAAGACGCCCACCGGCGCAGATCCTTCCCGTGCTCCCTCGCGCGCGGCGGGAGCGGAATCTTCGTGCCCTCCTTCGCGCACGGCGCCGGCGGAGTCCCCATGCCCTCCCTCGCGCAGGCCGATGCGATCGTGCAGCCTGCGCAGCGGCCCCGGCGCCCACCAGGCCCACTCGCCGAGGCGGCCCATGAGCGCCGGCACGAGCAGCGCGCGCACCACCGTGGCGTCGATCGCCACCGCGAGGGCGGCGCCCACGCCGAGCTGCTTCACGAAGAAGATGTGCGAGCTCGCGAACGCGCCGATCGCCACGCAGAACAGCAGCGCGGCGGCCGTCACCAGGCGTCCCGTGCGCTCCAGCCCGCGCGCGACCGCATCGCGTGCCGAGAGACCGCTGTCGTGGGCCTCCTTGATGCGTCCGAAGAGAAACACGCCGTAGTCGGTGGAGAGCGCGAAGGCGATCACGAACAGCAGCACCAGATTCGCCTCCTCGAGGCCCCCAATCGGGCTGAAGCCCAGCGGCGAGGAGAGGTGGCCATCCTGGAAGATGAGCACCAATAGGCCCGCCGCGACGCCCACCGTGAGGAGATTCATCGCCAGCGCCATCAGCGGCATCACCGCGGAGCCCGTCATCAGGAAGAGGAAGCCGCAGGTAACCAGCGCGAGGATCGCGAGCACCAGCGGCACGTGCGAGGCGATCGAGGACTTCTGATCGAGGAAGCCCGCGGTGGGACCGCCCACGAGTCCGCCCTGCGGGTTCACGAGCGCGCGCAGACGCTTCACGAGCGCCTGGTTGGCCGTGGACGCACCCGAGCCCTGCGGCAGCAGATCGATCTCCCACCGTGCCTTGCCGAGGTAGCGCGGCGGCGCGACCTGCGCCTGGCCTGCGGCGATCTGCTGCGCCCGCGAGGCCACCACATGGGCAGCGGCTGCGTTGCCCCCAACCACCATCGTGATCGTCTGCGAGCCATCCACGGCGAAGTCGCGCGTGAGCACGCCCGCGATCTGGCGCGTTTCCGAGGAACTCGGCAGCACACGCGCATCGGCCGGCGTGAGCGCCAGACGCAGCGCGGGCGAGGCGATCGCCAGCAGCACCGCCGAGGTCACGAGCGCCACCGTGCCCGGGCGGCGCATCACAGCGCGCGCCAATCGCGCCCAGCCACCCTCCTCGCCGGCGCTCGCGGCGCGCGCCGTGCCCCGCTGCATCCACTTGGGCGAGAGCGAGTCGATGCGCGGGCCGAGCGCGATCAGCACCGCGGGGAGCACAATCAGCGAGACGCCGCCGGCCATCAGCGCCACGGTCATTCCGCCCACGCCCATTGAATAGAGGAAGCGCTCGGGGAACACCAACATCGAGGCAAGCGCGCCCGCAACGGTGAGCGAGCCGTAGAGCACCGTACGTCCGGCCGTCTGCAGCGTGTGCGCGATCGCCTCGCGCGGCTCCTTTCCACCCGCGAGCTCCTCGCGGTAGCGCGAGAGGATGAAGAGGCTGTAGTCGATGCCCAGGCCCAACCCCACGCCGGTGACGAGATTGACGGCGAAGATCGAGAGGCCCGCGAACTGGTTCACGAGGCGCAGCACCACGAAGGTGAGCACGATCGCAAAGCCGCCTACGAGCAGCGGCAGCATCGCTGCGACGAGACCGCGAAACACCCAAAGCGAGAGCAGCAGCAGGATCGGGAAGGCCAGGAGCTCGGCACGCTCCAGATCGGTCGAGGTGCGGTGGTTGATTTCGTCGAACGCCACGTCCTGGCCTCCGAAGCGCACCCCGGACCCCGCGAGCAGTGGGCGCACGTTGGCAACCGCATTCGCGGACTCTTCCTGCGTGGCGAACGCCGCCAGCACGACGCTCTCGCGGCCATCACGCGAGACGAGGAAGGCGAGGTGGCTCGAGGGGTAGTCGAGCACCCGCTGAAAGCCCTTCTGGGCTGCGAGCAGCGCCGCCAGCCGCGCCGTCGTACGCGCGGCCGCAGGGTCCCTGCGCGCGTCGCCGGTGCTCTTCAGCACCGCAGCCACGCCATAGTCCGGGGACTGGCCGGTCGCGTTCTGGATCGCCGCTTTCGTACGCAGGCTCTGATCGTGCAGGTCGTGGAAGTCCGGCGAGCGCCCCTTCAGAACGCCCGCCACGGGACCGCCGAGGACCGCCGCCAGCAGAAACACGATCCCCGCCACCATCAAAACGCGGCGGGGACGTCCCACGACCAGACCCGTTAGACGGTTCATGGAGTTATTTATAGTGAGTGCTAACTAACTTGTCAAGGGCCCGGAAAAATATCGCCTCATTGCGCCCAGACGTCCGTGGGTCTCAGCGGGGCTGCCCGGATCTTAGCGGGGACCAGCCGCCTCACGCGGCCCACCGCCGGCCTACTGCTCGGCCTCACGCCACACCTCCACCGACACCTCGTCCACGGTGAGCGGAATCGGGGGCTCCGGCTTGGCGGCCTTCACCCACACCCCTTCCAGCTCGTAGTCCGCGAGCAGGCGATCGGCGATCGTCGAGCACAGCCGCTCCAGCGTCTTGTGCGAGCGCTGCTGTGCGATCAGCGCCACCAGCTGACACACCTCTCCGTAGTCCACCGTGTCCTCGATCTGATCGGTCACCGTGGCGTCGGTCTCGCCGAGATCCAGGCGCAGATCGAACACGAGGCGCTGCCCCACCTCACGCTCGGCCGCGCTCACGCCGTGGTGGGTGTACAGCGAGAGGCCCGTTATCTCGATCGTCACCGACTCGAGCGCCTCGCACTCCCGCTCCTCGTCCTCGTCCTCCTCCTCTCTCGCCCTCGTCTCCGTCTTCCTCGGTGGGTTCAGCGTCGTCTCGGGGCGCCATCGGGCCTCGCGCTGGAGCTCCCTCCTCGGCGTGGAGGTCCTCGCCGTTCAGATCCTCGTCGTCGGCGTCGGCCCCCATCGCCCGCCCAAGGTAGCAGCCACCACCACGAGCGCAGCGCGCACCGGCGCGACGTCGTGTACGCGTAGCACGCTCGCCCCCCGCTCGTAGGCCATCACGCTGCTCGCCAATGTGCCGGGGAGTCTCTGCGCTACCGCTACGGGCTCCTCGCTCCCCTGCGCGTCGGCCAGCAGGCGCCCGAGAAAGCTCTTGCGCGAGGTACCCACCACCAGCGGACGACCCAGCGTGGTGAGCTCCTCAAGACGCGCCAGCAGCTCGAGGTTGTGCGCGAGCGTCTTGCCGAAGCCGATGCCCGGGTCGAGCAGTATGCGCTGCTCTGCCACCCCCTCGCGCACTGCGAACGTGAGGCGCTCCTCCAGGAACGCCCTCACGTCGTCCACCACATCCCCATAGCGCGGATCGCTCTGCATCGTGCGCGGCTCGCCCCGCATGTGCATCAAACAACACTGCGCTCCGCTCTCGGCCACCACGGCGGCCATTGCGGGGTCGGCGCGCAGAGCGCTCACGTCGTTGACGATGCTCGCCCCCGCCGCGAGCGCCGCGCGAGCCACGGATGCCTTGGAGGTGTCGATCGAGATCTGAGCGTCGGCGCCCGCGGCAAGCCCTTCGATCACCGGCAGCACGCGGCGCAGCTCCTCTGTCTCCCCCACCGGCTCGGCGCCCGGCCGCGTGGACTCGCCGCCGATGTCGAGGATGTCGGCTCCCTGCGCGACGAGCTCGCGCCCATGCGCCACCGCGGTTTGCGCATCGAGGAACAGCCCGCCGTCGGAGAACGAGTCCGGCGTCACATTCACGACACCCATCAGGCGAAAGGGCGCCCTCGTCAAGCTGCTCCCCGCTAGGAGTCGGCCGTGCCGCCGGCGAGGCCCGGGCGTGGCAGCGGCCTTGGCGCTTCGCGTCCCGCGCGGTCCGCCGGCGCGGTGGGCGCGGGCAGCTCCGGGGTGGTGTCCTCGTCGGGTCCGAAGACCTCCTCCTCGCTCTTGCCCGCGAGCAGGCCGAGGAACTCCTCCTTCTCGATCGTCTCGCGCTTGAGCAGCACCTCGGAGATGCGGGTGAGACTTTCGCGGTGCTCGGTGAGGGTGTCCGTGGCCCGTTTGTGGGCGCTCTCGATGATGCGGCGCACCTCGTCGTCTATCTCGCGCGCGATCTCATCGGAGTAGTCGGGCTCTGTCGAGAACTCGCGGCCCAGGAAGGGCTGGCCGTGGTCGTGGCCAAAGACGCGCGGGCCGAGCTTCGCGGACATGCCGAAGCGCATCACCATCTGCTTGGCCGTAGCGGTGACCTTCTCGAGATCGTTGGAGGCCCCTGTGGTGATCTCGCCGAAGACGATCTCCTCCGCCGCGCGCCCGCCGAGCGTCATCGCCATCGTGTCGTTGAGCTCCGCGCGCGTGGTCAGGAAGCGGTCCTCCTGGGGCATCGAGATCGTGTAGCCCAGCGCCTGCCCGCGCGAGATCACCGAGATCTTGTGCACGGGGTCGGAGTGCTCCAGGTAGTGGCCCACGATCGCGTGGCCCATCTCGTGGTAGGCGGTGATCGTGCGCTCCTTCTCGCTCATCACGCGCGTCTTCTTCTCGGGGCCGGCGATCACGCGCATGATCCCCTCCTTCGAGCTCTTCCTGGCCGATCTCCCGCTTGCCGGTGCGGGCCGAGAGCAGCGCGGCCTCGTTGATCAGGTTCGAGAGGTCCGCGCCGGTGAAGCCCGGCGTCTGGCCCGCGAGCGAGTCGATGTCGATGATTTTCGCGAGCGGCTTGCCGCGCGTGTGCACCTCGAGGATCTTCGCGCGACCCTTGCGGTCGGGACGATCCACGGCGATCTGGCGGTCGAAGCGTCCGGGGCGCAGCAGCGCCGGATCGAGGATGTCGGGCCGGTTGGTGGCCGCGATCATGATGATGTTGTCCTTCGCCTCGAAGCCATCCATCTCAACGAGCAGCTGGTTGAGCGTCTGCTCGCGCTCGTCGTGTCCGCCGCCGAGTCCCGCGCCGCGGTGGCGGCCCACGGCGTCGATCTCGTCCATGAAGATGATGCAGGGCGAGTTCTGCTTGGCCTGCTCGAACAGATCGCGCACGCGCGAGGCGCCCACGCCGACGAACATCTCCACGAAGTCCGACCCCGAGATCGAGAAGAACGGCACGCCCGCCTCGCCGGCGACCGCGCGTGCGAGCAGCGTCTTGCCGGTACCGGGCGGCCCGTAGAGCAGAACCCCCGTGGGAATGCGCGCGCCGAGCGCCTGGAAGCGCTTTGGATTCTCCAGGAACTCCTTGATCTCGTGCAGCTCCTCCACGGCCTCATCCACGCCGGCGACATCGCGGAAGGTGATCTTGGGCGAATCGGCGGAGAGGCGCTTGGCGCGCGACTTGCCGAAGGACATCACCTTCGAGCCCCCGCCCTGCACCTGGTTCATGAGGAATATCCAGAAGCCCAGGAACAGCACGAACGGGATGATGTAGGTGATGATCGAGAGCAGCACGCTGCTCTTGTTCGTTTCGACGTTGAAGCGCACCCCGGCCTTTTCGATCTGCGAGATCAGCTGCGAGGCGGCCTGCTCGGGGTAGCCGAATTCGTAGGTTTCGTTGGGGTGCTGGAGCTTGACTTCGACCGCGTTGCCCTTCTGCTTGATGACGACCTTTTCCACGCGCCCGCTCGGCAGATCCTTGGAGACGAACGTCTGGTAGGTGTGTTCGGGTCGCCGCTCGAGCTGCCCGACGGGATCAGCTTGGTCGCCGCGAACGCGACCAGCACCACGATGAGGATCGGGAACGCAGCGCTTTTGAAGAAGCGACTCATGAATGGCCCACTTTACCGCGTCAACGCAGCTACATACGGAAGGTTGCGGTGGCGCTCGGCATAGTCTAGGCCGTAGCCGACGACGAACCGATCGGGTATCTCAAAGCCCACGTAGCGCGTCGGCAGGTCGACCTTGCGCCGCTCGGGCTTGGTCAGCAAAGCGCACACCTCCAGCGACGCCGGGTCGCGCGAGCCAAGGTTGCGCAGCAGGTACTGCAGCGTCAGCCCGCTGTCGACGATGTCCTCCACGATCAGCACATCGCGCCCCTCGATCACCACGTCGAGGTCCTTGAGGATGCGCACCACCCCGGATGAGTCCGTCGCCGAACCGTAAGAGGCCACCGCCATGAAGTCGAGCTCCACGGGGATGTCGATGCAGCGCATCAGGTCCGAAAGGAAGAACACCGCTCCCTTGAGCACTCCCACCAGCAGCAGCGAGCGACCGGCGTAGTCGCGTGAGATCTCCTCGCCCAACTCCGCCACACGGCGCTGCAGGGCCTCGGCGTCGACCAGCACCTCCCCGACCTCGGGGGAGCGGTCAGCCGACACCGTCATGACGCGCTCGGGCATGGCCGAGTGAGTCTAGTCTTCCATCGGGGATGGGAAGTGCGGGGCGATCGCCACCATGTGCAGCCGTCCCTCATCGATCCTCGCGCTGACGAGACCGCCGACGTGCAGCTCGCCCTTGCGCACGCGGCCGGCCAGCGCGAGGATCTCGGCCACGCGATCCCCGGCCTGTGGCACGTAGGCGCCGGTTCCGGCGGCCTGCTCTGCGAGGCGAATCACGAGCAGCCGCGCCAGCGCCGGGTGCAGTTGCGCCAGGCGCTCCACGGCGATCGACGACTCGCCCGCCAGCTCGACATCGACAAGCCCGTCGAGCAGCGCGGTCTCCTCGCGCAGCAGCTCTGCGGTGCGCAGCACGTTCCCCTCGGCCGCCGGGTGCACCGCCCTCAGCGCCGGAAGCAGTTTCCCGCGTACGCGCCCGCGCGCGTATTTGCCGCCTTCGTTGGTCACATCTTCTCGCCACTGCAGGCCCCGCGCGAGGCAGTGCGTGGCCGTCTGCTCGCGGGTGACGCCGAGCAGCGGACGGATCAGGCGCCCGTCACGCACAGCCATCCCCAGCAGCGCCCTGCGTCCCGGCGAGGCCGCCAGGCGATAGAGGATCGTCTCGACCTGATCGCTCGCCGTGTGGCCCACCGCCACCACCGCATCGTGCTTCTCGGCTAGACCGAATGCCGCCTCGTAGCGGACGTCCCGCGCCCACGCCTGGACGTTGCCCGCAGTGCGCTGCGCCCCAACGACCTCCAGGGGCACCCCCAGACGCCCGCACAGCTCCTCGCAGTGGCGCTCATCCTCGTCGGCCTCCTCGCGCAGGCCGTAGTTGACGTGCAGCGCCCGCACCATCTCGGGCCCGCACAGGCTCACCGCCACATCGAGCAGGCAAACTGAGTCGCGCCCCCCCGAGAGCATCGCCACGGCACGGACGACCGGCCGAGTCGGGGAGCAGGCCGCCGCCGCGCACGAGCCCCAGAACGTCCATTACTCCTCCGCGGCAGAGGCGATGAACAGCTCCGTCGGCTCCGAGAAGCCCTTCAGCACCACCTCGCCGATCAGCTCGAAGCGCAGGCGCTGAGGGCCGGCGGCCATCGAGGCCATGTTGACGACCGGGTGGGTCACCAGCACCTCTCCCCCGGCCGCACGCGCGACGACCCGCGCGGCGCGGTTGACCTCGCGCCCGTAGTAGTCGCCATCGCGGTAGAGCGCCGCCCCCTGGTGGATGCCGATGCGCGGCGCCGGCGTGCCCGCGGGCAGCAGATCGTCCAGCCCCACCGCCCATTCGGTGAGGGCCACCGGGTCGGCGCCAACGATCATCGCCTCATCGCCCAGCGTCTTGATCACGCGCGCATCGATCGGGAGGGTCTGCTCGATCGTCTCCACGAAGCGCTCCACCGCCCCCACGGCCTCCTGCTCGCCCTGCTCCTCGGTGAGACGGGTATAGCCCGCGAGGTCGGCGAAGGCGACCGTCACCCGCAGACGTCCCTCCTCGGCCGTGTCCTCGTCGAGCTCCGCTTCGATGTGGCCAATCACGTCCTGCTCCACGAAGTACGCCAAGAGGCGCGCGTGCAGGTAGTTGATGAAGGGCACCGCGAAGGGGAGCATCTCGCGCGTGAGCGCCTCCATCTCCTCCGCCACCTCCACGCCGGAGACCCCCGCCCGCATCAGGGGCTCGTGCGCGTAGAGGTGGAAGAGGCGCACCTCCGCATCGGCGATCTGCGCCATCGCCTGCCCGTAGACGCGCGCGATCTGCAGCAGCGCCGTCTGGGGGAAGCCGGCGGCGAGGATGTCCGCGCCGTAGCGCAGCACCTGCAGGTCCTCCTCGGAGATCGACTCCACCGAGAGCACGCTCAGCCCCATCGCCGCGACGATCCGTTCGATCTGCTCAGGTTTCAGGCCCGTCGCGCGCGCCGCGTCGGCGAGCGTGTAGCGGCCCTCTGAGGTGGGCAGCAATTCGTCGATGTAGCCAAACACCAGGCGCCCGCTCTGGCTGGCCTCGCGGATCCGCTCGACGCTGTGCCCGCGCTCACGCAGCCGCGCCACGATCCGCACGTGCGAGGCCGCCGCCTGGGTCCACTCGCCTTCGTACTGGGGCACGAGCCCCTCCTTCACCCAGCGGCGCACCGTGCCGGGAGCGACCCCCGCACGCGAGGCGACCTGGGCGAGAGTCAGAGCATTGGACGGCGACGCGGCCACGGGCCGGCAGTTTAGAGTCGCACAGGGAGGTGGCGCAGTCGGCCGTCGCCCGGTCAGCCACCGAGCCCTCCCTTATCGCAGGGAGGGTGGTGTAGCCGGGCCCCTCCTCTTTCAATCAGATGAACCACGAGACAATCCACCTGCACCCCACCGCCGAGCTCGCCGAGCGGGTGCTGCTGCCCGGCGACCCCGGACGCGCGCTGGCTCTGGCACAGCTGCTGATGGAGAAGCCGCTGATGTTCAACCATCACCGCGGCCTCTGGGGCTACACCGGACGCGCCGCCGATGGCGAGCTCTTGAGCATCCAGAGCACCGGCATGGGCGGCCCCTCAGCGGCGATCGTGCTGCACGAGCTTGCGACGCTTGGCGTGCGCCGCGCGATCCGTGTGGGAACCTGCGGCGCGCTGAACGGTCGGCTGCAGCTCGGCCAGCTGCTCGTCGCGAGCGAAGCGATCGCCGCCGACGGCACCAGCCGGGCGCTCGGCGCGGGCGAGCGGGTGGCGGGCGACCGGAGCCTCACCGAGGCGCTCCACCGTGCTGGCGCAGCCCACGCGCCCGCCCGCACCGGCGGGGAGCGGGTGGGTGGGGATCCTCAAACCGTGGTGAGCACCGACCTCTTCTACGAGCCCAACCCGCAGCGTGAGCGCGACTGGCGCGCCGCGGGCGCAGCGGCCGTCGAGATGGAGGCGGCCTCCCTGTTCACGGTGGGCGCGCGCCTTGGCGTGCCCGTGGGCTGCGTGCTGGTGGTCACCGACCTCCTCGCCGAGTCGGGACGGCGGCGGATCGAGGATCAAGCGCTGCCGGAGGCCGTTGAGGCGATGGGGCGCTCAGCTGTCGCGGCCCTGAGCGGCTGACGTTTTCCTCGCAACCGGCTTTTTCGCCGCTGGCTTGCGCGCCGCTGGCTTGCGCACGGGCGGCTTCTTTGCGGGCATGGCGACCTTCTGCGAGAGCTCCCCGAGCTGCTCCTCGATTCGCTCCAGGCGCGCTTCCACCTTCGGCGCCGTGAGCGAGCGGTTCAGGCGGTCCACGCCATCCTCGATCCCCTCCAGGCGCTGGGAGAGCGAGCGCAGACGCCGCGTGAGCCGTTCGATGTCGGCGGCCGAGGGCAGGTTGAGCGCCCCCATCGCCAGCTCCTGCGCCTGCGCGGCCTTCTCGCGCGCGTCGAACGCCCGGCCGATCGCGCCCGTGAGCAGCGAGTTGTCCAGGAGGTCTGAGAGCGCCCGGCCGAGTCGGTCCTCGGTGCCCGTGGCGAGGCGCTCGCGCAGGCCCTTCGTGGCGCTTTCGTCTGACATCGTCATGAAGGATACGGTGCGGGGGTGGCCGAGCGACTGTTTCTCTTCGTGCAGCTCGAGTTCCCCTGGGAGCTGGGCCCCCCCGACGGGCGCTACCTGCTGCGCGGCGGACCACAACGCGAGCCCGAGCACGTCGTCGTGCTGAGCACCGTGGGCGCGGCGCGCCGCGTCGAGGGCATGTTGCGGGGACGTCGCCGCACACGCCCCCATCCAGTGACGAGCGAGCCCGAACCGACCCCCGTGGCCGTCACCCGCGCGACCGTCATCGACCCGCAGGCGGTGGCCAGCGACGCACAGGCCCAATCGTGGCTGAAAGCGATCGACCCCGAGCGCGAGACGCGCGCCGCGACGGATGTGCTGGGGCGGATGCTGCACGCCTACCGCATCGCCACCGCCGACCCCTACATCCACGAGCCCTCTCCGGCCCGCGCGCTCGCGATCAGAGCCGGCTGGGGCGAGGGCGAGCAGGTCGCCGACGGGCACTGGCGCGAAGCGCTCGAACTGCCCCGGCAGGAGCCGCGCACCCGCCGGCGGGTCGCCGCGCTGCGCCCGCAGGAGCGCCTCACGGTCCTCCTCAGCGCGCGCGAGCAGCCGTTGCTGTGCGAGGAGCTCGCGCTGCGCGCCCGCCGCGACCTCGATCAGGGGCGACTCGCCCATGCGGGCGTTGAGCTGCAGAGCGCCTATATGGCCGCCTTGACCGAGCTGGAGGTCGAGGGTCGCCCTGACCTTGCGCCGCGTGTTGCCGAGCTGCGGGAGCTGAGCGCGAGCATCGCGCCACCCACCGAGTTCGAGGATCAGACCATTCGCCACGCGCTTGAGCGCCTGGAGGCAGCCCTGCGGGCACGCACCGCAGCGGGCTTCGGAGGGTCATAGAGTGCAAACCATGGACCCCACCACCACCGCGATCGGCGCCTGGAGCGGCGGGCGCTTCATGCACTTCGGAGAGCCGCTGGAGGACGAGCGGCTGCGCGAGCTCCTGCGTCCGGGGGATGGCATCGACACGGTCATCACCGCCGACGCCTACGGCGCCGGCCAGGCCGACAGTCTGCTCGGCGAAGCGCTCGTGGGTGTCCCCCGCGAGGACTACTGTCTGGTGGGCGCGATCGGGCACGACTTCTACGAGGGCGAGCGCGAGGGGGCCAAGGGCTTCCCCCGCTTCACCGACCCCCGCCTGCGCGGCCCCGAGGGGTATGCGGACTACATCCGCATGGCGACCGAGCGCAGCCTCGAGCGCCTGGGGCGTCGATCCTTCGACCTGCTCCTGCTGCACAACCCCGACCACGCCGGCTACACCAGCGAGACCGTATGGGAGGGCCTGCGGGCCGTGCGCGACGCCGGCCTCGACCCGCCGCCTGGGCGTGGCTCCCGGCCCCGCAAACGGCTTCACGCTCGATCTGATCGACTGCCTGGAGCGCTTCGGCGGAATCGATCGACTGGGCGATGATCATCCTCGGACCGATGGAGCCCTGGCCGGGCGAGCTGGTCCTGGACGCCGCTCAAACCCACGACGTGAGCCTGATCACGCGCGTGGTGGACTACGGCGGGATGTTCCACGACGACGTGCTCCCCGGCCACGAGTTCGCGCCGTATGACCACCGCAAGTTCCGCCCCGAGGGCTGGGTGGAGGCGGGGCGCGAGAAGCTCGAGCGGATGCGCCCCTATGCCGAGCGCCACGGCCTGAGCATGTTGCAGCTCGCGTGCCTGTGGAACCTCGCCCAGCCGGCTGTACGTTGCGTTGCGCCGACGCTGATCCAGGAGAGCGGCCCAGAGGCGCGCCCAGTGGAGGACAAGCGCGCTGAGCTAGCCGCACTGCCCGCGTGCGTCGTCATCGAAGATGGTGTCATCATCGAAGGTGGCGTCGTCATCGAAGATGGCGCCCATACTTAGCGCGGCAGAGGTCGAAGAGCTGCGCGCGATCGGCGACAACAGCGGTTGCATGGCGCTGAAGGGCGCGAGCCTCCAGCACGAGGGCTCTCCGCTCGCCGATCGCTGGCCACTCAGCCCCGAACTGGAAGATGTCGCTGAGCGCTGGGGGATCCTCCCCGAGCGTGACCTCGTTCCATCGCACGCGTGAACTCCTCCTCCCACTGGGAGGCATGGCGATCGATCGTCTGCGCGCGCGCCCACTTCAGCGCCTGCTTCGATAGTCGCCGCCGCCGCAAGCCGCTGCGGATCAGCCCATCGAGCGCCTCGAACCACTCGCCGTCCCCCACGAGTCGTCCGCCCTCCCCGCTGCCCCGCTCGCGGTAGGCCCCCACGGGCGAGGCGAGCCACGCCGCCCCCACCGCGCCGTACTCCTTGAGCTTGACATCCGAGCGCGCACCGTTGAAGGCCGTATCGGCGAGCGGCGCGATGCCGATGTCGATGTCCGCCATCGCCCCCAGCAGCTTGCCGAAGGGCACCTTGGGGCGGAACTCGTAGCGCTCGCTGTGCAACGGCAGACGCAGGCCGATCGTGACCACCCGCAGCTCTGAGTGCTTGTCGAGCAGTCGCTGCAGCACTTCGACGATCCCCAGCAGCGACAGATCCCGCTCGTGCTCTGCCCCAGCCATCCAGCCGACGACGACGCCCGAGTGCGTGGCCTTCGCGCCGAACCCCTCCAGCTCGCCATCGAGGCGGTTCTCGATCACCGCCACGTGCCCCGCGCCCGCCGCGCGGTACTTCTCGGCGAGCACCTCGCTCGGCGTCGTGGCCAGGTCCACCACGCGCGTGAGCCGCAGGATCTCGGTGAAGCGCTTCGTGTTGGCCGCCCGCGCCTTGCCCCCCGCCTCGAGCCTGCCGTTCGCTCCGCTCGTCACCTCGGCGGCGCCGAAGTCGTCGTCGTTGTCGAAGCTCACCGCCACCCCGCGCGCCATCAGCTGCTTCAGGTCGTGCGAGCGGTCCAGGCGGCGAAAGCAGTGCACGAGATCGCAGCTCTGCAGGTCCCTCAGCGGCAGATCCCTCTCCAGGTTGGCGGGCCACAGCACCTCGTGTCCTCGCTTCTCCAGCGCGCGCAGGGGGAAGATCACGCGGTAGTTGCTGTTGGGGGCGTTTGGCTCTGCGATGAAGCCCAGTCGCATCGTCGCAGACTACGGCCGCTGTGCAGCCGCGCAAAGCGCTCAGCCCGCTTCGTTTCCGACCGACGACGCCCTTCGGCGCCGGTCGAGTGGCCAGCGTCCGCCTGTAGGCGGTGACGACGAGGCCAACGGTAGAGCGATGCTCATGCTACAGTATGAGCATGCCCATGGAGCGTCGTCTGCAGATCCTGCTCGACGAGGATCGTCACCAGCGAATCGCTGCGGTTGCGCACGAACGTGGGGTCTCCGTGGCCACCGTGGTCCGCGAGGCGATCGACCGTGGCCTGGGCGGCCCCGACGCAAAGCGCCGCGCTGCCGCGCGAGCACTGCTCGATGCGCCAGATATGCCCGTACCCGAGCCCAGCGCACTGCGCGAGGAGCTGGAGGCGCTGCGCGGGCGTCACGCATGATCGTCCTCGACACCACCGTCCTGGCCTACGCCAAGGGGTCCGAGCACCCTCTGCGCAACCCCTGCCGCGCACTGATCGACGCCATCGCCGACCGTCATCTCCAGGCCACCACCACCGTGGAGGTCATTCAAGAGTTCGTGCACATCCGCGCGCGTCGGCGCGATCGGGCCGACGCCGCGGCGCTGGGCGGCAACTACGTCGATCTGCTCTCGCCGCTCTTGACGCCCACCGAAGCGCACCTGCGCCACGGCCTTTCGCTGTTCGAGCACAGCGAGCACCTGGGCGCCTTCGACGCCGTCCTCGCCGCGAGCGCCATCGATGTCGGAGCACGCGCCCTGGTATCGGCCGACGCAGCGTTCGCAATGGTCGCGGGGCTTACCCACGTCACCCCTGACGACGCCGGCATCACGACTCTCCTGACGCCGTAGCCCTTTTACTTCCCCGACCAGCGCGCGGCGCGCTTGCCGAGGAAGGCAGTTATGCCCTCCTTGGCGTCCTCACTGGAGAAGGCGTTCGCGAAGCCGCGCTTCTCGGCCTCGATGCCCTCGTCGAGGTCGCCCGCGGCGGAGACGCGCTTGATCTGCTCCATCGCGACGGGCGCCTGGGCCGCGAGGCGGCGCGCCCACGCGAGGGCGGTGTCGAGCAGTTCGTGGTCGTCCACCACGCGGTTGCACAGCCCGTACTCGTAGGCCTCCTCCGCGAGCACGGGATCGCCCACGAGGTTCATCTCGAGCGCCTTGTTGGCGCCCACCAGGCGCGGCAGGCGCTGCGTGCCGCCGAAGCCGGGGATGATCCCCAGCTTGATCTCCGGCTGGCCGAAGAGGGCTGAGCGCGCCGCGATGCGCACGTCGCAGGCCATCGCCAGCTCGCAGCCCCCGCCGAAGGCGAGGCCGTTGACGGCCGCGATCGTGGCGATGCCCGTCTGCTCCATCTCGCGCAGCAGCGCGTGTGCGCTGTTGATCAGCTTTTCGCCGCCCTTCTCGTCCATCGCGGTGAAAGCCTTGATGTCCGCGCCCGCGCTGAAGAGGAAGGGGTTCGAGGAGGCGATCACGAGCGCGCGGATCGGCGGGTTGCTCGCCTTCACGTACTCCCACACCTTGCCGAGGTCCTCGATCACCGAGGGCGCGATCGAGTTCATCTGCCCATTCGCGAGCCACGCGATCGCCACGCCATCGCCGCGCGTCTCGAGCTTCACGACCTCGGTGGCCGGGGCCGGGTTCTCGGAATCGGACCCACCCACCTGCGGGTAGGCGTAGAAGCCCTGCCCGCTCTTCTGCCCCAGGCGCCCCTGCGCCACGAGGCGACGCAGGATCGTGGGCGGGGCGAAGCGCTCTCCATGGCGCTCCTGCGCGTTCTCCAAGCGCTCGAGGATCGTGTCGAGGCCCTCCACATCGGCCTTCATGAACGGAGGCAAGAGGCCCCTGCGGGGGTCGAGGCCCGCGCCGGCCATCAGGCCGAAGTCGATGTCGCGGTGGCTCGCGACGCCCTCCTCGAGCACGAGGCATGCCTCCACGAAGGTCTTCAGCACGAGCAGCTCCACGAGCTCCTCGATGTTGGGCTCGCCCTCGCCCGGCAGGTTGGGCTCGCCGGCGGCGCTGTAGAAACCCTCGCCGCCGGTCTTCGCGCCGAGCTTTCCTTCGGCGACCAGCTTCTGCATCCCCTTGGGCACGTAGAAGCGCTCATCGCCGTAGCTCTCGGCGAGGTGCTCCGCGACGTGCAGCACCGTGTCGAGCCCCAAAAGGTTCACGAGGAAGTAGGGCCCCATCGGGATCACGCCCGCCGCGCCCACACCCTCGTCGATGGCCTTGATCGAGAGCCCCTTCTGCTCCTGCTCGCGCCAGATCTCCGAGGTGCCCGAGTTGAGGATGCGATTCACCACGAACCCCGGCACCTCCGCGCAGGTGATCGGCTGCTTGCGGATCGCCTGCGCGAGGGTCACCGCCGCGGTGACGGTCTCGCCCGAGGTCTCCTCGCCCTCCACGATCTCGATCAGCGGCATCAAGGAGGCGGGATAGAAGTAGTGGAACCCCACCACCTTGTCCGGACGCAGCGTCGCTTCGCCGATCTCGGTGATCGACAGCGAGGAGGTGTTCGAGGCGAGGATCGCGTGGCCGGGCGTCGCCGCGTCGAGCTCCGCGAACACGCTCTGCTTGATCGCCATCTTCTCGGGCACGGCCTCGATCACGAAGTCCACGTCGCCGAAGCCCTCGTATGTGGTTGTGCCGTGGATGCGCCCCAGCACCTCCTCGATCTGCGCCTGCGCCTGCTCGGGCGTGATCTTGCCCTTCTCGGCGAGCTTGTTCGCCTGGCCGCTCGTGACGTTGCGCGCCTCATCGAGGCCCGCCTGCACGAGCTCGGCGCTGATGTCCTTCAGCACCACCGGAATCCCCGCGGCGGCGATCGTCTGGGCGATCTGCCCGCCCATCGTCCCTGCGCCTACGACGGCGGCCTTGAATACGAACATCAGGCGGTCACCGCTGCCATCGGCTCCTCGATGCGCCTCGGCAAGAGCGTCTCGCGTGCGATTACGAGGCGCTGGATCTGCGAGGTCCCCTCATAGAGCTGCATGATCTTCGCGTCGCGGAAGAGCTTCTCCACGGGGTAGTCCTTGATGAAGCCGTAGCCGCCGTACACCTGCACGGCTTCGGTGGCGACCTTCATCGCGGTGTCGGCCGCGAAGCGCTTGGCGTGCGAGGACACGAGCGTGTTGCGTTCGCCGTTGTCGAGCATCACAGCCGACTTCCAGGTGAGCAGGCGCGAGGCTTCGATCTCGGTGGCCATGTCGGCGATGATGAACTGGATCGCCTGGTGCATCGCGATCGGCACGCCGAACTGCACGCGTTCCTTGGAGTACTCGGTGGCGAACTCGAACGCCGCGCGCGCGATCCCCGTGGCCATCGCCGCCACGCCGGGGCGCGTGCGATCGAGGGTCATCATCGCGAGCTTGAAGCCCTTGTTTTCCTCGCCGAGGAGGTTCTCCGCGGGGACCTCCACGTCGTTGAAGGTGATCGTGGCGGTGTTCGAGGCGCGCTGACCGAGCTTGTCCTCCTTCTTGTCGACCACCACGCCCCACTCGCGCTCAACGACGAAGGCGGAGATGCCGCGGTGGCCTGCCTCCTTGTCGGTCTTCGCGTAGACGGTGTAGTAATCGGCGTGCCCGCCGTTGGTGATGAAGCACTTCGAGCCGTTGATCACGTACTTGTCGCCCTGCTTCACCGCGCTCGTGCGCATCCCCGAGACATCCGAGCCCGCGTCGGGCTCGGTGAGACAGAAGGAGGCGAGCTTGGGCTCCTCGGTGAGCGCGCCGAGGTACTTCTTCTTGGTCTCCTCGCTGCCGCCGAGCGTGATCGGCGCGGTGGCGAGACCATTGCAGCCAAGGGAGGTCTGGATGCCCGAGCAGCCCCACGAGAGCTCCTCCTCGATCAAACAGCCCTCGAGGTAGCCGATGCCGGGACCGCCGTACTCCTCGGGGATGTGGGTGTTCATGAGGCCCACCTCCCACGCCTTCTGCAGGATGTCCTGGGGCCACGTGCCGTCCTTGTCGTACTCCCACGCCACGGGACGGATCTCCTTCTCGGCGAAATCGTGCGCCAATTCGCGCAGGTTCTTCTGCTCGTCTGTGAGCGTGAAATCGACCATTTCTTCTCGGATCTCCTTGGGGACGACGCCGCCCCGGAAGGCCGCGCGAAAGATAGATTGACCAGTCAGTCAACTGGCCTCGGCGAAGCGTAGCGGAGGGCGCCCTTGTGGGCAAGAGGTGGGCTCAGCTACTTCTTCTTGGGCCCAGAGGGGCTTGCCTTGCGCTTCTTGATCTTGGGACACCCGGTGGGAGCGATCACGGTGCTCTGCGTCACCTGCGCACCGTTCTGGCCGGTCATCGTTGTGGGCATCAGGAGCTTCTGGCCACAGAGGCTGCGCTTGGCCTTCGCGGGTAGATCCGTCGTGAGGGCGGAGTGCGGACCCTCGGGAAGCTTCAGCTCGAAGCTCGAGATGGGCGCGTCGGGCACCGCGGCGAACGTGCTGCTCGTGATGCCCTTCTTGGAGATGTTGATGTTGCCCACCAGATCCAGCCGCAAACCTTCGCCCTCGAGAACCACCACGAGGTCGGGGAACGCCGCCCCACCGTGCGAAACGAGATACGCGGGGCCTTCCAGCGGGGCATTCAGCACCGGCGTAACGGCCTTCACCCGCCCCACGTTCGACCCAGCGGGACAGGTCGCGGGATTGGCGGCAAACGTCGCTTCCGGGCACGCCTGCTGAATCGTCGTAAGGCGCGAGGGCAGCTGCTTGGGGAGCGACACCGCGACCCTGCGGATGTTCGCCTGGCCCGTAGCCGAGCCCACCTTCACATCCAGCGAGGCGCCTCCCTTCTTGCTCGTGGGGCCCTGCGTGGTGACCTTGAAGGTGGGATGGAAGGGAAGCACTGCGCAGTTCGCCGCCTGGAAGCGGGTCGATACGTTGGCGCTCGCCCCCTGAGTGGAGGCGATCGTGCCGGTCACCGCGAGCGGTTCGCAGTTGGTGGGGTTGAAGGTGAATTCGCTGCGATCGACCACCACGTTGACCGTCCTCACGTTCAGGGGGATGCCCTGCACGATCCGCGGCAGCGGATCGCTCACAACCGTGAGCTGCGCGGTGTGCGGATCGACATAGATCGCCGCACGCACCTTGACGACGCCCAGATCGAATGGACCGGCCTGGGCGGGCACGGCGATGAGAAGGCCGTAGGGGGCGCCCCTGTAGGGGCCCGTGAGGAATACCGGCGCCTGTGGCTTGCCCGCCTGCGGCACATACAGCGGGTCGGAGCCGGTTCCCGCGCCCACGGTAACGTGCCCGATCTGGCTCGCGGCGGGACAGATGCCCTGTTCGGCCTGCGGTTCCCCGCACACGGACACCTTCGAGAGCATCCCCAGCACACCCGCAGGCATGTGAACGCTCACCTGCCCGAGGTTCTGTTCCTGATCGGTGCGCGAGAGCGTCACCGAGAAGGGACTGTATGCCGCCGCCTGGTTGCTGGATGTGCCTGCTGCGAACGAGGGCGCGAAGCCGCCGCCGCAGTTTTCGTTGATCGCGAACGGCTGGATCGCGGGCGAGACGGCCGGCGTGCCCGACCAGGGACTCAGCGACGCGCTCGCGGCGTAGGTGCCGCACGCGGTGGTCGTGAGCGCCGCGCGGGAGCCGCCGAAGAAGCTGAGCTTGAAGTCGCCGAAGGGAAGCTGGGGGGCTTCTGCGACGCTTGTTGTGAGCCGGCCCGTAACCGGATCGGCCGTGACCTTGCCCGGCAGCTTGATGGTCACCCCGGGCCCGTGCGCGACGATGTAGAAGGCGAGCAGGCTGTGGAAGGGGTTGTTGGTCTGTTCGGCCTGGTATACCGCGCCCTGGAGGGGGGCTTCGAGCAGGGGGGTCGTCACTTCGACTGTGCCGATCTCGGAGGCGTCGGGGCAGGTGGATTCGTTGGGGCCATTGAGTTCGATCTGCGCCGGGCTGCACGCCCCAAGACCGTCCGCAGCCGGCGGATTCACCGCGAGGCCCGCCGGCAGCGCGACCGTCGCGCTCTTCAGGTCAGCCTCGCCTAAGCCCGCGGGGTTTTCGCTCTGCGGCATCTTCACGTCCACATTCGCGGCCGTCGGCGTGTTAGCCGCTCTCGTCCCAGGGGCCAAAGACATGCTCGGGCTGAAGTCCAGTCGATTGCAGCCGCTGAGTAGCGCCGGCGTGCCCTGGGCCAGTTCATTGAAGGCGCTCGCTTCCACGAAGTTCCCCGGTTCCTGCCAGGAATCGGCGCGGATCGTGGTCGTCAGGGGGGTTCCGGGGCAGCTTGTTGGTAGGCGGAGGAAGGGCAAGACGCCTGTATGGCTAGCTTCTTCGCATTCCACTTCGCCCAGACACGCACCACGTTCCTTGTTATGACTTGCGTCACCAGGCACTCCCCAAAGCGTCACGGTGCTCGATAGAAGCGACTGCAGCTGGCTTACGTTGTCCGCCTCCGCTGTGACGCCATAGTCGCCACCCGCCTCTACGGACGGAAGAAGTGTGACCGCGAGGCCGAAAGGATTGAAGCCAAAGGCCGCCGGCACTCCTGGAGGAGGAGCCAGATTATAAACGCCTGCCTCAATTGTGAATGGACCACCTAGACTTAGGGTGACGGCAGCCGTTCCAATCTGAGTATCACCTGGACAGCTAGCTCCTTCGCCACCATGCGCTCCGTTTGGTGTGTGGAACTCCTTCGCGGTGCACTTCGGCGTCGCACTCGGATTTCCGATTAATCCCGGGGCCAACTGAACTACAAGGTTCTTGAGATCTCCGTCGGCCACTTCCTGCCCGAGGCTATTCATCCTTGTATCGAAGGCAAAGCTTGTGGTCATCTCAAACGGATGGGACCCAGCCGTAATATCGGAACGGCCATCTTCGTTCACGAACGATATTCCAAAGCCTCGACTCTGGAAGCCAAAACTTCCATATGCCTGGGCCGCCCACAACAGCAATCCACTCAAGGCCCCAAGTAAATAGCCGAGTCTCACGAGACTTCTCATAGCTAAGCTCTCCTTCTTAGAGCACCGGCCCGACGGGCAAGCGACGAATGCCTTACCTTGTGACTGCCGGCACGAGCCTTACCCTTATGCCTCTTTATCGAGATGTGGCGGCGCTTCTTAGTCTTGGCTCTCGCCACAGGTTTCGCTACGCTCGAAGGAAGATTACCGGAGCCCGCAAATACTTCACTAGCAGGGGTTCCGAACGACGGCGTTAGGGATTTCGGCGGTCTACACTTTTCTTCTATGCATGGCGGTACCGCCACTGGTTCTGCAGTGCCGCCGCCTACCCGCGCGTCATAAAGATCCACAAGCTGATCTGAATCGCGAGACACAAGCTGCTGTCGGGTAAGAAAGAATACATCGCTCCCATCATTGCTTGCATCGACGAATTCCGACGCATCGCTACTGGTACCGCCCGAGATCAGATATGCATGTCCATGTGCGTACTCGTATACATCCTGACGACCGTTGGTGTCCTGAGGAACCAAGGCATCGTTACTATCAAAGAGCACATAGCTACCGTCTTCAGAGAGAGCCCTCGACTGGTAGAGCGAACCCCCGTTTAGGCGGTGTTCAAACGGAATCCCCCCAGGGATAGAGGAAGATCCAAGAGGTCGCGCTCCGGTAGAGTTACATGAAACACATATTAGCTTTTCCGATTCAGCGTTGTATAGATACACCTCCTCATCCAATTCACCAGTCACCGCATCCGCATTATCATATCCCGTCAAACTCTCCTGCGCCATAAAGATCATATGACTCCCGTCAGGCGTCACTCGAGCCGTTCTCTTTACTATTTCAGGGCTCCAATCATGGGCTACCTGACTTTCGCCACTCGGGCCTTCGTCACCCGGAGACATCGTCGCAATAAAATTCGTCGTATAAGCATGTGTTACCGGATCTTCGTGCCATATATATACATTGGGAGAATTATCACTAGGTTCTCGTCCTGCGCTATTTACGCCCGACAAAACTCCCTTTGCCACAAAATATACGCTAGTGCCGTCTTCACTTACGCCGATCACTCCCTGCACCTTCGCCCCCGCCTTGTCGATGGGCAGATGGTCTGGTGAAATATCCTTCAGGCTGCCTGTCTGCACATTGAACTCATATAGATCATTTCCTGCACGCTTGCAAAACGATCCACACGGAGGGCCCGTATTCGCGTCCCCCGTCAGCGGTGAATGACTCGTAAAGAACGCATGTAGACCGTCCGGAGTTGCTATCCGAAACTGTGGAAATGGGTTTTCCTTTTCACCAACACCAGGACCACTCTTAGGCGCGTCAATCTGGACAGTTTCTGTGCCTTCGTTACGAACATATAGCGCAGCAGTGTTATTCACACCATAGCTCCAAAAAATATGGGAGCCATTAGTAGAAACCGTACCGCTTTCGCCCAGCCCAGATCCTAACTGCGCATCCGGAACAGTCACACCGCCTTTTTCAGCCGGCAATACATTGACCGCAGACCATTGGCCATTCGTCCACTCATATAGATCGCGCCTATCTCCTTCGGCTACCGCGCCCGGAGAGGTAAGCTCCGCGTCGCTCAATACCACCATATGCGTAAGATCGGGCGACGCGCCCTGAAGATACATATAGAATTCGCTCGCGGGCACGACTGGTATATAGCCCAACAGAGGCTGCAGACTACCGTCAGTGCCCGTGCGTAGGTAAAAATTCTGATACCCCGCCGGCGCTTCAGGTGTCGATACCAATGGAGGATTATCTATCGCAGCTTCGCCACCAGCTTCGCCGTTTAACAACAATCCTAGCGAAAGGTCAGGCGAAAATGCCTTGTACGGAGTACCTGTTCCTGCCTGGCCATAAGTTCCGGCGTCAGCTGGCGTGGTTATGTTTTGCACCGTCCAGCCTTCCGGCATGCGCCTGGAGATATACTGATTCGCAACAGCCCCAGACGGATCAGGTTCGACAAAAGAACTCTGAGCGATGTACGTGATGCTAGCGCCGTCTGCAGAGGCCTGTACAATTCCGCCTTCGCCAAATGCACCGCCCCCGAGAACGTCTCCTCCATTCTTTGCTAATGGCGAAACCATCTCCCACGCCCGGCCGTCTGGCAGTGGTATAAATGCCACGGCGAGTTCAGATCCAAACGACAAAATGCATGCGAAGGCCCAACTAAACACTGCCCCCACGACAGCCACCCTGAAGCCATTAGTCTTTCTCGCCACCCTTACCCTCCCTTGGTCAAGAATTGCCTCGTGCAAGACTGATACCACACCAAAGATTAGGCCGTACCATATCGCGATGCGCACACGGCAGCCAGCACATGTTTCTTATTTTTCGTAGTTTCCACGCGGGTACGTTTAGCCCAACCCATCCGTCATCGCGGACGGTACTCACGTGAAGAAACGATTACGCCATCGTCGACCGCAATCTCGAAAGAGCGCTGCAGGCGATAGTCGGCAACGTCTCTCCCCAGACCATTCGATCGTCGACCGTGCGACACCGTAGAAATTACCTATTTGTAAGTAGAATTCACTGACATCGGTGCCCCCGGAACCGACACGGGATCTAAAGCTAGCGGGACCCTAGAAACATTTTTGTCGATCTCCGGCTCCGGTAAGACATGGCCCAGAATGGCTTGTCTACTGGGTTTAGCGCAAGTGCACCGGTCCCCAGCTAATCCCGATGGATAGATTGACTCCAAATAGCCTTGACAGGTTCCCTCGACTTATGCATAATCGACGCGGGCCATCAAGAGCCCGTGAAGACATCTACTACAAAGGAAAGATGAGGAATGATAAAGATCAAGCTACTAGTAGGGGTAGCTGCGCTGTTAGCCGTTACGGCGCTGTCGGCAGCCCCTGCTGGCGCGTGGTTCAAGTCGCTAAACGGAACCTCCCAAGGCAAAGTACAAAGTTCTAAGACTGAACTGAATGCTGGTGGCGCCAAAGTCAGCTGCGAAAGCGCAGAAGGCGAATGGCATCTCCAATCAGCAGGTGTATGGTGGGAACATGAAAAAGAAGGAAAACAAGTAAAAACGCTAGAAGGCCCGCATCTATACATAAAAATCACGAAATGGAATAAATGCAAAGCAACCGTAGCTTTGGAAAGCGTAGCGGCTACGGTAGAACCCTGTGAATTCCAACTCAAGCAACCCGAAAAAGGGGTCAACAAAGGCACCGCGACACTCGTCTCAGCATGCGTGATCAAAGCCGCCCTAAAACCAACCGCTTGTGTGATCACGGTTGCGGCCGGCGATCACTCCGGTACTAATGAACTCCTTAAAGAAATCAGCGGTGAAAATAGCGAAAGCTTGACCGAAGTTCTTGGCACAGCTGAAGTCGCAGAAGGCATACATGGAAAAGCTAGCTGCCTCAAACCAGAAGAATTTGTTAAAGGATCCTTTAAATCGGAAAAAGGAGGGCTCATCGCACACGCACTTCAGCTAGTCTAGTCTCTATCATAATTCCCGACCAACAAGCCTACCCCAACTGTGGAGCGCAGCCCGCGCTCCACAGTTGGACCGCCGTATGCCTCAAACCGGGTTTGCATGCATAGATGGAAGCGAGCACACCGCCACGTCCAACCAATCTGACCCTGGGCCAGCCTGCTCAACCCCGGAACCGCCGCACCAAACCCGGTACTCGCAGTACCATCCAATCGTGCCCGAAGATCAACGTGCCCAACGGGTCGCGCGACTGTCGCGCCACCAAGCCCTCATCCTGACGGCAACCGCCATCGTGGCAGTTCTGTACGCGCTACCGGCCTTTGCCCAGAAACCCACCCGCCGCTCTACCACGATCACGGTCACCGCGGCCCTGCAGTCGCTGCGGTCCTCGAACCAGATCACGCCCACCGAATACAACCGCTATGAGGGCGCGTATGTGGCCGCGCGCGCTCACTGGCCAAGCTCAGCGGAACCCGCCGAAGCGAGCTGGGCGGCGTCATGAACAACGTGGCAGGCGATCGCCGCCGCGCATGGCTTCATCCCCTCGCGCCTGCCCGCGCTCTTCCTCACGCTCGAAGCCAACCGCACGTGGTGGACCACCGAGCCGCTGATCTCCTCACGCGCGCGCGTAACCGTCCCTGGGAGCCACCTTGTGTGGGAGTACTACGCCGGCCAGGGCATCGAGATCCAGTGGCTGGGGACCTTCGGCGCCGCCAACGGCTACTTCCTCTCCGGTCATCAGAACACGCAGTTCAAGGAACTGCTCGCCGAGGTCATCCCGCTCGCCACGCACCGCGCGGGGGGGCTCGCGTGGGAGTACATGTTCCAGTTCGATGGGGGCCTTCCGCCGTGGACGAGCGGGCTCTCACAGGGCACGGCGCTGCAGGTGCTCGCGCGCGCCTACCAGCGCTTTCACGAACAGGTCTACCTCACGACCGCGCAGCAGTCGCTCGGCATCTTCCAGGTGGCGCCACGCCGGCGGCGTGCGGTGACGACGCCCGCGGGGGCGGAGTACGCCGAGTACACCTACGCGCCGAGCGATCACATCCTCAACGGCTTCATCCAGTCGCTCGTGGGGCTCTACGACTACGCGCGATCACGCACGACCCGCTCGGACAGCAGCTTGTTCGAAGCGGGCGATGCGGAGGCGCGCGCGGAGACCCCCCACTACAACACCGGCGGCTGGTCGATGTACGACCAGTACGAAGAATCGGACCTGAGCTACCACGAACTGCTCGCCGAATTCCTGCTGCACCTGTGTCAGCGCACGCGCGGAGGACCACCGATCCCGGTGACGCCGCCGCCCTGCAACCACCACGACGAGCACCACCAGCGACCACGCGGCACGACGACCACGACGAGCATGTCCACGACCAGCTCCGGGCCGGCCACGGGCGGCAGCCCGGCGGTCGCCGCAAGCGTCGCGCAAGCCACGGCACGGGCGCGACCGTGGCGGCGAGCGCGACACCCGCCCCCAAGCCGACACCGATCGCGGGCGACGAAATCTATTGCACCACCGCCGAAGAATTCACCGAAGACGTGCACACTCCGCCGGAACTCGAACTGCTGACGCAGACGGTGCGCGCAGGCACACACGCGGGCGTGCAGTTCAAGCTCTCGAAGGTCTGGACCCTCTCCATGAGCGTTAGCCTGGGCGGGCACAGGGTGTGGAGCAACGGCGCGACCGTCGAGGGCGGCAGGCCACGCCTGCTGTGGGTCGTACCGAAGACAGGACCGGCACCTACACGGTCACGGTGAGCGCGGGCGATCTCGCGGGCAACCACGCCAGCACGACGGCACGATCATCGTCAAGCGCTGAGCGAGACCACGAGCTTGCCGCGGGTGTGGCCCTCGGCGAACTCGACGAACGCCGCCACGGCCTGCGCGAAGGGATAGACGCGCGAGACCTCGACGCGCAGCGTCACCCTCCGCCGCGCGCGCCGCGAGATCGTCGAGGTCGCCCTCCTGAGTGTGAGGCTCACGTAGGAGGGCCTCGACGCCGCGATCGAGATCCTCGGGTCCACCGAGCGGGGAGGCGAGACGGCCGCCGGGGCGCAGTGCTTGAGCGGATGCGCGGATGCCCTCACCGGAGTTGACGAGGTCCACGATCGCGTCGACGCCTTCGGGATGGATTGCGAGCACCTGCTCCACGAGGTCGCCTGAGGTGTAGTCGAGCGCGTGGGTGGCGCCGAGGCCGAGCACGTACTCGCGATCCTCGGGTCCCGCCGTGGCAAGCACCTCCGCGCCCGCGGCGGCGGCGAGCTGCACCGCGAACATGCCGATGCCGCCGGTCGCGCCCACCACCAGTAGGCGGCTCCCCGCGGCGGCGGCCGACGCGGAGGCGGGCTCGAGCTCGAGCGCGCGCAGGAGCGTCTTGGCGGTGATGCCCGCCAGGGGCAGCGCGGCGGCGTGCTCGGGGTCGAGGCCCTCGGGGCGATGTGCGAGGTAGGGGCCGGCATCGATCACGGCGTATTCGGCGAACGTGCCGGGGGTGCGCCCGAAGAACCCGAACACCTCCTCGCCGACGGCGGGCTCCTCGATGCCCTCGCCGAGCGCGGCGACGAACCCCGCGCCGTCTCTGCCGGGCACGAACGGGAACTCGGCGATCGAACTCTCGCCGAAGGCGCCCGTGAGCTGCTTCAGATCGAAGGGGTTCAGCGCAGCGGCGCGCATCCGCACGAGCACCTGACTGCGGTCCGGGGACCGGCTGCGGCGCCTCGCCGAGCACCAGCTGAGTGGGCGGTCCGAAGCTGTGGCGAGGAGCGCCTGCATCGCGCCCACTCTACCGCGCCTCGCACGGGGGCCAATGGACGGAGCAGCGCCGATCCAGCGCCATCGCCGCGACTCACGCCCGTCTCCCAGCCGCGGACGCCAACGTACAATCGAGGCGTGAGTCGAACAACCCGCGCCTGGGGCGCCCTGGAGCCGGAGCAGCGCCTGGCGGCGCTCGCCGCGGCGGCGCTGTTCATCACGATGTTCCTCCCCTGGTACCAGCAGAACGCGGTCATCACAGCCAGCCGCGCGCAGCCGCTGGTGAGCCGCAACCTCGACGCCTTGGCGGTCTTCTCGTTCGTCGAGGCCGCCGTGCTGCTCGTCGCAGCGGCGGTGCTCGCGCTGATGATCGCGCGCGCGGAGCGGCGCGAATTCCACCTCCCCGGCAGCGACGGCACGATCGTGATGATCGCCGGCATCTGGACCGCGCTGCTGCTCGTGCTGCGCCTATTCGACAAGCCCGGCATCACAAGCCACGGCGTCGCGGCGAACGTGGGCATCCAGTGGGGGATCTTCTTCGCGCTCGCGGCCTCCGGAGCGCTGATCTACGCCGGCTCGCGGATGCGCGCCGCCCAGCGCCCCGAACCGCCCTTCGTGCGCCCTCGCGAGCAGCCCTTGGACTACGAGCGGACCACCGAGCGGCGTTAGCGACGTTCAGCGGTGCCATAACACGGCACCAAACGGTGCTATAACACGGCACCAAACGGTGCTATAGTATGGCACCAATGGGCAGCCCCTTCATCTACGAGGACCCGCTCGAACCACCCGAGGCCCTTGCCGACCGGACGGCCGAGCTGGCTCTGTTGCGCGAGCGCATCGCCGAGACCCGCAACAGCCGCCTGGAGGGACCGCGCCGCTACGGCAAGACATCGCTGCTCAAGGCGGCGCTGGCGGCGGCGGACAAAGACGGTGCGGTGCCGATCTACGTGAACTTCCTCGGCGTGCTGACGGCTGCCGATGTCGCGGAGCGCATCGAGCGGGCCTATCGCGAGCAGCTCGACGGAGCGCTGAAGCGCTGGTTCGCCGGGATGGTCGCCACGCTGCGTCCACGCGTGAAGGCGGCTCCCGCCGGGGTGGGCGTGGAGGTGGCGCCCGAGGCGCCCCAAACGCAAGCGCCCGACCTGCTCGATCGACTCGCGCTGCCGCGGCGGCTGCACGAACGCCACGGCCGCCGCTGCGCGATCGCGTTCGACGAGTTCCAGGACGTGGTGCGTGTCGGGGACGCCCTCACCGGAACGATCCGCTCGGAGCTCGAGCAGCACGGCAGGGTCGCCGCGTACGTGTTCTCCGGCTCGCACCCCGGCCTGATGCGCGACCTGTTCTCAGACCGCCGCCACGCGTTCTTCGCCCAGGCCAAGCCGATCGATCTCCCGCGCCTCGGCGCCGAAGATCTGGCCGAGTACATCGGCTCGCGCTTCGAGCGGGGAGGGCGCGACCCCGGCGAGGCGCTCGAGCCGCTGCTGGCCACGGCCGATGGGCACCCGCAGCGCGCGATGCTGCTGGCCCACCACCTCTACGAGCGCACGAAACCCAAGACCAAAGCGGGCGGCGAGGAGTGGGGCAGTGCGTTCGTCGGCGCCACCCACGACGCGAACCCCGAGGTGCAGGCGGCATGGGACTCCTGGAACAACAGCGAGCGGCGGCTGATGGCGGTCATCGCGGGCCGAACGACGCCGCTGCAGGGCCGCGTCGCGCGCGAGCGCTACGGCGTCAGCAAGACCGGCAGCAACGAGAACACGGTAGGGCGCCTGGAGCGCGACGGCCACGTCGTCGCCGACGAGACCACGGCAACCGGCTGGCGCGTCGTCGACCCGCTGCTCGGAGCTGTGGCTGGCGAACGGCCGCGGCTGGTCGCCCGCTTCGCGGTAGTCGCGTCAGGCAATAGCCAGCTGCACGCCGACATCCGCCGCGCGCTTGGCGAGCCGGTCGTCGAACGTCAACAGCGATGCGCGCGCACGCCGCGCGCACTCCAGGACGCAACAGTCCGGCAGGCGCAGGTTCGTCTGCGCGCGCAGTTGGGCGAGTGCAACGGAGGAATCGGCCGCAAGAGGCAGCTCGCCGACGCCAAGGTCGCGCAGCGCGGTATGAGCCTCATCGAGGCGTCCGGCGCGGGCCGGGCCGACGAGGCACTCGGCGAACGTGATCGTGCTGGCCCTGAGCTCCTCACTGTCGGTGGCAGCCAGGACGCTCAGCGCGCGGTCATGTTGAGCATCGCGCGCATCGAAATGGGCGATCAGCACGCTGGCGTCGAGCACGATCACGACGGCCAGTCGTCGCGCAGATCTTCGAGATACCCGGGCGGATAGACGCCCGTGAGCGTCCCCGCCGTGCGCTTCACCGCCTCGCGCCGCAGGACGCGCGCCTGCGCGTCCTCGCGCTCGAGCGCACGGTGCCCCTCCTCCACCAAGCGCAGCAGCAGCTGCCCCCGTCGGGACGCCTGCTCAGGCCAATGCCGTGCGGCGTCGTCCAGCGCGACCGCGACATCGCTGGTCTCGGTGATCGTATGCCGCGGTCGAGCGGTTGGCATGAAGCAAGTGTAGCACCGAGCGATCGGTACAGCACCACCTCGGCGCCGAACCGAGGGCTAGCGTTGACCCTCTGGGGGAGGAACGCCCAGCTGGCGACAGATCGCGCGAGCGGTGCCGGTGGGAATCTCGCGATGGCGCGGGAGCGGCGAGCGCGAGTCGCGCGTCGAACTCGCCCAAATCGCATGGTTGGCACCCTCGCGCACCGGCTGGCAACCGTGCCCGCGCAGGTGGACTTCGAGGTCGCGTCGCTTCAAGCGGCGAGGTCGATCGTCAACGGTTCCGCGCGCCCACCGCCGATCGGGATCTCGCGGCCTTCCTCGCGGTAGGAGACGATCATCTCGTGGGCGGCGTCCAGCAGCATCTCGCGGGCCTCGTCGAGCGTGCGCCCGCAGGTCACGACCGCCGGCCACTCCGCCAGCTGAGCCATCGTCCAGCCGTTCTCGTCGGGTGTGAAGACCGCCGTCAGCGTGAGCAGGTCGGTAGACGCTTTGGACTGGTGAGACTCCATGGTCAGAGCTTAGACGACGTCCCGCCCGTACAGAGCGCCTCAGCGTGGGGTGCTCTGTACGCGTACGGCTTCCTCGACGCGTTGGCCCTTGGGGGTGAGAATCCAGGCGTTGGGTGCGCCCTTGGCGGGGCCGGCGCCCTGGTTGTGGATCAGGCCGAGGTGCTCCAGGCGCGTCAGGAGCTTTGAGACCTGGCCCTGGTCCTGGATACCCGCGCCGGTGGCGATCTCGCGGTTTGACGCGCCGGGACCGGTGGCGATTGCGATCAGGACCCTGACGGTGCGGTAGGTGATGCGCATCTCCAGGCCCTCGAGCGGGTCACCGTAATGACGCGCAGGATTAACTTTCAAGAGAGGGGGCCGGCCTGTGCAGCTCCTTCTGCGCTGCCGCACCCCCCTGATACGGCAACACGATCGCACTTACGAGGGAGCCCAGGAGGTCTGTCAGGGGCTCCGGGCCACCCAACACCAGACGGCGGTGGATAACCGCGAGGACAGCACCGACTGCGCCCTCCGCCGCCAACGGCGGCGGATCAGGGGCCCTCGCAGGACGTTCCTCGTGGCCCTCGTCCACGACCCTCACGAGCACATCGACGATCTCGCCCCTGCGCTCCAACGCCCTCGGGCCCGCCGCGAGCGCCTCCACGACGCAGAACCGGGCGAGGGCCGGCTCCTCGTCGAAGAACACCAACAACGCCAGCAGGCCCGCCCGGATCCGCTCACGCCACCTGACCTCCCCACGGTATGCCTCCAGCACCGGGCCCGACGCTCTCGCGACGATCTCATCGAACGTCGCCAGAAAACAGTCCTCCCGGTCCTCGAACAGGTCATAGAACGTACGCCTTGAGACCCCCGCGCGGGACACGATGTGCGCAACCGAAGCCGCACCCGCGCCCCGCTCCGCCGCGACCTCCGCCATCGCCATCAGGATCCGCACCCGCTGGATCTCACCCACGTGCTCCCGCGGCAACCCATCCACCGCAGGACGCACGGGCTTACCGCGCGCCCTCCGGGTACGAGCCCCGGGCTTCCCATTACGCGATACCACGAGAACAGCCACCCCTACCCCTTCTTCTTCTTGGCCTTGTGGTGCTTCTTGGTCTTGGGCTTTCTCTTGCTCTTGGTGCAGCCGGTGACGGCGATCTTGGTGGTCTGCTTGACGACGGCGCCGTTCTGCCCGGTGAGCGTGGTGGGCATCGTGAGGCTGGTGCCGCACAGGTTCCCCTTCGCCTTCGCGGGAAGGACCGCGGTGAGCCCTGAGTGGGGGCCCTCAGGGAGCTTGAGCTCGAAGCTCGAGATCGGGACATCGGGCACCGACGCGAACGCGCTGCTCGTGACGCCGTGCTTGATGTCGATGCTGCCCACGAGATCCACCGTGACGCCTTCGCTCTGCAGGATCACGACGACATCGGGGAACGCCGCGCCACCATGCGACACCAGGTACGCCGGACCCGACACCGCGCTGGAGAGGATCGGCGTCGTCGCAGTCGCAACTCCGATATTCGACCCCGCCGGACACGACGCGGGGTTCGCGTTGAACGTCGCGGCGGGACACGCCTGCTGGATCGTGGTGAGTCTCGAGGGCAGTTGCTTGGGGAGACTCACCGCCACCGAGTGGATGTTCGCCTGGGCGCCCTTGGGGTAGCCCACCTTCACGTCGAGGCTCGCACCCTGCTTCTTACTCGTCTTCGCCTGCGTGCTCACCGTGAACGACGGCTTGAAACCGAGGTTCGCGCAATTCGCCGCCTGGAAGCGCGACGAGACGCTTGCGCTCGCGCCCTGTGTACTCGTGAGCGTCCCATCCACCGCTAGGGGTTCACAGTTGGTGGGGTTGAAGATGAACCCTTCCCTGTCGATCGTCACGTTCACCGTCTTGATCTGCAACGGGACGCCCTGCAGGATCGTCGGCAACGGATCGCTCGTAACGGCGATCCGCGCGGTGTGCGGGTCCACGTTCACCGCGGCTCTGACAACGACGATCCCCAGGTTGAACGGACCGACGGCCGCGGGCACCACGATGCTCAACCCGAACGGGGCGCCCTTATACGGCCCGGTCAAGAACACCTGGCCCGTAACGCTCACCGGATCAGGCCCCGCACCAGCCGTGGCCGTCGTATGCCCAAGCAGGCTCCCGGCACCACAGGTGCCCTGCCCAGCCTGCGGCTCGCCACAGCGCTGCACGCTCTTGAGCAGCCCCAACAGACCGGGCGGCGTCGTGACCGTAACCTCGCCCAACTGCTGTTCTGTGTCCTGCCGGGAAAGCGTGACGCTGAAGGGGCTAAAAGCACCAGCCTGGTTGTTGCTCGTCCCCGCGGTAAACGACGGGCTGAAGCCCAGAGCACCACACCCACTCGTGATCTGAAAGGAGCTGTTGGGTTCCACCGGCGTTTCGCTGCTCCACGACATCAACCGCGACGTCGTCGTATACAACCCACACCCGGACGGCGTGACGAGCGCCGCGCGCGGGCCGCCGAAGAAGCCCAGCCTCAACTCGCTGAACGGCAACTGCGGGCTCTTGTCGAACGTGGTTGTGACCTGGCCCGTCACCGGATCCAGGGACACCTGGCCCGGAAGCTTTATCAACGCCCCGTCCGCTTCGACGACCAGATACAGCGCGATCAGCGAGCCGAACGGATTGCTGCCCTGCTGCGCGACATACACCGCACCCTGCAGCGGATGCCCCAACAACGGCGTGAGCACTTCCGCGGAACCCACCTTCGACGAATCGGGGCACGAAGGCCTATCCGCGTTATCCAACCCGATCTGCGCTTCAGAGCACGCACCCAGGCCGTTCGCCGAAGACGGCGAGATCGTCATTCCGGCGGGCAGCGTAACGACGGCCTTCTTCAAGTTCGCCTCCGCCAGCCCTTCGGGGCTTTCGTTCTGCGGGACACGCAGATCGACGTTCAACCCAGTCGGCGAACCCGCCGCCTGTGTATCCGGCTGCACACTGATCGACGGACTGAAATCGAGCGAGGAGCAGCCCGTCACGCCCACCGGATCGCCAGCAAGATCGTGTGTCGCGAAACTGTCTCTGACGAAGTTATTCGGTTCCTGCCACGAGTCCGCGCTCACCGACGAGACCAACGGCCCCGAACACGCACTCGGCAACGTCAAGAACGCCGGAAGCCCTGACGACGGCGCTGAGCACGGACGCGGGCCCGAATAGCCTTCATGTGCGCAGCGCCCACGCGCGGCGTCGTGGCTCGGATCGGATGGATTGCCCCACAGTTCCACACGAGCACCGAGCAACAGTCCGTACTGGAGGATGTCGCTTGTGGTCGAGGACAGGCCGTAGTCGCCGCCCGTGCGCACACCACCAAACAGGTGCACGGGAATATTAAGCGGAGCTTTGAAGGCGAACTCCGCCGGAACCCCCGACGGCGGCACCATGTTATACAGCGCCGCTGAGCCAGGCGCCGGATAGCCGAAGACTCCAAGAGAGACACTGACGACTCCCACCACGGACGAGTCCGGGCAGCCGCTGGTAAGGCCGTTCCCAAGAGCTTCCTCGAATTGCACCTCGGTACAGCGTGTCAACGTGGCGCCTGGGTTGGCAACCACCCCGGCCGGTAGGCTCACAGTCAGCTGTTTGGGATTCCCAGCGGGAGGAAGGCTTTCCAGCGCTTCGTCGAAGTGCGTCGTGTTAAACGGAAAGTCGAGCGTCAATGCGTACGGGTGCGACCCAGCCTGCGTATCGGGCAGCCCATCCGCACCCAGGATCGAGCCGTCGAATCGTTGAAAGCCAAAGCCAGGCGTCGCAGGGCCTATCGTCGTGGTCTCGCTCGCGGATGCGCCCGCTGCGCCACCGCCGCTGACGCTCGCCGTGTTAAGCACGCTCACGGGCGCGGCGCCCGAGACATCTACCGGGAGAAACATGTACAACGACTGGCCGGGCGCCAACGTGTCGGGGTCCGGACAGCTCACGGGCGGGCCCCCACTGCACGGCAAGCTCAACCCTTGGTCATCACTGCCAAAAACGCCTATCCCGTAATACCCACCCGCCGGGTCATAAGCCAGGCCTGCAGGCAGGGTGTCGCTCACCACTATCGGAGTACCATCGCTCGGCGCCCCACCAACATTGGTGACTGTCACCACGTACACATCGTGCTTTGCGGTACCGTCGCCGGAAGCAAAGTTCGTCGGCGCTGCCAGCAAGGTAATCCTCCATGCCGGCCTCGCCGTCGTCGCGCCTGCCTCAGCAGCCGATACCAAGAACGGCACCGCTAGGATCACCAGGAAAGATACGAGTCTTTTGCGCAACATCACCTGCTCCCCCTCCTCATCTTGTGCATGTGCTTCTGCGTCGCACTCCCACCGCGTACTGGGGCCTTTTTTGCCTTCCCGCGCTTGCGTGCGTGTCGCTTCCTCTTGACCTTCGGCTTCTTCGCCTTGTCCTTCAGCGAGGGCGCGGACAGGGACGTGAGATTCCCGGTGCCCGAGAACACAGCGCTCGACGGCGTGCCGGACACAGGCGCCGAACCCGCCGGGCCTCTGCACCCTTCACTGCCACACGAGGAGGATACGGCCGGGTTCTGAGCGGCGATTCCACCATCCACACGCGCGTCATACACGTCCACCAGACCGTCCCGATCCTGGCCAACCAACGACTGATCGGTGAAGAACAGCACATCGCTGCCATCAGTGCCCGCGTCGGCGAAATACGAAGCCTCGGGGCTGCGACCCGTCGAAATCAAATACAGACAGCCGCCCGAGTCGGCGCTGAAGCTCTGGCTCGATTTCCGGCAGCCTCCCGCATCCGCCAACTCCCACTCATAAACATCCTGCACGCCATTGGTGTCCTGCGGAACGAGCGCATCGGAGGACTCGAAAGACACCCTGCTGCCGTCGACAGAGAAATTACGCGCCAGAATCGCCGACACGCCTTCGGTAATGGATTCGACTGTGATGCTACGTAGATGGGTCGAGCCTGCAGGCTGGACGCCGCTCGGATTGCACGAGACACACGTCAAGTGAGCGCTAGCGGCATCATAACGGTACAGCTCGTTGCACGGCATGTCGGCTTCCAAACCGGAGTGGCTGCAGCTTGTAAGACCCGGCGCCTGTTGATTGTCATACCCTGTCAGCGGCTGTTCCGCACTGAACAACAACGTCCCGCCACTCGGGGTCACACGCGATTCATGTCCTTTACCTCCTTCTGACTTAGGCAGCCAATTGAGTGGGCCGAATTCGCTGAGGTTCGCGATGAAGCTGATCCTCCCGCCATGCCAGAGATAAACAGCGCAAGTTCCTTGGAGCTGACGAGGCCTGCAGTTCCCTGGCGATGCACCACCAGCAAGCACACCATCGGCAGCGAAGTAGACATACGCGCCATCCCCCCCCACACCGAGGACACCCTGCACCGCAGCGCCAAGCGTATCGCCGGGGTTGCCATCGACGGTGAGATCGGCCAGCGCTCCGCTGTCGACGTTGTATTCGTATAGATCTTGCCCTTCCTGACTATAACTCCCGGTGCAGGACGCCTGCGACGTCGAGGCCGCAGTGGAGTCGTTGGTAAGCTTCTCGCAGCTCGTGAAGAGCACTCGCGACCCGTTCGGTGTCGCGGCCATGAACGCCGCCGGCTTGGGACCATTGGGGTCGGGGACCGTGCGCTGAGATGCCGATACCTGCACTGTGCGCACGCCGTTCTCACGCACATACAGCTGCCCCGTTTCACCGGCCGTGAAGAACACACGCGACCCGTCGCTCGAGATCGTATCCTGCGTGTAGTATTCGATTTCGGCGCCGCCATTTTCGGTGCTGCCGCCGTGCCAGTCATAAGGACCAGCGAACGAGCCCCCAGGCGAGGTGCTGCCATCCGGCAAAACGCCCGCCAGGCTCACCACACCATTGTGCCATTCATACAGGTTGATCACGCCTTCGGTGGCGCTCGGCAACAGATGCGCGCGCGTTTCGAAGATCACGCGAGAATCGTCTGAGCTAACGCCCGCGACCCACACTCCCTGGTAGATCCCGATCGGCGCCACCAACCGCAACGATGCGCTGGAGGTATCCCGCAGATACAGGCCTTTACCAGACCCGGAGGTCCCTTCGGTCACTATCGCCAGCGTCTGGGAGAGATCTTCACTCCAGCCCTTGACACGGCTGTCTCCGTTGGATTGGAAGGGCGGCGTCAGACCCCGACTCGACCAACCTTCAACACCTCGCTGAGCAAGGAAAAGGGGCGAGATGGATGCGCCTTCGCCGCCGGGCATATTGGCGAGTACGGGGAACACAAGCCGTTCACCGGATGGGGAAACCTGCACCAGATTTTCAATACCCTGGATGTTCGTGCCGCCCTTGTCTACCGGTGTGACCTGCTCGTACGCGCGGCAATCCGGCAACCGCGAGGAATACGACCCGGCAGGCCGCGACGCTTCATTCGCACACCCTTCTTCAGCGGAGGCCCCCGCCGGCGGCCCCAACACCACCACCCCGACCAGCAAGAACAAGACTCGACGCAGCATCAAACCCATCCCCTCCCAGAGCAATCGAGAACACGACCACCCAGGAGACGATCCGGGCAGCACAAAACCACCCCGGGCACACACGGCGGCAGAGCGGCAAACGACGAACAAGGGCCTGCACGAGCCGCGAACCGGCGGCAAGGCCCTAGAAGCTAGAAGCCCCGGCCAAGAGAGAGAGAGAGAGAGAGAGATGCTTCAGCGATGCTGGAGCATCTAGCAACGTCCCCTGAAGGGGCCGCTAGACCATTGGCCGCGCCTGGCGCGGTGAAAACAAGATCACTCATCTCATACATCTCTCATAAAGCGATCGAAAATCCCTCTCCAACCAAATCCCTGCGGTCCCATGGAACCCGCACCAGCGGGAGGACCCTGACCCGACCTATGCACTGCCCGTCGTCCCAGGATCGGGGCGGACCGGACAAGAGCACTATAAGCACATGCCGTAGGTGTTGTCAAGCCCTAAAGAAAAATGCGCGTGCTTTTGGGGTGTCAAGCCGGTGGTGGCTACCCGGCGCGGTCTTCATCGCCAGCCCGTCGATCGCGAAGATCGTGACGGTGACCCCCAGCAGCGCGATCCCCAGGAGGATCAGGGCGCGCGATTTGACGATGTGCCCGAAGCTGCCCACGAGGAAGCCGAGCACCATCCCGATCAGGAAGGGCCCTGCCGGCGGATTGGCCGCCGCGAGCGGCGTGAGCGTAGGAGTCCGCAGGCACCCGGCGAGTCCTATCATTCCCGGGAGCATGACCTCCCCACCGGGGCCCGAGAGCCCCTCCCTCCCTGTCGCCGTCGCAGTCCCCCGCGCCGCTTGCCGCGGGCGTGGCTCCGGCGAGCGCCGCCGAGGTGGCCGCGGGCCTGCGCGCCGTGGGCTACCTGCCCGAAGATGCGACGGCGCTGGTGGCGTTCCTCGCGGCGAAGCTCGGTAAGCCCGTGCTGGTGGAGGGACCGGCGGGCGTCGGCAAGACGGAGCTGGCGAAGGCGCTGGCGCGCTATCTGGGACGCGAGCTGGTGCGCCTGCAGTGCTATGAGGGCCTCGATGAGGCCAAGGCCTGTATGAGTGGAACTACCGCAAGCAGCTCCTGCGCATCCAGGCCGAGGCCGATGGCGCGGGCTGGAGCGAGGTGCAGGAGGACATCTTCGGCGAGGACTTCCTCCTCGCGCGTCCGCTGATGACGGCAATCGCGTCCGAGACCCCGGTGGTGCTGCTGATCGATGAGATCGATAAGACCGATCAGGAGTTCGAGGCGATGCTTTTGGAGGTGCTCTCGGACTTCCAGATCTCGATCCCCGAGCTGGGCAAGGTGGAGTCGCGCACGCACCCGGTGGTGCTGCTCACGAGCAACAACTCGCGCGAGCTCACGGAGGCGCTCAAGCGCCGCTGCCTGTACCTGTGGCTGGACTACCCCGCGCTCGAGCACGAGCTCGAGATCGTGCGCCTGCACACGCCCGAGCTGCCCGAGACCGTCGCGCGTAAGCTCGTCGAGGTCGTGGGGATGGTGCGCGCGCTCGACCTCAAGAAGCCGCCCTCGATCGCCGAGTCGATCGACTGGGCGCGCGCGCTGTTGCTGCTCGGCGTGAGGGACATCGACGCGAAGACTTTCAACGACACGATGTCGGTGATCGTGAAGCACCGCACCGACATGGACGTGGTGGCAGAGCGCGTGGGGCTCAAGCTGGCAAACGTCGATGTCAGCCCCGCCTGAAGCGCGCGACGCACGCCGCTCGCCGGAGCCCTCCGGGCGGAGGCCATCCTCCTCTCCAGCCCCCGAGGGCCTTGCGGCACGCCTGCTGGAGCTCGGCGACGCGTTGCGCGAGGAGGGCGTGGCGGTGGGCACCTCGGAGCTGCTGGACGCCTTCCGCGTGCTGGAGGAGATCGACTGGACCAGCCAGCGCGACTTCCGCGAGGCGCTCGCGACGACGCTCGCCAAGAGCCAGGAGGACCGCCGCATCTTCGAGCTGGTGTTCGATCGCTTCTTCTTCCGCGCGGTGGAGCTGGCCGCGGCGCGCGAGAACGTGCGCGAGGACGAGCTGCGCGAGAACGGCGAGCTGTCGCTCGACGATCTCTCTCCCGAGGACCTCGACGCGCTGCGCGCGCAGATCGCCGCCGCGCTGCGCGATGGCTCGGAGGGCGCGATGCGCGACCTCGCGCGGATGGCCATCGCCGCGTTCGGGCGCCAGGAGAACGGCTCGGGGGTGATCGGCGTCGACGTGCAGCGGATCCGCCGTGCGCTCGGCCTGCGCACCGACCCCCAGCCGGAGATGCCCGCGGGCGACCCGCGCCGCGAGGGCCTCCCGCGCGAGGCATTGCGCCGCTTCGAGGCGCTGCTGCGGCGCGAGCTGGAACGCGGGCAGATCGAGCGCACCGGCTCATTGCCGCCTGCGCGTCCCCTCGGCGATCTGGATCGCGCGCTGCCCTCGGGTCCGCTGCAGGATCTCGCGGCGGTGCACCGCGTGGTGGCGCAGCTGCGCCGGCGCCTTGCCACGCAGGGAAAGCAGGCGCGCGGACACCGCCACCACGCGCACGTGGATGTGCGGCGCACGATGCGCGCCTCGCTGCAGACGGGCGGCGTCCCCGTCGAACTGAAGTACCGCCCCCGCCGCCCGCGCCGCCCGGAGATCTACGTGCTGTGCGACGTCTCCACGAGCGTCACCTCCGCGTCGGTCTTCTTTCTTTCCGTGCTGCACGCGCTGCACGACAGCTTTCGCAAGATGCGCTCGTTCGTGTTCATCGAGCGCATCTCCGAGATCACCGACATCTTCGAGCAGGAGCGCGACTTCAAGAGGGTCTCCGAACGGATAGCCGGCGACGCGGGCGTGGCGGACATCTCCGGCTACACCGACTACGGCCGCGTCTGGTCGGAGCTGCTGGAGCTGATCCGCGACGACCTCACCCCGCGCTCCACGGTGATCGTCCTCGGTGACGCGCGCACCAACGGCCGCGACCCGCGCGCGGACCTGTTCGCCGCGGTGGCCGCGCGGGCAGGGCGCACGTTCTGGCTGAACCCCGAGCCGCGCCTCTACTGGAACTACGGCGACTCCGTGATCGCGGCCTACGAGCAGTACTGCACCGCGTTCGAGTGCTGGACGACCGCGCAGCTGGAGGAGTTCGTGAAGGCGCTCGCGCGACCCGAGCTGACGGCCGCGCGCTAGCATCACCAGCCAAGCAACACAAACCAGGGGAGCTGGCGGGCAGGCCGGCTGAGATCGCGCACGGGAGACGAGGAATCTCCCCCGGCGCAGACCCTTCGAACCTGTGGGGTAATGCCCGCGAAGGGAGCGAAGTGACGTGAGGGTGCAGGGCGTGAGCATGGCCTACCGCCCCGAACGGCGGGCGCCGGTGCAGGCGCTGAGCGACGTGTCGCTGCAGGCCGATGCGGGACAGCTCCTGGCGGTGGTGGGCCCGAGCGGATGCGGCAAGACCACCCTGCTGGAACTGATCTGCGGCCTGCGGACCCCGGACGCGGGCAGCATCGAGTGTCCACCCCCGGCGCTGATGCCCCAGCGCGACCTGCTGCTCCCGTGGCTGAGCGCGCTCGACAACGCGGCCCTGGCACCCCGCATCGCGCATGTGCCGAAGCCCGAGGCGCGCGGCCGCGCGCGCGAGCTGTTCGCGGAGCTGGGGCTCGCGGGCTTCGAGGACGCCCGCCCCGATGAGCTGTCGGGTGGGATGCGCCAGCGCGTGGCGTTCCTGCGAACGCTCCTGTCGGGTAAGGCGCTGCTGTGCCTGGACGAGCCCCTGAGCGCGCTGGATGCGATCACGCGCGCGGAGATGCAGGCGTGGCTTGCGGACGCGCTTGGCAAGGAGCCGCGGACGGTCGTCCTCGTGACGCACGACGTGGAGGAGGCGGTGGTGCTCGCCGATCGGATCGTGGTTCTCTCCCCCCGGCCGGGGCGCGTGCGCGGCGAGCTGGAGGTGGCGCTGAGCCGCCCGCGCACACGGACCGATCCAGCCGTTCAGGCCCTCAGGGAGCGGGTTTTGGAGACCCTTGTATTGGACGGAGCCGCGAACGGGGCCACGACCTCGCAAAGGCCCGCATGAAGCGCCGGTTCCTCGACGCCCTCCCGGCCGTGGCACTGATCCTGATCCTCCTCGGGGCCTGGGAGATCTACGCGACGAGCGGCAGCGTGAACCAGTTCATCCTCCCGGCGCCCCACGAAATGGCCGAAGAACTGTGGAGCAACCGGGGCCTGATCTCCTCGAACCTGGCGATCACCGCGAGGGAGGTGATCGCGGGCCTCGCGCTGGCCCTCGTGGCGGGCTTCACAACGGCGGTTGCAATCCACTTCTCCCCCCTGGCGCGCCGCGCGATCTACCCGCTGGCGGTGGGCTCGCAGGCGATACCGGTGGCGGTGATCGCGACGCTGCTGGTGTTCTGGTGGGGCTTTGGGATCTGGCCGAAGCTGGTGGTGATTGCGCTGATCTGCTTCTTCCCGGTGGTGGTGACGACCGTCGACGGCCTGGCGGCGGTGGACCCCGATCAGCTGAAGCTGCTGCGCACCCTCGATGCCTCGCGCTGGCAGGCGTTTCGCATCGCGGAGATGCCGGCCGCGCTGCCCGCGGCGCTCAGCGGCACGCGGATCGCGCTGGCGGTGGGTGTGATCGGCGCGTACATCGCCGAAGTGACGACGGCGGGCACGAGCGCGGGCCTGGGCCACGAGATCGAGCTCGACCTCAGCACATTGCAGACCCCGCGCGCGTGGGCGGCGACAGCCGTGCTGTTCGTGTTCGCGCTCGCGTGTTTCTATACCCTCGCCCTGATCGAACGCCGCCTGGCGCCGTGGGCGCACATCCGCAAAGGAGAACGACGTTGACGTTGAAAGCCCTTTCCGCCACTCTGGCTCTGCTGTGCGTCCTCGCCCTCGCGGCGTGCGGCGAAAAGAAGGACACCCTCGCCCCGGCGGCGACGAAGCCGTTTGCGGTGATGCTGGACTTCTTCCCGAACGCGGATCACGCGGCGCTGTACTCGGCGATCGCGCACGGCGACTTCAAGGCGGGGGGCCTCGACGTGAAGCCGCAGACGCCGGCGAACCCCGCCGAACCGCTCAAGCTGCTGGCCGCGGGGAAGGTGGATATGGCCATCAGCTACGAGCCCGAAGTGCTGATCGCGCGCGATGCGGGCCTGAAGGTGGTGTCGATCGCGGCGCTGGTGCAGCGCCCGCTGACGTCGATCATCGCGCTGCCGGGCGGGCACGTGGCGAAGGTGGCGGATTTGAAGGGGAAGAAGGTGGGGACCGCGGGGATCCCCTACCAGGCGGCGGAGCTGAAGACGGCGCTGCAGAACGCGGGCGTGGACCCGAGCACTGTGAAGGAAGTGAATGTGGGCTTCGACCTCGTGCCGGCGATGCTGTCGGGCAAGGTGGCGGCGACGCTGGGCGGGTTCTGGAACTACGAGGCGATCCAGCTGGAACAGCTGCACAAGCGCCCGACGACGATCCCCGTGGACGAGGCGGGCGTGCCACCATATAACGAGCTGGTGCTGGTGGTGCGCGAGGACGAGGCGCACAAACGCGGGCAGGATCTGCGCGCCTTCCTGCAGGCAATGACGCGCGGCGAGCGCGAGGTGCGCGCCGACCCGGCGGCGGCGGCGAAGCTGATCCTGGCGGCGAACCCGAGCCTCGAAGCGAAGCTGCAGCTGGCCTCGATCGTGAAGACGCTGCCGGCGACGCGCCCGAGCGGCGCGCACGCGAGCGAGCCCTACGGCTGGCAGGACCCGGCGGCGTGGGCGGCGTTCGACAGGTGGATGGCGACGCACGGCCTGCTGACACATGGCTCCGACGCGGGCCTGCCCCCGTTCACGAACGAGTTCCTGCCGGGGCAGGGGTTGTAGGGCCGACCGCACGACCCAGGCGTCAGTCTTCGAGGATCCGCAGCCCAACGCGCTCGGCCATGGTGAGCGCGAGCTCCAACCCGAGCCGATCCTTGGAGAGCGGGTGGCCGAGCAGTTCCTCGGCGCGCTGGACGCGATAGTGGATGGTGTTCTTGTGCGCGCTGAGGCGGGCGGCGGCGAGCCTGGCGTTGCCGCCCTCCTGGAGCCAGACGAGGACGGTTTCGCGCACGCGCTGGGTGACGGGGTCGTTGGCGGCAAGCGGACCGAGCTTGCGCCGGACGTAGTCGCCGACGAGCTCGGGGTCTTCGTTCATGAGGCAGAGCGTCTCGACCTCGTCGAAGCGGATGAGGCCGGGAGGCGTGCGCGCGAGCTCCGCGAGGCGACGCGCGCGGCGCGCCTGGCGGTGGCTGGAGCGAAAGCCGTCGAGCCCGGCGCCGGGAAGGCCGAGCGAGATCCCCTGCCCGTCGCGCAGGCGCGCGGCGGCGACATCGGCAAGCGCTCCCACCGAGAGCGGAGACTCCCCCGCGAACCACGCCCACAGGGTGGCGGACCCCGCGGGGACGAGCAGCGCGCGCTCCGCTCCGACGGCGAGGGCGATCGCGTCGGCGAGCCCCTCGAGGCGGTCCATGGTGGGTTCGGCGCCGAGCACGGCGCTCTCTTCCCAGAGGATGGCGGCGAGCAGGGGGCGGTCGATGCGGTAGTCGAGCGCGTGCGCGACCTCATCGACGGCGAGGGGCTCCCCGCGAAGGACGCGCCGCGCGACCTCGGCGCGCAGCGCGACGGCACGGCCGAGCCAGCGCCGGCGCTCCTCCTCCCAGAGGCGTCCCTGTTCGTCGAGAACCGCGTCGACGTAGGTGAACATGCGCACAGCGGAGATATCGAGCGCCTCGATCAACAGCTCGCGGTCCTCGATGTGGTCGGCGAGGCGGACCATCCACCACGACCACGCCATGTTCTGCCCGACGCGATAGGCCTGAATCAGCTCTCCCGTGTCGATCCCGCGATGCAGCACCGACGCGGCGAAGCGAAGCGCGTCGGGCGGCGGCACGAGCGCATCCTCGGCGCCGGGCATGACCCGCAGGAAGACGTGCTCGAGGTTGCCGCGAATCGCAGCGTGCATCTCCCTCTCGAGCTCGGCGTCCTGCCCGAAGGAGGGCGTGTCGAGCAGCAGCCGCTGCCCCATGCCCTCGCACAGCGGCGCGATCTCCCCAGCCGCCGAGAGCGAAACCTCGGCAATCACCTCATGCGCACGCTCGCGCACCTGCGAGGCAGGCCGCTCGGCGCTCACCTGGCCAGGGAAGGCAACGTCCACGGCAGCCGAAGGCTACAACTTTTCGCAGTATTAGATGACTGGTGATTGGTCCAAATCGACAAAAGGAGGGGAAGAGGGCCGGCAGAGCCGACCCTGCGAGCGTGCGCGTGTCCCGCCCAGCGCGCAGAGGTGCGCAACGACCTCACCCATCACCCGCGGCGCAGCCACCCACCCGCCGAACGCGAGGATGGCGCCCAACGCAGTGCATCACCCGTCGGTTTGGGCCTTGATTGCTTGCTCGACTTCGGTGCCGCGGGTGGTGAGGGTCCAGCGGTTGGGCTCCCCCTTGGAGTGCCCCTGGCCGGTGTTGAGGACGAGCCCGAGGCTTTCCAGGCGGCGAAGGAGCTTGGAGATCTGCCCCTGGTCCTCGACACCGGCGGCGTCAGCGATCTGGCGGTTGGAGGCCTCGGGCTGCGCGCCGATCGCGACCAATACCCGGACGGTGCGGTAGGTGAGGCGCATCTCGAGACCCCGCAGCGGGTCACGGTGCTCCCGCCGCGCGGCGTGGTCGAACTCCGGGGCGGGGCGCCCGATCTCCTTACGCGCGGCGGCCGGGCCGAGGTAGGGACCCACGATGAGACCCATGAGCGGGCCGAGGAGGTCCGTGAGCGGCGCAGGATCACGCTGCAGGAGGCGGGTGTGGATCAGCGCAAACGCACCACCCAACACCCCCTCGGCGGTGAGCGGCGGCGGCGGGGTCTTGGCGAGCCGGCGGCCCTCGTCGACGGCCTGGACAAGCCGCAGGAGGATCTCCGCGCGGTGCGCGAGGACGCGTGGCCCACCGCCTAGCGCCTCGACGATCAACAACCGCCCCATGTCGGGCTCCTCGTCGACGAACAACAACAACGCAGCAACGGCGGCCCTGAGCTGCGCCTGCCACCCACGCTGTGACTCATACGCGGGAAGAACCCGCTCAGATGCACGCGCGACCGAGACCTCGAATGCCTCGGCGAGACAGTCTTCGCGGTCGCGGAACATCTCATAGAACGTGCGACGCGAAACCCCCGACCGCGCGACGACATGCGCGACGGTCGCGTTCGCGGCGCCGCGCTCCCCCGCGACTTCCATCATCGCGGTGAGCATCCGCCCACGCTGAATCTCACTGACCTTCTCGCGCCCAACACCCGCCGTTTCACCACCACGACCAGTCTCACCACCGCGACCCTTACCACCGACGACGGCCGCGTTGCTGGCCGCGACGGGAGCGGGACGCGCACGCTTGCCCTGGCGCGCCCCGCCGGCCCTGCGCTCACGAGAAGCCACAGCCATAACCCCCGCCTACCCCCGCTTCCTCTTACCGTGCTTGCGCTTCGCCGCCTTCTTCTTCCCGTGTGCCCTCCGGGTATTCGGCTTGGCTTTGCCGCACCCGGTGACCGCGATCTTCGTGGACTGCTTGATCTGCGCCCCGTTCTGCCCCGTCAGCGTCGTCGGCATCGTCAGGCTCGTGCCGCACAGGTTCCCCTTCGCCTTCGCCGGCAGGACCGCCGTGAGACCGGAGTGCGGACCCTCGGGGAGCTTGAGCTCGAACGTGTCGATCGGAGCGTCGGGGATCGACGCGAACGTGCTGCTCGTGACGCCGTGCTTGATGTCGATGCTCCCCACCAGGTCCAGCGTCACGCCTTCGCCCTGCAGGATCACGACGAGGTCGGGGAACGCCGCACCACCATGCGATACCAGATACGCCGGGCCCGACACCACACTCGACAGGATCGGTGTCGTCGCCGTCGCTGTCCCGATGTTCGACCCACCGGGGCAGCTTGCGGGGTTCGCGTTGAACGTCGCCTGTGGGCAAGCCTGCTGGATCGTCGTCAACCGGGACGGGAGCTGCTTGGGGAGACTCACCGCTACCTTCGCGAGATTCGCCTGACCCCTACCCGACGTGACCTTCACGTCGAGGCTCGCACCCTGCTTCTTACTCGTCTTCGCCTGCGTTGAGACCTTGAACGTCGGCTTGAACGCCAGGCTCGCGCAGTTGGTTACCTGGAACGGCACACTCGCCGGATAGCTCCCGCCCGAACCACCCGAGATCGTCCCGGTTGTGTTCAGGTGTTCGCAGCTGGTGGGGTTGAACATGAACCCAGGCCGGTCAACCGTCACGTTCACGTGCTTGACCTGCAGGGGGATGCCCTGCAGGATCGTCGGCAACGGATCGGCCTCCACGATCGCCTGCGCAGTATGCGGATCCACATCCAACCTGGCACGCACCACCACACAATCACACGGGCCCGACCCGATATCGAACGGGCCCGCCTTCGCCGGCACCGCGATCGACAACCCAAACGGGGAGCCGTGGTAGGGGCCTGTGATGAACACCTGCCCCGTCGGAACCGTAAACGGATCGGTCCCCAACCCCGCACTCACCGTGGTGTGCCCAATCAGACTGTCCGGGCCACAGGTCCCCAACGCTGCTTGTGGTTCAGGGCACTGCTTCACCGACGCCAAACTCCCCAACAACCCCGGCGGGAGACGCAGCTGCACACCACTCAGGGTCTGTTCGTTGTCCTGGCGTCCCAGCGTCGTCGTAAACGGTGTGAACCCACCCGCCTGGATGTTCGTGCTACCCGCCGTCACCGACGGCGCGAACCCAAGACCACCCAAACACGGGCCACCCGCCAGACCCGAGACGATCGGGAAACTCGACGACGAATCGACAGGTGCGTTGCCCGACCACGGCGTGAACGACGCCGCAGTGGTGTAGGTCCCGCAGAACGCCGGGGTCGCCAGCGGCGCCCTGGACCCGCCGAAGAAATGCAGCTTGATGTCTTCCACCGGGACCTGCGGGGCGCCGTTGAACGTGCCCGTCAGCCTGCCCGTGACCGGATCCAAGGTCACGTTCCCTGCGATCTTCGCGCGGACACCCGACACGGGGTCTTCGGCGACCAGATACAGCGCGATCAGCGACCCGAACGGGTTGGAGTTCTGCGTCGCGAGATAAATCGAGCCCGTCAACGGGTTCGCCAGCAACGGCGAGCGGATTTCATCAACGGTGCCGACCTTCGACGCATCCGGACACGTGGCCGCGTCCGGTGTGAACTGCGGGATCCCGTTTTCTGTGCCGATATACCCGACCTGGCTCATCGAGCACGCTTCCAGGCCATCCGCCGAAGAGGGGTTGATCTGCACACCTTCGGGAAGGGCGACCGTCGTGTCCTTCAGTGCGGCCTCGGCAAGCCCTTCTGGGTTAGTGCTCGCGTCCTGAGGGATGTGCGCGCTGACGGTCAATCCCGTCGGGGTGCTCGCCGCGTTTGTGTCCGGTGTGACCAGGATCGAAGGGGTGAACGGCAGCTGGTCGCAGCCCGTCAACGCGATTTCGCGGCCGAGGCTGTCCCGCAGCGAATATCCGGTCGAGGGGAGCGGCAAGCCTTCCGGGTCCGTCTTCGTCGGCCACGCGCGGCCCTCGACATCGGCAACGAACGGCGATTCGCACGAGGTGGGGAGCGTCAGCAGCGGCACAGGGCTGACCTGATTCTGCGCGATGCACGGCTGTCCTCCGCCAATGTAGCCGCCGGCGAGGCAGTGCCAGCCACGGGAGGAGTCGTGTCTTGGGTCACCGGGGACTCCCCAGAACGTGATCTGGGCGACCATGGGGTTCACGAGCTCCGTGATGTTGCTCGCCGTGACCGTCACGCCGTAATCCCCCCCACTACGAACAGCGGTGTCGAGGATCACCGGTGCGTGCTGCGGTGCGAACCCGAACCTCGCCGGCTCACCGCGTGAGGGCACCAGGTTGAACAACGGCACCGCGTCTGTATGGAATTCTAGGAGTAGGGGTTCGTCATAGGTTACGAGCGTGACACCGACGACCGTATCGTCGGGGCAGAGATTGCCGCCCGATCCCAGTTCGAACGCGAAGTCCTGTTCGCTGCACTGCGGGATCGTCGTGGCGTTACCGACGAGGCCTGCGGGGAGCTTGATCCCCACATCACGCAACAATGCGGGGGGCTTCGCCGGATCGGAGGTCTGGTTGAACGCGACCGTACCCGTCAGCTGAAACGGGTGCGACCCAGCCCGCGCGTCCAGCCCACCGCCTTCTTCTTCGGGGATCAGTTCAAACGAATCGACGCCGAACGGAGTCGCACCGCCCCCCGCCGCCAGAGGCCGCGTGAACGACGCCGGCGCTACACCACCACCCGTCACTTCCATACGGTTCACGGCACCCGGCGCGGTGTTCACTGCGACCTTCACCGCAATCCGCATTTCGACTATTTCATATGGATTCGCCGGCAATACTTCGGGGTATTCGCACCTCACATGACCCGGCTGTATTTCGCAGGAAACAAAACCGGCCTGGACCAGGTCGATCTTACTGAAGAGCGGCGAGATGAAGAACACAGCGCTCTGTGCGCTCACGCCCGCCGGGAGGGTATCGCTCAGCGTGATCGTACCCGACGTCGGACCGTCACCCATATTGGTGGCCTGCACGGCGATCGTGCCTTCCCCGCCCGGTGTCAGCACCCCCGGGTCAGAGCTCGAGGACAAGTGCCACCACGGTCCCGCCGCGACCGCCGAGCTCACACCCACACTCCCGGCCAGCAACACACCGACAACCAGCGCTCCCAGCAACCCCTTCACGTGCGATCGCAACATCATCACCTGTTCCCTTTCCTCGTCGCAGACCGCACAACACGCTGCGCCTTGACACCCACCCGATAACGCCCCCGCGCACCGGCTTCACACGACACCCGCTTGCGCCTGGGCTTCGCCCTGCACTTACGCAACGCCGCGGCGCGCTTCTGCGCGACCGACGCCACCTTCCTCCTGGCCGCCACCTTGCTAGCCAGCAGGGCAGGGTTCCCCGCACCGGAGAACGTCGCGCTCGGCGGGACACCGAACACACCCGGCTGCGAGGAGGGCGCCGCGCGACACGCATCGGCCGTCCCACACGGAACCCCCGGCGCCGGCGGGCTTGTCAAACACGGCGAGCCGGTCGAGCATACACGCGCGTCATACACATCAAGCGCATGGTCCAGATCCTGCGGCACCAGCTGTGCGGCCGTCAGGAAGAACACATCATCACCCGATTCGCTCGCGTCCAGGAACGCCGATTCATCACCCGAGGTACCAGAGGACATCAAACCCACACAACCCCCCGCCTGCTTACACCCACCAACACCACCGGGCTCGTACTCATACACATCCTCCGTGCCATTCGTGTCACCGGGGACCAGCGCGTCCGCGCCGTTGAAGAACAGCCGGCCACTGTCAGACAGGTAACGCGACCGGTAAACGCAGTCTGTTCTGCCGTGTTCGTCCAGCCCGGGACCGATCCCGCGAGCCAATGACCACGCCAATTCGACGTACGATCCACAAGCAGCCCCGGGGGGTTCCCCGAGTCGAACACACCGGAAGGGCGTGCACCAGACGGGTTACACGACACGCATGCCAGACGACTCGTACCAGTGTCGTAAAGGAAGACCTCCACATCCGGCTGGTTGCCGTGCACATCCCGGTTGTCATAGCCCGTCAGGCTCCTTTCGGACATGAACGCCAGATACCGGCCATCCGGCGACACACCCGCCGTCAAGTTGTCGAGGTAGCCGGCGTACGGTTCCCAACCGTGATAATCCCTGCCCGAGAGCCGCGCGATGAACCTCACCTCACCAACCACCGTGTCATACACATACAGATTGCACACCCCGGGGGGCCCGTTGTATTCTCCCCCCGCGCAATCCCCGGGTGTGGCCCCAGCAGCAAGAGCACCATTCGCGACGAAATACACATACCTGCCGTCTTCGCCGGCCGCCGTCACCGTACCCCTTACGTCAGGGGATTCTCCCGCGTTGTGGTCGACCGATAGATCCTTCAACCCGCACGCGAGCTTCCCCGCTACCACACCAACCTCACACATATATAGATCACGCTTACCGCTCGTCGCCTTGGAGTCTGCCGTCAACCGGCTTTCATCCGTGAAGAACACCTTCGACCCATCACTACTCGCCAGAGCGAACGTCGGCCCTTCAGCACCACCGCCCCGTGCACCCGGCTGCACGACATCCAACCGCACTGTTTCACCCCGCGCGACATCACGCACATATAGAGCAGCATGAGGAGTGGGAAAGCTGGGTTCCCACACGATGCGAGACCCATCACCAGAAACAGCGCCCCTAACGCTGTTCCCCCCAGCTTCCGTGCGGGCAAGCGCCGCACTCAACCCTTCTTCACTTGCGGCCTTTTCATTGGGCAGAACACTCACGAGCCGCAACGAACCCCCAAACCACTCAAACAGGTTCGTCCTGCCTTCGGGATCGGCGATACCTTCCGTCAACGGCATACCGGACCCGAGAACGACATGACTCAAATCGGGGCTCGCACCTCTGAATACGACATCCCCGGAAACAGGGCCACCCTTTGGCCCCAGTTGACCGAACTTGACGCCCGGCGGGACGTTTCCAGCGGTCACCAACGGCGTGAATTCACCACCGGGCTCACGCCGGTAGGGCGTCCTTTCCGTCGCCTGCGCCGACAGCAGTGTGGCACCCGCCGGTTCAACGAGACCAACCAACAGATCCGGCGAGAACACCCGATACTCACTTCCTTCCAAAAACCCCGCCGCCGCTTCATGAGGAGTCGTGATATCCACCGAAGACCAACCCGTCGGCGTACGCTTCGCAAGAACCTCGGCGATCGCGGCAGTACGGTTGCCCTGCGGTTCAGAGACGACCGGCGCATGCGCCATATACACAAGCCCACTGCCATCAGCCGCCGCCTGAATATCACCGCCAAGACTAAGCCCGATCCCATCCAGCGCGGCGCCGCGCTTGTCCGGCGGAGAAACCATCTCCCACGCACGACCATCCGGCAACACCGACACTTCACCGCCCTGTGTCGTGAACACACGATCCGGACCATCGACCACGCCCAGCGAGTTACTCGCCACGACACGGAAGTGGTAGACCGTGCCAGGCGCCAAACCCTCGACGAGCGCGCTCACCGGCACATCGCTCGTGCCCGAACCAGCGTCCGCGTCGGGCACCGGAACACTGCTCCCATACGCCAGGCTGGTGCCGTACTCGAAGTGATACGTGGTATCGCGGCCCAGCGGGTTCAGCTGGCCGGCGAGCGTCGCACCCCTAGCGCTCACACCCGACACCGACTCATCGTCGATCGACGCCGGCGGGAGCGTCGTGAACGTCTCGTCTTCACCGAACGTGCTACCCGCAGAATTACTCGCAACGACACGGAAGTGATACGTGGTCCGCGGCTGCAACCCACTCAACGCGACATTCACAGGTTCGTCTTCGAACGTACCGATCAACGACGCCGCGGAGGTACTGGACCCGTAGGCAGCGGTCGTGCCGTACTCGACATGGTAGGTCGTTTCGTGACTCTCGGGATTCACGACCGCATTGACACTCACCGTCGTCGGCTGCAGTTCGGCGCCCGTCGCGCTCACGAGCAGCGGCCCCGGAGGTGGCGGGCTGACGACACGCACCCTGCCCCGGTTCAGGACATACAGCCCGCCGATCCCTTCGGCGAACGCGATACCCCGTGTCCCAGCTTCGTTGCCCGCGTCAAAGCGCGCAACCTCACCACCCGAGGCATCAAACTCAAGAATATGACCACTTGCTCCCCCTCCTTGGCCTTCCGCGATGAACACTTCACCAGACGCGCCCAACGAGATCAAAGCGCGCGGGTCAAACGCGAATTCACCTGAGGCATCGAGGGGTCCGCCGATCTCGACACCCGTGCACGCACCCGAGCACCCTTCGAACTTGCGCACCCCACTCGATTCTCTGCCCTTCACATACACATCGCCGCCGGAGTCGACCGCGATTGCATTGATACCTCCAGCGCCCGGGAGCGCGATCTGCGCCACCGGCGCACCCCCCGGGTCTGAACTCCTGCACCCGGTTCAGATCCCCGGCATACACATTCCCCGCGGCGTCCACCGCGATGCTGGCCAACCCTTCGAACTCCCCCGGTTCCGACCCTTCCGCCCCCGCGCGGCACGCTTCCCCGGCGAGACACACATCCCCGCTCGTCGTTTCGTTCACCCCGCCACCGAACATCAACAGGAAGTTCCCCGCCGAATCGAACTTCTGCACACGACGATTGCTCGCATCGAGCACATACACATCGCGATAGGAAGCGCTCAACGGATCGTTGTCGACCGCCACACCATCCGGGAACCCAAACGCACCCGAACCCCCACGGAACAACCCCGCGAAACAGCTCGTTGTACACGTCTGCAGCGCTTCGGTATGACCATCCGCAACACCCCAACCCCACGCAAACAGGAATTCCCCACCCGGCCCAAACTTGTCTACCCGCTCGTTTTCATGATCACCGACATACACATCGCCGCTTTCCTGCTCCACCGCGATCCCCGTAGCTTGCGCGGCGAGCTGCCCCGATTCTTCACCCGCGCCGCCACCAAAGCTCGCAGGCAGGGCCAGCGCCACCCCACCCCCAACAACGAGCAGGCACACCACCACCGCCACGACGCCAAGCATCAACCGCAAACCCCTCATCGAATCCCCTCCTTGAGTAAAGACAGAGGGACCCGGCCAGCCAGCCTACGGCCGACTGCGCCACCCTCTGGGAAAGAGGGGCACGCCCCTCGCCAAAATGACAAAGAACGCACAAGCAACGACATGGCCCCCCCGCATAACACGCGCGAGAACCCAACCCGGCCCCTGCGACCGGAGCGAGCCGCCAAAAACCGGCGGCGAAACGGCCTAGAAGCTAGAAGCCCCGGCCAAGAGAGAGAGAGAGAGAGAGAGATGCTTCAGCGATGCTGGAGCATCTAGTTACGTCCCCTGAAGGGGCCGCTAGACCATTGGCCGCGCTTGGCGCGGTGAAAACAAGATCACTCATCTCATACATCCCTCATAAAGCGATCGAAAATCCCTCTCCGACATCCCTGCGGTCCCATGGAACCCGCACCAGCGGGAGGACCCTGACCCGACCTATCGTGCCAGACACATGCCTGACATGAACAAGCCTATACCATCCCCGACGCAAAAGTCAAGCCCCAAAGTAAACGCGCACCGCATAAGGGTCAAGCCTCCCTACGGCCGGAGCGGCGCGGGCCGGCACAGGCGGGACGGAGCCGTCCGTGTGTCAGCGAGGATCGCTGCGATAGGCGACGGAGCGATGGCGGATCGCGATCACGCGGACGGTGCGACCTTCGTCCTTGAGTTCATAGAGGATCCGGTAGGACCCGACGCGCAGCGCCTGCAGGCCGTTCAGCCGCCCGCGCAGCTCGTAGCCGCTGTCGGGCTCCCGCCCAAGCAGGGCGATGGCGTCCTCGACGGCGTCCATCAGCGGCCAGTCAAGATCGAGCAGGGCAAGCCGGGCGGCGCGTACGAGGACGATCCGCGCCACGAATCAACTGGCGGCGCGGAGTCTGGCAGCCCGAAGCTCAGCAAGCTCCCGCTGCACCTCCTCGAACGGGACCGTTTCCCCACGCTCGCCCTCGGCTCGGCCGGCCTCGATCGCCGCCATCGTGTCCTTGTCGGAAAGGATCTCAGCCGTTTCCTCCAGCGCCTCATACTCATCGATCGGCACCACCACCGCCGCCGGCCGCCCATTGCGCGTCACGACGACGTGATCGCGCCGATCGGCGACATCGCTGAGCATCTGCGAAAGGTTGTCGCGAAACTCCCGTACCGGCACCGTCTTGGCCATAGGCGAAGTGTACCGTATTGCGTACGCGCCTCGCACACCCTTGGGCCGCTCAGTCAGACTCCGCCCATCATGTGCCGCGCGGCGAGGCCGGCCCACTCCCCATAGGGCGCGAAGAACTCCCTGACCTGGGACTCCTGCGCCCGCGCGTGGGGATCGCCGCCCGAGAGGTGGCGCCCGACGAGCTTGAGATAGCCGAGGTCTCCAGCGGGGATCTGGTCGTGGCGGCCCTGGCCGTAGAGGGCGAGCATCTCGACGGTCCACGGTCCGATGCCGGGGATCGCGCGCAGGCGCTGCCAGGATCGCTCGTGATCTGGGGCGTGCAGGTCGATGCGCCGGCGCGCGACTTCGCGCGCGGCGCGGACGAGGGTACGAGCGCGGGAGCCGCCGAGGTCCAGCGACTGGAGGTAGGCGGGCGCGAGGCCGGCGATCGCCTCGGCGCTGGGCACGTCGCGCAGCGAGACGCCGTCGCTATCGCAGTGCGGCCCCATGCGCCAGACGATGCGCCGCTCGATTTCGGCGGCGCGCTCGAACTCGATCAGCTGCTCGCAGATCGCCCAGGCGAGCGCCTCGAAGGGCTCGGGGCGGCGGCGGATGCGCAGGTGCAGACGGCGCCGCACGGAGTGGCCGATCAGCGGATCGTCGTGGAAGCGCTCGTGAAAAGGCCGCAGGTCGTCGTCCACGCCGAGCGCGAAGCGCATCCGCGCGATGCCGTGGCGGGCTGCCGCGCGCGTGGCGGCTCGCGCTCCGAAGAGGACTGTCTCGGGCGTGCTCTGCGCCACGCGCACCACGACGGGCCGGCCCTCGTGGTGCAGCAGCCGATGCAGCACGCCGTTGCGGTGACGCAGCACACCGTCGGCGCCCCCCTGCAACGGCAGGCGAAACGGCCAGGGCGGCCGCACCTCCTCGCGCAGCTCCACCTGCGGAGCTAGCCCTGCTCGCCGCCGCCCAGCAGGTGGATGTCCACGAGCAGCGAGCGGGTGGAGACGATCTGCAGCGCCTGCACCCGCTCCTGAGAGGAGCGCCTGAGCAGGCGACGGCGTGGCGTGGAGCCGGCGGCCAGCGCGGCGCGGTTGTGGCGGCGGCTGACGAGCCCGACGACGGCGGCGCCGGCGACGAACCCACCCGCGGCGACGGCGGCGGCCTGGACCGCGGGGACCATCCCACGCGTGGAAGCCGGGAGCTGTGAGGTGGGCGCGACGACGATGCGCTCCTCGGATTCGACGAGCAGCGCGTCGACTTCCTCGACGATCGGCTCGCCCTGCGACTCGTGCGACTCGCTCACTGTCTTTCAGTGTAAAGAGCGCGTCAGACCGCTACGCCGGCATGCCCTCGCCGCAGTGCCTGTCGGCTATGTCGGCAGGCCGCGGTCGACTACGCCGGCACGGCCGCAACCGCCGTGTCCGTGGCCTGCGCCGCGTCGCTCAACAGCCGCTCATACATGCGGTACTTCTTGACGACCCGGCCCCCCATCGCCTCCATGCCGCGGTTCATGGCGGTGTTGGTCTCGAGGATCCAGCCCATCTCCCCGCCGGTCTGCGGGCGCGCCTCGGCGGCGTCGAAATGCATCTCGTAGAGCTTCGCGGCTACACCCGTGTGCTGGTACTCGGGCTTCACGCCGAGCCAGCCGACGCGCACGCGGGTGGTGATCGAGCCCTTGCGCAGGAAGTGCCACCAGCCGAAGGGGAGCAGGCGCCCCTTCATCTTCGAGAGCACCTGGTTGAGGTCGGGGATCGTGATCGCCATGCCCACGACCTCGCCGGTGTCTTCGCGCTCGGCGATCATGAACCAGTGCTTGTCGAAGGCGAGCTGCATCTCCTGCGCGAGCGCATCGAGGTCCTTCTTGGAGTAGGGGATGAAGTCCCAGTTCTGCGACCACGCGCTGTTGTAGACCTCGGCGAAGGAATCCATGTCCTTGCGCAGCTGGCGGCGGCGCATGGGGCGCACGCGGATGCCGTGCTCGGATTGCGCCTTCGCGGCGAGCTCCCAGATCACGGGGAGCACGCGGTCGCGTTCGGTGACCTCGAGGTTCCACATCAGGAGGTCCATCGCCTTGATCATCCCCGCGTCCTCGAGCAGGCGCTGGTAGTAGGGGGGGTGCCAGGGCTGGTGGATCATCGGGCGCACGTCGAAGCCCTCGATCAGGATGCCGCACTCGTCGTTCATCGCCAGATCGGCGGGCCCCAACAGGCGTCCGCAGCCGCGCGCGGCGCACCACGCGGCGGCGGCGTCGAGCAGCGCGCGCACAACCTCCGGATCCTCCTCGAACTCGATGAAGCCAAACCAGCCGCAGTTTTCGGAGTGCTGCTCGTTGAAGGCGGTGTTGATGTGCGCGGTGATGCGCCCCACCACGCGACCGTCGCGCCGCGCGAGGAAGTAGGCGGCCTCGCCGTGGCTGAAGAAGGCGTTCATGCGCCTGTTGAGGAAGATGTGACGCTCGATCTTCAGCGGGGGCACCCACAGCGGATGGTTAGAGTGCAGGCGGAAGGGGAGGTTCACGAACTCCCGCATGTCCCTGAAGCCCGATGCTTCTCTGACCTCGACAGCCACTGCCTGGGACCCTACATGCACACAACACCAGACGTCTTCGCCAAGGTTCGCCACCACGAGCGCGCCGAGCTGCTTGCGGCCGCGCGCGAGGCGGACATCCTTCCCTACTTCCACGTGCTCACCTCCCCCGCGATGCCGGTGGTGGAGATGGAGGGCGCGCAGCGGATCATGCTGGGCTCCAACAACTACCTCGGCCTCACGGGCGACGAGCGCGTGCTGCAGGGCGCGCAGGACGCCCTGCACCGCTACGGCACGGGCCTCACGGGCTCACGCCTGCTCAACGGCACGATCCCGCTGCACCTCGAACTGGAGGCGGAGATCGCGCAGTGGATGAACACCGAGGAGGCGATCGTGTTCACGACCGGCCACCAGGCCAACGTGGGCACCCTCGGCACGCTGCTGGGGCCGGGCGACACGGTGATCGCCGACTCGGGCGATCACGCTTCGATCCTCGATGGCTGCATCCTCTCGCGCGCGAAGCTGCGCCCCTTCCGCCACAACCGCCTGGAGAAGCTCGAGAAGATGCTCCAGCGCGCGGGAGAGGACGGGGGCGGCGTGCTCGTGGTGGTGGATGGGGTCTTCTCGATGGAGGGCGACATCGCGCCGCTGCGCGATATCTGCGAGCTGTGCGAGCGCTACGGCGCGCGGCTGATGGTGGACGAGGCGCACGGCGCGGGCGTGCTCGGCGCGCGCGGCGCTGGCTCCGCGGAGCTTCTTGGCGTGGAGGAGCGGGTGGACCTGCGCATGGGCACCTTCTCGAAGTCGCTGGCCTCCTGCGGCGGCTTCATCGCGGGCGATCACGAGGTGATCGAGTACCTGCGCCTGTTCTCGCGCGCCTTCCTCTTCACGGCCTCCGCCGTTCCGGCGGCGCTGGGCGCGGCGCTCGCGGCGCTGCGCATCGTGCGCTCGCCCGAGGGGCCGCCGCTGCTGGGGCGGGTGCAGGCCAACGCGCAGCGCCTGCGCGATGGGCTGCACGAGCTGGGCTTCGCGGTCGTCTCACCGCAGGAGCTTCCCGATGGGGACTCGATCGTGACGCCGATCGTGCCGGTGCTCGTGGGCGATGACTGGAAGGCCGCCCTGCTGTGGAAGGCGCTGTACGACAGTGGCGTGTTCGTGAACACCGCCCTGCACCCCGCCGTCCCCCCCGGAGGGGCGCTGCTGCGCACGAGCGTGATGGCTACGCACGACGATGCCGTGCTCGCGCGCGCCTTGGAGATCTTCGCGACGGTGAAGCGCGATTTCGAGGCCGAGCATGGACCGCTGCCAGAACCGGGCGCTCTTTGAAACTTGTCCAGTCCTTGTCCAAATCCCTACAAGCGACACGGAGAAATAAAAAGGTCGCTTTTAGCGCACGATCTGTGCGCGAGACATTGACCGCGGACCCCCCACTGACGTAGCTTGCAAGAGCGCTCCACATCGCTTCGCGGTACACGTCTAGCCACCGGCAAAAGGGGTGCCGGGGCGCGGCGTGGACCGGTCGGTGGGCACGGCCTGGGACGGTCGCGCAGCGGCGCTACTCGTTAAAAATCAAGCATTGATGTCGTCTCGAAGAAGTCTTCGGGAGCGACGGGGAGTGAGCACACATGAACGCGACAGCGACGATTGCCCCTGCCGGCCGCATCGATGAGTCAGGCGACCCCCTGGCGGGTGGGCCTCAATATCTGCGCGCGCTGGAGCGCGCCAACAAGGTGCGCCTCGCCCGCGCGGATCTCAAGCGCCGCGTGGCCGCCGGTGAGACCAGCGTCGCCGAGGTGGTCCTGCAGTGCCCCTGGGAGGCGCAGAGCATGGCGGTCGCCGACCTGCTCACCAGTCAGCGCCGCTGGGGCGAGAGCCGCTGCCGCAAGTTCCTCGCGCAGATCCCGATGTCGGAGGCCAAGACGGTGGGCACGATGACCGATCGCCAGCGGCGCACGCTCGCGGCGATGCTCACGAGAGAAAGGCCCACGGCGGTGCGGCGCGAGCAGCAGTTAAGGCGGGACCACGCAATCGCGTAGCCCCCATATCTAGGGACAGCCCGAGGAGAGCTTCACCTGCCACCAGCCGCTGAGCATGCCGATGAGGCCGAGGCGGGGGCGCACCTCCCACACCCCGCACCCGCCTTCGCCCAGATCGGCCACGGGCAGTCGCGTGAAGCGGTAGCGGCCCGGTTCCAGGCGCATCTTCTCAAGCAGCGCGCGGGCGCGGCGCTCGCGCTCGGCGCGCGTGGCGGCCAAATGCTGAGCTTCGTGCACGCGCTGCGCAAGACCGTCGCGCAGAAGCTCGAGCTCGCCCAGCGTGAGCAGATGCGCGACCGCGCGCGCGCTCCCCGGTCCGGTGCCCGCGGGGATGCGCGGAAAGCCGTCGGCGACGATCCCGGCGAGCTCGCGCTCGAGCTTGGAGACCTGTGCGCGCAGCGACTCCCTCGCGGCGCGCTCGCCCGCCAGCGCTGCGTCCGTTGCGTGCTCGCGCGCTGGCGCCGATGCCTGCTGCGTGACCATTGGCTGCTCGACGACGGTCATGACCCACCTCTTCCCACGCTGCCCGAAGACCTCATTCTACCGCTCCTCGGGCCGCCCATTCCAGCGTGCTCTGCGCACTCCACAGGGCCTCCTCCACGTGCAGCTCGGGGACGCCCGGAACCTGCAGCGCGAACAGCGCGAGGCGGCGCGTGCCGGAGCGCACGGCGTGCTCGGAAGCCAGCTCCCCGAACAACGTTCCGAGGGCCACGGCGGCGTCAGCGAGCACCAGCTGCCCGTCCAGCAGCTGCGGAGCCTTCGCGGCGCGCCCCAGCGACTCGCCACGCCGGCTGAGGCGCACCCCCAGCGGACCGTCGAGCGTCTGCGCGTCGAGCGCCCACACCGGTACGCCGGTGTCCACCAGCGCCAGCAGCAGCACGTCCTCGAGCAGCCCGCGCGAGAGAAAGCCGCCGTCGAACATCCGTTCCAGCACCGCGCGCTCCATCGGCGTGCGCTGCACGTCGGGATCGAGGCCGATGTGGCGAAAGAACACGCGATAGGCCGCGGGCACCGCCTGGCGGCGCACCATCACCGCCTGGGCTCCCGACCAGCGGTCGGAGAGGGTCCCCAAGCGCTCCTTGATCCCATGCGGAGAGGAGCCGGTGAGCGGGCACGCGTGCTCGAGCTCGGTCTCGGCCACCACCAGGCGCAGGTCGGGGAACGCCTCGCGCACCTCGGGCGCACACCAGCCGATGGTCATCGGCCCCGCCACCCGCGCGCGCGGGAGCCGGCGACGAGCGCCTGGACGCGCGCGCGCAATGCCGCCTGCGAGGGGGTCGCCAGCATCGCGCGGCTCTGCACGGCGCCGCCTGGGTACACGAAGTTCACCTGCGGGCAGCTTGACACCTTGTAGAGGACTGTCAACACCCCGTCGCGATCGAAGCCCACCGGAAAGCGCAGGCCATGAGTGACCACCAGGCGGCGCAGCGCGCCGCGTTCGCCCTTGATCGACACCGCGGCGAAGCGAACTCCCGGAAAGGCCGGCGCGAGCGCCTGCATCTCATCGAGCACCGCCGGGCAGGAGCCTCCGTCGACGAACAGCGCCAGCACGAGCGGTGCGCGTTCGTGGGGCGCGCAGACGTTCAGAACCTGCGGTCCCCGCACGCTGCACGCCGGAAGACGCCCCGCGGAACCCTCGTTGGCGTGGGTGGCCACGTTGGCGTCGCCTTCGAGCGTCCCCGTTACGAGCGGCGCCGCGAACGGCGGGATGCGTTCGCCGGGCACGATCCCATCGGCCCCGCGCGGGGCCTTGAGCAGCGTGTCGGCCACGATCAGCGCCACCAGCGCGAGCCCGATAACCACCACGTAGCGTCCATAGCGCCGGCTGGTCTCCGCGGCGGAGAGCCCGGAGCCCACGGGCGAGGGCGGGCGCCGCTCAGGCGGGCTCATGGCGGGCCTGCCCGCGCCGGCGCCGCACGGCCCCCGACAGGCCCCCGCGCGCGGGGAGGCTCGCGAGCGCCCCGCGCTCCACCACGAGCAGCGCCGCGGGCAGCGCGATGAGGACCCCCACGAGCGCGACGCTGAGGTCGATCAGCGTGACGATGCCGAAGTCGCGCAGCATCTGGATGTTCGAGAGCGCGAGCACGCCGAACCCGGCGATCGCCGTTACTCCCGAGGCCGCGACGGCGGCGCCCGTGCGACGGTAGGCGTGGCGCAGCGCATCGACCGTCGAGCGCCCCGCGCTGCGCTCCTGGCGGTGGCGCTCGGAGAGCAGCACGCTGAACTCGGTGGCCACCGCGAGCACGAGCGCGCCGAGCGTAACCGACATCGGGTTGAGCGGCACGCGCAGCAGGAACACCACCAGCGCCGACCAGCCGGTGGCGAGCACCACGGGGAGCAGCGGCGCGAGCGCGCGCCGCCAATCGCCGCGGAAACCCGCGAGCAGCACGAGCGCGACCGCGGCGAGCCCTGCGAGCAGCGTGAGCATGCGCCGCCACACCGAGGCCACCTGCGCGTCGGCGTGCGCGGCGAGCACGGGCAGCCCCACGAGCTGCACGCTCACCCCCGCGGGGGGGTGCAGCGCGGCGCGCATCCCTTCGATCACGCGCTGCTGCTGTGAGAGCCCCATCAGGCGGATACCGAAGGCGAGCGTCGCGACCTGCTTGCCGGGGGCGATCACCTCCTGGGAGAAGTAGGGGGGGATCACGCCGAGCAGCGCGTTCGACCTGCGCCTGCGAGAGCTTCGACTCTGGCGGCTCCCCCGGCCGCGCCGCCCCCGAACAGATCGGGCAGCGAGAAGGCGGGGCACAGCTGCGCCTGTCCGCAGCCGCGGCTGGAGGAGTAGCCGAAGCGCTTGAGCACGGCGCTCTCATAGGAGCTCATCCATTCGATCGTCTTGGGCTTCGTGAGCGCCTTGGAGCTCACCATCATGTCGATTTCGCCACCCACCCCCGAGGCGCGCTCCAGCGTGTTGAGGTTGCGCAGCGAGGCGAGGTTCTGGGGCACGAGCTTGGTGATGTCGGTCTCCACGCGCGTCTGCGTATCGAGGCCCCAGCCGAGGATCGCCAGCGCGAGGCCGATGGCGAGCACGCGGCCGGGACGGCGCACCGCCACGACGAGCGCGAGATGCGCCACGAGGCGGGTGAGCGGGTTCTCGAGGAGCAGTTCGCGTGCGCCGTGCCACGCGTCCGCCAGCCAACCTCCAGCATTTGCGCGCGTGGGCTCACGGCGAGCAAACAACGCAAGCGCGGCGGAGCCCACGGTGAGCGCGCACCCAAACGCCAGCCCGAGGCCCACCACGAGCAGCAACCCGAACCCCCTCACCATCGGCACGGGCGAGAGCTCGAGCACGAGCACACCCCCGGCACTCGCCGCGCACGCCAGCGCGATCGTCGGCCCCCCAGCCTCGGCCGCCCTGCGGATGGCGCCCTGCACACCAAGCGCGGCCCGCTCCCCTTCCTTCTTTTCCTTTTCCTGTTCCTCGCGGACCTCCCCCACTCGCGATTGGAACTGGATGGCGTAGTCCACAGCCAACCCCACGAGCACGGGCAGCACGGCCACCTGCGCGATCGAGAGCGAGCCGCCCACGAGCGCGAGCCCGCCAAAGGCCAGCGCGCAGGCGAGCGCCGCGAGCGCGAGCGGCAACAGGCGTGGACGGCCGCTGAAGACGAGGCCGAGGGTGAGCGCCATCACGAGCGCGACGGCGATGAGCAGCAACAGCAGCGTGTGCGAGATCGATCCCGTGAGGTCGGCGACGATCGCGGGCTCCCCTGTGACGAGATAGGACTCGCCGTGCGAGAGGCGCCACTGGGGCATCGCCACGGCCTGGCGAATGAGTGCGATCGTGTGGGTGCGCTGGGAGTCGCTCAGCCCAGGGCGCATACGCACCGAGATGAGCGCCGTTTCGCGGCTGGGGAAGAGGTAGGCGAAGCGCTGCTTGGGCGTCCCGGCGGTCTTGCCGGTGGAGTCGAAGACGAGTGTGGAGACGAAGTTGGGATCGCTGATCGAGGGCACCGCCTGCAGCCCGTAGCGGAGCCCCAGGGTGAGCACTTCCTGCGCGAAGCGCGTGAGGGTGATCTTGCTCGCCTGCTTGCCCAGCAGCGTGGCTTCCGCTGCGCTGCGGCCGTGCGCGAGCGCGGAGGCGCGCACAACGTGTTCGGCCTGCTGCGCCTCCGAGCTGGGCCTGGCGGCTCTGCGCGGAGAGCTGCCCGGCGATCTGCGTTGCGGCCTCGTTGACGAACGTCCCCGGCCCGAGCACCACCTTCACGGTGTGCGCACGCGCGAGCTGCCCGCAGGGCCCATTGGCGCCGCCCTCCTGTGCAAGCGCCTTCGCGGGAACCCTGCCCGCGAGGCAGCCCTCGAGGCCCGCGAGCTGCTCGAGGTCGGAGCTCAAAACGAGCTGCTGGAGATTCCCGTGCACCACCACATCCACGGGCTCTTCGCCGAAGTTGGCGTAGTAGCGCTGCGTGGCGCGGTAGTCGCCGGAGGAGCGCCCCACGAAGGTGTCCGCGGAGGCGCTCGGGCGCAGACTCAGCGCGAGCGCCGCCCCCCCCGCTCCAAGCGCGAGCGCGATGCCGAGCACCAAAAGCGGCCGGCGCGCCGCGCCGGCGGCCATGGCCGATAGGAGCCGGCCCGTCACTCCATCCCGAGCGGACCGACCGATTCGCCGGAGAGAAACTGGCGCACGAAGGGGTTCTCGGACTCGAACATCTCCTGCGCGGGCCCGGACTGCACGATGCGCCCCTTCCACAGCACCGCTAGATGGTTGGCGACGCGCCGCGCGCTCATGATGTCGTGCGTGATCACCACGTAGCAGCCGCCGTTCTCGGCGTGCACTTCCTTGATGAGCTCGCACAGCAGCGCGGTGCGCACCGGATCGAGGCCCGAGTCGGGCTCGTCGAAGAGCACGATCTGCGGCTCCAGCACGAGCGCGCGCGCGAAGCCCGCGCGCTTGCGCATCCCCCCGGAGAGCTCGTTGGGCATCTTGTCGCTCGCGTTCGTCAGCCCCACCTCGCGCAGGCGGCGGTTGACGATCTCAGCGATCTCCTCCTCGCCCTTCTCGGTGTGATGGCGCAGCGGGAAGGCCACGTTGTCGTAGAGGTTCATCGAGCCAAACAGCGCGCCGTCCTGGAAGAGCACGCCGAACTGCTTGCGCAGCTCGAAGAGCTGCTCGTCGGGGAGGCTGGGCACCGACTGGCCGTGCACGATCACATCGCCCTCATCGGGGTAGAGCAGCCCGACCATGTGCTTGATGCACACCGACTTGCCGGTGCCCGAGGGGCCGATGATCATCGAGATCTGGTTCTCGGGAAGGCCCATGTTGAGCCCGCGCAGCACGCGGTTGCGCCCGAAGGCCTTGTGCACGTCCACGAACTCGATCGCATCGCCCTCCTCGCTGGGGCGCCCCTCGCCGGTGTGGTAGCGGAACTCGTCCGCCTCGGCCTCGCGCTGCTCGGGGGAGACGCCGCCCTCGACCTGACCGGCGGGGCTCACAGGATCCCCTTCCCGCACCCCGGGCTCCTCCGCGGACATGGCTAACCCCCGATCGGGGCTCGTGGGTTGGCGCCCCAGAAGATCTGCGTGCCCATCGCCGCGATGAGATGCACGAGCACGAGGTTGAGCACCATCGACTTGGCCGTCGCGGTGCCCACCCCCACGGGGCCGCCGGAGGCGTTGTAGCCGTAGTAGCAACCCACGAGCACGATCGCGGTGGCCATGAACATCGCCTTGATGAGGCTGAACAAGAAGTCCGGCGGGTTCTGGAACTGCCAGAAGATGAGGAAGTACCCCCCGGAGGAGACGGCGCCCACCTGCTGCACCACGGCGATGTAGGAGGCGAGGAAGCCGGCGCCGATCGCGGCCATGTACATGAAGGGCAGCACCAGCCATGCCGCCAGCAGGCGCGTGGCGCAGAGGAAGGTCATCGAGTCCACGCCCATCACCTCGAGCGCGTCGATCTCGTCGGAGATGCGCATCGCGCCGAGCTCGGCGACGATCCCGGTGCCGACCTTGGCGGCCATCATGTAGCCGAAGACGAGCGGCACGAGCTCGCGCAGGTCACACCACGCGGTGAAAACGCCGGAGTAGGCGGGCGCGCCGATCCCCTTCAAAAGGTAGGCGCCGGAGATGCCGCAGGTGAGCCCGATGATGAACACGAGGCCCCAGATCACAAGCGTCGAGCCGATGATCAGGATGCCCGCCTGGCGAAGGCCCTCGCCGAAGAAGCGCAGCACGCGCAACCCCCACACATCGCGCACGACCTGCGCGATGAAGCGGCCGAGCTCGCCCGTCGCGGCGATCCATTCGCGCGGCATCAACAGGAGTTCGTTCACGACGCGCCCATCACTTCGGAATCAAGATCTGTGGGTGTGTAGCTAGGAGGGTCTGCGCGAAGACGTACCCGAAGGCGCTCACCGAGAGCAGCGCCACGACGACTGCCTGGTTGACCGCGCGCCCGACGCCCTCGGCGCCGCCGGAGGCGCTCATGCCCTTGTAGCAGCAGACGATCGCGATGATCGCGCCGTAGATGGTGGTCTTCAAAACGGAGCCCCACAGGTCGGTGGTGGAGGCGTTGGTGAAGAACGTCGCCCAGAAGGGACCCAGCGGCTGGCCGTAGACGATCGCGGCGAAGACGCCGCCGAAGATGCCGAAGAGGACCGCGTAGATGTCGAACAGCCCCGTGGCCAGCATCAGCGCGAGAAAGCGCGGCACAACGAGGTTCTTCACGGGATCCACGCCGAGCACCTGCAGCGCGTCGAGCTCCTCGCGGATCTTGCGCGCGCCGAGATCGGCGGTGATCGCGGTGCCGGCGACCCCCACGAGGATCACGGCGTCGATCAGCGGGCCGGCTTCGCGCACGGAGGCGAGCACGAAGAAGCCGCCGAGGCGGTCGAGCGACCCGAACAGCGAGAGGAAGTTGGCGGCCTGCAGGCCGGGCGCCTCATAGCCGAAGACGAAGGTGGAGAGCATCAGCGGAAACCAGCACAACCGCAAGGTGAAGAGGAACTGCGAAACAAGCTCCTCGCCGTAGGGGTAGGGCGGGCGCAGCGCGGACATGATCGTGCGACCCGTAAGGATCACCATGTCCCCAACTTCCTCGAGCACGTTCCTCGTGGGGAGAAACGCCCGCTCTGCCGTACTGCGAACCATCTTCAGCTACCCCTCCTCGGGTGACTACGCGAACTGCATCCATCTGACTGGGAAAACGAGGGGCCCGGCTTGCCGGCCTTCGGCCGTCTGCGCCACCCTCTTGGCAAGAGACTCTACGCGATGCGCTGGCGTCGCGCCACCGCCTCCGGTTCTATGTGCTGGCACACTAGCACCTTGGCTCGACATTGCGCCATCCACATTGGTATCGTGCCAACGCTGTGAGGGGGAGGCCAGTCACGTCGGCGGTCCTGCTCGGCGCCCTCTCTGTCGCCGGGTTGCTGGCGAGCGGCTGCGGGGGAACGCGGCTGGATGCGCACGAAGTGAAGTTGAGCTATCCCGTGCAGATCGTGCACGCGAGCTTCCCCGTGAGCCAGTCGATCGCGCGCCCCGCGCGAATGGCGATCAGGGTGCGCAACCCAGGGCTGCGCACGATTCCCAACGTGGTGGTGACGCTCGACTCCTTCTCCTTCCCGAGCACCTTTGCGGGACTCGCGGCGCGCCAGCGACCGGTGTGGATCATCGATCGAGGGCCGGGAGCGATCCCGAAGCGCCTCGTGCAGACGGAAACGGTGGACCCGGCGGGCGGTGGGCAGACGGCCTACCTCAACACGTGGGCGCTGGGACCGCTGGCGCCGCACGCCACGAAGACCTTCGTATGGCTCGTGACCCCCGTGAAGGGCGGGCTGCACAGGGTGAGCTACGTGGTCTCCGCCGGCCTGAACGGCAATGCGCGCGCACGGCTGCGCGGCGGAGGCCTGCCGGTGGGGCGCTTCCTCGTGCACATCGCGCCGGAACCGCCCGCACGGCACGTGAACCCGGAGACGGGCAAGGTCGTGCCGGGGCCCTACCCTTACATCCCGTAGCGCCCCTCCGGCCATAGGCCGCCCCCCGGCCATGGCCGCCCTCCGATCGGAATGGCCATTTGGCCTCCTGTCGAAAGATCGAAGCGTAGATTTCGCCAGCGGAGCGCTGCCATCGAGGGCCGAAGAGGTCTACGATGCGGCTCGGCCCCACGCGCCTATATCCATACGCCCAGGAGGAATCGAAACCGCCCATGCCCAGGACCCGCCAGCACAACGTCACCGCAGCGCAGTGGAGCGCGAATGGAAGCGCGCTCGGCTCCCCCGATCTAACCCTCCCCGGCAATCAGGTGTTTGCCTCGAATGTGTTCGGCGTGGCGGTGCAGCGCCAGCGGCTGCCCAAGCACGTGTTCAAGGCGCTGCAGAGGACGCTCGCGCGCGGCGAGGCGCTCGACACCTCGCTGGCCGATGCGGTGGCGCAGGCGATGAAGGATTGGGCGATGGAGCGCGGGGCAACGCATTACACGCACTGGTTTCAGCCGCTCACGGGCTCGACGGCTGAGAAGCACGACAGCTTCTATGGCCCGGCGGGCGATGGCACGGCGCTGGCGGAGTTCAGCGGAAAGGAGCTGATCCAGGGCGAGCCCGACGCCTCGTCGTTCCCCACGGGAGGGATCCGCGCGACATTCGAGGCGCGGGGATACACCGCATGGGATCCCACGAGCCCGGCGTTCATCCTGGAGAACCCCAACGGCGCGCTGCTGTGCATCCCCACGGCGTTCACGAGCTGGACGGGCGAGGCGCTCGATCACAAGATCCCGCTGCTGCGCTCGATGGACGCGCTGTCGACCTCGGCGATGGGAGCGCTGAAGCTGCTCGGCGTGGATGACGCCAAGCGCGTGTTCACGACGATCGGCTGCGAGCAGGAGTACTTCCTGATCGACGAGCAGTACTACTTCGAACGCCCCGATCTGCTCACCACGGGAAGGACGCTGTATGGGGCGCAGCCGCCGAAGGGGCACGAGCTCGACGATCACTACTTCGGCTCGATCCCCGAGCGCATCCTCGCGTACATGCTCGAGGTGGAGCTCGAGCTGGCGAAGCTGGGGGTGCCGATCAAGACGCGCCACAACGAGGTGGCCCCCAACCAGTACGAGGTGGCGCCGATCTTCGAGAACTCGAACGTGGGCGCCGACCACCAGATGCTGACGATGCAGATCATGCAGAACACCGCGCGGCGCTACGGGCTGGTGTGTCTCTTGCACGAGAAGCCCTTCGCGGGGGTGAATGGAAGCGGGAAGCACAACAACTGGTCGATGGGCACCGATACGGGGCTCAACCTGCTCGATCCGGGCGATACGCCGCATGAGAATCTGCAGTTCCTGTTCTTCTGCACGGCGGTGGTGCAGGCGGTGAACAAGCACCAGGCGCTGCTGCGGGCATCGATCGCGAGCGCGGGGCAGGACCATCGCCTGGGCGCGAATGAGGCGCCCCCGGCGATCATCTCGATCTTCATGGGCGCGGAGCTCGAGAAGGTGTTCGAGGCGATCGAGGCGGGCAAGGCGCAGACCTCGAAGCCCGGCTCGTTCCTCGGACTGGGGACGCCGGTGCTGCCGGCGCTGCCGCTGCACGGAGGCGACCGCAACCGCACGAGCCCCTTCGCGTTCACGGGCAACAAGTTCGAGTTCCGCGCACTGGGCTCGAGCAGCAGCCCGGCGTTCCCGAACACGGTGCTGAACACGATCGTGGCGGAGTCGGTGGACGATCTGGCGGCCAAGCTGGCCACCGCGCTGAAGGCCTCGGGCGCGACGCTCGAGAAGGCCGTGGCGAAGGTGGTGAAGGAGAGCTGGAGCGCCAACAAGCAGATCGTCTTCGACGGCGACGGCTACTCGGAGGCGTGGCACAAGGAGGCGGAGAAGCGCGGCCTCTACAACCTACGCACGACACCCGAGGCGCTGCCGTGGCTCACCGACAAGCAGACGGTGGCGGCGTTCAAAAAGTACAAGGTGCTATCCAAGCGCGAGCTCGAATCACGCGAGGAGGTGTTCACCGAGCAGTACGCGGTGACGATCAACATCGAGGCCGAGACGGCCGCCACGATCGCCCGCACGCAGATCCTCCCAGCGGCGATCCGCCAGCTCAACGAACTGCGCATGTCGGAGATGGTGGAGCTGATCGAGGAGCTCGAGCCGGTGATCAAGGAGCTGCACTACGCGATCGTGAAGCTCGAGGACGCGAACCTGAAGGACAATCAGCCCGACACGGACGCGCACAAGTGGGCGAAGTACATGCGCGACACCACGATCCCCGCGATGGAAGACGTACGCGAGGTCGCCGACCGCCTGGAGAAGATAGTGGCCGACGACCTGTGGCCGCTGCCGAAGTACTCGGAGATGCTGTTCATCAAGTAGGCAGTTTTGAGGAGGCCCCCACAAGGGGGGCCGGAGGGGGCCGGTTTTGTGCCGGACCCCCTCACCGATAGGCGCGGCCTCGCGGCCTGACAGCGAGAACGTCGATCACGTGCTCTGCGTCTCTACGGTCGAAGATCACCCGCCACTCACCCACGCGCAGCCGCCAGAGTCGGTCGGCACCGCGCAACAGCTTGACGTCTCCTCTTGGCAGCGCATCGATCGCGGCACTGATTCGCTCACGATCCCGTCGACCAAGCCGGCGCAGAGATTTCAACGCGGCCGGGCGGATCTCGACCCGCCATCCACCCGAATCGGTCAGCGCTCGAACTCCATCTTGGCCTCCGGCCAGGCGACACCCGGCTCGCTCCGCGCCTCACGAATCGCCCGCAGATCCTCCTCGCTCAACTCTTCGTCGTCATACGGCGCCGCGTCGAGCCTCGCAACCACCGGATCCCGCGCCCGCCGAAGGAGGATCGCCGCAGAGGGCAGCGACTCATCGGGGAGCGCGTCGACCAGCTCGTACAGCTCGGTCTTGGTCATCTCCAGACACCGTACCACCGGTGGCGACGGAGGATCCCGCTGTTGGGTCCTCCGGGCCGGTCGGGGTGCGGCTCCGCTGCTGTCGGTGCAAGCCTATATTCTGGCGGCGGGGCTTCGCGTGGCTGCGTAGCCGCTGGGCGTGAAGTCATATCTTGCTCCCGCCGCGCCGCGAGCGGCGCGGTTCAACCCTGGCTGGCTCGAGATACATAAGACGATCCTCGAGCGAAAGGTCGGCGCAGGCGAGGACCGCCGAGACGATGGCGCCGATATCGGCCGGTCGGCGGGAGAAGCGCGAAGAGAGCGCGATCAGCACGCCTGGGTGGCGCCTGCCCGCCGCAACGTACTCGGCGAAGATGCGCGCGAAGTCGCCGACGTTCTCGGTCAGCACCGCTCGGCCTTGGGCATGCGCCGCGGAGAAGACCTCGGCGTCGGCGCTGCCCGCCAACCCCAGCTCGGCCACGGTTTTGACATCGACACCGGCCGCGCGCAGCTCCCGCGCAAGGGCAGGCGAATACATCTCGTCGAGCAGCAGCTTCAAAGCGCTTCGGCAGCCGCTATTTCGCGGCGGTGCAACTCGACGCGCGCGTCGATCTCCTCTGGATGGGCGGCGCGGTAGCGCAGCGCGGCGTCGATCTGAGAACGCGTGAGGCTCGACTCCTCGACCAGTGTTGTGGCCGGGTCGGCCTCGGAGGCAAGATCCTCAACCCACATCGCGACCTCCCACACGTCGGGGCCCCCGAGCAGGCCGGCACGCCGCCCAGTGGGTCCGTCGCGAAAGGTGACGAGAGGGTGTTCCTCGTGACGTGTGCCCTCCTCGGCGTAGCGACGAAGCCGATCGGAAAGCGTCTCCCCCGCGGCCCGCGCGCGCATGCGCAAACGCTCGGCGAGGGAGTCATCCAGACGCACGGAGACGTTCACAGACATGTATGCAATGTAGCACAACGTCAGCCGGCGGCGAATGCCGATGCCGCCTCCAGATGCGATTTACGGGAGGAACCGCCGCCTGCCGCCGGGCGTGCTGTAGGTGCAGTCGAGCACGGCGGGGCAGCGCTGCACCCACGCGTAGTCGTGCCCCGGATGCAGCGTGGCGAGCACGACGAGGTCGTAGCGCTTTACGTCGACGCTCTCGCCGCGCCCGAGGTTGGGGCCTTCGCCGCGCAGCTCGATGCGCACGCTATGCAGCTCCTCGCCGTCCACGCGGAGGCGCGGGACAAGCGGGTCGTAGTAGTCGACGCGAACCTCCTCGGCGCGTAGGCGCGCGATGATCTCCGCCGCGGGCGCATTACGCTCCTCGCCGGCGCCGGGGTCGACTGAGATTCCGACGAGGAGCACGCTGGCTTCCCGCAGCGAGCGCCCGGAACGCATGAGCAGCTGCTCGGCGCGCCGGGCGATGTGCCGCGGCCAGCCGGAGACGGTGCGCAGCACGGGCGGATCGGGATCGGAACGCGTGGAGCTACCGAGTATTGTTGGCATGAGCGACTTTCTCCTGACTTGTGACTGGTTGGCCCTGGCAGTGTCAAACGTCAAGTAAAAACGACCTCGTCCCCACGCCGAGAGCGCCTGGCCGCACACAATGTCCACTCACAGCGGCGGTGTCACTGTTAATGGACGAGTGAACTACCGAGCCTCCAACAGCTGTCTAACGCCCTTTGCGAAGGGGTTAATAAATGCGTGTGAATTGTTGTCACTTTAAGTGTGACAGCGCGTCGTCCCAAGAGAACGACGCAGCTTTTCACCTTTACGCGAATCTACGTAGAGCGAGAGGTGATCCGTCGCTCCGCGCTGAGGCTCGGACCGATCGCGGCGATCTCGCTAGCATTCGAGGCTATGCGCGACTACCTCAAAGCCGTGGCCCAGCGCGTCGTCGTCTACGACGGCGGCATGGGCGCGACCCTCGAGCAGTTCGACCTCACGCAGGAGGACTATGGGGGCCTGCAGGGCAAGTGCCACGAGGCGCTCGTGCTCAACCGGCCGGATGTGATCGAGGGGGTGCACGCCTCGATGCTGGAGGCGGGCGCGGAGGTCGTGGAGACCGACACCTTCCAGGCATCGCGGCTGAAGCTCGAAGAGTGGGGCCTTGCGGACTACACCGTGGAGGTCAACACGAAGGCCGCGGAAATCGCGCGCAGGGCCGCCGGCGAGCACCGCTTCGTGGCGGGCTCGATCGGGCCCACCGGGTTCCTGCCCGCCTCCGACGATCCCTCGCTCGGGCAGATCCGCTTCGGCGAGCTGGTGGAGGTGTTCACCGAGCAGGCCGCGGGGCTGATCGACGGGGGCGCGGATCTGATCATCATCGAGACCGCGCAGGACATTCTCGAGGTGAAGGCCGCGGTGTTCGGCGCGCGCGAGGCATTTAGGAGCACCGGGCGGACGCTCCCGATCCACACCTCGGTGTCGCTCTTGCCCAACGGCGGCAAGATGCTGCTGGGCACCGACATCAGCGCTGTGCTGTGCACGCTGGAAGCGCTGAAGGTGGATGTGATCGGCCTGAACTGCTCCACGGGGCCCGAGGACATGCGCGATGCGATCCGCTTCCTCGGTGAATTCTGCAGCGTGCCGGTGGCGTGCATCCCCAACGCGGGCCTCCCCCTGCAGGGTCCCGATGGCGAGACGATCTTCCCCGAGGAGCCCGAGCCGCTGGCGGAGGCGCTGAAGGAGTTCGTGGAGCGCTATGGGGTGGGCGTGGTGGGGGGTTGCTGCGGCACCACCCCCGAGCACATCCGCGCGATCGTGGAGCGCGTGGGCGTCGGCAGCGCGATCGGCGCCACCCCCCCGGCCGCGCGGCCGGCCCCCCGGGCACCTCATCTCTCCTCGATGATCGCGGCGACGCCGCTGGTGCAGGAGCCCCGCCCGACGATGGTGGGCGAGCGTGTGAACTCGCAGGGCTCGCGCAAGGCCAAGGAGCTCCTGCTCGCCGACGACTACGACGGGCTGGTGCAGATCGCCGAGGATCAGGTGACGGGTGGCGCGCACGTGCTCGACATCTGCGTGGCGCTCACCGAGCGCAGCGATGAGGACGAGCAGATGCGCCAGGTCGTGAAGCGCATTTCGCTCACCCAGCCGGCGCCGATCCAGGTCGACTCGACCGAGCCCGAGGTGATCCAGATGGCGCTCGAACAGATCCCCGGAAGGGCGATCGTCGAACTCGGTGAACCTCGAGGCCGGGCGCGAGAAGCTCGACCGCGTGGTGCCGCTCGCGCTGGCGCACGGATCGGCGCTGATCGCGCTCACGATCGACGAGGTGGGGATGGCCAAGACCGCGCAGCGCAAGGTCGAGATCGCCCAGCGCATCCGCGATCTGTGCTGTGAGGAGCACGGCCTGGACCCTGAGCTGTTGATCTTCGACTGCCTCACCTTCACGCTCACGACCGGCGATGAGGAGTGGCGCCCCTCGGCGGTGGAGACGATCGAGGGGATCCGCGCGCATCAAGGCTGAGGTCCCCCACGTGAAGACCTCGCTGGGGGTCTCGAACGTCTCCTTCGGCGTCTCGCCGGGCGCGCGGGCGGTGCTCAACTCGGTGTTCCTGCACCACTGCGTGCAGGCGGGCCTCGATCTGGCGATGGTGAACCCCAACCACATAACGCCCTATTCGGAGATTTCCGACGAGGAGCGCAAGCTGGCGGACGATCTGGTGTTCAACCGCAGCGAGGATGCGCTGCAGCACTTCATCGAGCACTTCGAGAGCAAGGGCGAGGAGGAGGCCCAGACCACGGCCAACCCCACCGAGGGGATGGAGCCCGAGGAGGCATTGCACTTCCACATCCTGCGCCGCCGCAAGGAGGGCGTGGAGGACTGGATCGATAGGAGCGTGGAGAAGATCGGCGCGGTGCCCACGCTCAACGGGGTGCTGCTGCCGGCGATGAAGGAGGTGGGCGACAAGTTCGGCGCGGGCGAGCTGATCCTGCCTTTCGTGCTGCAGTCCGCGGAGGTGATGAAGCGCGCGGTTGCGCGGCTTGAGAAGTACCTCGACAAGATCGAGGGCTACACGAAGGGCACCGTTGTGCTGGCGACGGTGTTCGGCGACGTGCACGACATCGGCAAGTCGCTCGTGAACACGATCCTCACCAACAACGGCTACACGGTGGTGGACCTCGGCAAGCAGGTGCCGATCCAGACGATCGTGGACGCCGCGCAGGAGCACGAGGCGACCGCGATCGGCCTGAGCGCGCTGCTGGTGTCGACCTCCAAGCAGATGCCCGCGTGCATCCAGGAGCTGCACGCGAAGGGCCTCCAGTTCCCCGTGCTGATCGGCGGCGCGGCGATCAACCGCGCGTTCAGCTTCCGTGCGCTGTATCCGGGCGGGAAGGACTCCACCGAGCCGTATGAGCCGGGGGTCTTCTACTGCAAGGACGCCTTTGAGGGACTCTCGGTGATGGATCAGCTGATCGACGAGCAGGCCCACACGGCGCTCCTCGAGAAACTGAGCGCCGGCGCAAAGGCCTTCCGCGAAAAGGGCGAGGCACCCGTGGAGGAGCTCAACTTCGCCGATGACTCGGTGCGCAGCGCAGCGCGCACCGACGTCCCCGTGCCCGCGCCGCCGTGGTGGGGGGTGCGCGAGATCCCGGTGGACCTCGATGCGGTGTACAGCCACCTCGATACGCACGTGCTCTTCAAGCTGCACTGGGGCGGAAAGGGCGTGAAGGGCGAGGCGTGGCGCGAGCTCGTGGAGGAGAACTTCAGACCGCGCCTGGAGCGGATGTGGGCCGAGCAGGACTATCTGCATCCGCGCGCGCTGCTCGGCATCTTCCCCTGTTACGCGGCGGGCAACGACATCGTCGTTTTGGATCCCGAGGATCGCGCCACCGAGCTGACGCGCTTTGAGTGCCCGCGCCAGCCCAAGGGCGATCGCATCTGCCTGGCTGACTTCTTCCGTCCGGGAGAGAAGTCGGGCGACACCTACAACCCCCCCGCCGAGCTCGACGTGATCGCGGTGCAGGCCGTGACCGTGGGCAGCGAGGTCACCGAGCTGATGGCGAAGCTCGAGGCCGAGGGCGAGTTCGCCGAGCAGCTGTTCGTGCACGGCCTCGGCGTGCAGACGGCGGAGGGCCTCGCCGAGTGGCTGCACAGCGAGGCGCGTCAGATGCTCTCGATTCCAGCGACGCAGGGCCGGCGCTACTCCTGGGGCTACCCCGCGGTGCCCGAGCAGTCGGAGCACCTAAAGGTGGAGAAGCTGCTCGACCTCGGACAGATAGGGATGAAGATCACCGAGGGCTACGCGCCCGAACCGGAGCAGTCGACGCTCGCGCTGATCGCACACCACCCGCAGGCGATCTACTTCGGCACGCGCCAGGGCCGCCTGCTGCCGGAGGGCTCGCCCGACGATCTGATCAAGGGCTCCTACCGCGACCCTTCGCTGTTTGGGGAGATCGCCGACGAGGACCCGCCCGATGGCGCGGTGGAGGACGAGGACGAACCGGCGCTGGCGGGTTGAGAGCCGATGAGGGCAAATCGCCCTTACCGGAACTTGCCAAAGTCGTAAAACAACGATAGCTTTCCCGTCGATGGGGGGAAAGCCCGACTGGCGGAAATGTTGCAAGAAGCTGCTGGGCAGGGGCGCCGCATCCCAGCCACGCGCATCGCAGCCGCCTTCGGGGCGCGGCGACCGCAAGCGAGTCAACGCGCTGACGCGCTGGGAAGTGACGCGCAACCGCAGCGACCTGCCCAGCCCCCGCTGGCGCAGCCTTGCCTACCGCGAACGCCCCGAGCCGATTCCCTCCTTCCGCGGTCCGGTCGAGGACCCTCCTCCCGTCGGCGGTCAGCGGACCGGGATCTGCTGCTCGGGCGGCGGGATCCGCTCGGCCGCATTCAACCTGGGCGCGCTGCAGGCGCTGCAGTGCGAGGAAGAGCTGCAGCGCTCCTCCTACCTGGCGGCGGTGTCGGGCGGCTCCTACATCGCGGCGGCGTTCGCGATGGTCGCCACCAAGCGTGAACAGGGGCTGCCGCCGCGTTGCAGCGACGACTCCGATCCGGAGCTGATCGACAGCGAACCGCCGTTCTCACCGGGATCGCCCGAGGAGCAGTACCTGCGCAACCGCAGCTCCTACCTGGCGCCCGACGGCTTCGGCAAGCTGTTCCTCATATACCGGCTGGTGCTGGGGTTGCTTTTCAACATCGTCTTCATCAGCGCCCCGCTGTTCGCGGTGATGCTGATGGCCGGCTGGGGCATCTACCGCAACGTCTACACCAGCCTCATCAACAAGGGCGTCTACCACGTCCCCCTGGGATGCTGGATCGTCCCTGCTGCGCTCGCCGGGCTGAGCATTCTGGTCGGGCTGTTCGTGATGCTGTGGCGCCTGGAGAAGGACCGCACCCGCCGTGGCCTTCAGATCCTCTCGACCCGGCTGATGATCGCGGCCGTGCTCGTGGCGTTCTTCTCGATTGGCCTGCCCGAGCTGCTGGTATTCACGGTCCACGTGCGCGAATCGCTGCCGGGCGCCTTGAGAGAAAGCAAAGCCTCGAGCGAAAAGGGCGTTAGCGGCATCGTCCTCACCGGCAGCGGACTTGCGGGCCTGATCGCCGGCGCGCTGGCCTACGTGCGCGAGACCCTGCTGACGCCGGAAAGGGCGCTGAAGGCGCTCGAACAGGGCAAGAAGGCGTTCGGCTCCAGGGTGCGCACGCTGATCGTGAACACCGCCGCCGCCGCCGCGGGCCCGCTGCTTTTGGTTGGCGTGCTGGCGCTCGCGCTCTCGCTGTCACTGACTCCGGCCACCATCGAAGACTGGTGGGTGGTGCCCTGGCCGGTGCTGCTCGGCGTGGGGATGCTCGTGCTGTTCGCTGCCTTCTACTATTTCGCGGACCTCACGACGTGGTCGCTGCACCCCTTCTACAAGCGCCAGCTGTGCACCGCCTTCGCGTTGAAGCGTGTCAAGGCCGCGGACGCCTATCGGCTTTCCGACGGGCAGGTCCAGCAGCTGAAGAAAAGCGTCAGCGGCAGGGAGTTCCTGGATAGCCCAGTGGCGGTGGAACGCAGCTACAAGTCGCTCGTGAAGCTCTCCAAGACGGCGCTCGACGGCAAAAAACTGGCAGCCGCAGAACGGCCCTGGCCGTGCCTGATCGTGTGCGCCGCGGCCAACGTGTCCGACCCCGGGGCCACACCGCCGGGGCGACCGGTCACGAGCTTCACCTTCAGCGCGCGCTCGGTCGGCGGGCCGCTGATCGGCGCAGTGGAAACCGAGCCGTTCGAGGACGCCTTTGGCGGCACGCGCCGCCGGCGTGACCTCACGCTGCCCGCCGCCGTGGCCATCTCCGGGGCGGCGGTGGCTCCCTCGATGGGCAAGCTCACGCGACCCTCGCTGCGCTTCCTGCTGGCACTGGCGAACATCCGCCTCGGCGTCTGGGTCCCCAACCCGCGCTCGGTGCAGGGCCAGGCAGCGGGAGCCGCGGGCTTCCGCGGCTGGCGCGGGAGGCCACGCGCGAGCTATCTGATTCGCGAGCTGATCGGGCGCAACCGCGTCGACGGGCGCTATCTGTTCGTGACCGATGGCGGCCACTACGAGAACCTCGGCCTGGTCGAGTTGCTGCGCCGCGGCTGCACCGAGATCTACTGCGTGGACGCCAGCAACGACAACGAATTCGGGGTGCTTGGCGACGCCGTCGCATTGGCCCGCAGCGAGCTCGGCGTCGAGATCGATATCGACCTGGACAAGCTGCGCCCCGCCAAGGAGGACAGCCCCGCCACGGCCACTGCTCCGGCGCGCAAGACGGGCATAGCCGAAGACTGCGTGGCAAAAGGGACGTTCCACTACCGCGGCGCCGGGGGTTGCGGCCGCGGACGTGAAGGGGTGCTGATCTACACGCGTTGCGTGATGACCGACAAGGCGCCGCCGGATGTAAAGGCCCACCACAGCGAAGACCCGGCGTTCCCGCACAACTCGACCGCCGACCAGCTCTACACCGACCAGAAGTTCGAGAGCTACCGCGCGCTCGGACAGCACAGCGGTGAGTACGCCATCAAGCTCATGCAGCAGGCCCGCAGCCTGAGGCTCAGCGCTTCTGCGCGACCGCCCGCGGGCGCTCCGCGAGCGCCGGGAGTTTGACGGGCGCGGCGTGCATCGTGCGCAGGCGCACGTCTTTCCAGGAGAGGCCCTCGTTGACGAGCGCGGGCATGCCCATCACGAGCGCGGTGAGCAGCTCCACGAACTGGAGCACGATGCCGTAGGCGAGCGCTTCGGGCGTGGAGATGTGGAAGGCGCCCGCGAGCACCGCCACGCAGGCGGCCTGAAAGATGCCGATGTTGGCGGGCGTGGCGGGCACCACGGCGGTGACGTTCACCGCGAACAGCACCGCCGCGGCGCCCGCGAAGCCCACGCGATTGTCGAGGCCGAGCGCCATCAGGAGAAGCCAGCAGGAGACGCACTGAAGGCCCCACGCCCCGAGCTGCGAGGCGCTCGCGAGGGCGGCCTGCCGGGGGTGGCGAAAGACGCGCAATCCGGCGCGCACCCGCACGAGCGAACGGCGCAGCCCGAGGATCAGCGCCTGCAGACGCGTGGAGCGCGAGACCGCCGCCGCGGGCACGAGCGCGGGCGCGAGCAGCACGATCGCGAGCACGCTCAGGGGCGCCAGAACAGTCGCGATCAGCGCACCGTGGTGGCCATTGAGCAAGTCGACCTTCGAGAACATCGCGACGCCGAGGATGCCCAGCGCCACGAGGTTGAGGAGCGTCTGGGAGACCATCGTGCCGAGCACGATCGGAAGCGTCTCGCGCGCGCGTCCGATGCGCCGCGCCACTATCAGCGCGCGCGAGGGCTCGCCGAGGCGCGCGGGGAGCGTGGCTGACATGAGCACGCCGATGAAGGTCCCCTGCATCGCATCGCGCCTGCGCACCCGCCGCCAGGTGGGGGCCGCGGAGAGGATCGCGTACCAGGCAAAGCCGCGCGCGACCATCGAGGCGCACATCACCCCCAGGCCCGCCAGGAGCAGGCCGGGACTGGATGCGAGCAGGCTCGCGACGACGCGATCCACGCCGATGCGACGCAACGCGAGCAGCGCCAGCGCGAGCAGCACGAGCGAAAGGCCGATCGTGCCCACGCGTCTGAGAAAAGAAAGGAGGGGGCCACGCTGTGGCCCCAGCGAGCGTGGTTCGAGGCTTGCCAGACGCTGGGCACGAACCGCCGGCTGGAGATCCGCCGGCGCCAGCCCGTGACGCACCATCACGCTGTGCAGGCCAGGACGGGGACGCCCGATGGCGATCGCCTGCTCGTAGCAATCCACGACCTCCGCGGCGATGTGCGGCCACGCGAAGCGCTCAGCGCGCTCGCGCGCGGCGGTCGCCATAGCGCGGCGGCGCTCGGGTTCGAGCGCAAGCCGGCGCAGCGCCTCGGCGAGCGCCAGCGCGTCGCCGGGCGGGGTGAGCAGGCCATCGACGCCGTCGCGCACCACATCGCGGTAGCCGGTGATGTTCGAGGCCACCACCGGAGTGTGAGCGGCGAAGGCCTCCGTGAGCACCATCCCGAAGCTCTCGCCGTGCAGCGAGGGGGCGCACAGCACCTCAGCGTCGGCGAGCAGTGCGGACTTCTCCGCGTCACACACTTTGCCGAGGGCCCTCACCCCACGCGTATCCAGCAGCAGCGGCGCGACGTCCTCGGGACCGGGCCCCACGAGGGTGAGTGTCGCGGGGATGTGCTCGCGCAGCGCCTCGAACGCGCGCAGCAGCACCGGCAGGCCCTTGCGTTCCACGGGGAGGCCCACGAACAGAATCCGCAGGCCCTCCTCCTCAGATTCGCTCACAACCTCGGCGCCGAGGTGAACCCCATTGGGGACGATCCGGTAGCGCCCGCCGAAGAAGCGCCGTGCCGTCCAGGCGGCGGCCTCGGAGACGGCGATGCGCGCGTGCAGGCGGTTCAGGCGCCGCCGCGCACCGAACACGCAGGCGCCACCGTTGGTGAGGCGGTTGGTGGAGTAGGCGTGGAAGGTGCCCACCAGCGGCAGTCCCTGGGGCGCGTGCGCGAGGATGTCCCAGCCGAGGAAGGGCGCGATGGGCTCATGGATGTGCGCCACGTCGTAGCGGCCCTCGCGCAGCGCGCGGCGCAGCGCGGCCATCGAGGCGGGCGCGAGCGCGAGGTTGGAGATGGCGCCGTTGGCGGGAACGCCCACGGTGCGCCCCAGCGCGATCAAGTTCTCAGGCTGCGGCAGCTCCTGCGGGGCCACGCCACGGTGCAGGCGGCGCGAGAGCGCGTCGGGTGGATCGAAGGGCGCAAGAATGGTGGGCTCGTGCCCGGCCTCCGCGAGCTCCGCGGACAGGGCCTCGATGTGCCGGGTCACCCCGCCGGGGTACGTCCAGGAATACGGCGACACAAGCGCTACGCGCACACTGAAACTGTAGCCTCTCGGGGAACCCATGAGCGAGCGCCATTTCGTCAAGTACACCTTTCTGAAGCTCGATCCCGCCTGGCGGCGCCTGCAGGGCGAGCTGCGCGCGCAGCACAAGCGCGAGTTCGCGGCCGCCTGCGAGGACTTCGCCGATGGGCACCTCCTGCAGGCCCTCTCGCTGGTGGGCACCCGCGGGGACGCCGAGCTGCTGCTGATCGCCGAGGCCGAGAACCTCGATCGCATTCACGAGTTCCACGTGGTGCTCGCGCAGAGCGGACTCATGCAGTGGGCGCAGATCCCCCACTCCTTCCTGGGGATGCGAAAGAGCTCGGAATACTCCGAAGACGAGCGCACCATCCCGCGCGGCTTCCGCGGCAAGTACGTGTTCGTGTACCCCTTTGTGAAGTCGCGCGAGTGGTACGCCCTGCCCGCGGAGGAGCGCTGGCGCATCATGCAGGGCCACATCACCGTGGGCCGCGAATACCCCAGCGTGGACAACCACACCACCTACTCCTTCGGCCTCGACGATCAGGAGTTCGTGGTGGCCTTCGACACCGACGACGTGGGCACGTTCCTCGATCTCGTGCAGCGCCTTCGCACCACCGAGGCCTCGCGCTTCACCGTGCGCGATACGCCCTCCTTCACGTGCCTTGCGATGTCGCTCGAGCGCGCGCTGAACGCGCTCGATGGCGAGCCCGTGGCGCTAGACATCGCCGCAACGGGCGCCTGATGCCGGCCGCTCGGCCCAAACCCAAGACGGCCTCCTCCAAGCGCAAGACTGCCTCGGCACCTTCGCAGCGCAAGGCGACCTCGACGGCCGCGCAGCGCAAGGCCCGCACCCACCTGCGCGAGGCCGATCCGGTGCTCGCGGCGCTGATCGAGGAACTCGGTCCGCAGGGGCTCGACGATGGCCGCGATGGCAGCCCGCACGACCACTACGGCACGCTCGTGCGCGCGATCGTGGGCCAGCAGCTCTCCACGAAGGCGGCAGCATCGATCTTCGCGCGCCTCACCGAGCGCTACGGGGGGCGCACGCCCACCCCCGAGGAGGTCCTCGACGCCGACCCCGAAGAGCTGCGCGCCGCCGCGGGGCTCTCGCGCGCGAAGGCTGCCTATCCTGCGCTCGCTCGCCGAGCACGTCCTCTCGGGCGAACTCGAGCTCGAGCGGTCTGAACGAGCTCGACGACGAGCAGGTCGTGGCCGAGCTCACGGCCGTGAAGGGCCTCGGCGTGTGGACGGCGCAGATGTTCATGATGTTCCACCTCCAGCGCCCCGACGTCCTCCCCGTCGGCGATCTGGGCATCCGCCGCGCGATCGAGCGCGCCTACGGCCTCCCCGGGCTGCCCGATCCCGGCGAAATGGAGGCGCTTGCCGAGCCTTGGCGGCCGTACCGCACGCTGGCGTGCCGGTATTTATGGCGGTCGCTGCGCAACGAGCCCGTCTGAGCTACGAAACGGCGCCCCGCGCCGCTCCCCGGTCCTCAGACCGCCGAGACCTGCTCTTCCTCGGCCACTCTGAACGAGGAGCCGCAGCCGCAGGCGGCGACAACGTTGGGGTTGTTCACCTTGAAGCCCGCGCCCTGGAGGCTCTCCTCGTAGTCGATCACCGAGCCGCGCACGAACTCGAGGCTCGCGTTGTCCACGAGCAGCTTCAGGCCGTGATCCTCGACGACGACGTCGTTATCGCGCTGCTCGTCGAAGGCGAGCTGGTACTGAAAGCCCGAGCAGCCGCCGCCACGCACGCCCACGCGCAGGCCCGCCATGCTCACGTCGCCCTCCTGTCCGGAGAGGAACTCCTGCACCTTCTCGGCACCCTTGTCCGTGATCGATATCATCGCTTTCCAAAGTATAGCGACCCGCTGAGGAGCAATGCCGACCGCCGAAGACATCAAGCAGCGCATCGAGACCGCGATTCCGGGAGCCCGCGTCGAGGTCGAGGACTACACCGGCGGCGGCGACCATTTCCGCGCGACGGTGATCGCCGAGGCCTTTGCGGGGCGCAGCCGCATCGAGCAGCACCGCCTCGTATACGACGTCTTCGGCAATGAGATCGGCGGCGCGATCCACGCCCTGTCGCTGAAGACCCTCACCGCCCAGCCATCCGGAGCCGTAACCCGCTAGCCCTCCACCGCAGTTAGGAGCCCTTCCATGCCGCAGACAGACACCAATCCCATCCGCGAAGCGATCGCCGAGGCGATCTCCGAGCACCCCACGATCCTCTTCATGAAGGGTACACCCGAGGCTCCCGCGTGCGGCTTCTCCGCGCGCACCGTCGCGGCGTTGCAGTCGCTCGATGCGCCCTTCGCGGCCGTGGACATACTCCCCGACCCGCGCATCCGCCAGGAGCTCTCGGCGATCTCCAACTGGCCCACGATCCCACAGCTGTTCGTGGGCGGTGAGCTCGTGGGCGGCTGCGACATCGTGATGGAGATGTATGAGTCGGGCGAGCTGGCGGAGACGCTCGGGCTGGAGAGCAGCGGGGACGGGGAAGCCGAGGCACTGTCCGCCACGGCGCAGCCGGCCGCCGGCCTGCAGATCGAGAACCGGCTGAATTAGGGCCCACGACGTTGGCCCTAAGTTCTTAGATCACCCGAAGAATCATGGCCGATCTATGTCGCCTGCATGCGACATAGGCATCTCTACTTTACCGCCATGTCGTATACATGTCGTCTCAAGACGTCCGATGTACGCTATACTGTCGTACTCATGACGATGCACCACGACAGTGATACGACATTCTTCGGAAGGAGAACCTTTGCCGGGACTCATCCTTGATCAGGAGCAGCAAGTGCTCGCCGACCTGGAGCGGTTGATCAGCAACGCACTCAGCAAGCTTCGCGATGAGATGGAAGCGGCAACAACAAACGCGGACATCCCCACGATCGACCCGGAGTACGTCCGCCGCTGGATCGAAACGGCAAAGCGACTCTCGGTGCAGGTCAGCAACGACCTGCCGCCTCAGCTCAAGCCCGAGGCGGTGGCCGAGATTCGCAAGATCATCATCAACCTGCTCGATGGCCTCGAACACGTCGATCCGGCGCAACCACTCGATGCGCTCGATCGATTCTTTGTGCAGTCGGAGGCCATACGACACATCATCCGCGACGCGCTCGACGAGCACGTGGGATGCCGAGAGGACGATGCCCGCCCGCTTGTCGCATATCTGAAGCAGGCTCTCCCACGGGTCACCCAGGCCGATCAGGCGAGGATCGCGGGGATCTCCATACGCCATCTGCAGCGCCTCGGCACGACCGGCGGAGCGCCGCCACGGCAGCTTGTGCTGGCAGTGCGGTTGGTTGGATTGCTGCGCTACGTTTGGAACCCCGAGGGAGTGATCGCATGGTTCCACCGCGAGCGCACCGAGCTCGATGGGCACGCCCCGATCGAGATGATGGGGGACGCGGGATTCGAACGTCTGCTGCTGCGTCTCGCCCGGGAAGGACGAGCGCAGCATGCCGCGTAGAGATGAGCCGCCTGAGACCGAGATCAAAACGATCGCCCACCGCTATTCGAGCTATGACACGCCGTTCTGGGCTCGGGAGAGCGGCCGGCCCGGCCGCTGGCACGCCAGGGGCGACGGCCCCACCCAATACATGTCCATGAGCACCGACGGCGCCTGGGCGGAGCTCATTCGCAGGGAGGAGCTGAGAACCGAGGACGAGGTGGCGATGGTGAGCGTGTCGATGTGGGCGATCGCCATCGACCACCAGATGATCGTCGACTACTCGACATTCGAGCGTGCCGAATCCGTGGGCTTTGACCCCGCGGCCTTGGTGGAAGAGGACTATGAGCGCTGTCAACGCGAGGGAGCGCGCCTGCGCGCACTGAACTACCACGGCATACTCGCTCCCAGCGCCGCGCTGCCCGGCGCTCTCAATCTGACTCTGTTCGGCGCCCGAACCGCGTCCACCTGGGGGCGTCCACCGCTGCTCGCCTCCTCGCTCCCGGCAACCATCATCACCAAGGGCGCGCCACCACCGGGCTTGCCGGCGCGGGTCCGACGGCTCGGCACGCCGCACGAGACACTCAGTGCCCATCTGGCAGCCCGCAACAGGGGCGTCGAAGGAGGCCAATAGCGGCAGCCCCGCTCTGTTCCAGCGCGCTCCGCGTCGCTGGGAGCAGCACGGGCGTTCTCCGGCGAATAACCGGATCACGCCCCCACTATCACCGGGCCAGAACGGCGCCCAGGTCCCACGATCCCTTTGCTCACGCGCTCTCGGCGAGCCCCACCCGGCGCAGCACCCCATCGGCTTGGCGAAAGCCGAAGCCGAGCAGCCGCAACGGGATCGCCTGGCGGGCGCCGGCGCCGCGAGGCGCTCTTCGTTGTCGCGATACCACTGCACGGTCTGGGCGAGCGTGTCTTCGTGGTGCCCCGGCGAGTAGCCCAGCTCGCGCTTGGCCTTCGCGCTCGAATAGGCCCACCACTGGGATACCGTGCGCACTTCGCCCACCGTCACCGTCGGGCGCCCGGGGAACCCCTGGAAGGTCTCGGTGAGCGCGATGGCGACCGGGATGGGCAGTTTGATCGCCGGCGGCTCCACCCCCGAGATGCGCCCCAGATCGGCGAGCAGGCGTTCGAAGGTGAAGTTGCGGTTGCCCAGTATGTAGCGCTCGCCAAGCGCGCCGCGCTCGTCGGCCAGCAGATGACCGCGCGCCACATCCTTCACATCCACCACGTTCAGCGCCCCATCGACGTAGGCGGGCAGTTCGCGGCGCAAAAAGCGCCGCACGAGCTCCGTTGAGGAGCGGTTGATGTCGCCCGCGCCGAACACGAACGCGGGGTTCACGATCACCACCGGCAATCCGCGCGCGGCGAGCCGCAGCGCCTCCACCTCGGCCTCGTGCTTGGAGTCCATGTAGGGCAATCCGTAGCCACCGCGAAAGATCTGCGTCTCATCCGCCACCGTCCCACGCGGCGCGGGGCCCACGGCGGCGATCGAGGAGGTGTAGACGACGCGCTCCACGCCCGCCCGCAGCGCCTCCTCGAGCACGATCCTGGTGCCTTCCACGTTGATCTGAAAGAGCGCGTCGATCGGCGCGCGCAGCGAGGTGCTCCCCGCGAGATGGAACACGCGCTCCACCCCCCGCATCGCGCGACGCACCGCACGGCGGTCGAGGATGTCGCACCTCACCGGCTCGTACGCGAAGTCGAGATTCTCCAGATTGGTGTGCTCACGCACCGTCAGCCGAAGATCGTCGCCGCGCTGGGCGAGCAGACGGGCAACCTGGGAGCCGACGAGGCCCGCGCCACCCGTGAGGAGCGTCTTCGGCATCACGGCAAGTCTAGCCATGCCAACCCCTCCCCCACGCCGATTCCACGAGCATGCGGAAAAACCCCCGGCGAGGCCGATGGCTTGTTTGGATAGTTGGATGGAGGCTCGCGCAACCCCCGATATCCGGAGGACGCGTACCCCTCATGCCACGGGCCGTTGCTATAGGGTCAGCGCGCCATGACCCCCGTCGCAGTGGTCTCCGACACCACCCACTACCTCCCCCGCGCGCTCGCCGATGCACAGGGGATCCACCAGGTGAGCCTCTACGTGGGCTGGGAGGGCGAACCCGCACGCGAGCTGGAGATGCCGGACTTCGACGCCTTCTATGAGCGCCTGCGCAGCGACTCGCAGACGCCGACCACCTCGCAGCCCTCGATCGGCGACTTCCTCGCTGTGTGGGAGCCGCTGCTGGAGGAAGGACGCGACGTCGTCTCGGTGCACCTCGCGGGCGGCATCTCGGGCACCTGCGAGGCAGCGCGCCAGGCGCGCGGCGTGCTCGACGAGCGCGGGCTGGGCGAGCGCGTGGAGGTGATCGACGGCGAGACCGCCTGCGGCGGGCTGGGCCTCTTGCTACTGAGCGCCGCCGCCGCCGCCAATGCGGGGGCCGATCGCGCGGCGGTCGTCGCACGCGTGCACGAGGCGCGCAGGGCACTGCGCATGTGGTTCTGCCTCGACACGCTGGAGTACCTGCGCCGCGGCGGTCGTATCGGCAAGGCCCAGGCGTGGCTGGGGGGCACGCTGAAGATCAAGCCGATCCTCTCGCTCGACTACGAGATCACGCCGGTGGAGCGCGTGCGCACCGCCGGACGCGCTTTCGAGCGGATGGTGCAGTACATGCACGAGCTGCACGACTCCGGCGCCGACGGCTGGGTCGTGCAGCACATCCAGGCCACCGATCAGGCGCAGCGTCTGATCGAGCACGGACGCGAGCTGTATGGCTCAGAGCCGCGTTCGTCTCGGAGGTCGGCCCGGTGATCGGCACCTACACCGGCCCGGGCCTGATCGGTGTCGGCGCGATCCCGCGCGCTTTGGCTAGGGCCTATCCCTCCAGGCCCGCACGCCTGGATGCGGCCGATGATCTTCGCGGGCCTTCGTCCTCGGACTCGACGTGGCACCACCACGCCTTCGCCCTTGCATCCTCGGCCCACTCGACCCTCGACCACCCCAGCCGCACGTCCCTGTCGGGATAGGCCCTGGGCTACCGGCGCCGCTTGCGCCGGCGGCGACCGCGCATCAGCATCACGACCCCCACTGCAGCGGCCCCCATGATCAGCTCGCGCTGATGGCGTTGCACGTGGCCGCGCCAGTCGGTGATGCGCGTGACCTCTCCGTGCAGGGTCTCCAGCGAGACCGCCAGCTCGCGGCGGTTGCTCTCGATCGAGTCGCGGATCTCCGCTGGAGAGCGCTGTGCCATCCAGTTTCCCCCTCCCAGGCCGGCACCGGTGGCCGCTCCTGCGGTGGACCCGTTCCCGGTGGACCCGGTGCCGTCCCAGCGGACCCGGTGCTCGTGCCGGAATGAGTGCCGGCACTGACGGTCTCGCGGATCTTGCGGGCCTCCTCGATCGCCATGTTGGGCACCGGCGGGGAGCTGCGACGCACGAGGCGCGCGGCAAGCAGGCCAGCCAGCACCCCCAGCACGACGAGGATCACAGCCATCGCGAAGAAGCCCCAGAAGTAGGTGAAGGTCGCCGCCGATCGGCAGCTCGTAGTAGAGCAGCCAGGCGAACCCGTTGAGCACGAAGCTCAGCGCCGTCACGAGGAAGATGCCGGCCACACCGGCGACGACGGCGCCGCGGCCGAGCTTTGTGATCTTCTCGGAGACCTCGGCCTTGGCGAGTTCGATCTCCTCGCGCACGAGCAGCGTGGCGCGTTCGGAGACCTCGGTTATCGCCGTGGCGATGTTCTGGGGCTGCTCCCTGCGCTGCTCCTGCGGAGCTTCGCTCACTCCGGCGGCTCCTCGTCGAAGAACCGTCGCCACACGAGCGCCGCGGTGCGCTGCGCGACGATGCTCGACAGCGCTCCGAGGCCCGCCAGCAGGCCCGACCACATCAATCGCTTGACCATGTCGTTCTCCATAAGGATGAAAGATGAGGGGACCCGGCTGTCCGTCCTCGGACCTATTGCCCGATGCCCGGATGGCGTCACTCTCAAGAGGGCAGTGTAGTCCCCGCGGTGGTCGTTGCCTCCAAGCCGCCGCAGACGGTCTCCACGACGAGCCACTTGGCGCGCTCGAAGTACTCCTCGTCCTCGGGCAGGAGCTCGAAGATCCAGCCGGTCAGGAGCTGCTCGATCGCCCCGTAGAAGGCCATCGCCGCGAAGGCGGCGTCGATGTCGGCCTTGAAGGCGCCCTCCTCCTGCGCCTGCGTGACGATCTGGGCGATCAGGTTGTACGCCTCGCGGATCTGCCCGAGGTGGGTCTGCCCGAAGGAGTTGGCCGCGCGCGTGACCTCGACGATGATGACCTTCATCAGGTCGGGGTCGTGGCGGTAGCTCTCGACGATGAACGACGCGATCGCCCACAGCTTCTCGCGCACGGGGATCTCGTGCGTGTCGACCTCGCGGATCATCTCGAGCATCACGTTCCAGCGCTCCAGAAAGAGCGTGTCGAGGACCTCGTCCTTGGAGGCGAAGTAGTGGTAGACGAGCCCATAGGCCACGCCGGCCTCGTCGGCGATGTCCGAGACGCGGCAGGCGTGAAAGCCCTGGCGCGCGAACACCTTGACGGCCGCGTCGAGGATCAGGCGACGCTTGTCTGGAGACTTGGCGCGGGGAGTACTCATAGGGGAGCCTCTGTGGTCCTCGGGCGAGGGACCCTTGCGGCCAACGGTAGGCGGAGGGGCGGCGGTTGGCCAGCGATGGCAGCTGCGCGCGGATCTCGATCTGGCGCTCGAGGTCGAGGTCGGCCACGATGTGGCCCTCGCGGTCCTCGGCCTGCGCGAGCACCACCCCCCATGGGTCGACGATCATCGAGCGTCCGCCCGAGTGACTGCCCGCCCGGATGGGGTCCGATCTGGTTGGCCGCCACGACGAACGCCTGGTTCTCGATCGCCCGCGCGCGCAGCAGCACCTCCCAGTGGTCGCGCGTCGTGGGGAGCGTGAAGGCGGCGGGCACATGATCACGCGCGCACCGCGCACCGCGAGGATGCGGTAGAGCTCGGGGAAGCGCAGGTCGTAGCAGATGGTCATCCCCAAGGGGATGCGCGGAGCCCTCGGCGGCTCTTCGACCAGCTCGCTGAGCACGACCTCATCGCCCGGGTCCTCCAGGTCGGACTCGCGGTAGCTGCGCCCCTCGATCTCGACGTCGAACATGTGCACCTTGCGGTAGACGGCCGCGATCTCGCCTCGCGGATTGACGTGGACTGAGGTGTTGGCCAGCTTCTCGCGACCCGGCCATACGCTCGACGATCGAGCCCGCGACGAGGTCGATCCGCAGCTCGCGCGTGAGCCGCCGCGCCCATTCGACGGCCGGACCGTCCAGCGGCTCGGCGGCGGCGCGCAGATCCTCGTCGCGGCCCAGCGCGGTCCACTTCTCAGGCAGTACGATGAGCTGTCGCGCCATCCGCCGCCGCGGCGCGCGTGAGGCGATCGGCGGCAGCCATGTTCGCGGCCTTGTCGGCTGTGGAGTTGAGCTGGACGGCCGCTGCTCTCAATGCGCATTCCTCCCGCGGGCTTCCGCTCTCACAGAATAGATTGACTAGTCAGTCAACATTCCAAAGCATAGCGGCCGAGCGCACCGACAGCCCAACCGCGGCACCCATCCCAGGACCGGCTCCCCCTGCTTACATGCGCTGTTCCGCGGCACCCGCCCAAGCGCTGGCGCTACGTGGGGGTGTTCTGCGAGGAGCTGATGCTGTGCGTGGCTAGGGTTCAGGTGGGCCCGGCGCATCAGAGCTTCTGGGCAGTGCTCACACGCGAGGATTCCCGATTGCGAGAGCACACCCACACGCTCCGGCGCCGCGGCTCGGTTGAGCTCGATGCAGGGCGGCTGAAGGTAAGCGACGGCCCTATGCGTATCGACCTGACGCTGGAGGAAGATTCCGGGTGGGAGACGACATGTCCCAACGGCACCGAGTATGTATGGACGCGCAAGCAGGCTGGCATCCGCGCGCACGGCACGCTCGCCCTGGATGGCGAAGCGCCGCGCCCGATAGAGGCGCTGGCCGTGGTGGACGACACCGCCGGCTACCACGCCCGCGTGACGGAGTGGCATTGGGCGGCAGGCGTGGGCGTCGACCCGACCGGGCGAGCGCTTGCGTTCAATCTGGTCCAGGGCGTCAACGACCCGCCCACCGGCAGCGAGCGCGCGGTGTGGATCGATGGCGTCCCGCACGAGGTCCCCCAGGTCAGCTTCGCATCGGACCTGAGGCAGATCGCCGCCGAGGACGGCTCAGTGCTGCGTTTTGCCGCCGAGGCCCAGCGCAGCCGCAGCGAGAACCTGCTGCTCGTGCGCAGCGACTACCGCGCGCCGTTCGGGACTTTCAGCGGGATACTGCCTGGAGGCGTCGAGCTGGCCCGCGGCCTGGGCGTGGTCGAGCACCACCGCGCGCGCTGGTAGCGCGACCGGGCGCAGACCCACGGCATCGCGGTCGGCAAGCGATATCACTGGCGTCTGTGACCTCGAAGGTCTATGGTCCCGGCTGGTTTCGATGTTTCGATATTCACCTCGCCCCTGCGATGGTGGCCACGAGAAAGGAACTGGTCCATGTTGCGACGGATGACGGACATGCCGGGCGGAACGATCGGCTTTGAGGCTGTCGGGGACGTGGAGGATGACGATTGGGAGGAGACGGTCGAGCCTGTGCTGCGCCAGGAGATAGCCGAGGGCCGCAATGTGCGGCTGCTCTACCTGATCGGCGCGGGAGCCCGGGAGGTCGAGGGCGACGCGATGAGCGCTGACACGGGCTTTCGCATGCGCCATGCGACCTCCTACGAGCGCGTGGCCGTGGTCAGCGATGAGGACTGGATGCGCCCTGCGCTGCGTGCTCTTTCCTTCCTGCTTCCCGGCAAGGCCCGGGGCTTCCGCGTCCGCGCACCTGGTGGAGGCGAAGGCATGGCTCGCGGAGGACGGCAGCTAGCTGCAGCAGGCGGCCTCGAGTGGCAGCTCACAACAACGAGGGGAGAATCCCGATGGACATCTTTGAGATCAAGCAGAAGGAAACCGTCAGCAGGGAGGAAGTCGCGGAGCGCCTGCGGCTCCTCGCCGACATGCTCGCTCGTCACAACGACTTGGAGTTCGACCGCGGCGGCATGCATTTCACGGTTCACGTTCCCGATCAGCTGCAACTCAAGGTCGAGCTCGAGGTGGAGACGGACGAGCGCGAGCTCGAGATCGAGCTGAAGTGGTGATGGCGGCGCGCATCGTCTGCGTGGCCAGCAGACCCGCGGCGATCCCGATCCCTGCGCCAGCTGCGACGTCGCTGGGATAGTGAACGCCGGTATGCACGCGTGAGTAGGCAACGGCGCCCGCGAGCGGAACGAGCACAGGCGCCAGTACCGGCTCCTCGGCGCTCGCGCCAGTGGCGAACGCAAACGCCGCGGCAGTGTGACCGGATGGAAACGATGTCGACCGGGGCATCTCGGATGAGCGTTGGGCGTGAGTGGGAGAGGGGTCGGCGTCGGCGAACGAGCAGCTTGGCCGGCCCGTTGGCCACCACCGCAGCGATTGCGATCGCGATGAGGCCGCGCCCAGCCGCTCTGCGGCCCTGTTGCCCTCCGAACAGCGCGAGCCCGCCCGCGATCACGAGCCACAGTCGCGAGTAGTTCGCCGCGCTGGTGATCCTTACGAGAGCGTGGTCGAGCGCGGGTGAGCGCGCAAGGAAGGAGCGCCTCATCAGCCGGCGGTCCAGGTGTTGCACGGTACGCCACACCGTCACTGAATCTCACGCTCCCGCACGCAGCGCGACACGTATACCGCCCAACCAGTGCCGAGCAGCAGGCCGGCGATCACGTCGCTTGGATAGTGGACGCCCAGGTAGACGCGAGACGCGGCCACCACGAGGACGATCAGCAGCGCGAGGCCCCCAGCCACGCGGGTCAGCTTCGGCGATGCCCCCGCCGCCGGCAACACGAACACCAGCGAGAACCAGAATGCGCTCGCCTGCGTCGCATGGCCCGAGGGAAAGCTCGAGCCGGTGACCGCCTGCAGGTGCCCCACGGGCGGGCGCGGGCGTGACGACAAGCAGCTTGACCCAGTCTGAGATCAGCATCGCGCCGCCGAGACCGAGCGCGACCGCGAGCGCCTCTCGGCGCAGGCCCGCCCGGACAAGCGCCAGGCAGGCGACCAAGGCGAGCGGAACCAGCAGAAATGCGCTGCCCGCCCAGGTGACCACCCGCGCCACGTCGGTGAGCGCCGCCGTGCGCCGGGCGGCCACGTCGCGTACCGCGCTCAGCTCGGCCGACCCCACTACCGATGTCCAAAGCTCCCCGACCCCCCAGCCGAGGAGCACGAAGACGGCCAGGCCGAGCACCAGCCGCGCAGCCGGGTGGCTCACCGGCCGGCCGCCACCCGTAGCAGCGCGCCCAGGTTGTCCGTGGTGAGCGCGGCAGCTCTGGCGGCCGGTGGCAGGCCGACTCCACTGGGCAGCCGCACCCGCAGCGCCCCTGGCAGCGAGGTGAAGCGCAGGGGAGGATCGAGCACGAGCGCCTCGCCGTCGAGCCCAACCTCCACCGGTCCTCGAGAGCGGACCTCGAGCTCCTGAGTGGACCACGAGAGGAGGCCCGGAAAGCGGCCCACCTGGCCGACCAGCTCGAGCGCGACGAGCTCTGACACATCGGCAGCGCTGCGCACCCGTGCGGCGAGGACGCCGAGCTGGCCCGTGTCGAGTCGTTCGCGCGTGCCCGCGCCGGCGAGGCTCGCGAGCCGATACGGATTGTTCGATACGAGCACGAGCGGCGCGTCCTCGCAGCGGCTCCCGTCGGGAGCCGTGAACTCGAGGTCGATCGGCTCCGCATCGGGGCCCAGCAGGTCGGGCAGCATGCTCGTCCAGGTCTCGAGCTTGGCATCGCGGTAGGCATCGGACTGGACGACCTTGGCATAGACGCCGAGCGAGGCGTTGTTGACGAACACGCGATCGTTGACGCATGCGAGATCGATGCGTCGCTCGACGCCGTCCGTGAACGCATCGAGCGCGCCCACGACGTCATCGCGGTCAAGGCCGAGGTCCAGGGCGAAGTGGTTTCGAGTCCCCGCGGGAATGCAGACATGGGCAACATCGCGCCGAGCGGCAACCGTCGCCACAAGGGCCTGCGAGCCATCGCCGCCGGCCATCCCGATGACCTGCGCGCCGCGCGCAATGGCGCTCTCGGCGAGCTCGAGCAGGTCATCGCCGGGCCGCAGAACAACCGGCTCGATCCCCCGGCGCCGGGCCTGAGCAGCGAGATCAAAGCGCTCAGCCTTGCCCCCACCCGACTTCAGATTGACGATCAGCACCGCCGATCCCGCGGCGCCCACCGGCACGAACACACCCGCGGCGGCGCCGATCACCGTCTCCACGGTGCGTCCCAATGCGTAGCGCGCGGCGAGTCCGAACACCGCGAGGAGCAACAGCAAAGCGAGGAGCACCACCACCCCTCTCCAGTTGACCACCAGCACCGCCACCAGCCCGATCCCGCTGAACGCGGCGAGCGCGGCGCCGAGAGCTCGCCGCGGGCCGCGACGTGTCAAGGCGAACCAGATGGCCGCGCTGCAGACCAGCACGAGTCCAACCGCAAGCACCGCGACGGGCACATCGCCCGTCAGTGCGACCACGGCCACCACAACCATGAGAACCGGCGCGATGAGCGCGAGAACCGCGGCGATACGGAGCCGCCACGGCGGCGGCGCCGCCGTGGCGCTTCCCGGAGTTGCGGGGGTCGCGTTCACGGTGAGACCCATCTTGCCAGGCCACGAACGCCCGGCTCGAGGCCCGCCCGGCTCGAGGCCCTTGCCGTTCTCAGGCGTTGAGGATCTTTGCCTTGGCGGAGGCGAACTCCTCGTCGGTGAGGACACCCGACTCGTGCAGCTGACCGAGCTCCTTGAGCTTGTCGATCGAGCTCTCTCCCGGCGGCGGAGGCGGAGCGGCGGCCATCTGCTGCGGCTGCTGGGCCGCCTGCTGCTCTTCTTCCTGCCGGGCCCAGCGGCCCTGCTGGCGATGCTGAACGGCCCCGGCGGCGCCGCCGGCGATGGCGCCGGTGGCGGCTACACGGGCAACACGGCGAAGTAGTGGCATGTGGTGTCTCCTTCTCGTCTGGGAAGCCGCCTAGGCGGCATCGAGGGCTTGGATGGCGGCGATGATCTCCTGTGTTGGGACCCGCTGAAAGTCCAGCAGCCGCCCCCCGTTGCGGCGCACCGCGGCGGCGAAGGGACCGGCCCAGGCGTTCTCGAAGCAGATCAGCACCGCCGCCTCACCCGGCTCGAGCGCCTCTCCCGCCAGGGTTGCGTCCTCGTCGCCGAGCAAGCCGGTCCGCGCCCCCTCGAAGACGAGAAGGTCGCCCGCGCCGTCACCGTCGAAATCGCCGATCGCGAGACCCGAGACGACGCCTTCAGCGTCCTTCTGCACCACAAGCACATCTATGACCCGGATGATCCCCCGATCCACGAGGTCCACGAACATCGGGATCGCCTCGCCGGTTCGCGGCGCATCCGCAGGAAAGCCAATCACGACGATGTCCACCGGGCCCAGCTCCAACTCCTCGCTGCTCAAGGCTCCTCCTCTGGTTGGTCTGCCGTACTCCGAAGGATGCCGACCATACATAGTCGGCTCATCGGGATATCCGATCACGGTGGAGTGTAGCGGGAGATTGGGCCAGCGCCAAACTTCGGGGCAGCGGGGCAGGTCGCGGGAGGTTACGTAGTTAACCACATTCCGATCTGCGGTCATCCCGCGATTACGCCCCGTCGTGGTCCGGTACATTTCTCGTCTCAATGGCGGCCACAAAACCAACAGTTGGCGCGGTCGCTCGAGCATGATCGGAAGGCACTGGGCTTTGCGGGTGGGCGTGCTGGGCCTTTCCCTGTTCGCCTTGACCCCGAGCGCGCTGGCGCTGACAAATTCGGCGACGCCCGCGGCCGCTCCAACGACTTCGACCACCACAAGCACAGCACCGTCCCAGACAAAGACCGTAACTCAGACCAATACGGTCAGCGCTCCCCCGAAGACAACGACCGTGACTGCTCCCACGCAGACAAACACCGTCATCAAGACCCACACCGTCACCACCCCCACCACAACGTCGACGTCGACCTCTCACGCTCCGGCCGCGGCGGCCGCCGGCGCCGCGGCGGCCGCAAACAAAGAACCATCCTCGGAATCGAGCGGCCTGCCGGGGTGGGCTTGGGCACTGATCGGCGCCGCCGTCGCCGGGGGCGCGATCGGGATCCTCACCCTGTTTCGGCGCGGCCGAAACGACGGTCCGCCGAGCGACGGGATGGGAGGCCCGGGAGCATCGGGCGACGAGCCGCCGGCGCCCAACGCGCCGCCCCGAGCATGAGCGCTCCTGACTTCCTGAGCGCTGCCCAGCCGAGCGGGTTCGAAAAGGGCGTCTACCCTCGCCCCGCCCGCTGACGCCCCAGCTCCGCGAGGAGAAGCTTCGAGTGCATCGCCCCGATCAGCTCCCGCAGCGGCTCTGAGCCGGCGGCGATCATCTGCAGCGCCCGCTCCACCTCGACCTCGCCGGCGAGGCGGTCGAGCAGCGCCCGCACCTCCTCCTCCACGAGCGGCTCGAGCGCCTTGCGGTAGCGCAGGGTGTCGTAGACGGTGAAGCCGAGCGCCTCGTCGTAGCCGCCCGCGCGGAAGGAGGCGATCGCCTCGATGATCTTCACGTCGTCCTGCGCGTAGCCGCCCCGATTGGGGCTGAGCACGCCGATCTCGGCGAGGCGCTCGAGCACAAGGTTTGGGATGCCGTAGCGCTCGCGCACCTCCTTCGCGGAGACGCGGCGCTCCTCGGCGCTCGCAAGGGCCCGCTCGAGGATGCGGTCCTCGAGCTCCACCAGCGCGCGCACGCGCTCGGGGTCGTCCTCGAGCATGCGCTTGATCACGCGCAGCGGCATGAAGCGCTCCTCCTGCAGGCGCTTTATCAGCGCGATGCGCTCCACCAGCTCGGGGGGGTAGTAGGCCATGTTGCGGCTCGTGCGCACAATGCCCTCCTCGCCGCCGAGCAGACCCTCGCGCAGGTAGTGCTTGATCGTGCCCGCGCTCACGCCCGAGCGCTCCGCGAGCTCGCTCATCTTCAGCAGACCCCCAGCGTCCGGGGTCGAGGGGCGACCCACTGAAACCTCTCCCCCTGTCCGTACCGTTTGGCTCATGCCGATCGATCCACCCACGCGACGCCCGCGCTGCTCACGCCCGGAACGCCGCGTTAGCGCCGGCCTGCGCCTGCGCAGAGCCCGCCACGGCGCCCGCCTGCAGCAGCTCGTCGATCTCCTCCGCCGAGCAGCCCGCCTCGCGCAGCACCTCCACGGTGTGCTCGCCCAGTCCCGGTCCCGGACGCTGCGCGTGATCGCCGGGGGTGCGCGCGAGCTTCACAGGGACGCCCAGCTGGCGCACACCGCCGCTCACGCCGGGCTGCTCGATCTCGACGACCATCTCTCGCGCGCGCACGAGCTCGGAGTCGAGCGCCTCATCCAGATCGAGCACCGGCTCCAGGCAGCAGTCGTGCTGCTGGGCGAACTGCACCCACTGCGCGCGCGTGCGCGCCTTGAAGACCTCGCACACCTGCGCGTGCGCATTGGAGCCCGGCCCCTCGAACTGCTTCTCGATCAGGTCCTCGCGCTCCACACCGCGGCACCAGGCCTGCCAGAACTTCGGCTCGAGCGCGCCCAGCGCAACCCAACCGTCGGCGCACTCGTAGGGGCGATAGCAGATCAGCGAACCCGCCAACTCGAGGTCCCCGCGGCGCGGCACGATCCGCTCGGCGAAGTGGCGCCCCGCGACCATCGCCAGCCACGAGAGCGCGCCGTCGGCCATCGAGACGTCCACGATCTGGCCCTCACCCGAGCCGGGCTTGTCCGGTCCACCATCGCGCTCGTGCAGCGCCGCCAGGATGCCAAAAGCGGCCATCAGCGCGCCCCCGCCCAGGTCGGCGATCTGACCAGCAGCCTGCACAGGCGGGCCGTCACGCTCGCCGGTCAACCCCAACAGGCCCACGAGCGCGAGGTAGTTCATATCGTGGCCCGCCGCGTCGCGCTTGGGTCCGTCCTGGCCATAGCCCGAGATCGCGCAGTAGACGATCCCCGGATTGACCTCGCGCATCCGCCCGTAGCCGACCCCGAGGCGGTCGAGCACGCCGGGGCGAAAGGACTCCAGCACGACGTCGTAGTCGCGCACCAGGCGCAGCAGCACCTCGCGCCCGGCCTCGCTCTTGAGGTCGATGCGGATCGAGCGCTTGTTGCGGTTGAGCGAGAGGAAGAGGGCCGACTTGGCGCTGTCCTCGGCGCCCTCGTAATAGGGGGGCGCCCAGCGGATGTAGTCGCCCATGCCGGTGTCCTCCACCTTCAGCACCTCGGCGCCGAAGTCCGCCAGCAGGAGCGAGCAGAAGCCGCCAGGCAGAAGCCGCGAGAGATCGAGCACGCGGATGCCCGCGAGGGGCAGGCTCACGGGGCGGCGGGTGGGTGCGGATTCCCAACATTCCGCGGGCCTCCTGCACGGTGGCGGGCCGGCGGCCGATGTCTTCGCTCATCTGACGCGCCTTGGCGACGAGCTCGCCGTTGGAGCGCGCCATCTCGCCACTCGGCAGATACAGGTTGTCCTCGAGCCCCACGCGCACCGAGCCACCGAGGGTCAGTGCGGCGGCCACCAAGCAGCCACTGCTGGCGCGAGATGCCGATCACCGCCCAATGGGATTTGGCTTGTGCCCGACCCGGTCGCCCCCGCCAGGCGCGCCCGGCCCGCCTTCGACACCCGGGATGTTGTCGACCATCGCGGCCAGGTTGCGTGCACTCGGGGGGATGCCGCCGATTACGCCCATGATGCAGTCGACGTGCAGGGGCGGCCTTCAGCACCCCCATGTCGATGAGCGGCTCGAGCGAGCCGATGTGACCGATGTCGAAGCACTCGTGCTCGGGCTTGATGCCCAGCTCGCTCATCGCGCGCAGCAGCTCGATGATCTCCTCGAAGGGGTTTGCGAAGACCATCTTGAAGACGAAGTCCTTGCGCGAGCGCGAGTACTTGGCGTAGTTCATCGAGCCCATGTTCAGCGCGGCCACCTCGGGGCGGCACTCGCGCAGGTAGGCGATGCGCTTCTCGACGCTCACGCCGACGGCGCCGGTGGAGAAGTTGACGATCGCCGCGTCTCCCACCTCGTTGCGAATCGCGTCGCTGATCGCTTTGTAGTCCTCCACCTCGAAGCTGGGCCCGCCATCGGGGGTGCGCGCGTGGATGTGGATCATCGTGCCCGCCCTCATCCACGATCCTGCGCGCCTCCGCGGCGTACTCCGCGGGGGTGTAGGGGATCGCGGGGCACTGCTCGCGGTTGGCGAGCACGCCGGAGATCGCGCAGGTGATGACTACAGGGTCCTCAACGGCCATGATCACGCGCTCTCATACGGGTACGACTCCATGGCGCTTCCAAGGCCGCTGCACCTGCTTGCCCTGCGCCATCTCCAACCCGCGGCAGATCGTGGCGCGGGTCTCGCGGGGGTCGATGACGTCGTCGATGAGGTCGTTGCCGGCGGCGATGTAGACGTCGAAGATCTTGCGAAAGCCCTCGATCAGCTCGGCCTTCTTGGCGGCGGGGTCCTCGGCTTCCTCGACCTGCTTGCGGAAGGCGATCTCCACGACGCCCTCGGCGCCCATCACGCTGATCTCGGCGCTCGGCCAGGCGACGATGAGGTCGGGTTCGTAGGCGCGGCCGTTCATCACGTAGTAGCCCGCGCCGTAGGCCTTGCGCGTGATCACGGTGATCTTCGGCACGGTGGCGTTGGCGACCGCGTAGAGCATCTTCGCGCCGTGGCGGATGATGCCTTCGGCCTCGACCTTGGTGCCCACCATGAAGCCGGGCACGTCCATCAGGAAGATGAGCGGGATGGAGTAGGCGTTGCAGAGGTTCACGAAGCGCGCGGCCTTGTCGGAGGAGTCGTTGTCGAGGATCCCCCCGAGGTGCTTGGGCTGGTTGGCGAGGATCCCCGCGGGGCGCCCGCCGAAGCGCGCGAAGCAGGTGATGATCGTCTTCGCCCACTGGCCCTTGATGTCGAGATACTCGCCATCGTCGACGATGCGGCGAATCACCTCATACATGTCATAGGGCTTGCGGTTGGACTCCGGGAGCACATCCAGCAGCTCCTCATCGGCGCGCTCGATCGGGTCGCTCACCGGCCGCAGCGGCGGCGCGGATTCGCAGTTCTGGGGCATGAAAGACAAGTAGTGCTTGATCCGTTCGATGCACTCCTCGTCGCTCGAGACCTCCATGTCGCCGACGCCGGACTTGCGGCAGTGCACGCGCGAGCCGCCCAGTTCCTCCTGCGTGACGTCCTCGCCGACGGCCGCGCGCACGAGGTGCGGTCCGGCGAGCGCCATCGAGCCGCGGCCCTTCACCATCGGCACGAAGTCGGCGAGGCCGGGGATGTAGGCGGTGCCCGCCGCGCAGGGTCCCATCAGCGCGGCGACCTGCGGGATCACGCCGCTGGTGATCACCTCCTCGCGAAAGAGCGCGCCCGAGCCGGCGAAGAGCGAGCCCGCGGCCTCCTGCACGCGCGCGCCCGCGGAGTCGAGCAGCCACACGAAGGGGATGCGCTTGGTGAGCGCGAGCTCGCGCAGGCGCGTGACCTTGATCTCGCCGGTCATCCCCATCGAGCCGGCCATCACGGTGAAGTCGTACGCGCACACGGCGGTGAGGCGCCCGTCGATCTTGCCGTAGCCGGTGATCACGCCATCCGCGGGCGCCTCCTTGCCATCCATCGCGCGCTGGGAGAAGTGCGGGCGGCCGTGGATGCCGAGCTCCACGAAGGTGCTCTCTCCCGTGGCCTCATCGGTGTCGATCAAGAGCGCGAGGCGCTCGCGCGCGGTGAGCTTGCCCTGCTCGTGCTGGCGCGCGATCTTCTCCTCCCCGCCGCCGAGCTTGATGGCGGCACGACGCGCGTGGAGGTCCTCGACGAGGGGGCGCAGCAGCGAGGGCGTGTCGGTGGCGGTGGTCTCGGAGGACAAGTGAAGGGTTGAGCGGTCGTGCGCCAGGTGGACAGAGGAGCGGGGAGTGGGAAGTACTACTTCTCACTCTGCCAGGTTCGCGCCCGTGGCGTCAAGTGAAAGGGGAAACTGGCCGTTATGGCAGCAACGGATCAAGCACGCCCGCGATCACCTCGGCGCCGAGCGTGGTTTGCTCGGGCTGCTCTTCGACGTCTCGAAGCCGGTGATCTCGATGCCGACGACCTCGCTGGACTCCCCCAACGGCCTCGAGCAGGTCGAGCAGCTTGCCGTCGTCGAAGCCGCCCGCCGTCTTCACCGCGTGAGAGACGGGCATCGTCTTGGGGTCCATCACGTCGACATCGAGGTGCAGGTAGACGGGGGCGCCATCGAGCGCGTTCTGCATGAACACGAGCGTCTCGAGGCTCGAGCCGATCACGGTTACACGCGCGCCGCTGAGCCCCTCGCGCTCGCCCTCCTCGAGGTCGCGCACCCCGCACAGCACCACCCGCTCGCCGGGCACCGCGCCCTCGAAGCTCGTCTCCCACAGCCCGCAGGCGCCGGCAAGCGCCATGCCCCCGAGGTAGCCGGTGATGGTGGTGTCGGGGGTGTGGAAGGCCGCGTGGCCATCGAGCCACAGCACGCGCGCCTCGGGGCGCATGCGCGCGACCGTGGGGAGGGTGGTGAGCGCGATCGCGCCATCGCCAGCCACCACCACGGGCAGCTTGCCGGCGTTGAGCGCGTCCTCCACCTGCCCCCCGGCCTCCAGAAGGCAGCCGCGCGAGGCCGCAAGGTCCTCCTCGTAGCCCTGCGGACGCGCAGATTGGGGTGAGCCGATCAGGCGCGGCTGGGCGCCGATCTGGCGGCCGATGGTGCTCGCGAGCAATTCCACGCCGAGCGTCGCAGCGCGCGAGCGCTCGGCGGTGCGGCAGCGCATCGCCACGAGCGTGGCCTCCTCGGCGCGGGTGATCGAAGTCATAGCGGCGCTCACCGGCCCTTCCACTGTGGCTCGCGCTTCTCGAAGAAGGCGGTGACGCCCTCCACGATGTCCTCGGTGGAGAGCGTGAGCGAGAGCTGCGCGCGGAGGTAGTCCAGGGCATCGTCGAGCGGCATGTCCATCTGCCGGCGCATCGCTTCCTTGCCCAGGCGCATCGTGAGCGGAGACTTACCCGCCAGCTTCGCGGCCCAGTCCGCAACGAAGGCATCGAACTCATCCGCCGCAACGACGCGGTTGACGATCCCCGCCGCGAGCGCCTGCTGCGCGTCGAGGCGCTCGCCCAGCAGGAGCATCTCGTTGGCGCGCTTGCGCGGCACGTTGCGATAGATGAGCGCCATGATCATGAAGGGAAACGCGCCCACGTTGATCTCGGGCGTGCCGAAGGTGGCCGCCTCGGATGCGACGATCAAATCGCAGGCGAGCGCGATCCCCAGCGCGCCGGCGAGCACATGGCCCCGCGCAGCGCAGATGGTGGGCTTGCCGAGCGCGCCGATCAGCTTGAAGAGGTCCACGAAGAGCTCCGAGCCGAAGTGCTTGTGCACGAGCGGCACATCGCCCGCAAAGCCCCCCAGGTTGGCGCCCGAGGAGAAGACCTTCGCGTGCGAGGAAGCAAGCACCACGCAGCGCACCGCCGCATCCTCGCGAGCGCTCTGCAGCGATGAGGTAAGTCCGCCGAGGATCTCCGCCGACAGCGCATTGCGCGTATCGGGCTCATTCAGCGTGATCGTGGCCACGCCATCGACCACCTCATACAGGACGCTCCCCGAGGGCATGGCGCGACTCTAATGATCGCGCTTCTGCGGCGTTCGTTCCCCGCCCTCGTCACGTCCTGCGGCGTGGCAGATCATCGACCGTCGTGGATGACGACGCTCGCCTCGCTGATTTCGACGAGGGAGGCGTTCTCGAAGGCGTCAGCGATCAAACTGAGGTTGGCCTCGAACAGGGCGAGCAGGTCGTCGTTGGCAATGTTGCCGGTGACGACCACGAGGAGCCGGTGTGGCAGGTTTTGCAGCAGGTGGCTATCGCGGAAGTCGCGGTCCTTTGTGACTACCACGCGGTTATCGCTGTCGGCGATGTCCGCAAGCTGGCGGTCGCCGGTTCGATTGCCGTCTGGCAGGCTGGAGGTATGGATACTGTCGTGATTGGCTTCGGCCAACAGGTTGGATAGCCGCAGCGGGAGTTGAGCATCGATCAGGAATTTCATGCTGCGCCGAGCGGCACGACCCGGTGCCCGCCAGCGGCCAGCGCCGCGAACTCCAGAGCGGCGAGCAGATCCTCGCGTTCGAGGTCTGGATGATCGGCGATAATCCGCTCGATCGTCATACCCGAAGCTAGGAGCTCCAGAAGGCTCTCAACCGGGTAGCGTAGACCACGGATCGTGGGCTGCCCGTGGCAGATGTTCGAGACGGTGGTGATGCGATCTAGCCGTGACATGCTCTCAGCGTACCGGCTCGGACGGTGACTGCGCTGCCACTCTGCCAGGCGAACGCCCCAGTGCGCCTCTCTCCCTCGGTATGCGGCTCTCTGCGGCAAGTAGGAAGTCCTACTGTTTACTTTCCGGGGAAGGTGCGTTAGCTTGGGGAGGCCCCCACGACGAGAACAAGGAGCCCTACCGATGGCCACCGCAGAGAGCGTGTTGAAGCCGGACCACGAGAGCAAGCGAAAGCACTTCCTGTTCACCGACGAGCACGAACAGCTGCGCGAGTCGATTCGCAAGTTCGCGCAGAAGGAGCTGGCGCCGCATGCGGATGAGTGGGAGGAGACGACGTTCCCCGACTCGGTGTTCCACCGCATGGGCGAGCTGGGCTTCCTGGGCCTCGACAAGCCCGAGGAGTATGGGGGCCAGGGCGGGGACTACTACAGCGCACTGGTGCTCGCGGAGGAGATCGGACACTCCAACTGCGGGGGCCTTGCGATGGGCGTGGCGGTGCAGACCGACATGGCGATGCCCCCGATCCTCGCGTTTGGAACGGAGGAGCAGAAGCAGCAGTGGGCGGCGCCGGCGATCGCGGGGACGAAGATCCTGTGCCTGGGCATCACCGAGCCCGACGCGGGCAGCGATGTGGCGGGGATCAAGACGCGCGCGGTGCGCGATGGCGATGAGTTCGTGATCAACGGAAGCAAGACCTACATCACCAACGGCCACCGCGCGGATGTGATCGTGCTCGTGACGAAGACGGACCCCGACGTCGGCTACGACGGCTTCACCCTCTTCCTCGTGCCGATGGACACGCCGGGGGTGATTCGCGAGCAGAAGCTCAAGAAGATGGGCATGCACGCCTCGGATACCGCGCTGCTGGCCTTCCAGGACGTGCGCGTGCCCGCCTCGGCGATGCTCGGGCAGGAGGGCCGCGGTTTCTACCACATCATGTGGGAGCTCCAGGGGGAGCGTCTGATCGGAGCGGCCGGCTCGGTGGCGGGCGCGCAGCGGGTGTTCGAGCGCACGCTGCAGTACGCCAAGGAGCGCGAAGCCTTTGGCAAGGCGATCGGCCACTTCCAGGTGATCCGCCACAAGTTCGCGGAGATGGCGACGAAGATCGAGGTGGCCCGCCAGATGGTCTACATGACGGCGTGGCGCAACCAGAACGGCGAGTACCCGGTGAGGGAGATCTCGATGGCCAAGCTCTACGCCTCGCGCATCGCCGTGGAGGTCGCCGACGAGTGCATCCAGATCCACGGCGGCGCGGGCTACATGCGCGAGTACGGCGTGGAGCGCGCGTGGCGCGATCTGCGCCTGAATCGCATCGGCGCGGGCACCGACGAGATCATGCTCGAGGTCATCGGGCGCAGCTACGGGCTTTGATCGATCCGCCCTTCAGCGAGGAGCACCAGGAGCTGCGCGCCTCCGCGCGGGGTTTTATCGAACGCGAGCTCACCCCCCACGCGCAGAGGTGGGAGGAGGAGGAATGGTTCCCCGATGAGGTCTTCACGCAGCTCGCCGGGCAGGGCCTCCTCGGGCTGAAGTACCCCGAGGAGCATGGCGGGCAGGGCGGGGACTACCTGCATGAGGCGGTGCTGATCGAGGAGCTCACGCGGATCGGCAGCGGCGGGACGGCGGCGGGGATCGGCGCGCACGTGAACATCGCGACGCCGCCAATCTGGAAGTTCGGGAGCGAGGAGCACAAGCGCCGCTACCTGGAGCCGGCGATCCGCGGCGAGAAGATCGGCGCGCTCGCGATCACCGAGCCCGGCGCGGGCAGCGATGTGGCAGCGCTGCGCACGCGCGCGAGGCCCGTGGATGGAGGGTGGGTGGTGAATGGCGAGAAGACCTACATCACCAATGGCGTGCGCGCGCACTTCATGGTGACGGCCGTGAAGACGACCGAGGAAGGCGGACACCACGGCATCTCGTTCCTGATCATCGAGCGCGGGGAGGGCGTGAGCTCGGCGAAGCTCAAGAAGCTGGGGTGGGCGGCCTCGGATACGGCGAGCATCGCCTTCGAGGACGTATTCGTACCGGCGGAGAACCTCCTCGGCGCCGAGCACGAGGGCTTCAAGCTGATCATGGCCAACTTCCAGTGGGAGCGCCTGGCGATGGCGCTCGGCGCGGTGGGCGCGATGCGGGCGGCGTGGGAACGCACGGCGCAGTACGCGCGCGAGCGCCACGCCTTCGGAAGGCCGCTCAGCGGCCACCAGACCATCCGCCACAAGCTCGCGGATATGGCGACGAGCGTGTATACGTGCCGCTGCGTGACCTACGACGCGCTGCGGCGCTTCGTGAACGGCGAGAACCCGCTGAGGGAGGTCACGATGGCGAAGCTGCTCACGCAGCGCGCGAGCTTTGAGCTGATGGATGAGTGCCTGCAGATATACGGCGGCGCGGGCTACATGAAGGAGTACTGGGTTGAGCGCGCCGCGCGCGACGCCCGCCTGGGGCCGATCGGCGGGGGCAGCGATGAGATCATGCGCGAGATCCTGGGGCGATTGCTGGAGGCCCCGCCGGCGCCGTAGGGCGAGAGGGGCGTCCAAATCCTCATCCCCGGCTCATGTTTGCGCGGGATGAGCCGATGTGTCAAAGGTGGCGCACCTTCGCTTCACGCTGCTCGCTGCCGTGATCACCGGCGCGTGCCTGTGCCCGATCGCCCGAGCCGACGCCGGAACGTGCGTGGGCGCCAACGCGACCCCCAACGCGGGCAACCTCGAAAAGATCCGCGCCGCGACGGTGTGCTTGGTGAACGACGAACGCGAACGCCACGGCGAGGCGCCCCTGCAAGTCAACGCGCGCCTGCAGGCAGCAGCGCAGGGCCACTCCGAAGACATGTCGAGCGCCAACTACTTCGGACACGTGAGCCCGCATGGGGACACGCCGCTGGCGCGGATGAAGGCGAGCGGGTACGTGTACAGCGCCAACATCGGCTTCGAAGTGGGCGAGAACATCGCGTGGGGAACGCTCGGCCTCTCGACGCCGAGGGCGACGGTGGCGGCGTGGATGGCCTCGTCGGAGCACCGCGCGAACATCCTCGATGCGCACTTCAGAGACACGGCGATCGGCGTATGCACCCACCCGCCGGCGTCGCTCGCGCATGGGCAGCCGGGGGCTGTGTACACGCAGGACTTCGGTGTGATCGTGGCGGGGAGGGCCAGCCGCCACCACGCACGACGAGCGCGGGCAAACGCGAGGCACGCCCCTCGATATAACCTCCGGCGCTCGACAACCAAAAGGAGACGCAAGGTTTATGGGAGTACTCGACGGAAAGTCGGCCATCGTCACAGGCTCGGCGCGCGGAATCGGGCGCGCCACCGCTGAGCTGCTGGCCTCGCAGGGCGCACAGGTGCTCATCAACGACCTCGATGGCGACGTCGCCGAGGAGGCCGCGAAGGAGATCGCGGGAGAGACGGCGGTCTTCGCGGGAGACCTCACCAAGGGCGATGCCCCCGATCAGCTGGTGGCGAAGGCGATCGACTCGTTTGGGCGGATCGACATCATCGTGAACAACGCGGGATACACGGTGGATGCGCCGATCCACAAGATGAGCGATGAGCAGTTTCAGGCGATGCTCGACATCCACCTGGTGGTGCCCTTCAAGGTGATCCGCGCGGCGGCGCCGCACCTGCGCGAGCCCGCGAAGAAGGAGCGCGAGGAAGGCAAGGAGGTGTTCCGCAAGGTCGTGAACGTCTCCTCGATCTCGGGCACGATGGGCAACGCGGGCCAGGCCAACTACTCCTCGGCGAAGGCCGGCGTGACGGGCCTCACGAAGACGCTCGCGAAGGAGTGGGGGCAGTTCAAGGTGAACGTCAACGCGGTGGCGTTCGGCTTCATCGAGACGCGCCTCACGGCGGCGAAGGTGGAGGAGAACACGATGGAGATCGGCGGCGAGAAGGTGCAGCTGGGAATTCCCGAGCAGCTTCGCCAGATGGCCTCGATGCTGATCCCGCTGGGTCGTCCGGGGACCCCCGAGGAGGCCGCGGGCGGAGTGTTCTTTCTGTGCTCGCCGTGGTCGAACTACGTGCACGGCCAGGTGCTCAACATCACCGGCGGCCAGTTCACGGGGATGACGAGCTGAAAAAGAAGGAGCGGGCCGGCAAAGCCGACCCGAGCGGGCCGCGGCGCGGGAGTTCCCTGCGCTGCCGGCCCCTCCGCAGGGTTAGGGCCCCTCGGAACCCCAGCCAGCGCAGGAACGCGGAGGGCTGGATAAGATGAAGGCCATTGGGTCTTTGCTAATTGGGGAGGGGTAAATGTTGCGAAGAGGTATCGGAAGACTGTGGTTGGTTTGCCTGGCGGCGTTGGCGGCGAGCGTGTGCATGGTGCCCTCGGGCGCCGGCGCCGAGCCAGCTGCGGTGGCGGCAAGGACGATGGCGTTCAATCTGAACTCGAACCTGCATCTCGTGGGGAGGCCGGGGCACATACTCAACGAGCAGGGGACCTTCAGCGGAAGCCAGTCGGGCACGATCGCGATCCGCTTCACATCCGTGTCGTCCACCTCCGGCGAAGCGACGTTCACGGCCTATCCCAAGGGCGGCGGCTGGGTGAGCGGCCGCACCAGCACGAGGGGGCGCGTGGTGGGCGGACATGTGTACTTTGGCGGGAGCATGACGATCACCGGCGGAAGTGGCCGCTGGGCGCACGCCTCGGGCCACGGACTGGGCTTCAGCGGCGTGGTGGATCGGCGGAGCTTCCACGCGACGACGCACATGCAGGGCAACATCAACGTTTAGCGCCCGCGACCCGCACGGTTCGCACAGCGCGAAAAGGGGCATGAGGGCCTATCTTTGATAGGCCCTCATGCGTATCTTCAGAACGATTGGGACTTTGCTCGGCGCAGCCGCTGTGCTGCTGGGCGCCCTCGGAGGCGTGCCCGCGGCAGCGCGGGCGAGCGAGACGGCGAGCCTGAAGGTCGCGTTCTCGCCCTACCGGCTTGGACACAGCACGACGCTGAAGATCTCGCTGCGCCTCGGCGTGGCGGGCGCGCCCCACGGGCTGCCGGCGCCGGTGACGCGCTTCGATATGAAGATCCCGCCCGATATGGAACTGATCGGGAGCAGCCTGGGACTGGCAATCTGCCAGCCCGCAGCGCTGCTGGCGGGTGGCGAGGAGGGCTGCTCGCCCAATGCGCGCCTGGGATACGGGAGCGCTCAGATAGAGGTGCCTGTGGGGCCCGAAGCGGTGCCCGAGGCTGCGGGGATCGAGGCCGAGATGGGCCCGCCGGTGGGCGATGAGGTGGGGGTGCTGCTGTATGCCGAAGCAGGCGCACCGGTTGCCGCGCAGCTGATCTTCCCGGGGGTGCTCTTCGAAGGTGCAAGCACGAGCGGGCAGAGCCTCAATACCGCGATACCGCTGATCCCCACCCTCCCGGGCGCTCCGGATATCTCACTGGTGAGCCTGAACCTGAGCTTGGGGCCGGATCGGCTCACGTACTACGAACGGGTGAGGGGACAGACGAAGGCGTATCGCCCGCAGGGCATCGCGCTGCCCGCGAGATGCCCGCGCGGGGGTTTCAGGTTCGTCTCGGATATCGGCTTCCAGGATGGAACAACGGTAAGAGCGAGCAGCACCATCCCCTGCCCTCATACGTAGCCGGGCCTCACGCTGACGCGCTGGCTGTGCCGGCGAGGTCGAGGATGCAGATCGCAGCTCAGCCTACGCTGGCGCGCCGGGAGTCGCACCGCCGAGATCGAGGAGGCAGCCGGTGAAGTAGGCGCCGGCGGGCGAGGCGAGGTAGGCCGTCACGGCGGCGACTTCCTCCTCGGAGGTGTGCTCGCCGGGAGCGATCGCGACGATCGTAATCCCGTGGCGGGCCCACTCGACGGAGAGGGTGCGGGCGAGGTTCTCGAGACCGGCACGCACCGCCTGCGCGTGCTCCCCGGCGTTGGGGGAAGGGGCCAGGTAGAAGATTCGCCGGACAGAGGCGGTTGCCGCCGCGGGGAGGAAGGCGAGGTTCACCACGGAACGGGTTACGTTCCACGTGGCGTCCATGCACGCACGCAGCGCTGGCGCGCCACTGTGCGTGAACAGATGGGCCCCATCGACTGCCAGGACATGGAGAGCTCCCATCTCAGCGAGGGCCTGCTCGACAGCGCGATCCACCACCGACTCCTCCTCGGCGTGAGGCACGCAGGTCGACACGGTGCCCCCCAACCGCGAGAACGCCTCGGCGACGGCCTCACCCTGAGAGGCGGCGCTCGCCGGCGATCCGGCGACGAGCAGCGCGACCCCCTCCAGGAGGCCGGGACGCAGCAGCTTGGTTGCGGCGATCACGCTCGTTAGAGGGTATCGGTGGGCGGCCCTGCAACCACCGTGGTGTCCGCCTTCGATCCCCCCAGATCGAAGTAGAGCACCGCGGCGGCGAGCGCCGAGATTGGCGCGGTGAGGACGCCGATGACGACGCGCGCGATCAGTCCCACCCCCGCGCCGGCCGATTCGGCGGCGAATCCGATCGCCCCGCTGAGGAGCCCCACGAGGATGACGAGCAGGAGGATCACCGCGAACACATTCCAGCCATTGCCCCGCACGAGCTCACGGCTGCGCCCCAGCGCGCGCAGGCCGCCGGGCCGCTCGAGCACCACCACGGGCGCGGCGACGGCCCACAGCGTCGCGAGGATGAGACCGGGGACGATGAGCAGGACGAACCCGATCAGGATGCCCACACCGGCGGCGATCGCCACGAGCACCAGCTGGCCGAGAACGGGCGTGACGGCCTGCAGCAGCTGAGCGACGCTCGAATCGCGGCGCCCATCGCGAATGTCGGCGACGAGCTCAACGACCATGCCGGTGAACAGCGTCGTGGCGACGAGGCTGAGGATCGCCGCGATGAAGGCCAGTCCGGGCGAGGCCGCGATGAGGATCGCGCCTAGGATCACGGCGATCCCCACGACGACGGCGGCGGCGGGCATCAGCACAGCCGCCTGATCCACATAGATCTCAAACGTGCGGCGCAGAACCGCGCCCACATCAACCGGATTGTCCATGCCGCCCCCTATCGCTCGAACCGAAGTGGGATAACGATACGGGAGGAGGCCGACGTCCCCGACTCAGGCCACCGCGGCGCCGCTGGGTGAGCGACGCTCGGCGCGCACGCGCTGGAGGACTCCCTTGCGACCGTGCTCCTCGAGGCCCGCGTAGAGGCCGCGGATCTCCTTGAGGACGTCGTCGGCGACGGCCTGCTGCTGCTCACGCGAGGGATCCGCGACGCGCTCCCAGCGCATCGCGTCGCCGTACTGCACGGTGACCTCGGGGAACTGCAGGCGCTTCCAGTTGCGGATCTTCGAGGAGCCGTGGATCGCGATCGGGACGACGGGCGCGCCGGTCTCCAGTGCGAGGCGCCCGATCCCGCGCTTGGCCTCGGTGGCCATTTTACCTGTACGCGAGCGCCCGCCCTCGCAGTACATCGTGATCGCGCCGCCCCGCTCGAGGATCGTCTCGGCGGTGATGAAGACCTCCTCGTCGCGTGCGCCGCGGCGCACGGGGAAGACACCGCCGTGGGTGTACACGAACTGCATCGGCGGCTTGAAGAGCTGGCTCTTGGCCATGAAGCGCACCTTGCGGCGGATGTAGCAGCCCATCAGGAAGTGATCCATGAAGGAGAAGTGGTTGGGCGCGAGGATCACGGGGCCAGCGCCGGGGACCTTGTCGGTGGAGATCGAGCGCGTGCGCAGCAGCGTGTAGGCGTAGAGCGAGGTGAGCAGGCGCGTGGCCTCGTAGCACCAGTCCGGTTCGCGCGTGCGCGCGCGCTCGTGGAAGCGGTCGAAGTGCTCCTTGGGGCGCGGGTCGGTGTAGACCTGTTCGCGCATCGGCGCCAGCTCGCTCATCGCAAATGCTTACCTCGCATCGCGGGCAATGTTACGCGGGCGGGCGACGGGTGGCTGTGGCGAGATCAGTAGACGCCGGGCAGCAGGCGAGCCGTTCGCTGCATGTAGAGCGCGTATTCGTTGCCGAGCGCCTTCACGAGGGCGCGCTCCTCGACCCGGATTCGCACCACGAGGGGCGCCGTGAAGCCGATCACCATCAGGCCGAGCGAAACCCAGTCGCTTGCGACCAGACCGATGCCCGCGGCGTAGATGATGCTGCCCAGATAGGCCGGGTGGCGCACGTACCGGTAGGGCCCGTCGTTGATAACGCGATGGTCGTCCTGGATGACCACCATGAGCTGGAAGAAGCGTCCGAGCGTGGCCACCGACCAAGCCCTCAGTCCAATGCCCAGCCAGATGACGACGATGCCGGCGATCGCCGGCCACCACACCCCACCGGGCATCGGCGCAGGACTCGCGAAGGCAGCCACAACGGCGCCGGCGACGCAGCCCAAGAGGATCGGCATGAGGACGTAGAAGGTCCACTCCGGCGAACTGCGGCCCTTTGCCTCAGGTCGTCCACGCAGACGCGATTCGATGACGGAGGCCATCACCAGTGTTATCGCGAAGAGCCCCCCGGCAACGAGGCTGTGGGCCACGATCGGTCGCACAGACTTGAGATTCTAACCGCCGACGGCTTGCAAATGCAACCCTTTGGGACGCCCCGTGAGTCTTTCAGCGAAGGCGCGCGCGAGCGAGGGCGAGATGCCAGTCCGCGAGCAGGCCCTCGCGCTCGTCGGCGCCCATCGCGGGCTCGAAGCGAGCCCCCTCGCGCCAGCCCGTGCGGATGTCCTCGAGCGTCCACTGCCCGATGCCCACTCCCGCGAGATAGGCGGCGCCGAGCGCGGTGGTCTCGGTCAGCTCGGGCAGCACCACCGGCACGCCGAGGATGTCGGCCTGAAACTGCATCAGCCACCCGTTGGCGGTGGCGCCGCCGTCTCCGCGCAGCTCGGCGAGCGGCTGCGCGGAGGCAGCCTCCATCGCGCGCACCGCATCGTGGGTCTGGTAGGCAATCGCCTCCAGCGCCGCGCGCGCCAGGTGCGCTCGCCCACTGCCGCGCGTGAGGCCCACGATCGTGCCGCGCGCGTGGGGGTCCCAATGCGGCGAGCCCAGGCCGGTGAGCGCGGGAACGAAATACACGCCCTCGTTTCCCTCGAGCGACGCCGCGAGCGCCTCGCTGTCGGCGGCGTGCTCGATCAGGCCGAGCCCATCCCGCAGCCACTGAACGGCGGCGCCGGTGACGAAGATCGATGCCTCCAGGGCATAGACGCAGACGGCGCCTGCCCTTCGCCCTGGCTCGCCGTGCGCGGCCCGCTCCGCCGCCCTTGTGGCGGCATCCTCCTCTCCCTTCCCCTCGATCTCCCAGGCCACTGTCCCCAGCACCCCGCGCGTCGGCTTGGAAGGTTCAAAGCCGGTGTTCAGCAGCACGAAGGAGCCGGTGCCGTATGTGTTCTTGCCCATGCCGGGATCCACGCAGGCCTGGCCGAAGAGCGCGGCCTGCTGATCGCCCGCGACGCCCGCCACCGGCACGGCGTGATCGTGGAGCATCGCGGGGCGCGTCTGTCCCAGCACGCCCGCGCTGGGGCACACCCGCGGCAGCGCGCGCTCGGGCACGCCGAAGCGCTCCAGCAGCTCGGGGTCCCAGCGGCCGGCGGCGATGTCGTAGAGCATCGTGCGCGAGGCGTTGGAGACATCCGTGAGGTGCTCGCCGGTGAGCTTGAAGAGCAGCCAGGAGTCGATCGTTCCGAACACCGCCCTCCCGTCCTCCGCGCGCGCGCGCAGATTGGGAACGTTCTCCAGCAGCCACTGGATCTTCGTAGCGGAGAAGTAGGGGTCGAGCACGAGCCCGGTGCGTTCGCGCACGAGCTCCTCGAGGCCCTCCGCGCGCAGCTCCTCACAGCGCGCTGCCGTGCGGCGGTCCTGCCAGACGATTGCGTTGTGCAGAGGCCAGCCCGCGGCGGGGTCCCACACGCAGACGGTCTCGCGCTGGTTGGTGATGCCCACGGCGGCGAGGTCCCCGGGGCGCACGCCTGCATCGGCGAGCGCCTCGCCCGCGACGGCGTGGGTCACCTCCCAGATCTCGGCGGCATCGTGCTCCACCCAGCCGGGCTGGGGGAAGATCTGAGAGAACTCGCGGTAGGCGCGTCCGAGCGGCTGCGCGTTCTCGTCGAAGACGATGCAGGTGCTGCCGGTGGTGCCCTGGTCGATCGCGAGGATCATCAGCGCTCCAACCTAGAGGACGCGCCCGACGCGCCACCGAGGATGACTTCTAATGCTGCGAGCGCAGCAGCGAGCGGACCATCGCGGTGTACGCGCCCTTGGGGGTGCGATTGGCGGTGAGCACGCCCACGTAGTGCTCGCGGTCCTCATCCACCCGTGGGCGGCGCTGATCGACAGCCTGGTAGATGAAGATCCCCCGAACCCGTTCGCCATAGCGTGCGCGAATCGCCCCGATCGTGACCTTCAGGGCGGTTGCCGCTTCCCGGTAGGACATGCAGGGGTTCCAGCCGAAGTTGTCGCTCAGACAGGGACCGCCATCGCTGGCGATGCCAAGCTCGGTGATGTAGATCGGGATGCTCGCGGACGCGCCATGGGCGCTCATCTGGCCGAGAAGGCGGTCGAGCAGCGGCTGCCAGCTGGCGCGCGGACCGTAGGTGTGCGCGGTCCAACCCGCGACCCTCGCGGCTAGATCGGGTACGGCGCTGAACATCCCGTTGACCCAATCAGGGGAGGCGGTGCCGCCGTCGTCTCCGATCGCGAGCAAACCCACCTGCGGGTTGCCGTGCGGGCCCTGGATCGCCTCCTGCGCCGCCTCGAGTGCGAGCGCGTAGGACGCGGCGCGCTGCGTGTAGGCAGGGCAGCCGTAGGAGCACCCGCCGTACTGGTAGGCCTGGTTGGTCTCGTTTCCAAACTCGATGTCGCTCATCGCGAGGGCGCCCGAGGCGCGGCCGTGCCAGAAGGTCCCCCCCGGCCCGAACGCGTGCGCCCACCCCGCGAGGCCGGCGGCCTCCGCGGCGGTGGGGATGCGCCCGTAGAAGCTCGCGAGCGCCAGCACGCGCACCCCGTGGCGAGCGTAGGCCGCGATCACGGGCGCCATCTGCGCGGGCGTGGAGTCGATCGGGAACTCCACGCGCGCCACGGGGGCGCCAAGCGTGCCAATCGTGCCCGCCAACGCGCGGGCATTGGCGTTGGCGACGATCCCGAGCTCGAAGCGGGGCTGCGGCGGTGGGTCTGAGCGGGCGGGGATCGTGCCGAGCAGAAGCGCCGCGACGGCGGCGTACTTCACGAGGTGCCACACCCTTCGCGAGGCTAGCAGCGGCCTCTCGCGGGGCGCGCCGGTTCAGAAGGTCCTTACTCGTGCTCGAGTTTCGGAAGAATCCTGTCCAACCAGCCGGGGAGCCACCAGTTCCAATCGCCGAACAGGCGCATCAGCGCCGGAACGAGGACGAGGCGGATCAGGGTGGCGTCGATTGCGATGCCCACCGCCACCGCGAAGCCGAGCTGCTTGAGTTCCAGGAGGTTGGCGGTGATGAAGCTGCCAAAGACCACCACCATGATCGCCGCCGCGGCGGCGATCGGACGGGCGGTGTGCTCGAGCCCCACGGCGACCGAGTGGCGGTTGTCGCCGGTGCGCTTCCATTCTTCCTGGATGCGCCTTATCAGGAACACCTCGTAGTCCATCGAGAGCCCGTACACCAGCGCAAATACGGTGAGCGGCACGAAGCACTGGATGAACCCGGTGGGCGTGAACGCGAACAGATGCCTCCCGTGACCGCTCTGGAAGACGTACACGACGATCCCCAGCATCGCCGCGGTGGCGAGCATGTTCATCAGGATCGCCTTCACGGCGAGGATCGGACTGCGGAACACAATGAGCAGGAACAGCAGCGACAGGCCCAGGATCAGCGCCACCACGAGGGGGAACTTCGTGGAGGTCTCGTGCGAAAGATCCACCATCACCCCCGTCGCGCCGCCCGTCAGCACTGTGGCCCCCCAGCGTGCGTGCAACGGCGGCGAGAGGTCCCTGCGAATGTGCAGCACCAGTTCATTCGCAGAGATTGAGTCATCCGGCACGGCCGTTACGACGCTGAGCAGGACGCCTGCCGAGCTGGAGCGTTCGCTCACGCCGGCAACGCGCGGGTCGTGTTCGAGCGTTTCGGTGAGCGACTTGGCGGCCGCCGCCTCGTTTGGGCCCCCCTTCTCATGTGGGCCGGTGAGGATGATCTGCATCGGCGACACCGCGCCGGGGGCGAAGGCGTGGGCGAGCACCTGCTCGCCCTTTCCGGATGGCGCTTCGGAGACGGTGAAGACCCCGAGATTCAAGCCGTAGCGCAGGCCAAGCGCGGGCGCGGCCGCCACCAGCAGGATGGCCGTCGAGGCAACCGTCGCAATGATCGGATGGCGCATCACCAGCAGCGCCCACCGAGCCCAGCCGCCTTCGCCGCTGTTCACGTCGGCGCGGGCATCGGCGGGCTGCATACGCGCCGGGAGCGACCCTCGGTCGATCTTCGCGCCGAGCATCCCGAGCACGGCCGGAAGCAGGGTCAGCGCAGCGAGCAGCGTGCAGGCGACAACAGCCACCACTCCAACCGTGATCTCGCGAAACACCGCGGCCCGCAGCACGAGCATCGCCGTGATCGCGAGCGCGCAGATGACGCCCGAGAAGAGAATCGTGCGGCCTGCGGTGGAGACCGACACGCCCACCGCATCCGCGAGCAGCGCATCGCGCTCGGCCGCCGACTTCGCAATGCCCTCGTCGTTGGCTTCCCTGATCCGGCGGGCGTACTCCTCGCGAAAGCGGCTGACGATGATCAGCGCGTAGTCGATCCCGATCCCCACGCCCACCATCGCCACGATCGAGATGAGGAAGTTGTCGAAGTGGGAAACCTTGATGACGAGCGCGAGCACGCCGTATGTGAGCAACAGGCCGGCTCCCGCCAGTGCAAGGGGGATCGCCGCCGCAACGAGCGAGCCGAGCGCGAAGAGCAGCACGACGAAGGCCACGGGCACGCCGATCGCCTCCGCGCGCTCGACGTCGACGGTCTGCACGTGAACCATGTCCTTGGTGACCGGCGAGTACCCGGTGAGCCAAGCCTGCACCGCTCCATGCGTGGCTGCGGCGGCGTGTATCACGACGCTCTGCAGCCGGCTGGCATTTTCAAAGCGCTGCTGGGAGGTCCCGCTGAGCGCTACCACAGCCACCGAGGAGTGTTCGTCGGAGGAGATCTGTCCGATCGCTTCCTCACTGAGGGGGCTCAGGAGGCCCTTCACTCCCCGCCTGTGGGCCAATCTCCCGAGCAGCGAGTCGATGAACTGGGTGTAGGTGCGATCGAGGGCGGTATGGCGGCGGGAGTAGAACACGAGCGCGTCGTCCTCGGAGCCCACGTTGGGAAAGCGCTTTTCAAGCAGCTGTTCCACGCGTGCGGTCTGCGAGCCGGCGACCCGGTAGTCGGGTGCGCCCAGCGCACGTTGCAGGGAGGGGTACAGGGCGCCGGAGAGGACCAACAGAAGAACCCACAGTCCAACCACGAGACGCCTGTGGCGAACCATGGCCACACCCCACCCGTGCCCCGTGCGCGGCTTGGCGATAACCAGCTCCTCAGCTGCAATGACGTTCATCGACCCTCCATGACCTTCATCGACCCCTCCGGTAGACGCGCACGAAGTCCATCAGCTGGCGACCGCGATGGGCGAACCCTGCCAGCGTCCTACCAGTGGCACGGTGCTCGAGATCGAGCTCCACCTCGTAAACACGATACCCGGCGTGGACGGCGTCGATCGTCATACCGATCTCCATCCCGAAGCCGGCTGCGAATGGCAGCAAGTCCTCGAGCGTGCTCGCGCACAGCGCGCGCTGGCCGGAGATCGGGGCCCGCAAGCGAAGGCCGCAGCGTCGACGAATCGCCCAGCGCGCAAACCCGACCGCCAGTCCCACTCCTCCTCCAGTGCGGCGCGCGAAGGCCGCGACGGCCAGGTCGGCCCGTCCCCGCCGCACCTCCTCGACCAGCGCCGCCAGGCGAGCGGCCGACTCTCCAAGGTCGCCGTCGCACAGCACCGCGATCGCATCGCCGGGGGGCTGCAGGCGCTCCAGCGCACACCGCGCGGCCAGCGTCGCGGCAGCGCCTTTGCCGACTGGGCGCTCACAACTCACGACCGTCGCGCCAGCCGCAACCGCGATCTGAGCGGTCGCGTCGCTGGAACCATCGTCTCCCACCCATACGCGCGCACCCGGAAAGGCCCCGGCAAGCGCCCCCAACGTGGCGCCGAGGCGATCGGCCTCGTTGCGGGCGGTGAGAATTATGAAGATATTGGAGGCCATGGATCGGTCGGAGAGGACAGGTATTGTCTCTCCCGGCCGGCAGCAGCCGGCGCAGTGGACGACGATGGGCACCCCCTCGGTGCCCCCTACCGGGCCGACGGCCCTTTCCAGGAGGTTCCCAGGTGGCTGAGGTGGAGGCCCACATCACGGGCACGGTTTGGAAGATCGAGTGCTCGATAGGCGATGAGATCGAGGAGGGCGACACGGTGGCCATCCTGGAGTCGATGAAGATGGAGATGCCCGTGGAGGCCGAAGACTCCGGCACCGTGGTTGAGATCCGCTGCCAGGAGGGACAGGCCGTGAACGAGGGCGACACGCTGGTGGTGCTGGAGTAGTCAAGACGCCCCCCGATCGTCGCCTCTGACATCGGGCAACACGCGGGCGAGCCAATCCGGTACCCACCAGTTCCAAGCGCCGAATAGAGACATGACCGCTGGAACCAGAACGAACCTGATGAGCGTCGCGTCGAGCGCGATGGCCAAAGCGAGAACGAATCCGAGCTCTTTGAGTTCCAGTAGGTAGGCGGCCGTGAAGCTGCCGAAGACGGCCACCATGATCGCCGCGGCAGCAGTGATCGGCCTTGCCGTGTGCTGCATACCCGTCGCGACGGCCAGCCTGTTGTCGCCGCTTCGGCGCCACTCTTCCTGCATACGACGAATCAAAAAAACCTCATAGTCCATCGAGAGCCCGAACAGCAGCACGAACATCACCTGAGGCACGCTGATCTGGATGAAGCCCATCCTGGAGAAGTGCAGCAGGTGCCGGCCGTGGCCGTCCTGGAAGACCAGCACCGCGATTCCCAACGTTGCACCGGTGGCAAGCAGGTTCATGAGCACGGCCTTGATTGGTAGAACGACGCTGCGGAAGGCCGCCAGCAGCAGGAGCAGCGAGGGAATCAGGATCAGCGCCAAAATCAGCGGGAACTTTGAGCTCAGTTCATTGGAGAGATCCACCACCTGCGCCGTAACTCCCCCCACCAGCACGACGGGACCCCCGTGCGCGCGGATCGGTGGCGCGAGCTTCTTGCGTATGCGTTCGACGAGCGCTGTGGCCGCAAGTGAGTCCACCGCTATCGAGGGCACCACGATCAGTAGCACTCCCGTCTTGCTGCGGCGTTCACCCACGCCCAGGATTCGCCAATCGGTTTCCAGCTCTTCGGTCACACGCTTGGCTGCGGCCACGTTTGCATGAGGGCGCTGGGGACCGGTACCAGTACCAGTCACGACGACCTCAATCGGCGCCACCGCGCCGGGAGAGAGCTTCTGGCTGAGCACCTTCTCGCCCTTGCCGGAGATCGTGTTCGTGTTCTTGAGAACGCTCAAATCTATGCCGTAGCGCAGATGGAGCATCGGCAGCGCAGCCAGAAGGAGCACCGCTATGGCCACGATCATTGCCGCGATTGGGTGACGCATCATCAGCAGCGCCCATCGGCCCCAGCCTCCGATCCGGCTGCCATCGGTGTCCGATCTTGTGTCCTGCGGCTGCAGGCGTTTGGGCATCGCGCCACGATTGACCCTAGGCCCGAGCAGCGAAAGCGCCGCGGGCAGCAGCGTCATCGCAGTCGCGAGCATGCACATCACCACCACCACCGCACCTATCGCGATGTCTTGCAGGAATCGAGAATCGACGATGAACAGGGAAGCCAGCGCAAACGCCACGATCAGGCCGGAGAAGACAATCGTGCGTCCTGAGGTGGCCAGCGCGACACCGACGGCATGGCTCACTCGTTCCTCTTCACGCGCCTGCGGCTCGGCATGCGCCAGCTCCTCCCGAAAGCGACTGACGATGAAGAGGGCGTAGTCGATGCCGATCCCCAGGCCGATCATCGTCATGATCGCCAAGAGAAGACTGTCGAAGTGAAAGAAGATGGTGAGCAGCGTGAGCACGCCATCTCCGAGAATCAGGCCGGCGAGTGCGAAAAACAGAGGCACGAGCGCGGCGACAAGTGCACCCATTGCCAGCAGCAGGATCACCAGCGCCAGTGGCAGAGCGATCGTCTGTGCACGCTTGGCGTCGGCCTTCTGCACTTCACTCGTGTCCTTGGCGATCGGCGAGTTACCTGTCAACCACACGCTCACGCCGTTGGCGCCCGCAGCGCGTGCGGCGGCGGCCTGGACGGCACGCGTGCCGTTGAACCGCTCGTCGGGAGTCCCTCCGAGCGAGATCGCGCTGATGGCGGTGTGTTCGTCGGGGGTGATCTGCCCCACGGCTTCTGAGTCATAGGGGCCGATGACCGTTCGCACACCCTTCTGGAGGCGCAGCGTCCTATCGACTGTCACAATCACCTTACGAAATACTGGATCGCTCGCCAGATGCTGGCTCGAATCGAACACCAGTGCATCGCCCTCGCTGCCGAGACCAGGAAAACGGGTTTCCAGCAGTTGTTCCACGCGGGAGGAATCAGAGTGCCTGATCACATAGCTGGGAGGCCCGAGCGCCTTCTGGAGTGTCGGATAGGCGCCCACGCACAGACAGAGCACCAGCAGGTAGCCGCCCAGCACCGCGCGCCGGTGGCGCGCAACGGTGAGGCCCCAGCGATAGAGCCACGAGCGATGGATCTCCAAATGGGTCGACGGCTGCAGGTGGCGAGGCAGTTCTGCTGGATCTTGCGTGTGTTTGTCTTCCGTAGTCGCCAAGCGATCACCGTTCCTCGACCCGTGAGTCAGTAGTTGTCATTCCATAGACGGCACTCATGCGCGCGATGCGCAGACGGCCACCGCGAGGCGCCTGAGCGCCACCACCGCGTGGACGGCCGCAGAGCGGAAGAACCGCTAGCCTTTCGCCCCGATGCCCCCCGGCGCCCCCACCCGTGAGTTGGCTGGCGGCAAGCTGCTCGTCGACATGCCGGCAGACGGCGTGGCACGGTTGACGATCGCCAATCCGGCCAAGCGCAATGCGCTCGATCACCCGATCCTGGATGCGATCACGGCGACGGTAGTCGAGTTCTCCAACGAGCAGTCGAACGTCCGCTGCGTGATGGTGACGGGGAGCAACGGCATGTTCTCCGCCGGATACGACATCGGCGAGATCCCGGACGCCGAGTTCGAGGAGCGCGCGGAGCGCCTGATCGCGCACCCCTTCACGGAGGCGATCGAAGCCTTGGAGGCGTTTCCCTGCCCCACCCTGGCGGCATTGCCGGGCCACACCATCGGCGGGGGTCTCGAGCTGGCGCTGGCATGCGATCTGCGCATCGGAGTCGAGGGGATCAAACTGGGCATGCCCCCGGCAAAGCTCGGGCTGGTCTACTCCCACATGGGCGTGCGGCGCTTCCTGGACGCGATCGGCGCGGCGCGGACTCGCGAGCTGTTCCTGTTGGGGAACTACATCGACATCTCCACTGCGCTGAACTGGGGATTGGTCAATCGTGTCGCTCCACGCGGCGAGTTCGAGACGCTCGCGCTGGGGCTGGCCGAAGAACTCGCCGGCAACGCACCGCTTGCGCAGCGAGGCAACAAGCGCGTAATCGCCGCGCTGCTTCACGAGGAGGGCAGGCTGCTGGGAGACATCGAGCAGGAACTGATCGAGCTGCGGCGCGCGTCCTTCGCCTCCCTGGACATGCGCGAGGGTATGCGCGCCTTCGCCGAGAAGCGCCGTCCGCACTGGCAGGGCGAGTAGGGATCTGCCCCCAAGCCTCACTGGGGGGACGAGAAGAGCTCTATCCCAGATGCACCGCAACCGGTGGTGGGCGCGCTTTGCCATCGCCCGCGACCTCTCAGGCGTACGCACGGAAGAGCCTCAATCGATCCTCGCCGACTGCCTCGCGTTTGGCTTGATCTTCGACCCCCAGGCCCTCTTCTTGGGCCAGGCAGAGAACCCCGATCTTGCCGACGTGCCGATTGAGCTGCACCAGCCGTGCGGCCTCACCCGCCTGCTCGAGCCCGAACACTTGCGACAACGCCGGGAGAATCTTGCCCTGCGCGATCAGGCGAGTGGCCTCCCATGACTCCTGCCAGTTGGCTCCATGACAGCCGACGATGCGCTTGAGCTTCATCCACAGGTAGCGGTTGTCGAATTCGTGCTGATAGCCAGTGCTCGACCCACAGGTCACGACGGCCCCGCCGCGCCGGAGCAGATAGACGGATGCACCGAAGGTCTCGCGACCGATGCAGTCGAAGGCGATATGGGGATCTTCGCCCAAGGCTTGCCTGATCGCCGCTCCCACCCGCTTTCCCTTGTCGTTGCCGGAGAGCCCCTCGAGCTCGAGCTCGTCGCGCCGCAGCACGACATCGCAGCCCAGCTGCTCGAGCAGATTGGCCTTGCGTTCGGAGTTGACGACCCCAACAGCGATCCCGCCGCCATTGCGCACGAACTGGACGGCGTAGCTGCCCAGCCCCCCCGTCGCACCCCACACGAGGACGATGTCGCCCTGCTTGAACTGGGCCCCGCGCGCGCTGACGAGCATCCGGTAGGCGGTCACCGCGCAGAGCGAGTTGCACGCCGCCTCCTCCCAGGTCAGGTGCGGGGGCTTGGGCATGAGCTGGTTGGCCTTGGCGACCGCAAAATGGGCCAGACCGCCGAAGTTGGTCTCAAAGCCCCATGCCCTCTGGCTCTCTGCGAGCATGCCGTCGACCTGGGCGATGGGGTCTTGGTCGTCGATCCAGCTGGGCGACGTGACCACGCGATCCCCCACCGACCACCTCCGCACGCCCTCGCCCACGCGCACGATCACCGCGGCCGCGTCAGAGCCAATGACGTGCTGGGGAAGGTTGTGCCGCGCATCCCATTTCCCCAGACGAGCAAAGCGCTCGAGAAAGCGGAACGGGGAGATCGGCTCGAACGTCGCCGACCAGACGGTGTTGTAGTTGATGGCGCTCGCCATCACGGCGAGCAGAACCTCGTCGGGCGCGAGTTCGGGCATGGGGACCTCGCCGACGTGGATTGACCTGCGCACGTCCTTGTCGGCCACCCCCTCGAACATGTTGTCCTCCTCACGTGAGAGGAAGGCGGCGCGGTAGGTCGAGGGCAGCCGGCAGTCGAGCAGCTCCTCTGCGCTCGCGCCGGCGATCACCGCTTCAGGCAGTGTGGTCATGTTTTCCCCTTTCGAGAAGAAGCGAGCGCAAGCCACCCGTGGGCTGCCCGCGCGGTTGAATCGGCGCACTCTTCGAGCACCGTGAAGTGATCGCCCGGCACGTCGATGGCGGCATGCGCTGGAGGCCACGAGGCCTTCCATTCGCTGTCAGCCGGCGTGCCGGGCAGCGGCTGCGTGGCCCGGACCAACAGGGTGGGCGTGACGATCTCCGCAAGCGCGCGGTTTTTGAACAGCCGCAGATAGGCGCCCATCGCCGTTAGGCGGATGTCATCCATGACCAGGTACTGCGCATCGCGTTGGAACATCCCGTCCATGAGCCCGGAGCGCAGCTCGACGAGATCCGCGCTCCCGGGCGCGTAGGAGTCGATCAAGATGACGGCGGCCGGCGCTGTATCGAGGCTCTCCAGCCGGGCCGCCAACGCCTGGGCGAGCAGGCCGCCGGAGGAGTAGCCCACGAGCGCGAACGGCGCGTCGACGAAATCTTGCGCGAGCACGCCAAGCAGCGTCTCGATTGCGACCTCAGCGGTGCCGGGAACGCTCTCGCCCGCGACGAACCCCGGCAGCGCAAGCGCGTCCACATCGCAGACGCCGTCGAGGGACCTGGCGAACCGCGCAAACTGGTGGGGCCCGGACATCGCAAGCAGCGAGGGGAGGCAGATCAGAGCCGGACCCTCCGCGCCGTGCGCGAGTCGAACCGGCGCGGGAGCTCGGTGGGGCTCGAGGGGAGCGTTGAAGGAGGGACGGAACCTGGAGACCTCCAGGAGCAACTGCATGAACTCGCCGTCCTCATCCAGATCGTGCGCCGTTCGTAGAAGCGAGCCGATCATGCCCGCCGGCTGGCCGTTGGTGGACCCGTTGGTGGATCCCTCCATAGCGCCGGAGCCCTCGATCGGGCTCTGGCCGGCCGGCTCAGCAGGGCCGGACGGGTCTGGCCGATCGGCGCCGCCTTCGGGCGAGGGCTCCAGCAGGGCCAGCAGATGACCGGCCAGCGCCGTGGGGTTGGGGTGATCGAACATGAGCGTCGGAGGCAACCCCAGCCCGGCGATGGCGCTCAGGCGGTTGCGAAGCTCGAGGCCCGTGAGCGAGTCCAGGCCGAGTTCGAGGAAGGCCCGCTGCACGTCGACCGCTTCAGGGGACGCGTGCCCCAGGACCACAGCCGTCTCGCCGCGGACCGCATCGAGCGCCACGCTCAGACGCTCATCCCGAGGCGCAGAGGCAATACGCCGGGCCAGCGATCCGCTCGACGCATCGGACGCGCGGCGCGTGGAGACGCGAACGAGGTTGCGCATGACCGACGGCACGCCCCCATCTCTGGCCAGGGCCAGTAGGGCGAGAGCATCGAAACGTATGGGGATCGCCAGGGCCTCCTCCATCGAGAGGGCGGCGTCGAACACGTCGAGCCCCTCCTCGGCGCTCAGCTCGAGGCTGCCCATGCGCACCAGCCTCTTCAGACCGGTCTCATCCAGGTGCTCGGTGGCGCGACCGTTCTGCGACCACATACCCCATGCGAGCGAAATTGCCGGGAGGCCGCGCGCGCGACGGTATGCCGCCAGCGCGTCGAGAAACACGTTGCCCGCCGCGTAGCTGGCCTGGCCCGGAGTTCCGATCGTGCCGGCGCCCGAGGAGAAGAGCACGAACGCCGAGAGGCCCATGTGCTCGGTGAGCTCGTGCAGATGCCACGCGGCATCTACCTTGGGAGCCATCACACGCCCCATCCGCTCGGGAGTCAACGAGCCGATCACGCCGTCGTCGAGCACGGCCGCGGCGTGCACCACCACGCTCAGCGGATGCTCGGCAGGCACGTCGTCAAGCAGCGCCGCCAGCTCATCGCGCCGGGATACGTCGCACGCCGCCAGGGTCACGCGTGCGCCCATCGCCGTCAGCTCCGCCTCGAGCTCGATGGCGCCGTCGGCCCGCGGTCCGCTGCGGCTGGCGAGCACGAGGCTGCGCACGCCGTGCTTGGCCACCAGATGCCGCGCGAGCAGGCCGCCCAGCTCACCGGTGCCACCGGTTATGAGCACGGTGCCATGCGGGTCGAGCGCAGGGGCGTCGATCGCCGGACACTCCATCGGTGCGAGCCGGGGAGCAAGCAGGCGCCCGCCTCGTAGGGCCAGCTGTGGCTCCTCGCAGGCAAGCGCGGCGGTAAGCGCGCGCCACGAGGCGTCCTCACCATCGAGATCGAGGAGGGTGAAGCGTCCGGGGTTCTCGGACTGCGCCGAGCGCACCAGACCCCAAATTGGCGCGGCGGCCAGCCCTGTCATGTCCTCGCCGGGGACGGCCGCCACCGCGCCGCTTGTCACCAGCACGAGCCGCGAGGCGGAGAGCCGCTCATCGGCGAGGAACGCCTGCAGCGATCGCAGCACACGACAGGCAGCCAGGCGCGCCGCCACGGCGACCCCACCGTCGTTCTCCTTCGTCCCACCGGCAAGAGGCTCGCTCTCGATGGAGGTGCAATCCATGAACACCACAGCTGGGACGGCGGCGCCAGGCGCGATGGCCTTACACAGGGACTCGACATCCGGGTGCGCTCCGCCGGCAATCTCCTCCGCCTGGAGCGCGGCGAGACCAGGGTGACCGGCGTCCCCGGCTCCCACCACTGCCCACGGCGCCGCGGCCGGGACTGGAGATGGAGTCGAAACGACGGTCCAGTCGAGGCGATACAGCGACTTCCGCTGACCCCCGAGCGCCGCTTCGAGCTGCTCACTCGAGACCGGCCGCGAGAGCAGCGAACGCAAGCAGGCGACCAGCGACCCGTCGCCATCGACGGCCATCAACGAGATCGCATCGGCCCCCACCCGAGAGAGGCGCACGCGCAGAGAACTCGCTCCGGTGGCATACAGGCCAAAGCCCTCCCAGGAGAAGGGAAGCCGCGCGCCGAGATCGTCTCCGATGCCAGCCATCGCAGCCTGCAGCGCAACATCGAGCAGCGCGGGATGCAGGGCGAATCGGCCGGCGAGCGCATGCTGGTCCTCGGGCAGGGCCACCTCGGCGAACACTTCCTCGCCGCGGCGCCACACCGCGCGCAGTCCCTGGAAGCTGGGCCCGTAGTCGTAGCCCGTCGCCGCCAGGCGGTCGTAGAAGCCATCGATCGGCACCGGATCCGCGCCGGGGGGAGGCCAGGCGCCGGCATCGAGCGACGCGGCCTCGGCGCGTAGCGCCCGCTCGTCCTGCATCTGTGCCGCAGCGGCCAGAAAGCCACTGGCGTGGCAGGTCCACACCGCTTGCCCGTCCGGCAGGCCATCGCCGGCGGAAGGCTCTGGGCGCGAGTGGATGCCGATCGCCCGCCGTCCGGACTCCTCGGGCTCTCCGAGTGAGATCTGCATCTGGACACCACCCTGCTCGGGCAGCACGAGCGGTGCCTCCAGTGTGAGCTCGGCGATCTCATCGCAGCCGACCTCGGCGCCGGCGCGCAGCGCCAGCTCCACGAAGGCGGTGCCGGGGAATAGCGCCATGCCCATGCAGGCGTGATCCGCCAGCCAGGGGTGGCTCTCGAGCGAGAGCCTGCCGGTGAACAGCCAGCCCTCGCCGCCGGCGAGCGCGAGCGTGGCGCTCAGCAACGGATGGTCGGCCGCGGCCTGCCCCGCCGAGCTCATGTCTCCCGCTCCCCCCGCGGCTGCCTGCAGCCAGTAGCGACTGCGCTGGAACGCGTAGCGGGGCAGCTCGACACGCTTCGCGCCGGACCCCGAGAACACCGCGTTCCAGTCGATGTCGACGCCGCGCACCCACGCCTCGCCCATTGAGAGGAGAAAGCGCTCGGGGCCGCCTTGCTCACGGCGCAGCGAGCCGACGACCGCGGCGTCCTCGGCGGCATCCTCGGCGGTTTCCTGCACGGCCACCCTGAGCACCGGGTGCGGACTGATCTCGATGAATGTCCGGCATCCCCGCGCGAGCAGAGTTCGGATGGTCTGCTCGAAGCGAACGGGCTCGCGGGCGTTGCGATACCAGTACTCGGCGCCGAGCTCGGCCGTATCGAGCGGCTGCGCGGTGACTGTCGAGTAGAAGGGCACCTCGCCGCAGCGGGGAGCGAGCACGGAGCACGCCTGCAACAGCTCTTCGCGGATCGCCTCGACCTGCGGGGAGTGCCCGGCGCCGACGGCGGCGGCGATGCGGCGTACGCGGACGCCTTCGGCGGCGCACTCCTCCAGCAACTCCTCGACCGCCTCAACCTCGCCGGAGACGACGAGCGAAGACGGCCCGTTGACTCCGGCGATGACCACCCGGCCGCCCCACTGCTCCAGACGCGGCTGGAGCTGCTCGGCGCGCAGGGCGAGCGAGGCCATCGTGCCGTGGCCGACGACCAGGCGCATGAGCAGCTGGCTGCGCAACGCCACGACCCGCGCGGCGTCCTCCAGCGAGAGCCCTCCGGCGATGTGGGCCGCGGCGATCTCGCCCTGGGAGTGACCGACGACCATGTCGGGCTGCACGCCGCAGGCTTGCCACAGCGCGGATAGGGAGACCATCACGGCGAACAGCACGGGCTGCACCACGTCGACGCGATCGAGTCCGGGCGCGCCGGCGGCGCCACGCAGGACATCCTCGAGCGACCAGTCGACGTGGGGCGCCAGCGCGTCGGCGCAGGCTCGCATCCGCTCGGCGAATACGGGTGAGGCGTCGAGCAGCCCCAACGCCATCCCCTCCCACTGGGAGCCCTGGCCAGGGAACAGGAACGCCACCCCGCCCATGGCGGCTCCCGCAAAGCCCTCGACGAGACCGACTGCGGACTGCGCGTCGGCGAGGGCGCCGAGGCCTGCCGCGAGCTCCGGCCGATCGCCGCCGATGACCACCGCACGGTGCTGGAAGCTCGCGCGAGTGGACGCGAGGGAGAAGCCGACATCGGCGGCGGTCAACTCAGGGCGGGCCTCGACGTGCTCGAGAAGGCGCGCGGCTTGATCGCGCAGAGCGTCCGCGCTGCGACCCGAGACGACCCAGGGCACGACATCGCCGAGACCGACGGCGTCCGGGGAAGGGTCCACGTCGGCGACTGCGGGCGCCTCCTCGAGGATGAGGTGCGCGTTGGTGCCGCTGACCCCGAAGGAGGAGACGCCGGCTCGTCGCGGGCGCCTGTTGGCCTGCCAGGGCTGCGCCTCGGTCAACAGCGAGACGGCGCCGGCCGACCAATCGACCTGCCGCGATGGCTCATCGACGTGCAATGTCCCAGGCAGCACACCGTGGCGCAGAGCCATGGTCATCTTGATCACACCGGCCACACCTGCCGCCGCCTGCGCATGCCCGATGTTGGACTTCAGCGAGCCGAGCCACAGCGGCGGGCGGCCCTCTCCGCGTTCCTGACCATAGGTCGCGAGCAGCGCCTGCGCCTCGATGGGATCGCCGAGTCTGGTGCCCGTGCCGTGCGCCTCCACCGCGTCGACGTCGGACCCTTGCAGGCCGGCGTTGGCAAGGGCCTGGAGGATGACCCGCTGCTGGGAGGGCCCGTTGGGCGCGGCCAGCCCGTTGCTGGCGCCGTCCTGGTTGACGGCGCTGCCTCGCACCAGGGCAAGCACGGGATGGCCGAGGCGCCGTGCATCGGAAAGGCGCTCGAGCAGCACCGTGCCAACGCCCTCGGCCAGGCCGGTGCCGTCGGCGCTGTCGGCGAACGCCTTGCAACGCCCGTCCCGCGCGAGGGCGCGCTGGGAGCTCGAGATGACGAACAGCGCGGGCGTGGCCAGCACCGTCACGCCGCCCGCGAGCGCCAGCGAGCACTCCCCCGCGCGCAGCGACTGACACGCGAGGTGCAGAGCCACGAGCGATGAAGAGCAGGCTGTGTCGACGGTCATCGCGGGACCCTCCAGACCGAACGTGTATGCAACCCGGCCCGAGACGACGCTGCCGGAGCGGCTGGTGGCCACGTAGCCGACGAGATCCGCAGGCACATCCTCAGGCGACCCGATGCCATAGTCCTGGGAGTTGAGCCCAGCGAAAACTCCGGTTGGGCTTCCGCGCAGCGAGCCAGGGTCGATGCCGGCGTCCTCGAATGCCTCCCAGGCGGCTTCCAGCAGCAGTCGCTGCTGCGGATCCATCGTGAGGGCCTCGCGGGGGCTGATGCCGAAGAACCCGGGATCGAAGTCGGCAGCCTCGTGGACGAAGCCGCCCGCCCGCGTATAGGTGGTGCCGGCGCGATCGGGATCGGGGTCGTAGAGTGCGTCGATGTCCCAGCCGCGATCGTCGGGGAAGTCCGAGATCCCATCACCGCCCGCCGCAACGAGCTCCCAGAGCTCCTCAGGAGAGCGGACCCCGCCCGGATAGCGGCAGCTCATCCCCACGATCGCAATCGGCTCCTCGGAGGCCGCCGTCGACACAGCGATGGCGGTCCGAGTGGAAGTTCCCGCGAGCTCGCTCAGCAGATGGTGCGCGAGCACAGTGGGATTGGGATGGTCGAAGATGAGTGTGGCCGGCAGTCGTAATCCCGTCGCGAGCGCCAGGCGATTGCGCAACTCCACGGCGGTGAGGGAGTCGAACCCAAGATCCTTGAACGCTCTGCGCTCCTCGATGGCTTGCGCCGAGGCGTGCCCCAGCACGGCAGCCGCCTGAGCGCGAACGAGGTCAACCGCCACCCGCTCGCGCTCGGCCTCGGACGCGCCGGCAAGACGCCGCGCGAGAGACCCGACAGCGCCGCCCTTCGTACGGGGGCGAGCACGAGCGAGGCCACGCAGCAACGGCGGTACGACATCGCTGCGGGGGGCGCCACGCAGCGCCGCGGGATCCAACCGCATGGGAATCACCAGCGCCTCATCCGCCGCGAGCGCGCGATCGAAGAGCTCGAGCCCTTCGGCGGCGGAGAGCGGCATGTTGCCCAGACGCGTCAAACGCGCGAGGTCGGCCTCGTCGAGATGGCTGGCCATCTCACCAGTTGCCTCCCACAGCCCCCACGCCATCGATGTCGCGGGCAGGCCGTGCGCGCGCCTGTGGGCCGCGAGGGCGTCGAGGAACGAGTTGGCGGCGGCGTAGTTGCCCTGACCCATGCTGCCGGCCGCGCCGGCGGATGAGGAGAACAGCACGAACGCGGACATCGACAGATTCTCGGTCAACTCGTGCAGATGCCACGCGGCGTCCACCTTGGGGGCCATCACGCGCTCGAGTTGCTCGGCGGTGAGAGAGCCGATCACACCGTCGGAGAGCACGCCCGCGGCGTGTATCACCGCATCCAGGGGATGCTCCTGCGCCAGCGACTCGATCGCCGCCCGCAGCTCGTCGCGGTTGGAGACATCACAGGCGACAATCGCAACGGTTGTGGCGCCGAGCTCGACGAGCTGCGCCTCGAGCTCGGCCGCGCCCGGAGCCCCCGAGCCGGAGCGACTGAGCAACAGCAGGTGACGCACGCCGTGCTCGCGTACGAGATGTCGCGCAAGCAGACTGCCCAGACTGCCCGTGGCGCCGGTGATCAGAACGGTGCCGTGCGGATCGATCCCCGCCGGCAGTGTCAGGACGTTCTTGCCGGTGTGCCGCGCCTGGGCCATGCAGCGGAAGGCTTCGGGGGCGCGGCGCAGGTCCCAGGTGGTGAGCGGCAGCGCTCGCAGCGCTCCCCCCTGGAACAGCTCCAGCACCTCGCCGAGCAGCTCATGGATGCGATCCATGCCGGCGTCCATGAGGGCGAACGCTCGGTAGGCCACGCCAGGATGGCTGCTGGCAACCTCGCCGGCGTCGCGAACGTCGGCTCTGCCAATCTCGATGAAGCGCCCCCCATTGGGGAACAGATCGAGTGAGGCGTCCACGAACCCGCCGGTGAGGGAGTTGAGGACGACATCCACACCCTTCCCCGCGGTTGCGTGCCGGAAGCGCTCGCTGAAATCGAGCGAGCGGGAGGAGGCGACATGCGCCTCGTCAAGCCCAAGGGACATCAGGGCTCCCAGCTTCTCGGGACTGGCGGTCGCGAACACCTCAGCCCCCAGATGGCGCGCCAGCTGTACCGCGGCCATCCCCACGCCCCCGGCTGCGGCGTGCACCAGCAGCCGCTCGCCGGCGCGCAGACCGGCGAGGTCGAGCAGGCCGTGGTAGGCGGTGAGGAACGCGGTGGGAACGGCCGCCGCCTCGGTGAACGACCAGCCATCGGGGATGCGCGCCAGCAGACGGCGCTCGGTGACGGCGAGAGGCGCAAAGCCGGCGAAGAACATGCCCATCACGCGATCGCCAACTGCAAGATCGCCGACCTCGGGGCCGATCTCCACGATCACCCCCGCTCCCTCGCTGCCCACGACGGCCTCATCGGGATACATGTCGAGGGCGATCAGCACGTCGCGGAAATTGAGACCGGCAGCGCGCATCGCAACCCGGACCTGTCCCTCGGCGAGCGGCTGCACCGCGTCGTTGGACGGGAGGAACGCGAGACGCTCGAGCGTCCCTCGCTCCTCGAGGTCCAACCGCCAGGCCGCAGCGTCGGCGGGCGCTTGCAGGAGCTCGCGGGAATCGACCGCCGCGAGGCGCACGGCGAGAACCTCGCCGTTACGCACCGCCAGCTGGGGCTCATCCGTGGCGAGCGCCCCAGCGAGCGTTCCGGCAAGCCCGTTCCAGGAGGCGTCCCGAGCGTCGATGTCGACCAGCACAAAGCGACCGGGCTCCTCAGATTGCGCGGAGCGCACGAGCCCCCAGATCGGCGCCGCGGCCAGCTGAGGCACATCCTCACTCCGGTTCACAGCCACCGCTCCGCAGCTGATCAGCACGAGGCGAGATCCAGCGAGGCGTGGGTCGGCAAGCCAGGCCTGCAGCAATGCCAGCATCCACTGCGTGCACGCGCGGGCTGCCCGGGCGACATCTTCGGCGCCCTCGCCACGGTCCCGAGCAAAAGCCGAGTTCCCCTCCGCCGTGCAATCCACGAACACCACTTCGGGCACGGCGGCGCCCCCGTCGATCCCCTCCAGCAGGGATCCGAGATCGGCATATACCCCGATCTTGGCGGCGTCCCCTGCGAGGGCGTCCGCGAGGCGGGTGTCCTCGGCGCCGAACAACGCCCACCCGTCGGCGGGAGCAGCCGGCGCGGGCGCGTCGCCTGCTGGGAGGGGAGCCCAGTCCAGGCGGAACAGCGACTCCTCCGAGCCCCCGCGGAGCTGGTTGAAATGATCGGGGGACGCTGCACGCGAGACCAATGCATCGACCACGGCGACGAGCGCGCCGCCCTCCCCGGCAGCAATCAGCGACACCGTGTCGTTGGCCGTGTAGGAGAGCTTCACCCGCAGGCGCGAGGCGCCGCAAGCATGCAGGCTCACCCCGCTGAAAGAGAAGGGAAGTCGCCCCTGGCCGTGTCCCTCTTTGACATGCCCATCCAGGCCGGCCTCGGCGTCCTCGGCGCCAAGCAAGCCCACCCCAGCGGCCTGCAGCGCGGCATCGAGCAGCGCTGGGTGCAGGGCGAAGCGCGTCGCCTGCGCGTGCTCCTCGGCGGGCAGGGAGACCTCCGCGAACACCTCGCTGCCGCGTCGCCACACGTCCCCAAGACCCTGAAACGCAGGGCCGTATTCATAGCCCTGCTCCGCGAGATGCTCGTAGGGGTCTTCGAGCTGCACCGGACGTGAGCCCGGCGGAGGCCAGGCGCCACCTGCCAACGCGGCGGCGCGCTCGGCTGCGGCCACCTGCTCGCCGACGGTGTGGCTGCTCACGCACAACACGCCGCTGGCGTGGCGCGTGAAGGTCTGCTCGTCGCCCTGCATCTCGTCGATTGCGGAGCCGGCCGGAGCCCTCTCGGCGTGGGTTGCGTCCGGCGTCCCATTCGTGGAGGAGCTCTCCGGCCGGGCGTAGATGCTGAGCGGGCGCCGCCCCGACTCCTCAGGCGGGCCCAGGGAGATCTGCAGCTGGACACCGCCGTGCTGGGGCAACACCAGCGGGGCCTCCAGCGCGAGCTCGGCGATCTCTTCAAGGCCGACCTCGCGGCCGGCACGCAGCGCGAGCTCGACGAAGACGGCGCCCGGGAGCAGTGTCGCGCCCATGAAGGCGTGATCTGCCAGCCATGGGTGAGTCTCGAGCGAGAGGCGGCCGGTGAACAGCCACTCCTCGCCATCGGCGAGCGCGAGAGCGGCGCCCAGCAGCGGGTGGCCGGTCGAGGCCTGGCCGATGGATGCGGCATCCGCCAACGCTGAGGACCGCGCCTGCAGCCAATAGCGCTCGCGCTGAAAGGCATATGTGGGCAGATCGACTCGCCTGGCGCCAGACCCCCTGAAAACCGCAGCCCAATCCACGTCCACGCCGCCGACCCATATCTCACCGAGCGAAACAAGGAAGCGCTCCAGGCTGCCCTCGTCACGACGCAGCGAACCCGAGAGAGCAACTCCGTGCTTTGCATCGAGCGTGTCATCGATGGTGTCCTGCAGGGCCATCGTGAGCACTGGATGTGGGCTGGCCTCCACAAAGGCGCGATAGCCGCTGCCCAGGAGTCCGCGGACGGTCTCCTCGAAGCGCACGGTCTCGCGGACGTTGCGATACCAGTACTCGGCATCCAGCTCGGCCGTGTCGAGCAGCCCGCCGGTGACAGTCGAGTAGAACGGCACCTCCCCGGAACGCGGAGAGACCTCGGCGCAGACCTGCAGGATCTCCTCGCGCACAGCCTCGGCGAGAGGAGAGTGCGTGGGCACGGTAGCCGGAACCAGCCGCGCCCTCACACCGTCCTCCTTGAGCGCCGAGAGGAGCTCCTTCAAGCGTCTGATCATCGCCGGCGACACCCGCCGCGGACGGTCCGTTCACCGCCGAGATCGCGAGTCGATCGCCCCAGGGCTCGATACGCGCGCGCAGCTCCTGCTCCGCGAGGGCCACCGACACGATCCCGCCATGGCCCACGAGACCGGTCAACACGCGGCTGCGCAGAGCCGCGAGCCGCGCGGCGTCCTGCAATGACAGACCCCCCGCCACATGGGCGGCCGCGATCTCACCCTGCGAGTGACCCACGACAGCGCTGGGCCGCACACCGCAGGCGCCCCACAACCTCGCCAGCGACACCATCACCGCGAACAGCAGCGGCTGCACGACATCGATCCGCTCGAGGCTCGGCGCAGCGGCCTCGCCGCGCAGGACATCCTCGGGCGACCAGTCGAGATGGGGCGCGAGCGCCTCCGCACAGGCCCCCATCGCCTCGGCGAACACGGGCGAGGAATCGAGCAGCTCCAGCGCCATGCCCTGCCACTGCGAGCCCTGGCCGGGGAACAGGAAGACCACACCGCCGCCCGCCGGACCGGCGGTCGTGCGCTCGATGACCCCCGCGGACGGCCTGCCGCCGGCGAGGGCGTTCAGGGTGCCCAGCAAGGCGTCGCGATCCGTGCCGACCACCACTGCACGATGCTCCAGGCGCGCACGCGTGGTGGCCAAGGAGAAGCCGATGTCCAATGGATCCGCGGCGGAGACCTCACGCACGTGCTCTGACAGCCGCGCAGCCTGAGCGCGTAGGCCCTCGCCATCGCGAGCGGAGAGCACCCACGGCGCTGGGCCGCCGGCATCGGTCCCGCCAAGGCCCACGGTCGCATCCTCTGGCCGCGTCGCATCCTCTGGCCGCGTCGCATCCGCAAGCTCGGTCGCATCCGCAGGCCCTGTCGCATCCGCAGGCCCTGTCGCATCCGCAGGCCCTGGTCGCGCCCTCGGCTGTGGCGTCGTCGGCGGCGGCCTCGGCCTCGCCCTCGGCAACACCCGTCAACGCCGGAGCCTCCTCGAGAATGACGTGCGCGTTGGTGCCGCTGAGTCCGAACGAGGAGACCCCGGCCCGCCGCGGGCGGCCGTCAACCTGCCAGGGCGTCTCCTCTCTCAGCAGCGACACCGCGCCCGCGGACCAATCCACCTGCCGGGATGGCTCATCGATGTGCAGCGTTCGCGGAAGCACGCCGTGGCGCATCGCCATGAGCATCTTGATGACCCCCGCCACGCCCGCGGCGGCCTGCGCGTGACCGATGTTGGACTTGACGGATCCGAGCCACAACGGAGGACTCTCGCCGCGGTCCTGCCCGTAGGTAGCCAGCAGCGCCTGCGCCTCGATGGGATCGCCGAGGGCGGTGCCGGTTCCATGACCCTCGACCACATCGACATCGCCGGGGGAGAGCCGCGCGCTCGCAAGCGCCTGGGCTATGACTCGTTCCTGCGAGGGCCCATTGGGCGCCGAGAGCCCGTTGCTCGCGCCATCCTGGTTCACAGCGCTGGCGCGCAGCACGCCAAGCACGCGGTGACCGAGGCGCTGGGCGACGGAGAGCCGCTCCAGCACCAGCAGACCAACGCCCTCGGCGAGAGCGGTGCCGTCGGCGCCATCCGCGAACGCCCTGCAGCGCCCGTCGCGGGCGAGCCCGCGCTGACGGCTGAAGGCCACGAATACCGAAGGGGTGGCCAGCACCGTCACCCCTCCGGCGAGAGCCAGCGAACAGTCGCCGGATCGCAGCGCACCACAGGCCAGATGCAGGGCCACGAGCGAAGAGGAGCAGGCGGTATCGACGGTCACCGCCGGCCCCTCCAAACCAAAGGTGTAGGCGAGGCGACCGGAGAGGATGCTGGAGGCGCTGCTGGTGCCAAGAAAGCCGTCGAGCTCGGCGCGCGCGGAGCCCTGCAGGACGATGCCATAGTCCTGGGAGCCCAGGCCGGCGAACACCCCGGTGGCGCTGCCGCGCAGCGAGGCGGGATCCATGCCGGCGTCCTCGAAAGCCTCCCACGCGGCTTCGAGCAGAAGCCTCTGCTGGGGATCCATCGCGAGAGCCTCCCGTGGACTGATGCCGAAGAACGCAGCGTCGAACTCCCCGGCGTCGTGGAGGAAGCCGCCGTCGCGCGCGTAGCTGGTGCCGTGATTGTCGGGGTCGGGGTCGAACAGGCTCTCCAGATCCCACCCCCGGTCGTCGGGAAACGCTGGAGATCGCATCGGTGCCCGCGTGCACGAGATCCCACAGCCCCTGCGGTGAGCGCACTCCGCCCGGGTAGCGGCAGCTCATGCCCACGATCGCGATCGGCTCGGCGTCTCGCTCCTGCAGCTCGTGCAGACGCCGGCGAGTGTCGTGCAGGTCGACGGTGACGCGCTTGAGGTAGTCGAGCACCCTCTCCTCGTCGGCCATCAGCGTCCCTCCCCCGGCATGGCGATACCCCCCAGGTGACGCAATTCAGGACCCCAGTTCCTTGTCGATGAAGTCAAGGACTTCGGCGGCCGTGGCCGACTCGATCCTGCTCGCGAGGGTGACGTTGCCGTTTGACGGCGCGCCGTCGCGCAGCTGTGAGAGAAGCGCCTGGAGGCGCTCGGCGACCCGCGTTCGCTCCTGCTCGTCGGAGGCGATCGAGGAAATCGCGCGCTCGAGCCTGTCGAGCTCGGCGTTCACGGCCGCCCCCCGGGGGCGGCTGCTCCGGGGCTGCTGCGTTCACCAGATGGAGGGCAAGCGCAGCGGGGTTGGGATGGTCGAAGATCAGGGTGGCCGGCAGGCGCAATCCCGTCGCGCGGGCCAGACGGTTGCGTAGCTCCACGGCGGTGAGCGAGTCGAACCCGAGATCCTTGAACGCCCGCTGACCCTCGATCGCCTCAGCCGAGGCGTGCCCCAACACGGCGGCGGCCTGAGCGCGGACCAGCTCGAGCGCCACTCGCTCCCACTCCGCCTCGGGCAACCCGGCGAGACTCCGCGCCAGAGACCCCGCGGCGCCGTCGCTCCCCGCTCGCGGCGTGTGCGCCCGCACCAGACCGCGCAACAGCGGTGCAACGACTTCGCCTCTGGACGCTGCACGCAACACCATCGGGTCCAGGCGCATCGGCGCCACCAGCGCCTCATCCACGCCAAGCGCGCCGTCGAAGAGGCCGAGGCCCTCGGCGGGTGACAGTGCCCCAAGGCGCGTCAGGCGCCTGCGGTCGGCCTCATCCAGATAGCTCGCCATGCCACGCTCCTGGGTAGCCCACACTCCCCAGGCCAGGGACGTGCCGGGCAGCCCCTGCACACGCCGATGTGCGGCCAAGGCGTCCAGGAAGGTGTTGGCCGCCGCATAGTTGCCCTGCCCCAGCCCGCCGAACAGGCCGGCGGACGAGGAGTACAGCACGAAAGCCGAGAGGGGCATACCGGCTGTCAGCTCGTGCAGGTGCCAGGCGCCGTCGACCTTCGCGGCAAACACGCGATCCACCTGCTCTGCGGTCAAAGAGCCGATGACGGCATCGTCGAATACGCCCGCGGTGTGCACGACCATGCTCAATGGGTGCTCTGCCGGTAGAGACTCGATCGCGGCCCGCAGCTCATCGCGGTCGCCCACGTCGCAGGCCGCGAGCGTGACGGCGGCTCCCATCCCGGCGAGCTCGACCTCGAGCTCTGAAGCCCCGGGCGCCTCCGGCCCCGAGCGGCTGAGCAGCAGCAGCCGACGCGCGCCGTGCTCGCCGACGAGGTGCCGCGCGAGCAGGCTGCCCAGCCCACCGGTGGCGCCGGTGATCAGGATCGTCCCCTGCGGGTCGATCGCCGGGGGCGAGCTCGGCGTCTCAGACAGGAGGGGCGCGAGGCGAGGCGCGAAGGTCTCCCCGTTGCGCACCGCCAACTGCGGCTCGTCCAACCCGCAGACGCTTGTCAGAACACCCCACGAGGCATCCTCATCGTCGACATCTACCAGCACGAAGCGCCCGGGCTCCTCCGACTGCGCCGTGCGCACCAGACCCCAAACCGGAGCGGCGGCCAGGCTGGATGCCTGCTCGCCCCGATTCACCACCACCGCGCCACTGCTCACCAGCACCAGCGTGGACTCGGCAAAGCGCTCGTCCGCGAGCCATGCCTGCAGCAGGCCCAGCAGCCACCGCGTGAGTACGCCGGCGATGCCGGCGACATCCGCCACACCGTCGGCGTCCACCCCAGCAGCAGCAGCGCCTTCGACGCTCTCGCTGGAGCTCTCAAGCGTGCAGTCCACGTACACCACCGCGGGCGTCGAGGCGCCTCTGTCGAGGGCCTCGCTGAGGGATCTCACGTCGTCATACAGCTCGACGCCATCCCCGCCCGCGCCCAGGACACCGGCGAGGCGAGCGGCCCCGGCGCCCAGCACAGCCCGCCCGCCCCCGGCGCCTGTCGCCGCCGAGGGGGCGGCGGGGCCGGGGATCCAATCCACGCGATACAACGACCTCTGAGCATCCCCACGCAGGCCCTCCAGGTGCTCCGCCGAGACCGCGCGCGAGACCAGCGAGCCGACCGCGAGGACCGGCGCGCCGGCGACGTCCACGGCAACCAGGGACACGGCGTCGGCGCCCGCGGGAGAGACTCTTACCCGCAGAGACGAGGCGCCCGTGGCAAAGAGCTCCACGCCGCTCCAGGAGAACGGAAGGCGCGCCTGAGGCCCCTCCTCACCCGTGTCCTGCTCGTGCGAGCCTGCCCCGGCGGCTTGCAGCGCGGCGTCGAGCAGGGCTGGGTGCACGCCGAAGCGACCCGCCTGGAAGTACTCGTTCTCGGGCAGGGCGACTTCGGCGAACGTCTCTCCCTCTCCTCGCCAGACGGCCTTGAGCCCTTGAAAGGCCGGCCCGTAGTCGTAGCCCTGTTCGGCGAGGCGGTCGTACAGGCCGTCGATGTCGATCTGCTGCGCGCCGGATGGGGGCCAGGCGCCGGCCAGCTCCTGCGCTCGCTGCCTCTGTGTCGAGAGCTCGCCGGTGGATGCGTCGCTGGGTGAGAGCAAGCCGGCTGCGTGGCGGACCCAGACGTGCTCCGCGCCGGCGAGGGGCTGCATCGAGGAGGCGCCGTCCGGGCGCGAGTAGATCTCGATCGAGCACTGCCCCGAGTCGTCGGGCTCGGCGAGGGCGATCTGCAGCTGCACGCCACCGTCCTCGGGGAGCGTCAACGGGGCCTCGAGCGCCAGCTCGGCGATGTGCTCGCAGCCCACCTGCTCACCCGCGCGCAGCGCCAGCTCCACGAACGCCGCGCCCGGGAGCAGCGCGACGCCCATCACCGCGTGCTCGGCGAGCCAGGGATGCGTGTCCTGGGAGAGACGCCCGGTGAACAGCCAGCCCTCGCCATCGGCCAGCGCAAGCGCGGCGCCCAGCAGGGGGTGATCCGCCGCGGCCTGCCCGATCGAGACGGGATCGCCGGCGCCGGAGGCTCGTCGCCTGCAGCCAGTAGCGCTCACGCTGGAAGGCGTACATGGGCAGCTCCACGCGCGTGGAGCCCGAGCCCGCGAACACCGCCTGCCAGTCCACGCTCACACCGCGCACCCACGCCTCGCCCAGCGAGAGCAGGAAGCGCTGCAGCCCACCCTCCTCACGCCGCAGCGAGCGACGGTGACCAGACCCGCCGCATCGCCCAGCGCGTCCTCGACGGTCTCCCGCACACCAACCCCAAGCACAGGGTGCGGACCGATCTCCACGAATGCCCGGTGGCCATCGCCCAGCAGCGAGCGCACAGCACCCTCGAAACACACGGTCTCACGCAGATTACGAAACCAATACTCACCATCGAGCTCAGCCGGTATCCACAAACCCACCCGCACCGTCGAGCAAAACGGCACATCCCCCGACACCGGCACGATCCCCGCACAACCCTCCAACAACTCCCCACGAATCTCCTCGACCTGCACCGAATGCGAGGCATAACCCACAGGGATCTCCCGCGCCCTCACACCCCCATCCACAAGCTTCACCAAGAACCCATCGAGCGCCCCACGCTCACCCGACACCACCACCGAGGAAGGCCCATTCACCGCAGCGCACCGAGACCCCCTCCCAACGCTCTAGCCACGACCCAACCTCACCCTCACCCAACGCAACCGACACCATCCCCCCACGACCCATCAACCCCACCAACGCCCGACTACGCACCACCACCAGCCGCGCCGCATCCCCCAACGACAAGCCACCCGCCACATGCGCAGCCGCAATCTCACCCTGCGAATGACCGACCACCACACCCGGCTCAACACCACACGCACGCCACAACCCCGCCAACGCCACCATCACCCCAAACAACACCGGCTGCACCACATCCACCCGATCCAACCCCGGCGCACCATCAACACCCCGCAACACGTCCTCCAGCGCCCAATCGACATGCCCCGCCAACGCCTCACCACACGCCCGCAATCCCCTCCGCGAACACCGGCGAGCAATCAAGCAACTCAACCGCCATCCCCGGCCACTGACCACCCTGCCCCGAAAACACAAACACAACCCCACCACCAGCCACACCCTCATCGACCACGCCCTCGACAACCCCTACAGCCGACTCTCCCGCAGCCAACCCAGCCAAACCCGCCGGCAACCCCACACCATCGCCAACGACCACGCCACGATGCTCAAACGCCGCGCGGCCCGTCAACGACAACCCTACATCCAAATCCGAATCGCCCCCGACGCTTTCCAGCAACCGCCCAGCCTGAGCACGCAACCCACCATCACCACGACCCGAGAGAACCCACGGCGCCACACCACCAACACCCACACCTGCGACAGGCGGGCTCTCGCCCTCAGCGAGGACCGGCGCCGATCGTCCTCACCGGCAGCCACACCATCCTCAGAGACACTCTCACAGAGCGTCGGCGCCTCCTCGAGGATCACGTGCGCGTTGGTGCCGCTGATGCCGAACGAGGACACCCCGGCGCGCCGCACTGCCCATTCACCCGCCCAGGGCACCTCCTCGCGTAACAGCGAGACCGCACCCGTCGACCAGTCCACGTGCACCGGAGGGCTCGTCGACGTGCAAGCGTGCGCGGCAGCACGCCGTGGCGCATCGCCATCACCATCTTGATCACGCCGGCCACACCCGCTGCGGCCTGCGTGTGGCCGATGTTCGACTTCACCGACCCGAGCCACAACGGACGGCCCTCCACACGATCCCGACCGTAGGTCGCAAGCAGCGCCTGCGCCTCGATCGGATCGCCGAGCACGGTGCCCGTCCCGTGGCCCTCCACCGCGTCCACCTCCGCCGCGGAGACACCCGCGTTGGCCAATGCCTGGGCGATCACACGCTGCTGGGAGGGGCCGTTGGGCGCCGTCAGCCCGTTGCTGGCGCCATCCTGGTTCACCGCGCTGCCCCGCACCACAGCCAGCACGCGATGCCCAGTCGCGCTGCGCGTCGGAGAGCCGCTCCAGCAGGAGCACTCCCACGCCCTCGGCCCAGCCGGTGCCGTCGGCGCCATCCGCAAACGCCTTGCAGCGCCCGTCCGGGCAAGGCCCCGCTGGCGGCTGAAGACAACGAACACCCCCGGGGTGGCCAGCACCGTCGCGCCGCCGGCCAGCGCCAGCGAGCACTCACCCGAGCGCAGTGCCTGACATGCCAGGTGCAGCGCCACCAGCGAGGAGGAGCACGCGGTGTCGACCGTCACCGCCGGGCCCTCCAGGCCGAAGGTGTAGGCGACGCGACCGGAGAGCACGCTGCCGGCGTTGCCGGTGCCGAGATAGCCCTCCAGATCGGCCGGCGCCGCGCCTCGCGCGGCGAGACCGTAATCCTGGGAGCCGATCGCCGGCGAACACCCCGGTAGCGCTGCCGCGCAGCGAGCCCGGGTCGATTCCGGCGTCTTCGAAGGCCTCCCAGGCGGCCTCCAGCAGCAGCCGCTGCTGCGGGTCCATCGCCAGCGCCTCACGCGGGACTGATCCCGAAGAAGCCGGCGTCGAATTCGCCGGCGTCGTTGAGGAAGCCACCGTCGCGCACGTAGCTGGTGCCGCTGTTGTCGGGATCGGGGTCGAACAGGCTCTCCAGATCCCAGCCGCGATCCCTCGGGAATCCCGAGATCCCGTCGGCGCCCGCGTGCACCAGCTCCCACAGCTCCTGCGGCGAGCGCACACCGCCCGGGTAGCGGCAGCTCATGCCCACGATCGCGATCGGCTCCTCCATGGCGCGTGCCGACACCGCCGTCACGGCCTCGCGCTCCACGCCCATGATCTCGACCCAGCAGGTGCTCGGCGACCGCCGTCGTCGTGGGGTGATCGAACACCAGCGTCGCCGGCAGCTGCAGGCCGATCGAGCGGCACTCAGCCGGTTGCGCAGCTCGACCGCCGTCAGCGAGTCGAACCCGAGTTCCTTGAACGCCCTCCCGACATCGACCGCCTGCGCCGAGGTGTGCCCCAGGACGGCCGCCACCTCGGCACGCACCAGCTCGAGCACGGCCGCACGGCGCTCGCGCTCGGACAGGCCGGAGAGGTGCCGCGCCAGCGACGCGCCGGTCGGATCGCGCGCGCGGTGCGGGGAGGTGCGGATCAGCCCGCGCAGCAGCGCCGGCACGATCCCCGCCTTGGCCTGCTCGCGCAGGGCGGGAATGTTCAGGCGCACCGGCAGGAGGAGGGCGTCGCCCACCGCGGTGGCGGCGTCGAACAGCTCCAGGCCCTCCTCGCTCGAAGAGCGGCGCCACTCCGAGGCGCGCGACCCGCGCGAGGTCGGCCGCGCTCAGATCGCCGGCCATCCCGGCGCCGGCTGTGCCGGCGGCGCCGTCCCACAGGCCCCAGGCGAGCGAGGTGCCGGGGAGGCCCAGCGCGCGACGATGAGCGGCAAGCGCGTCGAGGAAGGCGTTGGCCGCGGCATAGTTGCCCTGCCCCGCGGCGCCGAAGGTGCCGCCGGCGGAGGAGAACAGGACGAAGGCCGCGAGCTCCATGTGCTCGGTCAGCTCGTGCAGGTGCCAGGCGCCATCCACCTTCGGCGCCAGCACACGATCCATGCGCTCGGCCGTCAGCGAGGCGATCACGCCGTCGTCGAGCACCCCCGCCGCGTGCACCACGGCCCGCAGCGGCTGCTCGCCGGGCACCTGCCCGAGCAGCGCCTCGAGCGCGTCCCTGTCGGTGACATCGCACGCGACGATCGCGACCTGCGCGCCAAGAGACTCGAGCTCGGCCATAAGCTCCGCGACTCCCTCGGCGTCCTGCCCGCGACGGCTGGCCAGCACCAGGCTGCGCACAGCGTGAGCACTCACGAGATGTCTGGCGACGAGGCTGCCCAGCCCGCTGGTGCCGCCGGTGATCAGGACGGTGCCCGAGCCGAACGGGCCGGCGGTGCCGGGCGCCCTCTCCGCGACTGCCAGTCGCGGGGCGAGCACGGCGCCGCCGCGCAGCGCCAGCTGGTCCTCCTCGCCGGCGAGCGCCGCACCCAGCGCAGGCCACGACTCCTTCAGGCCGTCCACGTCGACCAGCGCGAGGCGCCCCGGATTCTCGGACTGCGCGGAGCGCACCAGGCCCCACAGCGGAGCGCCGGCCAGATCCGGTACGCCCTCCCGGGAACCCACGGGCACGGCGCCGCTGGTCACCAGTGCCAGCCGCGAGGCGACGAAGCGCTCGTCCGCGAGCCACGCCTGCACAAGCTCCAGCGCCCGTGCCACGCGTGCGTGCGCTGCCTCGGCGACATCATGGTCGCCCCCATCCCCTCCCGCGGCCGAGGTGCAGTCCGCCAGCACGACCGGAGGAACGGGCGCGCCTGAAGCGATGGCCTCTCCCAGGGCCTGCAGATCGGGATAGGCCCGCGCATCGATCTCCTGCTCGCCGAGCAGCTCGACGAGTCCCGCCTGCGAGGCGCCAACCACGGCCCAACCGCCTTCCCCGGCTGAAGCCCGCGGCGCGGCCACGGCGATGTCGACCCAGTTCAGCCTGAACAGCGACTGCCCACCGGCCAACGCCAGGTCGCCGCTCAGGAGATGGTTCTCATCCGAGGCATGGCCGGCAGCGGCGATTTCGGCGCCCGCGCCGGACGCGGCCAGCCAGTAGCGCTGCCGCTGAAACGCATAGCTCGGCAACTCCACCCTCCTTGCCCCCGAGTCGGCGAACATCTCCGCCCAGTCGAGGTCTGCCCCGCGCACCCACGCCTCCGCCAGGGCGCTCAGCAGCGCGGGGGCCTCCGGGCGCTCGCCACGCAGCACCGGGACCGCGAGGACCGTCGCGCCGGCTTCAGCGGCGCCCGAGGAAGCCTCTCCGCCCTCCTCCTTGACGCCGGCCAGACAATCGTGGGTCATTGCACTGAGCACACCATCGGGCCCCAGCTCGAGGAAGCTCCTCACCCCCCGCGCGTGCAGGCAGCGCACGCCATCGAGGAACCGCACCGGCCGGCGCACGTGGCGAACCCAGTACTCGGCCGCGCAAATTTCCTGCGCCGAGAGCACCTCACCGGTTACATTTGAGACGATCGGGACACGCGGCGCCGCGAACGACACTCCCTCCGCGACCTCCCGGAACTGCTCGAGCATCCCATCCATGCGCGGCGAGTGAAACGCATGCGAGACCCGCAGCTGCTTGGTCTTGCGCCCCCGCCCCCGCCACGTCTCTGCCAGCGCCAGCACCGCGTCCTCATCGCCGGAGATCACCACCGAGCGGGGGCCGTTGACCGCCGCCAGCGCAACGCGGTCCTCCAGGCCCGCCAGCGTCGCCAGGACCTCCTGTTCGGAGCACTGCAAGGACACCATCGCGCCACCCTCCGGCAGCGCCCCCATCAACCGGCCACGCGCGCCGACGAGCCGGCAGGCATCCTCGAGCGAGAAGACCCCGGCCACGCACGCTGCCGCGAGCTCGCCGATCGAATGACCCAGCAGGAGAGCTGGGCGCGCACCCCACTGCGCGAGGAGCCTGAACAGCGCGACCTCGAGTGCGAACAGCGCGGCCTGCGTGTATTCGGTGCGATCGAGCAGGTTCGCCTCGGCCGAGGCCGCGTCCGCGAACAAGAGCTCCAGCAGGGAGCGTCCCAAGACCTCACTCAGGTAGTCACTCACCTCATCCAAAGCAGCCCTGAAGATCGGGGAGGCCTCATACAGCTCGCGGCCCATCCCCACGCGCTGCGCGCCCTGGCCGGTGAACAGGAATGCCAGGCCACCGGCGCCGGCGACGCCCGCGATGACGCCCCCGGCTCGACCGCCGGTGGCGAGCGCGCCCAAGCCGTCGAGCAGCTCCTCGCGAGCACTGCCCAGGACCACCGCGCGGTGCTCGAACACCGCGCGCGCCGTCAGCGAGAACGCGATATCCGTCGCAGCCAAGCCCGGGGCAACCTCGACAGACGCCAGCAACCGCTCGGCCTGGCCCTGCAGGGCGCCCACACCCCGGCCGGACAGCACCCACGGGACCACACCACCAGCCACGCCGTGAGCGACCCCGTCCTCAGCGACATCCATAGCCACGCCGTGAGCGACCCCGTCCTCAGCGACATCCACAGCCGCCCCGGAGGCGCCACCAACACCCCGACCGCCGGCGATGATGGCCCCGCCACCACCGGCAGCCAGGCTCTCACCCTCTGAGGCATCTCCCGACGGCGCCTCCTCGAGGATCACATGCGCATTGGTGCCGCTGACGCCAAACGAGGACACCCCCGCGCGCCGCGGCCCACCCTCCCCGAGCCAGGGCACGTTCTCGGTCAACAGCGCTACGGCGCCCGCCGACCAGTCGATCTCTCGCGATGGCTCACCGACGTGCAGGGTCCGCGGCAACACGTCGTGGCGCATCGCCATCACCATCTTGATCACGCCGGCCACACCGGCCGCCGCCTGCGTGTGGCCGAGGTTGGACTTGATCGAGCCGAGCCACAACGGGCTGCGCCCCTCACGTCCCTGTCCGTAGGTCGCCAGCAACGCCTGCGCCTCGATCGGATCACCGAGCCGCGTGCCCGTCCCGTGCCCCTCGACGACGTCCACCTCGGCCCCGGACAGCCCCGCGCTCGCCAGCGCCCGTGTGATCACGCGCTGCTGAGAAGGCCCATTCGGCGCCGTCAGACCGTTGCTCGCGCCGTCCTGGTTCACGGCGCTGCCCCGTATGAGCCCCAGCACGCGGTGCCCCAGACGCCGCGCGTCGGAGAGCCGCTCCAGCAGGAGCACTCCGATCCCCTCGCTCCAGCCGGTCCCGTCGGCGCCCTCGGCATAGGCCTTGCAGCGCCCATCGGCCGCCAGGCCGCGTTGACGGCTGAAGTCCACGAATGCGGTCGGCGTGGCGAGTACGGTCACGCCCCCGGCGAGCGCCAGCGAGCACTCCCCAGCGCGCAAGGCCCCGCACGCCAGGTGCATCGCCACCAACGAGGAGGAGCAGGCGGTGTCCACCGTCACCGCCGGCCCCTCCAGGCCGAGGGCGTAGGCCACCCGGCCGGAGACGATGCTGCCCAGGCTGCCCGTCGAGCGATAGCCCTCGAGCTCCGGCCCGTAGGCCAGGCCATAGTCCAGGACGCTGACCCCCGCGAACACCCCTGTCTCGGTGCCGAGCAGGGCGTGCGGATCGATACCCGCGTGCTCGATCGCCTCCCAGGAGACTTCCAGCAGCAGACGCTGCTGGGGATCCATCGCGAGCGCCTCCCGCGGGCCGATCTCGAAGAAGTCCGCGTCGAAGTCCCCCGCGTCGTGGAGGAACCCGCCCTCGCGCACGTAGCTCGTCCCCGGATGATCAGGGTCGGGGTCATACAGCCCCTCCAGATCCCAGCCACGATCGGCTGGGAATCGCGATATCCCGTCGCGACCCGCACAAACAAGCTCCCAAAGCGCCTGCGCCGAATGCACGGCGCCGGGGTAGCGGCAGCTCATACCCACGATCGCGACCGGCTCCTGGCGGCGCTCCTCCACCTCGCGCAGGCGGCGGCGGGCCTTGCGCAGGTCGACCGTGACTCGCTTCAGATACTCGCGGAGCTTCGCGTCGTCGTCGGTCATCCGGACCCACCTCTGCCGGCACGTGGGATGTCCACATCGACTCGGCTCACAACGCCTCCCCCAGCTCCTTGTCGATGAGGCTGAAGATCTCCTCGTCGCTGGCCGCCTCGAGATCCTCCTCGTCGGCCCGTGTGGCGCCATCCAATCTCGATAGGAGCGCTTGGAGACGAGCCGCGACCCTTGCTCGCCGCAGATCGTCCGCGGCGATCGCGGGGAGTGCCAGCTCGAGCTTGTCGAGCTCCCCGTCCGCCGCCAGGGCTGCGCCGCCGTCGACGCTGGTCTCGCCCAGCAGATGAGCGGCGACCGCTGCAGGAGTGGGGTAGTCGAACACGAGGCTCGCCGGGATCGACAGGCCGGTCGCGACCTTGAGGCGGTTGCGCAGCTCCACTGCGGCCAGCGAGTCGAACCCGAGCTCCTTGAACGCACGCCGCTCCTGCACCGCGGCGGCCGAGGGATAACCCAGCACTCTTGCGACCTCGCCGCGCACCAGTTCGAGCACCACCTGCTCGCGCTCCTGCTCGGGCGCCTCCGCCAGGCGCCGTGCCAGCGACTGCTCGGTCGTTTCAGCGGTGTGGTGCAGGGGCACGCGGATCAGACCCCGCAGCAGCGCCGGAGCCATCCCCTCCCTCATCTGCACACGCAGCGCCGCCGCATCCAGGCGCGCCGGGACCACCTGCGCCTCACCCGTCGCGAGCGCCGCGTCGAACAGCTCGAGGCCCTCGTCTGCAGCGAGCGCCCTCATGCCCGAGCGCGCCAGCCGTGCACGCCCGCCCTCGCCGAGCTGATCGGCCATGCCGCCGATCTGTGCCCACTGCCCCCACGCCAGCGAGACGCCCGGCAGACCCCGCGCCCGGCGATACCCCGCCAACCCATCCAGGAACGCATTCGCCGCCGCATAACTGCCCTGCCCCGCAGCGCCAAACACACCGGCGGCAGAGGAGAACAACACAAACGCCGACAGACCCAACCGCTCCGTCAACTCGTGCAGATGCCAAGCCGCATCCACCTTGGGAGAGAGCACCCGATCCACCCGCTCCCCCGTCAAGGACTCAACCACACCATCATCGAGAACGCCCGCAGCGTGCACGACGCCCTGCAAGGGATGCTCCGCAGGCACCTGCCCCAGCAACGCCTCAAGCTCACCCCGATCGCCGACATCGCAAGCCACGACCTCCACGCGCGCACCCAACGCCTCCAACTCCCCCTGCAACTCAGATGCACCCTCAGCCCGCGGCCCCCGCCGGCTCACCAACAGCAAGCTCCGCACCCCGTGCTCCACCACCAGACGCCGTGCCACCAAAGCACCCAAACCACCCGTGCCACCTGTGATCAACACCGTCCCCCGCCAATCCGCAGAGCCGCCCTCAACCGATGGGCTCACCCGTGCAAGCCGCGCGGCAAACACCCCATCGCCACGCAAAACCAACTGCGGCTCACCACTCTCGAGCACAGCACCCAACACACCCTCGAGCCCCTGCTCACCGTCGAGATCCACCAGCACAAAACGACCGGGATGCTCCGACTGCGCTGAGCGCACCAACCCCCAGATCGCAGCACCAACCAAATCCGACCCCGCGACGGCGCCACGCGTCACCAACACCAACCGAGACGCCGCAAACCGCTCATCGGCTAGCCACTCCTGCAACACACCCAAGACCCGCCGCACACCCACATGCACCCCATCCACCACATCGCCCGCAGCAACACCAAGCGCCTCACGCCCACAATCCAAGAACACGACCCCAGGCGCCACCTCGCCCAAGGACTCCAAATCCGAGCGCAACTCCACTCCCGCCCCGGTCACCGCGGCGGGAATCGAGATCGGCGCCCACTCCACGTGAAAGAGCGACTCCTGCGAGCCGCCGCCGGCGCCGGCGAGCTGCTCGCGTGACACCGAGCGAGAGACCAGCGAGCGAACCGAAGCGAGGAGCCCGCCACTCTCATCGGCCACCACCGCCGACACCTCGTCCTCCCCGGCCAGGGTGAGATGAGCTCGCAGCCGCGTTGCTCCCGCCGCATACAACCCCACGCCGGCCCACGAGAATGGGAGCCGCACCGAGCCGGCCGCCGAATCCGTGCCGGCGAGCGCAGCGTGCATCGCCGCGTCCAGCAGCGCGGGGTGCAGGCCGTAGCGACTGGCGTCGATGTGCTGATCGGCGGGCAGGGAAGCCTCGGCGAACAGCTCCTCTCCGCGCCGCCACAGGGCATGCAGCCCCTGGAACGCCGGCCCGTACTCAAAGCCCTGAGCTGCCAGGCGGTCGTATAGATCCTCGATGGGCACGACCTCGGCGTCGGACGGAGGCCAGGCGTCCAGCGCGAGCGAAGCAGCCTGTGCTTCCAGTGCACCCAGTTCGGGCTGTGCGCTTTCGTGCGAGACGAGGGCGCCGGTGGCGTGGCAGACCCAGGCGCTCTCGGCGTCGGAAAACTCATCAGCGGTCGCCGGCACTGGGCGCGAGTAGACAGCGACCGCTCGCTGGCCGGACTCGCCGGGCTTGCCGACGGTGACCTGGATCTGCACCCCGCCGTGCTCGCTCAACACCAGTGGCGCGGCGAGCGTGAAGTCCGCCAGCTGCTCGCACCCGACCTCGTTGCCGGCACGCAGAGCCAGCTCGATGAACCCGGTGCCCGGCAGCAGCGCCCGCCCCAAAATCGTGTGGTCGGCGATCCACGGGTGAGTGTCCAGCGAGAGACGGCCGGTGAACAGCCACCCCTCGCCATCGGCCAGCGGAACGGCGGCGCTCAGGAGGGGGTGATCCGCGGCGGCCTGCCCGGCTGAGGCCATGTCCCCGGCGCCTGCCGCGGAGGTTGTCAACCAGTAGCGCTGCCGTTGAAACGCGTACGCCGGCAATGCGAGTTGCCCGGCGCCCGCTCCCGCGAATGCCTCCTTCCAATCGACATGTCCACCACGCACCCACACCTGCGCGAGCGCAGCCAGCAGCGTCTGCTCCTCCGAGCGTCCACCACGCAGCAACGGGAACGCCACCACCGAGCCCTGGCCCTCATCCTCAGGCTCCGCCAGGCAATCTTGGACCATCGCGCTGAGCACACCGTCGGGGCCCAGCTCCAGGCAACTCCGCGCCCCCCGCCTGTGCATGCAGCGCACGCCGTCGAGGAACCGCACGGTGCTACGCACGTGCCGCGCCCAGTAACCCGGCGAGCAGGCATCCTCGGCGGAAAGAACCTCGCCGGTCACGTTCGAGACGATTGGGACCCGCGGTGGGGCGAACGACAGGCCCTCGGCGACCTCCACGAGCCCGGCGAGCATCGGGTCCATCCGCGGCGAGTGAAACGCGTGCGATACCTGCAGCCGCTTGACCTTGCGCCCCCGCTCGCGCCAGGCCGCGGCGAGCGCCAGGACCGGCTCCTCCTCGCCGGAGATCACGACCGAGGCGGGCCCGTTCACGGCGGCGAGCGCGACACGATCCTCGAGGCCCGCGAGCGTGGGCAGGACCTCCGCCTCGGAGACCTGGAGCGAGACCATCGCACCACCCTCAGGCAGCGCTCCCATCAGGCGGCCACGGGCAGCGACGAGCGTGCAGGCATCCTCCACGGAGAGCACGCCGGCGACATGAGCCGCCGCAAGCTCGCCGACCGAATGGCCGAGCAGGAGATCGGGCCGCACGCCCAACCCTTCGAGCACCCTGAAAAGCGCCACCTCGACGGCGAACAGCGCGACCTGCGTGAACTCGGTTCGGTGGAGCAGCCCCGCGGCGTCTGACCCCTCGGGGGCGAACAGCACCTCCCGCAAGGGTCGCGCCAGAGCCCCGTCAAAGCACTCGCACAGCTCATCGAACGCATCTCTGAAGAGCGCCGATGACTCATACAGTTCACGGCCCATTCCCACGCGCTGCGCGCCCTGGCCGGTGAACAGGAACGCCACGCCGCCGTCCTCGGCGGCGCCCTGCACGACAACGCCTGTTTGCGCGCCGCCGGCCAAGGCAGCCAGGCTCTCGAGCAGCTCCCCGCGGGCGCCGCCCAGCACCACCGCGCGGTGCTCCAGCGAGGTACGGCCCGCCAGCGCGCGCCCCACATCGGCGATATCCAACTCGGGGCGTCCCTGGAGGAACTCCAGCAGCCGCCCAGCCTGTCCCCGCAGGCCGCCGGCGCCTCGGCCCGAGACCACCCAGGGCGCCACGCCGCCGATGCAAGTCGCATGCTCCTCGCCGGAGTCGGCAGCACCGCCGGCAGAGCCCTCCATCGCCGCGTAACCCCTCTGCACGATGGGGGAGCCTTCCTCCAGGATCACGTGCGCGTTGGTGCCGCTCACCCCGAACGAGGACACCCCGGCGCGCCGTGGGCGCCCGTTCGCCTCCCATGGCATGTCGTGCGTCAACAGCGAGACCGCCCCCGCCGACCAGTCCACCTCGCTGGATGGCTCATCCACGTGCAAGGTGCGCGGCAGCACGCCGTGGCGCATCGCCATGACCATCTTGATCACGCCCGCCATGCCCGCCGCCGCCTGCGTGTGGCCGATGTTGGACTTGACCGAGCCGAGCCACAGCGGATGGCCCTCCGCCCGATCCTGACCGTAGGTTGCAAGCAGCGCCTGCGCCTCGATCGGGTCGCCGAGGGTGGTGCCCGTGCCGTGCGCCTCGACCGCGTCCACCTCGCCGGCGGAGAGGCCTGCGTTCGCGAGCGCCTGCGCGATCACCCGCTGCTGGGAAGGACCGTTCGGCGCCGTGAGGCCGTTGCTGGCGCCATCCTGATTCACCGCGCTGCCCCGCACCACCGCCAGTACCTCATGACCCAGGCGCCGCGCGTCTGACAGCCGCTCCAACAGCACCACGCCGATCCCCTCACCCCACGCGGTCCCGTCCGCGGCGTCGGAGAATGCCTTGCAGCGGCCGTCGGGCGCGAGACCTCGCTGCCGGCTGAAGCCCACGAAGACCCCCGGAGTGGCCATCACCGTCACGCCCCCCGCCAACGCCAGCGAGCACTCCCCCTGGCGCAGCGCCCCGCACGCCAGGTGCAGCGCCACGAGCGAGGAGGAGCACGCGGTGTCCACCGTCACCGCCGGCCCCTCGAGGCCAAAGGTGTAGGAGATCCGACCGGACACCACACTCCCGCCGCTGCCCGTCAGGGCGTAGCCCTCGAGATCCTCGCGCACAGACCCCAGGCGCTCCCCGTAGTCCGAATAGTTGATCCCGGCAAAGACGCCTGTCTGACTGCCGCGCAGCGCGATCGGGTCGATGCCCGCGCCCTCGAAGGCCTCCCACGCCGCCTCCAGCAGCAGGCGCTGCTGCGGGTCCATCGCCAGCGCCTCGCGCGGACCGATGCCGAAGAAGTCCGCGTCGAACTCCCCAGCGTCGTAGAGGAAGCCCCCCTCGCGCACGTAGCTCGTTCCTGCGTGATCGGGGTCGGGGTCGTACAGCGCCTCCAGATCCCAGCCGCGATCGTGCGGGAACTCCGAGATCGCGTCGGCTCCCGCGGCGATCAGCTCCCATAGCTGCTCGGGTGAGCGCGCGCCCCCCGGGTAGCGGCAGCTCATCCCCACGATCGCGATCGGCTCTTCGACGGCCGCCCGCGCAGCCGTCGGCGTGGCCTGCCTGTGCACCCCCTCGACTTCACTCAGGAGGTGTTCGGCGACTGCGGCAGGGGTGGGATGGTCGAAGGCGAGCGTCGTGGGCAGCCGCAGCCCGGTGGCGGCGCTCAGCCGGTTGCGCAACTCCACCGCCATGAGCGAGTCGAACCCGAGGTCCTTGAAGGCGCGGCGCGCGTTCACCGACTCCGCTGAGGCATGGCCAAGCACGATTGCCGCGTGGGCGAGCACCTCGGCGAGCACGACACCGCCGCGCTCGCCCTCGGAGACCTCGGTCAGGCGCCGGGCCAGCAACCCTTCGGCGCGATCGGGCTCGTGCCGGCGCGAGGAGTCCCGCACGAGGCCGCGCAGCAGCGCCGGCGTCATCCCCTCCCTGGCCTGTGCGCGCAACGCCACCGCATCCAGGCGCAGCGCCACCACCAGTGCCTGCTCCATGCGACTGGCGCTGTCGAACAGCTCCAGGCCTTCCTCGGATGACAGCGCGGCGATCCCCTGGCGCGCCAAGCGCGCCAGATCGGCCTCGCCGAGCCGACCGGTCATGCCGCCGATCTGTGCCCACTGCCCCCACGCCAGCGAGACGCCCGGCAGACCCCGCGCCCGGCGATACCCCGCCAACCCATCCAGGAACGCATTCGCCGCCGCATAACTGCCCTGCCCCGCAGCGCCAAACACACCCGCAGCGGAAGAGAACAACACAAACGCCGACAGACCCAACCCCTCCGTCAACTCATGCAAATGCCAAGCAGCATCCACCTTGGGAGACAGCACCCCATCCACCCGCTCCCCCGTCAAGGACTCAACCACACCATCATCGAGAACCCCCGCAGCGTGCACCACCGCACCCAACGGGAACTCCTGCGGCACCCCACCGAGCAACGCCTCGAGCTGCTCTCTGTCGGCGACATCGCAAGCCACGACCTCCACGCGCGCACCCAACGCCTCCAACTCCCCCTGCAACTCAGATGCACCCTCAACCCGCGGCCCCCGCCGGCTCACCAACAGCAAGCTCCGCACCCCGTGCTCCACCACCAGACGCCGTGCCACCAAAGCACCCAAACCACCCGTGCCACCTGTGATCAACACCGTCCCCCGCCAATCCGCAGAGCCGCCCTCAACCGATGGGCTCACCCGTGCAAGCCGCGCGGCAAACACCCCATCGCCACGCACAACCAACTGCGGCTCACCACTCTCGAGCACAGAGCCCAACACACCCCCGAGCGCCCGCTCCCGATCGAGCGCCCGCCCATCGAGAGCCCACTCACCGTCGAGATCCACCAGCACAAAACGACCGGGATGCTCCGACTGCGCTGAGCGCACCAACCCCCAGATCGCGCCGCCAACCAAATCCGAGCCCCCAACAGCACCACGCGTCACCAACACCAAACGCGAACCCGCAAACCGCTCATCCGAAAGCCACTCCTGCAACACACCCAAGACGCGCCGCACGCCCGCATGCACCCCATCCACCACACCCCCACCAGCAACCCCAAACGCCTCACACCCGCAATCCAAGAACACCACGTCAGGCGCCTCGACACCCCCATCGACCAACGACCCCAAATCGAAGTCCACCAACCAAACACCCTCCACAGACGCCACCTCAGAAGACTGGGGAACCGGCGCCCACTCCAGGCCGTATGCGCCGGCTGAGGAGAGATCTTCGGCATCCGCGGCAGCTGCGTGCAGCCAGTAGCGCTCGCGCTGGAAGGCATAGGTCGGCAGCGCCACGCGCTCGGCGCCCGAGCCCTTGAAGACGGACACCCAATCCACTTCCGCACCGCGCACCCAGGCCTCACCCAGCGAGAGCAGAAAACGCGCCAAGCCGCCCTCGCCACGACGCAACGAACCTGTGACCAGGACACCCTCCGACCCATCGAGAGCCTCATCGACGGTCTCCTGCAATCCCAGCGCGAGCACCGGATGCGGGCTGATCTCGACAAACGCCCGGCGGCCCTCCCCCAGCAGCGAGCGCACCGTCCCCTCGAACAAAACCGGCTGGCGCAGATTGCGAAACCAATACTCACCATCGAGCTCAGCCGTATCCACAAACCCACCCGTAACCGTCGAGAAAAACGGCACATCCCCCGACACCGGCACGATCCCCACACACGCCTCCAACAACTCCCCACGAATCTCCTCCACCATCACCGAATGCGAGGCATAACCCACCGGGATCTCCCGCGCCCGCACACCCCCATCCACAAGCTCCCCAAGCAAACCCTTCGAGCGCACCACGCTCACCCGACACAACCACCGAGGAAGGCCCATTCACCGCAGCGACACCAACACCCTCCCACCGCCCGAGCCAACCCCCCAACTCCTCCACACCAAGCGCCACCGACACCATCCCCCCACGACCCATCAAACCCACCAAAGCCCGAGAACGCAAAACCACAAGCCGCGCCGCGTCCTCCAACGACAAGCCACCCGCCACATGCGCCGCCGCAATCTCACCCTGGGAATGACCAACCACCACAGAAGGACTCACACCACACGCCTCCCACAACCCCGCCAACGCCACCATCACCCCAAACAACACCGGCTGCACCACATCCACCCGATCCAACCCCGGCGCACCCTCCACCCCACGCAACACGTCCTCGAGCGACCAATCCACAAGACCCCCGAGCGCCTCACCACACTCACCCAGCCGCTCAGCAAACACCGGCGAACTGTCAAACAACTCAACCGCCATCCCAGGCCACTGACCACCCTGACCGCCAAACACAAACACAACCCCACTTCCACCAACACCGACGGCCGCGCCATCCACGACGCCCTCGACGACACCCACTCCGCCCACACCAGCGGCCAATCCGCCCAGGCGGGCCGGCAACTCTTCACGATCGCCGACCACGACCGCGCGCGACTCGAGGTCCGATCGACCGCTCACCAGCGAAAAGCCCACATCAAGGACATCCAACCCGGGGTCGGCCTTCACGTGTGCCACCAACCGCTCAGCCTGACCCCGCAAGCCCTCGACGCTGCGACCCGAGAGCACCAACGGGACCACACCGCCAACACCGACACGACCCTCACCGCCATCGACGGCCGGGGCCCCGCCCGCAGGGACGTCCTCGAATACCGGCGCCTCCTCGAGGATCACGTGCGCGTTGGTGCCGCTGATCCCGAACGACGACACGCCCGCCCGGCGCGGCCGCCCGCTCTCCGGCCACGGCACCGGCCTCGGTCAGCAGCCGCACCGCGCCCGCCGACCAGTCGACTGCGGCGGACGGCTCGTCCACGTGCAGCGTCCGCGGCAGCACGCCGTGCCGCATCGCCATGCACCATCTTGATCACGCCGGCCACACCGGCCGCGGCCTGGGTGTGGCCGATGTTCGACTTCACCGAGCCCAGCCACAGCGGCCGGTCCTCCGGCGCGGTCCTGCCCGTAGGTGGCCAGCAGCGCCTGCGCCTCGATCGGGTCGCCCAGCGTGGTGCCCGTGCCGTGCGCCTCGACCGCGTCCACCTCGGCGGCGGACAGCCCGGCGCTCGGCCAGCGCCTGCGCGGATCACCCGCTGCTGCGACGGGCCGTTCGGCGCGGTCAGGCCGTTGCACGCGCCGTCCTGGTTGACCGCGCTGCCGCGCACCACCGCCAGCACCCGGTGCCCGTTGCGCCGCGCGTCCGACAGCCGCTCCAGCAGCAGCACGCCGGCGCCCTCGGCCAAGCCCGTGCCGTCGGCGCCGCCGGCGAACGACTTGCACCGGCCGTCGGCGGCCAGCCCGCGCTGCCGGCAGAAGTCGACGAACAGCGCCGGCGTGGCCATCACCGTCACGCCGCCGGCCAGCGCCAGCGAGCACTCGCCCGCAGCGCAGCGCCTGGCACGGCCAGGTGCAGCGCCACCAGCGACGACGAGCAGGCCGTGTCGACCGTGACCGCCGGGCCCTCCAGGCCGAGGGTGTAGGCGACCCGGCCGGAGGCGACGCTGCCCGGGTGCCGGTCCCGAGCTGGCCCTCCAGACCCGCAGGCGTCCGCCGACGCACCGGCGCCGTAGTCGTGGCTACATCACGCCGGCGAACACGCCGGTGCGGCTGCCGCGCAGCGAGGCGGGGTCGATGCCCGCGCGCTTCGAGCGCCTCCCAGGCGATCTCCAGCAGCAGCCGCTGCTGCGGGTCCATCGCCAGCGCCTCGCGCGGGCTGATCCCGAAGAACCCCGCGTCGAAGTCGCCGGCGTCGTGGAGGAAGCCGCCCTGGCGCGGTATAGCTCGTGCCGGGCTGTCGGGGTCGGGGTCGTACAGCGCCCCCAGGTCCCAGCCACGGTCGGCGGGGAAGCCGCGAGATCGCGTCGCCGCCCGCCGCGACCAGCTCCCACAGCTCCTCCGGCGAGGACACGCCGCCCGGGAAGCGGCAGCTCATGCCCACGATCGCGATCGGCTCGTCGACCGCTCTCGCGGGTGCGGCGAGCGCGACCTCGCTGCCGCTGCCCGCGATTTGCGCCAGCAGATGTGCGGCGAGCACCGCGGGCGTGGGGTAGTCGAACACCAGCGTGGCCGGCAGCCGCAGCCCGGTCACGGCGTTCAGCCGGTTGCGCAGCTCCACCGCGGTGAGCGAGTCGAACCCCAGGTCCTTGAACGCGCGGCGCACCTCGATCGGCTGGCCCGCGGGCGCTCCCAGGACGGTTGCGACCTCCCGGCTCACCAACTCGAGCACGAGCCGCTCACGCTCGTGCTCGGGCACGCCCGCCAGGCGCTGGGCCAGCGAGCCGGCGCCGTTCCCGAGCGCTCTCCGTGCGGGGAGGCGGATGAGGCCGCGCAGCAAAGCCGGCGTCATCCCGGCCCGCGCCTGTGCGCGCAACGCCGCGACATCGAGGCGCATCGCGAGCGTCAAGGGCTCATCCATGCCGCACACGGCATCGAACAGCTCGAGACCCTTCTGCGAGGGCAGCGGAGCCAGACCCGAGCGCGCCAACCGCGCCTGATCGACCTCGCCGAGGCTCTCGGTCATTCCGCTCGCCTGCGCCCACAGCCCCCATGCCACCGAAGTGCCCGGCAGGCCCTGCGCCTGCCGGTGGCCGGCCAGCGCATCGAGGAACGCATTGGCAGCCGCGTAGTTGCCCTGCCCCGCTCCTCCCAGCACGCCGGCGGCCGAGGAGAACAGGACGAACGCCGACAGATCCAGCTCCTTCGTGAGTTCGTGCAGATGCCAGGCGGCATCGAGTTTCGGCGCCAGCACACGATCGATGCGCTCGGGCGTAAGGGACTCGATCACGCCGTCGTCGATGATCCCCGCGGCATGCACGACCGCATCGAGCGGCGCATCCCCGGGCACCAGCGCCAGCGCATCCTCGAGCGCCTCGCGGTCACTCACGTCGCAGGCCGCGATCGCCACGCGCGCACCCAGAGCCTCCAGCTCGCCCGCGAGCTCCGGCGCACCCTGCGCTTCGTCCCCGCGCCGGCTGACCAGCAGCAGGCTGCGCACCCCGTGCGCAGCCACCAGATGCCTCGCCACCAGCGCCCCCAGGCCGCCTGTGCCGCCCGTCACCAGCACCGTGCCCTCCGGGCCGAATGGCCCCACCTCGGTGAGGGCGTAACGCTGCGTGTGCGCGGGCCGCAGTTGCGCAGGCCGCTCCACACGCGCGAGCCGGGGAGCGAATGCGGCCCCCGAGCGCAGCGCCAGCTGGGGCTCGCCGCAGGCGATCGCCGAGCCAAGCGCCTGCAACGACGCGTCCTCGCGATCCAGGTCGACGAGCACGAGACACCCGGGGTGCTCGGACTGCGCCGAGCGCACCAGCCCCCACACCGCGGCTGCGCTCAGGCTGGTGACGCTCTCCGCGGGCGTGGCCGCCACCGCCCCATGGGTCACCAGCACCAGGCGCGAGCCCGTTGCCCGCTCGCCGGCGAGCCACGCCTGCAACGATCCCAGCACCCGATGCAGATCTGCGTGCGCCGTCTCCAGCGGAGCCTCCGCTGGAATCTCGCCACCATCGCGCTCCCCTTCGGCCTCGCCGTCGAGGAACACCACGGTGGGCTCCACGTCGGACTCCACAGCGGATGGGGCCTGAACAGGCACCCACTCCACGCAGAACAATGACTCTCTGTGCTCAGAGCCAGCACCGCCAAGCTGCTCGGGAGAGACTGTCCGCGAGCGAAGCGAATCCACGCAGGCGACAAGCGCGCCGTCATCGCCGGCCGCCACCACCGACACTCCGCCGGCCCCGTCTGGGGCGATTTTCACCCGTAGGGAAGATGCGCCCGTGAGGCACAGGTTCACGCCACGCCAGGAGAACGGGATCCGTATTCCGCGGCTGCCCTCCTCGGGCTCACTTTCGCCGGCCAGCGCCGCGTGCAGCGCTGCGTCCAGCAACGCGGGGTGTATGCCGTACCGGTCGGCCTGCGCGTCTTGGTCTTCGGGGAGGGCGACTTCGGCGAACAGCTCCTCGCCCTGCCGCCAGACCGCGCGCAGCCCCTGGAAGGCCGGCCCGTAGTCATAGCCCTGCTCGGCCAGACGCTCATACAGATCCTCGACGGGCGCCGCTTCCGCGCCCAGCGGGGGCCACACCCCACTCGCGAACGAGGTCGCGTGCTCAGGCACTGCGACCGCTTGGCCCCGCACCGACGCCTCGGGGGCAAGGGTGCCGGTGGCGTTGTGTGTCCATGCGGGCTGCTCGCCGGCAAGCTCGTCCCCGGGAGTGCTCTCGGGGCGAGAGTGGACTCCGATTGGGCGCCGCCCTGAAGCGTCAGGCTCACCGACGGAGACCTGTATCTGCACGCCGCCGCGCTCGGGCAACACAAGCGGGGCTTCGAGAGTGAGCTCCGCCAGCTGCCCACACCCGACCTCCATACCCGCGTGCAAAGCGAGCTCCACGAAAGCCGCGCCGGGGAGCAGCACGATACCCATCACCGCGTGCTCTGAAAGCCACGGGTGGGTCTCGAGCGAAAGGCGACCGGTGAACAACCAGCCCTCATCGCCGGCCAGCGAGACCATCGCACCCAACAAGGGGTGCTCCGCCGAGGACTGGCCGATCGAGCCAACGTCTCCGGCCCCAGCGAACGATGTCCGCAGCCAGTAGCGCTTGCGTTGGAAGGCGTAGCTCGGCAGCGCGACGCGCCTGGCGCCCGACCCCCTGAACACCGCGCCCCAATCCACATCCACACCGCGTACCCACGCCTCACCCAGCGAGAGCAGAAACCGCTCCATGCCACCCTCATTGCGGCGCAGCGAACCAACGACCAACACGCCACCAGGATCGTCAAGAACATCATCCGCGGTCTCCTGTGCACCCACTGCAAGCACCGGGTGCGGACTGACCTCCACAAAAGCCCTGTAACCCTCACCCAACAACAACCGCGTGGCTTGCTCGAACAGCACCGGTTCACGCAGATTGCGAAACCAATACTCACCATCGAGCTCAGCCGTATCCACAAACCCGCCCGTAACCGTCGAGAAAAACGGCACTTTCCCCGACACCGGCACGATCCCCACACACGCCTCCAACAACTCCCCACGAATCTCCTCAACCATCGCCGAATGCGACGCATAACCCACCGGGATCTCCCGCGCCCGCACACCCCCATCCACAAGCTCCCCCAACAACCCATCGAGCGCCCCACGCTCACCCGAAACGACCACCGAACCCGGCCCATTCACCGCCGCGACACCAACACCCTCCCACCGCTCAAGCCAACCGGTTACCTCATCCGCGCCCAACGCAACAGACACCATTCCCCCGCGACCCATCAAACCCACCAAGGCACGCGAACGCAACACCACAAGCCGCGCCGCATCCTCCAACGACAAGCCACCCGCCACATGCGCAGCCGCAATCTCACCCTGGGAATGACCAACCACCACGGCGGGACTGACACCACACGCCTCCCACAACCCCGCCAACGCCACCATCACCCCAAACAACACCGGCTGCACCACATCCACACGATCCAACCCCGGCGCATCCCCCACCCCTCGCAACACGTCCTCGAGCGACCAATCCACAAACCCCTCAAGCGCCGCACCACACTCACCCAAACGCTCAGCAAACATAGGCGAAGAATCAAGCAACTCAACCGTCATCCCCGGCCACTGACCACCCTGCCCGCCAAACACAAACACAACGCCACTTCCACCAACACCAACGGCCGCGCCATCCACGACGCCCTCGACGACACCCACTCCGCCCACACCACCGGCCAATCCGCCCAGGCGGGCCGGCAACTCTTCACGATCGCCGACCACGACCGCGCGCGACCCAAGACCCGCCCGGCCAGTCAGCGAAAGCCCCACATCCAACACACCCAATCCCGGGTCCGCCTCGACACGCTCCAACAAGCGACCCGCCTGACCTCGCAAACCCTCAACACCACGACCCGACAAGACCCAGGGAACCACACCACCAACGCCAACGACCGGAGAGCCATCCCCCTCTGGGGCATCGACCACCGGCGCCTCCTCGAGAATCACATGCGCATTGGTGCCGCTGATTCCAAAAGAGGACACTCCCGCCCGCCGCGGGCGCCCGTTGACCCGCCAGGGCGTCTCCTCAGCCAGCAGCGAGACCGCGCCAGTGGACCAGTCCACCTCGGAGGAGGGCTCATCGACGTGCAGCGTCCGCGGCAGCACGCCGTGACGCATCGCCATCACCATCTTGATCACACCCGCCACACCCGCCGCCGCCTGGGTGTGACCGATATTGGACTTCACCGAGCCAAGCCACAACGGGCGTCCAGCCTCGCGACCCTGCCCGTAGGTCGCAAGCAGCGCCTGCGCCTCGATCGGATCGCCGAGCGTGGTGCCCGTGCCGTGCCCGTCGACTGCGTCGACCTGCACCGCCGAGACCCCGGCATTCGCAAGCGCCTGGGCGATCACCCGCTGCTGAGAGGGGCCATTGGGGGCGGTCAACCCGTTGCTTGCACCATCCTGGTTGACAGCGCTGCCGCGCACCACGCCAAGTACCCGATGGCCCATACGCCGCGCGTCGGAGAGCCGCTCCAGCAGGACGGCGCCGGCGCCCTCGGCCCAGCCGACGCCATCGGCGGCGGCGGCGAAGGACTTGCAGCGCCCGTCGGGAGCGAGCCCGCGTTGACGGCTGAAGCCGATGAACACTCCCGGTGAGGCCATCACCGACACCCCGCCGGCGAGCGCCAGCGAGCACTCCCCCGAGCGCAGCGCGGAGCAGGCCAGGTGCAGAGCCACGAGCGAGGAGGAGCAGGCTGTGTCCACCGTAACCGCCGGCCCCTCCAAGCCGAACTCGTAGGCGACGCGCCCGGAGAGGACACTGCCGGCGCCCCCGGTGAGGCCGTGGCTTTCAAGACCGTCGGACACCGGCCCGAGCGGACCCATGCCGTATTCGTGGTACATCAAGCCGGCGAACACGCCGGTCGCGCTGCCACGCAGCGAGACGGGGTCGATGCCCGCGTCTTCGAACACCTCCCACGCGATTTCCAGCAGCTGGCGCTGCTGAGGGTCCATCGCCAGCGCCTCGCCTGGGCTGATCGCGAAGAATCCGGAGTCGAACTCCCCGGCCTCGTGCAGAAAGCCGCCCTCGCGCGTGTAGCTCGTACCAAGGTTGTCGGGGTCGGGGTCATAGAGGGACTCCAGATCCCAGCCGCGATCGGTGGGGAACTCCGAGATCGCGTCGACGCCCGAGGCGACCAGCTCCCACAGCTCCTCAGGTGAGCGCACGCCCCCTGGATAGCGGCAGCCCATGCCCACGATCGCAATCGGCTCCTCGACCGGCGCCGCCCACGAGGGGGAAGCCTTTACGGTGTCCGCGGCGGCGCCGGAGACCTCGTTGCAGAGGTGGCCCGCGAGAGCAAGAGAGTTGGGGTGGTCGAACAGCAGCGAGGAGGGCAGTCGCAATCCCGTCGTCGCGTTCAGGCGGTTGCGCAGCTCGACCGCCGCCAGCGAGTCGAACCCGAGCTCCTTGAAGGCACGCTGCGCGGGCACCGCCTCCGCTGAGGCGTACCCCAGCACGGAGGCGACGAGACCACGGACGAGGTCGAGCGCCAACCGCTCGCGCTGCGCCTCCGGAGCGCCGGCCAGACGGCGCGCCAGCGACCCGCCCAGGTTTCCACTTCTCTGGCGACTGGGTGCGCCGATCAGGCTGTTGAACACCACCGGCAGAGCCCCCATCCTGGCCTGGGCGCGCAGCGCCGCACGATCCAGGCGAGCCGCGACGACCGCGCCCTCCGGCGCATCGAGAGCGGCGTCGAACAGCTCCAGACCTTGATCCGCGGACAGAGCGCCCAGCCCCGCGCGGGCGATCCGCGACAGATCGGCGGCGCGCAGACTCCCGGTCATCTCGCCGGCCTGCTCCCAGAGCCCCCATGCCATCGATACCCCCGCGAGGCCCCGAGCGCGACGATCGGCGGCGAGGGCGTCGAGGAAGGCGTTCGCCGCCGCGTAGTTGCCCTGGCCCGGGCTGCCGATCGTGCCGGCGATCGAGGAGAAGAGCACGAACATCGACAGCCCCAGGTGCTCGGTGAGCTCGTGCAGGTGCCAGGCCGCGTCGGCCTTGGCGGCCAGCACGCGATCGATCCGCTGCGCCGTCAAGGATTCGAGCACGCCATCGTCGAGGACCCCCGCGGTGTGCACAACCCCCTGCAGCGGAAACTCCGCGGGCACCGACTCCAGAAGCCGCGCCAGCTGCTCACGGTCGCCAACGTCGCAGGCCGCGAGCGTGACGCGAGCGCCCAGCGACTGCAGACGCTGCTGCAGCTCGGGCGCGCCCTCTGCATCGGGTCCCCGCCGGCTGGCCAGCAGTACGTGGCGCACACCGTGCTGGGCCACGAGATGGCGCGCCAAGAGCCCGCCCAGCGCACCCGTGCCACCGGTGATGAGGACCGTGCCGTTCGCATCCAGCTGGGAGGGACGCTCGTCGGTGAAGGGCCCCATTGGCGCCAGGCGCGGAACGTGCACGGCGCCCTCGCGCAGCGCCAGCTGGGGCTCGCCGAGGGCCAGCGCGCCACCCAGTGCGCCCCACGAAGCGTCCTCGCCGTCGAGGTCGACAAGCGCAAACCGGTCGGGGTTCTCCGACTGCGCCGAGCGTATGAGGCCCCACACGGCCGCCGAAGACAGACCGGGTACACCTTCCTGGCGCCGCACCGCCACGGCGCTGCGCGTCAGCACCACCAGGCGCGAACCCGGAAAGCGCTCCTCGGAGAGCCACTCCTGCGCCAGCGCCAGCGCGCGGTGCGCCGTCTCATGCGCCGCGGAGGGCAGCTCGTCGCCAGCCGAACCCTCACAAGCCACGTACACAGCCTCGGGTACCGCCCGGCCCCGATCGATGGCTTCTCCCAGGGACGCAAGGTCTGCATACGCCTCGAGCGGATACCCAGCCTCGATGAGAGATGCGGCGAGCGGCGAGTCCTCGCCGCCCAGCGCCACGATCTTGTCCGCGGAGGAGGCTGCCGTGACCGGGGGAACCGCCGGGAGCGCCGTCCACTCCAGGTGCAGCAACGACTCACGAGCGCCCCTGTGCGCACCGGCGAGGCTCTCCGCGGCGAGCGGACGCACCATCAAGGAGCCAACCGCAACCAGATCGCCGGCCTCGTCGGCCGCCACCAGAGACACCTCCTCGGACCCAGTTCGCGACAGGCACACGCGCAACGCGGACGCACCGGGGGCAAGCAGCGTGACGTTGCTCCAGGAGAAGGGCAACCGCACCACTCCCGGCTCCCGAGGCTGCTCCCCGTCGGCGTCCTCGCCTGGCAGAGCGGTGCCGATCGCATGCAGCGCAGCGTCGAGCAGCGCCGGGTGTAGACCGAAGGATTCGCCGAAACCCGGCTCCTCGACCGCCAGGCCCACATCGGCGAACACCTCATCCCCGCGCCGCCACATCGCCCGCAGCCCCTGAAACGCCGGCCCGTACTCCAGGCCCAGATCGGCAAGCTCCTCGTAGAGACCATCGACCTCCACGGCCTCGCCATCAGGGGGCGGCCAGGCGCCTGTAACGGTCAGCGCGCGCGGCCCCTGAAGGATCGCCTGCTCTTGCAGGTCGTCGGCCCGAGCAAGCTCGCCGCCGGCATGCAAAGTCCACGCCTCCTCGGCCCAGGAGCTCTCATCGGGGGCGCTCTCCGGGCGCGAATGGATGGCGATCGATCGCCTGCCGGCGTCATTTGGCTCGCCAACGAAGATCTGCAGGTGCACGCCGCCCTGCGCAGGCAGCAGGAGCGGCGCCTGCAACGTGAGCTCTGCCACCACATTGCAGCCGAGCTGAGCGCCGGCGTGCAGGGCCAGATCCAAAAACGCCGTGCCAGGCAGCAGCGCAACCCCCATCGCCGCGTGGTCGGCGAGCCACGGGTGTGTGTCCAGCGATAGACGGCCCGTGAACAGCAAGCCGTGATCGCCGGCCAAGCCCACCGCCGCGCCCAGCAGCGGGTGCGCCACAGAGGCCTGCCCGACTGAGCCCATGTCGCCCGCGCCTGAGGCCTGCGCCGCAAGCCAGTAGCGCTCGCGCTGGAAAGCGTAGGTGGGCAGCGCCACGCGCTGGGCGCTCGTGCCATTGAACATGCAACCCCAATCCACCTCGACGCCGCGCACCCAGACCTCGCCCAGGGCCCCCGTCAGCGACCGCGCCTCAGGGCGTTCGCGACGCAGCGTCGGGATCAGGAGCGGGGCGGAGCCGGCCTCCCCATGGTCGGCGAAAGCAGCCTCGCGGTCGTCGGCGCCGGCGGAATCGGACAGGCAGTCGCGGCCCATCGCGCTGAGCACCCCATCGGGGCCAAGCTCCAGGAAGCTCCGCACCCCCTGCGCCTGCAACCAGCGCATCCCGTCGAGGAATCGCACAGGCCGGCGTACGTGCTCCACCCAGTACTCCGGCGAGCACAGGCGCTCATCGGACACCGGCTCGCCGGTCAGGTTCGAGACGATCGGGATCGTCGGCGGCGCGAAGGACAGGCCCCGGAGCACCTCGGCGAACTCGTCGAGCATCCCGTCCATGCGCGGTGAGTGAAACGCGTGCGAGACGCGCAGCCGCTTCGTCCTGCGCCCCCGCTCCTGCCAGATGCTCGCGACGTCCAGCACAGCGTCCTCATCCCCGGAGACAACGACGGCGGTCGGCCCGTTCACCGCCGCCAGGGCGACCCGGCCCTCGAGCGAGGCCAGCGAGTCGAGCACCTCCGCCTCGGCGGCCTCCACCGACACCATCGCGCCACCCTCGGGCAACCCCCCCATCAGCCGGCCGCGCGCGGCGACCAGCGCACAGGCATCCGCGAGTGAGAACACCCCGGCCACATGAGCCGCGGCGAGCTCGCCGATCGAGTGGCCGAGCAGAAAATCGGGACGCACGCCCCATGCCTGCAGCAGCCGGAAGAGAGCGACCTCCAGCGCGAACAGCCCGGCCTGGGCGAAGGCCGTGTGATCGAGCTGGCCCGCGGCCGAGGGGTCCTCGACGGAGAACATCAGCCCGCGCAGCGACCGCGGCAGATGGGTGTCCAGCTCGGCGCACACCTCATCGAGCGCCTGCGCGAACACGGGTATGGCTTCATACAGCTCTCTGCCCATACCGACGCGCTGCGAGCCCTGGCCGGTGAAGAGAAAGGCAATGCCGCCGCCCACCCTCGACGCCAGGCCCTCAACCACAGCGGGCGAAGATGCCCCTCGCGCCAGCTCGCCCAGGCTGGTGAGCAGATTCGCACGATCCTCCGCGAGCAGGACAGCGCGGTGCTCGAATGCTGTGCGGGTGCGGGCGAGCGAGAAGCCGACGTCCGCGATCTCCAGATCGGGGCGGGCATCGATGTGCTCCGCCAGACGTTGTGCCTGCTTGCGCAACGCATCCTCGCTTCTGCCGGCGAGCACCCAGGGCGCCGCAACGGCGCCCTCCCCCCCGGCGGGCTCCGCGGCAGGTGTGCCGGCCGGTGGGCGGACCTCCTCCGGCGCCTGCTCGAGGATCAGGTGCGCGTTGGTGCCGCTGACGCCGAAGGAGGACACCGCCGCCCTTCGCGGAGTCTCGCCCTCGGGCCACGGCGCCGGCTCGCTCAGCAGCGAGACGGCTCCTCTCGACCAGTCCACCACGGGCGAGGGAGCGTCGATGTGGAGAGTCTTCGGCAACATGCGGTGACGCAGCGCCATCACCATCTTGATCACACCGGCGACGCCCGCGGCGCCCTGGGTGTGACCGATGTTGGACTTGATCGAGCCAAGTCGCAAGGGGCGCTCGGCGGGACGATCGCGGCCGTATGTTGCCAGCAGAGCCTGCGCCTCGATCGGATCGCCAAGCCTGGTGCCGGTGCCGTGCGCCTCTACGACATCCACCTCCGCGGGAGACAGCTGCGCGCTGGCGAGCGCCTGCATGATCACACGCTGCTGGGAGGGACCGTTGGGCGCGGAGAGTCCGTTGGTGGCGCCGTCCTGGTTGACGGCGCTGCCACGCACCACCGCGAGCACACGATGCCCAAGCCGCCGCGCATCCGAGAACCGCTCCACGAGCAGCATGCCAACGCCCTCGCCCCAGCCGGTGCCGTCCGCGGCGGCTGCGAACGCCTTGCAGCGGCCGTCGGGGGCGAGCCCGCGCTGGCGGCTGAACTCCACGAACGCGATCGGCGTCGCCATGACCGTGACACCCCCGGCGAGGGCCAGCGAACATTCCCCGGCTCGCAGCGCCTGACACGCGAGGTGCAGCGCCACGAGCGAGGAGGAGCAGGCGGTGTCGACGGTCACCGCAGGGCCCTCCAGGCCGAGGGTGTAGGCGAGGCGGCCGGAGAGGACGCTCGCCAGGCCGCCAGTCAGCCGGTGGCCTTCAGGGATCCCCGCGCCGTAGTCCTGGATGGTGGTGCCGGCGAACACGCCGGTCTGGCTGCCCCGCAGAGAGGAGGGATCGATGCACGCGTCCTCCACCGCCTCCCAGGCGCTCTCCAGCAGGAGCCGCTGCTGGGGGTCCATCGCGCGCGCCTCGTGCGGGCTGATGCCGAAGAAGGCGGCGTCGAAATCGCCGGCGTCATATACGAACCCGCCCTCATGGGCGTGGCTCGTGCCGGGACGATCGGGGTCGGGGTGCAGCAGCGCACCCAGGTTCCATCCGCGATCGGAGGGGAACTCTGAGATGGCATCGCCGCCGGAGGCGAGCAGCTCCCACAGCTCCTCGGCCGAGTGCACACCGCCCGGGAAGCGACAGCCGATGCCCACGATCGCGATCGGCTCGTTCATCTTGCCCAGCAACCGCGAGTTCTGCTGGCGCAGCCGCTCGGTTTCCTTGAGCGACGTGCGCAGCGCCTCGACGACGCGCTCGGGATCGGTGCTCATGAGGCGGTCTCCATCTCGGATGCGACGCCTGAGCCGGCGTCCTGGAGCGTCTTCTGAATGAGGGCCTCGACGTCCATGCCGTCGATCGCGCTCTCCGCCTCGGTCGCACCGGCACCCTCGCGCGCGCCGGTCTCCCCGACTGCACCCGTCCTTGCGAGCGCGCCGTCCCCCTGGTCGCTCGCGCCCCCATTTGTCGCCCTCGCCCCTGCGCCTGCCCCTGGGGAGCGGGCGGCGATGTCCGGCAGGACCTCGCTGAGCAGATGATCGGTGAGCGTGGAGGGCGTGGGGTGGTCGAAGATGAGCGTTGTCGACAGGCGCATACCGGTCGCCATGGTGAGGCGGTTGCGCAGCTCCACGGCCCCGAGAGAGTCGAACCCGAGTTCCTTGAAGGTGCGCTGGGTGTCGATCGACCTGGGCGATAGGTGCCCCAGTACGGTCGCGATGTGGGTGAGCACGAGATCCAGCGCGACCCGCTCGCGCTGCGCCTCGGGCACACCGGCCAGGCGCTCCGCGAGCGACCCTTCGGCATCGTCTTTCTTCGAACGCGCGGTCACGTGTACGAGGCCGCGCAGCAGAGTCGGCGTCATGCCCGCCCTGGCCTGGGTGCGCAGCGCGGCGGTGTCCAGACGCATGGGCGCCAGCAGCGCCTCCTCCGCGCCGCAGGCGGCGTCGAAGAGCTGGAGTCCCTGCTCGATCGAGAGCGGCGCCGTACCCATGCGCGCCAGCCGTGCCAGGTCGGCCTCGCCCAGCCGGCCGGTCATGCCGCTGGTCTGCGCCCATGGACCCCACGCCAATGAGAGCCCAGCGAGGCCGCGTACGCGGCGATATGCAGCGAGGGCGTCGAGGAAGGTGTTGGCGGCGGCGTAGTTGCCCTGACCCGCGGCGCCGAGGATGCCCGCGACGGAGGAGAACAGGACGAACGCCGAGAGGTCGAGCTGCTCGGTCAAACAGTGCAGGTGCCATGCGCCCGCGACCTTCGGCGCCAGCACGCGATCGATCTGCTCGGCGCTCAGCGACTCGACCACGCCGTCCTCGATCACCCCTGCGGCGTGCACCACCGCGCTCAGCGGCTGCTCCTCGGGCACCGCGGCAAGGAGCCTCTCCAGCTGACGGCGGTCGGCCACGTCGCACGCCTCCACCGCGACGCGCGCGCCCAGCGACTCCAGCTCCTCACGCAACTGTGCGGCGCCCTCGGCCTCGATCCCCCGGCGGCCGGCCAGCATCAAGCTGCGGACTCCGTGCTCGACCACCAGGTGCCTGGCCATGAGAGCGCCGAGGCCGCCTGTGCCGCCGGTCACCAGCACGGTGCCCTGCGCATCCAGCGGCCGCGGCAGCGTGAGCACGATCTTGCCGGTGTGGCGCGCCTGGCCCAAGAACCGGAAGGCCTCGGGTGCGCGGCGCACATCCCACGTCTTCACGGGCAACGGCGCGAGCACCCCGGACTCGAACAACGCCAGCACCTCGACGAGCATCTCCTGCAACCGCTGTGGCCCGGCCTCGAGCAGATCGAACGCCCGGTAGGACACCCCGGGATGCTCGGCCGCGACGACCCCCGGATCGCGTATATCGGCCTTGCCCATCTCCACGAACCGGCCGCCCCGCGGCAGCAGCTGCAGCGAGGCGTCCACGAACTCCCGCGCGAGCGAGTCCAGCACGACATCGACACCCTCCTCGCCCGTCTCCCGCAGGAAGCGCTCCCTGAACTCGAGGGTGCGCGAGGAGGCGATGTGCGCGTCATCCAACCCCAGTCCGCGCAACACCTCCCACTTCCCGGGGCTCGCGGTGGCAAACACCTCCGCGCCGAGATGCTGAGCCAGCTGCACGGCGGCCATACCCACCCCGCCTGCCGCGGCGTGCACCAGCAGCCTCTCGCCCGGCCGCACGCGCGCCAGGTCGTTCAGCGCGTAGTACGCCGTCAGGAACACGATCGGAACCGAGGCGGCCTGCGTGAAAGACCACCCATGCGGCGCCTTCACGAGCAGATCCCGCTCGGCGACCACCACAGGGCCAAATCCGCCCACGAAGAGACCCATCACACGATCTCCGGCAGCCACACCCTCCACCCCCGGCCCAACCTCCAGGACGACTCCTGCGCCCTCGCTGCCCACCAGGGCGTCGTCGGGATACTCACCCAGGGCGATCAGCACGTCGCGGAAGTTCAGGCCCGCCGCACGCACCGCAACGCGAACCTGCCCGGCGTGCAGCGGCTCAGTCGCCCGCGGACACGCGCGGAGGGCGAGACCCTCGAACGTCCCCGCGTGAGCGACATCCAGACGCCACTCCGCGACACCGGCGGGTGGCGCCAACGCCACCGGGGCCCCTTCGGCGCCATTGGACTCCGCCCGCGCGAGGCGCGCGGCGAAGACGCTCCCCCCGCGCACCGCCAGCTGCGGCTCCTCCAAGGCGAGTGCGGCACCTAGCGCACCGGCGGACTCCTCGCACCCGTCCAGATCGACCAGCCCGAACCGGCTTGGGTGCTCGGACTGTGCGGAGCGCACCAGACCCCAGATGCCGGCGTTCCTGAGACCAGGCACCTCCTCTCCAGCCCCCACAGCGACCGCGCCTTTCGTTACGAACACCAGCCGCGAGGCGGCAAAGCGCTCATCCTCGAGCCACAGCTGCACCAACTTCAACGCCTGCTGCACGCTCTGGCGCGCACCGTCCGCGACCCCCGCGGCATCCGCCCCTCCTGGCTCCTGGACCCCAAGCAAGGCGGTCTCGGGTGAGTCGCGCCGAGCGTCGACCAGCACCACCCCGGTAGCCTCGACATTCCCATCCAGGGGGCCCCCCAACATCACCCACTTGTGCACTGGACTCTGCGCAAGAGAGGCAGCCGAGACCGGTATCCAATCGACCCGGAACAGCGACTCCCGCAGACCCGCGCCGGCGAGCTGTCCAGGCGAGACCGATCGCAGAACCAGGGAGTCCACAGAGGCCATGAGGCGGCCGGCCCCATCGCCGACCACAAGCGACACCACATCGGACCCCTGCCCGGCGTCCCCGTCGGCCTCCACCGACAAGCAGACCCGCAGGGTGCAGGCGCCCGTCCCGAACAGGCTCACACCACTCCAGGAGAACGGCAGCCGCGCTCGCTGCACCGCGCGCTCGCCGCCGTTCTCACCCGCGCTCGCCTCGCCCGCCAGCCAGTGCGCCCCCAAGGCCTGCAGGGCGGCATCCAACAAAGCGGGATGCAGACCGAACGACGCGGCTTCATTCTCGTGGCCCTCGGGCAGAGCCACCTCGGCGAGCACCTGACGATCGCCGAGCCGCCAGGCGCCGCGCAAGCCCTGGAAGGCCGGACCGTAGTCGAGTCCCAGCCCGGCCATGTAGTCGTACAGATCCTCAGCCGCCACCGGCTGCGCTCCGGCGGGCGGCCATGCCTCCCCGGCCAGCGCGGCTGTCCTGCTCTCATCCACGCCCGCGCGCACACCAGCCCCCGCACTGCCACCCACGCCCACATCCTCGCCCGCAGCCGTATCGGGAAGAAGCGTGCCGTGGGCGTGTCGGGTCCAGGCCTCCTCCTCATGCTCGCCTGCAGCGCCCTGCGAACGCGCGTGGATCGCGATGGGGCGCGCGCCGGCCTCCCCGGCCTCGCCGATCGAGAGCTGGACCTGCACGTCCCCCCGCTCGGGAAGGATCAGGGGGGTCTCCAGCGTGAGCTCGCCCACGCGCCCGCAGCCGGCCTGGCGGCCGGCGTGCAATGCCAGCTCGAGGAACGCCGTGCCGGGCAGCAGCACCGCACCCATCACCGTGTGGCCGGCGAGCCAGGGATGACTCGACAGCGAGAGGCGCCCGGTGAACAACCACCCCTGCCCGTCGGCAAGGTTGACCGCGGCGCCCAGCAGCGGATGGTCCGTGGCGACCAGACCGAGTGCGGGGGCGTCCTGCACCTGAGATTCTTTGGTCTCCAGCCAGTAGCGCTCCCGTTGAAAGGCGTACGTGGGGAGTCCGATTCGCCTGGCGCCGGATTCCCCCAACAGGGCGTCCCAGCGGACCCCCACACCATGCACCCACACCTGCGCGAGGGCGCTCATCAGGGTCTGCGCCTCGGGGCGTCTGCCACGCAGCAGCGCCACCGGGGCTGCGCCGGAAAGACACTCCCGACCCATGGCGCTCAACACGCCGTCGGGACCCAACTCCAGGAAGTTCTTGACTCCGCGTGCGTCCAACCAGCGCATCCCCTCCAGAAACCGCACCGGCTCGCGCACGTGCTCCACCCAATATCCGGGGCTGCACAGGCGCTCAGCGGAGACCAGCTCCCCGGTCACGTTGGAGACAATCGGGATCCGCGGCTCGGCGAAGGAGAGACCCCCGAGAACATCGGCGAACTCCGCGAGCATTCCCTCCATGCGTGGCGAGTGAAAGGCGTGGCTGACCCGCAGCCGCTTCGTCCTGCGGCCCTGCTCCTCCCACGCCCGCGCCAGCTCCAGGACGGCCTCCTCGTCGCCTGAGATCACCACCGCAGATGGCCCGTTGACGGCGGCCAGCGCGACCTCCTCCTCCCTACCGGCGAGCGTCGGCAGCACCCCCTCGGCGGAGGCCTCGATCGAGACCATCGCGCCGCCCTCGGGCAGTGAGCCCATCAGACGCCCGCGCGCGGCCACGAGCCCACAGGCGTCGGCCAATGAGAAGACGCCCGCGACATGCGCGGCGGCGACCTCGCCGATCGAGTGACCGATGAGGAAGTCCGCACGCACGCCCCAGCGCTCGATGAGCCGGAAGAGCGCCACCTCGAGCGCGAACAGGCCCGCCTGTGTGAAGAGGGTCTGATCCAGAAGGGCCTTGCCACCCGCACTTCCCGCTGCACCCTTTCCACCCGCGTTCCCCGCTGCACTCTCAGTTTCCTCGTGTCGCTCGACACCTTCGGCGTCTCCCTCGTCGGCGAACACCACCTCGCGCAGAGGGCGTCCCAGATACTCATCCAGGCCGGCGCACACCTCATCGAAAGCCTCCGCGAACACCGGGAACGCCCGGTAGAGGCCCTGACCCATGCCCACACGCTGGGCGCCCTGTCCGGTGAACAGGAACGCAACTCCGGCGCCGGGCGCTGCCATGCCCTCGAGCACTCCGGGCGTGGGCCGCGCCCCCTTCTCCAGCGCCTCCAGGCCTGACAGCAGACTCTCTCGGTCCTCGCCCAGCACCACCGCACGACGCTCGAATGCCGGGCGTCCCGCCAGCGAGAAGCCAATGTCGTTCACGTTCAGCGCGGCATCCTCTGCGGCGAACTCCCGCAGCCGACGAGCCTGATCGCACAGCGCCTGCTCTGCGCGCGCGGAGAGCACCCACGGCACAGGGCCACCAGGCGAGCCGGTCACGGCGCCTGCGCCAACACCGTCGGCGGGGGCCTCCTCGAGGATCACATGGGCGTTGGTGCCGCTGATGCCAAACGAGGACACGCCGGCTCGCCGGGATCTGCCGTTCGCCGGCCACGGCGCCTCCTCGGTGAGGAGCGACAGGCCGCCAGTCGACCAGTCCACCTCGGGCGAGGGCTCATCGACGTGCAGCGTCCTGGGGAGCACGCCGTGCTGGAGAGCCATCACCATCTTGATCACACCGGCGACACCGGCCGCGGCCTGCGTGTGGCCGAGGTTCGACTTGACCGACCCCAGCCACAGCGGCCGCTGGGGATCGCGCTCACGCCCGTAGGTGGCGAGCAGCGCCTGCGCCTCGATGGGATCGCCGAGCGTCGTGCCGGTGCCGTGCGCCTCGACCACGTCCACCTCGCCCGCGGAGAGCCGTGCGTTGGCGAGCGCCTGCGCGGATGACGCGCTGCTGGGACGGGCCGTTGGGCGCCGTGAACCCGTTGCTCGCACCGTCCTGATTGACAGCGCTGCCCCGCACCACGGCCAGCACCTCATGACCCAGACGGCGCGCGTCGGACAGCCGCTCCAGGAGCACCACGCCGGCGCCCTCGGAGAAGCCGGCGCCGTCGGCCGCCGCCGCGAAGGACTTGCAGCGCCCATCGGGGGCGAGGCCCCGCTGGCGACTGAACTCGACGAAGATCCCGGGAGTGGCCATCACCGTCACACCGCCTGCCAGCGCGAGCGAGCACTCGCCCTGGCGCAGCGCCTGGCAGGCCAGATGCAGGGTCACCAGCGACGATGAGCAGGCCGTGTCCACTGTCACCGCGGGTCCCTCCAGCCCAAGGGCGTAGGCCACCCGGCCGGAGACGACGCCACCGCCGCTGCCGGTCAGGCGGTAACCCTCGAGCGCCTCGGGCGCCGAGCGCAGGCCGGGGCCGTAATCCTGGATGCTGATGCCCGCGAACACCCCCGTCGGGCTGCCCTGCAGCACGAGCGGGTCGATCCCGCCGTGTTCGAGCGCCTCCCAGCAGACCTCCAGCAGCAGCCGCTGCTGGGGATCCATCGCCAGCGCCTCGCGGGGGGCGATCTCGAAGAAGGCCGCATCGAACTCGCCCGCGTCGTAGAGGAACCCACCCTCCCGTGCATGGCTGGTGCCGCGCCGATCGGGATCGTCGGCGTACAACCCCTCCAGATCCCATCCGCGGTCGCGCGGAAACTCCGAGACGGCATCGCCACCCGCCGCGACCATCTCCCAAAACTGCTCCGCAGAGCGCACAGCGCCCGGATAACGGCAGCCGATCCCGACGATCGCGATCGGCCCCTCGCCCGCCACGGCCACCGTTGCGGGCGCCTGCGTCCTCGTCCTCTCGACACCCATGATCTCCTCCAGCAGATGGCCTGCCAGCAGGGCGGGGGTGGGGTGGTCGAACACGAGCGTGGCGGACATCCGCCGCCCGGTCGCGGCGCCAAGGCGGTTCCGCAGTTCGACCGCCGCCAGCGAGTCGAAGCCGAGCTCCTTGAACGTCCGCCGCGCGGAAACGGCGTCGGCAGAGGCGTGTCCCAGCACACTCGCCGCTTCGCGACGCACGAGCTCGAGCACGAAGTGCTTTCGCTCGCTCTCAGCGATTCCGAGGAGACGCTGCGCGAAGGAATCGTCGGCGTCCCGTGCAGCACGGCGCGTGGGAGCGTCCACTAGGCCGCGCAGCACCGAGGATGTCGTGTCGATCCCCGCCTGAGTGGACACCGCCGCCGTGTCCAGGCGCACCGGGAGGAGCACGGCCTCGTCCATACCGCACGCGCGATCGAACAGCGCCAGGCCCTCCTCGAGCGAAAGCGCCCCGATGCCCGAGCGCGCCATCCTCGCCAGGTCAGCCTCGCGCAGATCGGAGGTGATGCCACCGGCCTGATCGCCCCATTGCCCCCACGCCAGGGAGGTGGCGGCCAGGCCATGTGCGCGGCGATGCTGGGAGAGGGCATCGAGGAAGGCGTTCGCCGCCGCGTAGCTGCCCACGCCCGCACTGCCCAGCGTTGCGGTGATGGAAGAGAAGAGGACGAACGCCGACAGGTCGAGATGCTCGGTCAGCTCGTGCAGATGCCAGGCCGCGTCGGCCTTGGGTCCGAGCACCCGATCGAGATGCGCGGGCGTGAGCGACTCGATCACGCCGTCGGCGAGCACCGCGGCGGCGTGCACGACGGCGTTGAGAGGTTCCTGCTCGCTCATGGACTCGATCAGCGCTCGCAGCTGCTCGCGGTCGGCGACATCGCACGCGACGATCCTCACGCGCGCGCCCATCTGGATCAACTCGGCCTCCAGCTCGCGCGCGCCCTGTGCGTCCAGTCCCCGCCGACTCGCCAGCACCACGCTGCGCACCCCGCGCTCGGCCACCAGGTGCCGGGCGAGCAGGCTGCCCAACTGACCCGTGCCACCAGTGATCAGGGTCGTTCCCTGCGCGACAGGCGACGCTGCCACCTCCTCCCCTTTACCACGATGAACCGGAGTGAGGCGGGGGACGTAGACACTCCCGTGCCGCAGGGCCAACTGCGGCTCATCGAGGGCGAGCGCGGCGCCCAGCGCGTGCAGAGAGGCCTGCTCGCCGTCGATGTCGAGAAGCAAGAAACGTGCGGGGTTCTCCGAAAGCGCCGAGCGCACGAGCCCCCACACCGGCGCATATGCAAGACCCGGCACCGACTCCCCTGGGCGCACGGCCAGCGCCCCACGGGTCACAAAAGCAAGCCGGCACGCGGAGAGGCGCTCGTCGGCAAGCCACGCCTGCGCCAGGCCGAGCACCCTGTTCGCAGCCTCGCGTGCCGCGCCTTGGATTCCATCGGCGCCGACGCCCGCGATCCCATCGACGCCGACCACGTCCTCGTCGCACCCGCAGCCAACGAGCAGCACCTCGACCGGCGCGGCCCCTCCAGCGACCGCCTCGCTGAGCGACTCCAGATCCGGATATACCTCGGGCGTGACACCCGCCGCCCGCAGTGCCCCGGCCAGCCCGCGACCGTTCTCACCCAACACCGCGGCAGTACCGAGGAGGGACGGCGACTCTGCCGAGACCATCTCCCACTCCAGACGGAAGAGCGCGCCCTCCGGCCCAGCGGCGTCGGGCAGCGGCTGACCGTCCATACCGAGGCATGTCGAGACCGCGTGGGAGGACTCCCGCACCCCCGCCCCCCCATCCAGCCAGTAGCGCCGCCGCTGGAAGGCGTAGGTCGGCAGCGACACCCGCCGGGCGCCCGAGCCCTCGAACAGTGAGCCCCAATCGACATCGACCCCCCGCACCCATGCCTCAGCCAGGGCGGCCAGGGAGGTCCGCGCCTCGGGCCGCTGTCCGCGTAGGAGCGCAGCCAGCAGAGGAGCGGCGTCCCCTTCCTCCCCTTCCTCCTCGACGCGCCGCTCCCCAGCCAAACAGTCGTGGCCCATCGCGCTGAGCACACCATCGGGGCCCAACTCCAAAAAGCTCCCAACGCCGCGAGCGGCAAGCCAGCGCACTCCGTCCATGAAGCGCACCGGCCTGCGCACGTGCGCCACCCAGTACCCGGGCGAGCACAACTCCTCGGCGGACGCGGGCTCACCGGTGAGATTCGAGACGATCGGGATCCCGGGCGGCGCAAACGTGAGGCTCGCGGCGACCTCGGCGAAGTCGTCCAGCATCGCGTCCATGCGCGGCGAGTGAAAAGCGTGGCTCACCCGCAGGCGTTTGGTCTTGCGCCCCCGCCCGCGCCAGATCTCCTCGAGCTCGCGGACGGCGTCCTCCTCGCCCGAGATCACCACGGCGGCGGGCCCGTTCACCGCGGCGAGGGCGAGCTGTGACTCCCGCCCGGAGAGCGTGTCGAACACCTCCTCCTCTGAGGCCTGCACCGAGAGCATCGCGCCGCCGGGCGGCAGCGCTTCCATGAGGCGCCCGCGCGCGGCGACCAGCACACAGGCGTCGTGCAGCGAGAGCGTTCCCGCCACGTGTGCCGCGGCGAGCTCGCCGATCGAATGGCCGAGGAGGAAGTCGGGGCGCACGCCCCACGTCTCCACGAGCCGGAAAAGTGCGACCTCAAGCGCGAACAGGCCAGCCTGGGTGAACATGGTGCGATCCAGCAGCTCCCCTGCGGGCGCCCCGGCGGCCGCGGAGGACCTCTCCGCCGCGAAGGCCCCCTCGGCCCCCGCGCCCGCGAACATCACCTCGCGCAGGGAGCGCCCCAGATGGGGGTCGAACTCGCCGCAGGCCTCATCCAGAGCGTGCGCGAACGCCGGAAAGGCGTCGTAGAGCTCTCGCCCCATTCCCACCCGCTGGGAGCCCTGACCGGTGAACAGAAATGCGACCCCATCGCGAGGCGAGGGCGCCACACCCTGAATGACACCCGTCGCGCGCTCGCCTTCGGCCAGAGCGTGGAGGTCCGCCAGCATCGCCGCCCGCTCGGCGCCCAGCACGACGGCGCGGTGCTCGAGCAGCGCCCGCCCCACGGTCAGCGAGCGGCCGACATCGGCAACCGCGAGCTCAGGGGCGCGCCCGAGGTGCTCGAACAACCGAGCTGCCTGGCCCCGCAAAGCGTCTTCCCCCTTGCCCGAGATGACCCACGGCACGACGCCGCCCGGGACGCAGGCGCCAGGCGTTTCCGTGGGTTGCGTGGCCGGCGATGGCGCCTCCTCGAGGATGAGATGCGCATTGGTGCCGCTGATGCCAAACGAGGACACAGCGGACCGTCGCGGCCTGCCCTCCGGGAGCCAGGGCACCTCCTCCCTCAGCAGCGAGACGGCGCCGGCCGACCAATCGACGGCTTGTGAGGGCTCGTCGACGTGCAACGTCTTGGGCAATGCGCCGTTTCGCAGAGCCATGACCATCTTGATGACACCGGCCACGCCGGCCGCCGCCTGCGTGTGCCCGATGTTGGATTTGATCGATCCGAGCCACAGCGGGCGCCCCTGCGCGCGGCCCCGACCGTAGGTTGCGAGCAACGCCTGCGCCTCGATCGGATCGCCAAGGGTGGTGCCGGTGCCGTGAGCCTCGACCACATCCACATCGGCGGCGGAAAGACCTGCGTTGGCCAGCGCCTGACCGATCACCCGTTGCTGGGAGGGCCCGCTGGGCGCAGTCAAACCGTTACTGGAGCCATCCTGGTTGATGGCGCTGCCCTTCACCGTCGCCAGCACAGGGTGACCGAGGCGAAGCGCATCGGAGAGTCGCTCGAGCAGCACGATTCCCGCGCCCTCCGACCAGGCGGTGCCATCGGCCGCCTGAGCAAAGGACTTGCAACGCCCATCCACAGCGAGTCCCCGCTGGCGGCTGAACTCGACGAAGATGCCGGGACTGGCCATCACCGCCACGCCGCCCGCCAGCGCCAGCGCACACTCACCCGCGCTCAGCGCCTGGCACGCCATGTGCAGCGCCACCAATGAGGAGGAGCACGCGGTGTCCACGGTGACAGCCGGGCCTTCCAGGCCGAACACATATGCGATACGTCCCGACATGACGCCGGCCGCATTGCCGGTGAGGCCATAGCCCGCATAGCCCTCCTGCGACTCGTGCAGGCGTGGGCCATAGTCCTGTGTGGTGGCCCCCACGAACACCGCGGTCTGACTGCCGGGCAGTGAGTCGAAGGCGATGCCCGCATCTTCAAATGCCTCCCATGAGACTTCCAGCAGCAGACGCTGCTGTGGATCCATCGCCGTGGCCTCGCGCGGGCCGATCCCAAAGAAGCCGGCATCGAACTCGGCGGCGTCGTAGAGAAAGCCGCCTTCGCGCGCATAGCTCGTCCCGGACCGGCTGGGGTCGGGATCTCGCAAACGCTCCAGGTCCCAGCCGCGATCGGTAGGAAACCCCGCAATTGCATCCCCTCCGGCGGCGACCATCTCCCAGAGCTGCTCGGGGGAGCGCACACCCCCCGGATAGCGACAGGCCATCCCCACGATCGCAAGCGGCTCGCCAGAGTGGGTCGCCGATGTCGACGCCGGCGCAGCGCCGGCACGGCGAACGCCGGAGATCTCGCCAAGCAGATGGCCGGCCAGCGCGGTTGCAGTTGGATGGTCGAACAGAAGCGTGGTGGGCAGGTCCAACCCGGTGGCTGCTTGCAGCCGGTTACGCAACTCGACGGCCGCGGACGAATCCAACCCAAGCTCCTTGAACGCTCGATCCGGGGGCACCGCTTTGGGCGAGGCGCAGCCCAGCACGATCGCCGCCTGAGCGCGCACGAGCTCGAGCACGGCACGCTCGCGCCTGCTGCTGGGAACAGCCTTCAAACGCAGCGCGAAGGGTTCCTCCGAGACATCGTCCGCGGGTCCGCTGGCGCGGTGCTCGCCCGGCTCCTCGCCGGTGTCATCGCCGACGTCAAACGCGCCTACCGAGCCCTGTGCGTCTGCCGGGGCCTGCAGACCCTCGCGGCCGGCCGCCTCCCAATTGACGTTGACCCCGCGGGCGTGTACGTCTGCGTCGGCCAGCGAAAGCGAAAAGCGCTTCACGCCGTTCTGGTGGCGGCGCTGGGAGCCGATCACCGCCACATCGTGTGCTCCATCGAGTGTCTCCTCGGCGGTTTCCTGCAATGCGACGGTAAGCAGTGGATGCGGACTGACCTCGATGAACGTGCGGTGGGACCTCTCCAGGAGGCGTTGCGTCACCGGCTCGAATTGAACGGTCTGGCGCTCTGCGCGATACCAGTACTCGGCGTCGAGCTGAGCTGTGTCCAGCAGTTCGCCGGTGACGGTTGAGTAAAAGGGAACGTCGCCGGAACGGGGAGCGAGCGGGGAGAGCGCCGCGAGCAGCTCATCGCGAATTGCCTCCACCTGTGGGGAGTGCGAGGCATAGTCCATGGGCACCATGCGAGCCCTGATGCCCTCGCTCTGAAATTCCGCAAGCAGCTCCTCCAGCGTGGTGCGATCGCCGGAGAGGGCGACCGAAGAGGGCCCATTGACGGCAGCGAGCGTAACCCGATCGTCGAACCGCCCCACACGTTCAGTGATGGACTCAACCCCCAGCGAGACCGAAAGCACGCCGCCCATTCCGGCGATACCGGCCAGCATCCCGCTGCGCAACGCCACCACGCGAGCCGCATCCTCGAGCGACAGGCCACCGGCTACATACGCAGCGGCGATCTCCCCCTGCGAGTGACCCACGACGGCGTCAGGCTCCACGCCACACGCACGCCACAGCTCGGCCAGCGACACCGCTATGGCGAACAGGGCCGGCTGAACCACATCCACCCGCTCGAGCTTCGGGGCTCGCCGCCTGCCATGCAAGACCTTCGACAGCGACCAGTCGACGTAGGGCGCTAGCGCCTCCTCACAGGCCTGCATCCGCAGAGCGAACAGCGGCGAAGAATCCAGCAGCTCAAGCGCCATCCCCTGCCATTGCGAGCCGTGTCCCGAGAATACGAGCACAACTCCCGCACCCACATCTCCTGCCACGCTCTCGCTCACGGAACTTCAGCTGCCCCGGTGGTCTGACCAACCCCGATCGCCGCTCCCCCGCCCCGAGGACTCGCCACACCATACATATGTTCCCCTCGACCCTAAATGTTTCTATCTTCCGGGTCAGGCACTCTAGGTCAGCGCCGGGTTCTTGTCAACTCAATTCGGGCGAGCTGGCGCGACGGCGATCGCAGTGAGCACAAGCCCATCGCGAACCAACCAGCGGCCGGAGAGCGTTCTCGGCAGACCGCCCGCCGGCGCCGGCCCAGAGACCCGCAGACGAGCCGAAAAAGCTCTCTGGCGCGGCACGAAGTCGAGCACGGCATCGGCGAAGCCCAGCGACCCTGCGAGGAGCGGGAAACAGGCCTTGTAGATGGACTCCTTGGCGCTGAACAACAGACGATCCCAGTGCACTTCGGGCTGCGCATGCGCCAGCTGACGCAACGCGGTGACCTCCTCGGCGACGGCGACTGCAGCGAGCACACCATCTGGCAGCGCCTGGTTGGGCTCGGCGTCGATGCCGATTGCCATGAGTTGCGTTGCATGGGCCACTGCACACGCGCGGTAGCCATTGCAGTGCGTGATGCTTCCCACCACGCCGGTGGGCCAGCAGGGCTCACCGTGCGGCCCGGTGGGAATGGGTGAGGGCGGAAGACCGAGGGCGCCAAGCGCCCGGCGCGCACAGGCGCGGGCCGTGGCGAACTCCCGGCGACGCTTCTCCACAGCTTGCCTGACGACAGCCTCCTCCTCGGGGAAGAGGATGACATCGGCCGGATCGGTGCGCATCTCCACAGCAATTGCGGCCTCGGGAAGGATCTCCGCGAGCATCTCAGCCTCTCTCTATCGCCGCCGACGGCGCAGTTCCGCTCTCCGTAGCCCAGGGAATCTCAACACCGTAGCCACCTATCCACGGGATCTCCATCCACCGTAGCCACGGGCCCCCGGGCGGCCCTATATAGACGCCCGGCATGGACCTTGACAAGTCCCGCTCACATCAGTAGCGTTGCCGGCAGTGGTGGTTACTCGGGGGAATCGAGCAGCCACACGGCAAATGGGGTTTTAAACTTGGACTCGATGACTCCACGGTAGCGGTGGGCATCGAGGGTCTGTTAATCGGAGGGGTTGATAATGGCTGTTCATCTGCCGTCAAAGCACGCTTTCCGGCGTGGGTCTCTGCGAGCCTCGCTGGCGTTCTCTGCGGTGGCACTGACAGCAGCCACGGGGATCGCGTCTTCCGGCGCCTCCGCCAAGCCGGCGCGCGGCGTTCCCACGGCAACCGCAGCCCGGAGCCTGAAGGTGAGCCTCAACGCCAGCCTGGTCCTGGTGGGCCGCCCCGGACACGTGAACACCGAGCGAGGGACCATATCCGGAACCTTCCGCGGCACGATCGCCGCGCGATTCGTGACAAACGGCTCCAATCAGGGAACGGGAACGTTCACCGTTTATCCCGCCGGCGGGGGCTCCTTTTCCGGCCAGTCGACGGCACACGGTCATGTGGTGGGCGCCTTCGCCTACTTCACCGGCGTGGGGTCGATCACAGGGGGAACAGGGAAATGGGCGCACGCATCGGCGTCGGGCCTGCAGTTCCACGGAGTTCTGAATCGGCAGAACTATCACTCGACCTCGTCTCTCACCGGGACCATACATCTGTGAACATGCACCCATTGCCGGTCTCGCCGACCGGACGGCGCTCGCGAGGGACGACCGACTCGGCCGCCGGCCATCGCGTCGGCGAGCGCATTCGCGGAGGACCCGTGGGCACATGCGCGGTCCTGCTCCTGTTCGCTCTGACGTTCGCTCTCGGATGCCTGCCGGGGGTGGCGGGAGCGGCAGAGACGGCAAAGATGAAGGTCAATTTCTCGCCGTACACACTGGGACGGCCCACAACGATCACCGTGGATATGAAGATCGGCGAGAGCGACGGCAGCGTGCCCGGTCCGGTGACGAGCTTCACCACCCACCTCCCGCCTGCGCTGGAACTCGTCGCAAGCACGATGGGCCTGGCGATCTGCCAGCCCGCGTCCCTGTATGCCGGCGGCCTGCCTGGCTGCAACCCCAATGCGCGCCTGGGCGCGGGGACCGCAACGGTCGAGGTGCCATTCGGCCCGGAAGTCGTGAGCGAGACGGCCACCGTCAATGCCCTCATGGGTCCGCCGGTCGACGAACAGATTGGGATCCTCCTCTACGCCGAAGGGCTCACGCCGGTTTTCGCTCAGTCGGTGCTGCCGGGCGTGCTGCTCATCGGCTCGGGGTCGATCGGCGAGAGCATCAAGACCGCGGTACCCCTCACCCCCACGCTGCCCGGCGCCGCCGATGCCTCGATGGTCGCCCTGCACATGAGCTTCGGCCCCAATCATCTGACCTACTACAAGATGGTTCACGGGCGCAAGGTTGGCTATCAGCCGACGGGCATAGAACTCCCTCCCAAGTGCCCCCGCGGCGGCTTCAAGTTCGTCACGGACCTCACCTTCCAGGACGGCACCGCCCTGGAAGTGCCGGCCACGGCGCCCTGCTCGGCAGCGCGGCGGCCCAAGCATCGTTAGTGTCCCGTGTGAGATAGAGCCGGCAGCCGATGGGTGCTGTCCGCCATACGCCATAACGTGGAGAACATGCCGCCGCTGATCACGCGCAAAGAGGCCCTCGAGCTGGGCCAGATCGAGGATCCCGCCGAGATCGAGGCGCTCGTGGAGCGCGCCTGGAAGGCGCGCGTGGAGCACTTCTCGGACTCCACCGACATGTGCTCGCTGGTCAACGCCAAGTCCGGGGGCTGCGCTGAGGACTGCGGTTTCTGCGCGCAGTCGCGCTTCGCGGAGGCCGAGACGCCGATGCACGCGATGATGGACCCCGAGCAGATCCTCGAGCACGCGCGCGCCGCCGAAGCCGCGGGCGCGCACCGCTTCTGCATGGTCACTCAGGGCCAGGGGCTCTCAAAGCGCGACTTCGAGAAGATCCTCGACGGCGCAAGGCTCGTGGCCGAGCACACCAACCTCAAGCGCTGCGCCTCGGTGGGACACATGTCCACGGCGCGCGCGAAGGCACTCAAGGAGGCGGGCATCCAGCGCGTGCACCACAACGTGGAGACCGCCGAGAGCTACTACGACGAGGTCTCGAGCACCGTTCGCTACGAGGGCCGCATACGCACCATCCAGGCGGTGGCCGAGGCCGGGCTGGAGACATGCGTGGGAGGGATCCTGAACCTCGGCGAGAGCCGCGAGCAGCGCGTGGAGATGGCCTTCGAGCTGGCGGCGCTGAACCCCACGAGCGTGCCCATCAACCTGCTCAACCCGCGTGCGGGAACGAAGTTCGGCGACCGCGAGTACATGGATCCCTGGGAGGCCGTGAAGTGGATCGCGATCTTCCGCCTCGTGCTGCCCGAGGCGCTCTTCCGGCTGTGCGGGGGGCGCGTGGAGAACCTCGGCGAGCTGCAGCCCCTCGCGGTGAGGGCGGGCGTGAATGGCGTGATGATGGGCAACTTCCTCACCACGCTCGGCAACGAACCCGAGCAGGACCGCGCGATGTTCGAGGAGCTCGGCCTCAACGTCGCGCGCCAGCCCGACAACGGCGCCAACCCGCGGCCCGACAACCGCGCGGGGTGGCTCGAGGGCGAGACGCCCGACGTCGTCGAGGACTACCTCACGGAGCCCAACTCCGCGCCGGAGAACGGAGAGGGATTGAAGATTAGGCTGTGGGACCCCTCCACACAGCTGCGCTATAAGGCCAAGCGCGGTGTGCCCGCGCGGCCGGATGGCGCTCCCAACGTAGCGCCCGTCGCTCGGGGCGAGAACGAACAGGCCGGCGAGGAGGATGGCACTTTCGCCGCCCAAGCTGCCGACCCAAGAGAGAATGCCCGCAGCGCAGTCCCAGCCGGCTGGGGAGACTGACGGCGGGGGCCGCCGCGCGATGAGCGATATCGAGGCGCGCCTGGCGGAGCTCGAGCAGGAGGGTCTGCGTCGGCGCCTGCGCCTCGTCTCAGGGCCCCAGGGCCCCCGCGTGCTGCTCGACGACAGCCCCGTGCTGTTGTTGTGCTCGAACAACTATCTCGGCCTTGCCGACCACCCGCGCGTGCGCGAGGCCGCCGCCGAGGCCGCGATGCGCTGGGGCGTCGGCGCAGGAGCCTCGCGCCTGGTTTCGGGCACGATGACCATCCACCGCTGCCTGGAGGAACGCATCGCCGAGTGGGAGGGCGCGCAGGCTTGCGTGCTGTTCGGCTCGGGCTACCTCGCCAACCTGGGCGTCGTGGGCGCCCTCGCGGGAGAGGGCGATACGGTTTTCTCCGACGAGCTCAACCACGCCTCGCTGATCGACGGCTGTCGCCTATCGAAGGCCCGGGTGGTGGTCTACCGCCACCTCGACACCGAGCACCTCGCCTGGTCCCTGCACCACCACGGCGCGCGTGGACGCAGGCTGATCGTCACAGACGCGGTGTTCTCGATGGATGGCGACATCGCCCCGCTCGCTGAGATCGTGGAGCTGGCGCGCGCGCACCACGCGCGCACGGTGGTCGATGAGGCACACGCCACCGGATTGCTCGGCCCCGGCGGACGCGGCGCCGTCGCCGCCATGGGGCTGCAGGGTGAGGTGGACGTCGTGGTGGGGACCCTCAGCAAGAGTCTCGGCTCCTACGGCGCCTACGTGTGCGCATCCGAGCAGATGATCGATCTGCTCGTGAACACGGCGCGCTCGCTGATCTTCTCCACCGCCCCCGGTCCCCCAGCCGTGGCGGGGGCGCTGGCGGCACTCGACCTCGTGCAGGAGGATCCCCAGCGAGTGGAGCGTCTGCACGCAGCAGCCCACGCGCTGCGCGGCGCGCTCGCGGAAGAGGGCTTCCCCGTCGCTCTCGCAGAGATGCCGATCGTGCCCGTGATAGTGGGCTCCGAGCGCGACACCATGCGCCTCTGCCAAGCCGCGCTGGAAGGAGGCGTCTTCGCGCAGGGCATCCGACCCCCCACGGTCCCCTCCGGCACCTCACGCCTGCGCCTTGCGGCGATGGCCACCCACACCCCCGCCGAGCTCCGCCAGGCGGCGCGCACGCTCGGGGAGGCCGCTCGCGCGCTTGGGCTGAACCCCGCGGCGATGGGCTCCAAGCGCGAGGCCCGCGAGTCGCGCATCGTCCACGCCGCCTAGCCCGGCGTGCGGGGCCTGTTCGTAACCGGCACCGACACCGGCGTCGGCAAGACCATCCTCAGTGCCGCTCTCGTAGCGGCGATCGCCGCCGCGGGGGAGTCCGTGCGGGCCTACAAGCCGGTGCTCACAGGACTGGAGGAGCCACCAAGCGAGTGGCCGCGGGACCACGAGCTGCTGGCGGAGATGGCGGGCATGTCCGCCGAGGAGGTCGCGCCGCTGCGCTACGGCCCCGCCGTCTCGCCGCACCTCGCGGCAACCCTCGCTGGCGAACAGCCCGACCCCGCCAGGATGATGGAGTCTGCGCGCGCCCTCGCCGAGCAAGGCACCCTCATCGTCGAGGGTGTAGGCGGACTGCTCGTCCCCCTGACCGACGACCTCACCGTGCGTGACTTCGCGGTCGAGCTTGGCCTACCGCTGCTGATCGCCGCGCGCCCCGGCCTGGGCACGATCAACCACACGCTGCTCACGTTGCAGGCGGCGCGGGCGGCGGAGCTTCAGGTGCGTGCGGTGGTGCTCACGCCCTGGCCACGCCGGCCATCCGGCATGGAGCACTCAAATCGAGACACGATTGCGCGGATTGGCGAGATCGAAGTCGTGGGCCTAGCACCGGTGAGCGCGAATCGAAGCGAGCTGGCCAGTGCCGGCGCGCGGCTGCGATGGAGGCAGTGGCTCACGACCCACCATCGTCTCTCCTCCCAACCCTAACCTTGGGCGATGGCCGATACTCGATATGCGGACGCCCCTCCCCTCCGGGCTGTTCCGGGGTCGTGCACCCCGGAGAAAGGAGGCTGCCATGCCCGCAGCATTGAGCGTATTGGCTATCGCTCTGCTCGTCGCCGTGCTGGTCATCGACCGGCTGACGAGGTAGCAGGACGCCCTGGCGGCCGCAGTACAGACGATCCCGGCGGTCGCCAGGGGAATCTTAAAGAGAGAAGCCTGGGCAAGGCCCAGGCTTCTCGAAGGCTGCCGACCACAACAGTCAGCGTATTGGCTGAGGAGAAGGTTAGCGGACCGCCGGGCGGCGAGTCAACCGCGCCGGACGGCCGCCACCAGGGCGTCCGTCACTGTGGCCAGGTCCTCTTCCTCTATTACATACGGGGGCATGGTGTAGATGAGGTCCCGGAAAGGGCGCAGCCACACCCCGCGCGCGAGCGCGGTGTCTGTGACTGCGGCCATATCGACCTCATGATCGAGCTGCACGACGCCAATGGCGCCCAACACGCGCACGTCGGCCACCCCCGGCAGCTCGCGCGCGGGCGCGAGCCCCTCGCGCAGCCCCTTTTCGATGCGCGTGACCTGCTCGCGCCAGCCCTCCCGCTCCAAGAGATCCAGCGAGGCAAGCGCAACCGCACAGGCCAGCGGGGATGCCATGAAGGTGGGCCCGTGCATCAACGCTCCCCCCTCGCCCGCGGAGATCGCATGCGCGACCTCGGAGGTGCAGAGCGTCGCGGCGAGCGTCATGTACCCGCCGGTGAGAGCCTTGCCCACGCACATCACATCCGCAGACACGCCGGCGTGCTCGGCGGCGAACAGCGCTCCGCTGCGACCGAAGCCGGTGGCGATCTCATCGAGCACGAGCAGCACCCCATGCGCGTCGCACAGCTCGCGCAGAAGCGCAACGCACGAGGGGGAGTGAAAGCGCATCCCCCCCGCGCCCTGCACCACCGGCTCTACGATCACCGCTGCGAGCTCGTGGGCGTGACGCTCCATCAACTCCCCCACCTTCGCGGCCCACTCCCGATCGAGCCCGGCATCGAACCCATCGGGCGGGCGCGGCGCGAAGAGGTGCTCGGGGAGCGTGCCGGTGAATAGCGAGTGCATCCCCCCCACGGGATCGCACACGGCCATCGCGCCAAAGGTGTCGCCGTGGTAGCCGCCGCGCACCGTGAGCAGGCGCCGCCGCTCGGGGTGCCCGCGCGCGTGGTGGTACTGGAGGGCCATCTTGATCGCCACCTCCACCGACACCGAGCCGGAGTCGGCGAAGAACACGTGCTCGAGGCCCTCCGGCGTGAGCTCCACGAGCCGCTCGGCGAGGCGGATGGCGGGCTCGTGCGTGAGCCCCCCGAACATCACATGCGCCATGCGCCCCAGCTGCTCGCGCACGGCAGCGTCGAGCGAAGGGTGGCGGTAGCCGTGGATGGCGCACCACCAGGAGGACATGCCATCGATCAATTCGCGCCCATCGGCCAGGCGCAGGCGCACCCCGTCGGCGCTCACCACCGGCAGCGGCGGGAAGGCGGAGGGCAGCGGCGAGTAGGGGTGCCACACGCGCTCGCGATCGAGCGCCAAGAGCTGCGCCCAGTCCGCACCACCCGCGCCCAGGACGGACTCTGGGCGGCTCAGAGTCCCGTCCTAATCCTCGTACAGAGTGAAGTCGCGCTTCCTAGCCCCGCACACGGGACAGAACCAGGTGTCGGGGATGTCCTCGAAGGACGTGCCCTGAGGGATCCCCCCATCGGGGTCGCCCTCCTCGGGGTCATAGATGTAGCCGCAGGACTCGCAGATCCAGCGCTGGAGGGTCTGGGTGCTCATGGGGGCGGAGTTTACCGAGCGCGTCGCCCGGCAGGTAGGGTCCATGGATGAGCTCGCAGCGCGAGGAGCGCCCCACGGGCGGCGAGGAGTACAACCCCGGCCCCGAGACCCCTCCGCGCCAGGCCGCGACGGTGATCCTGCTGCGCGGGGGCGAGACCACGCTCGAGGTGCTCCTCGTCAAGCGCACCCCCAAGGCGCGCTTCATGGGCGGCGTGTGGGTCTTCCCCGGCGGCGCCGTCGATCGGGGCGATGGCGAGGACGACGCGGCGCACCGCGCCGCCGCGATCCGCGAGCTGCACGAGGAGGCGGGCATCGCGCTCGCCGGCCCCGCGGAGCTCGTGAAGTTCTCGCGCTGGATCACCCCCGCGGAGGTGAAGGTGCGCTTCGACACCCACTTCTTCCTCGCCCCCCTGCCCGCGAATCAGGAGCCGAGGGTGGATGGCGAGGAGTGCGTGGACCTCGGCTGGTTCACCCCCCACGGCGCGCTGCAGGCACATGCGAGGCAGGAGATCGAGCTGGTGTTCCCCACGATCAAGCACCTCCAGCAGCTGGGCGAGTGGGCCAACGTCTCAGATCTGCTGCGCCACGCCGCCGGCCTGGAGGTGCACGCGGTGCAGCCCCGCATCCTCCTCGAGGATGGCGATGTGCGCGTGGTGATGCCTGGCGAGCCTGGCTACGAGTAGCTCAAAGAAGACTTTAAGGGCTCCGCCAGCGGGTCGCGCTGCTCGCCACCCACGCGCTCACCGTGTTCGGGCAAAGTGCTCCGCCAGCGGGCCGCGTTACTCGTTGGCCGGCGCGCTCCCGCTACGCGACCCTCGCAGGGCCGCTTCGCGGCCCTCTCCCCTCCTCCAACGCGCGGCCGTTCTCAGCTCTGCTGCTGGGCCTGCACCACGTGCGTTACGGCGTTTATCAGCGCGAGGTGCGTGAAGGCCTGGGGGTAGTTGCCCAGGTGGCGCCCGCTCGATGCCTCGAGCTCCTCCGCGTAGAGGCCCAGCGGCGAGGAGTAGCCGAGCAGGCGCTCGCACAGGCTCCTCGCCTCGCGCTGCTCGCCGATCTCCGAGAGCGCGGAGACCAGCCAGAAGGAGCAGATCAGGAACGTCCCCTCCTCGCCGCTCTGCCCATCGTCGGTCTCCTCGGTGCGGTAGCGCAGCACGAGGCCGTGCTCGGTGAGCTCCTCGCGGATCGCCCGCACCGTCGCGCACACGCGCTCGTCCTCGGGGGGCAGGAAGCGCACGAGTGGGATCAGCAGGTTCGAGGCGTCGAGCGCGTCCGTTTCGTAGTGCTGGCGGAACACCCCCCTCTCGTCCACCCCGCGCTCGAGGATCTCCGCGCGGATCTCCTCCGCGACCACCTGCAGTTCTTTCGCCTTCTGCTCCTCCCCGCGCCTTTCGGCCAGGCGCGCGCCGCGATCGAGCGCCACCCAGCACATCAGCTTCGAGGAGACATAGTGGCGGGGCTCGCCGCGCGCCTCCCAGATGCCCTGATCGGGCTCCCTCCACACGCGCTCGGCGCAGTGCACCTGATCGAGCAGCACCGGCCACAGCCGCTCGGGGATGTGATCGCGGCGTTTCGAGTGCAGATACACCGAGTCGAGCACCGCCCCGTACACATCGTTCTGGCGCTGATCGTACGCGCCGTTGCCCACGCGCACCGGGCGCGCGTTCTCGTAGCCCTTGAGGTGATCGAGCGTCGACTCACTGAGGTCCTTCTGGCCCTTGATCCCATACATGATCTGCAGCGAGCCATCCTCGTTTCGCTCCATATCCGCCACATACTGGATGAAATCGTCGGCCTCCCAATCGAGGCCCAGCGCGTGCAGACCCCACAGCGTGAACGACGCGTCGCGCATCCAGCAGTAGCGGTAATCCCAGTTGCGTTCGCCCCCCGGCGTCTCCGGCAATGATGTCGTGGGCGCCGCCAGGAGCGCGCCCGTGGGCATGAACGTGAGCCCCTTCAACGCCAGCGCCGAGCGCTCGAGGTGGATACGCCAGGGGTGATCGGGATAGGTGCCTTCGGCCATCCACGTGCGCCAGAAATGGTGCGTGCGCTCCAGGCGCCCTTCGGCCTGCTCCACCGTGCGCGGCCCCGCCAGCGCCTCCGTCCAGGTGAGCGCGCAGAAGCGCTTCTCGCCTTCGGCCATCGTGTGGCGCGCGTGCGCGCGGTTGCCCTCAATGCCCATCCGCATATCGCTGAACAGGCCAAACGTCGTATCGCCGCCGCTCGCCTGCAGCCCCCTTCCGTGCTCGTCCTCCACCCACTCCCACTTTGCGGCCGTGGCGCCGTAGTCGAGCATCGGCTCGCACACCGCCTCCACCTGCACCTGTCCCTGAACGCACTCGATCATGCGCACCAGCAGGTGATCCGCATCGAAATCGGTGGGCGGCCGCGTATGGCTCGTGTTGAGCTCGTTCTCGTGCCAATCGCTGATCGTCAGCGCATCAACCACGCGCAGCCACCCCTGCGGCGTCATCCACGTCGTCTCGATCACGTTCGTCCCCGGTATGTAGCGCCTTCCGGCGGGCACATACACGCCATAGGGGCCCACGCGAAAGCTCCCCGCGCCGCGATCGAGCAGCGCCGCGAACACGCTCGGCGAGTCGAAGTGCGGCAAACACATCCACTCGATCGACCCATCCGAGGCCAGCAGCGCGCCGGTGTGGCAATCGGAGAGAAACCCGTAGTCGGCGATCGGCGGGAAGGGCGAGTCCTCGGGGGTCATCGCCGCAGAACGGTATCGCCGGCGGCGGCCTCTACAGCGCCGGGCGCTCCACGCCGCGCGGCAGGAGGCCCTCTTCGTCGAGTTTGTCGAGGTGCGCCGCGAGCATCACCACCGCCGCGGGGCGCAGCTCGGGGGGCACGTCCGACCAGGCCTCATCGAGCAGTTGCGCGATCGTGCGTTTGCCCGAGCCCAGCGCGAGGATCACGCGGTGCTCGCGGTCGTAGCGGTGGGCGATGTACTCCTCCACCTTGCACTCCGGTTCCCAGATCGGCGGCCCGTGCCCAGGGCACATCACATCCACTTCGAGGGTCGCCAGCCGCGCGAGCCCGTTCATGTAGCCCGAGAGCGCGCCAGGGTAGGCATCTACGAACACGCTCCCCTCTCCCAGCACGGCATCGCCGGTGAAGCACGCGCGATCGGTCCTCAGCGCGAAGTGATCGCGCGCGTGCCCCGGCGTGGGCACAGCGCGCAGGGGACCGAAGCGCGTGCCGTCGCGCAGCATCACATCCGCTCCCCCGCGCGCCGCCGCCAGCGGCGCGGGGCGGTGCTCGCGCAGGAGTCCCACGCACTCGGCGTGATCGGTGTGATCGTGGGTCAGCGCAATGCCCCCAAGCCCACCCCGCGCGTCGATCGCCTCGAGCATCCGCGCGAGGTGCGCCTGCAGCGCGGGGCCCGGATCGACAACGTAGGCCGGGTGGTCGCCCACGATCCACGTGTTCGTGCCCGACAGCGTGAACGGACCCGGATTCTCGGCGCGCAGGCGCAGGATGTCGTAGCCCGCCAGCCGCTCGGCCTCGTACTTCGCCTCCCTCCGCGGAGCCTCCCCGAGCGCCTCAGCGCGCTCCTGCGCGCCGGAGTCGTCCTCGGAGGCGGATGAAAACAGCATCGTCATGTACGGAAGTTAGCTAGTCCGGTGGACCCATTGGAGCCCTATGGCGCCAATCGCGCGGCGCGCGCTGCCCGGATATCTGAGCGATTCCACCTTGTCCACGGCCATAGTCGACTAGATCGGCTCTACAGAGCCAAAGATCAACCCTGCGAGGGGTCTTGCAGGGGCCTGAAGGGGGGCCTCGCGCATTCTTATATTGCTCTTAGACACTCGTCTTAGTGATACAGACGTTGTGCCACGAGCGCTCCCCTCAAGCCGTGCCCCCGGAAAACCGAAGGATTGAGCAAATGAGCGAGGGATCTTGGCTTTGCCCCACTGAGCTGGATCGCAGTCGCGTGGTCGACGCGAACGACCGCGTGCGCATGATCCGCCTGATCGGCTCCGGCGCCGTGGGAGCCGCCCTGCTCATCTCGGCCCCCTGGATCGGCTGGTGGACGCTGATCCTCTTCGGCCTCTCCGCGCTGAACTTCATCAACGTCGACCGCCGCCTGCGCACGAGCGCCCACCCCGAGCGCGTGAGCGCCTCCGCGATCGTCATCACCGACATCCTGCTCGCGGGCGGGGTCGCGATGAGCGGCGGACCGCGTTCCCCCGCGCTCCCCTGGATGGTGCTCCCCGCGGCGATGGCCGCCGCGCGCTTTCGCCCGCGCGTGGTGCTCGCGGGCCTCGCCCTGACTGTGTTTCTGATTCTCCTTTCCACCGTCGGCATCGACCCCGCCGCGGCCGCCGCCGATCCGGTGCCTGTGATCGCGACGCTCGCGCTGCTCGCCGGCGTCGTCTCGGTCGTGTGGGCCCTTCAGGCCGCCGAGCTGCACCACCGCGACGAGGCGATCCTCGACCCGCTCACCGGCCTGCTCAACCGCCACGCGCTGATGCCCCGCTTCATCGAGATCTCCCACCAGGCGCGCCTCGCCGAGCAGCCCGTGTGCCTCGTCCTCTGCGATGTCGATGGCTTCAAGGAAGTCAACGACGAGTACGGCCACGACCGCGGCGACGCGGTTCTGCGCGACGTGGCGTACGAGCTGCGCAAGCGCCTTCGCTCCTTCGAGCTCGTCTACCGCCTCGGCGGCGAGGAGTTCCTGATCGTGCTCCCCGGCGTGGATGCCAACGGTGGCGAGGAGATCGCCGAGCGCATCCGCGCGGCCGTCGAGACCATCCAGCCGCAGGGCATCCCCATCACCATCTCCCTCGGCCTCAGCGCCGGGAGGGGCGCCGAGGTCGACTACGACACCCTCTTCCGCGCCGCCGACGCGGCGCTCTATGACGCCAAGCGCGCGGGGCGCAACCGCGTCGTCACCGCCACCGCCGCCCCCGTGCTCGACGCTCCCCAGCCAGAGGCGCCCACCGCGATGGGCGAGCAGCTCGCGCCCTCGCTCGCGAGCTAGTCAGCGCCGTCCATCGGCTGGCCCGAGATGTCGGGCAGCGTCTGGGTGAGGGTGAGCATCGGCGCGAACAGGTCGCCCTCGCTGGCGACGCGCTCCAACAGAGCCTGCGGCTCGAGGCTGAGCTGGGGCTCGCTGCGCCGGCGCGAGCCACGCTCGACCTCCTCCCAGGAGAGCGGCGTGGAGACCAACGGGCGCTCGCGGGCGCGCAGCGAGTAGACGCACACGGTGGTCTTGTGGGGGTCGTTCTGGCTCCAGTCGATGAGCACCTTGCCGCGGCGCGCGAGGCGGGTCATGCGCGAGAGGATGAGCTCGGGGTGCTCCTTCTCGAGAAGCTCGGCGACGGCGCGCGCGAAGGGCTTGGTGTGCTCGTAGGAGGTGGGGGTGTTGAGTGGGACGTACACCTGCATGCCCTTCGAGCCGGAAGTCTTCACGAAGGTGTGAAGGGCAAATGCATCGAAAAGCTCCCTTACCCGTAACGCCACGCGGCAGCAGGCGCGCAGGCCCGCGCCCTCGCCGGGATCGAGGTCGAAGACGAGCGCGGTGGGCGTATCGATATCGCGCGCGAGCGAGAGGCTCGTGTGCAGCTCGATGTCGGCGAGGTTGGCGATCCAGATGAGCGTGGGGAGGTCCTCCACGAGGCAGTACTCGATGGGCTCCTCCTGGCGAGAGCTCCAGATCGCCGCTGTGTGCACCCACTCGGGGCGGTGGGAGGGACAGCGCTTCTCATAGAAGTACTCCCCCTCCACCCCATCGGGGTAGCGCTTGAAGGTGAGCGGACGCCCCGCGAGGTGCCCGAGCACGGCGGGCGCGAGGGCGGCGTAGAAGTCGATCAGCTGCCCCTTGGTGAAGCCCGTGCGGGGGTAGAGAACCTTCTCGCGGTTGGAGAGGCGAAGCGTGCGCCCCTGCGCTTCGATCTCGGTGTGGCGCTTGGTTTCGTGCAATATCTGGTAGGCGGGGGCGCCCATCGAGGCGGACCCGCCGCTCCTCGCAGAGGGCTCCTTTGTTGAGCGCTTCTTCGCCGAGCGTTTCTTCGCCGGGGGGTCCTTCGCCGAAGGTTCCGCGTCTGTGCTCCCGAGAGCCGCCTCCTCCAGGAGGACCTCCGAGGAGGGCTTGTCCGAGCGAAGGCCCTTGTAGGCGGAGTGGCGAAGGATGCGTTGGCGCGTCCAGTGGGAGAACTCGATCTCGGCGACGAGCTGGGGCTCGACGAAGCGGGCCTCGCGCGGAGGCTGCTCGCCGCGCTTGGAGAATGGACTCGAGCGACGCTTGCGCGCGGCGAGCTCTGTGCCGAGGCGTTCGAGCTCGGCCTCGTCGAAGCCGGTGCCCACGCGCCCGGCGTAGCGGAGCGTCCGCCGGCCCTCCTCGGTCCCCTCCCCCTCCTCGTGGTAGCCCATGAGCAGCGCGCCGAGCTGGCCGCGGCGGCGCCCGCTGCCGGGGAGCCACCCGCCGATGATGAGCTCCTGGCGGTTGACGTTCTTGACCTTCAGCCAGTCCCCGCCGCGCTCGCCGGGGCGGTAGGGAGAATCGAGGCGCTTGGCGAGGAGACCCTCGAGGCCGTGCTGGGCGGTGACGGCGAGGAAGTCGCGCCCGCTGCCGAGATGGAGGGCGGGCGTCTGCCAGGCAACGCCCTCGAGCTTCAGCTCGTGAAGCAGCGCGCGCCGCTCGCGGTAGGGGAGCGCGAGCGTGGAGCGCCCGTTGAGGTAGAGGAGGTCGAAGATCTCATAGATCACGGGGTGCTCGCTCGAGAGGCGGCGGATGACGCTCTCGGAGGTGAGGTGCATGCGCCGCTGGAGGCGCTCGAAGCTCGGCTTGCCGTGCTCGTCGAAGGCGACGATCTCGCCGTCGAGGATCGCCTCGCGCGCGCCCAGCTTGCGCCCGAGCCCGCGCAGCTCGGGATAGCGCGAGCTGATGTCGTTGAGGTTGCGGCTCTCGATGCGCATGCGCCCGGGCTGCCAGTAGGTGAGCGCGCGGATGCCGTCCCACTTCACCTCGAAGGCCCAGCCCTCGTCCTTTCGCGGGAGCGCGCTCGCGGTGGCGAGCATGGGGCGAAGGTGCTTGGGCATCCGCTCGCGCCCCTCCGGGGGAGGGTCCATGCGGTGGATCATCCAGTCCTTCTCCTCGCGCCCCGCGCGAAACAGCGCGTAGCGACCCTCCAGGCGCTCGCCGTGAAAGAGCACGACGAGCTTGCCCTCCTCGAACTTCTCGCACTCATAGGAGCCGCGATCCCAGATGCAGACGCGCCCCGCGCCGTAGCTGCCCTGCGGAATCTCGCCCTCGAAGTCGATGTAGGAGAGCGGGTGATCCTCGACGTGAATCGCCTTGCGGTTCTCCTTGGGATCCTGGGGTATGCCGTTGGGGATGGCCCACGACATCAGCGCCCCCTCGTGCTCGAGGCGCAGATCCCAGTGCAGGCGGCGCGCGTGGTGCTCGTGCACGACGAAGCGCGTCTTGGCCTTGCCGCGCTTGGCCTTGGCTTTCGCGGGCGGCGGCTCGGGCGTGCGCGCGAAGTCGCGCTTGGCGCGGTACTGCCGCAGCTCGCCGGCGCTCTCAGCGCTCATCGGGCTCGGAGGGTCTCATGGGTATCGATTGTCGCATCGAGAGCTCGCACGCCCTCTACCCCGCACGAGGAGGAGCAATCGGGAAAGAAATAGGGAGGAGGCCCCCGGAGGGGCCTCAGCGGGCCGCGCGATGCACATCCACCTGCAATGGTTCCCCACACGCTCGGCGGGGTAGGCAGGGGAAACCTTCCCCGCGGCGTGACGCTTGCCGCCCTCAGCCTGGTCGAGCAGGGGGCTCCCCGACCACCGACGGACAACAGATCAGATGGGAGATGAGCGATGACCTCAACACCGAGGTTCGAACGAGAAGAGACGGACGCCGCGGCCGCAGAAGCCGCAAAGATCGGCGGAGCGCCGGTGAACGAGGATCTGCCTCCGGCGGAGCGGCCCGTGATCGAGGGCGGGGGTGGCGAGTCGGAGGGCTTCGAGGAGAGCGAGAGGGCCCTGATCGAACACGCCTCCCACGGCGACCAGCAGTCCGCCCACGCGATCCTCCACGATCAGGGACGCCCCGAGGAGGCGAACGCCTCGCGCGAGGACTCCGAGGCCGATCACGAGCGCAGCAGCGAGATCGAGGGGGAGTGATCTGGCAAGACTGCGCGTCTGGATCGAGCCGCCCGCTACGCGGGACTACGCGCCGGACGAGCGCGAGGTCGGGATGGTCGATAGGGCTTGGGGATCCGAATACATAGGTAGGCTCGCCGGCCATGCTGTGTCTCATGAACTACGGGAGCAGGTGAGCGGCGAGCCGTGGGCTGCGCTCTCGATCCACGTCATCTATTCATCGACGAGTCGGGCGACTCGGAGCGGACTCTGCTGCTGTGTGCGTTGAGCTTGCCCGAATCGACGGTGCCGGCGGCGAGAGCCAGCACGGCCCAGCTGGTCGAGCGCATGGCGGCGCTGCTGCCCGGCTTCGCTCAGCAGCCCGAGCTGAAGGCAAACAGGCTGGCACGGCCGCTCCTGCCGAGCGAGGTCGCCAACCTGGGCAACTCGCCGCCTTTCCGCACACACGAGCGCGAGTTCGTCTATCAGCACACGCTCCATCATGTCGCGGGCCTGGCCGCTGCGTGGGTGTATGCGGTGCTATGGCATTGGAAGGGGCCGGCGGCCCGTGGTGGTCGCAGGTATCGGGTGCTGCTGGAGCGTCTGCTGGAGCGGGTTCTCGAAGACTCTGAGCCTGTATCCAAGGTCGTGATCGACCGAGCCGGCCAAGAGCCCTACTATCAACAGGCCCTCGATGCGACCGCGGCGAGTTCTTCAATCGAGTGGACGGTGGAGATGCCGGCCTCGCACGAGGACCGCCTCCTTCAGATCGCTGACCTTGCAGCGTTCGCCGCGTGGCAGGCCGCTACTCCGGGCCAGAGCCATTCCAAGCCACGTATGCAACCGTGGTATCGGATGGCCTTGAGCGGGCTGTTCGCGCCGTATGGCGATGGGTACGGCTTACGGCACTTCGAGGGCAACGACGCCCGCGCCAAGCACAACTATCGACGTCAGCGCTAGGTCGGTATCGGACTCAGAACAAAGATGCCCCGGGTATTACCCCGGGGCGTGGTCGAGACCAGAGCCGTCTGCTTGCACAGCGGTCCAACCTCGTGCTCTCCATGATAGACGATCTCGGCGCCGCTCTGGATTCGACACAGCCGCCCGCTCACACGCGCTCCTCGATCAAAGCCAGCTTCTCAGCGCGCGCCAATCGCTTGATGCGCGCCTCCTCGCGCATCGCGGCGCGGCGATCGGGCATCTCCCGCACCCAGACGAGCTCCACCGGCAACCGGCTGGCGGTGTAGCGGCTGCCGGCTCCGCTGCGGTGGCTGGCGAGGCGCCGTTGCACATCGACGGTCCAGCCCGTGTAGAGGGAGCCATCGGCGCAGCGCAGAACATAAACCCAGGCCTCGGCCACAGATGGTGGGGAGCGCAAACTCAGGCGAGGGCGTCGGTGGGGAGGCCGGCCAAGCGGGCACTGTGCTCCCAGAGACCCGCGGCGAGCACCTCGTCCTGGGCCTGGGCGGAGGGCGCAGCGACCTTCTCGTCCTCGATGTACTCGCCGTCGAGCGAGGAGGCCTCATCTGAGAGCGAGAGCCACACCAGCGAGCGGGCGCCCCGCTCGGGCGAGCGGAAGAATGGTCCGGCGAGGGTGGTGAGGATCTTCCAGATGCCGTTCTCGTTCTTGCCGAAACCGGTGCGCACGACCCCTGGGTGAAAGCAGTTGGCGTGCAGCTCCGGCGCGCGCTTTGAGAGCTCGCGCGTGAAGAGGATGTTGCACAGCTTCGAGGTGCCATACACGCGCATCGCGGCGTAGGAGCGCTCGGACTGGAGATCCTCGAGATCCAGGCGCCCGGACTTGTGCGCGTCGGATGCGGTGGTGACGACACGCCCATTCCCCAAGCGATCCCGCAGAAGGTTCGTGAGCAGGAACGGCGCGAGGTGGTTGAGCGCGAAGGTGCGCTCGAGCCCCTCGGAGGTCTCCTTGCGCGAGGCGAACAGCGCGCCGGCGTTGTTGGCGAGGACATCGATGTGCTCGTGGCGCTCGCGCACCTCCTCGGCGAGCGCGCGCACGTTGGCCATCAGCGTGAGATCGGCGAGATACTCGTGCACGGGCGCGCCCCCGCCGGCGGCGCGGGCCTCCTGCGCAACAGCCTGCAGGCGCTCGCGCTCGCGCCCCACGAGCGCCACCTCGGCGCCGTTTCGCGCGAGCTCGATCCCCGCGGCGCGGCCGATGCCGCGCGTGGCTCCGGTGAGAAGGACGAGCGTCACGTGGAGGACTCTACCCCCAACGCGGTGCGATCCTCCGGCGCTCTCTTGGAGTCGGCCTCGTCCGCCTCGTCCTCCTGCTGCACCCCTCCGCGCAGACCGAACAGCGCCACGATCGCCGCAACGGCCATGATCGCGGCCATCACGAGGAGCACCGAGCGGGTGGCGTAGGCGAAGTCGAGCCGCACAAAGTGCGGGATCGCCGCGGTGCTCCCACCGCCGCCCCGCGACTGGGAGAGACTCGATGCAACCGAGTGCGCACGTGTGCGGGGAATCCCCTGCGCGATCAGCGAGGAAGTGAGCCGCGAGCGCATCTGTGTTACGAGGATCGTGCCGAGGATCGCAAAACCGAGGCTCGCGGCGTAGTTGCGCACCGTCTGGGTGATGCCGGTGGCCTCGCCGTAGGAGAGCCGCGAGGCGCGATTGAGCGCGTCGGTGCTCGCCTGGCCGAGCATCAGCCCCACGCCGGCGCCCGCGAGTGAGATGTACAGCTGCTGAGAGGATAGGTCGAGCCCTGTGACCTTTCCGGCCCACAGCCAGAACCCCACGGCTCCGAGCGCGCACCCGAGCACGACGGGCCGCTTGGCTCCGATCCGGTCGAGCATCCGGCCCCCGATCTGCGCGGCAACGATGAATCCGAGGAAGAAATAGAGCAGGATGAGACCCGCCTGCGATGGATTCTTGCCGAGGGATATCTGGGCGTACTCGCTGGCGAAGAAGAACACCGGCACGAACACGAGGTTGGAGGTGCCGAGCACGATGTTCTCGACGCGGAATGCGCGGTTGCGAAAGATCTCCACGGCGATGAGCGGCGAGGGTGTGCGCAGCTCGACGAAGTAGAAGACCACGAGGAGCGCGGCGCCGGCGATGAAGCAGAGCCAGGTGCCGACGCTGCTCCATCCCCAGATCGAGGACTGCTGGAAGCCGAACACGCTGAGGGCCACACCGGATGCGATCAACGCGAGGCCGCGGTAGTCCATGCGCGCCGCTCGATGCACGGTGCTGGGCCGCGAGAGAACGATCAGGATGAGGGCGATGATCGCAACGGGGATGTTCACCCAGAAGATCGCGCGCCAGGTCCACTGTGTGAGGTAGCCCCCGAGCACGGGGCCCACCGCGGTGAGGGCGCCGGCGATGCCGAAGAAGATCGCAAGCGCCCTCCCCCGCTCGTTCAGCGCAAAGGTCTGCACCACGATCGCGAGCGCCGCGGGAAACATGATCGCCCCGCCCGCCCCCTGGAGGGCTCGGAAGGTGACGATCCACGCCTCGGCGAGGCTCCCCTTGGGCGTGAGGCCGCAGAGCGCTGAGGAGCCGGCGAACACGATCACGCCGAGCGTCACCATCTTGCGGTGCCCGACCGTATCGGCGAGGCGCCCACCGAAGGCGAAGAGCGCGGCGAGCGAGAGAAGGTAGGCGTTCACCGCCCACTGCACGCCGGTGCTGCTCAGGCCCAGCTCCTTCTGGATTTCGGGCGCCGCGATCGAGACGATCGTCTGGTCGATGAACGTCATCGCAACGGCGAAGATCATCGCCGCCAGAATCAGGTTCCTCGATCCGGTGCGGGGGGCGGCGCCGGCCATCACTTCGCAAAGCCAGCCAATGATTCGCCTGAAGACATTGCGACATTATTCATGCCCGAGGTCAACTTTGGGCTCTCATCGTTGCGGGAATCGGGCTCCCATCTATGTGGGAAAGCTCGGATGTGTACTCCCCTCAATACGTGCAAGCTCAGCCCATGAGATCCACTCGATTGGTGGCGGGGGCCGCGGCTGCGCTGGGCCTCTACCAGTTGCTGCTACGTCGACCTGTGCTGAGGTGGGGCGCCACCGAGGCGGAGGCGTCTTCGCGGCTGCCGGGGGATGAGCTGCTCGAGGACGCCGATGGGGTCTCGACACGCGCGATCGACATAGACGCACCCGCGGCGGCGGTGTGGCCGTGGATCGCACAGATGGGCCCATCGCCACGCGGGGGCGCCTACACCTACGATTGGATCGAGAACCTGCTCGGCCTGAACATGCACAGCGTCAAGCGGGTGCTGCCCGAGTTTCAGCGCCCCAAGATCGGCGAGGAGATCGGGTTCGGCGCAAACCGCATGCGCCTCGAGCGCGTCGAACCCGAGCATGTGCTCGCCTGGCGATCGAAGGATGGCAACTGGGTGTGGACGTTCGTGCTCAGAGAGGAGAAGGGCAGGACCAGGCTGATCAGCCGCAATCGCTTCCGCCTCCCCACGATCCTCGCGCGCATCGGCATGCTGCCGATGGAGCCCGGCTCGCTGGTGATGGAGCGCAAGATGCTGAGAGGTATTCGGGAGCGCGCCGAGTCGCTCGCGAGGAGTTCGCCTTCGCCCGATCGCAGCTGACTGCAGTCACCGCCGTTTTCCGCCACGGTGCTGGGCCCGATGAGGCGTGTGGGAGACTTCCGCGATGCCCGCCGCATTGCGGTACGTCGACCCGAACCGCCCGCGCAGCCGCTTCAGCCGCGCCTATGCTGCGTTCTCCGCTACCCACCTGGGAAGGCTCATCTCGGCAAGGCTCGTGTGGAAGATCGATCCCTACCTCATGCGGGCAAGCGGGGGCCGTGTGGGGATGGGCCTGATGCTCCCCACAGCGCTGCTCGAAACCCGGGGCGCCAAGAGCGGCGTGCTGCGGCGCAACGCCGTGATCTACTTCCACGATGGGGAGCGCGTCACGATCGTCGCCTCCAAGGCCGGCGCGGCAACGCATCCGGCGTGGTTTCACAATCTCGAGGCCAACCCCGATGTGACGTTCGGCGGAATTCCGATGCACGCAAGGGTGGTGGACGACGAAGCCGAACGTCAAAGACTCTGGGCGCTCGCCGACCGCGTATTCGCACCCTATGCGACCTACCGTCGAGAAGCAGCGAAGGCGAGCCGAACGATCCCGATCGTTCAGCTCACGGGACGCTAGTGGAGCCGTCTCGCGTAGTTCTGGCTGGTGCGTTCGTACCCGCACTGCGACGAGTCGCTGCCCCGCGGGGTGGGCCTGTCCTCAGTATCCTCAGCTTTATGACACACGACGAGGCCAAGGCCGAGGCGGAGCGAAGGCAGCAGTTGCGCCCTGAGGCGAAGTGGCTCGCTACGCAACAGGGCGGCGAGTGGACGGTTGCGCGAATTGGTGTGGCGCCAACCACGATCAAGCAGACGGGTACGGCAACAAAGCCGCCGGCCGTCGCGCCGCGTGAGGCTCCCTATTCTCAGCGCGAACTTCTGACAAGAATGCTCGGCGGCGGAGGCTGACCCGCAGGCGAGCGGCCCAGCCGGCTCCATCAGGCTCGTCAGCAAAGCCTCAAGCTGGACTTGGTTCAAAGGTCGTCCCGATCGCCCGGGCAGACCACCCGAACCTGCATGTCTTCGTGGAGACTCTCGGCGACCGTCCTCTACAGATAGACAAGCTATATTGTCTGCTGTGAGGATCGGCGGCCCAGCGCGGAGGCATGGCGTCGCTGATGCGGATATATGGCACGCGATACGCAACACAATGAGGCGGGTCGTCTTGGACGACGACTTGACCATGCTCATCGGTCCGGCGTCCGATGGTGCGCTGCTGGAGGTGGGGATCCTCGACATCGACGGAGACGACCCGGTTGTCATTCACGCCCAGTCACTACGACCCAAGTTCTACAAATTCTTCTGATGAGGTGGCAATGATGCGACATACCGACAAGGAAATCGAGCAGGCCGCCGAGCGATTTGAGCGGCTCGCCGAGACGCTGGATCCGGCGACAGTCAGGGTCGAAGAGACCAATGACCTACGCGCGATCGCAACGGCAGCCGAGGCGGTACGCGCCGACGACGCCCGTCTACGTGAGGCTGTGCTCCTAGCTAGGGCACACGGTAGATCGTGGAATCACATCGCGCTGGCCCTTGGAGTCTCTCGACAGGCCGCCCGACAGCGGTTTGCCGGCAATGCAAGCGCTTGATCGGGTGGAGCTTGCGCGTGGCCGAGCAGGTTCCGGCGGTGTGCGATGTGCTCGACGCAATCGAGCGTCGCAGCTGGATGCGCCTGCGGCGATTGCTCGATCCCGATATTCATTGGACGACGGCGGTGGAGGAGCATCTGCACGGTGTCGACGAGGTGATAGCGCAGCTCGCGAGGGACCCGCCGCCGGCCCCTCCCTCCTACCACGAGGTTCGCGATGGGCTGATGTACCGCTGGATCGACTGCCCCGGCTGATCCATAGCGCGCCAGGCGCCTGCCGTTAGGCGCCCGAGGCGGGCTGCATCACCGTGAAGGATGCTCCCTGCGGATCGATGAAGCCGGCGAAGCGCCCGATGGGCATGTTCATGGGCTCCGCGATCACGTTCGCGCCGAGCTCGCGCGCCTTGGCGACGGTGGCGTCGCAGTTGGCCACCGCGAAGCACACGCCCCAGTGCGGCGGAATCTCCGCGGGGAAGTGCTCGTCGGTCATCTGCATCATGCCGCCCACGGGCTTTCCATCGAGTTCCCACACGGTGTAGGTCTCGGGCGCGCCCGCAAAGGAGGGGCGTCCAGCGGTCCAGCCGAAGACGGCGGGGTAGAATGCCTTGTTGGTGGCGGCGTCGCGTGTGAGTACCTCGTTCCAGCAGAGCGACACCGGCTCGTTGACGAGGTCCGCGCCGGCGAAGGTCTTGGGCTGCCAGACGCCGAACACCGCGCCGGTGGGGTCGGCGAAGAAGGCCATCCGCCCGATGTCCATCACATCCATCGGCTCAACCACCACGCTTCCGCCCGCGGCCTTCACCCTGGCGGCGGTCTCATCGGCGTTGACGACGCTCACGTAGGTGGCCCACGCGGTGGGCTGACCCTCCTGCATGATGCCCATGAGGCCGGCGATGTTCTTGCCGTCCTGCTGGAACATGCGATACCCGCCGGTCTCCTGGGGCCCGGGCTCGGTGGCGCTCCAGCCCATCAGCTCCCCGTAGAACTTCGCGGCGGCATCGGTGTTGGGTGAGGAAAGTTCGACCCACGAGGGGGTTCCGGGTGCGTACTCGGGCATGGTTCTCCTTTGCGAACGGGGGACGGTTGGATCGTGTCAGATCGGCGCGCGCGGCGCCGATCCTGGGAGCACAGCGCACCCCTATGGGCTCGGGCGCCACTCCAGCGAAGCTCCGGAGCTGTGAAGGCAGACGCATGTGGTACCCCTCGCCGCATGCGGCGAGGGGCGCCGGCGCACATGTGCGCCGGCGTACGGGGCGCGCATGCGCGCCCCGCGCAGGGCCGCATGCGGCCCTGCGTTCCGGGCCGTACATGTACGGCCCGGCCCCCGGCACATGTGCCGGGGGATCCCGAAGGGACGCTCAGCTGCGGCCGGCCAGCGCGAACCCCGTCTCCGCCGCCCACCCATCGAGCGATTCCGTGAGGCGCTCGTGGACGTCGGCGCTGTCGGTGAGCCACACAAGGGTCGCCTCACGGTCGCTGCCGATCATCACCAGGCCATCCATGCCGTGGGCGCGCTTGAGCGTATCGATCGCCTGCTCGGGGGTGTGAGCGATTGGGGCGCCAACGTTGAGGGAAGTATTCACCGACACCTCCGCCCCCACGCGGCGCCCCATCGCGAGTAGGAAGGCGTGGCAGAAGGGGTCGACATCCTCGCGCACGATCTGCAGGCGCCCCGTTCCGTCCCGGTGGATCACGGCGGGGATCGTCTCGTACGCCTCTGGCCGCGCGTGCGCGGTGAGCACCATGTAGTTGTAGGCGTTGTATTCGTCATCCGATGCGCCCTCCTCCAGGTGGAAGTAACGCCTCGCCGCCGCGAGGGTGCACATCGGCGCGAGTGGCCTGATCAGTTCGCGGTGCTTTACGCGTTCGTTGAGCAGGCTCCGTGTGTGGGGGTTGCACGGGTTGGCAAGAATGCTCCGATGGCCCAGCGCGCGGGGACCGGTCTCGGAGGCGCCCTGATAGAGGCCGATGATGCGGTCGCCCGCCACCATATGTGCGAGCAGGTCGGCCACCTGGCGCATCACATCGTGCTCAGAGCAGTCGCCAAGCGAGATGCTTTCGGCCCGCGGCTCGGCGCTCACGACCGCTCGAATGGATGGCGTGGGGGGCGCGGAGCCACAGTAGAAGGCATGCCGCAGCGGAGAGCCCGGTTTGGCGCCGGCCTGGAGGGCGAACGCGTAGGCTGCCCCGATCGGCCCGCCCGCGTCGCTGGGTATCGGTGGCACCCAGATATGCAGGCGTGTGTTCTTGCGACCGAGGGCGCGCTCATACCAATCTTCATCGAAGCACTCCAATAGACGCATATTGGCCACGCAATTGAGGGCGGTGCCACCTGTCAGTACGAGCTGGTGGCTGCCGGTGGTGCGAATCATGTGATCCACCATGTGGATCAGCCCATCCTCGAACACCATCTGCACGGCCGCGGCCTTGTCAACACGGTCGCGTGTGACCTCCGCGTGGCGGACGTTCTCCACGCTGAGAACAGCATCGGGGTTCCATATGTCCTCAGCCGGTATGGGCTCGCCGAGGATGTCGATGAGTTCCCTGCTGTAGGGCTCGGCAAATGACGCCCTCGTCCAGTTGGCGAGCGTGCGATTGAGGTGAACTTCGCCCTCTGGTCCGAGGTACAGTATCTGCCTCAGTCGACGATAGTACGGATTGGTGAGCCGGCTGCCGTCTCCCCAAGCGGTGGCGCCCATGTAGCGGCCTTCCGCGCTCAGAGGCGGCCAGCCGCCCTGAGTGACACTGAGCACGCTGTACATCGTGCCGAGCGAGTCGAGGCGGTTTGTGCCTTCCTTTCGCAGCAGCCTCACCAGATTGCCCTGGCCGATGTACAACGATGTCGTGCAATCGTCGCCCGCGCCATCGGCGACGATCACCATCACCGGATTGGAGCCGCTCGCAAATGGCGATACGCCGTAACTCAAATGCGCGTGGCAATCGTGGTGGCGCACCGCCACCAGCGGCATGCTTCCGCTACTGAGCCCGAGCTGCTCTCCGATACGTGCGGGCGCATGAAGGGTGCTCGTTCGCTTGTGGTTCGCGAAGAGGTCGGGCTGCATCTTTTCGACCAGCGGCTGCTCTCGCAGCAGCACGTTCAGGCTCGCCGGCGCCTCCTCCAATCTTGGATTCAGGCTGCTGATGTTGAAGGACTTGGCATAGTCCGCGACGCTCACGCACGCGGCCAGATCCTCGGGTCTCACACCCAGCGCCCGCATGCGCTCCTTCACCATCTCGAGCGAGTATTCGGGGTACTGGCCGCAGTGCTTTTCGGCCCTATAGCGCTCCTCCTCTTCGTTGCACACGAGCTCTACGCACCCGTTCTCCAAGATTCGCACCAGCCCGGCTCCGGAGTTGTGAATCTGAGGATTCACCCCCAGCACATAAGCCTCGCGGCCGGCACGGATCGTACGTCTCAGAGCCTCCAGTCGGGAGCGCGCAAGCTTGCTCTGAGGATGGTGCAGATCGTGGTATTCAAAGAGCCTTCTCAGAGGAGGCTGAACCGCGCGGCCGCCCCACTCCGCAAGGCGCGGGCGGCGCGGGCCAAATCGGCCGAAGATGCCATGTGTCTTCTTTTTCATTTCAGATGGAGGTCATTAAATGGGTTTATTCGATGCTACCCGCGGGGTCCCGGCAAGTCCAGTGATCAGAAACAGCTTTCGTCATCTCGTGGCCCTCCACCGCCCTCTAGAGTGTGGGCATGCCGATCGATCGGCCCGCCGCCGAGAGCTTCATCTGGTCCGCCGCGCGCCTCCTGGATCGCCACCGCCACGCGATGCTGTTCGCCAACGGGCCATCCGAGGCGGTGGTGGAGGCGCTGCGGGGCTATCGCAACTCCAACGGCGGCTTTGGCCACGCGCTGGAGCCCGACCTGCGTTGCCCTTCCAGCCAGCCGGCTCCCACGCTGTACGCGCTGGAGATCCTCAACGAGGCCCGCGCGACCGATGGCGAGCCGGCGCGGGGCGCGCGGCGCTGGATCGCGCAGATCGCCGAAGCCGATGGCGGCATCCCCTCGGTGCTGCCCGGCTTCGAGGGCTACCCCCACGCGCCCTGGTTTCAGCAGGAACCCGGATCGATGCTCACGCTCGCGCTGGCCGCGACCCTCCACGCGGGCGGGGTGACGGATGACGCGTGGCTCGAGCGCGCCACCGGCTGGTGCTGGCATTCGATCGAGCGGGCCGAGCAGCCGCGGGGGTACTGGCTGAAGTTCGCCCTTTCATTCCTCGACGCGGTTCCCGACGAGCAGCGGGCGCGCGCGGCGATCGCGTCGCTGGCCCCCCGCGTGAGCGCCTCCGCGGTCTCGCCCGTGGGCGGCGTGGAGGGAGAGGCGCTGCGCGCGCTCGACCTCTCCCCCCTTCCGGCCAGCCGATCGCGCGGACTGGTGGGCGAGGAGCAGATCGAGGCCCACCTCAACGCTGTGGAATCCGAGCAGCAGGAGGATGGCGGCTGGATGTTCGATTGGCGCGCGTGGTCGCCCGCGCAGACGAACGATTGGCGCGGCAACGTCACCCTCCGCGCGCTCATCTGGCTGCGCGAGAATGGGCGCCTCTGAAGGCGGCCCACTCTCGCACGCCCGCCACTCGTGATCCCGGGAACACACTTCCCGGCGACCCGCTCTCGCGGGAGCCTCAGGCCTCGAGCTCTGAGCTTCAGCTCACACATGTCAACGGACGCGCGAACGCCCGGCGTCTCGGCGGCGTCCATCGCGTTGAACACCTTCGCACCCGCCTCCATGTCCTCCGCGGTGGCAAAGTACTGCAGCACCAGCGCGGTGCCCTGCGCCTCGTCGAACATCATCTTCAAGGCGGTGGAGGGCACGCCCGGAGGCGGTCCATCGGACTCCTTCACGCGGGCCAGCAGCCCCTCCATCCGCTGAGCGTTCACATCGGTGAATCTCACGACACGTACATACATGGGAGCCTCCTCGGGTTCGGTGAGCACCAACATACACCTACGGGCCATGGCCGCTCGCCCAGAGGTGCTGCAGCACACGCGACGCCCACCACTCGAGCAGCGAGTGCCGACCGGCCGCGCAGGCGCGCGCCTCTAAGGATCGTGTGAGCGTGCGCTGTCGAGCAGCTCCGAGCCGGTCTCGCGCGCCCACGCCTCGATTGCGCCCATGAGGCGCTCGCGCAGCTCGGCGCGATCCTCCAGCCACACGAGCGTCGCGTGGCGGTCCTCGCCAACCATCAGCAGCCCGTCCATACCGCGAGCGCGGCGCAGCGTGGCGAGGGCCTGTTCGGGTGTGTGCGCGATCGGCGCGCCCACGTTTAGCGAAGTGTTGACCGACGCCTCGATGCCCACCCGACGCCCCATCGCCAGCAGGTACTCGTGGCAAAGCGGATCCACGTCGGGGCGCACGATCTGGATGCGTCCGGTGCCATCGTGGTGGATGACCGCCGGAATCGCCGCGTGCGCCTCAGGCCGCGCCTGTGCGGTCAACACCATGTAGTTGTAGGCATTGTAGTCGTCGTCGCAGGCGCCCTCCTCGAGGTGAAAATAGCGCTCGGCGGCCGCACGCGTGAGCATCGGCGCGAGTGGACGGATCAGTTCGCGGTGCTTGACGCGTTCGTTGAGCACGCGCCGCGTCTCAGGGTTGCACGGGTTGGCCAGGATGCTGCGGTGACCGAGCGCGCGCGGCCCGGTCTCCGAGGCGCCCTGGTAGACGCCCATCACGCCGTCGCGGGCGATCACGTAGGCGAGCAGGTCGGCCACCTGCGCCAGCACCGCCGCCTGCGAGCAGTCACCCAGGTCGAGCTGGCCGGTGGCGGGCTCGGCGCGCACGGCCATCCGGATCGCGGAGGTGGAAGGCGCCTGGCCGCAGTGGAAGGCGTGGTGCAGCGGCGTGCCGGGCCGCGCGCCGGCCTGTATCGCAAACGCGTAGGCGGCACCCACGGGCGTACCGGCGTCGCCCGGGATCGGCGGCACCCACACGTGCAGCGCCGTGTCGCGCAGGCCGAGGTTGCGCTCGTACCAGCACTCGCCGAAGCACTCCATCAGGCGCATGTTTGCCACGCAGTTGAGCGCCGTACCACCGGTGAGCACCAGGCGATGGCTGCCCGTGGCGCGGATCGCGTCATCTACGATGTGCACGAGCGCGTCCTCGTAAACCATCTGCACCGCCGCGGCCTTGTCGACGCGCTCGCGTGTGACCTCCGGGTGGCGCACGTCCTCGACATTCAGGATCGCGTCGGGGTTCCATAGCTGCTCGTGGGGGATCGGCTCCCCGAGGATGTCGATCAGCTGGCGGCTGTATGGCTTGGCTAGCGAGTGCCTGGTCCAGCCGGCCAGCACGCGGTTGACGCGCACCTCGCCGCCCGCGCCGAAGTGGAACATGTGCTTCAGACGGCGGTAGTAGCGATTGGTTAGCCGGCTGCCGTCGCCCCACGCGGCGGCGCCCATGTAGCGGCCCTCGGAGCTGCCCTCGGGCCAGCCGCCCTGGGTCGAGCTGAGGAAACCGTACATCGCGCCCAGCGAGTCGTAGCGGCTCGTGCCGGGCGCACGCAGCAGCGTCAGCTGTCCCTCGCGGCACACATACAGCGACAGCGCGCAGTCGTCGCCCGCGCCGTCGGTGACAATCACCATCACCGGCTCCTCGCGCTCGCGCGCGAACGGAGAGACGCCATAGCTCAGATACGCGTGGCTATCGTGGTGGCGCATACCGACAATCGGCATGCGCCGGTTTAGGCCGAACTGGCGGCCGAGCCGCTCGGGCACGTCGACGAGCGCGGTCACGTGCTCGCGCTCGGCGGGCCGCTCCGAACGCCCGCTGGAGGAGCGCGCGCGCGCCGCTTCGACCATCGTACGCTCCTTGAACAGCACCGTCAGGCTCGCGGGCGCCTCCTCGAGCGTGGGGCGCACGGCCGCCACCTCAAACCAGCCCGCGTAGTCCCAGCTACTCACGCATGCGGCGAGCTCCTCAGGCGCCACGCCCAGCTCACCCAGGCGGCGCTTGACCGCCTCGACCGAATGCTCCGGGTACTGGTCGCAGTTCTTGATCGCGCTATAGCGCTCCTCCTCTTCGTTGCAGATCAGCTCGACGGTGCCCTGCTCGGTGACCCGCACCAGCGCCGCGCCGGTGTTGTGGCTGGCGGCGTTGAAGCCCAGCACGTAGGTCGCGCACCCGTCGCGAATGCGCGCTTCCAGCGCAGCGCGCCGCGCCCGGCTCGGCTCGCTGTCGGGGCGGTGGATGCCGTTGTGCGCGAGCAGCCTGCTCATCGCCGGCACCGCCGTGCGCGCGCCCCATGCGGCAAGGTGCGGATGCCTGGGCCCCCACCGCCCGAAAATCCCATGCGCCTGTTCTTTCATACTATTCTTATAAAGAGGTTTTATGGCGCATGCAAATGCCGCTGCACACGCGCCCCGGCAGGCGAGATCCCGGCAGGCGCAGACACCGTCGCGGGACGCCCCCCTACACACGGCTGTCTCCGACTCGATACCGCCACAGCCGGCGCGGGGCAGCGAGCTGGGCGTCGCAAACACGCCTGACGTCGGGCGGCGCCATCGGCTAGCGTGGTGCCATGTCCTCTCATTCTTCTTCGGCTGCAAGCGTCGAGCGACGCCCCCGGCACGGCACGCTGAGCGAGCCGGCGCTGCGCGTCTGCCGTGCGCTGCTGGCGCTGCTGACGTTGGTGGCGATCGGCTACGACGTGGCTGCAGGACCGGGGGTCAGCGATGGGGACTACTTCAGCTATTTCACCGTATTGAGCAACCTTTTCGCGGCAGCGATGCTCCTGCACGGCGCCCTCCGTCCCGCGCATACGCACTCTCGCACGGTGGAGTTGCTCAGAGGCGCCGCGGTCGTTTACATCCTCACGACGGGGATCGTGTACCTGGTGCTGCTCTCCGGGCACGCCCCGACGTACCCGTGGGTGAACGCGATCCTGCACTACCTGATGCCGGTGGCCGTGACACTCGACTGGCTGCTCGACCCGCCGCGCGTGCGCCTCGAGCCCGCGCGGACGGTCGTACTTTGGATGGCCTTCCCGCTGCTGTACATCCTCTACACGTTGGCGCGCGGCGCGATCGTGGATTGGTATCCGTACCTCTTCGTGAACCCGCACCGCAGCGGCGGCTACCTGCTCGTCGCCGGCGACTGCCTTGCGGTCGGGATCGGCATCGCTGCGCTGATCGTCATGACGACCTGGGCGGGCAACCGTCGCCGCGACGCGCTCGCCGGCGGCGGCTGATCCAAGGCGTTCGCTGACTTCGCCAGCGCCGCGAGGGACAAAAGCCGCGTTAGATCGGCGTTGCGTCCAGCAGGCGGGGAAGCTCCGCGAGCGAGCGCAGCAGCTCGGCGCCGGCATCGCTCAGTGCTCGTTCGTCGCTGTCGGCCGTGTAGCCGATGGCGCGCATCCCGGCCGCGACCGCGGCGGTGACGCCGGAGGGGGTGTCCTCGACCACGGCGCACGCGACCGGCTCGACGCCCATCGCCGCGGCCGCGTGGAGGAAGAGGTCGGGCGCCGGCTTGCCATTGGCGACGCTGTGCGCCGAGAACCGCGCGCGCTCGGGAAAGAGGTGATCCAGACCGGTCAGCGCGAGCGAGAGCCGTGTCTTCTCGAGCTTGCCCTGCGAGGCAACACACACCCCCAACCCTTCGGTGCGCAGGTGCTCCACCGTCTCTGCCGCCCCCGCAACGGGCGCCAGTTCCCGACGGAAGGCCTCGGCGCGGGTGTCCTCGTATCGCGTGAGCCAGTCCAGCGGGAGCGCTCGCCCGAGCTTCGCCTCAGCTCGGGCCTGCACATCGGCCAACAGCAGGCCCTGGTATTCGCGCCGCGCCTGCGGCAGCGTCGTCGGCAGCCCCTGCTCGGTGAGCATCGCCGCGAGCACTCGGTTGGAGATGACCTCGCTATCGACCAGCACACCATCGCAGTCGAAGATCACAAGCTGCAGGCCCACGCTCGGCGTCACTCTACCCTTCCCCAGCAGTCGAGCTAAACGTTGACGGGCACAGGTGGCTCGGCCGACCCACCAACATTCCGCAAACGTCCGACCCTCGAAACCGAGGGAACCGGGCGAGGCAACTCACGCGATCCCCCGTGTTTCGCAACAGCGTTGGAAACAACTTATCGTGACCCAGCGCCCCATAACACTGAAATGCAGCTCTTCCGGCAATCCGGACGCCACCCGGTTATTCATGAACCAAGATGAGCTATAGCCTACCCGCCATGGCGATATCCCGATCCGGTGTCGGTCAAGATGCGGCCTGAGCTGGGGCGTCTGCTGGCGTGCGCTCGCTGCGGTGGCAATTTTGCCATCGAAGGAGAGGAGGCAGGCGGCGAGCTCCACGAGGGTATCCTGCGCTGTGAATCATGTGACGCGGTCGTTTGCGTGACAGCCGGCATTCCCCGCGCCGCGGGCGCCAGCCCTGCTCACACAGACGTCGCGGAGGTGTTCTCGTCGCAGTGGAGCGCCTACGAGCGCGGCGAGTTTGGGCTGGAAACGCTATATGGGCCCAACGACGCCAGTCTGTGGAAGTCGTTCCTCGACTCAACCGGCATCAGTGAGCAGGGGGTGGCTGGTCTCACCGTTCTCGATGCAGGCTGCGGCCCCGCGCGCATCGGTCGGCTGGTTGCACAGCACGGTGCCCGAACGGTCGTCGCACTCGACCTGACCGACGTGGTGGATTTCGTTAACGCCGACGCGCGCGATCTCATCAACCTGCACACGCTTCAGGCCGACCTCTCGGCCGCCCCGCTGCGAAGCGCCTTCGACCTTGTGTGGTCGATGGGCGTGATTCACCACACAAGTGATGCCGCCGAGGCGTTTCGCGCGCTCACCCGGTATGTCCGTCCAGGAGGACTGCTGTTCGTCTGGGTGTATCCGCGAGATCTGTCGCCATTCCACGTCGCAAACCTGCTGCCGCGAATACACGCACCCCTCAGGCGCTTGGGACTGTGGCGGCGTCCACGCTCGAGGATCCGGAACCTCGCCAAATTCCTGTCGTACCCCACCGTCGCCCTGCACCTGTTGTATCGCGCCGCACGCTCACTTCCGGGCTTGCGTCCCCGCGATCCCATCGATCGCGAGAACATACAGCCGGTGACACGACAGGCGTTCTACCTTCTCTGGAACGACCTCCTTCTGCCACCATACACCTCGTTGCATCGTGAGCGTGAGGTCGTTGGGTGGTTTCAAGACGCTGGCTTCACCGACATCGTCACGGCGCGGACTCCGCGGCTTGGAGTCCGCGGCCGCGCACCGGTCGAGTAGCTCGAGGCAGATCTCGGCGCCCCCCGATCCAGCAAGCGTCGGCGCAACCACAATGACTGTCCTCGACAGCTCAGCCACCACATCGAGATCAAGCTCACCAGGGTCTAGGCGGGGTGCGAGTCACGAAGTGCGAGTCGGGCAGCGATAGCGAGAAGCCCTCGGCCGGCCCCGGCCGTGCGTCGATCAGGAATGAAGGGTGGCCCCAGCGTCGGTACTGCTCGCGGTCCACGTAGAAGGGAGCGCCGGCGATCCTGCCGAGCAGCAGGTCGTTGGCGCCGGGGGGCAGCTCGCCGTCCTTCAGGCAGATCGGTGAGGTGCCGTCGCAGCACCCTCCGGACTGGAAGAAGGCGAGCGGTCCGTGTGTGGCGCTCAGGCGCTTGACCATGTCGATCGCGGCGGGGGTCGCTGTCACGTTTGGTCGCATGTGAGGACCCCCGCCTTCGCTCTCTTCAGTCAACACCTTGCCTCTCTCGCTTTGTCTAGAACAGCCCCATGGGGTTCTGGTCGTAGCTGACGAGCAGGCACTTGGTCTGGGAGTAGTGATCGAGCATCATCTTGTGGTTCTCGCGTCCGACACCGGAGACCTTGTAGCCGCCGAAGGCTGCGTGTGCGGGGTAGAGGTGGTAGCAGTTGGTCCACACCCGCCCCGCCTGGATGCCGCGGCCCATCCGGAATGCGCGGGAGCCGTCGCGGGTCCACACGCCCGCGCCCAGCCCATAGAGCGTGTCGTTGGCGATCGCGAGCGCCTGCGGCCTCGTCCTTGAAGGTGGTGACGGCGAGCACCGGGCCGAAGATCTCCTCCTGGAAGATGCGCATGTCGTTGGTGCCCTTGAACACGGTCGGCTCGTGGTAGTAGCCGCCGGCGAGCTCGCCCGGGAGCATGTTGCGCTGACCGCCGATCAGCAGCTCGGCGCCCTCGTCGAGGCCGATCTGCACGTAGCTTTCGATCTTCTCGAGCTGGGCGCTCGAGACCTGCGGGCCGAGCTGGGTGCTCTGGTCGAGCGGGTGGCCCTGGCGGATCGCCCCGATGCGCTCCAGGCAGCGGGCCATGAACTCGTCGTAGATCGACTCCTGGATCAGCGCCCGCGAGGGGCAGGTGCAGACCTCGCCCTTGTTGAACGCGTACAGCACCAGTCCCTCGACGGCCTTGTCGAGAAAGTCGTCGTCCGCGGCCATGACGTCCTCGAAGAAGATGTTCGGCGACTTGCCGCCGAGCTCGGTGGTCGAGGGGATGATGTTCTGTGCGGCGTACTGCATGATCAGCCGGCCGGTGACGGTCTCGCCGGTGAACGCGATCTTCGCGATCCGCTTGCTCGACGCCAGCGCCTTGCCCGTCTCGGCGCCGGAACCGTTGACGATGTTCAGCACGCCCGGGGGCACGATGTCGCCGATCACCTCGGCGAGCTTGAGGATCGACCACGGCGTCGGGCTCGGCCGGCTTCACGACGGTGCAGTTGCCGGCGGCGAGCGCCGGCGCGATCTTCCACGCGGCCATCAGCAGCGGGAAGTTGAACGGGATGATCTGCCCGACCACGCCGAGCGGCTCGGAGAAGTGGTAGGCGACCGTGTCCTTGTCGATCTCCGAGATGCGTGCCCTCCTCGCCGCGGATCACGTCGGCGAAGTAGCGGAAGTGGTCGGCGGCCAGCGGGATGTCGGCGGCGAGCGTCTCGCGCACCGGCTTGCCGTTCTCCCAGCTCTCGGCGACCGCGAGCATCTCGAGGTTCTCCTCGATCGCGTCGGCGACGGCGTTCAGCACCTTCGAGCGTTCGGTCGTGCGAGGCCTCGCCCCAGGCGTCCTTGGCGGCGTGCGCCGCGTCGAGCGCCAGCTCGATGTCCTGGGCGCCGGAGTGCGCGACCTCGCAGATCGGCTCGGCCCGTCGCGGGCGTGAGGTTCACGCGGTACTCGCCGTCGATCGGCGCCACCCAGTGGCCGCCGATGAAGTTCTCATACCGCGCCTTGCACTGCACCGGGCTGCCGGGCTGCCCGGGCGCCTCGAAGGTGGTGGGCTTCTCAACTGTTGCCATTGTCTAGGTCTCCAATCATTTTTCGTGGCGGCTTGCAGGCGCTCGCTGACCTACACACACGAACCTAGATCCGGCCCCCGGCTGGCACATCAGGGGCTACCCTCAACTCCGACGTGTATTTCTACGTACTCCAACAGCCACACACCGCGCCCCGCATTGCCCGACGCAGGTGAGCCGCTCATCGAACCCGGCAAAGCATGCGATGTGATCCTCAAAGCCGCGAACAGCACGAACGCCGACATGATCGTGATGGGCAGCCGGCGACTGGACGGCCTACGAGCACTCGGGGCTAGATCGCTGACGGCCGGGAGCAGCGCGGCGATCCCGCCCTGCTGCGGGCGCTCGCCGAACCCGCGATGGCGCTCCCGGCGCGGTGGAGTACGCCGTTGAGATGGAGAGCTTCCGCGAGCAGGACACCTTCGCGGGTCTGATCGCGTCGAGTTCTCACCCGTGCGCACGTCGCTGGGGTGGCCCGCGTGGGCTGGACCGGACCGCCGCGACCGGGTCTCGTAAATCGCGTCGCTCTGCTCGGCATAGGCGTGGGAACCGGGACCGGTCCAACCGTGTGGGAAAGCCCCCACGGGTTTCCCGGCTACGTTCTCGGTGGGTAACTACGGATGGCCGTGTCGTGTTTCGGGCGTACCGTTGCAGGCATGGATCCAGTCGTCGTTCTGCTTGTCGTTCTCATCGTCTTGGCGTTGGTGGGAAGTATCGCCGTGAGTCCGTTGTTGTGGGCGCTCGTCGTCATCCTCGTGCTCTTCGCCTTTGTGGGTCGAGGTCGCTACTACGGACGGCGAGGGTGACGGTTCGCCCTGGAGCCATCGTGGATCGCGGCGATCGTTTCCGCAGCAACGTCCTTCGGCATTCGTGTTGACTATCTACATCTACATCTTTGGCTTGGTTTCTCGTCGCTAGGGCGAGATGTCTCGGCCGTAACCCGCTACAACTTCAGGAGGCCCCGTCATGGGCGAGAAGACCGACAAGATCAGCGGCCGCGCGAAGCAGGCCGTCGGTGCCGTCACCGGCGACGAGGAGACCAAGCGCGAGGGGGAGCGCCAGGAGGACAAGGGCAAGCTCAAGGGCAAGCTCGACTCGGTCATCGGCAAGGCGGAGCACGCGCTCGAGGACCTCAAGGGCAGGGTTGACCGGTGACCGAGCACCAGCAAGATGCTGAGTGGAATGTCGCTGAGTGGCATGGCAGGATGCTGGTCGATCTCTATGGCGAGAAGATCGGAAAGCTTGAGGATGTCTACGTCGATGTAGAGACCGACGAGCCGCAGTTCGCGACCATCAAGGAGGGCTTCATCGGCCGCCATTTGACCTTTGTGCCGCTCGGCGGGATCAAGGTCGGCCCCGACGAGCTGCAGGTAGCGGTCACCAGGGAACAGGTACAGTCTGCGCCCAATATCGAGCAGCATGGCGAGGAGCTCTCACAGGCGGACGAGTCTGTTCTCTACCACCACTACGAGCTCAACTACACCGCACCGGACACCGAGAGCGGACGTCGGCTCGCTCGCCGCTGACGTGTCGTCTGCACGCAGACGGGCCGGTCGGCGACTCGGACGCATGTGGTAGCGCTTGAGCTGTGTGACTCTGCGGGGATGATGACCCGCCCCCACTGCTTGCCTGGAACGTGTGGGTTGGTGGGTGCGGGATCAAGCATCTTTATTCGCGAGGGTCGTGGGTTTACGCGGTGCTCTTGCGGCGTGAAGTTGTGAGCGCCCCGAGGCCCGCGATCAGGCCGAGTGTGCCGAGGATTAGTGCGGTGATGGAAAGGGCTTTGCTCGCTCCGCTCGTTGGCTTCACGACGGTTGGTGTCGAGGCGGCCGTGGGTTGGCCTCGCGGCTGTTTGTCGGGCTTGTGGCCCTGCCTCCTCGCCCGCGATGTCTTGGATCACGCCGCCCTTGGCGGTGACGTTGATCCTCGGCGCGGGGTGTTCGGCGGTCAGCGACGGGGCGATCCAGTGAACGATCTGGCCGTTGCTGTAGGTCTGTACCGTCCTGAATTCCAGTGCTTTGCCCTGTCGCGCCTGCGGGGATCGCCAGTGAGAGGGGGAACTGGATGAACTGGCCGTTGTTTACCTTCCCCAGTGGCCCGACCCACGTCCAGACGATCTGGGAGACCTCGGTGTCGATCGTTTCGCCGTCTTCGGTGATCGGGGTCGCGAGCTTGGTTTCGATGACTTTCGTGCTCCAGCCGGCGACGTGTTCGTAGTCGACGCCCGTGAACCCTTGCGGGAACAGCACATCGACCCTCGTTACATACGCGCCTTCCTGCTCGCCTGGGACTCTGACGTTGAGCGTCGCGAACGCCCCGGCGGGGACCGTGTTGGGGTGCAGGCTGATGTGTGCCTGCGCACCGGCGGGTGCGAGGAGCGCGCCCGCCGCGAGCGAGCATCGCGATCTTCTTGGCTTTCATGTTTGGGTGTTCCTCCTGAGTAGATGAAATACGGTGAGGGCTAGTAAGGCTCCGCGCGGCGATCACCACGCGTGCGGTCGCGGGGTGCCCAGAGCAGCCTGGGAGCAGGTCTCAATAGGCCCGGAGGGGCGCGACCCGGCGAGCGCCGAGGCGCGCAGACCGCCACCGCGTGGCAGACTCCTCCGTGGGAGCCGAGCAGTCGACACCCGGGCAGGGTGTTAAGGGACTCAGCTCGCCGGGACCAGCACGGGTGGCGGGCGCACCGCCAGCGAACGGCCCATCAGGCGCGCCGCGCGCACGGCCATGAGCACCATGCGACGGTGCGCGGGCATACACGAGCGCGGGCGTGACCACCGGGCTCGCGGTCTACCGCGCAGCGCGATCAGGACACGCTCGCCGGGATAGCGCCGCGCGAGGAGCGGTATCGCCAGCGCGAGCGCCGGCAGCAGGCAGAGGGCGGTGTGGAGCACCACGAGCAAACCCTACCTGACCGTACCTGCTCCGATGCCGGTGGCGCTTGGCGCGTGGCGGGGGCGTATCGTGTTATTTGTGTGTGTCGGGTGCGCGATGGCCGCGGCGTCGGCCGCCACGGGTTCAGGACGTGGCTACAGACCCATCATCTCGGGTGGCTCACCCCGCGCCGGCTGAAAGCGCTGACGATCGCCGCGATGTGCACGGCGACACTCGTCTCGAGCGTCGGTTTCACGGGCTCCTCTACACCCACTGCGACGGGTGCTCGGGCTGGTGGTGGCGTCCATGCCGCGATGGGACCGCGTTAGCAGCAACGCTCGCGCTTCGCATACTTCGCCACTTCCAACACCCACGTCGCGGACGCCTACGCAGCACGCAAAGCCGAGGACGACCGGCGACGCGAACGCGGACTCCCACCACGGCGCCGCCGGCGCCGCCGCACAATCCACGACCTAGGCGCGGCGACAGCGCACCGCCGGGATAAGACGCCCCACGCAGAGCGACCCAAAGACGAACACCGAAAAGCCCCAAAACCGCGACACCGCGACCACCACGAACCTCCATCCACACGCCCTGCGATCCTCCCAGCCCAAGCACTCAACAGCGTGCCGCCCACAAACGAGCACGACACCGCACCCAGCCAACACCATCACCCCAAACGTGAACACGGCACGAGGTCAAACGTGAAGACCTCGTAATCGGGGCGCCCGGTTCAAATTGGCTCTGCAATGCGGTTTTCGGGCTCGCTGCAGACGTTTTGCAAAAGCCATACCGGCTCCAGACCAGGCCTCTAGCCTATCTAGTCCGGTTGTATGCTATCCCTCACACATGTATGTTGATGCTAGGTCTGGACGGCAGTGCCCGATGTGATCGGCGGGCGCGGCCGATAGTCTGCGAGGCGAGATGTGGGATGGGTTCGCCAGACGCTTGGAGGGCGAGATCGTCGTGCTGGAGCCCCTCAAGGCCGCTCACGAGGAGGGGTTGTGGGCGGCGTCCCAGCACCCGGAGATATGGGCCTGGACAACCCCGGTCGGCGAGAGCCGCGAATTCTTCGACTCGTGGCTCTCAGCGAGCCTGGCGTCGAGTGAGGCCGGCAGCGAATGCGTGTTCGTCACGATCACGCGCTCGAGCGGCGAGGTGATCGGCAGCACGCGCTTTCTCGCCCTGCGCCTTGAGCATCGTGGTCTTGAGATCGGTGCGACCTGGCTGGTGCCATCGATGTGGCCCACGGGTGCCAACCCGGAGGCGAAGTTGCTGATGTTGGGGCACGCTTTCGAGCGGCTGGGGTGCATGCGGGTGGAGTTCAAGACCGACGCTCGCAACGAGCGCTCGCGGCGCTCCCTGCCCAGTTCGAGGGGATCTTCCGCAGGCACATGCTCACGCCGAACGTCGGTGTCCGCGACTCCGCGTACTACAGCGCGATCGACACGGAGTGGCCAGGGGTATGCGCCATCCTCGAACACCGGCTCGTCGCCGCGCGAGCGCGTCCCAGATGATGGGGCGGAGCATCTCCTTTCTCCTGAGATCCTTCCATGCCTCGCAACTTCGATGCTATATTGTATGTACATTGATACGCACATCTAGGGGATCACTATGAGCACGATTGGCGTCCGTGAGCTCGCGAGACACGCGAGTTCCATCATCAACGACATCGAGCAAAACAAGGAGCCGGCGCTAATCACGCGCCGCGGCCAGCCTGTCGTCTACATGCTCCCAGTCGACTCAGCGGAGTTCGAGGATTTCGTGCTCGCCCATGCCCCTGAGTTCGTCGAGGGCATGATCGCTGCCGACCATGAGCTAGCCGCCGGCGAAACAGTTTCGCTGGCCGATGTGCGCTCGGAGCTCGAAACAGATGAGCCGCGCACCAATCGGTAGAGCCGACAGGGCTCCCTCGGGATGTATCACGTCGAGCTCTCCAAGCGTGCACTGCGGGATCTGCGACGCATCGATCACAAGAACCGTAAGCGCCTACTCGACCTACTCGAAAACGACCTTGCTGCTGAGCCCCAACCAGCGAACCTCGACATCAAGGCGCTAGCCGGCCGCGCACCATGGCTGCGACTCCGTCGCGGAGAGCACCGCGCCCTTTACAGGCCACTCACACAAACCGAGCTACAAACACTGAACGCAAGTGAGCAAGCTGGCTACCTCGTAGAGCGCATCATCGACCGCCGCGACCTCCAGCACGCCGCCTCGACCTTGCCACGCTAACCCACTACACTACTCTAGCCCTCCGCAGACAACTGTCATATCGGGGCGCCCGGATTCGAACCGGGGACCTCGCCGACCCGAATCGAGAGCGATATCCCATCCCCTTCCCGCAAAATGCCTGGAAATAGGCGGTTTTGAAGATGTCGGCCAGACTGATGGAACCTCGGAGTTTGAGGGCGATTTAGGGGGATTCGGGGGGATTTAGGCACTGGAACCGGGTGGCCTCAAGCGGTCAGCGCAACAGGGCCTCCATCTTCTCAGCTGGCGTGCGCCACTGGAGTGTTTGTCTGGGGCGGCTGTTGAGCTCGGCTGCGATCTGGTCAAGCTCGTCTTGGCTGCGCGTGGCGAGGTCGAGCTTGCGTGGGAGGTACTGGCGCAGCAGCCCGTTGGTGTTCTCGTTCGAGCCGCGTTGCCATGGGGAGCGGGGGTCGCAGAAGTAGACCTGGATGCCGGTGGCGCTGGTGAACCGTTTGTGGGCGGCGAGCTCTTGGCCTTGATCCCAGGTCAATGACTTCAACAGATGCGCGGGCAGCTCGGCGATGCGTGCTTTGAGCGCCTCGATGACATGCGCGGTCGTGCGATCGTGGCCGAGGCGGGCGAGGAGCACATAGCGGGTCTGTCGCTCAACGAGCGTCGCGACCGCCGACTTGTTTTCGGTACCGATCAACAGGTCTCCCTCCCAGTGGCCAGGCACGCGCCGCTCATCGACCTCGGCCGGACGCTCAGCGATCGAGACCATCTCCCGGATTCCACCGTGCGTGCCGGTCCGGCCGCGGGAGCGGCGCGTCGAGCGACCCGTCCTCAGGCTCGCGGTCAGCTGCCGGCGCAGCTCGCCGCGCGACTGGACATACAGCGAACGGTAAATCGTCTCGTGGCTGATCCGCATCCCCTCATCCTCAGGATGATCGAGCTTCAGTCTGAACGAGATCTGCTGCGGCGACCAGCGCCGCTCTAGCCCCTCCTGGACCGCAGCTACGAGCCGCGGGCAGCCCGCGAGCTTCGTCGGCTTCGGCCGCCGCGCGCACCGCCGAGCCGCGCGATCGGCCTGCAGCGGCCGATAATGCCGGCGCTCTCCGCACCTACGGATCTCGCGGCCGACCGTCGAACGATGCCGCCCGAGCGCCCTCGCGATCTCGCTGTCGCTCTCTCCCCGACAGACCCCAACGAAAATGCGCTCCCGCTCCTCAAAGGACAACCGATGCGGCGAACAAACCACCCGCCGACGCACTAGCGCCACTTCGTTCTGAATGCGACACGCAGACGTGTGCGGCACCCCGAACTCTGCCATCACGTCCCGGACCCGCACACCAGCACGGAACCGCGCCTCAATCGCCGCGCGCTCCGTCGGCGTCAACAACCGATAACGCCCACGCCTTCCCCTTCTCTTAGCCATCTTCTCCTCCGATCACACAACACGAAAAAACGATCGTGTTGCGCCGACCGGATGAATCCACCCCGACTTACTGCCTAAACCCGGTGGCCCATGAGCGCAGCCCGCCCGGACGCCCTTCCGACGGCGTCAGAACGCCGACGCGATAGGGCTTTATAAGCCGTATGACACGGCGTATAACGTCCAAACGACCCCTCCTCCCTCGAGCTCGAAAAAGCCCTCCGAACGGTCGATCGGAGGTTGTCCCGTAGCCCGTAGAAGTTTGTAGGTGGCGGTCCCTTTCGGGGTCTGTCCGATAAACGGTGGATCTGGCTTGGTCTGACCGAAAGGGAATAACCATGACGGGGCTCGTGAGCGCGAGCGAGGTCGCGCGGATGACGGGGATGACAAGCGGGTGGGTACGACCACGCGGGTGACCTCGCCGCCGTTGCGCTGGGCTCTTGGATCAAGGCCGCGGCTCGGCTTCCACAGCGCCGCAGCGCTGCCTGCCAGCCGGCAAGGTAAGGGCCTATGCGTTAGCTGCTTAGGAGTTAGTAAGATTCAGAGATCATGTGTGCCGTGTGCTTGCAGCGGTGGTCGCTGGATCGGAACAGATCGGAGTGAGCGATGGGCTGCGTGCTGATGGGACCGACGACCGGCTGCGCTGTGGGCTTTGCCGCGATATCGTCGGTGTCTATGAGCCGATTTGGGTGATTCTGAGGGATAGCGGCGAGCTCGAGGGGACACGTTTGACGCTGCGTAAGGAGTTGGATGATCCGGAGCGTTGCGATGCACAAGCGGTGTCACCGCACCCGTTTCGACCGTGATCCCGGTCTGCTGTGAGCGGTGGAGTCGAGACCCGCCTCCGCGTCAGGTGGGGGTGGTGAGCTCGCCGAGGACGGCCTGTGTCTCGATGAGGCTGGAGGTGAGGATCTGCCGGGCGACCTCTAGGAGCTGAAAGATGCGGGGGTCGCGGACGGTGTAGTAGACGCTGGTGCCGACGCGGCGGCCTTCGAGGATGCCGTGCTTGCGCAGCACTCCGAGGTGCTGGGAGGTTCCGCCTGAGTCCATCTGCAACTCGTGCTGCAGGTCGCCGACGGTGCGCTCTCCATCCTTGAGCAGCTCCAGGATGCGCACTCGTACGGGGTGTCCGAGGATGCGGAAGAACTCGGCCTTCATCTGGTAGACGGCGCGGGACTGGACGGCATCCGCTGGCGCGTTGTCTCGTGAACGCGGACTCATGTGGAGGCCCTGTGAGTTGTGGTGGTGGTCATGGCGCTTGCAGTGGGGGGCATCGTAGGCGGGTCTTGAGTATGGCGTACTCGATACTGATCCAAGGCAATACTTATTGGTATGTAGTCTTAGAAGGCTACAATATAAGCATGTTTCTTGGGGGCGCCCCTCCGTCCACTCCATCCACTTGGTTTTGGCAGCTGTGAGAGCGACGGCGGAGGAGGAGCTGCGTTCTTCTGTTTTGCAGGAGGTCTGGAATCTCGCAATGGGTTCCTTGGTGACAGCTGACGATGCCGCGCATGGGCAGGCGCCGTTGGAGCATGTCGATGACACGCTCCATGTCTGTGCGCGTGGGTTGGCTGAGCTGCTCACGGCGTCGAGCGCTGATGGCGAGCGGTGCCGGCGTGGTTGCCTTGGGTGCGCAACGTCGGTGCTGCGGGCGTTCGCCAGAGCAGTACCCGCCATTGGGGAAGCGCGACCGACTGCCGCGCAGCTTGCGCGAACAGTCGACGACAGGTTGGCGGCGCACGAGCGGAGCGTTCTGAGCGGGGAGGCGACCTATGCGCTGGATCTCGATGCGCTCGGACAGATCTCCTCGGCGGCGAGCGCGTCTGTGGCGGAGTTCGTGGTTGACAGCAGCGGCGAGGAAACCAGAGTGTGGGAGCGGCTTGAACAGGCTGCCTCCGGGCTGCTGGTGATCGCCGTGCGAGCGATCGCGAACATCGACTGCCTCGGTCTTGGTGTGCCGCCGCTTGTGAGCGCTCCAACGACCGTGCTGGTCCAGTTGAACGTGATCGTCGATCAGATCGACAGCGGTGGGCTGGGTCTGCCGGAGAGACAGATCAGACCTGCGCTTGAGGAGGATCGCGTCGGAAGGCTGCTGGGTGAGCTGTTGCGCGTGGGTGTTCCCGCGCGGGTGCTGAAGGATCTCACGCGAGTAGACGCCCCCCTGGTGAGCGTAGGCAGGGCGCTGTGCGAGGTGCGAGCCCTTTGGCTCATGCTGGCCGCGTGCGAGCTTGAGATCGTCCGCATGCTGGACCGTGAACTGGTGTCGCCCAGCTACGCGCAACTCGGATCGCTGCACGAGGCTGTCGCGGCTGGGGCGGCCAATGTCCTGGCGGGCGGGCGGCTGCTCGACCGGCCCTGTGCGTTTCATCTCGTCAATGCCTTGATTCATCAGCACGATGGTCTCACGCACGCGGTTGCGTCCTACACCGCTGCTCTGCGCGGCCACCGCGACGCGCAGACCAAGACGCAGCTCATCGTGTTGACCCGCTTGTTGCGTGCGGTCGCGGTGCTCTGGATCATCGACGCGCGCATCGCACAGGTCCGCGCGGACGGGGCCCCCAGCGCGGGTGCCCCTCCTCGACCTGTTTACGCTCCATCGGGGTCGCCGGCGTGTGCTGCTAGGACGCCTCGGGGAGGGGTGGTGTGAGTGTGGTGTGCAGGAAGCTCACGGTGCGTTCCCAGGAGCGCCGCGGCGGCGTCTGGGTCGTAGGTGCCCAGACGGTTGGTGTCGTTGAAGAATGCGTGGCCGGCGCCCGTGTAGTTGTCGAAGGCGACCTCGCACACCGGCGGCGCGCAGCTCGGTTTCCAGGGCCTTGGCGTCCTTCGAGCGCGATGAACTCGTCGGCGGTCCCGAAGTGCCCGAGGACGGGTCCTTTGATCGTTGCGAAGTCGGGTTTGCCGTGGGGCATCACGTAGTAGTAGGTGACGGCCGCGGCGATGTTTGGGCAGGTAGCTGCCGCCCACAGAGCGAGTCCTCCGCCCGAGGCAGAAGCCGAGCGCTCCGACGCCGGACGCCTCGAAGCCCGGCTGGGAGGCCAGGAACTCCAGCGGCGCCGCACATGTCCTGCTCGACCTGGTCCATCGAGAGCGCCATCATCTTCTGTTCGGCCTCGCTGGGCTGGGTGGTGCGCTCGCCACGGTAGAGGTCGGGGGCCAGCGCGAAGAACCCCTCGGCGGCGAGGCGGTCACAGACCGAGCGGATGTGCTCGTCAAGGCCCCACCACTCCTGCAGGACGATCGTGGCCGGGCCGCGCACGCCGGCAGGAACTGCCAGGTAGCCCGGGCGCCGTGCCGCGCCGGTCGGGAACTCGATGTCAGGCATCTTTGGCTCCTTCTGGTGTCGGTGGTCTATCCCGCCGGATTTCCGGCGGGCTGGTGGTGCTCTCGGTGAGAGTTCGGGGTGCGCTCGCGCTATCTGCGGCTTCGCGCATCAGGCCGAGCAGCGCGTCGGCGATCTGCTGCGGGGTGGGTGGGCAGCCGGGGATGCGCAGGTCGACGGGCAGGATCTCCTCCAGCGGCCCGGCGAGCTGCGCGGGGTCTCCGAGCAGCCGCGCAGCCGATCGCGCAGTCGCCGAGCGCGGCGACCAGGCGTGGCTCGGGCATCGCCTCGTACGCGCGGCGCAGCGGCGCGGCCATGCGCGTGGTGATCTGCCCGGTGACGAGCAGCACGTCGGCGTGGCGGGGTGAGGCGACGATGTTCAGCCCGTGGCGCTGCATGTCGTAGTAGGGGTTGGCGGTCGCGGTCAGCTCGTGCTCGCAGCCGTTGCACGAGCCGGCGTCGACGTGGCGCAGCGCCAGCGAGCCCGCGCCGGCGGGGCGCGGGCAGCGCGATCTCGCGGCGTGCGCGCTGCAGGTGTCTGAGCAGCACGAACATCGCTCTAGCGGTCCACGCAGGCGTAGCAGAGCTCGAAGCTCTTGTTGATGAGCGGGAAAGTCGGGGAGCAGGTTTTCGCGCGCGGCGTGCGCGAGCGACGGGCCAGTTGGCGTAGGAGCCGGTGCGCAGATGCAGGCGCTCGATCGTGTGCCCGTCTGTCTGCACGACGCACAGACCGTCTCACCGCGCGGGCTCTCCACGCGCGCCATGCCGATATCGCCCGCCGGCGATGCCCAGGTGCTTCGACGCCGCCGGGCACGAGATCGGTCGGCGAGCAGCTCGTCGAGGATCGCGAAGGTCTGCTCGAGCTCGACCCCGCGGATGTCAAGGCGCGCGGCGACGTCGCCGCTTGGGCGCTCCGGGGCGGCGGGCGCGAACTCGCCGTAGAGCGAGTCGTGGGCTTTCGCTGCGCGTGTCGTGGCGCACGCCGGCGGCGCGGGCGGATGGACCGACCGCCCCGAGGCGCAGCGCGTCGTGTTTGGTGAGGCTGCCCGACATCGCCGAGGCGGTCCTGCAGCGATGCGGCGAACAGCAGCTCGCGCCAGAGGACCCGCTGCTCCTGCATCCAGCGCCCGCAGCTCCTCGCGCGCGGCGCGCGCGTCGGAGCTGCCCGATCCGCAGAGTGCTCGATGCGAGCGCCACGGTGTCGAACAGGAAGCGGTGGCCGGTCAGGCGCTGGTTGAGTCGCTGCGCGCGCTCCTTGAGCGCCGCGAAGGCCATCGCCCCCGGCGCGAAGCCGACACCGGCGCAGATCGCGGAGATGTCGTTGAGGTGGTTGTAGAGCCGCTCGAGCTCGAGCAGCAGCGTGCGCGCGCGGCGCAGGTGACGGTCGGGCGCCAACCCGAGCGCCGACTCGCACGCCTGCGCATAGGCGACCGTGTTGGTCACCGCGCACGCCGCGCAGGCGCGCTGGGCGTAGGCGCAGCCCATCGGCGAGGGGGGCGCCCTCGGCGGCGCTCTGCAGCCCGCGGTGCTTGTAGAACATGCGCAGGTCGAGGTGCAGGATGCGCTCGCCCACGACGGTGAAGCGGAAGTGACCGGACTCGATCACCCCGGCGTGGATCGGGCCGACCGCGACCTGATAGGCGTCGTGACCCGTGACGGGCACAGTCCATGCCTCGGGGTCGGCGGGATGCGTCCACCAGTGGCCGCAACGGCTCGTGCCCGTCAAAGCGCACACCGAAGCAGTCGTGCGCCTCGCGCTCGTCCTGGCCGGCCGCCGCGATCAGATCGACCAGCGTGTCGATCGCTCCCAGAAGACACGGGCGCGATGAGGACGTGATCCTCGCTCCTGCCCGGCGAACACGACAGTTCATCTGGAGACCATGTGTTCCGCTGCTTGCGAACAGCCCGCAGAAGCGTCCACCCGCCCGCGCTGTGTCGTTCGCAAGCCGCGCGCCAGTCCCGCGCGGATACCCGCTCCACCCGCGGCGGCGTGAGCGCGGGTGAGATCACTCGCTCGCGGGTCTTCATGCGACGCCTGCCATGAGCTCGGCACCGACGTGGGAGCCGGCGAGCAGATAGGCGCCCGCTGACAGCGCGAGCAGGCCCAGGGTGAGCGCGACCGTCAGCCGGCCGGTGAGGCGCACGGTGCGCCCCGACTGCCAGCGCTGCCCGCGGCTCTCACCGGCGAGCGTCTCGATCAGCGCGTGCGCCAGGCCGAGGAAACCGAGCGCCATCAGCACCGCGGCGATCGAGACGACCGCGACCTGGTGGGCGGCGATCCCGCCGAGCAGGATCAACAGCTCGCTGAAGAACAGCGGCGAGGGCGGCAGGCCGCTGAGGGTGCCCAGGCTGATCCCCGCGGCGGCCGCGACCGGGGTGCTGAGCGCCGCCAAACCGCGCGGGGCGGCGCTGTGCGCTCGAGGGGTCGTGGCGCAGCAGCGGGATCGCGGTGTAGAAGCCCGAGCGACTTGGCCAGGGCGTGCCCGGCGAGGTGGATGATCACCCCGGCAGTCGCCAGCGGCGAGGCGAACCCGATCCCGAGGGCGAGGATTCCCATGTGCTCGAGGCTCGAGTAGGCGAGCAGCCGCTTCCACGCCATCGGCCGCCACAGAAACGGGATCGCGACCGCCAGCGAGGCCAGCCCGAAGGCGAGCATGAGGTTGTTCGCGAGATGGTGCGGAACCGCCTCGCCGAGGGTCAGCACGACACGCCAGGCGATCAACATCACCGTCGGCAGCAGCGCGGCGGAGAGCAGCGCGCTGACCGGCGGCGGCGCCTCGCTGTGCGCGTCGGGCAGCCAGTTGTGCACCGGCGCCCAGCCGATCTTCGCGGCCAGCCCGGCGAGGATCAGGATCAACGCGAACAGCGCCGTCCGGGGAGCCATGCCGGCGGACGTGCCGCGCGATGCTCTGCCAGTCGAGCGTGGCGAGCGTCCCGCCGTGGGGCGCCAGACCGACGAACAGGATGAGGATCCCCAGCAGCGCGACGGCCAGGCCGAACGTCGTCAGCACCAGATACTTCCAGCCGGCCTCCAGCGCGCTGCGGCGCCCGCTGTAGGCGACCAGCAGCGCCGAGGCGCCCGTCGTGGCCTCGATCAGGAGCCACGCGACGCCGAGGTTGTCGACCAGCACGAGCGCCAGCAGCGCGGCCCAGAACAGGTAGAAGGCCGTGTAGTACCAGGCGCGCGCCCGGCGCGCGGTGAACAGGCTCTTGCCCGCCCCGGCCAGGTAGGCGGGGGAGACAATCGCGCTGCACCACCCGACCACCGCGATCACCACGAGGAAGCTCGCGCCCGCGCGGTCGAGCAGAAACCACGAGCCGCGCAGGCCCCGTCCGCCGTGAAGCACGCCGAGCGCGCCCGCGATGAGCGCCACCGTCGCAGCAGACGCTCGCGCTGAGGAGGTTCACACGATCGGCGCCAGCGGGCGTGCGCGGCAGCCGCACCAGCAGCGCTCCAAGCACCGGCGCCGCCGGCACCGCGATCGATGAGCGCGTCAGTCACGCAGCACCTCCAGCAGCGAGCTGTCGCCGCTGCCCAGCTGCTCGTGGATCTTGGCCGTGAACGCGGCGGCGACCGACACGATCACCACGAGGTCGAACACCAGGCCGAGCTCGATGAACACCGGCAGACCGCCGGGCAGCGACAGCCCCGCGAGATAGATCCCGTTCTCGGCGACCAGGAATCCCAGCGCCTGAAAGAGCACCGCGCTGCGCACCACGGCCGTCACGATGCCCAGCGCCAGCACTCCCACCGCGGCGTGCTCCACCCCAGCGTCGGGCAGGCCGAAGCGCGGGATCAGGAGCTCGACCGCAAGCGCCACTGCAACGGCGATCGCCAGTCGCGCCAACGCCGGCTGCTCGGTGGCGATCAGCCGCGCCTTGCGAGCTCCGCCGCACGGTGAAGAGCAGGAGCGCGGGGAGCACGCAGCGCCTTGGCGAGGAGCACGACCCCGGCCACCGTCAGCGCCGCCTGCGTATGTGACTGGGTGATCGCATAGACACCAAGCACGAGCGACTGCAGCGCGACCAACGCGATCGCCAGCGAGCGACGACGCACCACGATCACCGCCAGCGAGCTGACCACCAACCCCCACGTCACCGCGCCGGTCATCCGCCACCCCCCGCGAACCAGCTCGCCAGCCCCAGCAGACACAGCGCCGCCCCGAACCCCAGGAGCAGCGGCACGCGCAGCATCCGCATCTTGGCCTGTACCGTCTCGCACACCGCGAGCGCCACGCTGAGGAGCAGCACACCCGCGGCCAGCACCCCGACCTGCACCACGAACGGCCCCGGGTGAGGGATCACAAGCTCGCACGCGAGCACCAGCACGATCCAGTGACGCGCCGCCGCCGCCCACTGCAGATAGGCCAGCTCACGCCCTGCGTACTCCAGCAGCGGCCCCTCGTGAACCATCGTCAGCTCCAGGTGCGTGTCGGGGTTATCGACCGGCTGGCGGCCCGTCTCGGCGACCGCCACAAGGCAGAACGCGACCCCCGCCGCCCAATGCGCGGGACTGGACCAAACCCAAGGCAGGGTCGCCGCATGGCTCATCGAGAGCAGATCCGTGCTGTGCAGCGGCAACGCGAGCAGCACCAGCACCAGCAGCAGCAGCGCCTCGACGAACACCGAGAACAGCAGATCCCGCGCGGCGCCCATCAGGCCGAACGCGCCAGCCGTATCCCACGCCGCGAGCGTCACCGCGAAGCGCGCAAGCGCCAGCAGGCCAACCAGCACGAGCGCGTCGTGGCCCAGCCCCCAATCCGGAGCGTGCTCGGCGACCGGCAGCAGCACCAGCGCCAGCAGCGTGCACGCGGCCACGACCGCCGGCGCCAGCGCGTAGATGAACGTATGCGGCTCGGGAGCCACCCCGCTCTTGCCCCACAGCCGGCGAAGCTCGCGGTAGGGCTGTCCCACCGAGGTCCCCCGCCGGCCCTGCAGACGCGCCTTGGAGTGCTGGATCAGCCCCACGATCCCCGGCGCGAGGAACACACCACCCACGACCTGCACCACGCCCGCGGCGAGCGCCTCAGTGCTCATCCCAGGACCCCAACCCGCGCGAGCGCCAACAGAACCCCGAGCAGCACGAGAAGGTAGATCAGATAAGCGCGCAGGCTGCCCGACTGCAGGCGCCGCGCGATCCCAGCGCCGCGCAGCGCTCCCCGCGACACCGGCCCGTAGAGCATGGTGTCGAACAGATGAGGGACCTCGGCCCGGTAGGCAAGCGCCTGCACGACGCCTGCGGAGACGATCATCTGCACCTCGCGCCGCGGGCGCAGGAGCGCCTCCAACACCAGGCGCAGCGGCTTGGTGAACCCCGCCGAGCTCCACGCGAGCCCTGGCGCCGGCAGCTGGCCGCAAGTCCAGGCCGGGGCAGGCGCGGCACGCCGGCTCCGGGCAAGTCTCGCCAGCGCACCGACCAGCACCACGAGCGCCAGTGCGATCGCGAGGGTCGGCAGCGACCCGGTGCCCGGCACGTTCAGCCCCGCGCCACCCAGCAACCGCACGTGCCCCGGTCCCAGTGCCGCCAGAGTGGGCACCAGCAGCCCGGGCAGCACGCCCAACACCACGCACGCCCCACGCGAGGAAGACCATGCTCGCCCGCATCCCAATCGGTACCTCACCGGCGCCAGCGCACTCCGGGCGGCGGGGCAGGCCGAGCAGCACGAGCCCGATGACCTTCACGAAGCAGTACACCGCAAGCGCCGCCGTCCCCGCCAGCGCCGCGCTCGCGAGCGCCCCGGCAAAAGCAACCCCAAGATGGCCTGCAACCCCGAGGTGCAGCAGCGACTGCAGCGTCAACCACTCCGAGGCGAACCCGTTCAGCGGCGGCAGCCCGGCGATCGCCATCGCGCCGAGCGCGAACGTCGCCCCGGTCCACGGCATCCGCCGCAAAAGGCCCCCCAGCCGATCGAGCTCCAAACCACCCACAGCCCTGCTGAACGCCCCAGCGCCGAGGAACAAGAGGCCCTTGAACAGCGCGTGGTTGAGCGCGTGAAGCAGCGCCGCAGCGAACGCGATGGCACTCCACGTGGGCTGCCCGATTTCCCGGAACACGAGCGATGCCCCCAGCCCCAGTGCGACGATCCCGACGTTCTCGATCGAGTGAAACGCCAGCAGCCGCTTGAGCTCGTGCTGCATCAATGCATACAGCACGCCACCCACACACGACAGCGCACCCAGCGCCAGCAAGGCGATCCCCACCCACAGCCCGGGCGGGGCCAGCCAATCGAACAGCACGCGCACGAGCCCGTAGAGCGCGAGCTTGATCATCACGCCCGACATCAATGCCGAGATATGCGCGGGCGCCAGCGGGTGCGCGCGCGGCAGCCAGGAGTGAAACGGCATCAACCCCGCCTTGGTGGAAAACCCGATCGAGCGACGCGCACGCGACAAACGCCGCCAGGCCACCACCCAGCGGGGCGCCGCCCAGCGCCCCGTGCTGGGCGAGCACAAGCATCGACACCCAAACCCCGGCGCCCCCGATGTGTGTGATCGCCAGGTACACGAACACGCCGCGGCGAGCCTCGCGGTCCTGCCGGGCGATCAGGATCGCGGCCGCCGGCAGCAGCGTCATCAACTCCCAGAACCCCAGAAAAGTGCTCACGTCACGCGCGCTGAGGAACCCGACCAGGACCAGCAGGAACACACCCGTCACTGCGGCCAGCGCTCGCCCCTGCCCGGTGGCCGCCAGCGAGTCGCGCGCGAACAGCGCTGCCGGCGCCCCGACAACGGCCACCACCAAGAGGAAGAAGCCACTGAGGCCGTCGAGGCCAAACGCCGGGCGCACACCGCTGTGAAACCCAGCGCCCAGGGCATGGCCAGAGGCAAGCACCCAAACACCGAGGACCCCGAACAGACCCATGCCCACCAGCTGGACCGTGAGCCCCGCGCGCGGCGAGCGACTCATCCCCGCACTCAGAGTGCCGGCGGCGACCGCCAACACCGCCGCGAGGCCCAGCGCCTCGGGTATGCCCATCAAGCGTTCAACTCACACGCCAACAGGGACAGGCAGCGAGACGCGCATTCAAGGTTGAGGGACGTATCCACCAACTAATCCCAGCTGAGGTGTTTGAGGTGGCGGTAGGTCTCCCACGCATCCGCGATGCGATCAAAGGCATCGACCGTCAACCCGCCCTGCCCGACGACCAACGCCACCGCACCATCGACCGTCTGCGGTTCGCAACGCTCCAACAGCGTCATCGCCGCCCGCTCAGCACCAAGGGCGCCAGCCAATACAGACTGCGCCAGCCGAGCCTCGTAGCTCGCGGGAACGACGACCGTCACCCGCGCCTCCCTCAAAGGCATTAGCGGCTCTGTTCCTGTGCGGGCGAACGCACCCGCTCGTCGATCGCCCAGAGCGCTACCAGCGCGCGCGCCAGACGGCCCAACACAAGCTGCTGGCTGCGCACCACCGCATCCGCCTCGCAAGTCTGCAGCGCCAGACAGACAATGCCCACGAGCTCATACAGCGCCTCGCGCTGCCTGCCCCATGCCTCGCGATGGTCGAAGTCGCTCGGACGCCGACACAAATCGCAAACCACCAGCACACTGCTCACACGCGAGACGAGGGCGCGCTCCAGCCGCGCATCGTCGCCAAAGGTCATGATCGCCAGCAGACCATCCAACTCCTGCGCGATCAGCCACAGCGCGACCGCCAACCCCAGCCAACGGGCGCGCAGCGAAGATCGCGCCTCGCTGCGCAGACACGGATCGACGCTGTCCAGGCCGGCGAACTCCTGCTCGACCGCAGCGGCCGGAGAGCCAAGCTCAAGCGCTGCACTCAACCACACACCGACGTGATTCCCCACTCCATCCTCGCCTCTCACCGAGCGCTTCGTGCGTGCTCCAGCGCCAACCTCCGACACCAACGACTCCAGATGGCGCTCAAGAGCCGCTCCTCGCCTGGCACGCGCCCCACGTCGCGCACCACCGATCCCATTCAGATTCAGCGCTATCCGAACGGCCAACGCAGCAAGCCCGACCGCCGCATCCTCCAACGCCTCAAGAGCCTCAGCGCGGTCCACCTCCCCACCAAGAAGATCGTCGATCGCGGCGGTCACGCCGCGCACAGCCAGAGAGACCACAGCACGGTTGACCAGCAAAGGCACCTCAGCCGCACGGATCTGCCGCTCACTCGCTGCCAGCGTGTCCTCCAAACGGTGCAGCAAATGCACCTGGCGCGATCCAGCCGCAGGGCCGAAAGCCTGCCACACCCGGGCGCTCAACTCCAGCGCTACAGCCCCACACCGCAACACCGAACCACGAGCGCCGACTGGCCCATTCCACTGCGCCAACAGACACCGATGCACAACCTCGACATCGACCTTGGCTCTCGCGCCCACCTCCCTGGGGTCGGCATTACGCCCAACACGGCCCCCCGAAGCAACCTGGCTCCACAAGCCCCCCAAAGCCCGGCGCCACCCAAGCCCACCCGGCTGGCAGCGCTGCGCACCCTCGCCGCTCGACAGGCTGAAGGCATGCAGAGGAGACCCTGTCAAAGCCCGCCCAGACGATTGCGTATCCACACCAAACCATCCCTTACTAGCCTACTATCTTCTAAGATTTAGAGGATACACTTTTTCACGAGACGCCCCAGGCCACGACGCTTTGAACGTTGAAACCGCCCGAGAGAGACAGTCCAGTGCATCCAACGCATACTGCAGCCTGTGCCTGACACAGATCTCCCGGTACGCGTCCAGCCGCGTGCAAAGCGCAACGCGATCGTTGACGAGCGCGACGGCGTCCTACACGTAAGGGTCGCAACAGCACCTGTCGAGGGCCAGGCAAACGCGGCACTGTGCAAGCTGATCGCAAAGCGCGCCAGTATCGCCCGTGGGCGGGTCAGCGTGATCCGCGGGGAGCACTCACGCGACAAGGTCGTGCGCGTCGAAGGGCTGACGTTGACCGAGCTGCGCAGCGCACTAGGATTGACTCCAAGGGAACGCTGACAAGTCGGTCCATCTCCGCTCGGACGGCGGCGGAGGTGACGCCCTCCGTAAATCCCGTCTGGGTTGAAGGAGTCGTAGCCGTGGCCGCGAATCCTTGCGGATCAGGCGCGGTCGGGTCGACCGCGTCGTTTTCCCCCTGGAGCAGGTCGCCGAGGTCAAGGCAGTCGCGTGCGAGCCGCCCGCCAAGGGCGCGCCGCTCTCGCGCCGGTCGGTCGCTGACGTTCACCGGCTCGTCATCGAGCGCGGGATCAGCGATGCGTAGGTCTATCGAACGTCTGCAGGGCCAGTGGCCGACCCTCCGCCTCGTGCATACCCCGGTCCACGCCTCGTGGTTGAACCAGATCGAGATCTACTTCTCGATCGTGCAGCGCAAAGTCCTCACCCCGAACGACTTCGACGACCTCAACCAAGTCGAGCAACGCCTCACCGCGTTCGAGCGTCTCTACAACGAGATCGCCGAGCCGTTCGCATGGAACTTCACCCGCGAGAAGCTCAACACCTGGCTCGCCCGCCTCAGCACCCACGAAACCGAGACGACCCCGCTCGCAGCACAACCGGACGGAACTTCCGGCAACCAGCACTAAGTGACAGCGAGAACTCCGCCGGAGCACGTTCGTGCCGCCAGGATCGCCTAGACTTGGCCTGGAGGTCACGTGATGCCAGAGCCAGCCGCGAGCAACGATCAGATCGAGTGGGCAAATGCCCGGTTCTGGGCTCCTCCCTCGCTGGAGGAGTTGATGGCTGATGTCGCGCCGCTCGACCCGGACGAACACTTCGACATCCCCGACGTGACCGACGAGGAGTGGGATCTGTTCGTGGCAGCGCTCAACGAGTGATCGCGACCGTCCTCGTCGACACGAACGTCTTCACCGCCCGCCTGCGGGAGCGTTCACCGCTCGCCTCAAGCTTTGCCAAGTACCTGTTCGGGCAGCGCATCGCGGTCGCTCCGCAGACGGTGGCCGAGGCTCGCTCCGAATCGAGAGCGATATCCCATCCCCTTCCCGCAAAATGCCTGGAAATAGGCGGTTTTGAAGATGTCGGCCAGACTGATGGAACCTCGGAGTTTGAGGGCGATTTAGGGGGATCCGGGGGGATTTAGGCACTGGAGCCGGGTGGATTCATCCGGTCGGCGCAACACGATCGTTTTTTCGTGTTGTGTGATCGGAGGAGAAGATGGCTAAGAGAAGGGGAAGGCGTGGGCGTTATCGGTTGTTGACGCCGACGGAGCGCGCGGCGATTGAGGCGCGGTTCCGTGCTGGTGTGCGGGTCCGGGACGTGATGGCAGAGTTCGGGGTGCCGCACACGTCTGCGTGTCGCATTCAGAACGAAGTGGCGCTAGTGCGTCGGCGGGTGGTTTGTTCGCCGCATCGGTTGTCCTTTGAGGAGCGGGAGCGCATTTTCGTTGGGGTCTGTCGGGGAGAGAGCGACAGCGAGATCGCGAGGGCGCTCGGGCGGCATCGTTCGACGGTCGGCCGCGAGATCCGTAGGTGCGGAGAGCGCCGGCATTATCGGCCGCTGCAGGCCGATCGCGCGGCTCGGCGGTGCGCGCGGCGGCCGAAGCCGACGAAGCTCGCGGGCTGCCCGCGGCTCGTAGCTGCGGTCCAGGAGGGGCTAGAGCGGCGCTGGTCGCCGCAGCAGATCTCGTTCAGACTGAAGCTCGATCATCCTGAGGATGAGGGGATGCGGATCAGCCACGAGACGATTTACCGTTCGCTGTATGTCCAGTCGCGCGGCGAGCTGCGCCGGCAGCTGACCGCGAGCCTGAGGACGGGTCGCTCGACGCGCCGCTCCCGCGGCCGGACCGGCACGCACGGTGGAATCCGGGAGATGGTCTCGATCGCTGAGCGTCCGGCCGAGGTCGATGAGCGGCGCGTGCCTGGCCACTGGGAGGGAGACCTGTTGATCGGTACCGAAAACAAGTCGGCGGTCGCGACGCTCGTTGAGCGACAGACCCGCTATGTGCTCCTCGCCCGCCTCGGCCACGATCGCACGACCGCGCATGTCATCGAGGCGCTCAAAGCACGCATCGCCGAGCTGCCCGCGCATCTGTTGAAGTCATTGACCTGGGATCAAGGCCAAGAGCTCGCCGCCCACAAACGGTTCACCAGCGCCACCGGCATCCAGGTCTACTTCTGCGACCCCCGCTCCCCATGGCAACGCGGCTCGAACGAGAACACCAACGGGCTGCTGCGCCAGTACCTCCCACGCAAGCTCGACCTCGCCACGCGCAGCCAAGACGAGCTTGACCAGATCGCAGCCGAGCTCAACAGCCGCCCCAGACAAACACTCCAGTGGCGCACGCCAGCTGAGAAGATGGAGGCCCTGTTGCGCTGACCGCTTGAGGCCACCCCGGCTTACTGCCTAAACCCCGGTGGCCATGAGCGCAGCCGCCCGGATGCCTTCCGACAGCGCCAGAAAGCCGACGCGATAGGGCTTTATAAGCCGTATGACACGGCGTATTACGTCCGAACGACCTCGCTCGAGGCGGGCAGGTACAGGTTCAGCCGGAACCTCACCAAGGCCGACTACTGCTTCCCTGCTGGGACGACAAGAGCTGGTTGCGTAAGTTGCGTAGGTTGCGGGTTGCTGCTACCATCGCGTCATGGCTTCGACCGTGACCCCAGAGGCTGAGTGCCTGGCAGACGAGCTCGTCAAGCGCCTGGGCGAGGGTCCGCTCACCCCCAGGGACCTCGCCGCCGAGCTCGCTGCCCTGGAGGCGCCGACAGCGCTGATCGGAGCGTTCGAGGCGGCACTCTCGCGGGCTGCCGCCGCCGAGGAGACCGACCAGCTCAACGAGACGGTATGGGGACCCTCACCGACCGACCACGAGTTCGCGGACGCCCGGGGAGCCAGCCACACAACGCTTGAGAGTGCCATCCACGATGCGTTGTCGGGCTCGCTGACCCGCGAGCAGGCAGCACAGCGGCTCGGCATAACGCCGCAGGCAGTCTCCAAGCGCATGGCATCCGGCGGCTTGGTCGCGCTGCGCCGCGGACGGATCAGCCGACTCCCGGCCTGGCAGTTCTACGAGGACCGCGTGCTCCCCGGTCTGAAGCAGGTGATCTCCGCCTACCCAGGCGGCGCACTGTCGCTGACGAACTGGGCCACCTCACCCTCACCGGACCTAGGGGGTCTCACGCCGGCGCAGACCTTGACCCGCCAGGGCGGTCCTGCGCGCGTGCTCGACGCTATCCAGGCACTCACGCCGGCCGCGTGGTAGCGCAACTCGACGATCCTCCGGCCACGCTCCCGGCGAATCCCCCAAGCTGGCATTGGACCGAGTCAACGCCAATGGTCCGCGTCTACCACGAGGGTCCGCACCACGACGGACTTATACCCCGGACGTTTGGGCCGCTCGCCCGCTTTGACCCTCACGTGCGCGACACCCATCAACGCCCGCGGAGCGACCCCCAGGGCCGCGGCGTCCTGTACCTCGCCGCCGATCTGGCCACCGCACTCGCCGAGTCCTACCCCGAGCAATGGCCGGAGGTATCGATCTGCCCACACGCACGCGCCGCCTGGGTGCACCCACCCACCCCGATCACGCTGCTCGATCTCACCGGCGAGGGCGCCCTCGCGATCGGCGCAACCGGCACACTGCAATGGGGCGCCGAGCCCCGCCGACGCACCCAGCGCTGGGGACGACGCATCTACGAGCAATACCCCCAACTCGACGGCATCCGATACCAGGCCGCCAGCCACGCAGGTAAATGCGTCGTGGTATGGGAGCGCGCGCCGGCCCTCCACCCCCTCCCCGGCGGCGACCGGCGACTGTGGGCAGTATGGAGCCGGGTAGCGATCGCCCTCGCCGGCCAACGCCGCACCCCGCGACGAATCCCCACCACCGACTGCGAGCGCTGCCACGAAACGGGACTCGCAGCCTAAGCAATCGCAATCAAACTCAGCCCCCTTACCCACCCTCACCGGCAGGTCAGCGTCAGGTAGTGCTCGATCCGCGGTGCAGGTTGCGCACT
>CAVRYP010000004.1:0-388707 GCA_963725525.1 uncultured Solirubrobacterales bacterium
ACTCGATGCTCACCCCGGCCTCGGCTGGCGCGCATGGCCCGGGGGAGATCGAAGAGGCCGCGCGCCCCAGAACGCGGTGTTCCGCCGGTACTTCGTCATTCCTCACCACCTCCACGTCGCAATCGCGAGCGAGCATGTACGAGATTGTAGGTAAACGAATCGTGGTTGTCGATGACGATCACCGAACGCCTGCGTCGCTGCGCGGTGTTCCTTCGGCCTGAGCGTGCGCAGCACACAGGTCCCGGGAGTCACCACGAGGTTTTTCGTGCTTCAGCCTGGTGATGCGCTCCCTGAGCAGCGTCGTGAGCGGCGACACGTTCGACCCGACCTCGGCCCCGTCGATCATGCGCACCGGGATTACCCCGCGTACGGCATTAGTCACGAAGATCTCGCTGGCGGACAGCAGCGCCCGGTGCTCGATCGGCCCTGTTTGCACGTCGAATGCGCCATCGAAGCTCATCGACGAGGTCAGGGCACGCGCCACCCCGGGCAGGATGCGGCCATCCGCTGGCGGCGTCCGCAGGATTCCGTCGATAACCGCGAAGACGTTGCCCCGGTCCATCTCCAAGAACATATTGCAGACGCGTCAAGCAGAAGCAACTGCTCGTCGCTCAGCAGCCCGGCTTGCCGGGCGAGCGCGGCGAGAAGCCTTCTGTCCGCCCACTTATACGGGCCGCGCCACCCAGGGACGGTTGCAGTGCGAAGGCCGGCCGTGTCGGGTGTGCTCGCCAGCGGTACGACCTCCACCGTCGTCCGGAGCGGGCCGCCCACGGGCTTGACCTGTATCCGGAGCCTTCCCGTCGGCGTCTGGCCGATGCAGGCCCTGACCTGGTCAGTTGTCGATTCAGGAAGCGGCCGGGAGAAGAGGCTGCGCGAAGACTCATCCAGTCTGTCGATATGAAGCGGCAAGGCCAGCGCGTTCCATCTATCACCGAAGCAGACGTAAAGATGCCCGCGGCCGGGCGCGGCCGCAACGAGAGCTCTGCCGCTCGTGGATGCGGCCTCGACTAGTCCTTCGCTCTCGTCGATGGCACTGCCCACTGCCGCTATCAGCGGGCGCTTCGCGGACGCTCAAGCCATTCGTTTTCGACATCGGAATCGGCTACGATTCCACCGCCAACTCCTAGCCATACACGTTTTTCTGAAATTCAAATGTCCGTATGGCAACGTTGAACTCCAGCCCTGCCATCGGGCTCAGGTACCCTACGGAACCCGTATAGACCTCTCTTTTCGTGGACTCCAGTTCATGTATTATCTCCGCCGCGCGGGATCTTGGGAGCGCCGGTCACAGAGCCCGGGGAAACGTCGCCTGAATGAGATCCGTATCCCCGCACTCCGCACGCCAGGGTGCCGCGTACGGTCGACACCAGGTGCCACACGCCTGGGTGGGCTTCAGCCTGCACCAGCCCCGGCGTCCGGACACTGCCCGGCACGCACACCCGGCTCAGATCGTTGCGCATCAGATCCACGATCATCACGTTCTCGGCACGATCCTTGCCGGATTTCTCCAGCTGGACGCGCTGGGCATCGGCTTCTGCGGCACCGCCCGATCGTCTTGACGTTCCCTTTATCGGCTTAGTGTGAACTTCGCGTCCGACTCGGCGGATGAAAAGTTCTGGTGAGAAGCTGGCAACGGCGGAATCCGAGGCTGCCATATAAGCGGCATAAGGAGGCTGGAGCCTGCTATAGCCGCGGCAGAATAGGTCCAGTGGATCTCCGTTGAATTCAGCCTCCAGGCGCAGGCAGATATTAGCCTGGAAGATATCACCTGCCTGATGAGCTCGATCGTCTGCCTGATCGCATCCTTGTGTGCGGCCGGAGCGGGTATCGCCAGAAATTTTCCGCAGCTGAAATCACGAGTTCCCTGGCGGACTACGCTGGCCCGCCTGCGCAAATTTACCCCGTCCCGAGGCGCTGGCGATCGTCGAGGCATGTCGCGGCAAGCAGGGCACGATCACCAAGCTCGAGAAGAAGGAGCAGCGCGAGAAGGCGCCCATGCTCTACGACCTCACCTCCCTGCAGCGCGACGCCAACACGCGCTACGGGTTCTCCGCGCGGCGCACGCTCGCCGCGGCGCAGCGGCTGTATGAGGAGCACAAGGCGCTCACCTACCCGCGCACCAACTCGCGCTACCTCACAACCGACATGATCCCCGAGATCAAGCCCACCGCCGAGCAGGTGGGCGCGCGCAAGGAGTACGCCCAGGCCGCCTCCTACGTCACGGCGCTCGAGGAGCTGCCGCTGGAGCGGGTGGTCAACGACAGCAAGGTCACCGACCACCACGCGATCATCCCCACGCGCGCCGAGCACACCGTGGACCGGATGGGCGACGACGACAAGCGCGTCTATGACATGGTCGTGCGCCGCTTCCTCGCGATCTTCCACCCCGAGGCGGTGTTCGAGAACACACGCGTGGAGACCACCGTGGAGAAGCGCATCTTCCGCACGCGCGGCAAGCTGCTCGTGGTGCCCGGCTGGCGGGGCGTCTACGGCGAGGTCCCCGCGGAGGCCAAGTCCGATGCCGAGGAGGACGAGGCGACCGACCAGCAGCTGCCGCGGCTCGTCGAAGGCGAGGACGTGCAGACGCGCAAGATCGAGAGCGCGCGCAAGGAAACCAAGCCCCCGCGCCGCTACTCCGACGCCTCGCTGCTGGGCGCGATGGAGACCGCCGGCAAGCTCGTCGACGACGACGAGCTGCGCGAGGCGATGAAGGACTCGGGGATCGGCACCCCCGCCACGCGCGCGGCGATCATCGAGCGGCTGATCACCGTGGGCTACATCGAGCGCGACGGCCGCGCGCTGATGGCCACCGAGAAGGGGCTCAATGTGGTGCGCCTGCTCGACGGCCATCCCCTCACCTCCCCAGATCTCACCGGCAGCTGGGAGCACCGCCTGGGCAAGATCGAGCAGGGCACAGACTCGCGCGAGCGCTTCATGCAGGACATCGCGGGGTTCGCCCGCGAGACCGTCGCGGTGCTCGATGAGAAGCTCAAGGACATCAAGATCCCGCGCGCCTCCCTCGGTCCCTGCCCGGTGTGCGGGCACCCGATCATGGAGAATCGCAAGGGCTTCTCCTGCTGGGCGCGCGAGGACCCCGGCTGCGGCTTTGTGATCTGGAAGGGCAAGGCCGGCAAGCAGCTCTCGGTGGCGATCGGCAAGGAACTCATCAAGACCGGTTACACCGCGCGCCCAGTCACCGGCTTCCGCGGTCGCTCGGGACGCAGCTTCCGCGCGCACCTCGCGCTCAGCCAGACCGAGGACGGCAAGTGGCGCGTGGAGTTCAACGAGGCCTGGGCCAAGGAGGGCGCCAAGCCGCCCGACCAGGAGACCCTCAAGGTCGCCGAGGGCGAGGCCGCCGAGCCCGTCGCGGCGAGCAGCGCAGCGTAGAGGGCCGGCTCGAAGGCCCCGACGTGCGTAGCGGTGGGCAGCAGGTCCAGCCCAGACGAACTAGGCGCCCACGCCGGCAACGGGGCGCTGGTGCGAGCGAACCCTGCGCCGACGGCCCAGTGGCCGCGTGCTCGACGGGAGATCTGCCTCGGCCCCGCCGGGGATTGAGGTGAGCGGGCGCGCAATGCGCTGGCGCATCCAGCGCTCGCACTCGTGCGCCGTCAGCGGAGGGGTGTGCAGGAAGCCCTGTGAGAGATCGCACCCATGGGTCACCAGCAGGCGCTCCTGCTCCTCGGTTTCCACACCCTCGGCCACCACGTGCAGGTCGAGCTCGTGGGCCATCGCGATCATGAAGCCCACAACGCTGGAGGCGTGATGGTCGTGACTGGCCCGCTCCATGAAGGAGCGGTCGATCTTCAGCGTGTTCAAGGGGAAGCGCAGCAGGTAGCTGAGTGAGGAGTAGCCGGTGCCGAAGTCGTCGATCGCCACCCTCACACCCAGCTGGCGCATACGCAGGAGGATCGCGGTGCTGGTCACCGGATCGGCGAACATGCTCTCGGTCAACTCCAGTTCGAGCATCTCCGGAGGCACGCCCGTGTCGCGCAGGGTACGTGCCACGCATCCCACGAGATCGGGGGCGCTGAACTGGCGCGCAGACAAATTGACGGCCATGCGCACCGGCAGACCCGCTTCGCGCCACACGCCGGCCTGCCGGCATGCCTGCTGCAGCGCCCACTCGCCAACCTCGATGATCTGGCCCGTCTGCTCGGCCGTGGGGATGAACTCCAGCGGCGGCAGCAGCCCGTGCTCAGGGTGCTGCCAGCGAATCAGCGCCTCCACCGCCGCCACGTCGCCGCTGCGCAGATCCAGCACGGGCTGGTAGTGCAGCAGGAGCTCCTCGCGCTCGAGGGCTGCCACGAGACCCTTGCAGAGTTCGAGGTGGCGCCCCTTGGTCTGTGTCACTTGCGCTCCTTCGCGGTGCATCGCGGACTCGTCCGTTGGCCGGTGTGGCCAAACACTCCCCTGCAATCGGCGAAGTTTCACAAAACTGAAGCTTTTCCATTTCTGCTGGCCATTCCGGGGGGCCGGGCGCCCCGTCGGGTCAGTGCGCCAGTATGGACGTGGATGCCGATCGCGCTCATCACCGGACCCGCCAACGCCGGCAAGGCGCGCGCCGTGCTCGATGCGGTGCGGGCACGCGCCGCGCGCGGTGAGGACCTCCTGCTGGTGGTCCCCACCCACGCCGACGTCGAGCGCTACCGCCGCGAGCTGGCCGAGGATGGCCTCGTGCTGGGGGTGCGCGTCGAGCGCTTTCAGGGCCTGCTCGCCGAGGTCATGCGCCGCGCCGGCGTGGCTGGACGCCCAATCTCACCGCTACTGCGCGAACGGGCGCTCGCGAGCGTCGCCGCGCGCACGTGCTCGCCCCCCGAGCTTGCCAGTCGCCCCGGCTTCGTGCGGGCGCTCGCCGCACTGGTGGGGGAACTGGAGGTGCAGCGCATCGCGCCCTCGCGCCTGCGACGAGCCCTCGAGGCATGGGCCGCCGCGGGCGGGCAGCGCGTGCGAGCCGGGGAATTGAGTGGGCTGTTCGAGGAGTATCACCGCCTGCTCGACGAGCTCGGATGCATCGATCCGGAGCAGCGCGCCACGCGGGCTCTGGACGCGCTGCGGCGCTCGCCCGCTCTGTGGGGTGGCACGCCCGTGGCGCTGTATGGGTTCGACGACCTCACCGCCCTGCAGCTCGACGCGATCGAGACCCTGGGCCGGGTGGTGGACGCGCCGCTGACGGTCTCGCTCGCCTACGAGCCGGGGCGGGTCGCTTTCGCGGGGCGCGGCAGCGCCTTTCAGACGCTGCTTCCTTGGGCCTCCGAGCACCGTGCACTCAATGCGCGCGCCGAGTACTACGCCCCAGGCGCACGGGTTGCCCTGCACAGTCTGGAGAGGGGCCTGTTCGAGACCGAGCCACCGGGCGCTCCCATGGAGCCCGCTGGAGCCGTGCGCATGTTGGAGGGCGGCTCCCCCCGCGCGGAGCTCGAACTGGTGGCCGGCGAAATCCGCGCGCTGCTCGATGCCGGTGTGAAGCCCGGCGAAGTGGCCATCGCGCACCGCTCGCCCGGCACGATTGCCGAACTGCTGGGGGAGGTGTTGGAGGTGTTCGAGATCCCCTTCGCGCTGCCCGTGCGGTTGCGCTTCGCGCACACCGCGCTGGGTCGGGCGCTGTGCGGGCTGCTCGCCGCGGCCTGCGGCGAGGAGGGACGCCTCGAGGATCTGCTCGCGTGGCTGCGCGCTCCTGGGCTCCTCGAGCGTCCCGAGCTGGCCGACCGCCTGGAGGCCAAGGCGCGCAGGGCCGGTGTGTCGAGCGCCACCGGAGCGCGCGCTCTGTGGGAGGCCGAGAACTGGCCGCTGGAGACGCTCGATCACGTCCACGAGGCCGCCCGCCGTGGTTCGCTGGCGCTGATCGAGCGCGCGGCACGGGAGCTGCAGTGGCTGTTCTGCGCGCCGCGCCGCGCCGCCGCCGCGGTGCTCTGCGGCGAGGCCGCCGCTGAGGCGCGCGCACTCACAGGTGCAACACGCGCGCTGAAGGAGCTCGCCGAACTGGTCCGCACGGCTCCCTCGCTTGCGCCCGGCCCGGCGGAGCTCGTGGCGCTGCTGGCGGGACTCGAACTCGAAGGCGGTGAGGACCCCGAGGCCTCCGCGCAGGACGCGGTGGCTGTGCTCGACCCGCTCGCGCTGCGCGCGCGGCGCGTGCGTGCACTGTTTCTCTGCGGTCTGCAGGAGGGGCTCTTCCCAGCTTCCGAGCGAGCGCTGCCCGTCCTTTCCGAGGAGGAGCGCTGGGAGTTGGCAAACGCCTCCGGCCTGCGTCTCGGCGCACCAGAGGAGCCGCTCGCGGCGGAGCGCTATCTCTTCTATGCCGCCGTCTCGCGCCCCGAGGAGCTGCTGGTGCTCAGCTGGCACACCGCAACTGAGGAGGGGGATGCCACCGTGCCCTCGCTGTTCCTCGACGATGTCTGTGACCTCTTTCGCAACAGCCCCCGCGAGCACCGCGCGAGCCGTCCCGCGGGCGCCGCGCACTGGCCCGGCCCCGGTCCCCCTCCGTCCACGTGGCTCGAGCGGGAGCTCGCGTTGTCGGGGCCGCGCCGCTCATCTCCTTCACTGGCCCCGCTCGCCAACGCCGAGCTGCTCCAGGAGCTGCGGCGGGACCGCTTGTGGTCGGCCTCCTCGCTGAAGCTGTGGGCGGATTGCCCCGCGCGCTGGTTCGTGGAGCGGCTGCTGCGCGCTCGCGACCTCGACCCCGACCCCGAGCCGCTCGCGCGCGGCGGCCTCGCGCACGCCGCGCTGCGCGACACGCTCGAAGGATTGCGCCGCCACAACGGCTCGGCGCGGCTGACCACCGAGCGTCTGCCCGCGGCGCGAGCGCTCCTGCACGAGGCGCTCGCCCGCCACGCCCCCGACTTCCCGCTGTCGGTCGCGCCCGAGCGGGTCCCCGGCGTGCGCCGCCGGCTGGAGGCCGATCTGGAGCGCTACCTGGAGCACGCCGCCGGCGGTGAGGATGGCCAGGGCTCGCCGCTCGAGCCCCTCCACCTCGAGCTGGGCTTCGGCTTCCCCGAGGACACCCCCGCGCTGCCGCCGCTGGATCTGGGCGGCGGCGTGCTTCTGCGCGGGCGCATCGACCGCGTCGATGTCGCGGTGGAGGGAGAGGGGATCGGCAGCGCCGTCGTCTACGACTACAAGGGCGCCTTCGCGGCTCCCGCCGACAGCTGGCTGAGCGAGCGCAGCATGCAGGTCGCGCTCTACATGAGCGCCGTCGAGCAGCTGCTCCACCAGCCCGCGGTGGGCGGCTTCTACCAGCCGCTCTCCGGTCGCGATCTGCGCGCGCGGGGGGTCCTCGCGGAGGGGAGCGGGGTGGAGCTGGAGTGCGTCCGTGGCGAGATCCGCCCTCCCGAGGAGGTGCACGCGCTGGTCGAGGAGCTCCTCGAGCTCGCCCGAGAGGCCGCGCGCGAGGCCGACGCGGGCGCCCTGGAGCCCCGTCCCGGCACCTGCGCCTTCGGCGACGGAACCTGCGTGCATCCGAGTATCTGCAGGTGCGAGCGATGAGCGCCGCCACCGCGCAGCTGGAGTTGACCTTCGCCTCCGAAACGCCCGCGGAAGCAGCACCGCCCACACCGAGGTTGACCGACGAGCAGGAGGAGGCCATCGCGCGCCGCGAGGGCTCGCTGCTGCTGGCGGCGGGGGCCGGCTCGGGCAAGACCTCGGTGCTCGTGGAGCGCTTCGTGCGTGCCGTGCTCGAGGACGGCGTCGCGCCCGGGCGGATCCTCGCGATCACCTTCACCGAGCGCGCCGCGGGCGAGCTGAAGGAGCGCATCCGCGCGCGCCTGATGGGCCTCGGAGCGCGCGAGGCCGCACGCGAGACCGAGGCCGCCTTCATCGGCACCTTCCATGGCTTTTGCGCGCGGCTGCTGCGCACCCACCCGCTGCTCGCCGAGCTCGATCCCGAGTTCACGGTCCTCGACGAGGCCCTGGCGGGCCGCCTCCGTACACGGGCCTTCAGCGGCGCACTCGGCGTGTTCGTCGCAAAGCCGGGCTCGCCCGCGGTTGACCTGGTAGCCGCCCACGGAGCCGATCGCGTGCGCGCGATGGTGCTCGGCGTGTACGCGCAGCTGCGCAGCCAGGGTCAATCCCATCCAGGGCTTCCCGCTCCCCACGCAGAGGAGTGGCCCGCGGCGCTCGACGCCGAGGGCGCGCGCGCGTGCACATTGCTCGACTCTCTCCTGCGGGCCTTTTCAGTGCGCTACGCCGCGCTCAAGCGCGAGCGCTCGGGCCTCGACTTCGACGACCTCGAGCTGTGCGCCGGGGCGATGCTGGAGCAGCACGAGGCTGTGCGCATGAGCTGGTCCGAGCGCCTGCGGCTGCTGATGGTGGACGAGTTCCAGGACACCAATCCCCGACAGCTCGCGATCCTCGCGGCGCTCGAGCGCGAGAATCTGTTCACAGTCGGCGACGAGCGGCAGTCTATCTACGGCTTCCGCCACGCCGACGTGGGCCTCTTCCGTGCGCGCCGCGAGCAGCTCGCCGAGCGCGACTCGAGCCTCGCACTGAGGTGGAACTTCCGCAGCCGCCCCGCGTTGCTGGCGGCGATCGACGCGGTGTTCGCCGCGCGCTTCGACGAGGCCTTCACGCCGCTCATCGCCGGTCGCGAGGCGGAGAAGGGCAGCGACGGAGAGCCCCCCATCGAGCTGCTTCTCACCGATCGGCGTTCCTGGAATGGCGCCTCGCCCGGCGTGACCAGCGGGTCGCTCGATGGCCGCGGCGAGTCGCCCGGTGGCCCGCGCTGGCGCCACGCCGAAGCGCGCCTGCTCGCCCACCGCATCGCCGAGCTCATCGACGCCGGGCGTGCCAAGCCTGGAGACATCGCGGTGCTGTTGCGCTCGGTGGGCGACCTTCCCCTCTACCAGCGCGCGCTGGAGGAGCGCGGCCTGAGCACCCTCGCCGCAGTGGGCTCCTTCTGGGGACATCAGCAGGTGAATGACCTGCTCGCCTACCTCCGCGTATTGGCCAATCCTCTGGATGAGCTCGCGCTGCACGGAACGCTCGCCTCGCCGCTGGTGGGCCTCTCCAGCGACTCCCTCGCGCTGCTTGCACGTGGCGCACAGTCTCTGGGCATCGGGGTGTGGGAGCTGATCCGGCGCTCCTGCGGAACCTCCACGGGGGAGTCGGCCCAGCGCTCATCGGCAACTCCCATCTGGGAGCGTCTGGATCTCCGCGAGCGCGAGTGTCTGGAATCCTTCGCCGCGTCTGTAACCGCCGAGCGCGCCTGCGCGAGCGAGCGTCCGCTCGGCGAGCTCGTGCGGCGAGTCCTCACCGCCACCGGATACGAGTCACACGTGCTCTCGCTCACCTGGGGAGAGCGCCGGCTCGCGAACCTCCACAAGCTCCAGCGGCTCGCGGTGCGCTTCGAAGCCCAGGAGGGTCGCGACCTGCGCGCCTTCCTGGATCACGTCGCCCATCAGCAGAACGCGATGGAGGGCTCCGAGCCCGAGGCGCCGATCGGCGAGCTCGAACCGCAGGCCGTGCGCCTGATGAGCGTCCATGCCGCCAAAGGCCTCGAGTTCCCCGTCGTCTGTCTCGCAGACTTGGGGCGCGTGCCGCCCAGCAGCGCCCCCGCGCTGCTTGTGGACGGCGAGCGCATGGGGCTGCGCCTGGCGCGACTCGATGGCTCCGATGCGGCTCCCACGATGCACTACACAGAGCTGCTCAACGCCCGCCGCGAGGCCGAGGCCGAAGAGGAGGAGCGCATCCTCTACGTCGCGATGACCCGCGCCCGCGAGCTGCTTCTGCTGAGCGGCGCGGTCGATTTCGAGCGCTGGCCGACAGTGCGCTCGGGCCCCAAGCTGTCCCCCGCGCCGATCGCGTGGCTGGCGCCCGCGCTCGTCGAGGATCTGCCGGCGCGCGTCGCCGCGTCTGAAAACGCCCTCCAGGTGTTCCCGGTGAGGGGCGCCGAGGGCGTTCTGGTGCGCACGGTGTTTCACACTCCCTCCAGCGCTCGCGAGCTTCTGGGGGACGCGCCCGCTGCTCACCCTCTCGTGCCCCCGCCCCTCACGAAACCGGCGACCACCGCCGCGCGGCCCCTGCCCTCCTCGAAAAAAGAGCCGCCGCGGCTGCCGTTGAGCTATACGGCCCTCAGCGAGCTCGAACGCTGTGGCTACAGGTATTACCTCGAACGCGTCCTCGGGCTTCCCGAAGAGCGCGCCGCAGGCGCCCAACGTGGAGGAGAGGGAGGTCTGGGCGCGCGGGCGCGCGGGGTGCTCGTGCACCGGCTGCTGCAGTCGCTGGATTTCGCCGCTCCCCCCTCTGAGAGAGACGTCGGGCGCCTTGCGCGCGAGCTCTCCCTCCGCGTCTCCTCGCGCGAGCGTCGCGCGCTGGCGGAGTTGCTGCGCGGCGCCTGCGTCACCACCCTCGCCCGGCGCCTGAGTGCCCCCGGCGTGCGCCGCGAGCATCCCTTCGCGTTCTCCCTCGGCGCCGAGCATCCGCTCGTAACGGGCGTGCTCGATGTGCTCCTCGTCGAGCAGGCAGGATCGGTGGTGGTGGACTACAAGAGCGACCGCATCGGCGGCGAGGAGGACCTCGAGGACCTCGTGCAGCGTCACTACGGCGCCCAGCGCCTGCTCTACGCGCTCGCCGTCCTCCACGGCGGCGCCCCACGGGTTGAGGTCGTCCACTGGTTTCTCGCGCGCCCGCAGCAGTGGGTCTCGGCGACCTTCACAGCTGCCGAGGCGCCCGCGCTGGAGCGCGAGCTGCTCGCCCGCGCCGCCCGCGTGCGCGAGGCCGGTTTCTCCGTCAGCCCCACTCCCAGCCGCGAGCTGTGCCTCACCTGCCCCGGGCGCGCCACACTGTGCTCATGGAGCGACGCCGAGACCCTACGCGAGGCACCCATCCCGGGGCAGCGGTGAGCGAGGCCCCAGACGGCGAGCTGTTCGCGCGCCTGCGCGGCGGCGACGCGCGCGCCCGCGAGCAGCTCATCGAACGCTATCTCCCGCTGGCGCGCCAGCTCGCGCGTCGCTACCAGCGCGCCGAGGAGCCCCTGGAGGATCTCGTGCAGGTGGCCTCCCTGGGCCTTCTGAAGGCGGTCGATCGTTTCGACCGCGGGCGCGAGGTCGCCTTCTCCAGCTACGCCGTACCCACCATCCTCGGCGAGCTCAAGCGCCACTTTCGCGATCGCACCTGGTCGGTGCGCGTTCCCCGCGATCTCCAGGAACTGGCCCTGCGCGTGGACCGCGCCGTCACCCAGCTCTCCGCCGGTCAGCGTCGCTCGCCCTCGGTGGGACAGATCGCCGAGGTCGTGGGCGCCTCTCACGAGCACGTCCTCGAGGCACTCGAAGCTGCCGCCGCCTATCGTGCCGGCTCGCTCGACGCGCCGCGCTCCGCGCAGGGTGAGGAGGGGGAGACGGTCGCCGATGGGCTCCCCGACGAGGAGCACGGCTACCTGCGCGCCGAGCAGCGCGCCACGCTGGAGCCTCTCTTGGCGCGTATCTCCGAGCGCGAGCGCATCGTCCTGCAGCTGCGCTTCGGCGAGGATCTCATGCAGGCCGAGATCGGCGAGCGTATCGGCGTCTCGCAGATGCAGGTCTCGCGGCTCATCCGTCAAGCGCTCGCGCGCCTGCGCGCGGGACTGGAGGAAGCCGAAGACTGAGGGCTTTGCGCAAGAACCCGCTCGTGGGTTGACAACGGCCTCCCTGCGACCGACACTGTTGAGATGCCACGCTCGATGTGGATGGGCACGCTGACCTTCGGCTTGGTCAGCGTCCCGGTGAGGTTGTACAGCGCTGTGGTGCACCGCAGCGTCAACTTCCACCAGCTCCACGCCACCGACCACGCCCGCATCTATATGAAGCGCATCTGCCCTGTGGAGGAAGTCGAGGTCCCCTACTCGGAGATCGTCAAGGGCTTTGAAATCGCACCCGAACGCCACGTGGTGATCGAGCCCGAGGAGTTCGCCGCGTTGGAGCCCGCCTTCACGCGCACGATCGACATCGAGGACTTCGTGGAGTTCGAGGAGATCGACCCGATCTACTTCGATCAGCCCTACTACGTCGTTCCCAACAAAGGCGGCGCGCACTCCTACCGCCTGCTGCTGGAGGCGATGCGCGACACCGGCAAGGTCGCGATCGCGCGCATCGTTCTGCGTTCGCGCGAGCGCCTCGTGGCGATCCGCCCGCGCGGCGAGGCCCTCCTGATGACCACCATGAACTTCGGCGACGAAATCCAGTCCGCGCAGAATCTGCGCGAGCTCGAAGACACCGAGAACGTACCCCTGAGCGACCGTGAGCTGAGCGTCGCGCGGCGCCTGGTGGAGTCGATCTCGGAGTCCTTCGACATCACCAAGTACCACGACAACTACCGCGAGGCGCTGCTCGACCTGATCGACCGCAAGGCCGCCGGCGAGGAGATCGTCGTCGAGCCCCACGCCCGCCGCGAGCCCACCGCCACGCCCGATCTGATGGGCGCGCTGGAGGCATCCCTGGAGGAGGTCCGCCAGCGCCAGGCCGGCGCCGGTTCGGCGGCAAAGAAGAACGGCTCTGCCAAGGCGTCTCCAGCAAAGAAGAAGGCCTCCGCCAAGAAGGCTCCGGCAAAGAGGGCCGCGTCGCGTCCAGCCGCGGGCGCCAAGCAGACTAAAAGCTGATCGCGAGGATCAGCTCCTCCCAGCCGCTCTCGCCCGCAGCCTCCACGCGCAGCTCGTCGGTGAGGCGTTCCAGCACGTTTCCCACTCCCGGTATCGCCGCCGCCTCGACCAGTCCCTGGGCGCCGTGCTCGGAGAGTTCGCTCACGCGCATCTGAAGACGGCGCCGGTCGGTGCTGAGGTCGAACGTCAGGTGTCCGTCGGCCGAGTGGGCGGGAGCGTGCGCCGAGATCGTGTCGCACACCACCATCGCGTCCTCGAGACGATTCATCGGCGCCTGCGCCCGGGCCATCACCATCGACACCACCCGGCACAGCACCGGCGCCGCCAGCGGGCCGTTGGCCAGTCGCAGGGACGTCGAGCCGCTCACGAGCGCGTCGCGGAGTTGCTCAGCGAGAACGTCATGCACACCTCGGTCCGCCGGTCCTCGCCATGGCCCAGCTGCACCGATTCGGCCAGCGAGGCGATCAGCGGCAGGCCCAGCCCCAGCCCCGGGCTGTCAGTCCGCGCGGCAATTCCCTTGCCCTCGTCGCGCACCACCACCGTGAGCTCCCTCCCGCCGAGCGTGGCCAGCACCTCCAGTGGACCCTCGCGGCCATCGGGATAGGCGTGCACCACCACGTTCGTGCACGCCTCGGTGACCGCCAGGCGGATGTCGGACAGCGTCTGGGCGTCGATTTCGATCGCCTCCCCCAGCGCTCCGATCGCATGGCGCACGATCGCCACGTTCTCCGCGCGCGCGGGCAGCGTCAGCTCGACATCGGGCCTCATCGCCTCTCCAGGTTCTCTGGGTCGGCTCTCGGGGTGGCTGCCATCATCGATGATAGTCCCCCGCGGGAGCACTGTTCACACATTCGATGCCTCCGTGCACTGAGGTCGCCCTGCCATTTGGAAGCATAGGGCCTATCCCGGAAGGCCCTAACCCAGCGGATTCCGTCCCCCCGTCGATGCTACGCTTTCAGGCTCCGCCTCAGGCGCCCACAGTGGCCTCTACGGGCACACCCCACCCGTACTGCGGGCGCCACTCCCCCGGAGCACCTTCCATGACTTCGCACACCATGCAGCCCTCCAAGGCCGTCGGTCTCTACGACCCCCGCTTCGAGCACGACGCGTGCGGCGTGGGCATGGTGGCGCGCCTTGACAATGTGCCCACCCACGAGGTCGTCACGAAGGCCATTCGCGCGCTGGAGAACCTGGAGCACAGGGGCGCGTCCGGCGCGGACCCCACCACCGGGGATGGAGCCGGGATTCTCATGCAGATGCCCGATGAGCTCCTGCGGGCGGTCGTCTCGTTCGAGCTTCCTCCGCTGGGCCGCTACGGGGTGTTGATGTGCTTCCTGCCCAACGACGATGCCATCCGCGAGCGCTTGGAGCAGACGCTCGAGCGCACCGTCCTCGCCGAGGGCCAGCGCGTGCTCGGCTGGCGCGATGTGCCCGTCGACCCCGAGCGCTGCGGGCGCACAGCGGGAGCCTGCAGGCCCGTGATCCGCCAGCTGTTCGTGGGCGCGCAGGACACCGCTGGTGAGGGCGCCTTTGATGGAGACCCACCCACCCACGCCTTTGAGCGCAAGCTCTATGTGATTCGCCGCATCTGCGAGCTCACCGCCGAGCCCGGCCTGTATGTGACCTCGAGCTCCTCGCGCACCCTCAACTACAAGGGCATGCTGATCAGCTACCAGCTCGCGGGCTTCTACCCCGACCTGCGGGACGAGCGCTGCAAGAGCGCGCTGGCGCTGGTGCACTCGCGCTTCTCCACCAACACCTTTCCCTCCTGGGAGCTCGCCCACCCCTATCGCGTGACCTGCCACAACGGCGAGATCAACACCGTGATGGGCAACGTCAACTGGATGCGCGCCCGCGAGTCCGAGCTCTCCAGCGAGCTCTTCGGCGCCGACCTGCCCAAGATCCTGCCGGTGGTGAGCGCAGGCAATTCGGACTCCGCGACCTTCGACAACGTGCTCAAGCTGCTGATGCTCGGGGGCCGCTCGCTGCCCCATGCGGTGATGATGATGATCCCCGAGGCCTATCGAAACCGCGAGGACCTGCCCGACGATCTGAAGGGCTTCTACGCCTTCCACGCCTGCCTGATGGAGCCCTGGGACGGGCCCGCGGCGGTGGCCTTCACCGATGGGCGCGTGGTGGGCGCCACGCTCGACCGCAACGGTCTGCGGCCCGGACGCTGGGTGGAGACGACCGACGGCCACGTCGTGCTGGGCTCGGAGGCGGGTTTGCTCGACATCCCCGCCGAGCAGACCCGCCGTTTGGGGCGCCTGCAGCCCGGCAAGCTGTTCCTCGTGGACCTCGAGCGCGGGCGGATCGTCGAGGATGGCGAGGTCAAGCACGCCGTCTCCACGCGCCGTCCCTATGGGGAGTGGTTCGTGCGCAACTCCGTGCACTTCGACGACCTCCCGCCCTCCGAACAGGTCACCATCTCAGACCAGCCGCTGCACCTGCGCCAGCGCGCCTTTGGCTACTCCCAGGAGGACCTGCGCGTGCTGCTCACCCCGATGGCCCGCGACGGCGGCGAGCCGGTGGGTTCGATGGGCAACGACCAGTCGCTCGCCGTCCTCTCAGATCAGGCGCCGCCGTTGTTCTCCTACTTCAAGCAGCTCTTCGCGCAGGTCACCAACCCGCCGATCGACCCGATCCGCGAGGAAATCGTGATGAGCCTCGCGACCAGCCTCGGCAGCGAGCGCAACCTCTTCGACGAGACCCCCCACCACGCGCACAAGCTGATCCTCAACCAGCCGATTCTGCTCAACCGCGAGCTCGAGACGCTCCGCCACGTCTCCCACGATCTGTTCGCCGCGCGCACGATCGACATCGTGTGGCCCGTCGCCGAGGGACCCGCCGGCATGGCGCGGGCGCTCGAGCGCGTCTGCACCCAAGCCCACGAGGCCGTCGCCGCGGGGGTCAACATCATCGTGCTCTCGGACCGTCGCCTCAACCGCCAGCAGGCCCCGATCCCCTCGCTGCTGGCTGTCTCCTCGGTGCACCACCATCTCGTGCGCGAGGGCATCCGCCTGCGCGCCGGCATCATCCTGGAGTCCGGCGAGCCGCGCGAGGTGCACCACTTCGCGACGCTGATCGGCTTCGGCGTGAGCGCCATCAACCCATATCTGCTGCTGGAGACGCTCGACGAGCTCGTCTACAGAGGCCTGATCGCGCGCGCTCAGAACGGCGGCGAAGCGCCGCTCAGCGCCGAGGCCGCGGCCCAGAACGTGGTCAAGGCGATCGACAAGGGTCTGTTGAAGACGATCTCCAAGATGGGCATCTCCACGATCCAGTCCTATCGCGGCGCGCAGATTTTCGAGGCCGTGGGGCTCGAGCGCGAGGTGATCGACCGCCACTTCACCGGCGCCGCCTCGCGCATCGGCGGCGTTGGTTTGGAGGTGCTCGCGCTTGAGGCCCTCGAGCGCCACGCGCGGGCCTACCCCGCGCCCATGCGCGGGGGTGAGGGCGTGGGCGAGGAGTTGCTGCCGGTCGGTGGGATCTACGCGTGGCGGCGCGATGGCGAGCATCACATGTGGAACCCCGAGACGATCGCGCTGGTGCAGCACGCCGTGCGCGCGGCAAACGGCGATGTCGCCGCCGCGCTGAAGGGAGACGCCAAGGCACACGAGACCGTGCGTGAGAGCCCCGCCTATGCCAAGTACCGCGACTACGCACGCCTGGTCAACGAGGACGCGGCGCGCCAGGCCACGCTGCGGGGCCTGCTGAAGATAGGCACGTCTGAGTGCAGGCCCATCCCGCTCGAGGAGGTGGAGCCGGCGTCCGCGATCGTGCGTCGCTTCTGCACCGGCGCGATGAGCCTCGGCTCGATCTCGCGCGAGGCCCACGAGACGCTCGCGATCGCGATGAACCGCCTCGGTGGGCGCTCCAACACGGGCGAGGGTGGGGAGGACCCCTCGCGTTTCACCCCCGACCCCAACGGCGACCGCCGCCGTTCGGCGATCAAGCAGGTCGCCTCCGGGCGCTTCGGCGTCACGATCCACTACCTCGTCAATGCGGACGAGCTGCAGATCAAGATGGCCCAGGGCGCCAAGCCCGGCGAGGGCGGCCAGCTGCCCGGCCACAAGGTCGACCGCTACATCGGCTCGATCCGCCACACGACTCCGGGTGTGGGGCTGATCTCCCCGCCGCCCCACCACGACATCTACTCGATCGAGGATCTCAAGCAGCTGATCTACGATCTGCGCTGCTCCAATCCGAGCGCGCAGGTGTCGGTCAAGCTCGTCTCAGAGGTCGGTGTCGGCACAGTCGCCGCGGGGGTCTCCAAGGCCAACGCCGACCGCGTGCTGATCGCTGGACACGATGGCGGCACCGGCGCCTCGCCGCTCTCCTCGATCCAGGCCGCCGGTGTGCCGTGGGAGATCGGCCTTGCAGAGACCCAGCAGACGCTGCTGCTCAACGAGCTGCGCTCGCGCATCGTCGTGCAGACCGACGGCCAGTTGAAGACCGGCCGCGATGTCGTCATCGCCGCGCTGCTCGGCGCGGACGAGATGGGCTTCTCCACCGGCCCGCTGATCGCCACCGGCTGCATCATGATGCGCGCCTGCCACCTCAACACATGCCCAGTGGGCATCGCCACCCAGGACCCCGAGTTGCGCAAGCGCTTCAAGGGCACCCCTGAGCACGTCGTCAACTTCTTCTTCTTCGTCGCCGAGGAAGTGCGCGAGCTCCTCGCTTCGCTCGGACTGCGCTCACTGGATGAGGCGATCGGCCGCGTGGACCTGCTCGAAGCTGAGCCCGCGATCGCGCACTGGAAGGCGCGCGGCGTGGACCTCTCCCACATTCTTCGCCACATAGGACTGGAGGACGGGGCGCCCCGTCGGCGCATCGAACCGCCACCGAAGGTGCTCGAGGACGCGCTCGACTGGCAGCTGGTGGAGCGCGCGGGCGCACTGCTCGCCGACTCCGCCGATGCGCCGAGTGAAGCCGCCGCCGCTTCGTCGACCGTTTCGGGTGGTGTGAACGGGACGCCCGATGTCGATGGGCGCAGGAAACTCGACGGACGCGCGCCGCGGATCGTTGGGCGCCAGGTTCGCATCGAGCTGCCGATTCGCAACGTCAACCGCTGCGTTGGAGGAATTCTCTCCAGCCACATTGCTGCTCGCCACGGCGCTGAGGGGCTTCCCGAGGACTCGATCGTGGTCGACTTCGAAGGCTCCGCTGGGCAGAGCTTCGGCGGTTGGCTGGCCCCCGGGGTCACTTTCACGCTGCACGGCGACGCCAACGATTACACCGGCAAGGGGCTCTCCGGCGGCGTGCTCGCCGTGCGCCCCCGCCCCGGGATGGCGCCCGATTGGCCGGCCGAGCAGAACGTGATCGTGGGCAACACGCTGCTCTATGGCGCGACCTCAGGCCGCGCCTTCTTCCGCGGTCTTGCCGGCGAGCGCTTCGCGGTGCGCAACTCCGGCGCCTGGACCGTCGTGGAGGGCGTTGGTGATCACGGCTGCGAGTACATGACGGGCGGGCGCGTCGTCGTGCTCGGGCCCACCGGGCGCAACTTCGCGGCGGGCATGAGCGGCGGGGTGGCCTATGTGCTCGACGAGGACGACTCCTTCTCGCGACGCTGCAACATGGGCATGGTCGGCTTCGAAGAGCTCAGCGCGGTCGATGCCGCCGAGTTGCGGGCGCTGATAGTCGAGCACGAGGCGCGCACCGACTCACCCGTCGCCCGCCGTGTGCTCAGCGAGTGGGAGGCACTGATGCAGCGCGGAGCCTTCGTCAAGGTCATGCCCCATGACTACAAGCGCGTCCTGCGCGAACAGGCCGAAGCCGAAGCCGAAGAGGAGCAGGCCGAGGGAGTGCCCGCCTGATGGGCAAGCTCGGCGGCTTCCTGCAGATCGAGCGCCACGGCTCGCGCTACCGCGACCCCTCAGAGCGCGCGCACGACTACCGCGAGTTCGTCACGCCCGCACCGCTCGAGGAGCTGCGCGAGCAGGGTGGGCGCTGCATGGACTGCGGCGTGCCCTTCTGCCACAACGGCTGCCCGCTTGGCAACCTGATCCCCGATTGGAACGACCTCGTTTACCAGGATCGCTGGCAGGAGGCGATCGCACAGCTGCACGCAACCAACAACTTCCCGGACTTCACCGGGCGCCTGTGCCCTGCGCCGTGCGAAGCGGCGTGCGTGCTCAAGATCCGCGAGGGCGAAGCCGTGACGATCAAGCAGATCGAGCACTCGATCATCGACCGCGCCTTCGCCGAGGGCTGGGTGGTCCCTCAGCCCCCGCGCAGGGAGACCGGGCAGGCGGTCGCCGTCGTGGGTTCCGGTCCAGCGGGCATGGCGGCGGCGCAGCAGCTGCGCCGCGCGGGGCACAGCGTGACGCTGTATGAGCGCGATGAGGCGGCCGGCGGGCTCGTGCGCTTCGGGGTGCCCGACTTCAAGATCGAGAAGACCGTCGTGCAGCGCCGCGTGGAGCAGATGCTTGCTGAGGGCGTCGAGCTGCGCTGCGGCGTGGAGGTCGGCGGCGACGTGAGCGTGCAGGAACTGCGTGAGCGCTTCGACGCCGTCGTGCTCGCCACCGGCTCGCGCGTGCCGCGCGACCTGCCCGTGCCCGGGCGCGAGCTCGATGGCGTGCACTTCGCGATGGACTACCTCTACCAGCGCAACCGCTGGGCTGCCCGCGAATTCGGCCCTGAGCCCACGGCGCCTCAGCCTCCGTCCGAGGGGCAGATCACCGCCGCGGGAAAGAACGTCGTGGTGATCGGCGGCGGGGACACCGGCGCGGACTGCGTTGGCAACGCGCTGCGCGAGGGCGCACGCTCGATCGTGCAGCTCGAGCTGCTCCCCGAGCCGCCGCCCAAGCGACCCGACGATCGCACCCCCTGGCCGCTGTGGCCCCAGAAGTACCGCCTCTCCTACGCGATGGAGGAGGCCCGCACGGAGGGCGTGGGCGAGCAGGACTACTCGCTCACCACCACGCGCTTCGAGGGGAATGGCGATGGGCGCGTCGCAAAGCTTCACATCGCCCAGGCCGCCCCCGAGCCGCCCTTCGGCCCGCTGGAGGGGACCGAACGCGAGCTGCCGGCCGACCTCGTGCTGCTCGCGATGGGCTTCCTGCACCCCGAGCAGGCTCTCCTGGATCAGCTCGGCGTGGAGAAGGACCCGCGCGGCAACGTCAAGGCCATTTCCCCCTACACCACCTCGGTGGAGGGGGTCTTCGCCGCTGGCGACGCCCGCCGCGGACAGTCGCTGATCGTGTGGGCCATCAACGAGGGGCGCCAGTGTGCACGTATGGTCGACCGCTACCTGGCAACGCGCTCTCTGGATGCGAGCGCCTCCGGACCCGAAGATCAAGGCATCGCCGGCCACGCCGACGCCGATGAAGGACCGGAGGGTCCGCCGCAGCATGTCGGGCCGGGGATCGGCGCAGGCTAGGATCTAGCGATGGACGCCCTCCCCAATGCCTGCATCATCGGCGCCGGCTCGTCCGGCATCGCGGCGGCGAAGGCGCTGAAGGACCGCGGCATCCCCTTCGACTGCTTTGAGAAGTCAGATCGCGTGGGGGGCAACTGGGTGTTCGGCAACAAGAACGGCATGTCGGCGGCCTACCGCGACCTGTTCATCAACGTCTCGCGCGAACGCATGCAGTACGCGGACTACCCGATGCCCAACTCGATCCCCGACTTTCCCCACCACACGCACATCGCGCGTTACTTCGAGGATTACGTCGACCACTTCGCCCTGCGCGAGCAGATCACCTTCGAGACCGGCGTGGAGCACGCCCACAGGCGCGAGGACGGCGTGTGGGAGATCGCGCTCGACACGGGAGAGACACGCACCTACGACGCGCTGCTCGTCGCCAACGGCCACCACTGGAGCAAGCGCTGGCCCGAACCGGCGTTCCCCGGCTCGGAGTCGTTTGCGGGGGAGCAGCTGCACGCCCACACCTACGTGGACAACTCGCTGTTCGCCGGCAGGGACGTTGTGGTGCTCGGGATGGGCAACTCCGCGATGGACATCGCCGTGGAGTCCTCCTACGTCGCGCGCAACACCTATCTCGCGGCGCGCCAGGGCGCGTGGATCATCCCCAAGTACGTCTTCGGGCGGCCCGTGGACACGCTCCCCAACAACCCGCGCATCCCCTTCAAGATCCGCCAGCGCATGATCCACCAGACGATCAAGACCGCTGCCGGGGACCCCACGCGCTTCGGGCTGCCCAAGCCCAACCACAAGTTCGGCGAAGCGCACCCGACGGTCTCGGGGCGCATCCTCGATCGCATCGCGCACGGCACGATCACACCGAAGCCCAACATCGCCTCGCTCGAGGGTGAGGAGGTGAGGTTCACAGACGGCAGCTCGGTGCACGCCGACGTGGTTGTGTACTGCACCGGCTACAAGATCTCCTTCCCGTTCTTCGAGGAGGACTTCATCTCCGCTCCGGACAACCACATCGAGCTGTTCCGCCGCGTCTTTCACCCCGAGATCGACAACGTCTTCTTCATCGGCCTCCTGCAGCCGCTGGGGGCGATCATGCCCCTCGCCGAGGCGCAGAGCGCGTGGGTGGGCGATCACCTGCTCGGCGAGTACGCGCTGCCCGATCCGGCGCAGCTGCGCGAGGACATCCGCGCCGACCAGGCCGCGATGCGCAAGCGCTACGTGGCCTCCAAGCGGCACACGATCCAGGTCGACTACGACGACTACCTCTACACCCTCGAGAAGGAGCGCCGCGCGGGCGCCGAGCGCGCGCGGGCCCGCGGACTGCGGCCGCCGCTGGGGGCGCACGCAGAGGCGGCCGCCGTCGAAGTCTGAGCCGGATGCCCCGCTTCTGCCGTCACAGCCGCTTCATCGAGCGTTGTCCGATCTGCCGCGAGACCGTTCCCGGCCTCGAGCCTGTGAAGCGCTCATCGAGTGCGGGCTCGCGGAGGGCCTCGGCGGGCTCGGGCTCCAGCGGCACACGCACCCATAAGCGCTCGGGCAAGGGCGTACGCGTCTACACCGACGGCTCGCTGCGCGGTCAGGACGACGGTTACAGCTGTGAGCTCGTACCTGGATTGCACAATTCCGCCGATGCGCTGCGCCTGGCGGAGGAGCTTGCATTCGCAAACGGACGCCTGGACCTGCTCAGCTCGGCGCCGCCGGATCTGTACGGGGAGGTGCGCCAGCAGGAGAGCTGGGAGCACGCGACGTGGATGTGCTTCCTGATCGCCTATCTCTCACCGCTGCAGGGCGAGGACCCCTTCCTCGGCATCCGGCGTGCGCTGGACGCCGATTTCGAGGCCGGCGAGCTCCCCGACCTCGATGCAATTCCGCTGGGCCCGCGCACGTCGCATGAATACGCGCGCGGGAACCGCACGCTGGAGGCGTACCTGCAGTGGACGCAGCGCGCCGGCTCGCAGGTGCGTGCCTTCTCCGGCGATCACAACTGGAGTGAGTCGCGGCGCTTCGAGCGGCTGTTCGAGCGGCTCGCGCTGCCCGGCCTGGGGCGCATGGGGCGCTATGACCTGCTCGTTACGCTCGGACACCTTGGGCTGTATGAGCTGGAGCCCGACTCGCTGCACCTGGGCGCAGCGCGCATGGAGGCCACCAACGACCTCACGACGCTTGCTGCGAAGCGACTGTTCGGCATCGGGGATCCGCTGATCCTCGAGCGACGCTCCCTCGCTCTCGCGGAGGGCGCCTCGGTGCCCGTGGAGGCGCTCGATCTTGCGCTTGCCAACTGGCACACCGGCGAGCGGGCCACTTTGGGCGTCCCTTCGGACACCGGCGACAGCCACGTGTCAGAGCACGCCCGCGCCGCGCTCGAACTGTAAAAAAAGCCGTCCACACGGCCACTTACAGTCTCCCTGTCATTTCTTCCCCCGCCCCCCAGGGAGCCGCGATGCCGCTCTGCTTCATCGAACCCAAAGACGCCATCCGAGTCATCGCCGAGTCGCTCGGCCGTGAGGCCCGCCGCCAGCTCGTTGGTGAGGTCGTGCGCGCATGGGTCGACGACATTCCCGATCAGGAGCTCTCGCTGCACTACGCCAAAGCGATCGCGGGGCTCGACGAGGACGATCTGCACCTGCTGGCCGCATGGCACGCCTCGCTGGAGGTGGGCCAGCCGATACCCAACACCAAGTTTCTCGTGGGAGTCTTTCCCAGTCTCGGGGAGAACCGGCGCGAGGCGCTGAAGATCGCCGCGGGCTTCCGCGGTGAGGAAGCCTTTCAAGCGGGCGTCGCCGAGGATCAGGCGCTCGACACGGTATTGCCCCACCTCTCCCGCAAGCGCGCCGTGGAGCTGGCGAACGAGTGCATTGGCCTCTACATGTGGGACCGCCTGGGCTGCGACAACTGACGGTAGACTGAACACCTATGCCCACCGTGGATGACGTGATGGAGGCGCTCACTAACGTGATCGACCCCGAGCTGGGTCTCGATTTCGTGGAACTGGGGCTGATCTATGGGGTGGAGGTGAACGAGGGGCACGTGGGGGTCACGTTCACCCTCACAACGCCGGGGTGTCCGATCGGCCCGCAGGTGACCGAGCAGATCGAAGAGTTCGTTGGAGAACTGGACGGAGTGAAGACGGTCGCCTCCGAGATGGTCTTCACGCCCCCCTGGTCGCCAGAGAAGATGTCAGAGGACGCGAAGTTCGCACTCGGCTACTGACGCCGCCAGCAGCGGGCGTAGATCAGGCTGGTGCTGCGACGAGTTCGTGCGCGAGTGAGACAAGCGCCGCCAGTTCGGCAGCGATGCTCGCGCCGATGGAGTCGATGTCGTGCAGCGCGTCGAAGTCGCCGAGGAGGCCGAAGTTCATCTGGCCGCTGTAGGACATGATCGCTACCGCGAGGGCGTGGTGTTCGGGCAGGAAGGCCACCGGATAGGCCTCGAGCATCCGCCGCCCGAGCACGTAGAGCGGGAACTGCGGCCCGGGGACGTTGGTGACGATCAGGTTGAAGAGGCGCGTGGAGAAGTTGATCCGCGAGGCCTGCGCGAGGATCGTGGGGGGCGCGAAGTTCTGCGCGCCGGCGATCACCTCCGCGCCGAGCGCCTGCTTTGACTCCTTTAGGCCGTCCATCGCCTCCTTGACGAAGCGAAGACGCTGCACGGGGTCGGAGATGTAGACGGGGAGCGGCCCGCGCATCACCACGATGCGGTTGCCGGCCTCGTGGTGCTCGTTGTCGGTGCGCACCGAGACGGGCACGAGCGCGCGCAGCTCCACGCCCGCGGTGCGCGCGCCGCGCGAGATCAGGAAGCTGCGCAGCGCGCCCGCGACGACCGCGAGCACGACATCGTTGACAGTGCAGCCGAAGGCGTTCTTGACGGTCTTGAAGTCCTCGAGCGAGCTGCCCACCCCCACGAAGCGCCGGTGCGGGCCGATGTTCACGTTCAGCGGCGTGGGGGGCGCCGGGTTGAGGCCAGCCCACACCAGCTCGCCCAAGCCCTCGGCTGCTTCGCGAGCGCTCGTGAGCGCGCGGTCGGGGTGCGCGAGGGCATCGAGCGCGCCGCCCACCAGATCGACCCCCGCGCTCACCGCGCCGCGCAGTCCCGCCGCGACCAGCTCGACGCCTCCCGGTTCGCGGTGCGGCTTCCACGGGCGCCCCGAGTGCACGACCGGCGGCGGGTCGGGCGAGAGGTCGAAGAGCACCGTCGCGAGGTCGATGCCCGCGATCCCATCGATCAGCGAGTGGTGGGTCTTGGAGATCAACGCAAAACGTTCCTCCTCCAGGCCCTCGATCAGCCACATCTCCCACAGCGGCTTGGAGCGGTCGAGTTGCTGGGAGAAGATCCGTGCGGTGAGCGCCTGCAGCTGCTCCCATTTACCGGGCGCGGGGAGCGCGGTGCTGCGCACGTGGTACTCGAGGTTGAAGCTCGGGTCGTCGATCCACACCGGCCGCCCGCTGTCGAGCGCGGTGTGGGCGAGCTTGTGGCGGTAGCGCGGCACGAGGTGTAGGCGCCAGCGGATCTGTTCCTGAAACTCGTCGATCGAGGGCGGCGGCCCCTCGAGGATCGTGAGCCCGCCCACGTGCATGTGCGAATGGATGCCCTCCTGGTGCAGGAACGAGGCATCGACGGCAGTCAGGCGATCCAAATGTCTGGGTGGCATCTGGGTAGAGCCTACAATGACGATGGTGCTCAACACGGCCGCCGCGCCCAACACCGTCGAGAAGCTGCTGCTCGCCGCGCCGCGCGGATACTGCGCGGGCGTGGATCGTGCCGTGCAGACCGTCGAACGCGCGCTGGAGCTGCATGGTCCGCCGGTGTATGTGCGCAAGGAGATCGTGCACAACAAACACGTCGTGAACACGCTTCGCGAGCGTGGGGTGATCTTCGTGGAGCAGGAGACCGAAGTCCCCTCCGGGGCGGTGACGGTGTTCAGCGCGCACGGTGTGGCGCCGAGCGTGCGCGCCAACGCCGAGAAGCTGGGGTTGCGCACGATCGATGCGACGTGCCCGCTGGTTACGAAGGTGCACCGCGAGGCGCAGCGCTTTGCCGAACAGGGCTACACGATCGTGCTGGTGGGCCACGAGGGTCACGAGGAGGTCGAAGGCACGATGGGCGAGGCGCCGCAGAGCATCGTGCTGGTGCAGCACGAGCAGGACGTGGAGGAGCTGCAGGTGGAGGACCCCGAGAAGGTCGCCTACGTGACGCAGACGACGCTCTCGGTGGACGAAACGAGCGCGATCGTGGCGCGCCTGCGCGAGCGCTTCCCCGCGATCACCGCTCCGCGCACCGATGACATCTGTTACGCCACCACCAACCGTCAGGCGGCGGTGAAGGAGCTGGCGGTGAAGTGCGATCTGGTGCTCGTGATCGGTTCGCGCAACTCCTCGAACTCGGTGCGCCTGGTGGAGGTGGCGCGCGACTGCGGCACCGAGGCGCACCTGATCGACAGCTGCGAGGAGGTGCGCGAGGAGTGGCTTGCAGGCAAACGCGTCGTGGGAGTGTCCTCGGGGGCCAGCGCACCCGATGAGCTGGTGGACGATCTGCTCGACTTCTTTCGCGCGCGGGGGCTCGGCGAGGAGGACATCGCGGAGGTGCAGACGGTGCGCGAGGACGTTCGCTTCATGCTCCCCAAGCCGGTTAGGGCAGCCTGCGCACCCTAGTCGTCTCCGACCTGCACCTCGGGAGCGCAGCTGGAGTCGATCTGCTGCGCCGCCCCGAGCTGCGCGCGGCGCTGCTGGAGGCGCTCAAGGACGCCGATCGACTGGTGCTGCTTGGCGACGTGCTCGAGCTGCGCCACGGCCCGCGCCGAGATGCGCTGGCAGGGGCGCGCTCGTTCTTCGAAGACCTCGGCCGCGGTTTCGGGGGGCGCGAGGTGGTGGTGCTCGCGGGCAACCACGACCACGCGCTGGTGGAGCCGTGGCTGGCGGGTCGCGGCGAACTATCCGATGCGCCCGCGCCGCTCGACGTGGAGCAGCGCTTCAGTGCGGAGGAGTCCTCGCCGATGGTGGCGAAGCTCGCGCAGTGGGCGGCGCCGGCGCGCGTGAGCGCGGCCTACCCAGGGCTATGGGTGCGCGAGGACGTGTATGCCACGCACGGGCACTACCTCGACTGTCACCTCACGGTGCCCACGATGGAGCGGCTGGGGATCGGCGCGATGGGGCGCATATTGCGCCGTCCCGCGGATGCGTTCGCGACGCCCGAGGACTACGAGGCGGTGATGGGCCCGGTGTTCGCGTGGATCGACGCGGTGGCGCAGCAGGCACGCACCTCCGATGCCTTCAACGGCGCCTCCACGGTGCGCGCGTGGCGCGCGCTGGGGGGTGGGGGACGCTCCACCGCCAACCTGCGCACGCGCGCACTGGCGGGCGCCTTCCCGCTGGCGATCGGCGCGCTCAATCGCACGGGGCTTGGAACCTTCCGCGCGGACATCTCGGCGCCCGAGCTGCGCCGCGCGGGCCTGCGCGCGATGGGCGAGGTCGCAGTGCGCCTGCGCCTGGGGGAGGCGCATGTGATCTTCGGGCACACCCACCGCGCGGGGCCGCTGCCGGGCGACGACCCAAGCGAGTGGGTTACGCCGGCGGGCACAAAGCTGATGAACAGCGGCTGCTGGACATACGACTCCTACTTCCTCACCTCCCGCCCAGGCGAGAGCCCCTACTGGCCAGGGGGGTGCGTGGTCGTCGATGACGAAGGCCCGCCGATGCTGCGGCGGCTGCTGGAGAGCCGCGAGCACTCAGAGCTCGCTCCGACCCCCGCCTGATCGGCGCCGGGCTACAAGGAGATGCCGATGGCGCCCTGCGGGGGCAGCGGCTCGCGTTCGATGCCGAGGAGCTCCTGGATCGCGAGCTCGGTCTCCACGTAGGCGCCCTCGCCGTAGTGGTAGTCGAACAGCATCGCGTTGCCGTCGAACAGGTAGCGGGCGGGCCAGCCGCGGTTCTCGTACTCCTGCCACATCTCGAGGTCGGGGTCGAGCAGCACGGGATAGGCGATCTCCAGGCGCTTGACGGCGTCTTCGACGGCGGCCCGATCGCGCGAGCGCTCGAAGCCGGGGGAGTGGATGCCGACGACCTGCAGCCCGTGGGGCTCGTAGCGCTCGTGCCAGGCCTTCATGTAGGGGAGCGTGTTGAGCGAGTAGGAGCGGAGGAAGTCCCAGAACTCAATGAGCACCGGCCGGCCGCGCAGCTTGTCCAGGCGCACGCGGGGGACGTTGACCCACTTCAGGTGGGGCAGGAACGGCGGAGCGGCAATTGTGTCTACAGGCGCCCGCAAGAGCGACTACCCAATTGAACCCACCATCTCCAACTGGATCAGGCGATTCAGCTCCACGGCGTACTCCATCGGAAGCTCCTTGGTGACGGGCTCGATGAAGCCGTTGACGATCATCGCGGCGGCCTCGTCCTCGGTGAAGCCGCGGGAGCCCATGTAGAAGAGCTGGTCGTCGGAGATGCGCCCGACGGTGGCCTCGTGGGCGACGGTGACGTGGGGGTTCTGGATCTGGATGTCGGGCCAGGTGTCAGAGCGCGATTCGCCGTCCATCATGAGCCCGTCGCACTGCACGCGCGCCTTGGAGCCGGCGCTGTTGTGGCCCATGCGCACGAGGCCGCGGTAGCCCATGATGCCGCCGTCCTTGGAGATCGACTTGGCGAGGATGTTGGAGGTGGTGTTGGGCGCGAGGTGCACGACCTTCGCGCCGGTGTCCTTGTGCACGCCCTTGCCGGCGACGCCGACGTTGAGGTGGTCGGCGCGCGCGCCCTCGCCCATGAGGAAGGAGCCGGGGTAGAGCATCACGTACTTGGCGCCCATCGAGCCGCCGACCCACTCAACCGTCCCATGCGCGTCCACGACGGCGCGCTTGGTGTTGAGGTTGTAGACGTCCTTGGACCAGTTCTGCACGGTGGTGTAGCGGGCCTTGGCGCCCTCGTGCACGAAGATCTCCACGACGGCGGAGTGCATCGAATTCACGCTGTACGTCTGCGCGGTGCAGCCCTCGATGTAGTTCACCTCGGAGCCCTCGTCGGCGACGATGAGGGTGTGCTCGAAGGTGCCCTCTCCTGCCCCCTCCATGCGGAAGTAGGACTGCAGCGGCAGGTCGCACTTGACACCCTTGGGGATGTAGCAGAAGGCGCCACCGCTCCAGACGGCACCGTGCAGCGCGGAGAACTTGTTGTCCTGCGGGGGGACGCACTTGTTCATGAAGTACTTCTGCACGAGCTCGGGGTACTCGGTGACCGCGGTGTCCATCGAGCAGAAGAGGATGCCCTGCTTGGCGTACTCCTCCTTGAGGCCCTCATAGACGGGCTCCTGGCGCCAGACCCCGACGACGCCGGCGAGATGCTCGCGCTCAGCCTGGGGGATGCCGAGGTCCTCGTAGGTCTGCTTCATCTCCGCGGGCACGTCATCCCAGGAGTCAAAGCGCCCGGCGGTGGGCGGCGAGTACAGCACGAGGTCGTCGAGGTTCAGCCCGCTGAGGTCGGGCCCCCAGGTGGGGAGCGGCTTGCGTTCGAAGATCTCGAGCGCCTTGACGCGCTTCTCGGCCATCCAGGCGGGCTCGCCCTTGATCTTCGACAGCTCGCTGATCACCTCGCGCGAGATGCCCTGCCGCGCGCGCAACTGCCCCTGCTCGTCCTCGACGATCGGGCTGGGCTTCGTGATCCTGGTGCGGTCTGTCGTGGCCATAACGCTCCTTGCCTTGGGCGGCGGTCGGGAATCCCGTGCTGTGCACTAGGAATTGTACCGATGCCGAGGGCGTGGCCTGGTTTGGCCTGTCTTTTTTTACGAAGAAGGACCCCACAAGGGGGTCCGCGGGGCCGCGAAGTGGGGGGCCGAGGGGCACGCCGTCTGCGACGACCGCCGCTACTCTAAATAAATCTAAAAGACTCTAAGCCACTCTAAGCTGATCCCTTAGAAGTTGATAGGCTTCAGCGGTGGATCCCCGAGTCAATCCATACGCACCCGGTGCTGGTACCCGTCCGCCTCTACTCACCGGGCGTGACAGGGAGATCGAAGCGTACGAAGTCATGCTGGACCGCCTCACGCGGGGCGTCGCCGGTCAGAGCATGATTGTGACCGGCCTTCGCGGCGTCGGCAAGACGGTGTTGCTGAACGCTTTTGAGGATATCGCAGTCGGTCGGGGCTGGATTGCCGCTGGGCGGGAGCTTGACGAGGAGAACCCATTCCCAACTGCAATTGCCCGTAGCACCAAACGAATCCTCACGGAGTTGAAGCCGACGAAGAAGATCGCCGAGCAGATTCGCGAAAAGCTGAGTGGTTTGGGAACGTTCGCGCTCAAGGACCCGGGGGGTTTCGAGTTGAGCTACACGCCTCCGGAGAGGTCAGCCGGCGAGCGACTCGGCGAAGACTTCACCGACCTGCTGCTCGCGGTCGGACAAGCAGCGCAGGCAAAAGGACGGGGCGTCGCCTTCCTCCTGGATGAGGTCCAGTTCGTGCCCGCCAGGGAGTTCGGACCATTCGTCGTGGGTCTGCACCGCATAAATCAGAAGGCTCTGCCGGTGACCTGTGTCGCAGCGGGGCTTCCCAGTTTGCCGGCTCTCGTCGGCAACGCCAAGAGCTATGCCGAGCGGCTGTTCGAGTACCCGCGCATCGACCAATTGTCAGAGGCCGACGCCCATTCGGCGCTCGCCGATCCTGCACGGCGGCTGGGCGTGATCTGGGAGCAGGCCGCCCTTGACCACGTGTTTGCCCAGACAGCCGGATATCCATACTTCCTGCAGGAGTACGGCAAGTACACCTGGGACGTCGCATCCGATGGGGCAGGGAGGGTCACAGAGCAAGATGCCCGAGCAGGGGGGCAGCTTGCGCAGGATCGCCTCGACGATGGCTTCTTCCTCGTGCGCTATGAGCGCCGCGCGACCAACGCCGAGCGTACTTTTCTGCACGCGATGGCCAAGTGCTCAGGACCTCCGTATTCGATAGCGGACATCACTCACGCGCTCGGAAGGAAAGATCAGCGTTCGCTCTCGGTGCGGCGTGACACTCTCATCAAGAAGGGGCTCATCTACGCCCCCCAGCACGGCGCCGTCGACTACACCGTGCCGCGCTTCGCTGACTACCTCAAGCGTCGGGGTCCGGACTCATGAGGGCCCGGCTGCCGCCTCTTGTTCATCAGCAGCGGCTCCGAACGGCTAATGGCCCGCGGCCACCAGCGGATAGTATTGTTGCTCATGTGCAAGAGCGGCGATGAGCGCCCGGTCGATCGATACGCCGGCTGTCTGAGCACGGGTGGCGAGCTGGGTCGATTGGTGCGCGCCGCGCGCCAAGAGTGGGATCCAATCGCCGCTGCCCGCGGAGCGCTGATCGACCGGTCGGCGCCGACTACCGAGCAGCTGCGCGCCGAGGCCCGTTCCGCCGAGGCAACCGCCGAACGTCGCCGCCTTGCGGCTGTGCAGCTCGTATGGTGGTGTACGTGAGCAGGACGAGCATCGACATCGACGACGAGCTGGTGAAGCGCGCCATGCAGATCTACCGCTTGAAGAGCAAGCGCGAGGCGGTGGACTATGCGTTGCGGCATCTGCTGGGCAACCCGATGAGCCGTGAGGAAATCCTTGCGATGCACGGCAGTGGCTGGGGTGGCGATCTTGCGGAGCTGCGCGCGCCCGATACGATTGCCGAGTTTCCGCCTCTGTGCGAGAGACCCTCACCGACTGCCTGATCGCCGCCAGGCATCGCCCCATTCGCGGGCAAGGATCTCCTCGGTGCTTCGTGCCGTATCGCGCAGGCCGCTGCGGCCGATGCCGATGAAGGAAAGCCTGCTCCCGGCGGGTGCGTACGGGCGCTCCCGCACGGCATCCCGCTCATCCTCCGAGGTGGAGACGGAGGTGGGATGCCGGCGGTCGATTGCGGGTCCCACGAAATCCTCCACGCGCCTTGAAGCGTCCGGTGGACCGCCCGCGCCGATCGCGAAGAATCCGTCGGCGGGTAGATCGTCCTCGCTCACGGCCACCCGCTTCAGGTGTGTGGCGAACTCGTCGTCACGGAAGACCCGGCCTTTGGTCTCGCGCAGCAAGTAGGACAGGCGCTTCATGTCCTTGAGAATAGAGGACCAGCGGATAGTATTGTTGCTCATGTGCAAGAACAACGCCGAGGGTCCTCTCGGTCGAAACGCCGGCTGTCTGGGCACGGGCGGCGAACTGGGTCGATTGGTGCGCGCTGCTCGATTGCCCTGGGGAAGGCATAAGCAGGATACAAAGTGTTCGGTGCAATTAGTTTGGCGTCAACCGCACAAATTGCAAAGTGTTCGGTACAATTGAGGTGTGCCGCAGCCGAACAAATCAGGTGGGGCCTCGGGCGAGGCTTTGGGTGGGGCCTCGGATGGGGCTTCGCGGGGTGGCTCTGCGCGAGGGCGGCCTTCGCGGGCGGCTGTGTATGCGCGGCTGAACTCTCAGATCGGCGAGCTGCGGGAGCGGTTGGGTGGGCTGCCCTCGCCGGCGCAGGCGGCGGGGATCTGGCGGGGGATTTGGTTTCAGGAGGCTCATCACTCGACTGCGATCGAGGGGAACACGCTTGTGCTGCGCCAGGTCGAGCAGCTGCTGGCGGAGGGTCGCGCGGTGGGTGGCAAGGAGCTGCGGGAGTACATGGAGGTGCGCGGTTATGCCGACGCTGCCGAGTGGGTGTACGGGCAGGGCATTCAGGCGGGGGAGTGGTCCAGCGGGGAGCTGGTGTCGTTGACCGAGCTGCGCCACATCCACCGCCTTGCCCTGACACCGGTGTGGGATGTGGCGCCGCATCCGAGCGCGAGCGCGCGCGAGCGGCCGGGCTCGTTTCGCGAGCACGACATCCAGTCGTTCCCCGGAGGGATGGTGCCGCCGCCGTGGCCCGAGGTCCCGGCCCTCGTGGTCGATTGGCTCGCCGACGCCCAGGCGCTGGGCGCCGAGGAGAGCGCGGAGCTGGAGAGCCTCGCGCGGCTGCACGCGCGCCTTGAGCAGATCCACCCCTTCCTCGACGGCAACGGCCGTGCGGGGCGGCTGGTGCTGAACCTGCTGCTCGTTCGCCTCGGCTACCCGCCAGCCGTCATCTACAAGGGCGATCGTCCGCGCTACCTGGCGGCGCTGCAACGCGCCGACGGCGGCGACCACGGTCCGCTGGGCGAGCTGCTGGCACGCGCGATACTCGACAACCTCCACAGGTTCGTCGTGCCAGCCGTGGCCGGACCGGAGCGCCTGGTCGCGCTCCCCGCGCTCGCGACGCGCGAAATCAGCGCAAACGCCCTGCGCGTCGCCGCCACCCGCGGGCGCCTAAAGGCGTCCAAAGCGCCGGATGGCACCTGGCGCAGCACACGGGCATGGGTCGACGAGTACATCGCGGGGCGCTACGCGCGCCGATGAGGCTGTGCGGCTCAGGCAGCTTACTTCAACACAGTTAGAGGGTTTTCCCAGCGTACGGTGGGGAAGCGGGCGAAGTCGGTGTCGGCGCTGCACACGGTCAGCCCGTGCTCGAGGGCGAGTGCGGCGAGGTGCGCGTCGGGGATCAGGTTGCCGTCTACGCTCTCGACGAGCAGCTCGGAGAGAACGGCTCGGTGGCGCTCTGTGGGTTGTGGGATCCAGGCGGTGGGCTGGGCCAGCCAGTCCTCCACGTGAAGCCACGCCTCGGGCGTCGGCATCGGCCGCGGGAACACGCGCCGGTTCGTGGCAAGGCGCAGGAATCCGAGCAGCGAGTGCCACGGCAGGCCGACTCTGCCGGTGCCGGCAAATCGCTCTTCGAGCCATTTGCGCGACGGCGGGTGCTGGGGCATGCCCTTCATGGAGGCGTAGACGAGCAGGTTGGCGTCGAGCAGGATCAGCGGTAATCGTCCCCCTCGGCGATCGCCAGCACCTCGGCCACGTTGTCGATGTTGCCCAGCAGACTCTTGCCGCCGTCCCACGGCGCGACGCGGAGTCCGGGTGTGGCGGGTCGCTCCTGCTCCACGCTCAGGAGGCCGATGCGCAGCAGCTCGTTGACCTCCTCCTTGAAGGAGTGCCCGTGCTCCCGGCGTCGACGATCCAGCGCGACCGCCACATCGTCGTCAAGCGTCAGTGTGGTTCGCATGCATCAGAGCGTACCAAGCATGATGTCTTGATGCTGCAGCTACGATCAGGGCCGACTCACGGTAGTCCCGCTTTCTGCATCCAGCTCCATGAAAGTGGTGGTCTTTCGTGGGATGAGATGCGGATACCTGTGGGTAAACGTCGGCGAGATAGGGCGCCCCTGGCACGGTAGTGCACAAGGCGTGCCTATGCGTGTAGTAGGCTGTATGCGTGGACCGCACCGGAACCCGGCTGAACGTCACGCTCGACCCCGAGCACGCCGCTCGCCTGGCGCGGCTGGCGGAGCGTACGCATGTGCAGGAGGGGACGCTCGCGCGGTCGCTGCTGTCGAGCGCGATCGAGGAAGCCGATCCCGACGCGCGCAATGTCGTCGCCGTGCTGAACGGCATCCCGGGTGCGTACGAGCGGGCGCAGCTCGGCCTGGAGCGCGCGCGGGCCGGCGAGACGATCTCGCTGGACGAGCTGTAGACGGTGGCCGAGGTTCGGCTGAGCGTCCTCGCGGTCGAGGACCTCGACCGGTTGATCCTCACCCACAGCCTCCCCGATGACACCAGGGTCCGCGTGAAGCGCTCGCTGCGCGCCCTGGAGCGCTTTCCCCGCCTCGGTCGCGAACTGGAGGGGCGCTGGCGGCCTTTTCGCTTCATTCTTGGCCCCTGGCGCTGGCTGCTGATCCTCTACGTCTACGACGAGCCGCGGGACATCGTCCTCATCGCCTCGATCCAGGACGCTAGGTCGTCCTCCGCGGCGACGTCGGGCTGAAGGCACCGGGAATCCTTCAGCCCGGCCGAACGGCGCCGGCGGCTCCTTTGTTGGGTCCCCGATCGACGGCTTGACGATTGGGACTTGACAATTATTTCCCGACGGTCTACAGTGGTCTTCTAATGGCGTCCTGAGACAGGGCGTTCCAAACATAGGATCGGGTTCGGGTCAGGCCCCCTGCGGCCGGCTTTTCATTCGTTTGGCAGGGTTTTCTTGGGAGAGGGACATGGTCGCGAGTTTTATGAGGGAGTGGGTTTTCGCGTGAGTTCGTTCAGAACAGACGTGTCGAGGGTCGTTACCACCCCATCGGGGGAGGTAACTAGATGCTCCAGCATCGCTGAAGCATCTCTCTCTCTCTCTCTCTCTCTCTTGGCCGGGGCCTCTAGCTTCTAGGCCGTCTCGCCGTCCTTCTGTGGCGGCTCGCTCCGGCCACGTGGGCCGGGTTGGTCTCTCGCGTGCGCGTGGCGTGCGCTCTTCGTTGTCATTTTGGCGAGGGGCGTGCCCCTCCGTATCCGAGGAGGGGTTGGTTCGATGAGTGCTCGGCGACTTGCTTTGGCTGGGTTGGTGTCAGCGTGCGCGCTGGCGTGTGTGCTCGTGCTGGGGAGTGCGTCGGCCGTGGCGGGTAAGGGGTATCTGCCCGGGCCGGGCGTCCTGTTCGGCAGCGAAGGCTCGGGGGATGGGCAGTTCATCGAACCGGCTGGGGTGGCTGTGAACGATTCGAGCGAACCGCTGGTGGAACCGGCCGCGGGCGACGTGTATGTCGTGGATCGGGGCAACAATCGCGTCGAGCGGTTCGGCTCGACGGGTGTCTATGTCTCGCAGTGGGATGGCAGCGCGACTCCGGCGGGGAGCTTCTCCGGCCCGGAAGAGATCGCGGTCGACGATTCGGGGAGTCTGGCGGACCCGTCGCTGTGGGACGTGTATGTCGGGGACAGCGGACACAACGTCGTCGACAGGTTCAGCGCGACCGGGGAATATCTGGGTCAGCTGACGGGGACCTGTGCGGTGGGGCCTTGCACAGGCGAAGAAGCGTTTGAAGAACTGCACGGTGTGGCTGTCGATCCTTCGGGGAACCTGTGGGTGTATCAGGGCCCGGGTGCCGGGAACGTCGATGAGTTCAGCAGCTCTGGGAGCTTCCTGAAGACGTTCAACACAGGGCGCGGCGCGCAGCCTGGCATGGCTGTCGATTCGACGGGGGATGTCTATGTGATCTCTGGCAGTGGATATGTCTTGCGGTTTGACTCTGGGACTGGCGGGCAGTTGGCGGAATTCGATCCGGGCGCGAGTGGGCTGGCGGTCGATCTCGTGACTGGCAATCTACTTGTCGATAGGGAAGCCGGTATCGATCTGTTCGCATCTGCACCGCAGAGCAGTTCGACTCCGCTAGAGACGTTCCCCGGTGAAGGTCTTGCCGACTCGCACGGGATAGCGGTGAATGGCGCCGGTACGGTCTATGCCAGCGAGCGCACCGCGGACAGTGTCGAGTTCTTTAACGCCGTCCTGTTCCCGGGCTTGAGCATGGGGACGCCGTCACAGGTGAGCGAAACCAGTGAGACATTGCACGGGACCGTGAACCCTGAAGGCGAAGCGGTCGTTGCCTGTCGCTTTGAATACGCAGTGTTCGGGACCGAAGCGGGCGTCTATCCGCGCACCGTCGCGTGCAAGCAGTCACCCTCGGAAATCGGCACTGGGACCTCGGGAGTGCCGGTGAGCGCCGATGTCTCCGGGTTGCAGCCTGGCGCCACCTATCGCGTCCGGTTGACGGCTGCCGATGCGAACGGCGTCGCTCATAGTGGCGAAGCAACTTTTGCGGTTCACGCTGAAGGCACACCGGCTTCGGGGCTGCCCGATGGGCGCGCGTACGAGCTGGTGTCTGCTTTGGGGAATGGAGAAGTCTATGTGCCGGAAAATAACTTTGCGGGTCTAGAAGACATCCTCACCCCCGAGCCGGTTCGCGCCGCGGCCGGTGGCGATGCGCTGGCGTATGCGGGCGATCCTCCCGGCTCGGGTGTGGGTGGGAATGGTTTTCAGGGCAACGGTATCTTCGCCAATGAGTATCTGGCGAAGCGTACCTCCGCAGGTTGGACGGCGAGCGACATCGAGCCGCCTCTCAGCCCCACGGGCAGGCCCAACCCGGCTTATCAGGCATTCTCGGATGACCTTTCTCTGGCGTTCTTCAATTCGCCAGATCAGCCACCGTTGTCTGGTGCACCGGTCTGCCACGAAGAAGAATCCAGTGCGCTTTATTCGCGCGACAGCGAAGGTGGGTTTGGCTCGTTGTTCACGACGACTCTGACGCCGGGGTTGTGTGGGAGGCCTTTGTTCGCCGGCGTGTCGGCGGATGGCACCCATTCTGTTTTTCAGACTGAAGCTCCCTTGATCTCTCCTGCGGTCACGGCCACTGGCTCTGGCTCTGGCAGAGAACTCTGCGGCTTCGATTGCAATCTGTATGAGTCGGTTGGCGGTCGGTTGAGCTTGGTGAATATCCTGCCGGGCGGCGGGGTGGATTCGAACGCGACGTTCGGTGGCCTTTCCCATTCACCTGAAGAAGGAAATGCTCCTTCCCCTGATTTCAGCAACGTGATCTCTGCTGATGGGTCGCGTGCTGTGTGGACTGATGTGAGTACGAGCGTGGTGTATATGCGGGTGGATGGCGTACGTACCGTTCGGGTCTCGGCAGGTGCGGCGAGGTTCTGGACGGCCAGTGTAGATGATCGGTTCGTGTTTTACACTGAAGGGGAAAGCCTGGTGCGCTTCGACGTTACGACCGGGGCACGGGAAGAGCTGGCCGGCGCTGGCGCCGGTGTGCAGGGCGTGGTTGGCGCCAGCGATGATGGCTCGTATGTGTATTTCGTGGCGGATGGTGCGCTGGCGCCGGGCGCAGTACCCCACACCTGCGCGAGCGAAACTGGCGATGAAGGGTGCAATCTGTATGTGCTGCATCTGGGAGAAGCCCCAAGATACGTTGCAACGCTCAGCCCGAAAGACAACGAGAATGCAGTGACCTCCAGCTCCGCCTCAAAAACTGGGGATTGGATTCCTGATCTTGGATCGCGCATGGCGGAGGTGAGCGCCGACGGTCGTGGCGTTGTATTCAACTCCACACGCCCCCTGACTGGCTATGACAATGTCTCGCCGTCGGACCCGCAGCATGGTGCTATTCCTGAGATGTTTGTATACGAGTACGACGCTGAAGGTGGACGGCTGTTCTGCGCCTCGTGCGACCCCAGTGGCGCACCCCCGACATACGATCTGGTTCAGATTCAAGCGTCCACCTATTTCGCGGGGGGAATCGTGTCGCCCAGCAACCGACGTGCCTATATGTTCCGGTGGATATCCGACGATGGTGCTCGTGTGTTCTTCGATACGGCGCAGCCGCTGGTGAGGAGTGACATTAATGGCCGTGTGGATGTGTATGAGTGGGAGCGCCAGGGCACGGGGAGCTGTGGTCAAGCGCATGGTTGCGTGTATCTGATCTCGAGCGGCGCTGGTGGCGACCAGTCGTTTCTGGTGGATGCGAGCGCGAGTGGGGATGATGTGTTCTTTGTAACGCGGGCGCAGCTTGTGCCTGAGGATCGCGATGGGAGCTTTGCAGTCTACGATGCGCGTATCGGCGGTGGCTTCACGCGGGTCGGAGCGCCGGTGTGCACGGGCGCTGGTTGTCAGGGCGTGCCCGCCGCGCCGCCGCCGTTCGCGACGCCCGCGAGCGCGACGTTCAGCGGTGTGGGGAATCTCGCCCCGCCACCTGTGGTCAAGGCGAAGCCAAGACGGAAGCCCAAGGTCACGGCGTGCAAGCGCGGTTTTGCCAGGCGGCACGGTAGGTGTGTAAGAGCGAAGGGACGCGGGGCGAACGCTCACGGTAGGCACGCGAAGAAGGGGAGGAAGTCATGAGTCTCTACTATCGGCCCGTTTTGACCGCAGCCCTGGTTGCTTTGATGATTGGGTGCACTATGGGTGTGTTGAGTGCCCCGGCGTTGGCGTCTGCCGAAGGTGTTGGGTGGGAGGCCACGTCAAGGAGCCTGCCGACGAATCTCGTGCCGGGGCATAGGGGCACGATCGAAGTCAGTGTGTTCAACATCGGTGCGGTGTCCAGCAGCGGCACGATAACCGTGACCGACACGCTGCCGCCCGGGGTGACCGCAACGGACGCGGGAGAGCTGGCTGGAGGTTCATACTTTGGAGGAGACATATTTCCCGAAGAACCCATTATCGGCCACTCGCTGTGGGATTGTTCCGGGGTGACAGTCGTGACATGTACGAGCGACTCGGCTGGCCTACCTTCGTTCGCGGGTGGCGGAGATCTGCCGGTGACGGGTCTGGCGCCAGGCGGCATTGGTATCGCGGTGGATGTTGCGCCTGGGGCGCAGGAGGGCAGAGCTGTCAATCGGGTGTCGGTTGGAGGTGGCGGCGCGGTGGGCACGGCCAGCAGTGCGAACAGCGTCACGATCGGCTCGACCCCGGCGGACTTCGGGATCGCGGGCTGGGATGGGTGGTTGAACAACTCAGACGGGACGCTCGACACGCAGGCTGGCTCGCACCCCTATGCGGCTTACTTCAACATCGATCTCCCGATCTCGCTGGACTCCGCGGGGCACCGTGTGCCAGCGGGTGGCAGGGAATCGCGGAGCATCGCGGTCAGCTTGCCGCCGGGTCTGATCGGTGACCCTGGTGTGCTGCCGCAGTGCACCCGCCAGGAGCTGATCTCCACGAGCTGTCCGGGTGGCAGCCAGGTCGGCCGTGCATACCCTGAAACCTCACAGGGAGTCACCTTTACGTTTGGGTTGTACAATATGGTTCCTCCGCCGGGGGTGCCGGCGGAGCTCGGCGGTGTGGTCTTCGGGATTCAGACCTATTTTAATGTCGCTGTGCGCTCGGGCAGTGACTACGGGGTCACGACGCATGTCAACAACATCGTCCAACCCCCGGGCCAGGCGGTTGAAACGACCATGGTTGCGCTGTGGGGCGTTCCCGGAGAAGACAGCCACAACTTTTGGCGCACCAGCAGCAGAGAAGGCTGCACCGAAGAATACAAAAATGCACCTGCGTCGCCCACGGAATGCAGGCCGCCGGATGGTGCCCCGAGGGCGTTTCTGACGTTGCCTGTGGCGTGTGAAGGACCCCTGGCGTTCTCGATCTTCACCAACGCCTGGCAGGACACGGCCATCACCGACGAAGCCAGCTTCCTCTCGCACGACGCGAACGGTGTGGAAACGGGAATGGATGGCTGTGATCGTCTACCTCCGTTTATCCCTTCGCTGTCGGCGGCGCCGGATACCAGCCGGGCGAATACGCCGACGGGGTTCACTACCGATGTGCACTTCCCGTTGGAAGGCCTTACCGACCCCGAAGGCATCGTGCCCCCGGATATGAGGGACGCGACGGTGACGCTACCGGAAGGTCTGGTTGTGAACCCCGGGCAGGCGACCGGGCTGGTGGCGTGTCAGGAAACGGAAGCGACCTTGAGCAGGAACCCGGATGGCACGGAAAACACTGGGCCTGCGGTGTGTCCGGCGGCGTCGCGTATCGGGACGGCGAAGGTCAAGACACCGTTGCTTGAAGCGGATGAAGAAAAGGAACTGGAAGGCGGCGTGTACGTGTTGCAGTCCAACCCGCCGGACATCAAGCTGTTGATCGCGGCGTCCGCGGACGGCGTGAACGTGAAGCAGGTCGGGACCGTGCATCTGGATGAAGCCACGGGTCGGCTGACGGCGGTGTTCAAGAACGTGCCGCAACAGCCGGTGAGCGACATCAAGCTGTCGTTCAACGGTGGGCCGCAGGCCGCGCTGACGACGCCACGCTCGTGCGGGGTGTTCACGACGAGCAGCGATCTCGTGCCGTGGAGCACGCCGTTCACCCCGGACGCGACGCCCTCTTCGCAGTTCGCGATCAATGAAGGCGTTGGTGGTGGCGGGTGCCCGGGTGGGGAACCGTTCGCACCTGTGATGGTTGGCGGGATGGTGAACAACCAGGCCGGAGCGTTCAGCCCGTTGAGCGTCACGCTTACCCGCCAGGATCAGGAACAGGATGGGAGCGCGATCTCGCTCACGACACCACCCGGGCTGCTGGCGATTCTCAAGAGCGTTGTGCAGTGCCCCGAACCACAGGCGGCACAGGGCGCCTGCGGCGCGGGCAGCCTGATCGGCCACGTCACCGCGGACGTGGGTGCGGGCCCTGACCCGTTCAGGGTGCAGGGCGGCCGGGTGTACCTCACGGGTCCTTACAAGGGCGCGCCGTTCGGTCTCTCTGTCGTCGTCCCGGCGGTTGCCGGGCCGTTCAACCTCGGCAACGTGATAGTCCGTGCGGGGATCTACATCGACCCGCATACCGCGCAGCCGACGATCGTCAGCGACCCGCTGCCGCGGATCCTCGATGGGGTGCCGTTGCAGATCCAGAAGATCAACGTAACGGTGGATCGCGAAGGGTTCATGTTCAACCCCACCAACTGCGAACCGCTCGCGGTGACGGGGACGGTGACGAGCACTCACGGCGCGGTTGCGCCGGTGTCGAGTCGTTTTCAGGCCGCGAACTGCGCGAATCTTGCGTTCAAGCCGTCGTTCAAGGTCTCCACGCAGGCCAAGACGAGCAAGAAGAGCGGCGCCAGCCTGGATGTGAAGGTCGGCTCGGGCGCGGGGCAGGCGAACATCGGCAAGGTCGCGGTATCGCTTCCCAAGCAGCTGCCCTCGCGGTTGACGACGATTCAGCAGGCCTGCCCTGAAGCGACGTTCAACGCGAACCCCGCGTCGTGCCCTGCGGGGTCGAGTATCGGGATCGCGACCGCCAGGACGCCGGTTCTCGCGAGCCCGGCTTCCGGTCCGGCATACCTCGTGTCTCATGGTGGCGCGGCGTTCCCCGATCTCGTGATCATCCTCCAGGACGAAGGCGTCACCCTCGACCTCGTGGGGAGCATCAACATCAAGAAGGGCGTCACGAGCAGCGCGTTCAACAGCGTCCCCGATGTTCCCATCAGCTCGTTCGAGCTGAGCCTCCCTGAGGGGCCGCATTCGGGTCTCGCGGCCGTGCTCCCCGCCAAGGCCAGGGGCAGCCTCTGCGGCACGAGCCTCGTCATGCCCACCACCCTCACCGGGCAGAACGGCGCCGTCGTCAAGCAGAGCACCAAGATCGCCGTCACCGGGTGCCCCCGCGCGAAGAAGAAGAGCAAGGCGAAGAAGCACACAAAAGCTAGCCAGAGGACGCACGGCAAGAAGGGAGGCAAGAAGTAGCGATGGCGCCCGCCGCTGTGAGTCCACGCAACGAGCACGTTGGGGCGCGTACCCAAAGGGCACAGGACACCCAACGGGTACGCGGCAAGAGTCCCGTCCCGGCGAAGGCCAAGCGCGCGAGTGCCGCCACGGTGGAGCCGGGGCAGGGGCGCGTCTCGGCGATCCAGCGCACGCGGATGCTGAACGCGATGGTCGACGTCGCGGGCGAGCGGGGGGCGCCGCGGGCGTCGGTCGCGCACATCGTGGAGCGCGCGGGGATCTCCAGGCGCACGTTCTACGAACACTTCGAGGATCGCGAGGACTGCTTTCTCGCGGCGTTCGACTACGCGCTCGGGCGGGCTCGCGAAGCGGTCGTGCCGGCGTACGAGTCGGGTGGCGCTTGGCGCGAGCGGGTGCGGGCCGGGCTTGCCGCGCTGCTGGGGTTCTTCGACGAGCAACCCGGGCTCGCCGCGCTGCTCACGATCGACGCGCTTGGGGCGGGGCCGCGGGCGCTTGCGCGGCGCACGGAGCTGCTCGACGCGCTGATCGCGGTTGTGGACGGGGGCCGTGAGGATGTCAAGGTGGGCCAGGAGCCTCCGCCGCTCGCGGCGGACGGGGTCGTCGGCGCCGTGTTCAACGTGCTGCACGCGCGCATGCTGGAGCGGCGCCTCGGCTCGGGGTCGGCCGCGAGCGTTCCGCTGCTTTCGCTCGTGAACCCCTTCATGAGCATGATCGTGATGCCCTACCTCGGCACCGCCGCCGCGCGCAGGGAGTTGGAGCGTCCTGTGCCCGCCCCGCGCGCGGTATCCGAGCCGAGCGGCGATCCACTGCGCGATCTCGACATGCGCCTCACCTACCGCACGGTCAGGGTGCTCGTGGCGGTCGCCGCGGAGCCCGGCGCGAGCAACCGCCGGATTGCGGACGCCGCCGGGGTCACCGACCAGGGGCAGATTTCGAAGCTGCTCGCGCGGCTGGAGCATTTGGGGCTGATCGGCAACGAGGGCGAGGGACCCGCGAAGGGTGAGCCCAATGCGTGGTCGCTGACCGCCAAAGGGGCCGACGTCGAGCAGGCGATCGCCTCCGAGGCGGGCGTCACCTGAGTCAGCCCGACTCAGGTCGGCCAGTCGGCGTCGCCTGTCACCGCGCCCTTCACTACCTTCAGGTTGAGGAGCGCGCACTTGCGGCGCGTGGCTGAGACTGGGATGCCGAGCAGGTCGATCATCCAGTCCGCTCCGAGTTCGCCCACCTCCACGAGGTCCATGCCCTGCAGCTCCTCGCTGGCGATCGACGCGGCGGCCTGGCTGATCGCGCAGCCGTGGCCGTGGAAGCGCAGCTCGTCGATCTTGCCTTCGTTCACGCGGATGTGCACGCCCAGCTCGTCGCCGCAGAGGGGGTTGTGCTCCAGCGCCTCCATGTCGTGGGGCTGCAGCTCGCCGAAGTTGCGCGGGTGCTTGTAGTGGTCGAGGATGTAATCGCGGTAGAGGTCGTCCATGGCGTCTTAGAGTCCGAACACCTCGCGGCCCGCCACCAGCGCGTCCACCAGGGCATCGATATCCGTCGGCGTGCTGTAGATGCCCACGCTCGCGCGTGCTGTCGCGCTCACGCCCATACGGCGCATCAGCGGCTGCGCGCAGTGGTGGCCCGCGCGGATGCACACGCCGCCGCGGTCCGCCAGCTCCGCGATGTCGTGCGGGTGCATTCCCTCGATCGTGAACGACGCGAGGCCGCCGCGCTCCTCGGCGGAGGCGGGTCCCACCACGCGGAGTCCGGGGACCTCGGCCAGGCGATTCAGCATGTACGCCGTCAGCTCGCGCTCGTGCGCCCTCACGCGGGTCATGCCCAGGTTTGACAGGTACTCCACGGCCACGCCCAGGCCCACCGCCTCCGCGACCATCGGGGTGCCCGCCTCGAACTTGAACGGCAGCTCGTTCCAGGTCGCGCCGTCGAAGTCCACCGAGGCGATCATGTCCCCGCCCGTCAGGAACGGTTCCATCTCCTCCAGGACAGAGCGGCGGCCGTGTAATACCCCGATGCCCGTCGGGCCCAGCGCCTTGTGTCCCGTCCACGCGTAGAAGTCCGCGTCCACCTCCGCCACGTCCACGCCCATGTGGGGGACGGCCTGTGCGCCGTCCACGAGGGACACCGCGCCCGCTTCGCGGATGCGCGTTGTCATCGTGGCGACAGGGTTGATCGTCCCGAGCACGTTCGACACGTGGGTGAACGCCACGAGGCGCACGCCGCCGCGTTCGAGCTCTGAATCGAGCTGCGCGGGGTCGAGCTTTCCCTGATCGTCCACCTCGAGGTAACGGAGCTTTGCGCCCTTCTCGCGGCACAGCACCTGCCAGGGGACGATGTTCGCGTGGTGCTCCATAGTGGTGGTCAAGACCGTCTCGCCTGCGTGCACATTCGCTCTGCCCCAGGCGTAGGCCACGAGGTTGATCGCCTCCGTCACGTTCTTCGTGAAAATGGTCGTCTTCGGCTCGCCGCCCACGAAGTGCGCGATCCGCTCGCGTGCGCCCTCGTATGCGGCGTCGGACTCGCGCGCGAGGGCGTACACGCCGCGGTGTACGTTTGCGTTGTGCGCGCCCAGGTAATCGGTCACTGCGTCGATCACCGCCTGCGGCTTCTGGGAGGTCGCGGCCGAGTCGAGGTAGATCAGCGGGCGTCCGTCGAATTCTCGCTTCAATATTGGGAAGTCGCCGCGAACGTCCAGCTCGAGTGCGGCGGGGTGTATTGCGGTCCGCGTCACTTCAGATTCACCCTTATCCCCGCGCCACGCGACCCTCGCAGGACCCCCTTGTGGGGTCCTCTTAAAATTCTTTTTCTTTCACCGACTCGTCGCATACGCCTCGATGTCCTCGCGTGCGCCTGCGAGCTTTGCTGCCACCTTGGTGCGTACGATCTCTTCCAGCGGCGCGTCCTGCAGCTCGGCTATCAGCGGCTCGAAGAAGCCCTCCACGATCACGCGCACCGCCGCCGGGCGGTCGAGGCCCCGGCTCTGCATGTAGAAGATCGCCGCCTCGTCCAGCTCGCCAACAGTGCCCCCGTGCGAGGCCGACACGTCGTCGGCGCTCACCAATACCGAGGGGATCGCGTCGATGCGCGCCTTCGGGGAGAGCATCATCGAGTGAAACTGCAGGTACGTGTGCGTCTGCTGTGCGCCCGGGTTTATCTGAATCAGGCCCTCGAAGCTCGCGCGGCTCGCGCCCGCCGCCGCTCCGCGCCAGTGCACGTCGCCGCCGCTCGGGCCCGTCTCGTGCAGGTCCACCGCGAACACGTCCAGGTGCTCGTTCTCCTCGGTGAAGAACACTCCGCGGAAGGCCATATCGCCGCCCGCCTCGCTCACCGCGATCTCCAGGTGCTGGCGCTTTAGGTGACCCCCCAGGAGGGCCGGCAGCCAGTGGCAGTACGCGTCGCGGCCCACCCCCACGAAGCGCGTCGTTGCGTCGTACACCTCGCCGCTCCCCCAATCCTCCACGTGGGCCATGCGGCAGCGCGCGCCGTCGTTCAGGTACACCTCGCTTGCTCCCGCGTGCAACGCCTGGCCAGTGAAGTCGGGGGCAAGGCCGTATTCATGCACGCGAAACTCGCTCGCCCTCTCGCCCACGATCAGCGTCCGCGCGTACTGCGCGCTGCCCGGCCCATCGATCGCGTACACGATCTCGAACGGGTCCTCCACCACCACGCTCGCCGGCACGTGCAAAAACGCGCCCCCGCTCCACAGCGCCGCGTTCGCCGCCTCGAGCTTGTTGCGATCGTGGGTCAGGCGCCTTGCGTACCACTGCGCGAAGACCTCCTCGTGCTGGTGGGCGGCGTCCTCGAGGGGGCACAGAACCACGCCCTTCGCGGCGAGTGCGGGGTCGAGCTCCACGTGCACCACCGAGCCATCGCGCTGCACCAAGCGGCCCGCGCGGGGGCGATCGGGGATCGTCTCGCTCACGATCTGGGGCACCTGCTCGGCGCCTCGCTCGTGGTGGCGCACCTCCAGCGCCCCCATATCGAGATCCTGGAAGCTCGTCGTCCAGAAGCCCGAGCGCCGCCACACCGGCAGCTCCTGGGACTCATACGCAGCGAGCGCCTCCTCGCGCAGCCTCGCCAGCGGCTTGCCCTCGCCGCGTGCGCCCGCGCCCGCCAGCGCGTGATAGAGGCTTGCCTCGCGGTGGCGCCCCGGCTTCGTCGCCACCTCCGCGACGGGTGCGTCGGTCGGGTTGGGCGGGGCCTTCTCTGTTGCGCTCCCGTTCTCAGACACCGGCCGCGAACTCCTGGCGGATCTGGTCATAGCCCTCGCGCTCCAACCGCTCCACCAGCTCCACGCCGCCCTCCAGCACGATCCGACCGTCCATCAGGACGTGCACGAACTGGGGCTTTATGTAGTGCAGTATCCGCTGGTAGTGCGTGATGATCAGCGCACCCAAGCCCTGCTCGTCGTGCAGACGCTGCACCCCCTCCGCCACCGTGCGCAGCGCGTCGATGTCGAGGCCCGAGTCGGTCTCGTCGAGGATGGCCACGTCGGGCGCCAGCATCGCCATCTGCAAAATCTCCGCGCGCTTCTTCTCGCCGCCGCTGAAGCCATCGTTGAGGTGGCGCGAGGTGAACGCCCGATCCACATCCAGCAGCTCGATCGCGTGCTGCAGCTCCGTGCGGAACTCCTTCACCTGAATCGGCTCCTCGCCCGCGCCCGCGCGCTTCGCGTTGATCGCCATACGCAGGAAGTTCGCCACCGACACCCCCGGAATCGACACCGGGTACTGGAACGCCAGGAACAGTCCCGCCTTCGCGCGCTCGTGCGGTTCGGCCTCGATTATCTCCTCGCCCTTGAAGACGATGCTTCCCTCCGTCACCTCGTAGGAGGGGTGCCCCAGGAGGGTGTTCGCGAGCGTGCTCTTGCCAGAGCCATTCGGGCCCATCAGCGCGTGCACCTCGCCGCGCGAGATGTTCAAATCGACGCCCCGCAGGATCTCCCGATCCTCGGTCCGCACGTGCAGGTTCTTGATTTCGAGGTCTGCCATCTTTTTTCAGGCTCCAGTTGTGAGGGTTTCTCGTTTGAGCGGGCTCGGGACGAGCGGGATCGGCGCGGCGCTCGCCACCAGATCGGCAAGAGTGGTTTCGCGCAGCGTGCTCACGATCGACCCGCGCACGCGCGACCACAGAAGCTTGGTTGGGCACACGTGGCCAGGGTCGCTCTCGCGCGAGCATTTCACGGTGCCATCCGCGCCGAGGGAGATGCACTCGATCGGCGCGATCGACCCCTCGAGCGCCTCGACGACCTCGGCCATCGTGATCTCGCTCGCCGGACGCGCCAGCAGGTAGCCGCCGCGGCTGCCCCGCCGGCTGTCCACGAGTCCCGCCTTGCGCAGGCGCGCCACCAGGTGCTCCAGGTAGGCCAGCGGCAGCCCATCGTGCTCGGCGATCTCCGCCAGCGGGACCACCGGGTCAAGCGCCCCATCGCCCGGCAGCGCGGCCGCGTTCGCCCCCGCCCGGCGCGCCAGCGCAACCATCACGCGCACGCCGTACTCGGCCTTCGTCGAGAACATCATCTGGGAATACCTACCACGGAGGTAGGGTATAGCAGGGCTGGCGCTCAGGACTGCTCAGGCGTGGACGTGATCGTCCGATCCCCACCCGGTGGGCGAATGACAGAATATTTCTATCATTCATTCATCGCCCGGAACTCGGGCATCAGTGCGCACCGCCCAGCGCCTGCACGTCGTGCGTCAGCCCCTCGGGCGTGAGCTGTTCTACGCCGAACTCAACGCGCTCGTCTCCGCGCCCGTCGATCAGGAGCACCGTCGCGGCGCTTTCGAAGCGAGCGCGCCCCGCTGTGAGAGGAACCACGTGATAGGCGCGCCAGACCGGCCGCAGCTGCGCCGGTGAGCCGGTGAGGTAGGTGAGGCGCCCGGTCAATGAAGCTCGCGCTAGGAACCCACTCACGCGCGCCGGAGAGTCGAGCGCAGGATCGGCGCTGATCCCCGCCGCCGCCACCGTCTTCGGGTTGCCGAGGTCATCGAGCGCACCCCGAATCTGCTGGGCGATCAGCGGACTCGCGCCGGAAGTCGTGGGGGAGAGGAACGCGAGGATCACCACCCGCCCGCGAAACGCGCTCAAAGCCACACGCCGGCCGTTCGAGTCGGTGAGCATCCAGCCGGGTGCCGCCACGCCCGCCGGAAGCGCCGCGCCCGCGAAGCCCGAGGCGCTCGCAAGGCCTTCGGGGGAGGAGGAGGGAGATCGGGATGGGCCGCGCGTGGAATGCCCATCCGTGCCGCCGAGCACGATCACGAGGCCCAATCCCGCCGCGAGCAGGGCGGCCATGGCCAGCAGCAGGGGGCGGGGGGGCGGGCGCACTTGGCGCCTCAGCGTATGGGAGTGGGATCTGTCGTGTGCCCCCTCGTAGCCCGCCCGCTCACCCCTGTGGATCCGCGCCGTCATCCAACCGCGTGGGAGGGCCGCGGGCTGCTTCGACTTCGGCGACGAGCTCGACGGGGGTCATGCCGAGGGCGTCGGCGATCTTCACGAGGGTGGGCCATGCTGGGTTGGTGATCCCGCGTTCGACGCGGGAGAGGGTCCCGAGGGTGACCCCGGCCTCGAAGGCCAGCGTTTCCTGGGTCATTCCAAGGTTGGTGCGCAAGCGCCTTACGACGGTCGCAAGGACCTGATCCGAAGCCGTCATTGACGTGAGGTTGCTTTAAGACTGGTCATTTGGTCCAGACAGAAATTCAAACGCAGAGGAGTGCGGGACTTGAGGCACGTGACACATTTGACAGGCGCCACGATGCGCGCTACCCTCAGACAATCGTCATAGACGTTATGAGATCAGTCAGACGGAAAGGGGAGCGAAGTCATGACAAAAGTGCACGTGCGCGGCTCTGTTCTCGACTGGGCTGCCCAATAGGAACGACGTTGCTCTTCTTCGTCGATGAGACGTGGCAGGACATCGGAGGCAGGCCGGTGGCTGCGTTGGGGGCTGTCGCGCTGCCTCAAGACCACTACAACCGCTTCTGTCGAAAGATCTACACGATCAAGAAGGAGATTCTGGGTGTCCAGGAGCTGCACGAGGCCGAGCTGAAAGGCGCAAAGTGCTTCGCAAACCGTTCCTTTCGAGCGCGTAGCGACGACCGCTCGAAGCTGCTGGACGCGGCTGATCGGGTCTTCGACGCGCTTGCCACGGTCGAGGCTCGAACATTTGTGGTCTGGACCTCGAGCGACGAGCATCTGAGCCTGCGCAGCCCAAAGACAACCGAGCTTTCGACTCCCTACAAAGCTCTCCTACACGACTTTCGGGGACTGATGGAGCGCGACCACCCGACTCGGATCGGGTCGTTGAACTTCGATCAGCGCGACCTCGGCAGTGACGAAGTGGCTGCTTGCGCTGTGCAGAACTATCTCGTACGTACCCGCCGGTGGCGCCGCTGGGATCAACACTTCATCACGGTCCCGAACTTCACGGTCAGCGCGGTCAGCCCTGGACTGCAGGCGGCCGACCTCGTGACGTACCTTGGCGCGCACTGCGCGCCCGGTTCGGGCCGGACCGAGCTGCGGCCCTACATCGACCGTATGCGCGATCTGGAGCCATCCTGGCGAGACAGGGATGGGCGCCTGCGCCGTACCATCCGCGGCGTGGACACGCTGACTCTGGCAAAGAAGCAAGGAGCCGGCGGGCCGGGCGGCCCGACGCGCCGCTTATGAGGCGACGCACCGACTCCTCTGAGGCTGAAGTATACATCGTCCAGAGCGCAGAATGCTTGATCTTTGTGTCGCGTCGTTTACAAATGGTCTTCGCGCGCAGGCGCTATACTTTATGAAGTTCCCATGAAAGCCGACCGAGGTTTAGGAGTTTTGAGATGAGCCCGTCTGGTGCGGAGCTGCTCCGCCAGGTGAAGAGCCAGATCGAGGAGATCGATCCGGGTGTCGTGCACGAGCTGCTCGGCGAGGGCGTGGCGCTTGTCGACGTGCGCGAGGTGGAGGAGTTCGCCGCGGGGCACATCCCCGGGTCCAAGCACGTGCCCAAGAGCTACCTGGAGACGCGGATCGAGGCGGCGGTGCCCGATCGCGACGCGCAGGTCGTCCTCTACTGCCAGTCGGGGAACCGCTCGGCGTGGGCGGCGCGCACGCTGATGGACGACCTTGGCTACACCGACGTGGCCTCGATGACGGGCGGCATCACGCTGTGGAAGGACCGCGGCTACGAGGTGGAGGCGCCGCGCGCGCTCTCCGCCGAACAGCGTGAGCGCTACTCGCGCCACCTGCTGATGCCCGAGGTCGGCGTCGAGGGCCAGGTGAAGCTGCTCGACGCCAAGGTGCTTCTGCTCGGCGCGGGAGGTCTCGGTTCGCCCACGGCGCTGTATCTTGCCGCCGCCGGAGTGGGCACGCTCGGGATCGTCGACGACGACGAGGTGGACCTCTCGAACCTCCAGCGCCAGGTGATCCACTCCACCGTGCGCATCGGCATCCCGAAGGTGGACAGCGCCGAGGAGACGATCCACGCGCTCAACCCCGACGTGAAGGTGGAGAAGTTCCCGGTCCGCCTCAACGCGACCAACATCATGGAGATCATCCAGGGCTGGGACATAATCGTCGACGGCGTGGACAACTTCCCCACGCGCTATCTGCTCAACGACGCCACCGTGCGCATGCAGATCCCCGTCGTCTCCGCCTCGATCCTCGGCTTCGACGGGCAGTTGTCGATCTTCAAGCCCTACGAGGGCCCCTGCTATCGCTGCCTGTTCCCCGAGCCCCCGCCGGCCGAGCTGGCGCCCTCGTGCGGGGCCAACGGCGTGCTGGGGGTGCTCCCCGGCACGATGGGCCTGTTGCAGGCCACGGAGGTCGTGAAGCTGATCCTCGGCATCGGCGACCCCGCGATCGGGCGCCTCCTGCTCTACGACGCGCTCGCGGCGACGCTCAGCGAGGTCAAGGTGCGCCGCGACCCCAACTGTCCCATCTGCTCGCGACCGCCCGATGCGATCTCCGACGAGGAGATGGGTGTCTTCCCGGACTACGAGGCATTCTGCGCAGCGGCTGGGTAGTCTGCGGCTATGGCGACGATCAAGATTCCGCCCGTCCTGAGGGCGTCCGTAGGCGGTGAGCGTGAGGTGAGCGCGTCGGGCGAGAACGTGGGGGCGATCCTGCGCGATCTCGCCTCCAGCCATCCCGCCACCCAGAGCCAGCTGTTCTCGGGCGAGGGCGAGCTCAACCGCTACGTGAACGTGTACCTCAACGACGAGGACGTGCGCGTGCTGCAGGGGTTGGATACCGCAGTGGGCGACGGGGATACCCTCGTCATTCTTCCGGCAATGGCCGGCGGGCGCTGAGCGTCCAATTTCTCGCCCAGCGCTAAACGTTTCTGCTGAGCGAACGATGACGGGGCCATGCACTCGAGCGCTGGCCGTTTTCTCAACCCCCTTCGCGCGCGCGCCGTCTCGCTGACGCTGCTCTTCGCGCTCGGCGCCCTTGCGGGGCCCATCGCGCCCGCTGGCGCCAACTCCCACCAGGGCACCGAATACTCGCTTTCGATCGTTGAGGGCGAGAGCACGTTGCCCGAAGACTCGATCGTCCACACCAGCGGCTCCGTTCACCCGGCTGCCCAGGTGGTCGTGTCGATCGTGCGCGGCGGCGTGACGGTGGCCAGGGAAAAGCACAACGAAGGCGTCTGGCTCTCCCAGGTGCCGCAGGCGGGCGACGTGGTGAACCTCGAATCGCCGGAAAACCATCTCATCGGCTCGGTGGTCTACGACGGGCTGCCGTCGATCGACCCAACCGTGTGCGCGGGATCCATCAACTTCTCCGGTCAGCGCTCCTCGGGGCAGACCGTCGAAGGCGGCTACTACACCCTCGAACTGCAGACCGATCACTACGGCAACACGAGCGTGCACCATGCCGCCGCCGGTCAGGCGCAGGTCACGGGCCTCGCGGGGACCGGCTATTCGGGCAGCTTCCTCACGCCGCTGGCCCTCGGCCAGACCGTGTGGGCAACCGAGTCGCTGCAGACGCCGCTCGCGGGCAACGCGACGTTCACGTACTCCAGCGAGAACGATCGTCCCGTTGGCGGCTGCCCCCCGCCTCCTCCGCCGCCTCCGCCCCCGCCGCCTCCGCCGGCACTGCGCGGAGCGATCGCGAGGCTCATCGCGACCACCATCCACAAGCTGCTCATCTCGGGCTGGCTGAGCCAGGTGACGATCAACCAGCCGGGCACTGTCGTCGAGGACCTCTACCTGCAGGGGAGCGGCAGGGTGCCGGCCTTCGCGGCCCGCAAGCACCACTCCCACCCCAAGCCCAAGCCCCCGGCGGTGCTCCTGGCGCGCGGTTCAGCCACGGCCACGGGCCCCGGCACGGTGTCGGTGGTGTTGCACGCCACATCGCTGGGACGGCGCAAGCTCAAGCACTCCCAGCGCGTGAAGGCGGTGCTGGTCACGACGCTGCACTCCAGCTCGGGGCAGACGCTGACCCTTGAACGGCGCACTGTCTCTCTCCACCGCTAAGCACGCTCTGGCGCTGCTATCGGCCGTCGTCTGGCTGCAGCCTCCCGCCGTGCTGCCGGCGCCCTCGCGCAGCGGGCCGGATGGGCCGCCGCGACCCTATGGCGCCGAGCCCGCGCCCGGACGCGCGCCGGGACACACGGCAGGCCGGTTCGAGATCGATCAGAACCGAGTGCTGCTCGATGGGCCCTTCCCGAGCGGGGGGCTCGTGCGCGGGGTCTCCGATGGCACGCTGCTGCTGAGCGAACACACTGAGGTTCGCTCACGTGCCGTGGCGATGATCGCCGCCGCGGGCGCACGCGTGGTGCGCGTCCCGGTGAACTGGCGCGACGTGGTGAAGGCCGCGCCGCCCGCCGATTTCCAGCCGAGCGATCCGGCGAGTCCGGCCTACGATTTCGCACGTATCGACGCCGCGGTGCGCAGCGTGCTCGCCGCGGGCCTGGAACCGCTGCTTGTGGTCTCCCACGCGCCCGCTTTCGCGGAGGCAACCAACCGCTGGCCCTACGCCTACCAGGGGAGCTGGGCGCCGAGCCCGGTCGCGCTGCAGGCGTTCGCGACGGCCCTCGCGCGGCGCTACGACGGCTCCTTCCCCGATCCCCTCGCCGCCGGTGGCGCGCTGGGGCGGGTGCGGCTGTTTCAGGCGTGGAACGAGCCCAACCTCTCCCGCTATCTCGAGCCCCAGTGGGTGGTGACGCACGGGCGCTGGAGCGCCTTCTCGCCGCTGCTCTACCGGCAGCTGCTCAACGGCTTCTACGCGGGAGTGAAGTCGGTGGCGCCCGCCGACACCGTGATCGCGGCCGGGGTGGCGCCGGAGGGCGAACCAGCGGGGGAGGGGGTGATGGCGCCGATCACCTTCCTGCGCGGGCTCCTGTGCCTCGAAGGTGGTGGCGATGGCCGTGGGCGCTGCCCACAGCCGGCGCGCTTCGATGTCCTGGCCTTCCATCCGCTTTCGGTGGGGAATCCCGACATTCCCTCTGCCTCCGCGCTCGACGTCTCGATCTCCGATGCCGCCAAGGTCACGGGCCTCCTGCATCGCGCCGAGCGCCTTCACACGGCGCTGCCGGCCGCTCCCAAGCCGGTGTGGGTGACCGAGCTCAACTGGGAGAGCGCCCCCCAATCGCCGCATGGCGTCCCGCCACGCTTGCAGGCGGCATGGCTCTCGCGCGCGCTGCACCGTCTGTGGGTGGCGGGCGTGAGCCTCGTGGACTGGCAGTTCCTCGTGGATCCCGTTGGCGGCGTTCCCCTCGCCAGCCCCACCGGGCCCACCGTCACCTTCCAGCGGCCGGCGGGCCTCTACAGCGCCGGTGGGGCGCTCGGCCGATCCGATCTCGCGCAGGCGCAGCCGAAGCCATTCCTGCGGGCGTTCGTCCTCCCCTTCGACCCGCTGCGCGTGGACCGCCGGCGCGTGCGGGTGTGGGCGCTGCTCGGCCGGGCGGGGCAGCCTCTGTGGTTGCAGGGTTTTCGGCGTGAGGGTCACGGGGGTGGCTGGCTGACCATCGCCCGCCTGCGCGCCGATCGGCATGGGGTGCTCAACGCAGTCGTGTCCCTTCGAGGCGCCGCCCTCCTGCGACTGTCGAGCGGAGGGCTCCTCAGCGCACCCGAGTCGGTGGGGCGGGGGCGAAGCCTGTAATCCCTACGCCGCCGCGTGGACCGGCTCGGCTGGCGTCTCACCGGCAGCCGGAATATGGCTCATGGCGTGCTCGGCGAGCGCGGTGATCGTGAGGCTGGGGTTGACGCCGACATTGGCGGGGACCGCCGAGCCGTCGCAGACGAGCAGGTTCTCGTAGCCGAAGACGCGCTGGTGAGCGTCGACCACGCCGCTTTCGCGGTCGGCGGCGATCACGGCGCCGCCGAGGATGTGCGCGGTGGTGGGGATGTTGAAGAGGGCCTCCGTCATCGCGCTCTGGGCGATGCCGCCGGTGCGCTTGGCCATCCACGCGGCCGCCTCGTTGGCGACGGGGATGAAGGTCGGGATGGGGCGCTCGGGGTCCTGTTCGGTGCTCAGCCACATCGTTCCGAAGGGGCCGCGGCGGGGGCGCAGGGCCATTGCGTTGTCGAGCGTCTGCATCACCAGCAGGATGATCGTGCGCCGCGACCAGTGCTTGGCGAACACCACCTGCGCGAGGCGCCTGGGGTGCAGCAGGAACTGTCCCAGCAGCTTCAGCGGGCGCGTGAGGCGCGTGCCGTCGCCCACCATCAGGGTGTAGAGGCGGCGCATCGAGTTGCCGTCGTTGCCATAGCTCACGGTCTCGATGTGGGTGTGTGGGTCGGGATAGATGCTCGAGGTGATCGCCACCCTGCGCGTGAGGTCGTCGGGGTAATCCTCGGGGACCGTCACGGTGAGGATCGCCTCGCTGTTGGTGCGCACGAGCTCGCCCAGACGGTGGCTGATCGCCGGCAGCGAGCCACCGAGGCGGCAGCGCTGCAGCAGCAGGTTGGTGCCCAGCGGGCCCGCTGAGACGACCACGCCGCGCGCGCGGTGCACCAGGGGCTGCTTGCGCACCCAGGAGCCCGAGCGGACGCTTTCGACTTCGTAGCCCTCCGCGCCGTTGCCCTTGCCGATCGGGCGAATGTCCACGACGGTGCGTTCGGGCAGCACCTGCGCGCCGCGGCGCTCGGCGAGGTAGAGGTAATTCTTGACAAGCGTGTTCTTGGCGCCGTGGGGGCAGCCCACCATGCAGCGCCCGCACAGCCGGCAGCCGGTGCGCTCGGGTCCCTCGCCGCCGAAGAAGGGGTCGGGCACCGTCTTGCCGGCCTCGCCCTCCTCGCCGAAGAAGATCCCCACGGGGGTCTTCTGGTAGGTGTCGGAGACGCCGAGCTTCTCGCCAAACTCGCGCAGCAGCTGGTCGGCGGGGTCGTCGTGGGGGTTCTGCACCACGCCCAACATGCGCTGCGCCTCGGCGTAGTGGGGAGCGAGCGCGCTCTGCCAATCGTCCAGCCCGGCCCACTGGCGGTCCTCGAAGAACGCCTTGGGGGGCACGTAGAGGGTGTTGGCGTAGCCGAGGCTGCCGCCGCCCACGCCGCAGCCTGAGACGACCGAGACGTCGCGGAAGGTGGTGAGGCGGAAGATGCCCTTCATCCCCAGCTTGGGGCGCCAGATGTAGCGGCGCACGTCGCCCGTGGACTTGGGGAACTCGTGGTCGGCGAAGCGCCGGCCGCACTCCAGCACGCCCACGCGGTGGCCCTTCTCGGAGAGGCGCAGGGCGGACACGCTGCCGCCGAAGCCGCTGCCGATCACCAGCCAGTCGAAATCGAAGCCTTCCCTCATGCGTTCGTCCATGTTACTGGCTGACGAGCCAGGATGATCCCCCGCTATATTCTGTGAAGTAATGGCTGTGGAGCGCCTCGGGAACAAGCCGTGCGGGGGTCGCTATGGCGACATCGTGCAGTCGATCGGCAATACGCCGCTGATCGAGCTCCCACGGCTGTCGCCCAAGGCGGGCGTGCGCATCTGGGCGAAGCTCGAGTCGCGCAACCCCACGGGCTCGGTGAAGGACCGCGTGGCGCGCGCGCTGATCGAGGACGCCGAGAGCCGCGGCGCAATCGCGCCGGGGCAGACGATCCTCGAGCCCACCTCGGGCAACACGGGCATCTCGCTGGCAATGATCTGCCGGCGCCGCGGCTATCCGTTGAAGGTGGTGATGCCCGAGAACGTCACCCCCGAGCGCACGCAGCTGCTGGAGATGTACGGCGCGCAGATCGTCTACTCCGAGGGCTCCAAGGGATCGAACGGCGCGGTGGAGAAGGCGCTCGATATGGCGCAGGCGGACTCCTCCTACTACATGCCCTACCAGTACGGCAACCCCGCGAACCCCGAAGCGCACTACAACGGCACGGCGCTGGAGATCCTCAAGGAGCTCGATGAGGTCTCCGCGTTCGTCGCGGGCCTCGGCACGGGGGGAACGCTGATGGGCAACGGCCGCCGCTTCAAGGAGACCTTCGGCGAGCACTGCAAGATCGTCGCGGCCGAGCCGATGCAGGGCGAGCCGGTGCAGGGGCTGCGCTCGCTCGACGATGGCTTCATCCCGCCGATCATCGACTTATCTTTGCTCGATCGCAAGATATTCGTCACCAACAGCGACGCGATCCTGTGGACGCGCAAGCTGCTCGATGAGGAGTGCGTCTTCGCGGGCGTCTCCTCGGGCGCGATCGCGCGCGTGGCGGTGCGCATCGCGGGCGAGCTCGACGAGGGCAACGTCGTGTTCATCGTCGCCGACGATGGCTGGAAGTATCTCTCGAGCGGCATCTACACGCGCCCGTTGGAGGAGATCGAGAACCTCGACTCCACCGTGTGGTGGTGATCGGATGGTCGTCCCCCGCGCGCTGCTGGAGGAACTCGTGGCGCACGTCCTCGAGGACCCCGTAAACGAGATCTGCGGCGTGGTCGCCGTCGACCCTGCCCCACCGGCGAGCGCCGTGCGCGTGCACCGCGCCGCCAACGTGCACCGCAGTCCGCTGAAGTTCGAGATCGACCCCACCGAGCTGCTGGGCCTGTGGCAGGCCATCGAGGGGGACGGCCTCGAGCTGGGCGCGATCTATCACTCCCATGTGCGCTCGGCCCCCTACCCCTCGCAGACCGACATCAACTTCGCGGCCAACTGGCCCGGTGTGGAGTGGATCATCGTGGGGCTCGCCGAGGGCGAGCCCGAGGTGCGCTCCTATTTGATCGATGGCGCCCTGGTGAGCGAGGTTGCGCTGGAGGTCGTCGAGGAGGCTCGCACTCCATGAACCTCGTAAAGGTGGCCTACGCGCAGCATCTCCCCGAGGCGGAGCTCCTGCAGAGCATCCTGCGCGATGAGGGCATCCCCTGCATGGCGCGCCGCGCGGCGGGCTTCGACGTGCCCGATTTCCTCGCCGCGGGACCGCGCGAAATACTCGTGGCGGCCGACAATGAGGAGTGGGCGCGGCGGGTGCTGGACGCGCACTGGCCGCCTCCGCAGAGCGATGGGCCAGCAGGCGGCGGAGCCGACGATGTCGAGGTGGACACGGCGGCGCAGTCGGGCCACAGCAGCGGGGGCGAGGGGTAGCGGCCAGAACGACGGGGCGCGGGCAGCCGGGGCGACGGGCGCGGGGTCAGACCAGCGCCGGCTGACCGGCCGCTTCGCGCGTGATCGCCTCGATTTCCTCCGAGGCGCGCTCGAACTCGCCGTCGGAGAGCACGGGGGTGCCCTCGAAGGGCAGTTCGCGCGAGAGCTCCACCCACGAGCGGCAGCCGGCGTATTCCTCTTTGACCTTCACCGTTACGGGGCGGGGGATGCGGTAGGTGCGCAGCAGGAGCACGTGCAGCGGGTGGCGGCGCTTCCACGCGAGGCGCTTCTCGGCGTAGTCGGTGGTCCACACGTAGAACGGCGAGAGTGCGTCCACACAGCGGGGGTCGGAGATCGTGAAGTGGCCCGCCACTTCCGCCCAGGCGCGGATGCGCACGCGGTCCGGTTGCTGGACGGTACCCGCGGCGAGCTCGTGCAGGGAGGGCTCGCCGTCGCTCCACACGCCCTCCTCGAGCGCACGGCGCAGCTCCGGTTGATGGGATTCGCGCACCAGATCGTTGCGCTGGTGGTCGAAGGTGGGGTACAGGAAGAAGCGCTCGTGCTCAAGCTGGAAGTGCTTTTCGCTCTCGCGAATTCCTCCCTTGCGCAGGGTGAGCAGCTGCTCGCCTTCGGCGAGGGCACGGACGGTGACCGCCCATTCCTTGAGAGCAATTGGCATAGCTGGATCAGGAAAGCAGGGGGATTACGGACTACTCATCGCCCACCGGTCGCCAGGGGACTGGCCAGCGGGCTGACGTTAAAGATACGAAATCCCAGCGTAAATCCCAAATCCCCTGCAAATGGGCGGTTTTTTTGAGAGATTTGGCGCTCGAAACGTTTCTGACCCGCCTACAAACGGCGCCCCGCGAGGCCCTCGGCGGCCTCGATCAGCGCGGCGTAGTCGGCCTCCCCGTGACCCCTCCCGAGGGCCGCCGTGAGCAGATCGCGCGCGTGCGCCGCCGCGGGGAAGGGCACGCCCGCGGCCTGGGCTTCCTCGAGGCAGAGGCGCACGTCCTTGAGCATGTGCGCGGTCTTGAAGAGCGTCGTGAAGTCGTGCTCGCGCATCGGTCCCGCCTTCAGCGTGAGCTGCGCGGAGGCCCCCGAGCCGCCCGCGACGACCTGTTCGAGCGCGTCCAGATCGACGCCCGTGGCGTCCGCCACGAGCAGCGCCTCGGCGAGCGCCGCCGCGTTGGCGGCGCCCATGGAGTTGTTGATGAGCTTGAGCATCGCGCCCTGTCCGAGCTCGCCCACGTGCACGATCAGGCTGCCCATCACCTCCAGGAGGGGCTTTGCGCGGGCGAAGTGCTCGGGCTCGCCGCCCACCATGATCGTCAGCGAGCCCTCCTGCGCGCGCGGGGAGGAGCCGGTGACGGGCGCGTCCACGAGCGCCACCCCCGCGGCGTTCAGCGCGGCGCCGATGCGGCGCGTGTCGGAGGGGGCGATCGTGGAGCAGTCCACGCACAAAAGGCCCTCATGGGCGCCCTCGACGGCGCCGCCCTCGCCCAGCAGCACGCTCTCGACCTGCGCGCCGTCGACGACCATGCTCACCACGATGTCGCTCGCCCGCGCGACATCCGCGGGGCTCGCGACCGCGGTTGCGCCGTGCTCGGCGGCCCAGCGCGCGGCCTTGCCGGGGGTGTGCGTCCAGACGGTGAGCTCATAGTCCGCGCGGCGCACGTTGGCGGCCATGCGCGAGCCCATGATGCCGAGGCCGAGAAAGCCGATCCGCTCAGTCATGTCCAAATCCTCCTCCACCGGGGGTTTCGATGCGCAGACGCTCTCCTGGCTGCAGTGTGCCCATCGCCTTGCCGGGAAGCTCGCGCCCATCGAGCAGATTGCGTCCGCGCGCGCCCGGCCCACCTCCCGCTGCGCCCCTGGGCGCGTGGCGGCGGCGCTCGCTGATGAGCGAGTAGCGCATCTCCGCGAGCGCTTCGATCTCGCGCACGACGCCCTCGCCGCCGTGGTGTGCTCCTGCACCGCCGGAGCCGCGGCGCAGCGCGTATTCGCTCACACGGAGGGGAAATTCGCGCTCGAGCGCCTCGATGGGGGTGTTGAGGGTGTTGCTCATCGCCACGTGCACCCCGCTGGGGCCATCCCCATCGGGGCACGCTCCCTGGCCGCCGCCGAGGGTCTCGTAGTAGCTGAAGGCGTCGCTGCCGAGGGTGAGGTTGTTCATCGTCCCCTGTCCCTGCGCCCGCCCGAAGGCGCTCAGCACGAGATCGGCGACGCGCGAGGAGGTCTCGACGTTGCCGCCCACAACGGCAGGCGCCACACCGTCGGCTCCGGGGACGGCGTTGAGCAGCGACCCCTCCGGAGCGCGCACCTCGACGGGGCGGTGCGCCCCCGCGGTGGGGGGCACGTCGGGGTCGGTGAGCACGCGCACCGCGAAGTAGCACGCCGAGCGCGTCACCGCAAGGGGGCAGTTGAGGTTTCCGGGGTGCTGGGGGGCGCTGCCGGCGAAGTCGAGGACCAGGCGGTCGCCCTGCACGGTGGCGAGCAGGCGCAGCACGAGGTCGCCCTCGGGCGCCTCCAGGAGGTCCTCCGCGCGGCGCTCGCCATCGGGCATCGCGAAGAGGCTCGCGCGGGTGCGCCGCTCGGTGTAGTCCATCACCGCGTCGGTGGCCTCGCGCAGGCGCGCGTGCCCCACGCGCTCGGCGAGCTCCACCAGGCGCAGCGCGCCGATGCGGTTGGCGGCGAGCTGCGCGCGCAGATCCGCGCGGCGCTCCTGCGGCTGGCGCATCCCGGCGATGACCCGCTCGATCGCCTCGGCATCGATCGGCGTGGGCGCGATCACGACCCCCTCCTCGGCGAGGGTGCGGCTGTTGGCGGGCATCGATCCGGGCACGCTGCCCCCCACGTCGGCGTGGTGCGCGCGGTTGGCGGCGAACCCGAGCAGCCGCCCGCGATCGTGAATGGGCGTGATGACGGTGATGTCGGGCAGGTGCGTGCCGCCGGCGAAGGGATCGTTGAGCATCCACGAGCGCCCCTGCGAGTGGTCCTCGTGCAGAACCGCGGCCACCGCGGCGGGCATCGCGCCGAGGTGCACGGGGATGTGCTCGGCCTGCATCGTCATCTCGCCGCGCGGATCGAAGAGCGCCGTGGAGGCATCGCGCCGCTCCTTGATGTTGGCCGAGTAGGCCGAGCGGATCAGCACGGCGCCCATCTCCTCGCAGGCGGCACGCAGCGCGCCGGTCACAACCTGCAGCTCGATCGGGTCTAGCACGACAGTCGCACCGTGCCCTGCGCGTCGCTCTCGCCCTCCCACCCCGGCGCCACGAAGAGGGTGGCCTCGCCGAGCGAGCACACCGCGGGACCCTCCAGGCGCGTTCCCGCCGGCAGCTCGCCGAGCAGGTGCTCCGCGGGCACCGTTTCACCCTCGAAGATCACGCTGCGGCGCTCGCGCACGGGCTCGCCGCACGCGGTGCTCGCCAACTGCACCTCTGGTGCGGGATCCCACGCGGAGACCCTGATCGTGACGAGCTCCAGCGGGGCCTCACTGTCGCGGTAGCCGTAGCGCTCCTCGTGGAGGGAAGCGAAGGACTCGCGTAGCTCCTCGATGTCGAGCGGCCCCTCGCAGTGAGGGCTGCTGCGCTCAACGCCCAACTCGAAGGACTGTCCCGCATAGCGCAGCTCGTAGCGCACGCGCACGCGCGCGCTCACACCGGCGCGCACACGGCGGATCAAGGCGTCGCGCTCGTCCTCGATCCGCTGCGCGGTGAGCGTCTCGCCGGCCAGCATCACCGTGCGCGCCGCGTCGCGTCGCGGGGGCGCGCCCGCGAGGCCCAACGCGCTGAGGACCCCCGCCGTGCGGGGGCACAGGATGCGCTCGATGCCGAGCTCGCGCGCGAGCGCCACCGCGTGCAGCGGTCCCGCGCCACCGAAGGGCAGCAGCGCGAAGCGCCGCGGATCGAGGCCCCGCTCGACGGTGACCTTGCGCAGGGCGCTCGCCATCTGCGTCTCCGCTACGCGGAGGATGCCCTCCGCGCACTCCTCCGTGGTGAGGCCGAGTGTGCCTGCGAGGCCCTCCACGGCTCGCTGCGCCGCGACGTGGTCGAGCTGCACGCCGCCCGCGAGCGGGGTCTCGCGCGGGAGGCGCCCGAGCAGAAGGTTTGCATCGGTCACCGTGGGCTGCACGCCGCCGAGTCCGTAGCACGCGGGACCGGGCTGCGCGCCCGCCGAGCGGGGTCCCACGCGCAGCGCCCCTCCCTCGTCGCGCCAGGCGATCGAGCCGCCGCCCGCTCCCACGGTGTGGATGTCGAGCGCGGGGAGCGCCAGCGGGCGTCCCGCGATGCCTCGCTCGGCGCTCTCGACCACGTCGCCCTCGACGATCGCGCACACGTCGCAGGAGGTGCCGCCCATGTCGAAGCAGAGCACGTTCTGCTCGCCCGCGGCGCGCGCGAGCAGCAGCGCTCCGCCCACGCCCCCCGCGGGGCCCGAGAGCACCGTGAGCGAGGCGTGCCCCGCCGCGCGCTCGCAGTCGATGGTGCCCCCGGAGGACTGCATGATCTCGGGCTCTCTGAGGCCCTTCTTGTGGGCCTTGTCGGCGAGGCTGCGCAGGTAGTCGCCGAGCAGCGGCGAGAGCGCCGCGTCGACCTCGGTGGTGGCCGCGCGCTCGTACTCGCGAAAGGTCCCCACGAGCTCGTGCGAGAGCGATACGTGCACCCCCGGCAGGCGCTCGGCGAGGAGCCTCCCCAGTGCGAGCTCGTGCTGGGGGTGGGCGTAGGAGTGCAGGAGCACAACCGCCACCGCCTCCGGCTCGGCCTGCGCGAGGCGATCCACAAGCGCCTGCGCATCGGTCTCGCGCAGCGGGCGTATCGCGCCGGAGGGCGCCATCCGCTCGGGCACCGCGAAGCGTCTGCTGGGGGGTGTGAGGGGGCTCGGCCCCGCCTCGCACAGCCGATAGAGGCTCGCGCGCGCCTGACGCGCAAGCTCCACCACGTCGGTGAAGCCCTCCGTGGCAAGCAGCGCCGTGCGCGGGGGTGGGCGGGCCTCCGAGAACTCCAGGAGGGCGTTCGTGGCGACGGTCATCCCGTGCGCGAAGCGCCTCACCTCGCCCGTCTGCGCGCTCGCGGCCGCGAGCACCGCGTCGATCGCCTGCATCACGCCTTCGGACTGCTCGGCGGTGCTGGGCACCTTGGCGGTGTGGATCCTCGCATTCGCGGCGCCCTCCACCACCAGCACCGCATCGGTGAAAGTGCCGCCCACATCGACTCCCAGGAGCATCCCTGGGAGCCTACGCGGCTGGGCGGGTCTCTCTCAGGCTGCCATCCGCTCGCGGTCCTCGGTATCGGCGAGGTGCTGGTGGGAGGGGCAGTAGCCGTTGTGCGGCAGCGGCACGCGCTGGCACGCGGCCCCCTTGCGCGTGGTTGCGCGGCACTCCAGCGGCTTGCCGTTGATCTCGGCGTAGGCCGCCAGGGGGTTCTCCGCAAGGTAGCGCTGCGCGAGCGCCATGTAGTGCGCCACCACTTGATACACGCGCTCCTGGGCGTTCATCGGGAAATATCCCCTGATGTCGCAGAAGAGGGTGCGTTCGGGGCGCGCGAAGTAGTAGCGGTCGGTGGCCATGCGCGCGACGGCCGCCTCGCAGGCGTGCAGAACATGCTCGTGATTGCTGTCCACCCCCGCGGCCCCTGCCGCGGCTCCGGGCTTGGGAGCGCTGATGTAGGGCGCCAGCTCCCGGTAGATGGCTCGACTGAACTGATACACGGCGCCCAAGCCCTCCTTCGGTTCTCGACCAAGGTCGTTTGTGGGTGTTATCGCTGCCGATCCCAGGGACTCCAGATGTCTCTGAGACCTTCCTCCCCCCACAACACGCGATGCGCTCAAAAGGACCGCTATCTCAAGACTTTTCCCTTGCACTTTCAATGATGGCGCCGTTTCTAAGGCCACCATCAAGCCGAGGGCAAGAGATGGTTAAGCGCGGGTTAATTCGCCGTATTCGCAACGGCGGTACCGAATGCCTATCGGGCCCCTATTCCCACGTCTGCCATTCCAGGCGCTCGTCGTCTGGGACCACCACATGGCGGTGCTCGAGCGATGGATCGCGCTCGGGGTGGTCGGTGCGGCGGTGTGCGCCGCGGCTCTCCTCGCGCTCGAGCGCGCTCAGCGCGATCAGCCGCGCCAGCGGGTGGGGGTCCTTCAGGAGCGCTTGCAGGCCCTCTCTGTCGCGCTCCACGCCCGCGTGGCGCCATAGCGCGTCGCGCACGCTCGCATCGGCCTGGGGCGGCCCCGCTCGCGCTCGCAGCGCGGCGAGCTCCATGGGGCCGGCCTGCTCGGAGGGTGGCTCCTCCAGCGCGCGGCGGGCGACGCGGCGAGCGAACACGAAGCACTCGCTCAGCGAGTTGGAGGCCAGACGGTTGGCCCCGTGCAGCCCGGTGCACGCCGCCTCGCCCACCGCGTACAGCCCCGCGACGGCGGAGCGTCCGTCGAGGTTGGTGACGATTCCGCCCATCATGTAGTGCGCGGCGGGCGCCACCGGCACGCATTCGCGTGTGGGGTCGAGTCCCGCCTCGCGCAGCGCGCCAACCACGTTGGGAAACAGCGCCGGATCGATCGCGCGCATGTCGAGCTCCACTGCGCTTGCGCCGGTCTCCTGCAGGCGCGCCTGGATCGCGCGGGAGACCTCGTCGCGCGGGGCCAGCTCGTCCACGAAGCGCTCACCCGCGGCGTCGTGCAGCGTGGCGCCCTCGCCGCGGATGGCCTCGGTGATGAGAAAGCCCTCGCGCCCGCGCACGCCCGTAACGGCGGTGGGGTGGAACTGCATGAACTCGAGATCCGCCAGCTGCGCGCCCGCGTCGTGGGCGAGCAGCAGTCCGGTCCCCTGGGAGCCGGGGGGGTTGGTTGTGCGCGCCCACAGCGCCGCGGCGCCGCCGCTGGAGATCACCACGGCACGCGCGCGCAGCAGCCGCCCGTCCTCGCAGAGGACACCGCGACAGCGGGGCAAGGTGTCGCTCCACAGCGCCCGCGCCCGCGCGTTCTCCCACACCGCGATGCGCGGCTCTTCGACGACCAGCGCCGAGAGCTGGCGCAGCAGCCGCCTTCCGGTGGCGCTGCCGCCGGCGTGCACCACGCGACGCACCGAGTGTCCCCCCTCCAGCCCGAGCGCGAGGCGGCCGAAGCGGTCGGCGTCGAAGCGCACGCCCAGCGCCTGGAGATCGTGCACGGCGCCCGGTGCCTCGCGCACGAGGATCTCCGCCGCCGAGCGCCGCACCGCGCCGCGTCCCGCGTGTTCGGTGTCGCTCAGGTGCAGCTCGAAGCTGTCCTCGGTGGCGAGCGCCGCCGCCAAGCCGCCCTGCGCCCAGTAGCTCGCGGTCTGCGCGAGAGCCGCCGCGGAGATGAGCACCACCTGCGCCCCCTCGCGTGCGGCGCACAGCGCCGTGTACAGGCCCGCCGCGCCCGCTCCGATCACGGCCACGTCGGTCTCGATCTGCTCTGTGCTCACTTCTTGCTATTCGGCAGCAGAATCGAGGGGATCGTGGCGGTGCGGGTGACGCCGCCCGCGGTGCTCGTGACCGTGGTGCTCGCGCGTGGTGTCGTGTTCGAGGAGGTGCCGGCGCCCGGCGTGAGGGCGCCCGTGGTGGGGCTCTCGAGAGTGCTCGTCGAGCCTGGGACGCTCCCCGGCGTGGCGCTGCCGGGGAGCGTCGTGCCGGGTGTCGTGGCCCCGGGGGTGGTGGCTCCGGGCGTGGTTGCGCCCGGCGTGAGTGTTCCCGGCGCGGTGGCGCCGGGAACGGTGCTCCCCGGTGTGCTCGTTCCGGGAGTCGACGTGCCGGGGGTCGTTGGCACGGTGCTCGTCGCGGGCGTGGAGACGGTTCTCGTGATCGTCGTGGGCGGAAGTGTCCCCGGGCCTCCCGCAAGCTTCACCAGCGCGGCCGCGAGCACCCCCAGGGCGAGCACGATCGCCGATGTGGCGGCGAGCAGCGGAGCGCGCCAGTTGGGCGTCGAGGCCAGGCGCGTCCGTGCGGCGGCGCCACAGCGCAGGCACCAATCCTGCTCGGAGCCCAGCGGCGAACCGCACAGCGGGCACTCCTCGCCGCTCGTGCTCACGCCTTGCCGGTCTCAGCCGGGGGCTCCCCCGAGGAGGGACGGACGATCTGCGTGGGCGGATCGATCACCTGTGTCGGTTGGTCCTCTTCGGGTGCGGGGCTCGGGGTCGAGGGCTGCGCGGGCTGTGCGGGTTGCGCGGGCGCCGGCGGAGATGTAGCCGTCCGCCCACCCGCGAGCGGCTGGCGGGCGAGGACGGGCGATGCGCCCGGCGATGGGCGCGGGGGAATCGACGCAGGCGCGGGCGCGGCGCCGGGCGGGCGCAGGGGGGCGGGCGGCGAAGAGGTGGCGCCCGGCGCCGGGGAGAAGCTGGAAGTCGCCGGGGTTGGAGAACCCGGCGCGGGAGGCTGCACGCTCGGCGCGCCAGCCGCGGGCGCCGCGATCGGTCGATCGGCGTGGCTGCCCATCGAGAACCCGCATGCGGGACAGAAGCGGTCCTCGCTGCCGTGGATCGCCGCGCAGCGAGGACACGCGGTGACGCCGGCCTCGCGCAGCACCGTCACCCCGCGGCGCTGGCGCAGGGTCTCCTCGATCGCCCGCAGCTCGGTGTCGATGCGCGCCAGCGTCGCGAGCTTGCCCGCGAGCAGATCCTCGCGCTGCCGGCCCAGCCGGTGCATCTCGAATACCAGCCCACCGAGATCGCGGTAGGCGAGCTCGCGGGTCTTGCGCAGGAAGCGCAGCCTGCGGCGCAGCCCGCCGCGCTCCAGGAACCCGGGGTCCTGGGAGGGGGTGGGCGCATCGACCCCGGCGACGGCAGGGGTGGCAGCAGGCGCAGCGGGGGCGCTCACGCCCGTCGCTTGACCCGTCTCCTCTGTCTGCCGGTCGGCTCCCACTGGACCCGAGGCGTGCTCGCTCTGAGCAGATTTGCTCTCGTCCACCATCGAATCATGCTATCCAGCTTCACAACAGCAGCGCGCGCCATGCCGCCGCCACGCGCTGCGCCATGCGCTCGGCCGAGAAGCGCTCGGCGCGCGAGCGCCCCGCCACGCGCGGGTACTCGGCGGCCAGGTGGGGCTCCAGGGCTTCGCGCCAGCGGGCGAGCTCGAAGGGTGCGCAGAGGGTTCCCGGGAGGTCCTCCAACGCCTCTCGGTGCACACCCACGGGGGTCGCCAGCACCGGCACCTCGCAGGCGAGCGCCTCGAGCACCGCCAGGCCGAAGCCCTCTCGCTCGGAGGGCACCACGACGGCGTTGGCCGCGTTGATCCACAGCGGCACCTCCTCCGGGCTCACTCCGCCGAGTGTGAGCAGCGTCGCCTCGCAGGCGTCGGCCAGCGCGCGCGCTCGATCGAAGCGCTTCTCCGCGCGCGCGGGGTCGGCTGGGAAGAGGAGATGCGCACGCGCGGGGTCGAGACCCAGCTCGGCGCGGGCCTGCGCGCGGGGGAGCGGACGAAAGCGCTCCATATCGACGCCGCAGGGGAGCACGAGGGCGCGCCGGCGCGCTCTGCGTCCGGGCAGCTCCTGCGCTAGCGCTGGTGAGGCGGCGGCGATGAGGTCCATCAGCGGCCCCACCGCGCGCGTGGCCTGGCGCGTGCGCGGATGGTGCACGTCGGTGCCGTGAACCGTGAGCGCCCTCGCGCGTGCCCTCACGGCCAGCGCAGGCCACGCGGTGAGGCTGTAGTGCGCGTGGAGCACATCCACCCGCTCCCCGCCCCGGCGGCGTTTTGCGAAGGTGCCCGCCGCCGCGAGCAGCGCGCGGGCGCCGGGCGCGAACTCATAGAGCTCCACCTCGAGACCTTCGAGGCCGCGCAGTGCGTGCACCTGATCGCGCACGAAGCGCCCGCGCTCGGGATGGCCGGCGTCGGGGAGCATGTTTGAGACCACCAGCGCACGGAGGATGCCTTTCGAGGCACGCGGTGACGTGTGGGGCATTTGAAAGCGCGTCCTCGCCACCCGCTGACCGTACCGCTCTGGAATGATGGCCTGCGTGGCGAGCGCATCCAACGATCCCCGATCGCGCCCCATCGGCGTGTTCGACTCCGGCGTGGGGGGGCTCACCGTGCTGCACGAGCTCCTCGTGAGGCTCCCGCAGGAGGACTTCCTCTACCTCGGCGACACCGCGCGCTTTCCCTACGGCGAACGCTCGCCCGCTGAGATCGAGCGCTTCTCCGCCGAGATCGCCGAGGAGCTGCTGCACCGCGGCGCCAAGCTGCTCGTGGTGGCCTGCAACTCTGCGACCTCCGCCGCGCTGCCCAGCTTGAGCAGGCGCATGATGCAGACCACCCTCGGGCTCGACGTGATGGGGGTCGTGCGCCCGGAGGCGCTGCGCGCGGTGGCCGCCACACGCACGGGGCGCATCGGGCTGCTCGCCACACCCACCACCGTGGCCTCGCACGCCTATGAGGAGGCGGTACTCGCGATCGACCCGCACGTCACCCTGCACGCGGTCGCCTGTCCGGGGTTGGCCGCGCTGATTCAGGCGGGTGAGCAGTTCGACGAGCGCGCGGTGGAGATGGTGCGCGAGGCGTGCGAGCCGCTGCGCCGGATCGAGGTCGACACCGTGATCCTCGGCTGCACCCACTACCCGCTGATCCAGCCGATGCTGCAGCGCATGTTGGGGCCCTCGGTCACGCTCGTCACCTCCGGCGGGGCACTCGCGCGGCAGGTGGAGCACGCGCTCTCCACGCGCGAGTTGCGCAATCCGCGGGGGGAGGGGAGGGAGGGCGACTACCGCTTCCTCTGCACCGGCGATCCCGACTCCTTCCACGAGCTCGGCACCCGCTTCCTGCAGATGCCGCTGGGCACGGTCGAGCGGGTGGAGCTGGCCGCGGTGGGGGCACCGGCATGAGCCGCAGCTACGAGCGCGGGCCCGATGCGCTGCGCCCCACCACGATCGAGGCCGGATTCGTGCGCACCGCCACCGGCTCGGCGCTGATCTCGGTGGGGGAGACGCGCGTTATCTGCACTGCCTCGGCGCAGGAAAGCGTTCCGCGTTGGATGACGGGCAAGGGACGCGGCTGGGTGACGGCCGAGTATTCGATGCTCCCTGCCTCCACCGGAGATCGCAAGCAGCGCGATATCACCAAGGGGCGCCTGGATGGCCGCTCGGTGGAGATCCAGCGGCTGATCGGCCGCTCGCTGCGCGGGGTCGTGGATTTCAAGGCATTGGGAGAACGCACGATCTACCTCGACTGCGACGTGCTGCAGGCCGACGGCGGCACGCGCTGCGCGTCGATTACGGGCGCTTACGTGGCGCTCGCGCTCGCCTGCGCGCGCCTGCGGGAGAAGGGGAAGCTCGAGGCATCTCCGCTCACGGGCTCGGTGGCGGCGGTCTCCTGCGGCATCGTCGCGGGCGTGCCGCTGCTCGACCTCGACTACTCCGAGGACTCCAACGCCGAGGTCGACGCCAACGTGGTGATGACTGGCGAGGGCGGCCTCGTGGAGGTGCAGGCCACGGCGGAGCGCACCCCCCTCTCGCGCGCGCACCTCGACGAGCTGCTCGCGCTCGCGGCGACGGGCATCGCCGAGCTGCGGGCCCTGCAGGACGCTGTTGTGGCCGGGCCTCCCGAGCCGGCGTGAAGCTTCTGCTCGCCACCCACAACGAGCACAAGCGCAGGGAGTTCGCGCGGCTGCTCATCGGCCACGATGTATCGGCGCTGCCCGATGAGGTGGAGCTTCCGCCCGAGGACGGCGGGACGTTCGCGGAGAACGCGCTCGGCAAGGCGCGCGCGGCGGCCGCCTCGATGGGCACGATCGCGATCGCTGATGACTCTGGCATCGCAGCCGCCGCGCTGGACGGCGCGCCGGGGGTTCGCTCCGCGCGCTACGCCGGGGAGAGCGCCTCCGATGAGCAGAACCTGCACAAGCTCCTGCGCGAGGCGCCCGCGGGGAGTGCGCTGGAGTACGTCTGCGCGATCGCGCTCGTGGATCCCACTGCCGGCGTCGAGCAGCTGTTCGAGGGCCGCTGTGCAGGGCGCCTTGCGCAGATACCCCGCGGAGAGCGCGGATTTGGCTATGACCCTGCCTTCCTGCCCGACCACGGGCCGCCGGGCTTGACGATGGCCGAGCTGAGCGACGCGCAGAAGGACGCCATCAGCCACCGCGGGCACGCCGCGCGGGCGCTGATGGGGTGGCTAGAAGAGATTGATTGACGCCGAGGCGCCCACCGCCACCGACAGAGCCGCATAGCCCGTGTATCCCTCGAGCAGCAGCAGCACCGCGGTGAGGAGCGCCACCAGCACGGTGGTGAGCCAGGCTATGCGTGCCATGCGCGAGAGGGGCATACCTTCGTATTCTGGCGCCTGCGCCCACGGACCGCTGTGTCACGTGGGGGCGTCGGCCCATTCGCCCGGCGAACGTCCGCGGGCGATGTTAGCTTCGCGCGTACGGCTCTCACGAACAAGTCGAGTCGAATCGAACGAGATGAGGAGGACGAAGTGACCAAGTCCGAGCTGATCGATCAGGTGGCCGACCGTGCGGAGCTGACCAAGCAGGACGCTGCGCGGGCGGTGGATGCGGTGCTGGCGACTGTCGAGGCGACGCTGCGCCGCGGCAGCGAGATCACCCTTTCCGGGTTCGGCAAGTTCCACGTGGGCGAGCGCGGCGCGCGCCAGGGCGTGAACCCGCGCACCGGCGAGCGCATCGAGATCGCCGCCTCGCGCGTTCCCCGCTTCACCGCGGGCAGCGGTCTGAAGAGCGCCGTGAAGGGCCGCTGATCGACGCCTTTGGCGACACCCTCGCGGCGCGCGTGGCCGAGCGCGAATCGCAGATCGTGCTCGGGCTCGACCCCGACGTGGCGGCGCTGTGGCCGGGCATCGTGGAGCGCAGCCCGCTGGCCGGCCAGATCACGCCCGCTGCGAGCGTTGGGATGGCCGTCCTAGATCACTGCTGCGCGCTGATCGACGCGGTCGCTCCCGCGTGCGTGGCCGTCAAGCCACAGCTCGCGTGCTTCGAGCGGCTGGGCGGGGATGGATGGAACGTGCTGCGGGCCGTCGCCGGGCATGCCCACGCTTGTGGCCTGCTCGTGATCGGCGATGGCAAGCGCGGAGACATCTCGGTCACCTCCCAGGCCTACGCTCAGACGCTCTTTGCGAGCGTCGAGGCGCCGCTCGAGACGCCGTTCGGCCCAATCGACGGCTTGGACATGGACCTGGCGACCGTCAACCCGCTGATGGGCCGCGACTCGGTCGAGCCGTTTATCGCCGCCGCGCGCGCCGCTGGCTCAGGCGTGCTCGTGCTGGTGCGCACATCGAACCCCGGCGCCGCCGACGTCGAGGATCTGGAGCTGGCGGGCGGCGGCACGGTGTGGGAGCGTCTGGCGGGCATGGTGGATGAGCTGGGACGCGTGGGCGTGGGGGACTCCGGTCTCAGCGATGTGGGCGCCGTCGTGGGCGCCACCGCGCCCGCTCACCTCGCGCGAGCGCGGGAACTGATGCCCCATGCCGTCTTCCTGCTCCCCGGCGTGGGGGCGCAGGGGGGGCGTGTGGAGGATCTCGCCCCCGCCTTCGCGCCGGGGCGCGCGGGCGGCCTGATCGCGGCCTCGCGCTCGATCGTGGGGGCATACCTTGCCGACGGGGGAGATCCCGCGGAGTGCGCGCGCGCCGAGGCCGAGCGCCTGCGCGCGGCCGCGTGGGATTTGAGCTGAGAGCTCTGGGGCCGCGGCCCCTCGCTGTTGGATTCGGACCGCGCGCCGCCGCGGCTCCACGCCGCTGCGCTACCCTCTGGCATGGCCCCGCGCCCCTCTGGCGCAGGGTCTGGGAAGGATGTTGAACGCGAGATGATCATCACGGTCACGCTCAACGCGGCGATCGACAAGTCGCTGTCGGTGCCGAACTTCCGTCTCGGACGGCGCCATCGCACCGTTGAGCAGCGCACGATGGCGGGGGGCAAGGGCGTGAACATCGCCCGCGCGCTGAAGGCCCTCGGGCAGCCCGTGATCGCCACGGGTATGGCCGGGGGCGCCACGGGCACGCGCATCGTGGAGCAGCTCACCGAGGAATCGATCCTCAACGACTTCGTGCGCATCCGCGAGGAGTCGCGCACGAACACCTCCGTGCTCGACCCCACCGATGGGACACAGACGGAGGTCAACGAGCGCGGCCCCGCGGTCTCCGAGCACGAGGTGGAACTTTTTCGCGACAAGCTCCTGTATCTTGCGCGCGGCGCCGCGATCGTGGTGTTCGCGGGCTCGCTTCCGCGCGGAGTCGACGCGGACATCTACGCGACGCTGATCCGCGAGCTGCAGCGCTCCGGCGTCACCACCGTGATCGACACCGATGGCGATCCGCTGCACCAATCGGTGCGCGCGGAACCCGATGTCGTCTCGCCCAACGTGCTCGAGGCCGAGGAGCTCGTGGGACATGAGTTCAACGACGATGGCGAGCGCTCGCTGGCGGTGCGCGAGATCGTCGCGCTGGGAGCGCGCGAGGCGATCATGACCCTCCCCGATGGGTGCTTCGCGCAGGTGCTGATCGACGGTCAGCCGTGCCTGCGCCGCGCGCGCGTGGAGCCCCGCGAGCCCGTCGCCACGCGCGGCTCCGGCGACGCGTTCCTCGCAGGCTATGTCGCCGCGCGCTACAGCGACTCCCCGCCCGAGGAGTGCCTGCGTTTCGGCGTTGCCTGCGGAGCGGAGTCAACGGGGCGCCTGGGGGCAGGTTTGATCGATCCGCGCGAGGTGCGCCGGCTTGCCGGCGAGGTGCAGCTCAGTGCCGTTGAGCTGCCGGCCGAGGTGAGCTGAAGCGGCCGCCTCAGCCGCCGGCGACGTCGCGGCGCAGGAACACGAGATATGCGGCGAACAGCGCTGGCACCGCGTACAGCGAACAGACCCACAGCGAGTGCCAGATCGGCGCCCAGTCGGTGGGCGTGCGCAGCAGGCCGTGCCAGTTCTCGAACTGTTCGGTGAGCAGGTAGGGCTTGATGCCTTCCAGACCGGGGATGCCCGAGAGGATGAAGAGGAGGATCACGAAGCCCACCGTTCCCACCACGGAGGCCGCGCTGTTGCGCGTGGTGGTGGAGAGCAGCACGCCGATCCCGGCCACCGTGAGCAGTGGGATCAGGTAGGTGAGGTTCGAGGCGAACACCAGCAGCAGGCCTTCGGGCGCGGAGACCACCGTTCCCGAGTACGTGGTGATCGAGTGAAAACCCCAGGAGGCCACCCCCGCCACGGTGGCGACGATCGCCGCGAGGAACACCGCAATCGCCGCGTAGGTCATCGCCGCGAGCGCCTTGGCGGCGAATATCTGGCCGCGGTTCATCGAGCGCGTGAGGATCGTCTTGAGCGTGCCGTTGCCGTCCTCCGCCGCCACGATGTCCCCGGCGACGAGCGCCGCGATCAAGGGCAGCATGAACACCGAGAGGAACAGCAGCATCAGCACCGGTGTCGCCAGGCCGGACTGCGTGATCTGGGAGGCGAAGATGCTGTCCCCGCGGCCGTGATCGTTGTGCTGGCGCAGGTTCTGCACGAGCACGAAGATCAGCGGCAGCAGCACCGCCAGCCCGAACCCAAGGTAGGTTCGCTTCTGCGATACGAGCTTGCGCAGCTCCCAGCGGTAGGCCGTGAACGTCATGGGGCCCCCGTGGGGGTTGGAGAGGCGTTGGAGGGGCGCTCGGCGTTGGGGTGGCTCTGGGGGTTGGAGGGGCTCTCGGTCAAAGAGAAGAACAGGTCCTCGAGCGTCGCCAGCTCGGGGGTGAGCGAGAGGATCGCGACGCCCTCGCGGCCGAGCGTCAGCGAAAGCTCTCCGACGTGGCCCTCATCTGCCTGCAAGCGCAGGTATCCATCGACGGCTCTTGCCTCCTCGATGCCGGCCTGCGCGCTCGCCAGCGTCAGCGCACGCCCGTCGTCGCTCGTGTGCAGGCGGTAGCCCGCTCCGCCCTGGCGGCGCAGCTCGCTGAGCGCGCCCTCGTACACCACGCGCCCCTTGTTGACGATCGCCACGCGGTCGCACAGTTCCTGCACCTCGGGCAGCTGGTGGCTGGAGAGCAGCACAGTGATGCCTTCGTCGGCGAGGCGGCGGATCAGCGCGCGCATGTCGCGCATGCCCGCGGGATCGAGGCCCGTCGCGGGCTCGTCGAGGATCAGCAGGCGCGGTCGGCGCAGCAGCGCGGCGGCGATCCCCAGGCGCTGGCGCATCCCGTGCGAGTAGCCGCCCACCTTGTGCTTGGCGCGTGGAGCGAGCTCGACGACCTCCAGCACCTCATCGATGCGCCCCTTCGCGCCGTCGCCGTCGAGCGCGGCCAGCAGTTCGAGGTTCTTGCGGCCGGTGAGGTAGGGGTAGAAGCGCGGCGCCTCCACGAACCCCGCCACGCCCTCCAGGGCGCGTGCGCCCTGGCGCATGGGGTCGCGCCCGAACAGTTCCGCGGTGCCCTCGGTCGGCGTGATCAGTCCCAGCGCCATGCGCAGCGTCGTCGTCTTGCCGGCGCCATTGGGGCCGAGGAAGCCGTAGACGTCGCCCGCGCGCACGTTGAGGTCGATGTGGTCGACCGCGAGAACCTCCTTGTAGCGCTTGACCAGTCCTCTTGCCCGAACCGGCGGCGCCTCGTCGCTCACCGTGGAATTCCTACAGGCCTCGCGCGAAGGCCTCGATGGCGGCGGGCGTCACCGAGCCGACGAGCAGGTACCTCACGCCGCTGCGCTCGAAGCTGAGCAGCGTGCCGAGGGCCGTGGGCAGCTCGGTTGCCTTGGCGCCGTTGATGTCGACCTGGGGGAGGCCTTCCGGAAGGGACGCGCTCGGCTTGCCTTCGGCGTTCTTGGATTCGCCTTCGATGAGCGTGATACCGGCGAGACCTTCGCCGTGGGTGCTCACCTTGGGTGCGCTCCCACCGGCGCCGCTGTGGTCGGGCTGGCTGGAGGAGCCGCCGCCGGGCTGGCCGGCGGCGGAGGATTCGTGCTGGGGGAGCGTGACTTCTTCCACCTTCGCGCTCGCGGGCGGCGTGAAGTCGAAGACCGAGCTGTCGACGGGACCGTAGGAGACTTCGGTGGCGGCGAGTTCGATCACCGGCGAGGAGCTCGTGCTGGAGTAGATTGCCGCGCGCAGCGGTACGCCGTGGGTGGCATCCCAGGAGAGCTCGGCGCCACCGATCAGGCCGCCGTTCTTGGCGGGAGAGATGCGCACGGTGTAGGCCGGCTGGCCCGCCACGTCGGTGGGCGTGGCGCCCGAGACGGTGGCGCTGGGTGTGGCCTTCGTGATCGCTTCCTGGATTTCCGCGGCGGTGGGGACGGCGTGGTGGTGAGCCGGGTTGGCGTCGGGCGAGGAGTCCTGCCCGGCGCTCGAGCTCTGTTCGGGTGTGTAGCGGTAGAGGGTGTTCGAAGAGGCGTCGTAGAGCGACACCGTGTGCCCGTCGTAGAGCAGCTGGCTGTCGCCGTTTTCGCTCTGCAGCTCCAGGCGCGCCCTGCCGTCGGCGGAGATCCACAGCCGCCCCGAGGCGCCCGTGAGCAGCGGGCTCGAGGCGAGACCGCTGCCCGCAGAGCCACCGCCGGCCAGGCTGGCGCCTTCAACGAGATGGTTGGTGAACTGGATCCTCGCGCTTACTCCCTGCACCGAAGGCGCCGCGAGGGCGTCGTGCACCGCTTCGGGAAGCGGCTTCGGGGGCGGCGTTGGGCCTCCGCCCACCGCCAGTGCGATCGCCGTGATGCCGATGCCGATCGCCACCACGAGACCGCACATCAGCAGCAGACGGGAGAGGGGGAGACGGCGAAGGGGGTTCACGTGAGGGGTCACTTTCCTCGGAGAGGCTCACCTTCCAGGCTAGCGAGGAAGATCAAGGCAACCTGAAGAGATTCGTGAGAGGGCTCTCACGATCGTCTCGGGCTTGGACCCTTCGCAAACCTCGCGGGTCCGCGACCTTCGCAGGCTCGGGGCCCTTCGCGGGGTCCCTCAGGTATCTTCTCGCCCCGATGGTCTACGGCTTCGTCATTTTCTGGGTCCTGGTGGGCTTGGGTGTGTTCTTCCTCGCGATGCGCGGGGGGGCGCGGGGAGCGCGCCAGTCTCTGCACACCGATTCCAGGCTCGGCCGCCGCGCGGTGTGGGCGACGGTGGTGGTGCTGTTCGCGTTCGGGCTCGTGGTGCCGGCGCTGGTGCTGGCCTTCAACGGGAATCACAAGTCGAGCGTGGCGGTGGGCGGCCTGCATCTGAACGCCGAGCAGCGCCAGGGCCGCGAACTGTTCGCGCGCTCGTGCTCGATGTGCCACACGCTGGCGGCGGCCAACGCGGTGGGTCAGATCGGCCCGAATCTCGACAAGCGCTTGGGCGAATCGATTCCCACCGTCGCGGGGCGCAAGGCGCTGGTGCTCAACGCGATCGCCGAAGGCCGCGCGCGGGGCCTCGGGCAGATGCCCGCGCTGCTCTTCCAGGGCCACGAAGCCGAAGCCGTCGCGGATTTCGTTGCGGCCGTCGCGGGGCACTGAGCGACCCCCGCGACATCTGTTCCACGCAAACAGCGCGACAGCAGGGATTTTGCCGCCGCAGGCGCCTTTAGCATCGCTGGATGGCGTTGCGAGCTGAGGCTCACGCGTGGTGGGATGAAGTTGAGGAAGTGCGTATGCGCGAGCGCATCGAGCGCCGCCGGCTCGCCGCTGTGCAGACGGCCCCGCGAGGGACGCGGCGCAGGCCCCCGCGCCGGCCGATGGAGCGCCTGGGGCCCCGCCCCGATCGAATCGCCAGTTGGGCGGTGGCGATGGGTGCATTGCTGGTGGTGCTCGCGATATTGAGCGCCCACTCCTGAAGCCCGGTTTGGCCATCCGTCGATACCGGTGCGAGGACCCATCGATTAGGCTCAGCCCCCGATGGCCGACCTGCCGAAGACCGCCGAGGACGTGAAGGCGCTCGTTGAGGAGCGCAACATCCGCTTCATCCGCTTCTGGTTCACGGACATGCTGGGAAGGTTGAAGTCGTTCTCGATCAACTCGCAGGAACTCGAGGACGCCTTCGAGGCGGGGATGGGCTTCGACGGCTCCTCGATCACGGGCTTCAACGCGATCGAGGAGTCGGACATGATCGCGATGCCCGACCCCTCCACGTTCGCGGTGCTGCCGTGGCGCCCGGAGGAGCAGGGGGTGGGGAGGATGTTCTGCGATGTGATCACCCCCGAGCGCACGCCCTACGAGGGCGATCCGCGCCATGTGCTGCGCCGCGCGGTGCAGCGCGCGCAGGCGATGGGCTTCGATGTGTTCAACGTGGGCCCCGAGCTCGAGTACTTCCTGTTTCGCGATCACCACTCCACGGAGGTGCTCGATCATGGCGGGTACTTCGACCTGACGACGCTCGACGCGGGCTCGGATGTGCGCCGTGAGACGGTGCTCGCGCTCGAGCAGCTGGGGATCCACGTGGAGTACACCCACCACGAGGTGGGGCCATCGCAGCACGAGATCGACATGCGCTACGCGGACGCGATGAAGATGGCCGATGACTGCATGACCTATCGCATCACGGTAAAGGAGTACGCGATGAAGTACGGCTGGCACGCGACCTTCATGCCCAAGCCGCTGTTTGGCGAGAACGGCTCGGGGATGCACACCCACCAGTCGCTCTTCAAGGACGGCCAGAACGCCTTCTACGACGCCGACGATCAGTACTTCCTCAGCGATGTGGGCAAGGCGTTCATCGCGGGCCAGCTCAAGCACGCGCGCGAGATCAGCTCGATCTTCGCGCAGTGGGTGAACAGCTACAAGCGCCTCGTGCCAGGCTTCGAGGCGCCGGTGTATGTGGCCTGGTCGCGGCGCAACCGCAGCGCGCTGGTGCGCGTGCCCCTCTACCACCCCGGCCGCGAGAAGGCGACGCGCATGGAGCTGCGCTGCCCGGACCCCGCGTGCAACCCCTACCTGACATTCGCGGCGCTCCTGCAGGCGGGGCTCGAGGGCATCGAGAAGGGCTATGAGCTGCCCGAGCCGATGGAGCAGAACCTCTACCACCTCTCCGGCGAGGAGCGCCGGCGCCTTGGCGTGGAGCAGCTCCCGGAGACGCTCGGCGAGGCGATCGCCTTGACGGCGGAGTCCGAGCTCGTGCTGCGCACGCTGGGCGAGCACATGTTCAACCGCTACGTGGAGATCAAGCGCCAGGAGTGGGACGACTACCGCGTGCAGGTAACTCAGTGGGAGCTCGATCGATATCTGGCGGTTTTGTAGACAGGTTTAAGGCCTCCGGGTGGGCGGGCCTTTATCCCTACGGCGAGCGGGGTCGCGCAGGCAATCCCCTGCTCGGGAAAGAGATACAGCTGCATCGCCTGCAAGACGTGGCTGAAAGCCGTGGGGTGACGTGGCGCAATCTCGTGCACGAGCCGCAGTACCCCGACGGCGGCATCTTCATATGACTGCTCGCCTGTAATGCGCGCCAGGCGTAGGAGCCCTAGCGCCGCGGAGGAGGAGCCCGAGGGGATGGGGGAATCCTCCAGATCCTTGCGCCTTACGATCAGCTCTTCGGCGTCGGAGGCGGTGGAGAAGAAGCCGCCCCGCTCGGGGTCGGCGAAGCGGGCCTGCATCTCATCGGCCAGCGCACGGGCCTCGTTCAGCCAGCGCTCCTCGCAGGTGGCTTCAAAGAGCGTCAGGAGGGCTTCAAGCAGAAAGGCGTGGTCCTCCAGGTAGGCGCCCAACCGCGCGCGACCTTCGGAGTAGGTGCGCAGCAGGCGCCCCTCCTTGTTGCGTAGCTCACGCAAGATGAACTCGGCGCAGCGCTCGGAAGCCTGTAGATAGCGCGGCTCGTCGAGCACCGATCCCGCGTCGGCGAGCGCTGAGATGGCGAGCGCGTTCCAACTGGTGAGGCGCTTGTCGTCGAGCCCCGGGCGCACACGCTGCTCGCGCGCCGCGAGGAGTCGCGAGCGGATACGCTCGCGCACGTCCTCCGGGGGTCGTGGGCCGCGATCCTCCAGCACGTTCCAGCCGGGCTGGGGGTGGTGAGGTCGACGAAGTTGCCCTCCTCGGTGGCCCCCAGCCACGCGATGGCGGCGTTGGCGTCCTCGCCGAGGACAACCTCCAGCTCGGGGATGGTCCAAACGTAGTAGCGCCCCTCGACTCCCTCCGAGTCAGCGTCGAGCGCGGAGTAGAAGCCGCCCTCGGGTCCCTGCATCTCGCGCAACATCCAATCGAGCGTGTCGCGGCAGACGTCCGCAAGGGCTGGGTCGCCCAGGAGCCTGTATCCATGCAGATAGGCCCTCGCCAGCAGCGCGTTGTCGTAGAGCATCTTCTCGAAGTGCGGGACCGTCCAGGTGCCGTCCACGGCGTAGCGGTGAAAGCCGCCGCCCACCTGATCGTGGATGCCGCCGCAGGCCATCGCGCGCAGCGTGAAGAGCGCCATGTCGCGCTCGCCGTGCGCGAGCAGGAACTCCAGCACCGAAGCCTGAGGGAACTTCGGCGCCCCTCCGAAGCCCCCGTTGTGGGAGTCGAAGGATTCCTGAAGATTCGCCATTGCGCGATCCAGCGAGGCCGCATGGAAGGGCGCCTCCGAGGGGCTCAGCAGCGTGCCCCCGCCGAGACGCTCGCGCACACGCTCGCCCCCGGCGCGAATCTCGTCTGCCTGCTCGCGCCAGGTCTCGGCGATCGCCTGCAGCACCTGCGTCCACGCCGGCATCCCCGGGCGGGGCTCCGGTGGGAAGTAGGTGCCCCCATAGAAGGGCATCTGCTCGGGCGTGAGGAACACGTTCAGCGGCCAGCCGCCGTGGCCGGTCATGCCCTGCACAGCCTCCATATAGAGCGCGTCGATATCGGGTCGCTCCTCCCGGTCGACCTTCACGCACACGAACTCCTCGTTCATCACCCTTGCGGTGGCTGGATCCTCGAAGGACTCGTGCTCCATCACGTGGCACCAGTGGCAGGCGGAGTAGCCGATCGACACCAGCAGCGGCACATTGCGCTCGCGGGCAAGTGCGAGCGCCTCAGGCCCCCAGGGCAGCCAATCCACCGGGTTCTCCGCGTGCTGGCGCAGGTAGGGCGAGGTCTCCAGGGCGAGCGCGTTGGGCAAGGATTCAGCGTAGCCGCGCGAGGCCGGCGAGCGGGAAGCCCAACGGCGCAGTGGGCCAGCTCCCGGACACTCGCGAGAGCTTCACGCCAGCGAGCGCCACGTTGAAGCGCCGCCCGCCGAGTTCGCCGGTTACGCGTTTGCCCGCTCCGATGCGCACCGTTCCGCGCGCGCCCGCGCGCCCGCCGATGCGCACCGTGGCGCTCTGCAGGCGGCCTTCCTTCACGGGGATCGTCCCGCTGAGCTCCACGCCGGGCACGAAGGCGAAGCGGCTCAGCCTCAGCGCGGAGTGTCTGAGGCGCGCGTAGCCGCCGCGCAGACCACCGAAGCTCGCTCCGCTGGGGAGCGCCTGGTTGGCCTGCAGGGTGGCGCCGATCACCTGGCGATTGAGATCGAGGATCGTGTCGAGCACCACCGTGAGCGTGCGCCCGGGGACGCCCCTCAAGCCCGAGGCGGGCCGCACGGAGGCCAGGCGCGTGGGGGTGATGGGGGTGGGGGTGAAGATGTTGTGGCTCCCCGCGCAAGCTGATACGGCCCCCCAGCCCGCCCGCCGCCGGCGAAGAATGTCTTGATGGCCGTCTCGGCGCACCCGCTGAAGTCGGTTCCCAGCACCGAGTGGCCCGTGTAGGGGACCACGAGCAGCTGCGCATCGGGGATCATCGCGGCGACGGCATGCGCGTTGGTCGTGGGGGTGCGCAGGTCCTGGGCGCCGGAGAGGATCAGCGTGGGCACGTTGGGCAGCGCGTTCACAACCGGCGGCGGCGGAGCGGCATCGGGCCAGTCCAGGCAGCCGGGCACGGTGCCAGCGCCCAGGGCGAGGATCTCGTCAAAGGGATAGAAGTCAGCGCTCGGCAGGGCCTTCAACGCGGCGCCAACCTCACCGGGGCGCGCTGAAAGCGCGTCGCTGCGCCCCCACGGGAACAGCGACTCCTCGCAGATGGTGGTGGCGTTCAGCACGCTGTCGACGCCCTCCGAGCTTTCCGTTGGAGTCGACCCGGGAATCGTTGGGATCAACCCCTGCGCGAGCAGCTCCAGGCGCAGCAGCGGGCTGATGTCGCCGCGCAGGGCGGAGCGCACGGCGGCGGGCAGCAGCGCGCGCAGCGCCGGGTTCAGATCGCCCGCCTGCAGGATCCCCAGCAGGTCGCTCTCGCTCGTTCTCACCGTGTGGCGCCGGCCGGCGCCGTCGTATACGACGCCCGCGAGCGTGTGCCGCCGCAGGCGCGCGGCCAGCTGGGCGATGTCGTTCAAGGGCGTCGCGGTGATGCCGTTGCAGGCGCCTTCCGAGCAGAGCTCTCCGAGCACCGGCCCGATCGCCTGCAGCGTGGGGATCTGAAACGGTTCGGGGCCGCTGGGCGGCTCGACCGAGTCGAGCACCAGCGCGGAGACGTGCTGGGGATAGCGCGCCGCGTACTCCTCGGCGACCTTCGTGCCATAGGAGACGCCGTAGAGCACGAGCTTTTCATAGCCCGTCGCCGCTCGGATCGACTCGATGTCGGCGACCGAATCGGCGGTCGTGTACAGCCCCCGCGCCGGCCCGAGCTGCAGCGCACAGCGTTCGAACAGCTTCCCCACCGTGCCGATCCCCGCGGCGCCGCCCGGGCTGTCGAGCGCCGGGCAGCTCAGCGGCCCCGATTCGCCGGTGCCGCGCTGGTCGAAGACGAGCAGGTCGCGTCCCGCGAGCGCCGGACCCAGCGCCTTGGAGAGGAAGCCGCCGAGCGGCAGCGCCGCCTGCCCCGGTCCGCCCGCGAGCGCGAGAACAGCTTCGTTGCTCGGCGCGGCGCCGGCCTGCAGGCGCTCGAGCTTCAGCGAGAGCGCGCCGGGGGTGAGGCCGCTGTGGTCCTGGGGCACCACCACGGTCGTACAGCCGAAGCCCTGGTTGTCCGCGCAGGGCGTGTAGCTAAGGGCTGGGGAGCCAGCCGAGGACGCCGGCCACACGCCGAGCGACAGCGTGAGCAGCACCGCTGCGAACGAAATCCTGACCCGTCCCGGCATTAGCGCCGACAATAGCGGCAGCGGAGATCGTCTTCCGGGCGAGGTGGACGTTCTGAGCACCCAGCCTCCCCACCAACGCCTTGTGCGAGCCGAGCCGCAGCTCGCCGTGCGCGGCAGCTCTGCCGCCTACGCGCAGATACAGCGTCTTGGCGGTGCTGATGCCGGAGATCGTCACTCCCGGCACGTAGGAGTAGTCGTGGAAGGTGATGCTCTTGCCCGTAAAGAGGTACCAGCCGGAGCGAAGCCCTCCGCCGCGCAGCACCGGCGCGTGGCCGAAGAGGCTGCCCGAGTTGAGCGCTTCGAGCGCCTGCAGCACGAACTGCCGCGCGAAATCGCCGAGAGTGAGCACGACCGCGTGCAGCGTGCGCCCCGGCTTGCCTGCGTAGCCCCCTGTCCGGGACACCGCCGCCAGGCGCGGCGGGGGCAGCGGTGGGGGTCGCACGATCGCCGGGAGCGGGGGTGCGTGGCACGGCCTGAGCGGCTTGTTCGCGAACATCGCCCGCAGCGCGTCCCGCGCGCAGGAGCCGAGCTCGGAGGTGAGCACCGAGTGGCCGGTCTCGGGGACCACAAGCAGATGCGCGTCGGGGATCTCGGAGGCCACTTCCTCGGCGCCTGAGGTCGGCGTGCGCAGGTCTGCCGCGCCGCTCAGGATCAGCGCGGGCACGTTGGGGAGCGGAGCGTTCTCGATCGGCGGCGCGGGGGTCGCGAAGGGCCAGAACGAGCAGGCCTTCAGATCGCTGAAGTCGAGCGCGTTGGCCGAGGTGAAGGGCGAGAAGGCGTTCGCGGGAAGCGCATCGAGCCGCGCCGTGGCCTGCGCGAGGCGCGCCTTGGGATTGGCGGCGCGGTTCCAGGGGAAGTCCTCCTCTTCGCAGGTCGTATCGAGGTACAGCGGGGCGTCGATCCCCTCGCCGCCACCGCCTTCTTCGCCGCCTTCGGCGTGCGCCAACAGGCGCGCCAGCGGGGCGTCGTCGCCGTCCGCGGCGGCGCGCACGGCGGGGATGAATTCGGCGCGCACCAGCCGGCTGAAGTCGCCCACCAGCAGGAGCCCCAGCAGGTCGTTGGCGGTGACCGGCTCGGGCTGCGCATGGCCGTGGCCATCGATCACGCGACCGGCGATCGCGTGGCCGTGCATACGCGCGACGAGCCTGCGCAGGTCGGCCACGGGTTCGGGGGTGATCTGTGCGCACATGCGCGCCGCGCACTCCTGGCGCAGCACGCGCGGCACCGCCGCGAAGGTCGGCCGCCCGAGAGGTTCGGGGCCGTTGGGCGCCACCACCGAGTCGAGCACGAGCGCTTCGACGTGGGTGGGGTAGGTCTGCGCGTACTGCTCGGCGACCTTCGTGCCATAGGAGGTGCCGTAGAGGACAAGCTTTTCATAGCCCCCCGCGCGGCGGATCGCCTCGATGTCGGCGACGCTGTCGGGGGTCGTGTAGAAGGCGCGGGTGGGTCCGATCTGCCCGGCGCAGCGCACGATCGCCTGGCCCGGGACGTAACGCCGGGGCAGGTGCTTGGGGGCGGGACAGGCCAGCGCATGCGAGAGGCCCGTGCCGCGCTGATCGAAGACGATCAAGTCGCGCGTGGCGACGATTGGGCCGAGCAGTTCCGCGAAGGAGGATGCGAAGGGGATCGCAGACTGTCCGGGTCCCCCGGCGAGCGCGATCACCGCGGAGTTGGGTCCTTCGATCGATGCGCGGTGGCGGCGCAGGGCGAGCGTGATCGTGCCCGGTGTGACGCCGCTCGGGTCGAGCGGCGCCGTTACGTGCCCGCAGGCATATTCGTTGCTTTCCCCGCCGCACGGCGAGAGCCCGAGTGGAGATGATCCCGTGGGAGCCCTGGGGGCGCCCGAGAGAGCCCCCAGGGCGTCTACGGGAGACCCGAGGAAGCTCGTGAGGGCGAGGGTCGTCAGGCCCGCGACAGCGAGTTTCCCCACGGTTGATCGCATCAATCGGAATCTATTCGATCGGTCGGCGCGCCGCGCCATCCGCCCGATAGGCTCCGCGGATGGCCCGCACGCGCGAGATCCTCAACGCCGCCGAGGCGCCCGCGGCGATCGGTCCCTACAGCCACGCGGTGCGCGCCGGGGAGCTGCTCTTCTGCTCGGGCCAGATCCCGCTCGATCCCGCCACCGGCGAACTGGTGAGCGCCGGCGCCGGCGCGCAGGCGCGGCGATGTCTGGAGAACCTTCAGGCCGTCTGCACGGCGGCCGGCACGACGCTCGCGCAGGCGGTGCGGCTCACTGTCTACATGACCGACCTCGCGGCGTTCGCCGAGGTGAACGAGGTCTACGGAACCTTCTTCGATGCCGAGCCACCCGCCCGCGTGACCGTGGGCGTCGCGCAGCTGCCGAAGGGCGCGCAGGTGGAGATCGACGCGATCGTCGCGCTCTGAATCTCCGTCCGCCTACGTCCGCAACAGCGCCCGCTTGACCTTTCCGCTGGCGGTCTTGGGCAGCTCCTCGACGAACTCCACCACGCGCGGGTACTTGTAGGGGGCCGTCTCGCGCTTCACGTGCTCCTGCAGCTCCGCCGCCAGCGTCGGCGAGGGTGCGTGGCCGTCGCGCAAGACGATCACCGCCTTCACCACCGCGCCGCGCTCCTCATCGGGTGTGGCCACCGCCGCGGCCTCGGCCACCGCGGGGTGCGCCACCAGCGCCGACTCCACCTCGAAGGGGCCGATGCGGTAGCCGGCCGAGACGATCACGTCGTCGTTTCGCCCCTCGAAGTGGAGGAACCCGTCCCCGTCCTTTCGCACGCGGTCGCCCGTGTGCCAGCGGCCCTGCTCACGACGGTCCGCGACGGTCCACGCGCCGTCCTCTCCGCGCGTGGCGCCCTCGCCCAGGTAACCCAGGAAGAAGGTGGGAACGCTGGGTGGCTCCACAACCAGCTCGCCCTCCTCGATTGCCAGCTCCATCCCCGGCAGCGCCCGCCCCATCGACCCTGGGCGGATCGGCTCCCCAAGCGGCGCGCCCGTGAGCTGGCCTGTCTCGGTCTGCCCGTACCCGTCACGGATCTCGAGGCCCGTGGCGTCGTGCCACACGCGCAGCACCTCGGGGTTGAGCGCCTCGCCCGCCGCCACCAGGCCACGCAGTGAGGGCATGCGCCTCGGCTCTGCCCGCTTGGCGATCACGCGGTACTCGGTGGGGGCCATGCAGAGCACGTTTACCTCCTCGTGCGCGAGGATCTCCAGGCGCTCGTGCGGATCGAAGCGCGCATCGTGCAGCACCGCCGCGGCCCCCCGCAGCCAGGGGGCGATGAAGGCGTTGCGCGCACTCTTGCTCCAGCCGCTCGCGGCCGTGCACCACACGAGCTCGCCCTCGCGGGCGTCGAGCCAGTGCTCGGCCTGCACCCCCTGGCCGTGCAGGTAGCGCTGGCCGTGCACCACGCCCTTGGGCTCGCCCGCGGTTCCGCTCGTGAAGGTGATCAGGCAGGGGTCCTCGGGGGCCAGATCCACGGGGGCCGCCGGCGGGGATGCGAAGAGGCGCTCGTCGGGAATGCTCAGGCTGGGGCAGGCGGGCGCCGCCGCCGTCAGCTCTGAGAGATCGCGCTCGTCGGCGAGGATCAGCGCGGGCCTGGCCGCATCCAGGCGCAGCCGCAGATCCTTCGCGCGCAGCTGCTCGGTGCAGGGGAGCGCCACGGCGCCGATACGGAAACAAGCGACCATCGCGAGCACCCACTCGGGGCGGTTGCCGATCAGCGTCATCACCACGTCGCCCCTGCCGACTCCGAGCCCCAGCAGGGTCCCCGCGAGGCGCGCGCTCCGCTCCTGCACCTCGCCGAAGCGCCACTCGCGGCGGCTGCCATCGCGCGCCAGCTCCACCAGAGCGAGCCCCGAGGGGGGCCGGCGGTCAACCACCTCGCTCGCGAAGTTCCTCATAGTCACGCGCGGAGTCTCGCAGCTGTCTGCGCGCCGCCGTACTCGCTGGGAGAACTGCGAACACCTGCGCGTCCGCCCCTCATAGCGCGGCCAACTATTCTTAATAAAAATCTTCTTCAACCTCTGGAGCGCGCTGAGACATGGCCGTAGCCACTTCCTCTTTCGAGCAGAACGACGAGCAGAAGGCGATCACCGAGATGGTGCGCCAGTTCGTCGACGAGCAGATCATCCCCAACGCCGAGCACTACGACTCCAAGGACGAGTACCCCGAGCCGATCGTGGAGCAGATGAAGGAGCTGGGGCTGTTCGGCATCACCGTTCCCGAGGAGTACGGGGGGCTGGGGCTCGATCTGAGCACCTACTGCATGGTCGTGGAGGAGCTCTCGCGGGGCTGGATCTCGATCTCGGGCGTCATCAACACGCACTTCATCGGCTCCTACCTGCTGATGAAGTACGGCTCCGAGGAGCAGCGCCAGAACTATCTCCCGCGCATGGCCACCGGCGAGATCCGCGCGGCCTTCTCGCTCTCCGAGCCCGAGCTGGGCTCCGATGTGCAGGCGATCAAGACATCCGCCAAGAAGGTGCAGGACGGCTCGTGGGAGATCAACGGGCAGAAGATGTGGGTCACCAATGGGCTCATGTCCTCGCTCGTGTTCGTGCTCGTCAAGACCGACCCCGATGCGCAGCCGCGCCACAAGGGCTTCACCTGCTTCATCGCCGAGAAGGAGCCGGGGGTGAGCGAGAACACCGGCCCCTACGCGGGCCTCACGGTGCCCCCCAAGATCAAGAAGATGGGCTACAAGGGCGTGGAGTCCACCGAGCTCGTCTTCGATGGCTACCGCTGCCCCTCGGAGAACATCCTCGGCGGCGAGGAGGATGGCCTCAACGCGGGCTTCGCGCAGATGATGGACGCGCTCGAGGTGGGGCGCGCCAACGTCGCCGCGCGTGGCGTCGGCCTCGCGCAGCGCTCGCTGGAGCTCGCGCTGCGCTACTCGCAGGAGCGCAAGACCTTCGGCAAGCCGATCTCCGAGCACCAGGCGATCCAGTTCAAGCTCGCCGACATGGCCACCCAGGTCGACGCCGCGCGCATGTTGACCAGGCGCGCCGCGCAGATGAAGGACGCCGGCCTGCGCTCGGATCTGGAGGCCGGCATGGCCAAGCTGTTCGCCTCCGAGGCGGCCTACTTCTGCGCCACCGAATGCCTTCGCATCCACGGCGGCTACGGCTACTCCAAGGAGTACGAGATCGAGCGCATCTACCGCGACGCGCCGCTTTTGTTGATCGGCGAGGGCACCTCGGAGATCCAGCGCATGGTGATCGGGCGCAAGCTGCTTCAGCGCCACAAGATCTGACATGCCATAGGATCGCTCCGTCTGAGGAGGAGGGACCGATGTCAGAGGACGCAAAAACGCTGATCGAAGTCGCGGTGCGCAGGTTCTTCAAAGAAGTTCCTGCGCTCGAACCGCTCAAGCTGGTCGTCAACGTCGAACTGCGCGGTCGCGGTGACGTGCAGCACTTCCGCCTGGAGGTCCCCGGCCCCAAGGTCACGAAGGGGCCCGCGGCCGACGGCAAACTGCGCCTGGAAATGCGCCGCGAGTTCTTCAACATCATGGCCAAGGAAGGCAAGGTCCCCGACTGGGTCGAGGCCTTCACCTACGGTCAGGCGAAGGCCACCGGCCCCGAGCAGTTCCTCAAACTGATCGCCAACGTGGTGGAACGCCAGCAGGAGAGGGAGCGCACCAGGCGCGCCAAGCCGCACCCTCAGTGATAGGCGGTGATCTGCTGCGCCAAGAATGCCAGTGAGGCCAGCAGGAAGAAGCACATCACATAGAGGGAGAAGTTCTCGTTCATCAGGCGAGCACCGCTCCATCATCGTAGAGCTTGATCACCCTTACCGCGCCCGGCACGGCGTCGAGGCACAGACGGCAGAGCACGCACTCGTCGAGGTTCTTCTCCACGATCTCCAGCGTCCCGCCGTTCTGCTGGGCGAAGATGTCCACGGGGCAGGCCTCGGTGAGTCTTGCCGCGAGCGCCCGGTCCGCGGCGGTCGCGTCGTCGACCTCGACTGCGATGAATGTGCCGTCGCGCTTCACGCCGCGCTCCTCTCAGCGATCTTCTCGCCGATCATCTCCGGGATGTCCTCGATCCGCTCGGCCACGGTGATCCCGGCCTGCGCGAGGCGCGCGATCTTCTCGCTCGCGGTGTCCTCCTTGCCTTCCACGATCGTGCCCGCGTGGCCGAAGCTCATGCCGGGCATCTCGTCCATGAAGCGCCCCGCCATGAACGCCACGATTGGCAGGCGAGAGTTGTTCTCGGTGACCCAGCGAGCCAGCTCGGCCTCCATGCGCCCGCCGGGCTCGGTGTAGATCACGATCCCCTGCGTCTGCTCATCGGCCTCGAACAGCGGCATCAGCTCGGCGTAGCTGGAGCCGATGATCGCATCGCCGCCGATCGACACCGCCGTCGACTGGCCGAGGCCTGCCGCGCTGAGTGTGGAGGACATCTCGGTGGTCATGCCCCCGCTGCGTGAGATCACGCCGATCGGCCCGGGGGTGTAGGCCTGCGCGGCGTTGCGCGCCGGGCCGCCGATGCCGCCCATCTTGATCACATCGGGCACGATGATGCCGAGGCAGTTGGGCCCGATGATGCGCGCTCCCCTCAGTGTCGCCAGCTCCACCATCTCGGCCACATCGCGGCGGGGGATGCGCTCGGTCACGATCACCACCAGCTTCACGCCATTCTCGACGGCCTCGAACACCGCGTCCTTGGTGAAGGCGGGGGGGACGGTTACGACAGAGCCGTAGATCGGCGCCCCGTGGTGCTCCACCGCCTGGGCCACCGTGTCGAACACCGGCACGCCGTGCACCTCGCGGCCGAGGCGGCCAGGCGTAACGCCGCCGACGACCTTCGCGCCAGCGCCGTAGTCGAGGCACTCGCGGGTGAGGTTCACGGCCTCGCGGCCGGTGATGCCCTGCACGATGAACGTCGTCTCGGCGTCGATGAGAATGCTCATCAGGCAGGCGCTCCTGTTGTCGACTGGGCGCCTTGAATCTTCTCTACCGCTCTGCGCGCCGCCTCGTTGAGGGAGACGCTGCGATCCGCGTAGTCCACACCGTACTTCTCGAGGATCTTGAAGCCCTCCTCCTCCCACGCGCCGGGGATGCGGAAGATCGCGATCTTCTCCGACGGGTCGTACCCGAGCTCCAGGCACGCCTTGATGACGCCGCGCGCGACGATGTCCACGCGCGTATTCGACACGATCGACATCATCACCGCGATCTTGTCCACGCCGGGCTTCTGCAGCACGAGCTTCGCCAGCCCGCAGGTCTTCGACACGGAGGGGTTGCCGCCGATCTCGCAATAGTTCGCGGGCTTGCCGCCGTGCGCTCTTACCGCGTCGAACAGTGTCAGCGAGCCGCCGCCCGCGCCGATCACGAGGCCGAGGTTGCCGTCGAACTCGGTGACGTTGCCCGCCACGCCGCGGTGATCCTGGGAATCGACCTGCTCGCCCGCGAGCTCGAAGGGCGTCGCCTCGCGCGCCTGCCTGGTCTCCTCGTCGCCCACGCCGAGTTCCTTCAGCAGCTTCTTGTGGCGCCCGCGCGCCTCGTTCTCGATGTCCATGTGCGCGTCGAGCGCCACGAACGAGCCGTCCTTCAGGCGCCCCAGCGGGTTGATCTCCGCGAGCGTCATGTCGTGGGTCACGAACAGCTTCGCCAGGCGCGTGAGGATCGGCGTGAGCTTGTTGAGCGCGGAGCCGGTGACGCCGGTGGAGGCGATCACCTCCTTGGCCTCGTAGTCGCCGAAGGGCAGGATGTTGGAGAAGTGCCTGCGGCCCACCTTGTCGGGCTGCTCCTCGGCGACCTGCTCGATGTCGATGCCCCCCACGGGGGAGAAGATCATCACGGGCTGCTTGCGGATGCCATCCCACACGACGCCCGCGTAGTACTCCTGCTCGACCTCCGCCTTGGGATCCACGAGTACGCCACGCGGCATGTGCCCGTTGATCTCCAGCGCCAGGATGTCGCGCGCGTGAGCTTCCGCCTCCTCGGGCGTGTCGGCGAACTTCACGCCCCCCGCCTTCATTCGCCCGCCGGTGAGCACCTGCGACTTGATCACGGTCGGCCCGCCGATCCGCTGCGCGATCTCGCGCGCCTCTGCGGGGTCGGTCGTGAAGCCGTAGTCGGTGACGGGGATGCCCGCGCGCTTGACGACCTCGCGCGCCTCGAACTCGAAGAATCTCATTTCGGCGCGGAACCCTACACAGCCGAGCCGGCCGGCGTGAACCCGTAGGCCTCCGCCAGCTCGGGGTCCTTGCGGGCGAGCATTTCCGCGAGGCTCACCATCACCTGGCACTGCTTCCAGGTGGCGTCGTCCTGCATCTTGCCGTCGATCATGTGCACGCCGCGGCCGTCTGGGATCGCCTCGATCACCTTCTTGGCGAAAGCCACCTCGGCAGGGTCGGGCGAGTAGACCTTCTTGGCGATCGCGATCTGCGCGGGGTGCAGCGACCAGGCGCCCACGCAGCCCAGCAGGAAGGAGGCGCGAAACTGCGTCTCGCAGCCCTCGGTGTCGCGGATGTCGCCGTAGGGGCCGTAGAAGGGCAAGGCGCCCACGGCGGTGCAGGCGTCGACCATGCGCGCGATCGAGTAGTGCCACGGGTCCTGCTGGTAGCTCGGACGGGGGGCCTCGGGGTTCTCGGGGTCGGGGTCGGCGATCGTGCGGTAGCCGGGGTGTCCGCCGCCCACGCGCGTGGTCTTCATGCGCCGCGAGGCCGCCAGATCGGCGGGACCGAAGCTCATCCCCTGGATGCGGGGGCTCGCGGCGGCGATCTCCTCCAGGTTGGCCACGCCGAGGGATGTCTCGAGGATCGCGTGCAGCAGGATCGGGCGCTCCAGGCCTGCCTTGGCCTCCAGCTGGGCGAGCAGGCGATCCACGTAGTGGATGTCCTCGGCGCCCTCCACCTTCGGCACCATGATGACCTCGAGCTTGTCACCGATCTCGCTCACCAGTTCGGTGATGTCATCGAGCACCCACGGGGAGGCCAGCTCGTTCACGCGCGTCCACAGGGCGGTGTCGCCCAGATCCATTTCGCGGCCGACCTTGATCAGGCCGGCGCGCGCTGCCAGCTTGTTTTCGACCGGCACCGCGTCCTCCAGGTTGCCCAGCAGAATGTCCACCTTGGGTGCGATATCGGGCACCTTGGCAACCATCTTCTCGTTGGAGAAGTCGAGGAAGTGGATCATCCGGGACGGCTTGAAGGGGATCTCGCGGGCGGGCTCAGGCGCGCCGATGGCGAGGGGCTTGAAGAAGGCTCTTGGATTGCGCATAAGCTGATCCTATTCATTTCGCTGGTTGGCGAATATTTCGCTGGTGCGCCATGATTCTGCGCCCAAGACCCAGACCAGGAGAGTGCATTGAGTACCGAGACCACCACCGTCGAGACCGATCAGGCCGTACGCGAGGCGAGCGGCGCCCACCCCTATGGCCGCTACCTGGAGGAGTTCGAGGTGGGCGCCGTCTACAAGCACTGGCCCGCGAAGACCGTTACCGAGGCCGACGACCATCTGTTCTGCCTGATCACGATGAACCACCACCCGCTGCACATCAACGATGTGTACGCCGCCCAGTCTCAGCAGGGGCGCAACGTCGTGGTGGGGCCGCTGGTGTACTCGCTGGCGCTGGGCATGTCCGTGAGCGATGTCTCGGGTAAGGCGATCGCCAACCTCGCCACCGAAGAGCTCAAGCACCCCGCGCCGGTGTTCCACGGCGACACGCTCTTCTGCGAGTCCGAGGTGCTCGAGAAGAAGGAGTCGAAGTCAAAGCCCGATCGGGGCACCGTGAAGGTGCACACGCGCGTGCTCAACCAGGATGGCGTGCTCGTGGCGGAGTTCAAGCGTCTCGTGCTGGTGCCGCGCAAGAATCCCGCGGCGAGCTAGGTCCGGTACCCTCTCTGGATCGTCTTTCGCGCGACGCGGGCAATTGCGTCGTGCACCCGGCGGGCCACGGAGGAGCCCGCGCGCCTTGCCAGCGCCACCCCAAGCGAGACCCAAGGAGACCCGTTCACGTCATGGAGATCACCGCCACAACCGCCCCCCAAACCAATCACGAACGCCTGCTGAACTGGGTCGAGGAGGTGGCAGCCCTCACCGAACCGCAGGACATCTACTGGTGCGATGGGTCCGCGGAGGAGTACGAGCGCCTGTGTCAGACCCTGGTAGATGCCGGGACCTTCCGCAAGCTCTCCGAAGCCAAGCGTCCGAACTCCTATCTGGCGCTGTCCGATCCCGGCGACGTGGCGCGCGTCGAGGACCGCACGTTCATCTGCTCGGCCACCGAGGCGGACGCCGGGCCGACCAACAACTGGCGCGATCCGGTGGAGATGAAGCAGTTTCTCGGCGAGCTGCTGCAGGGCTCGATGCACGGTCGCACGATGTACGTGGTGCCATTCTCGATGGGCCCCCACGGCTCGGACAAGAGCCAGATCGGCGTGCAGCTGACCGATTCGGCATACGTGGCGGTGAGCATGCGCATCATGACGCGCATGGGCTCCACAGCACTGGAGACCCTCGGCGAGGACGGCGAGTTCGTGCCCTGCCTGCACTCTGTGGGGATGCCGCTCGATGACGATGCGCAGGACGTGTCGTGGCCGTGCAACGCGGAGAACAAGTACATCGTTCATTTCCCCGAGACGCGCGAGATCACCTCCTATGGCTCGGGCTACGGCGGCAACGCGCTGCTCGGCAAGAAGTGCCTGGCGCTGCGCATCGCCTCGGTGATGGCGCGCGACGAGGGCTGGATGGCCGAGCACATGCTGATCCTCAAGCTGACCTCGCCCGAGGGGGAGGTCAAATACATCACCGGCGCGTTCCCCTCGGCCTGCGGCAAGACCAACCTCGCGATGCTGATCCCCACGCTCGAGGGCTGGACGGTGGAGACGATTGGCGATGACATCGCCTGGATGAAGTTCCACGAGGATGGGCGCCTGTATGCGATCAACCCCGAGGCGGGCTTCTTCGGCGTGGCGCCCGGCACGGGCATGGAGACCAACCCCAACGCGATCCACACGATCGAGCGCAACTCGGTGTTCACCAACTGCGGGCGCACCGACGATGGCGATGTCTGGTGGGAGGGCCTCACCAAGGAGGCCCCCGCGCACCTGATCGACTGGCACGGCAACGACTGGACTCCCGAGTCAGAGACGCCCGCGGCGCACCCCAACGCGCGCTTCACCGCCCCCGCCTCGCAGGACCCGGCGATCGCGCCAGAGTGGGAGAGCCCGGAAGGCGTGCCGATCGACGCGATGCTGTTCGGCGGCCGGCGCTCAACGGTCGTGCCGCTGGTGACGGAGGCGCTCGACTGGGAGCACGGCGTGTTCCTCGGCTCGATCATGAGCTCCGAGAAGACCGCCGCGGCGGCGGGCACGGTGGGCGAACTGCGCTTCGACCCCTTCGCGATGCTGCCCTTCTGCGGCTACAACATGGCCGACTACTTCGCCCACTGGCTGCGCATGGGCAGATCGGATCCCGCCCACCCGCGGAAGCTCCCGAAGATCTTCTACGTGAACTGGTTCCGCAAGGACCCCGCCGGGCGTTTCCTATGGCCGGGCTTCGGTGAGAACTCGCGGGTCTTGGCATGGGTGTTCGCGCGCTGCGCGGGCCACGGCGCCGCCGAGGAGACCCCGATCGGGCTGATCCCGCCCGTGGGCCCCGAGGGCCTCGACACGCGCGGCGTGGACGTGAGCGCCGAGGACATGGCCGAGCTCCTGCGCGTCGACAAAAGCGAATGGCGCGCGATGCTCCCGCACATCCGCGAGCACTTCGCGAAGTTCGATCGGCTCCCGCCGGAGCTCAGTGAGCAGCTCGATGCGCTCGAGAAGCGTCTGGCCTGAGGCTATTCGTGGCCGTGCGCTTCGGCTGCCGCTGCGGGGGGCCTGGACTCCTCGGCGAGTGAGGTGATCGTGAGGTCGCCGCGCGCGGCGACCTCCAGCACCTCGGTGGCCTCCTCCAGTGAGCGCGCGTAGAGCTCGACGAGCAGGTGCACGATGATGCGCGCGTCGTCTTCGTGCTTGTGAAAGCGCACGTGTGTGAAGAACTCGCGCACGCCGTGGTCGCCGAAGGCGGCGTAGGAGAGGGCATCGCCCGCGTCTGGCCCCGAGCAGCTCTCCACGTCGTCGGCATCCACCGCCACGGTGCACGAGGCAACCCAGGGGGTGCCGGCGATCATCCGTTCCCAGCGGTCCTCGATCGGCTCCACGCGTCCGTTGGAGAAGCCCAGGTGGGGCTGGTCGTGCATGCAGTCAAGACACTGCACCACGGCCTCCTGCAGCTCGTCCACGACTTCCGAGCGCTCGCCGGTGGCGGGGTCGATCTTGTGGATCCCCTCGTAGTGCACCTGCACCTCGAGATCCTGCGACCAGCAGCGGTAGCAGCGCAGCCAGCTGTGGGCGATCACTTGGGGTACGGAGCCCTCCATGGGGTCATTGTATGCGGGCTGCGGGGGAAAGTCCGACTGGTGCCGCGCCGAGCGGTCTGGAGGCGGCCGAGCCGGCGCTCGGCAGACGCGCGGACGGGGCGCCGAGGCGCCCCGTCCGATGCTGCTCCACTGGCCGAAATGCTGCTCGCGCTAGTGCCTTCTGTGAGGGTGTCCGTGCTTCTTGGGCTTCTTGAGCTTCACGAACACGCTCTGCACGTGCGTCGTGGCTGTGCCCCCGGCGCGGTTCTGGAACGTTGTCGAGATGACGACGTTCAGCTTCTTGCCGGCCTTCAGCGCCTTGAGTGCCTTGCCCGTCGGGTTGATGACGATCGAGTAAGTCCCTGGCGCAGGGATCGTCTGGACCGTCGTGCCGAACACCACCGGAGCATTGTTCAGGCACCTGTGGCCTCTCTTCACGAACCCGCGCCTGCACCTGCTGGATCTGTGCCTGGCCGTTTCGGCCAGGGCCTCCCTGGCGAGAGCGGCCTCCTGGGCACGGGACAGCGTGGCGCCCTGCTGCACGACCCCGGTGGAGGTCGCCGTGCCGGGGGCCGGGAACTGCGCGATCACAACGATCTGTCCCGTGCGGGCGTTGAAATGCGGGTTGCCCACCGGGAAGAACACGTTGTTCGGTGGTGGCGGCGGCGGGGGTACCGGATTGGCCACCGTGAGCACCTCCCCGCCGCACGTGCTCTGTGCCGGGGCGTGGGTTTCATCGCCCGAGTAAGTAGCCCGGAAGTAGTACGTCCCGAGCGGGAGGCTCACGGTTCCCGAGGCGCCGGCCGATCCGCCCGCGACGGAGCGGATGTCGGTGCCCACGGGGAACGACTGGAGCTGCTGCGTGCAGCCGGCATCTGCGAACACCGTGTAGGTCACGACACCGGTCGCCGTGCCCGCTTCGGTGCCGGTGATCGCCGCTGTGTCGGTCACCGGAGTGTTGGGGAGCACCGTGATGCTCGGCCCGCTGTGCCCGCCGCCCGAGAGGGTCGTGCTGACCCCGATCTGGGGACGGGCAGGAGGCGTGCCGAACGCCATCGTCTCAGAGCCGCATGCGGTCACGGCGTTTGAATTTCCGGTCGGATTGTTGAGGTTGGTGTCGTTGCTCTTGAACGTCGCCTGCCAGTAGTAGATGGCGTTGGTGGCGAGGGCCGCGCCTACCGGCTTTGACGTTGGAATTACGCCTGCGGCGACGGCATTCAGGGCTGGTGTCGCATTGCCACCGGTGACTTCCTTCGTGCAGGCAGGGTCGGAGTAGACCTTGTATTCGATCGTCCCTTCAGCGGCTTCCTTGTGCGGCCCTACGAGTGTCGCCTGGTCGGTGATGTTGGTGGGCGCCGGGGCGGAAACCACCGGTTCGTCTTCGGGCGCGCCGCCCGTGAGGAGGGTCGTGAGGTAGTCGTTGCCGCCAGCCGGAATCACGACCTGTTCAAAGGGGGAATCCAGCCCGAAGTAGGCGTACTGTCCTCGCTGCAGAGCGGGCGTGAATTCGACCGTGCCCTGATCGGAGGTGAAGCCCGGCGCGAAGGCCATCCCGGGTCCGTAGTAGTCGAAGGGATCTTCGTTGTTGCCGCCCGGTCCAAAAGGACAGCCGCTGGGGACAGCCCCCACACCGGGAGAGCACAGTCCGTCGCCCTCGAAGCCAAAAAGATTGTCGAACGAGCCTTCCACACCGAGGTGGATTGAGGACAGCGGCGTCGAGGAGTCGTTCTGCACTGCGACCATCTCGTCGTCACCGCCGAGGTCATAGAACTCCTGGCTGCCGTCCTGATAGACGACGTTCCCGCTGTCGGTTACATCGATCAGGAATGCGCAGCTGGTGCTCTTTCCCACGGCTGGGCACTGCCAGAACGGGGGTGAGGTGGGCCCACTGGGTGGGCCGAACGCTGCGCTTGCCAGCGATGGAGTCAGGCCGACCGCGAGCAGGGCGAGCCCTCCCGCGGCGAGCGCGCTTGTCATCAGACCTCTGAGTCTGCTCATATCTGCGAATGCCTCCTTGGGGCCCAGCTTTGGCTACCCGAACGTAAAGGAGTAGCCCGTGATTCCGGATGCTAGCCGTAAGCTCAGACGATGGCGCTGGTTGCTGGACAGAGAGACCAGCGAGTAGAGGCGTTCGTCGGTGACGGTCACCGCCCCGTTGTGCACATCCGCACCAGCCTGCGCGGCCGAGATGGGGCGTCCATCGAGCAGCACTTGCATCTGGCGCGGGCGGCGGTCCTTGGAGGCGAGCACGAGGTAGACGTTCTTGGCCTGCACCTCCGCGTCGATCCCCGCGCCGGCCACGGCGAGGGCGGGCTGGGCGGCGATGTTCCAGGTACCGCTGTAGGCGAACTCGTTGAGCGCCAGATCGCCCGCTGGGGGCGAGCCGTAGTCGTGCACGCCGGGCCTGGGCCCGTTGGTCCAGCCCTGCGCGCGCGCCGTGCCGAGGTAGGTCTCGGGGGTCGCTTCCTGGCTCGGCGCGATCGCGCCCGTGGGTCGGCTCATCGCGCCCACGCGCTCGCCCGCTTCGGCGAGCAGCGCGCGGATCGCGGACTCCGTCTTGTCGTAGTCGCCCTCGCCGATCGCCGTGTAGCGCACCTGTCCTGACGCGTCCACGAGGTAGTCGGCGGGCCAGGACTGGTTGCCATAGGCGTTCCAGGTGCCATATTCGTTGTCCTGCACCACCGGGTAGTGGATGCCGAGTCGCTTGATCGCATCGGCCACATTGGATGCCTCGTGCTCGAAGGCGAACTCCGGCGTGTGCACGCCCACGATCGTGAGGCCGCGGGGGCCGTAGGTGGAATTCCACGCCTCCAGGTAGGGGAGCGTGCGCAGGCAGTTGATGCAGGTGTAGGTCCAGAAGTCGATCAGCACCACGTGCCCGCGCAGGGCGCTCATGCTCAGGGGGCGATCGCCAGGCGTGTTGAACCAGTCCTCGGTTTCGCTGAATTCGGGCGCCGGGCCAAGCACGGGGAGCGCTTCGGCGGCCGCCAGCAGCGTAGCCTCGGAGGCACCGTGCGAGAGCGCCTTGGGCATCGGCGTGGCGTCGCTCGCAAGGAACTTCTGCCGGCGCCCATCGATCTTGCTGAGCCGGCTCTGCACCGCGTGGGAGCTCTCCAGCGATGCGGTGAGGTTGAAGTTGGGGATGTGCTGGGCGATGTACTGATCGAAGCGCACATCCACGTTGGTGAGGATCAGCAGCGCGGTGGTCACCATGATCGCGCCGAGCGCGCGCTGCAGCGCCGGACCACGCCCCGCGGCGCGCACCCGGTCGAACACGCTGCGCCCGCCCAGCGCCAGCGCGAGCAGCACGAGCGCCGAGCCCGCGGCGTAGGCGATCGCGATCGCCACGGTGCGCCCGGTGGCCGCGCCCACGGAGATCACCGCGGCGAGGATGGGCCCCGCGCAGGGGGTGTAGACGAAGCCGAGCGCCGCCCCCACGACCAGCCCGGAAGCGAAACCGTCGCCGCGATTGCGCGGGCCAAATGCCGCCAGCCGCGAGAGGCGCGCCTCGAGGCGGTCGCCCAGCGCGGGCACCATCAGCGCGAGGCCTCCCGCGAGCAGCACGAATACGGCGAGCAGGCGCAGGGGGTCCGAGCCAAGGCCCACCCCGCCAACCACCTTCGCGATGCCGACGATCGTGACGGTGAAGGTGACGCTCAGCCCGAGCACCACCCCCAGCGGCCGCCGCCGCCCGCCCGCGCCCGCGGTGGCCAGCAGCGCGGGGAGCACGGGCAGCACGCAGGGGGAGAGCGCGGTGCCGGCGCCGGCGAGCAGCGCGAAGGCGAGGAGGAGGACCATGGGAGCGGCTAAGTGTCCCCGGTGTGCCTTATGGAAGGCTTAAGTCAGGAGATGCCGGCGCGCAGTGTCGCCTCGAAGTCCGTCTTCGCGATCGGACCGATGCACGGCGAGGTGGCTCCGGCGTCGCGGTAGCGCTCCACGCCCGCGCGCACCTGCGCCTCGTCGCCGACGGCGGTGAGCTGATCGAGGAAGTCCTCGGAGATCGGCCGCTCCCATGCGCTCGACGTCGCCCGCGGCGGCGTCGTAGGCGGCGAGGTCGGCGCCGAAGCCCGAGCGCTCGATCATCGCGCGGTAGAAGGGCAGCCCGAAGTAGGGGAGGAGGTCGCGGCGCATCGTGGCGTAGGCGCTTGCGCGGTCCTCGGTGAGGGCGGTGGGCACGGCGGCGCACGATGTCGAAGCCCTCGAGCGTCTTGCCCGCGCGCTCGCGCCCCGCGGTGACCTCGGGGATGACGACATCGTTGATGTACTGCGGGGAGCACAGCCACAGCAGCACACCGTCGGCGAGCTCGCCGGCGAGGCGCAGCATCGCAGGGGAGAGCGCGGCGATGTAGATCGGAAGCTGCGGGCGCGGGTCGAGGCCCGTGAGGTGAAAGCCGGTGCGCCACTTCTCGCCCGCGGGCGGATCCTCGCCGCGCAGGATGGCGCGCACGATCGAGGCGTATTCGCGCATCTCCGTCGACGGGGCGATCGATCGTCTGGCCGTGCCAGCCCTCCACGACGACGCGGTGGGAGACGCCGAGCCCGAGCGTGAGGCGCCCGTCGGAGAGCTCGTCGATCGTGGCCGCGGTCTGGGCCATCGTGGCGGGCGTGCGCGTGTAGATCGGCACCACGCCGGTGCCCACGCGGATGCGGCTCGTGGCGAGCGCGTAAGCGGTGAGCACGGTGAGCGACTCGCGCCCGGCGATGTGCGTTACGTAGACGCTCTCGTAGCCGAGCGACTCGGCGAGCCGAACGCGCTCGACCGCCTCAGCGAGTGAGCGCCCGGTGGAGATGAAGCAGCCAGTGGCCATCGAGCGGCAGCATATCCTCAGCGCCGCACGAGCACGTATACGAGCGCGATCGCGAAGCCAATCTGCCCGAAGGCGAGCGCGGTGCCGAGGTTGGCCGCACCGAGCGCGCCGGCGAGGGCGCTCGCCGCTATGAAGGCGCCGAGCATGATCAGCAGATCACCCGCCACGTGGCGGGCTGAGCGTTGGGGTCGGTCGCCCGGAGGAGGGCTCGCGCTCACCGACCCATCCCCTCCTCCAAAAAAGCCACGAGGGCGGCCTCGTCGAGCGTGGGGTCCTGCTCGGCGAGTAGACGCCGCGCCGCTGTGCGCCCGCCGAGTGCGCGCAGCCCGCGCTCGCCGTGCTCGTTGGCGAAGTCGTCGAGCGCGCCCGCGCGCCGCGCGTGCAGACGGCGCTCGGTGAGGTCGAGGCCGGTGCGGTGCTCCTCCAGCGCCGCCACCAGCTCCTCGATGCCGCTGGGGCGGAGGTAGGGAGGAGACCGCCACGACAGGGGTGGCGCGCGAGCCGAGCGAGCGCAGCGCCGCGCTCAGGTCGCGCCGCGCGCTGAGGGCCACCTGCGCCGAGGTCGGCCTTCGTGACGACGAGCACGTCGGGGGTCTCCATGATGCCCGACTTCAGGAACTGCAGCACGTCGCCGGAGCCGGGCTGCACGATCACCGCGACGGTGTCCGCCACGTCGGCGACGTCGGTCTCGGCCTGGCCCACGCCGACGGTCTCGATCACGACGACGTCGAAGGCCGCGGCGAGCGCCTGCGCCGCGGCGCGGGTGCGCCCAGGCGAGGCCCCCGAGCCGCTCGCCGGCGGCGGTCGAGCGGATGAAGACGCCCGCGTCGGCGGGGTCGAAGTCGATGCGCGCGCGATCGCCCAGCAGCGAGCCGCCCGAGCGCCGCGAGCTGGGGTCGACGGCGAGCATCGCGACGGTCTTCTGCTGCTCGCGCCAGGCGTGAAGCAGGGCCGAGAGCAGCGTCGACTTACCCGCGCCGGGCGGTCCGGTGACGCCGACGATGTGCCCCGGCGCCTCGTGCCCGAGCGTCGCCGGCGAGACCTCGCCCAAGCAGCGCCGCGGCCTGCTCGCGGTCGGCGGCGGTGGTGCTCTCCAGCAGGTTGAGCGTCGCGGGCGCGGCGCTCGAGATCGCCCGCGCGCAGGCGCGCGCCGAGCGCGGCCCCTTCCTCGCTCACGAGTCGCTCATCCCGAAGACGAATGCGAGCCTGTCCTCGATCTCGATGATCCGCTCCCTCGAGACAGCACCCAGGTGCTCGACCAGGCCGCCGTCCTGCACCGTCATGAGGTCGTGGCAGAGGATGTAGCTGTGCTCGGCCAGGCCCTCGATCTCACCTGGCGCGAGCGCGACAGAGGTCGGAACCGTACGCGGGCGCTCGACGCTGGTGATGCGTGCGGCGATCGGGCGCAGCGCAAGCGTGACCGTCTGGTCGGAGAGGATGACGACGGGCTTGACCCCGATCTCCGGGATCCGTGCGGTCCACACCGCACCGCGCTCGTACATGTCACTCGTCGAAGCCGCTGCGCGCCCGGGCCAGCAGGGCGCCTCGGCGCCAGGCGTCGCCCTCGGTGTCTTCGCGATCGAAGGCGCGCATCTGCTCCATCAATTCGGGCTCGCGTTGCACGCGCTCCACCGTCGAAACGAACGCCTCAGCGATTGCGCGGGCGAACTCGGCCTGACCGGGGGTATCCGGAAGGCCGCGCAGTACGTCTCAGTACCGAAATCTCGAACTCGCGGGTGAAGTGATCGGTCTCCTCGCCGGAGGAGAAGATCTTGGGCAGTGCTGTTCGCGCCTCACGCATCCGGTCAGCGAAGTCGCTGGGGGCGCGGAAGCTGTAGGTCCGGTCGGCGACTGCCATAGACGTAGTGTAGACCAAATGTGGACTGTTCGTCCACGCGGTTGGTCGCTCCTCAAGGGACGCCGGTGGCGGCGCTGGCGGTGACTGCGGGGACACCGTTCGAGGTGTGTGCAACGCCCGCGCCAACCAGCGCGACGATGTCGCGCATGATGCGGGTGATGTCGAAGTCCTTCGGCGTGTACACGGCGGCGACGCCCGCCGCCTTCAGCGGCGGCGACGTCCTGCTCGGGGATGATCCCGCCGACGACCACCGGCGCGTCGCACGCCGGCCTCGCGCAGCGCGTCGATCACCGCGGGGATCAGCTCGCGGTGCGAGCCCGAGAGGATCGAGAGCCCGATCACGTGCACGCCCTCCTGCAGCGCCGAGGCGGCGATCTGCGCGGGGGTCAGGCGGATCCCCTCGTACACCACGTCCATGCCCGCGTCGCGCGCGCGCACGGCGATCTGCTCGGCGCCGTTGGAGTGCCCGTCGAGGCCGGGCTTGCCGACGAGGATCTTCGGGCGGCGCCCGAGGCGCTCCTGCAGCTGGGCGACCTCTTCGCGCAGCTCGTCGAGGTCCGCGTCGGACGCGGCCGCGGCGGCCTCGCCCACGCCGGTGGGGGCGCGGTAGCAGCCGAACACCTCGCGCAGCGTGCGCGCCCACTCGCCGGTGGTGGCGCCCGCGCGCGCGGCGGCGATCGTGGCGACCATCAGGTTCTCGGCCCCGTCCTGCGCGCCGCGCGACGCGCGCGAGCTCCGCCAGCGCGGCGTCCACGGCGGCCTGGTCGCGCTCGGCGCGCCACCGGCGCACAGCCTCGATCTGCTCGGCTTCGACGGCCGGGTCCACGACGAGGATCGCCGGTGGGTCGGTCCGATCCGGCGGTCAGCGGCGAGGGCTCGGTCTCGGTGAAGCGGTTCTGCCCGACCACGACCTGCTCGCCGGACTCGATGCGGCGGATGCGCTCGCGGTGGGAGTCCACCAGCGCGGCCTTCATGTAGGGGACGGCCTCGACCGCGCCGCCGTGCTCGGCGACGACCGCCATCTCCGCGCGCGCGCCCTCGCAGCAGCTCGTCCACGAGGCCCTCCATCACGTGCGAGCCCTCGAAGATGTCGGGGTACTCGAGGATGTCCGTCTCGTAGGCCAGCACCTGCTGGATGCGCAGCGACCACTGCTGATCCCACGGGCGCGGCAGTCCCAGCGCCTCGTTCCACGCGGGCAGCTGGATCGCGCGGGCGCGCGCGTCGCGGCCGAGCGTCACGGCCAGCGCCTCCAGCACGATGCGCTGCACGTTGTTCTCGGGCTGCGCCTCGGTGAGGCCCGAGCGAGTTGACCTGCACGCCGTAGCGGAAGCGCAGCTGGCGCTCGTCGCTCGACGCCGTAGCGCTCGCGTCCGAGCTCCTCCCACAGGATCGACATCGCGCGCAGCTTGGCGTGCTCCTCGACGAAGCGCACGCCGGCGTTGACGAAGAACGAGATGCGCCCGAAGACCTCGCCCATCAACTGCTCGGAGTCCGCGCCCGGGCGGCGACGCGCTCGCGCACGGCGTCGAGCACCGCGATCGCGTTGCTCATCGCGTAGGCGATCTCCTGCACCGGCGTCGCGCCGGCCTCCTGCAGGTGGTAGGAGCAGATGTTGATCGGGTTCCACTTCGGCACGTGCTCGACCGTGTAGGCGATCATGTCGGCGATCAGCCGCATCGACGGCGCCGGCGGGAACGCGTAGGTGCCGCGCGCGAGGAACTCCTTGATGATGTCGTTCTGGGTCGTGCCCTGCAGCTGCTCCTGGGCGACGCCCTGCTCCTCGGCGGCGACGATGTACAGCGCCAGCAGCCACGCGGCGGTGGCGTTGATCGTCATCGAGGTGTTCATCTCATCCAGCGGGATGCCCTGCATCAGCGTCGCCATGTCGCCGCGGTGGCGACACGGGCACGCCGACCTTGCCGACCTCGCCGCGCGCCAGCTCGTCGTCGGGGTCGTAGCCCGGTCTGCGTGGGCAGGTCGAAGGCCACCGACAGCCCCGTCTGGCCCTTCGCGAGGTTGCGCCGGTAGAGCTCGTTGGAGGCCTTCGCGGTGGAGTGCCCCGCGTAGGTGCGCATCATCCACGGCCGGTCGCGCTCGGGCAGGCGCGGGGGGTGCTCGCTGCTCATGTGCCCAATTGTACGGTCGCGCCGGGTCGCGCGTTATCCTGGCCGCTCGATGAGCGAGACGATCGAGCTGCCGCGCGTCGGCGGACCCGGGACAGGACCTGGAGGGTCGTGGCGGGTGATCGTGCGCAACGACGACCACAACACCTTCGAGCACGTCGCGCGCACGCTCGCGCGCTTCATCCCCGGCGTGACGCTCGAGCGCGGCCACGAGATCGCCAACGTGATCCACAGCTCCGGTCAGGCGATCGTCTACACCGGCCACCAGGAGCCGGCCGAGCACTACTGGGAGCAGCTCAAGGGCGCCGGGCTGACGATGGCGCCACTGGAGCAGGCTGAGCTAGGCGGCTCTCGCCGTCGCCGACGCCGTTGGCGCGCCGTTGCAGCCCGTTGGTCGGACCAGCCGCCGTCCGCGACGATCGCGCCGCTGCGGTCAGGTCCCACCAGCCGTACAGCACCGGCACCTGATACCAGCTGGAGTGGCGCGCGCGGAAGTCGGTCATCTCCGGCCCTGCCCAGTAGCGCTCCCAGTCGAGGTGCTCCTCGAAGCGCGCGAGCTGCTGGAACTTGTAGCGGTCGTCGCGGGCAGCGGTAGACCGCGTAGGAGGTGGCGCCGTAGCGCAGCGCCACCGCGGCGACCTCGTTGAGCGCCTCCTCGAAGCCGTCTGCGCGAAAGCCCGTGGCGTACCACGGGACGATCACCGTGCCGTGGCCGAGTACCGGCCATCAGGCGCCCACCTCCGCGTGGATCGCGCCCGGGCCCTCGGCGGTCTTGCCCTGGCCCTCGCTCGTCGGCGCCGACGAGGATCGAGATCTTGCCGAGGTGCTTGTTTTCGAGCATCAGCTGGTGCGCTTCGGCGACGCCGTCGAAGCCGAGCGTGCGCCACAGCACGGGGCGGATCTGCCCGCTCTCGATCAGCTCGTTGGCCTTCATGCACTCATACGCGTTGGCGAAGTGCGAGCCGAGGATCTCCTTCTGCTTCATCCACAGGTAGCGCACGTCGAAGTCGAGGTTGTAGCCCGTCGTGCCGGCGCAGATGACGACCTTGCCGAACGGCTTGACCGTGAACACCGATGTCGGGAAGGTGGCCTTGCCGACGTGCTCGAAGACGATGTCGGGCGCGTCGCCGAGGATCTGCTTCGACGCGCTTTGAGAATTCGCGCGAGACGCCGAAGCGGGCCTTGTCCTCCTCGGGGGTCTCCTTGCCCGTGCGCATCATGCCCTTGAACTCGGCGCGGTCGATGTAGTCCACGGCGCCCAGGCGCTTGACCAGCTCGCCCTTCTCGGCGGAGGAGACGACGCCGACGCAGTGCGCGCCCGCGGCGGCGCAGAGCTGCGTGGCGAACACGCCGAGGCCGCCCGCCGCGCCCCAGATCAGCACGTTGGCGCCGGCCTGCAGCTTGCAGCGCGTGATCAGCATGCGGTAGGCGGTGAAGTACACGAGCCCGTAGGAGGCCGCCTCCTCCCAGGTGAGCGCCTGCGGCTTGGGCAGCAGCTGCTGGGCCTGGACCTTGGTGAACTGCGCGAACGAGCCCCACGTCGTCTCGTAGCCCCAGATCTTCTGCGAGGGCGCCGCCATCGGGTCGAGGCCGTGCACCTCGGGGTCCTCGTAGGAGGCCTGGTTGCAGTGGATCACGACCTCGTCGCCCGGCTTCCAGCGCGTCACGCCGGCGCCGACCTTCCACACGACGCCCGAGGCGTCGGAGCCGCCGATGTGGTGGCCGTACTCCGGGTGGTCGCCGTAGCGCCATCACCGACACCGGCTTCGCCGAGCGCCGCCCACACGTTGTTGTAGTTCACGCCCGCGGCCATCACGCGCACGATCACCTCGAAGGCGCCCGGCTCGGGCACCTCGATCTCCTCGACCTGGAAGGCGTCCTTCGGTTCGCCCTGGCGCTCCTCGCGGATGACCCACGCGGCCATCGTCTTGGGCAGCTCGCCCGGCTCGGTGTCAACCTCGGAGACTTGTTTCAGGTCGATTGCCACGGTGTCGTTGAACCTCACGTTGTCGGGAACTGGACGGACCCGCATCCTACCAGCGGCTCAGGCGTGCACGGCTTCGGCGGCCGCCGCCTCCGGCGCCTCCGCGCGCCTGGGCTCGGCGTGAACCCCACCGGGCACCATCGCCTGCGCGCGCGAGGCCACCAGCACCCACGCCAGCACCGCGCCGAGCAGCGCCACGCGGCGCCCACGCGCAGTCCGTACTGCAGCGCGTACACGTACGCCTGGTGCGTCGCCGCGAGCACCTGCGGGGGCACGCCGTGCAGGACGCCGCCCGAGCCGAGGCCTTCGGTCAGCCGGGCCCTGTCGCTGACGGGCACGAAGGGCAGCAGTTCGTTGATCCGTGAGCCGCCGAGGCCGCTCACGAGCGCGCCCGTCGCGGCCACGCCGAAGGTGCCGCCCACCATCCGGTTCTGCGAGAGGATGCCCGAGGCGACGCCCGCCTTGTTCTGCTCCACCGAGTTCATCGCGGCGGTGCTCATCGGCGACATCGTGAGGCCGATGCCGATGCCCATCAGCATGAAGCCGGGCAGCAGCGAGAGGTAGCTGCTGGAGACGGTGAGGTGCGACATCCAGAACAGCGCGCCGGAAACGGTCGCGAGGCCGAGCGTCATCAGCGGGCGCGGGCCCACGCGATCGGCGAGGCGGCCGGCGATCGGACCCATCACGATCACGAGCGCCGTGGAGGGCAGAAAGCGGATGCCGGCCTGCAGGGGGGTGTAGCCGCGGATGTTCTGCAGGTACAGCGCGAGGAAGAAGAACATCGCGAGCATCGCGAAGCTCACGATGAACGCGACCACGTTGGCGCCCACGAAGGAGCGCGCGCGGAAGAAGCTGAAGTCGACCATCGGCACGCGGCGGCGCAGCTCGACCTGCACGAACGCGAAGAGGCTCACGGCCGCGAGCGCGAACAGGATCAGCTCGCGCGTGGAGCCCCAGTGCCAGGTGTTTCCCTCCACCAGCGCCAGCACCAGTGCCGCGAGACCGGTCGGTGAGGGTCAGCACGCCGGGGACGTCCACGGTGCGCTCCACCGTTTCGTCGCGCGAGTCGCGCACCGCGAACAGCGCGACGACGATCGCGCCGGCGGCGATGGGCAGGTTGAGGAAGAAGATCGACTGCCAGCTCACGGTTTCCACGAGGAAGCCGCCCACCACCGGGCCGATCGCGAGCGCCATCGCCGAGACTCCGGCCCACGTGCCGATCGCCTTGCCGCGCTCCTGCGGCGGGAAGGCGTTGGTGATGATCGAGAGCGTCATCGGCATCATCAGCGCCGAGCCGCAGCCCTGAACCGCACGCCACACCACGAGCCACGTGTCGCTGGGCGAGAAGCCGATCGCGGCGCTGGCGGTCGCGAAGATGACGACGCCCGTGAGGAAGATCCGCCGCCGCCCGAAGATGTCGCCCAAGCGCCCGCCCGTCACGAGCAGCACAGCGAACGTCAGCGTGTACGCGCTCACCGTCCACTCCAGCGTCGAGGTCGTCGCGTCCAGGCTGCGCTGAATCGAGGGCAGCGCCACGTTCACGACCGTGTTGTCGAGCATGATCATGAACAGCGCGAAGCACATCGCCCCCAACGTCCACCAGCGACGGTTCTCCTCGGTCATCCGGATGGCTGCGATTCGCGCGCTCATGAGGCGGCTCCTTTCTCGGGGGGCGGCAACTGCGATATCTCTGTCGGGCTCGGCCGCAGCGCGGCCAGCTCGGGGCGCTCGGCGAGGATCAGCTCAAGCGCATGGCTGAGCGCCTGCGCCTCCTCCTCGCTGAGGGACGTGAGGAACTCCTGCAGCCCGATCAGCCGCGCCTCGTTGAGTGTTCTCGTAACGGTGCGCCCCGCATCGGTCAGGCAGATGCGCTTCATGCGCCTGTCGGTCGGGATCCTCGTAGCGATCCACGAACCCCCGCTCGTACAGCCCGTCCACGGCCCGGCTCATCGCGGGCAGCGAGACCTTCATCGCCTCGGCCAGTCCCTTCACCGAGGGCTCGCTTTCGTCGAGGTCCATCCTGCACAGCGCCTTGATCTGTGTGAACGACAGATCAAGTTCCACGATCGCGTTGAACGCACCCACGTTCGAGTTCCGCATCAGGTAGCTCGCCAGCGCGAACATGTCGCTGATCAGGGTCTTGCGGGAGACCTGCGCGGGGAGAGGAGTTGCTTGCATGCACGCAAGTATAGCTGCCTACGCAATCATTGCGCGTGTGACATCGATCACACGTGACCCCCGGTTACGCTGCGCCAGCGCGCAAGCTGGCGACCGGCGCGACGCTGGCCAGATGCCCGTTGATCCATGTCGACCAGTCGGGGCGCAGGTAGACCAAGCCGCGACTCTCATCGAATCCGTCGACGGTCATCGTCAGCTGATTGTCGTCTTCATCATATGCCTGGACTTGCTGGCCGGATCGCACCGGTGACTCCAGGCGAGACGTGCGGGCAAAGTACCTCCCGTCGGAGGTTTCAGCATTGAAATCCAGCAGGACGCGCATCACGATCTTCTCTCATTGTAGGGGTTCGTGATGGGCCCCTCGAACACCTGTTGAAGCAGGCTCCATGCCTTCTCGTCCAGGGGCTTGGGTACAACGAGCGTCGCATGTGGCTCGCTTCTGGTCGGAACCACATCAAGGCCAGCGAAGCGAATGCGTCGTGCTGTGCTGTGCCTGACTTGTCGTTGGGTCGTCGGGATGCGTGTAGGGCGTCGATGATCGTCGGTACGACGAAGCACTCCACCGATAATCCGTAGGGCGCTCATCCAGCTCCGCCTCGGCATCCTCAGCGGCGATGATGGCAGCGTGGTGACTGCTCATCGTTCCGCCACGGAGAATCAGCGCATTGTTGGGGATCGGCGATCTGCGGGTGGGCACCCGGCGAGGCTACAGAGAGGTCCCGTCGGGATCGAAGGGTAGTTCGACTACCTGGGCTTCGATGTGCTCACTGATGCTCACGGTCGACCCCGGCTCCGCCTCGCGGCGCACGAGCGCCAGGGCGATCGGGCCCAGGGTGGGGGAGAGGACTGAGCTGCCGAGGTGGCCCACGGGCGCTCGCCCAGGCGCAGCTCCTCGCCGGTCGCGGCCGGGGTGGAGAGGCGCAGGCCGCGCAGGTGGCGGTTTGGCTTGCCCTTGTAGTGGAGGCGTGCGACCGTCTCCTGGCCCACGTAGCAGCCCTTGGTGAAGCTCACCGCGCGCTCGTTGAGGCCGGCCTCCTGCGGGATCACCGTGTCGTCGAGGTCGATGCCGTAGCGCGGGCGTCCGCGCTCCACGCGCACGATCTCCGCGGCGGCCTCGCTCACCGGCTGGGCGCCGGCGGCGATGAGAGCCTCGCTCACTGCCACGCGGTCCGCGGCGTCGCAGAGCACATCGATCCCAGCTGCGTCTGTCGCTATCACGCGCACCTCGCGTCCGGCGATCGTTGCAGACGTGTGGGCGTGCTCGCGATCGGGAGGCGCGACATCCACAGGGGCCGACGCCTCGTGACCTGCCGCGCGCCTCGCCACCTCGCGGCTGGCGGGGCCGACGAGCGAGAGCAGCGCGCGCTCCAGCGTGCGCTTGTGCAGCTCCACCTCGTAACCGATCTTGAAGCGGCGGATCATGTCGAACAGGGCCTGCAATGCGACGCGCTCGGTGTCCAGCAGCAGCTCCTCGCCGCTGTCGAGCACGCGCATGTCGCCGAGCATCTTGCCCTTGTGGGTGAGGAATGCCGCGTAGCAGCCGTCTCCGGGCTGGAGCGCCTCGATGTCATTGGTCACCTGCCCCGAGAGGAAGGTCCGGGCATCGGGGCCGGTAAGAGCCAGCTTGCCCCGCTCGGAGCCATCCACCAGGCCGCAGCCCTCGCGCAGCGTGCGGTACTCCACGCGCCGGCTCTCGTCATCGGCGGCGGGCGGTCCGTGGAGTGGCGGGGCTGGTGTCGGTCGAGGCCACTACTTCGAGCATAGCCCGCGGTCCTTCCGGTGCGATTGCGCTGAGGGCCTCTCCGCTGCTCTGGCGCGGCACCCGCGGTGCGGCCCGCGCCGCTCGCTACGCTTTCCGCCATGGGTCTCGCCGACACCTTCCAGCAGACAATCGATGAGCTGCCCGACGATTGGACGGACCTCGAGCTCGATCTGCGCATCGCCGACGAGTCGCGCTACATCGACGCTGCCGTGTACCTCGCGACGTGCAACGCCCAGCCCTACTCCCACCACGACTGGCACTGGCGGCTGCTCGTCGCCCACCGCTTCGGCCACGCCGCCGCCGCGCCCACCGTGCACTGCGCGCTGGGCCTGCTCGACGACGCCGGCATCGAGGGCGAGCTGGTCGTGCGCGAGCTGCGCGAGGGGCGTGCCGAGGTCACCCAGATGTGGGGACGCCCCCAGTCCGCGCGCGACGAGTTCCTGCGCCTGCGCGCCCAGTAGGGCGGCAGGAGCCGCAGACGATGGCACGGGTCGTTGCGCTCATCCCCGATCTCCTCTTCGGCTCGCGCGTGCAGGGGCAGCTGGCGGCGGCCGGGCATGAGGTGGAGCTGGTCGGGGACGTTGGGCGAATCCGGGAACGGCTGGTCGCTGCCGTCGGACAGGAGGGCGATGATGGCGCGGCCGCGGTCCTGGTGGTCGATCTCACCGACCCCGGTCTCGACGGTGTGGCGCTGGTGGGTGAGTTGAGCGATGAGGGGGTCCTCCGAGGCGTGGTCACCCTGGGCTTCTTCGCGCACGTCGAACCGGCCGTACGCGAGCGCGCGCTGGCCGCCGGCTTCGATCAAGTCGTCCCGCGCTCGCGCATGGCGCGCGAGGGGGCTGAGATGGTTGCGTCGCTTTCGCTCAGCAGCTTACGGCGGCATTGAGCGCACGGCAGACTGCGGCGAGCGTGTCTGGTCCAAGCGTGGTAATACGCCTTGTGAGGTGACCTTTGGCGATCGGTCCTGTGTTATCCAGCGCGAGCGCGCAGGGCACTTGCATCCCGTCGCTTTCATCGAGACGGACGTGGGTGGGGATGTCCCGGATGCTGCGGGTCAGGGGAACGGCCAGCACGCGGTTGAGCACGTCGATCGCCTCGTTACGGGTGAGGATGAGCATCGGTCTTGGTTTGTCGTCGGGTGGCTCGTGCCACCAGATCTCGCCGCGTGAAGGACTCATGGACGCCAAGGTGGAAAGCCAGCCCTATGTTCCTCCTCGTCCAGTTCGCGCAACGAGCCTCTCATCGCCGTGTCCATCTGTGTATCGAGATCGCCCCACTCCTCCAGGTCGGTGTTCTCCCGTCGCGAAATGGCGTATTCGAGCGTAGCGGCGGCCTCTCGCTCCGATAGATCATCGACCAACTTGTGCAGGCGCTCCTTGGTCGTCATGGCGCGATTTTAGCGTCGTGCCTCGATGGCCCGTGAGGGCCCCTACCCCGGAATAGTCGCCACCGACTCCCCGCCGTGCTCGATCTTGCGCGCCTCGCGCGGGTCCAGCGGGATCAGGGCGCCGTTTGGCACCCGATCGGCCAGCGTCACGCCGTGTTCGAAATGCAGCGACAGCGCCAGGCGGATCACCCCGCCGTGGCACACCACCAGCGCCGGTGCCTCCGCGCGGCGGATGTCGTAGATCGCCGCAGCCACGCGCACGCCCTGCTGGATGAAGCTCTCACCGCCGGGAAAGCCGAAGTGGGGGTCGCCGTCGACGAACTTCTGAAACTCCTCGGGGCTCTCAGCCTGGATTTCGCTGAACAGGCGATCGGTCCAATCGCCCGCGTCGGTCTCCATCAGGCGCACATCCTCGCGCGGGGTCAGTTCGATGCGCTCCGCCACGATGTCCGCGGTTTCGCGCGCGCGCAGCAGCGGGCTGCACCACAGCGCTTCGAAGCCATGCGTCGCGGCGCGCTCTGCCAGTTCGCCGGCCTGCTCGCGCCCGGTCGCGTCGAGAGGGACCTGCAGCTGGCCCTGAAAGCGGCCCTCGTGGTTGTACGCCGTCTGGCCGTGGCGCGCCAGAAAGACGCGGGGGGAGCTGCCCATCGCGCCCAGGATAGTGGCCTTCGCCGCTCGCCCCGGCAGCTCTTCAGAATGCCGGGCGGGATCTGCGGAAAAGCTCTACTCGGCGATGCCCTCCGCCACCGGCGGCGGCTCATCCTGTGTGCGTCCGGGCAGATACAGCCACTCATACAACACGGCCGCCACCGCACCGCCCACGAGCGGGCCCACGTACCAAACCCAGCCATTGGACCAGTAGTTGCCCACCAGCTGCGGGCCAAACGCGCGCGCCGGGTTCATCGCCGCGCCCGTGAAGGGCCCACCGATCAGGATGTCGATCGTGATCGTCAGGCCGATCATCAGCGCCGCGATCGACTTGAACGCGCCCTTCGGGTCCACCGCGGTGCCGAACACCACCGTCACCAGCAAAAACGTGAGGATGCCCTCCAGTACCACGCCCGCACCCGCGTCGACTTCGTGACCGAGCGCCGGCACGCCCAGGTGCACCGCATCGGTCGGTCCGCTCGGCAGCAGCTCCTTCAGCAGCAGCGCCGCCGCGGCCGCGCCCGCCAGTTGAGCCACCCAGTAGAGGACCGCGAGCGCCGGCTTGATGCGGCGCGTCAGCAGGAAGCCGAAGGTCACCGCGGGGTTGAAGTGCGCGCCCGACACGCGCGCGTATACGGCGACCATCACACCGATCGCCAGGCCGTGGGCGATCGCGACGCCGATCAACGACGAGGATTCGAGGCCTTCGGAGGCGATGATCGAGCCGGCGCCAACGAAGATCAGGGTGAACGTGCCGATGAACTCGGCCACCGCGAAGCGTGCATTGTCTTTGGGCATTCGCGCAACCTATGAGGCCGATCGGACGGATCTGCGGGGGCGTCATACACTCCGATGCATGCGGAGGGTCACCTACTCGCGCAACCTGACGCTCTCGCTCTCGCGCACGTGTCAGTGCCACTGCAAGTACTGCTCGTTCGCCACGCACCGGGCGCATCTCTACGCGCCCGAGGAGGTCCTCTCGATCGTCGACGGCGCCGCGCGGCGCGGGGTCAAGGAGCTGCTGGTCTTGACGGGCGAGCGCCCCGAGGTCAACCGCGAGGTCGCCGCACGGCTGGCCGAGTACGGGCACGAGGACTTCACCGCCTACGTCGTCTGGACGTGCGAACGGGCGCTCGAGAGCGGCCTCTTGCCGCACACAAACCTCGGCGTGCTCTCACGCGAGGATCTCGCTCGCCTGCGCGAGGTCACCGCCTCGCAGGGGCTGATGCTGGAGTCGATCTCCGAGCGTCTCATGCAGACGGTGCACGCCGGCTCGCCCACCAAGCACCCAGCCAGGCGCCTGGAGACGATCAACGCGGCCGGCGAGCTCTGCATCCCCTTCACCTCGGGCATCCTCGTGGGCATCGGCGAGACCGAGGAGGAGCGCATCGCCTCGCTGGAGGCCCTCGCCGCCGCGCACGCCCAGCACGGGCACATCCAGGAGGTGATCCTGCAGAACTACGTCCCCCACCCCAGGTACTACGGGCAGGAGCCCGCGCTCATCGCCGAGGCCGCCGCGCGCGAGCGCTGGGAGGGCGAGGGGGACGGCGGGGGCGAGCCACTGCCGCTGCCGCGCTGGGCCACCGAAGGGGCGGGGTCGGTCTCGATCGAGGACATGAAGCGCCTCATCGCCGAGACCCGGCGGCTGATGCCCGATGTGGGCATCCAGGTGCCGCCCAACCTCGCCGACTGGTGGCCGCAGCTCGTCGCCGCGGGCGCCACCGATCTCGGAGGCCTCTCCGCCAATGGGGATCACATCTCCCCCGAGCACCCCTTCCCCTCGCCCCACCAGGTGCGCAAGCGCCTCAAGCAGGACGGCTACGCGCTCACCGAGCGTCTCTGCGTCTATCCGCAGTACATCAACCAGCAGTGGGTCGCCCAGGGCGTGCTCGATGCGATCAAGCTGAAGTACTGGTCATTCATCCCCCGCCGGGGCTCCGGGGGGCCGGCCACGCGGCGCGAGGACTCTCCGTTCGCGATCCGCCCCGAACTGGTTCCGGCCGCGATCGCCAAGGGCCGCGAGGGCCAGTGGCTCTCACCCGAGGAGCTGACCGCCCTCTTCGCCGAGACCCGGCTGGAGGCGATCGAGGACATGCGCCAGGCGGCGGATGAGCTGCGCGCCGAGCTGGCCGGTGACACGGTCACCTTCGTCGTCAACCGCAACATCAACATCTCCAACGTCTGCACCGTCGGCTGCGCCTTCTGCGGCTTCGGCCAGGGCAAGCGCTCGCCCGACGCCTACGAGCACAACGAGGCCGAGTTCGTGCGGCGCGTGCTGGAGGCGATCGACTATGGCGCAACCGAGCTCTGTATCCAGTCGGGCATTCATCCCGACTGGTCGCTGGAGGACTACCTAGGCTGGCTGCGTCTCGCCAAGGCCACCGCGCGCGAGGCGGGCAGCGATCTGCATCTGCACGCCTACTCGCCGATGGAGATCGCGCACATGTGCGACATCTCCTCACTGCCGCCGGCGGAGGTGTTCGCGCGCCTGGCCGACGCCGGCCTCGGCTCCACGCCGGGCACCGCCGCGGAGGTGCTCCACGACGGCGTGCGCGAACGCATCTCGCCCAACAAGCTCCCCGTCGCACGCTGGGTGGAGATCGTCGAAGCCTCCCACCGCGCCGGCCTGCGCTCCACCTCCACCGTGATGTTCGGCCACATCGAGGAGCCCTGGGAGCTTGCCGAGCACATGCGCGTGATCCGCGCCCTGCAGGAGCGCACCGGGGGGATCACGGAGTTCGTGCCGCTCTCCTTCATCCCTTTCCAGACGCTGCTCGGGCGCACGCACGGCGTGGAGGAGATCGGGCGCGAGGAGAACCTCAAGCACACAGCCGTCTTCCGCCTCGCGCTGGGGCGCACGATCGGAAGCCTCCAGGCCTCGTGGGTGAAGATGGGGCTCGACGCGGCGACCGAGTCGCTGCGCTGGGGCGTCAACGACCTCGGCGGCACGCTCATGGAGGAGTCCATCAGCCGCCTCGCCGGCTCCCACCACGGCACGCGCCTGGACCCCGAGCAGCTGATCGCCGCCGCCCACGAGGCCGGGCGCCCCGCAGCGGAGCGCACGACGCTGTATGAGATCAGGCGGCGGCACCCGCTCAAGGGCGCGGGCACGGTCCCCGTCGCTGCCTGAACGGATGCGGGTGGATGGGTTGGGAGGGCCGCCTACCGGCGGCAAGCGGGCCGCGCTGTGTATGCTAACTGCGAGTTGTTCCACCAAGTCGCGGTGCTAACTGCGACTTATTCCACTTCGAGGCTCGTATGGCTGTCGCTAAGTCGCAGAACTTCCCCGAGGAGGATCTGTCCGAGAAGGCTCTGACCGAGGAGCCCCCATCCAAGGAGAGCCTGCCCGAGCTGTTCATCCCGCGGGACTTCAGATGGGCAAGTCGCGCGGCGGCGCGCGGTGAGATTCGCCGCCTCGCGCGCGGGCTGTACTCGACCAACCTCGAGGAGCCTGCCGAGCAGCTGTTGCGCCGGCGCTGGTACGACGTGGCCGCGCTGTATTTCCCAGGCGCGGTGATTGTCGATCGCAGCGCCGCGCTGTCGGGGCCGGCTGCCGATGGATCGCTGTTCCTGGACAGCGGACCCGTTGGCGCGTCACCGCGGCCGGTGAGGCTGCCGGGGCTGATACTGCGCCCGCGACGCGGCCCCGGCCACGTCGCGGGGGACATGCAGTTCGCGAGCCTGTGGATGGCGGGTCTGGCCCGGATGGCGCTGGAGAACATGCGCCCCTCCCGTGCGCGCTCAGGTGTCGCCCGCACGCTGCGCCGCGAGGAGCTGGAGGAGCGGCTGGACGGGCTCGCGCGGGCACGTGGCGCAGTGGCGCTGAACAAGTTGCGCGAGCATGCCGCCGCGATCGCCCCCGAGCTTGACGCTTCTCGGGAGCTGTCCGAGCTCGACCGCCTGATCGGCGCGCTCCTGGGTACACAGGGCGCGGATCTACGCACGTCCGCGGGGAGAGCGCGCGGGGCGGGCCTGGCCCGACCGCCAGTGGCGCTTCAACACCGGGATCAGGCGGCGCTATGATCCGCGCATGGCGGTCGTATGACTGAAGATTTGGAATACGACGCGGTGATCGTCGGCGCGAGTCTCGCCGGCAGCGCCACGGCGATGTTCCTCGGCCGCGCCGGTCTGCGCGTGGCGCTCGTCGAGCAGCGCCCCGATGCGAGCGCCTATAAGCGCATCTGCACCCACTACCTTCAGTCCTCCGCGATTCCCACGCTCCAGCGGCTCGGCCTCCTGGAGCCGATGGTGCAGGCCGGCGGCCTGCGCGCATACGGGCGCATCTGGGCGCGCTGGGGGTGGATCGCCCCCAAGCACCCCAAGGTCCCCGCGGGGTTGAACCTGCGCCGCGAGCGCATGGATCCGCTCGTGCGCGAGGCCGCCGCGCAGACGCCCGGCGTGGAGCTGATGCTCGGGCGCACCGTCACCGAGCTCGTGCGCGAGGGTGGGAGGGTGTGCGGGGTCACCGCGCGCAACACCGCCGGCGAGACGCTCACGCTGCGCGCGCCGCTCACGATCGGCGCCGACGGACGCGATTCGAGCGTGGCCAAGCTCTCGGGGGTGCCCACCAAGACCGTCGCCCACGGGCGCTTCGCCTACGGCGCCTACTTCGAGGGGCCGCCCGCGCCCGAGGCCCCCACCGCCTCGCTGTGGCTGCTCGACCCCGACATGGTGGCCTGCTTCCCCACCGACGACGATCTCACCCTCTACGTCGCGATGCCCACGATGAAGCGGCTCCCCGAGTTCCGCCCCGATCCCGTGAAGGCGCTCATCGAGATGGTGGCCGGCGCGCCCGAACCAGCGCCGATCCGCGCCTCGCGCATGGTCGGCGACCTCAAGGCGAAGCTCGACATGACCAACGTCATCCACGAGCCCACCGCCCCCGGCCTCGCGCTCGTCGGCGACGCCGCCAGAGCGATCGATCCGCTGTGGGGGATCGGCTGTGGCTGGGCCTTCCAGTCGGCCGAATGGCTCGCCGACAGCGTCGCCCCCGCGCTGCTCGGGGCAGAGCCGCTGGAGCAGAGCCTCGAGCGCTACCGCCGCCGCCACAAGCGTGGTCTGCACGGGCACAGCAGTCTGATCCTCACCTACTCCAACGGGCGTGCCTTCAACCCCGGCGAGCGGCTGCTGTTCTCCGCTGCCGCCCGCGACGAGCGTCTGGCCCAGACGTTCGAGGCGTTCGGCACGCGCACCATCGGACCCGCGCGCACGTTCGCCACGGCCATCCCACGCGCCCTGTATGTGAACGCGCGCCACGCGCTCGCCGGGCGAGGAGGCGCGAGTTCTAGCGGCGCGCGCCTCGAAAGCGCGTAGCTCCGCGTCCCGAGGCCGGGCTCAGCGGAACAGATCCTCCTGCAAGCGGGCGCAGCAGCGCGGCCGCGCCGGGGCCGTCCTCCTCGCTCACGAAGCGCTCGAGACCCTCGATCAGCACCACCGGCTCGCGCGAGTCCTTCGCGCGTGCGAGATCCGCGGCGCCCGCCGCCGCGTCGGCCACCGCGAGCCAGGTGGCGCTGCAGCTCGCGCCCCACGCTGTCTGCGCGCCCGCGCCAGTCCTCCAGTGGCGCCATCCCCGCGCAGCCGATCGCGATGTCGCACTGGCCGTGGCGCCACGCGCGCCCGAAGCTGTCGGTGATCAGGACCGCGGGGGCGGCGTCCGTCAGCTCGCGCAGGCGCGAGCGCAGCGCACGCGCGGAGGCATCGGGGTCTCGGGGGAGCACGATCAGGGTCTCCGCCTCGCGCGGCGTTGGAGGCGTCCACGCCCGCGTTGGCGCACACGAAGCCGTGGTGCGTGCGGCAGATCAGCACGCCATTCGCGGCGCGCAGCACCTCCGTCGGACTGATCGAGCACCACCTGCACCGCGCGGGGGTCCTTGCGCTGTTCGACAGCCAGCTCGCGCGCGCGGGCGGTGGGCGTGACTTCGGTAAGCGCAACGACTGAGTTCTCGGCCTTGGAGACGACCTTGTGTGCGACGGCGAGCACCTGTCCGTCGCGCAGTTCGTCCTCGATCGCCGCCACGATGAGCGCCGCCAGGTCATCCCCGGCGCGCACCTCGGGCAGACCGCTCAGGCTGCGGGCGCGCAGAGAGGCCAACGCTCTTCCACGAGACCGAGGACCGCGCGCGTACGCGGCGCGCGCGTGTGCTCGTTCGCCAGACGCTCCCGCAGAACCGCGAGATCGGCGCCCGTGTCGATGTCAAGCAGCAGCGAGCCAGGGCTCTCGATCCGACACGCAACTCCGGCGGCACGTGCGATCTCGAGGTGCCGATCGCAACTGTCCGGTCCGAAGCTCGGCGCGATTGCATCGGGTGGGGACAACAGCAATCCGTTGGTGCCCGTGCCGTGGCGATCGGGGATGACCACGACCTCATAGTTGGCCACGGCGGTCGAGCAGAGCTCTCCAGCTCGTGTGGGTCCAGTGCGGGACAGTCCCCGGGAATACACAGCGCCCGCTCGGCTCCCTCCCTCAGAGCGCGCGCCAGGCCGAGCGCCACGGCAGCGCTCTGGCCGGCCTCGGCTGAATCCTCCACGACGATGGCGCCCTGTGCGCGCGCGGCGTCGGCCACCGATTCCTCGTTGGTGACAACGATCCTCAGCGCCACCGAGTGGCACTCGCTCAGCGCGCTCAGCACATCTCCCACCATCGCGCGCGCGAGGTCGAGACGCAGCGGATCGTCGACGCTCGCGCCAAGCCGCTGCTTGGCGTTCGAGAAGCGCTTCACAGGCAGGATCGCGGCGGTGCCTCTCACCCCGCAGAGCCTACTCGGCAAGCGAGTCCGCGAACTCCAGCACCTGCGCCGCCACGCGCGCTCGCGCGGGCGCTTCGGACATGCGCGTATCGATGCACAGCGAACGCAGCGCCGGGCGCTCGCCCTGCCGTTCGCTCTCGATCGTGGCCTCGTCGGCGACGATCCCGTCGAGCAGCTCGCCGTAGAAGTCGCCGACGCCGCTCGCGTTGCACTCCAGCGCCGCGAAGGCCATGAAGGCGGCGGTCGGGCCCTTGAGCACCTCGCCGCCCACGATCGGGCTGACCGCGACGACCGGCGCCGGCGCGCTGGCAAGCGCCTCGCGGATGCCGGGCACCGCGAGGATCGGCGCGATCGAGGCGAGCGGGTTGGACGGCCCGATCACGATCGCGCCGCGCGCCCGCGATGGCCGCGAGCACCTCGCGCGCTGGGGCGTGCCTGCTCGGCGCCGCGGAACTCCAGGCCCTCGACCGATCCCCGCGGCGCGCTCGCGGATCATGAACTCCTGGAAGGAGCACCAGCCGTTCGCGCTGCGTACCCACGTGCGCACCGGGTCGTCGCTCATCGGCAGCACCCGCGCGCGCACGCCGATCGCCTCGTTCAGACGCGCCAGCGCCGCCGTCGGCGCGACGCCCTCGGCCAGCATGCGCGCGCGCTCGATGCACCAGGCGAGGTCGCGGTCGCCGAGGTTGAACCACACGTCCACGCCGAGCTCGCGCAGCCCGTCCATGACCTGCGAAGGTGTCGCCCCGCAGGCCCCAGCCGCGCTCGTCGATCTGATCGGCCAGCCAGAAGGACACGAGGTCGGGGTCGGGCGAGACGTGCGCGCCGTAGATCTCGATGTCGTCGCCCGTGTTGACGATCACCGCCAGGCGCTCGGGCGCCACGACATCGAGCATGCCCCGCGCGAGCTTCGCGCCGCCGGTGCCTCCGGCGAGCACCACGACCTCGCCGTCGGCTGCGCCAGGGCTGGCCGTATCCGAGGGTCCGCTACTCCCACAGCTTCTCCGGCAGCCCCGTGAGGCGGATGCCCGCGTGCGACCTTGTAGCGGGCGTTGACGCGCGATCAGCAGCGCGGTCAGCGACTCGGTGGTGCGCGACATCTCCAGGCGCCCGCAGTCCACGCAGCGCAGGCCCTCGATCCGCTCGATCAGCGCGGCCGCCTCGCGCTTGTCCGCGCGCGCGTCGCCGCACACCAGCACGTCCTGCGCCGAGCTGGTGATCGAGGTCGGTCAGCGAGGCGGCGCTGACGGTGTGCAGCGCCGAGACGACGCGCACGCCCTCGCGGCACCATCTCCCGCGCCTGCTGCGCGGCCGAGCCCTGCCACACGCCGAGCATGCGCGTCGCCTTGCCGCCCGACGGCCGCCGCGAGCGGCACGGTCGCGTCGATCAGCAGCTGGCCGGCGCGCAGCGCGTCCTTGAGGTTGGCGAGCGTCTCGGACTGGTTGCGAAAGCGGCACGCTGAGGATCACCTGCTCGGCCTGCGCGCACCGCGTCCGCGTTGTCGTAACCGGAGAACGCGCCCTCGGGCACGATCGCGCGGCGCGCGCTCGGCCGTTTCTCGCCGCGCGCTCGGCCTCGCGCGAGCCGATCACGATCGGCACGCCGGCGCGCCCGAAGCCGCACGGCCAGGCCGAAGCCGAGCGCGCCGGAGGCGCCGACGATGCAAACGGGAGGAGGCGCACGGCGGCCGAGTATACGAGCGCCCGTCCGCGTCGGCCCGCGCGGACGGCTACGCTGCCCGCATGCGGCTCGAGGGAAAGATCGCGCTCGTCACCGGCGGCGCCTCGGGGATCGGCGCGGCCACCGCGCGGCGGCTGGCGGCCGAGGGCGCGCGGGTGGCGATCGGCGACCTCAACGAGGAGGGGGGCCGCGCGCGTCGCCGGCGAGCTCGACGGGTTCGCCTGTCGCCTCGACGTCACCGACGTCGACTCGGTGCGCAGCCGCGGTGCGGCCGATCGGCGAGGCGCTCGGGCCGATCGACGTGCTCGTCAACAACGCCGGCACCGACCGCTTCTCCTTCTTCGTGAACACCGACGAGGCGCTGTGGGACTTCGTGCTCGGCGTGAACCTGCGCGGCACGCTCGCCGTCACGCACGCGGTGCTGCCCGGCATGCAGGAGCGCCGCAGCGGCGCGATCGTCAACGTCGCCAGCGAGGCCGGGCGCGTCGGCTCGCAGGGCTCGGCCGTCTACTCGGCCGCGAAGGCCGGCGTGATCGGCTTCACCAAGGCGATCGCGCGCGAGGCCGCGCGCTACCGCGTGCGCTGCAACGCCGTCGCCCCCGGACCCGATCGAGACGCCACTGCTGAACGCCGCGCCCGTCGTCTCGGCGAGATCGGCGAGCGTCTCAAGCAGGGGATGGTCGACGCCACGCAGCTCGGGCGCGCCGGCGAGCCCGAGGAGGTCGCCGCGGCGATCGCCTTCCTCGCGAGCGACGACGCCTCCTACGTGACCGGCCAGACGCTCAACGTGAGCGGCGGCCTGTCGATGTCCTGATCGTGCTGCCGGCGCAGCACAAGCATCAGGGAGGTGGGGCCGCGCGACGGCTTTCAGAACGAGCCCGAGGTGATCCCCACCGAGCGCAAGGTCGAGCTGATCGACGCGCTCGCGCGCACCGGCCTGCGGCGCCTCGAGGTCACGAGCTTCGTGCGCGCCGACGTGATCCCGCAGCTCGCCGACGCCGCGGAGGTGCTCGCGCGGATCGACGTTCCCGAGGAGGTCTCCGTGAGCGTGCTGATCCCCAACGAGCGCGGGCTCGACGCCGCGCTGCGCGAGGCGACGCGGCGCGCGGCATTCGACGAGGTCAACGTCTTCCTGTCGGCGTCGGAGACACACAACCGCAAGAACGTCAACCGCTCGATCGAGGAGTCGCTCACCGGGCTGGAGGTCGTGCTCGGTCGCGCGCGCGAGGAGGGCCTGCGCTGCGAGGGGGTGATCTCGACCTCGTTCGGCTGTCCCTACGAGGGTCACGTGCCGCCCGCGCGCGTGCTCGAGATCGCCGAGCGCCTGCGCGACTGCGGCGCGCAGGAGGTCGGCTTCGGCGACACCACCGGGATGGCCAACCCCGTCCAGGTGGGCGAGTTCTTCGAGCTCGCCCGCCGCAAGCTCGGCGATGAGGTCGAGCTGACCGCGCACTTTCACAACACCCGCGGCGCCGGGCTCGCCAACGTGCTCGCCGCGCTGCAGGCCGGGGTTGACGAGCTTCGAGTCGAGCTTCGGCGAGCTCGGCGGCTGCCCGGTGCCGGCGGGCGCGACCGGGCAACATCGCCACCGAGGATCTCGTCTCGATGCTGCACGAGATGGGGATCGCAGACCGGCGTCGATCTGCCCGCGCTGATCGCCTGTGCGCGGCGGGTGCAGGAGGTTCTCGGTCGTCCGCTGGGCAGCCACACGCTCGTGGCCGGGCCCGTGGACTGGCGCTAGCCGGCGAGCGCTCCCTCGGCCTCCTGCGCCTCCTGCGCCTGCCGCCCCGCCTCGCGCATCGCCGCGACGCAGTACTCCTGCACGGAGACCTCCATCTCGAGCGTCTGCGCCAGCGCGGGCCGCGCCGACGCGTCCATCACGCGCTTGGCGCGTCCGACCGCGATGTGCGAGTTGGCGAGCAGTTCATCCACGAGCGGTCTGCGTCGCCGCCTCGAGCTCTTCGGCGGGGACGACGCGGTTGATCAGCCCGATCCGGTGCGCCTCGCCGGCGTCGATCATGGCGCCGGTCATGATCAGCTCCTTCGCGCGGCCGAGTCCCACCACCGCGGGCAGGCGCGTGGAGCCGCCGACGTCGGGGATGATCCCGAAGCGGACCTCGGGAAGTCCGAAGCGCGAGCCCTCGGCGGCGATGCGCAGGTCGCAGCCGAGCGCCACCTCCAGCGCGCCGCCGACGCAGGTGTGGTGGATCTGGCAGATCACGGGCTTGGGCATCTCTTCGCAGACGTTGGCGCAGTCGAGGAACACGCCCCGAAACGGCCGCAGCACGCTGGGCTCCTGCGCGAAGGACGCCAGCTCGGCGAGGTCCACGCCGGCGGAGAACACGGGGCCCTCGCCGCGCAGGATCACGCAGTGCACGGCGGCCTCGTCGCGCGCCTCGCGCAGCGCCTCGCGGAGCTCGGTGAGCAGCGCCTGGTTCATCGCATTGCGCTTCTCGGGGCGGTTGAGGATGACGTGGCGGACGGGGCCGCGGTCTTCGGGCGTTACGAGGCTCATGGCTTGATGCTATCATGATTGCGCGATGATGCAGAGGCTAATGATCCAGGCTGAGCCAGAGCTTCTCGAACGCGCCAAGCGCCGTGCGAGCGAGCTCGGCGTCTCGGTTGCACAGGTCGTGCGTGAGGCGATGGAGCATGAGCTTGGCTCCGCCGAGGATGAGAAGATCCCGCCACCCTTGACGTGCATAGGGATCGGTCGCTCAGGACGCAGCGATCTCTCGAAACTCGCGAGCGAAGACATCTTCGAGCCCGCACCTTGGCGCTCGTCATAGACACCGGCGTTGCGCTCGCCGCCATCGAGCCTCGCGACGACGACCATCGCGCCTGTGCGCACCTGCTCGAAGAACACGCGTGAGGATCGGGTGGTGCCCGCTCCGATCCTTGTCGAGGTCGAGCACCTGCTGAACCACACTCGACAGGTCGCCACATTCGTTGCCTTTCTCGAGAACTGCAGGCGGGGAGCGTTCGTCATCGAGGATCTTCAGCCTGCCGACTACGCCCGGGTGGGCGAGCTTCTGAACACCTATGACGACCTGCGCGTCGGTTTCGTCGATGCCGCCGTGATGGCGGTGGTCGAGCGCCTGCGCGAGCCCAAACTCGCGACGCTCGACCACCGCCACTTCTCGGTCATGCGCCCCCGGCACGTGGAGGCGCTTGAATTGCTGCCTGCATAGGCCGGGACGATAGGCTCCCGTCCTCCGAACAAGCGTGCAAGCGGAGGTCATGACGGATGGCGGAGATCAAGCAGGTTGGAGTGCTCGGCGCAGGGCTGATGGGCCATGGCATCGCGCAGGTGGCGGCGCAGGCGGGCTATGAGGTGGTGCTGCGCGAGGTCGACGAGGGGACCCTCGCGAAGGGCATCGGCAAGATCGAGAAGCAGCTGGCGCGCGCGGTGGAGAAGGGCAAGTCCACGCAGGAGGAGGCCGATGCGGTGCGCGCGCGCATCACGGGCACGGTGCACTACCGCGACCTTTCGGGGTGCGATCTGGTGATCGAGGCGATCACCGAGAACCTCGCGCTGAAGCTCGAGATGTGGCGCGAGCTCGATGAGATCGTGAAGCCCGAGGCGGTGTTCGCGACGAACACCTCGTCGCTGTCGGTGATCGACCAGGCCGCGGTGACGGGACGCGCGGGGCAGTTCGTGGGGCTGCACTACTTCAACCCCGCGCAGGTGATGAAGCTGGTGGAGGTGGTGCGCTCGATCACGACCACCGAGGAGGCTTTCGCGACGGCGCTGGAGTTCGCGCGCAGCGAGGGCAAGCTCGCGATCCCCACGCGCGATCGCGCGGGCTTCATCGTGAACCGCCTGCTGGTGCCCTACATGCTCGATGCGATGCGCGCGCACGAAGAGGGCGTGGGCAGCGTGAGCGAGATCGACGAGGCGATGAAGGCCGGCGCGGGGCACCCGATGGGCCCGCTCACGCTGGCGGACTTCGTGGGGTTGGACACGCTCGGCTCGATCTGCGATGTGCTCTTCGAGGAGTTCCGCGAGCGCCGCTTCGCAAAGCCGCCCACGCTGCGAAAGATGCTCTCCGCGGGCTGGCACGGGCGCAAGTCGGGAATGGGCTTCTACGACTACTCGGGCGACGAACCCGTTACGAATCCGGGGCTTTGAGGGCGGGTGATGGGTCGGGTTCTTAGAGGCCCCCACAGGGGGGGCCTGGCGGGCCGGTGGTCTTGTGATCGGGCGTGACGCCGTACCCATGACGCGCTTCGCACGGCCGGGAACGAGCCGGAGAGCCGTATGACCGACCTCGACGCCGCCAACGAGCGGGCGCTCGCCGGCGGGCCAGAGCGCCACCGCGAGAAGGCGCGCGAGCAGGGCAAGCTGCCCGTGCGCGAGCGCGTGGCGCTGCTCCTGGATGAGGATTCCTTCGCCGAGGAGGCGCTGCTCGCCAACTGGCAGGAGGATGGTCTCGGCGCCGATGGCGTGGTGACCGGCGTGGGCACGCTGGAGGGACGCCCGATCGCGCTGATGGCCAACGACCCCACGGTGAAGGCGGGCTCGTGGGGGCCGAAGACGGTGGAGAAGATCCTGCGCATCCAGGAACGGGCGATGGAGTTGCGCATCCCGATGGTGTATCTCGTGGACAGCGCAGGGGCGCGCATCACCGAGCAGGTGCAGATGTTCCCTGGGCGAAGGGGCGCGGGGCGGATCTTCCACAACGAGGTGAAGATGTCGGGCGTGGTGCCGCAGGTGTGCGTGCTGTTCGGGCCTTCCGCCGCCGGCGGCGCCTACATCCCGGCGTTCTGCGATGTGGTGATCATGCGCGAGGGCAACGCGTCGATGTATCTGGGCTCGCCGCGCATGGCGGAGATGGTGATCGGCGAGAAGGTGACGCTGGAGGAGATGGGCGGCGCGAAGATGCACACGGGCGTCTCGGGCTGCGCGCATCAGCTCGTGAAGAGCGACGAGGAGGGCATCGCGATGGCGCGGCGCTATCTCTCGTATTTCCCCTCCAACTGGAAGGGCGCCCCGCCCGTGGCGGCGCCTGCCGATCCATCGGGGGTCTTCGATCTCGGCGCGCTGATCCCCGAAGATGAGAACAAGCCGTTCGACATCAAGGCCCTCATCGACGCTCTGGTGGATGGGGAGTCCTTCCTGGAGATCCACGCGCGCTGGGCGAAGGAGCTGGTGGTGGGCTATGCGCGCCTGGATGGGCAGGCGGTGGGCATCGTGGCCAACCAGCCCAAGCACAAGGGGGGCGTGCTGTTTGGCGACTCCGCGGACAAGGCCGCGCGCTTCATCTGGACGTGCAACGCCTTCAACATCCCCTTGCTGTTCCTCGCGGATGTGCCCGGTTTCATGATCGGCACGCAGGTGGAGCGCCAGGGGATCATCCGCCACGGCGCGAAGATGATCAGCGCGGTGTCGCAGGCGACGGTGCCGAAGATCTCGGTGGTCGTGCGAAAGGCCTACGGCGCGGGCCTCTACGCGATGGCGGGGCCCGCGTTCGAGCCGGACTGCTGTTTGGCGCTGCCGAGCGCGTCGATCGCGGTGATGGGACCGCAGGCGGCGATCAACGCGGTCTTCTACAACCAGCTGCAGGCCATCTCCGACGAAGAGGAGCGCGCGGCGAAGGTGGAGGAGCTGCGGGGGGAGTACGCGCAGGACATCGACATCCTGCACCTCGCCTCGGAAATGGTGATCGACGCGGTGATTGAGCCGGCGGCGCTGCGCGGGGAGCTGATAAGGCGCTTCGCGCACGCGCAGAGCAAGCAGCGCGAGTGGCCCGCCAGGCACAGCGCTGTCACTCCCGTTTAGAGTGCTGCCGATGGACTCGGTAGATCTCGCATACGCAGGCATCGCCCGCCAGGCCGAGCTGATCGCGGCGGGCGAGGTGTCCTCGCGCGAGCTGGTGGAGCTGTATCTGGGGCGGATCGAGCGCTATGACCCGCAGCTGAACGCGTTTCGCAAGGTGTTCGCCGAACGCGCTTTGATGGAAGCCGATCAGGCCGACGCGCGGCGCGGGGCGGGCGGGGAGAGGCCGCTGCTGGGCGTGCCGATCGCGATCAAGGATGACGCCGACATCGCGGGCGAGGAGACGCGCTTTGGAACAGGGGCGGGCGACCGGCCGATGCCCGCCGATCAGGAGGTCGTGCGCCGCCTGCGCGAGGCGGGCGCGATCGTGATCGGCAAGACGAACGTGCCGGAGATGACGCTGTGGCCGTTCACGGAGACACCCACGTTCGGTAGGACGCGCAACCCCTGGAACCTGCAGCACACCCCCGGCGGATCGAGCGGCGGCTCGGGCGCGGCGGTGAGCGGGGGCCTCGTGGGCGGCGCGCTCGGCTCCGACGGCCTCGGCTCGATCCGCATCCCCTCGAGCTTCTGCGGGCTGTTTGGGATCAAGCCCCAGCGCCACCGCATCGCCCTCGCGCCGCACACCGAGAAGCTCTACGGCTGGCACGGATTGGCGGTGTATGGGCCGATCGCGCGCAGCGTGCGCGATGCGGCGCTGTTCCTCGACGCGACCGCGCAGAGCGGGCCGGCGGAGGGCACCTTCTCGCAGGCGGCGGCGCGCACGCCGGGGCGCCTGCGGATCGCGGTCTCCACGAAGCCGATGCTGCCCCAGCCGATCGACGGGCGCGAGTTGAGGGTGGTGGAGCAGACGAGCGAGCTGCTGCGCTCGCTCGGGCACGAGGTTGTGCAGCACGATCCCGACTACCCGCTGTGGCTGGGCCCGCACATGCTGGCGCGCTTCCTGCGCGGCGCCCACGACGCGGCGATGGACCTCGGCAATGTGGAGCGGATGGAGCGCCGCACGCGCCAGATCGTGCGCCTGGGAAGGATCGTGGGGGAGAGCGGCCTCGCACGCGCGCTGGCCTCCGAAGCGGCGCTGGTGGCCCGCGTGGGGAAGACATTCGAGGACCACGACGTGCTGCTGTGTCCCGCCACGGCCCGCCCGGCGCTGCGCATCGGCGAGTACGAGGGCAGGGGCGCGCTGTGGACGATCAACGGCGGTACGCGCCTGATTCCCTTCCTCGGCGTTTGGAACGCGACGGGCCAGCCCGCGGCGGCGGTGCCGGCGGGCTTCACCGAGGACGGCCTGCCGCTCTCGGTGCAGATCGTGGGACGCCCCCACGACGAGGCGACCTTGCTGTCGCTGGGCGCGCAGATCGAAGCGGAGCGCCCCTGGACGCAGGACCGCCCGCCCGCGTTCGCGTGAGCGAGAGCGAGCTGTTGGAGGTCGCGGTGCGCGCCGCGCGCATGGCGGGGGAGCTGCTGAACGAGCGCTTCCAGGCGGGCCCCGAGCGCGAGGTGTCGAGCAAAAGCACGCCCACCGATCTAGTGAGCGAGGCTGATCTCGCCTCCGAGCGCGCGATCCGCGCGCTGCTCGCCGAGCTGCGCCCCGAAGATGGCTTCCTCGGCGAGGAGGGCGAAGACGTGGCGAGCAAGAGCGGGCTGCGCTGGGTGGTGGATCCGCTCGATGGGACAGTCAACTTCCTGTTCGGCCTGCCGCAGTGGTGCGTGAGCGTGGCGGTGCAGGACGCAGAGGGATCCTCATTGGTGGGCGCGATCTACGACCCCTGCCGAGGGGAGCTGTTCACGGGCGTGCGCGGCCAGGCGCCCACGCTGGAGGGCCCCACGGGCAGGCGAACGCTGGCGCCCGCGCTGCGCGAGGATCTCTCGAGGGCGATGGTCGCGACGGGCTTCGCCTACGACGCAAAGGTGCGCGCGGCCCAGGCGGAGGTGCTCGCGAGGGTGATCCCCCGCGTACGCGACATCCGCCGCTTCGGCTCGGCGGCGCTCGACCTCGCGTGGACCGCGGCGGGCCTTTACGACGCGTACTTCGAGCGCACGGTGAAGCCATGGGACATCGCCGCAGGAACGCTCCTGTGCGAAGCGGCGGGTCTGCGCGTGGTCGAGCTGCCCGCGCAGGGGGAGCTGCCGTGGGGCATCCTCGTCGCGCCGCCCGCGCTGTGCGAGCCGCTGCTGGAGCTCGTGGGGCCGGGATAGCCGGCGGGGGGCAGTCCCGGCGGAGTCCTCTGGGCAGCGCCGGCATCGTGGGGCGGACGAAAATGCGGGCGAAGGGACTCGAACCCCCAAGGGCTTGCGCCCACCAGCTCCTAAGGCTGGCGTGTCTACCAATTCCACCACGCCCGCTTGCGTGGGGCCCGCTGGACGCGCGTTCGCACACAGAGGCCGCCTGAGATTGTAAGGTCACTGGAGCAATGTCCAGCAGATCCGCTCAGGAGCCCCCCGTGGGCGTGACGATCACGCACCCCAACCGCGAAAAGGCGATCGTGCAGAGCACGCGGGCGACGGTGATCCTGCTGCTGCTTGCGAGCACGGCGCTGATCCTCGTGATCACGATTGGTGGTGGGGAAGTCCTGGCGACGTCCTCGATCGGGATCCAGATCTTCTTCGCGGCGGTGTACCTGCTGCTGGCATTCTTCGCGGGGCGCTGGAACCGCGGGGTGCTGCCGGTCGCATCGGCGCTGGCGGTGCTGCTGATCATCTTCGCGCTGACGGGGGCGCCCGCGTGGTTCAACCGCGACAGCACCGGCTTCATCCAGCCCGCGATCAGCGCGGGGCTTCTGGGCCTGCTGACGCTGCTGCTCGTTCCCCTGCAGATCCTGCTCGTGGCGTTCGCGATGCGCGGCCTCCAGCAGGGCTGGAACGTCGAGGTCGAGCAGCGGGGGGGCGCCGAAGAGCTGGGCTACGGCGGCCCTGCGCCGCATCCCGCCTGAACACCCGGCGGGCCCGCTGGCCTATATTGATCTGACCGCGTGCGGCGGTGGCGGAATGGTAGACGCGGGGCCCTCAAAAGGCCTTGTCCGCAAGGGCGTGTGGGTTCGACTCCCACCCGCCGCACTCTCAGCTCCTCCACGCTGAGGCCCTCGCGCGGAGGCGCCGAGCGAGGGTCGGGGATCCGAATGTCCGATGCGCTCCACTGGATGTCTTGCGTTTGAGCAGTTGTCGCTTTCGCCCCCGCCCTGAAGGATTCGCCGCGCCAATGCGGAGCACGGGGGATCAGGACATAGACGAACAGCTGCTGCGGTTCGGAGGAAACATACGCGCGGCGCGCGAGCGCGCGCACCTCGCGCAGGATGCGTTGGGGATCGACCGCGCGGCGATCAGCTTCCTCGAGCGAGCCGAGCGCTCGCCGGACCTGCCCACAGTGGTGCGCGTGGCGCACGCGGTGGGGGTCGCGCCGGCGGCGCTGCTGAAGGACGTGGGCGGCGAGGATGGCGCGAGGCTGCGGGGCCCGCGCCACGAGCCCGGCACCGAGGCGAGTCCCGCGACTCGCTTCGGCGTGAACCTGCGCTGGGGACGTGAACGCGCGGGCCTCTCCCAGGAAGCGCTCGCGCTGAAGGCCAACGTGGATCGCGCCGCGATAAGCGTCTTCGAGCACGGCCGGCGCGACCCCAACCTGCGGACCCTCCTCAAGCTCGCCCGCGCGATGGAGCTGCCCCCAGCGCTGCTGCTGGGAGGAGTGCAGGGCGAACCGGATCCGCCTAAAAGCGGAGGGCGTCAGCTCGCAAAGCAGCGCGCGTCACGCCGTAGTGCCCCCCGCGGCGGCGGGCGAGGCCGTCGGCGATAAGGCCCTTGAGGGCCGCGTCGACCGCAGCGCAGTCGGCCTGAGAGGCGGGGTCGCGCTCGACTGCAACCGCCGTCTCGCCGAGGGTGAGGGTGGCAGGGTGGGCGCTCAAGAGCGCGTGATGGACCACCGCCGCGAGCAGGTCGGGGTGGGGAGGAGGCGCGCCGGTCGGTGCGTGTTCACGCGGCTCCGATGCCTGGGGCATGTGGCGAATCTACAACTTTGCGCAGACAGTTGTCTGCTGGATGCTTCGCCAGCGGCGTAAGAGCGCTATTCCGCTGCCGTCTCGCGCTTGATGATCCAAGCGGCTGCGATCGGGCTCAGGAAGTAGGGCGGGGTCTCGGTCGTCAGACGGTCGTCGTAGTTGTAATTCTTCGAGTAGCCGCTCGCGAGTTCCGCGCCGCTGTGCGTGCCGACGGTGCCGCGGAAGATCTGCGCGATGGCGCCGAAGACGTACAGTTCCTTCAGCGCCGGCTTGCAATCGAAGTTGTCCACGATGAAGGAGTGGTTGACGGCGAGGATTGCCGCGTAGATCGTGAGTTCGTTGAGCGCCGTGGAGCAGACGTTGGAGCCCGGAACCGGTTCGGGGTGATAGACGCGCACGAAGTTGTTGGCGACCAGGCCCAGGACGGCGTTCGTCGTGGGAATCTTTTCGCTGTTGACGGGTGTTGTGAGGTTGCCGTCGATGATGATGTCGTTTTCGGAGGCGATCGTGAGCTGGCCAGTGTTGTTGCCTTCAACGTAGATGTTGCCGCAGTGAACGTCGTTGGCGTAGTTGGGGTTGCGGGGGTCGTAGGTACCGCAGCTGCCGTTGCTGGAGTCGAAGATCAGTCCGTTGGCCGGGTAGGGGACGTTGGTTTCGACCGTGGTTGTGACGTTGTGAGGGGCCACAGGTTCTTCGCTGTAGTGGGTGACCTTCATCGTGGTCCCGCCGAGTACGATCGCCGTCTTTCCGGAGTAGTTGTAGGCGGATTCGACCACCGTCTTCAGGGTGGTGTCGCTCGGTGGAGGTTCGATGCTCTTGAGGTTGGTCGTCACATTCGTGCCCAGGTACTTCGGCTTGTCCGCGCCTGAGCAGCCCGCCGGGCGCCAGCCATGCAGGAATTCGATGCTGTCCGAGGACCTTCGACCGAAGGTCGGTTCGTTGCAGATCGCGGCGTTGTCCTGGGTATGGAACGGGCCGTTGATGTGGTCGGTGCCGATGAAGTCGATCTCTTCGCAGGTGGGGGGCCCCGGCCGCGTCCCATACGGCGCTTCGCACTGCGGCCTCGGGGGCGAGTAGGTGACCGGGTCGAGCGTCTCGTACTTGGTGTAGTAGATGAATTCGAGGAAACCCTTGTGGCCGAAAGTGGCGACGATCGATCGCTTCTGGTTGCCGGAGAAGCCGGTGGACTCGATGCGGAAGGTGCCGCCGAAGTTGCTGCCGGCCTCGACCATGCTCGACACTGGACTGGCGGCATTGCACTTCGGTTCGGCTTCCTTGTTGGTGCTGGCGGGCAGCAGTTCGATCGCGTATTCCTCTTCGCTCGCGCCCTGCACAGGGACCTTGTGGACGGTCGAGCCGGCCTGGTTGAGTGCGTGGTTGGAGGTGGCCGACCCTCCGGTGCAGTACGTCCAATAGTTGATGTCCTGGTTTAGGTGATAGACGTACTGACTGATCCCCGACTGCGCCGCGTAGTAGGCCTTCTTCGCGTTGTTGTCTGTCTGCGTGAGGTGGATGTCGCCGTTTGCCGCCGCAAAAGCGGCCGCCATCAGCAATCCAGTGGTGACGAGCACAACGAGCGTCACGATCATCGTGAAGCCGCCCTCGCTGCGCGCTTTCGCCGCAGCGCTGCGCATCCAGGTGTGTCTCGTGTGGGATCTCATGCGCATGGTTCGTTGGCTCCTGTTGCGGATGCGGGGTCATAGCGCAGCACGGCGGAGTCGCTGAGATCGACGGTGCGATCGCCGCTGATGCGTCCGGAGGTTGGGGCGGTGGTGAAGCTGACGGTCACCTCCGCGGTGTTTTCGGCGTTTTCCTTGCCGAGTTCCGACGAGACTGTTATTGGGGTGCCCGAAAGTCCGCCGCCGACATACTTGTAGTACCGAAATATAGGCACTACTTCCTTTATTACTTCGCCTTCCTTTACGACAGACTTGTAGACACCGGTCAGCAGCGTCTGCCTGCTGGTTGGGTTAGCCGGAGGAGGGAATTTCCAGGGCGTATTGAGTTCTTCTGGTGTGTTCGTGCTGGCGTAGGCGGTGTCGGTCAGCGTATGTGTCGCTTCGCTGTAGGCGATCACGTGTTTGGTCACCTTCGTCAGGTAGGCCTTGGAGCTGGGCTGGCTGACGACTTCGAGCGCTTCCGCCGTACTTCCTTCTCTGACGGGCGTGGCTTCGTAGGCGGTGCAGCTGGAATGCAGCTCCAGCATGACCTTTTCCATAGCCAAGCGTGCCTGCTGATTTGCGTCGACGCGTTCGGCGATGCGGGAAGACTGGCTGACAGAGATGTCGAGAACCGAGAGCGTCGCAAGCACTACAGCGATTCCGGTAACCAGCGCAACTAGCATCTCGACGAGCGTAAAGCCACGCTCGTCACGGAGGGAGGGAGGGATGGGCGGGGCGTGCGTCAGCATGTCAATTCTGAGTTGTTCGATTCATTCCCAGCTGCACTGAGATATATTGTGCGCAGCGCGGTTCCGGAGGCGCTTTCGTTGGCGATGATGATGTTTTGAGCCTTCCAGTACTTCGTGCCGAGCTTTTCAGACGAAGCCACGCACAGCGAGAAGGTCTTCCCAAACGGCATGCCCTTGTGCAGTTCTCCGGTCGCGTTGCCGACAACGGAGAAGATGCGTTCCGGTCCTCTTGGTGGTTCGGTGCTCTTGCAGCCTTCGTCGTAGAGCTTGCCCTTGAAGTTCTTCACGGTCGCGCCTTCGGAGGCCGAGGAGCTTCCGCTCATCACCTTGATGTTGATTGCAGGCAGTGGCACTTTGACCGCGACCGTTTCGGCAGGTAGCACGTTCACGCTCTTGGGTGGGCCTGCTCCGTTCTTTTCCGGACTGTCCGCTTCGCAGGTGCCCGCATACACTCCATACTGGCCGCTCGCTTCATGTCCGGAAGAGGCTGGTTCGCCAAACGGGAACAGCTTCATCGGCGAGGTGACGGTCGTTTCGTAGGTGCCGACTCTGCCGAAGTTCATATAGGAGGGCGTCGGCATCAGCGGGTTCTGGGCGACGAATGTGTCGCCCTTCGCTTCCGCCCCGGCTGAGGGTTCGAAGCTGACGGCGAGCGCGCCGGGTCGATCGATTTCGAAGGCCTTCTTGTCGGTTGTGCCCGGCACAACGGTTGTCGTGAGTGAGGGTGTTTCCGCTCCGGTCTTGTCGATGTAGCCGACCTCGTGGGCGGTGACCGTATAGGTGCCTTCAGCGAGAGCCGCGAAGATAACGCATCCCTTTGGACCCGTTACGGCATTCGCGGAGCCCGGGCCGGTTGCGACGATCGTCACACCCGACACGGGAACGCCCCTCGCGTTCGTGACCTGCACAAGCAGCGCGCCGCCGGCAGGCGGCGTGATCAGGCCCGTCTCCACCACAGGGGGGCGGGTGCCCAGGGCGTGCCAGGTCACCGTGGAGGTCGTGCGCACATAGCTGGCTTCTTCGGCGGTCGTGCTGCAGCTCGAGGAGCCCGAGGCGTCGGCGATGAATTCGCCTGTGGAGACGACCGTGTAGACAGTGCCGTTGTAGGTAACGGTACGCGTCGTGTTGAGGCCTGAGAGTTGGTTGATCTGGAAGCTGCGCAGCCGATCCTCGTCTTGCTGCGCGACGACATCGGCTTGCGAGCGAGCGCGCTCCGACGCCGTGGCGCGGTTGGCGACGTCGAACCCGGTGAACGTCGCGGTGACGATCAACGCGAGGATCACCGCGCTGATAAGGACCTCGAGCAACGCGAACCCTGCCTGCGCATCCGTCGCAGGCAGGGCCACGCATCCTGGCGAGGGCGAGAGCGCCCCCCGCGCCTGCCGCGCGGAGGCTCGAGCACCCCTCGAGGAGGTCGCCGCCGAGCACGGGCCCATCGACCGTGAGCCCGGCGGTGTGCGCTTGAGCCTGCCAAGGAATGTACGGATCATCACAAATGCCAGACGCTCGTCATCCCGATGGGCTTCGGCAACGCACGAGCGCTGCTTTAGCGCCCTGGACGCCTCTCAGGCGCATGGGCGAGGAGAGGCCAAAGGCTGGCCCTCGGGGCGCAGGGACGGCGAGAGGGCGGGGGACGGCGCGGGTGGCTCGTGGGCCGCGCGGACGATCGCTCGATGCGCGCCCCAGCGCCAGGCTCACGACGAGCGGGACGAGGACCCAGAACCCATACAATCCAAGGCCCCGGGGGACTGGTGTAACGGTAACATGGGGGTCTCCAAAACCCTTGCTCGAGGTTCGATTCCTCGGTCCCCCGCTCGGCTCTAGACCACGAAATCCGGCTGTGGGTCTAGGCTTTTCGGGCTTTTGAGGTCGCGCCGGAACTCCGCTGGAGTTGGCTCAAGACCGCCTGAGCCAGGCAAAAACTGCAACCAGAACTGCCACCAGCGCTCCGCGTGGGTCGTGGGTATGCGCTTCCAGATCGTGTCGGTCGGCATGCCGAGAGTGCCCCGGCTTGCGCTCTCCAAGCGCGAGGCGGCTGAGGCGCTGGGGGTGTCCGTCGATTTCTTCGATGAGCAGATCGCCCACGAGCTGCGGATGGTCCGGCGCGGCAGACGCCGCCTGGTGCCCGTGCGCGAGCTTGAGCGCTGGCTGCACGACCATGCCGACCTGGGCGGAGTCTAGAATTTGGTTGACATGGCGAAAGCTGAGGACCTTCCCAAGGGGATCACCCGGCGTGCCGACGGCAAGCTGCTGGCGCAGGTGTGGTCCAAGCGAGACCAACGCCGTATCAGCAAGGTCTTCGGTCGTCGCGACCTTTCTGGCGCGAAGGCGTGGAGGCGGGATACACAAACCGCGCTGGCGAAAGGGGAGATCGTCGCAGGCGAGAGCCCCACGCTCCGCAAGGCTTCGGAAATGTTCCTCGAGGGTGCGGAAGATGGGACCATCCGTACTCGGAGCCGTCGGCCCTACAAACCCGCGACGATCGAGCGCTACCGCCGCGCTTTCGACGGCTACCTGCTCCCGGAGCTGGGCAGCTGTCGGCTCAACGAAATCCGGGCGAGCCAGCTCGAACGGCTGGTCGGCAAGCTTCAGGCCAAGGGTCTCGCGGCGAACAGTGTGCGGAACGCCTTCATGCCGCTGCAGGCGACCTACCGCTGGGCCGTCAGGCTCGAGTACGCAGCCGTCGATCCCACCCGTGGCATCGAGCTGCCCCTCGACGATGGGCGCCGCGACCGGTTCGCCACCCCCGAGGAGGTGCAGCGCCTCATCGACGCGCTGCCCGAGCGGGATCGTCCTCTGTGGGCCACGGCGTTCTACGCGGGATTGCGGCGTGGCGAGCTGATGGCGCTGCGTTGGAGCGATGTCGATCTGGCGACTGGAGTGATCCGCGTGCAGTTGAGCCATGACCCCGAGTCCGCCATTACGGGTTCGCCGAAGAGTGCCGCCGGGAACCGGCGCGCGCCGATCCCGCCGGTGTTGCGCGAGCACCTGATCGAACACAGGATGCGCGCCGACGCAAGGCAGCCACTCGTCTTTGCTCGCTCAAGCCTGGGTGGCACCCACCGGAGGACCAAGGACGGACCGTTCCAGGACCAGAGCGTGGCCCAGCGCGCCAGGAAGGCATGGGAGCCGCTCGGTCTTCAGCGGATCACGCTGCATGAGTGCCGCCACACGTTCGCATCCCTGATGATCGCCGCCATGGCGGCGGACGGGAAGTTCAACCCGTTGGCGCTCCAGCGGATCATGGGCCACTCCTCGATCACGACGACCTATGACCGCTATGGGCACCTCATGCCGGGTGCTGAGGAGGAGTCGGCTAACCAGTTGCAGGCTTTTCTCGACGGGGCGGGTGCGGGCGGTGCCATGGCGAGCAACAAGAGCGCCGAGCCGACAGAGAGACGAGTAGTTTTGGTTAGCGGCAATCCTCCGGCGCCGACCGATGGCGGGCCATCGATCTGAGTATGCGCTCTACCTTCGGACCTGCATTGGGTGCATACTGGTGCCGCGAGATTACGACTGATCCCAATTCTTCGGCCTGCTGCTCGGCCTACCTCGAGCATCCCGAATGACCGTGTGGAGTTGGGTTGAGCGCCGTGAGGAGTGCAGTTCGCCGGCGCCCTTCCCTCCACTCCTTCACAGGTTCGCGGACGGCCCAGCAACATGCCGCAAAGCACGGCTCCCGTGAAGACCAGGCCACGATTCAGCGCAAAATGCCACGCTGGCAGCCGCAGCGGGACTAGGCCAGCTCGAGGCTACAAGCGTTCAGAACTACCCGGAGATGCTGTCCGTCGCTTATCTGGGTAGAGTTACCCGCATGGGCGAGAGCACCACGGTCGCGGAACCGGCAGATCGTCTGCGCCAGCCTACGGACAGACGACTTGGATTCAATGATGCAAACACCTCATAGACCGAGTAATCATGAGTAGCGATGCGCTTACCATCATCATCGGTGTTGTAGGAGTGCTTGCCTCGGTGCTCTGCGCAATCGTCGCATTTAGGCGTGGAGCTAAGAAGGCGGACCGACAGAATGCCGAACTCATCCTGAAAATCAAAGAGGTGCGGAGCATTTTTTCAGCGTTTGCTCGCAGTGTCGCTGATCGTCCCGCTCTAGCTGGAGTGGAGTCCACAAGCGTGAAACCCGAGCATACTGAGCCTGGCATGACGTCGGCGACGAAGACTACGATTGAACTGCTCGTTCGTGCCTCGCTCGGAACCTTGGTGAATGAGCGGGGGCAAGTGCAGTTGTCGCGCCTCTTTCAAGAGGTAGCAGTTTCCCTGGGTGCGCCCCATTACAGTGATACTTCAGCGATTCTTCTGCGGCTACGTGAAGATGGGATCATTGACTGGGACGGACCACCTGACCTAGAGAGCGTTAGCACCATTCATTTACGAGCACCTGGCGAGCACAGACGGATTCTCCTAGCGCCCGATGTGGAGGAGGGTCCATGACATGACTTATCTTGTTGGTGTTGACTCTGGCGGGACGCACACGAACATTCGCATCATCGGGCCGGACGAACGAAGCCAGAACGTTCCTGAGCTCGATCGCTCTCTCGGCGGAAACCGCTCGGATCGTGAGCTACGCGAAGTCTTCGCCGAAGTGATTGCTGCGGTTTCGTCCCGCGTGCGTGGCAGCGATGCCTTTATATGGATCAATGCTGCAGGGTACACCGTCTCGACACGCGCGCAATTCGAGAAAGTGGTCAGCGATGGAGCCGGTGGAATGGTCGGACAAATTGGCATCTCCAACGACGCCGTCGCTATCCTGCTGGCGCACGAACCAGAGATGGTAGCAATCGTCGCGGGCACCGGGTCGGTAGCAATGGCAAGACGCGTGGGCGGTCAAGTTGTTGTGCGTGGGGGAGAGGAGTGGGTCGTTACAGACTATGGTGCAGCATTCTGGCTCGGGCTTGACGGCATCAGGTCGGCCTACCAAGCGCTTGAGGGTGGCACCGACACCGCGCTTCTTGGATGTTTGGTCGAGCACTACAGCCCACTTGGCCGCGACGCGCCAAATGAAGACATTGCCGTATCTGTGCGCGAAATTGCACGAAAGCTCGCAGCGCTCGGCAGCGGAACTAAGCCGACGATCGCCTCGTTTGCAAGGCAGGTCACACGCCAAGCTGAGCTGGGGGACGAAGAGGCCCAGCGAATCGTTCGAAAGGGCACTGAGGAACTAGCTGCCGCAGCTGCAAGGGTGTATAGGGATCTTGCTGCACAGGTTCCGGATCGTATTGTTGCTCCACGCTTTCTTCTGAGTGGTAGTGTCGCGTATAGGTCGCCTTTCTACGCAGAGGGCTTCCGCTCTGCGCTTGCACAATTCCTATTCGACGTCCGCGAAAACGTAGAGCATGAGCTTGAACTCAAAACACAGCTCAACGGCCTAGATGAGGCTATGAGTCTCGCCCGCCGATTGGCTGAGAATCAAGAGATTGCTCAGCTCGACATGAATCATCCATTTTCGCTTGTCCGCTGATCGAGAACGAGCGTCTGCGGATCGCGTGTAAGCGCTCTGGTGTCGTCCGTGAGGCATCCTTGCCCTCGAAAATCCGTACTTCTTCCGCGTCGTCAAACAGAAGGTAGGTGCGGCACTGTCGTCGAAACGGGCGATCTTTCGGGCGTGTAGTCTTCCGGGTGGCGTGGAGATCCCAATCGAGAAACCTGAGCGCCCGAAGCCTTTCGACGCCGACGGCCTGGATAGTGACAGCCTGACGGAGGTGTGAACTGGTGCGGTGATATGGTGAGATTCCTTGGTCGACATAAGCGCGCGCTTAGCTCTGAGCTGACCCACAAACATACTCACGCTCGTAATGCCTGCTGGCTGGCGTGGCCGACGCTGAGCGCAGGCGGCGGCGGTCAGATTAAGGCGGCTGGCGTCTACTACCACAAAGATGCCGTAAAGCGCGCGATTGCGCGATTCGGGCCGCTTGTTATGGCTCGACTCAATATCGAGCCGGCGGGTAAGTACGCGGGAGCGGTTCGCATCACGGTTGGTGGCACCCAGCTTGGCTCGATCCCGCATGGTCTGGCAGCCGAGTTTCGTAACGTTGTCGAGCAACTCCACAAGGAAGGTCTGCCAGCGACCTGCCGCGCCGAACTTGAGGCCGAGTACCGCGACGAAGAGGCATACGTCGACGTGTTCCCTTGGGTGGCCCCGACGCCACGATCCGACGATGAACCATTTCTACCGCCCGGCCTTGGCTCTACAGTGCGGCTTGCCGACGGACAGGCTGAGTGCCTCGACGAGTCGCTCCACAGTCGTGCGAAGTCCAAGCGGATGAGAAAGATTGGCGAGTTGACGCAGACAGAGGACGGATGGCTTGTCGCTCTCGACGGCCATCCCATCGGAATGCTTGAGCCTGGATCATCCGCCAGCCCGAAAGGCCGTTGCGCGTCAATGCGGACCTACCGCGCGATTTTAGGTGAGCCGTCGATTGGCGACGCCGATCAAAACCGGATGTCGAAGAGGACTGGCGTGTGTTTGTCTCGACGGCTGCAGCGATGTCGGCCTTTGCGCTCGTCTCGGGACGCGCGTCCGTGAGGCTGCCGCTCTGCGACGCACGGCCGTTGAGGTGCACGCGCTCGTGTGTGAGGCCGCGGAGGAAGCAGAGCGCCGCGATCAGCGTGCGGCCCACGCAGCAAGGGCGTCTAACTCGGCTTACCAAGTGGCTGCTCGCGCTCGCCGCTCTGACGCTCGCTGCTGCCGGCGTAACGCTTGTCGTCGCCATCGTCGGGACGTAGCACTCGTGTTCGCGGATAGGATCACGCCGACCCCTCGGAAGGAGCTACGTCATCGACTTGGGACATGAGCCGCTGTATCGCCTGGTGGAGAAGTTGGCAGCTGGTGAGATCGTGCTGCCTGATATTCAGCGCGACTATGTGTGGCGAGGCACACAGATACCAAGGCTGCTCGACAGTCTGAACCAGGAGTGGCCCGTCGGCTCGATTCTGCTCTGGGACACGAGCCTGAAGATTCCGACCAAGGCGATCGCCGTCCAGCAGGGCACTCCGGCTGCCGGCAAGCCGTCGATCTTGCTCGACGGGCAGCAGCGGCTCTCAACGCTAGCGCGCGTGATGGTGCCCGACGCCGTGCCGGCGGGCGAGAAGGTTCCAGACATTCGCTTCAACCCCGAGACGCATGAGTTCAAGACCGCGAATGCTGTCAACAAGCGTGACCTGCGATGGATTTCGGTCGCCGAGATCCTGCGGCATGGCGCGCAGCTCCGGGAGCTCGTAAAACCGCTGGAACTCGAGCAGGCACACGAGGACGCGTGGACCGATGTCCTGGTCGGCGTCGCGTCCCGAATCCGCAACTACCTCCTTCCGGTGCAGACAGTCCACGTAGACGACTATGAGACGGTCGCTGAGATCTTCAACCGCGTCAACACGGGCGGAACACGGCTCAGCAAGGGCGACCTGGTGCTGGGGTCGATGGCGGCGCGCTGGTCCGGTGGCCGCGAAGCGATCGAGGACTTCGAGGCGCAACTGAGCAGCTCAGGTTGGCCGATCAACCGTGAGGTCCTGCTGCGGGTCACGAGCGTTCTCACGCTCGGAAGCCCCAACCACATCCGGCTGCTGGACCTGGCGACCGAAGAGCAGTGGGTCGCGGGCTGGGAGCAGACCCGCTCGGCGGTCACGCAGGCCGTCGACTTCCTGCGAGGCGACGCAGGCACGCCGATCAGCAGCCTCCTGCCCTCGATCTACGCCGCGGTCCTGCCAGCGGTCTACATGCACGATTTCGCCGGTAGCTTCCCGCCCGGCGGAGCGCAGGAACTCGCTCGCTGGGTGTTTTTGGCGTCGGCGTTTGGGCACTACAGCGGGTCGCTCGAGACAAGGCTCGCCAGCGACGTGAACATACTCCGCAGCGAGAACGCGGACAGGCTGCAAATGCTCCAGGCGCTCGCTCGGGCGGCCCAGGAGCCCCGCACCGCCGACGCACGCCTGACCGCGGCCGATCTGGAGGGCAAGGGCCATCGCTCACCGCTGTTGAAGCTCCTTCAGCTCCGCGCAGTGCAGAACGGCGCACAAAGCTGGCTGAGTAACCGGGCGATCAACTACGACCCGCAGCACAACGGTCTGGCGGTCGAGGTCCACCACGTGTTCCCCAAGGCGTGGCTGAAGGGCCACGCGCTCCAGGAACACCCCGAACGAGACGCGGTCGCGAACTTCGCGTTCCTGTCGAAGTGGGACAACATCCGCATCGGCGCGGAGGACCCCGCGAGCTATCTCGCCAAGGCCGACCCCAGGGTCCTCCAGGCACAGTGGATCCCACTTGATGAGGGCCTGTGGGCGATCGAGCGCTTCGACGAGTTCTGCGCCGCACGGCGAGAGCTGCTCGCGGGCGCACTCAACGAGATGCTCGGCCTCGGAACTGACGCACCCGACGAGGAACCTCTGGACGCCGACGAGCCACCTGAGCTGGAGTTGGGATCATGGTCTGACGACGCCGCGCTCCTAACATCTTCGGACGGTCAACTGGAGGACCATCGCATTGTCGGATCGTAGCCTGCGTCGCTAATCATGCCTACAGCACCGAGAGCGCGGTGCCGATGAGATAGTCGATGGCCAGTCGTCGTGCACGTCTGTACGGTGGGATGTTCGCGGTCCTCCTTCTCGGGGGCGCGAGCGGATGCAGCGCGAGCGTATCGGTCGGAACCACTCCGACGACCAGCACCCCGCAAACACCTGACCGAGCCGCCGGCACTGGACAAACGCCAGTTGCAGCCGCGACTACGCAGCCGCAGAGGCCCGGCACCTGCCAGATCGCGCCACCCCAGGTCAAGATCCCGACGGGCGAATGGACCGCGACGAAGACGATCCTCACCACCGGCGCCATAGATGCCTGCGCGGGGGAACGCGTTGTGCGTCCCTGGGATTTCCGCCGGGTCTGCGATGTCGGCACATGCAAGACTTACCTCTACACCGCCAGCTACTACGGGACAGAGGTAGCGGAACTCGTACCCGACGGCCGGGAACGGTACCTGGCGACATTTCAGCCCTCGACGGTGCCGTGTCCACACCGTCCCGGGGAAGACGCCGGAACCAATCGCGACTACGCGACGATAATCCTATGGTGGTCGTCACACAGGCAGATTCTCCACGGCTTGAGTCGGGCCTACCAGGTGGGCCGCTGCGGCGGCGGCCCACCTGACACCTCTAGCTATTTGGCGACACGTACAAATCCAGCCGCAAATCCGCCTGCGGAAGGCCCCTAGCACTCAGCATAAGCGGGGCGTTACCGGGTTCTGCACGTAGTGCCCCGATTCGGTGTTCTCCCGCAGCCGGGCCGGAGGTTTTTTGAGGCTGATAGGAACTCTCCTCGCAAGGTATACCATTCGCGAACCCCACCATTCGGCCATCGCGGAAGTCCTAGCGTCCGACGACACCTTGATCGTCCCGCTCCGCCGCCTCCGCCGCCCCCGCCGCCTCCGCCACCGACTCAAGCCGTCGCCGGCCCCAGCTTGACAATGCGGCCTCAATGACCCGGCCTAGCCTTCGCCGCATGGCGAGAATCGGCTCGTGCCGGACAACGACGGTGAATAAAGTGATCACGGCCACAGCCCAGATAGCGACCCGAGGAAGCACTTCGTCGACCGAGATAAACGGTACACCGGGGATCGTGGCGACAACACCCACCACGACTACCGCCGCGAGCAGGCAGGCGAATGACCACGAAAGCAGCGCAGAGACCGCTCTCGCGCGCCGGTCCGCCCTGTCGATGTGGGCGCGTTCAAGTCGTTCGCGCTTACCCCGCTCCTCCTCCGCTCCTCGCTCGGCGAGCTGGGTAGCCTGTCGAGCCTCTTCGGCGTCAGCTTCGGCCTCCTCCCGGATTACTGCGGTCGCGTGGGCGAGGACTTCGTCCACCGTACCTGTGGTAAACGTTTCCTCCAGGCCAAAGGTTCGGTCCATCAACATCTCACGGGCCTCTCGCGACGAGCGGAGCACGTGATATTGCTCATCCGAAATACTTCCCGCCTCGCGCCTGTGCTCGATCTCCTCAATATAGCGACGCCAAAGCTCGTCTTTCGGATTTAGAGCAGCGTAGGATGACGCCATCACCGCGTGTCGCGGCATCTCAGGCGCCAGCATCGGCCGCTTTACCCACGCAAGCCGTGTCATTAGTCCGTCAGACATGCACAAAGGGATAGAGCGGCCTCCACCTATGTCCCTGAAAAACTCCCGACTCGCTGAAACTAGCACCGGATTAGCTGTGAGTAAGATCGCCCTCGCATTCTCAAAGCGATCCATACGCCGCATCCCGCGTAGTCGAGCGACTGCCGCGAGAGACTGAGCATCCTTTTCCCGCGCCTGCTTACGGCTATACGGAATGCGCGCGGCAAGAATCTCTTCGAGGGCCGCCTCATCCGGCTTGTCGGCGAATGGCGGCCTATCAACAACGTCGACGCCCGACTCTTTGAGCCGGTCGTCTATCGAGACGATCATCTCTTCCACGTCCGAGAGCGAGAAATGCTTGCTCGTCTCGTAATAGTGAGGATCCTGCGACCGATAGGCCCCGGGACGTTTGCCGTTCGCAATCGCGTCGAGGACGCCCACCAACTCTTCGCGGGTGTGATGGAAGCAACAGAGCTTTGCTTCCAACTCGCTCAGTAGCTCGACGAGATCCCTGCACTGAAGGACTGTTCCGTCGTCGCCATAGCCAAGAAGAGGCAGCAGAACCGGCGTGTCGAAATAAACGGCAAGGTCCGTAAACTTGGCTTCAATCTCTCCCATGTTCGGATAGAAGAGGACACCGCTTAGGATATGGCCTTTGACAACAGTCTCCAGACACGCGAACCCTTCTGGATCCCGCTCGCTCAAATGCAAAGCAAATGCACTGGCTGGACTCAACTGGTTCTCGCAACACCTTGATCGTGGAGGTGCTGATGGGCAGGCCGGCTGGGTGGATGAGGGAGTTGACGGGCAGGGCGCCGATGAAGTCGCCGGGGCATCCGACGCATCGTCGGGATGTCGAGCGGCTGTTCTGGCGTGAGATCGGCAAGGGGCTGAGCAGTGAGGACGCTGCGGTGGCGGTCGGTGCGTCTTCGGCGGCTGGTGGCCGGTGGTTCCGGGAACGTGGCGGGATGCCAACGTTCATGCTGGACCCAATCTCAGGCCGGTACCTGTCGTTCCAAGAGCGCGAGGAGATCGCGATGCTCAAGGCACAGGGCGCCGGGGTCAGGGAGATCGCTCGCCGGCTGGGGCGTTCCCCGTCGACGATCTCACGGGAGTTGCGGCGCAACGCAGCTACTCGCGGCGGGAAACTCGACTATCGCGCGTCAGTTGCGCAGTGGAAGTCAGAGATGGTGGCGCGCCGTCCGAAGACCGCGAAGCTCACCACCAACGATCGACTCCGGGAGTACGTGCAGGAGCGGCTCTCCGGCCAGGTTCGCCGGCGCGACGGGACAGCGGTGCCAGGACCCAAGTCTGCGGCTTGGACGGGGCGGGGCAAGCCGCATCGCCAGGACCGCAAGTGGGCGACCGCTTGGAGCCCGGAGCAGATCTCTGCCCGGCTGAAGGTCGATTTCCCCCATGATGAGTCGATGCGGATCTCGCACGAGGCGATCTACCAGGCGCTCTACGTGCAGGGCCGTGGCGCGCTGCGACGAGAGCTCACGGCGTGCTTGCGCAGCGGCAGGGCGCTACGGGTCCCGAGAGCCCGCGTCCGTGGGCGTGGCAAGAGCTTCGCTACCGAGCAGATCATGATCAGCGAGCGTCCCGCTGAGGCCGACGAGCGCGCAGTTCCCGGCCACTGGGAGGGCGACCTCATCCTCGGCGCGGACCGCACCGCGATCGGGACACTAGTGGAGCGAAGCACCCGGTTCACGCTGCTGCTTCACCTACCACCGATGCCCGGCCACGGCGCTCCGAGAGTGAAACACGGACCGCCGCTCGCCGGTCGCGGCGCCGAAGCAGTCCGCGACGCGATCACAAAGCAGATCACGACGCTGCCCGAGCAGCTACGCCGAACGCTCACCTGGGACCAAGGAGCAGAGATGTCACAACACGCGCAACTGAAGATCGCGACCGGAATTCACATCTATTTCTGTGATCCACAAAGCCCATGGCAACGAGGGACGAACGAGAACACCAATGGTCTTCTCCGACAGTATTTCCCGAAAGGAACAAACCTCGCCAGACACACCGCCGATGAACTCGACGCCGTCGCCGCCACGCTCAACAGCAGACCACGCAAGACCCTCAGCTGGCGCACACCAGCCGAAGCACTCGACGAGCATCTACTATCCCTCCAAACACAAACCGTTGCGACGACCGATTGAATCCGCCCTGATCACGTGCCGCACCCTGCGCGAACCAGGCCGAAAGTCCGGGAGCGGATCCCCGTCGATAGCCGCTTGAAGAATTGGGAGCGAGCCCTCTTGAAGATAGTTCAAGACGTTCTCGTCCGCGTCGGCTTCGGACCAACTCGAGCTCGTACCGATCCTTAGCAAATGTCCGCAGCTTCTTGAGCAAGCATTTATGCTGTCGAAGCGCATCCGCTCTCACTTGGTGGAAATCCACATTGTGCAGCATCTCGGCATTCGGATAGTAGACGCCAGCCTCACGCTTGAGGTAATTCCGGTCAGCGCATCGTTTGAGGATCGACTGGAGCGCGCCGAGCGGAATCTTGATGCTTGCATCCTCGACTAGCTTCTGCTGGAGCTCGACGGCCGATACTGGCTTCTCGGCGTCGCGCTCCAACTGAGCAGCGACGAGCGGAACGAAGCTGTCGAGAACATCGCGGCCACTGTCCCAGTTGACCGTGAGGATTGCGAGACTGATCAGGGCGTGATCGGACACGGCGAGCCAGTCTAACGGTTGGACCGGCCCCAGTGGGCACGGCGGGTTGAACTGGCTCCGGCGCGGCGGTCCCACCCCAGGACTAGGCGCGGAGAAGGCAGCGTGCCCGCCATACGAAGCGAGGCCGAGTAGGGTCACTCTAGGTTGTGGTTCTCGATCGACGCCACGCCATCGGTGCTGAATCGACCCGTCGTAGCGCTATTGCCGGCCAAAGAGGAGTTCGAAGCCGGACAGGCCGTTGCTTGTCAGCGATTTCTCTATCTCGTACTGTTCTTGCGTGCCGCCGGTTTGGTTGTTCAGGGCTCCGCCGTAGGGCGCGTAAACCCTCTGGCGAAGCTCTAGCCACTCTTCGCTCGACATCGGTAGGTCGAACGTTTGGCCCTCACCTAGCGCAAGACTTGACGCTCCTCGCGCAAGGGTGGCAAACTCGGGGGTCGACCGGCTGGGTTGCTTCGCAATCTCTGAGCAAAGGCGCGTCGCAAGGGTCGCGAACCAGATTGGCACAACATCCTCGGTCTTGATCCGGCGGAGTAGGCGCCAGTCGCCGAGTGCCCACCATCGCGGGAAGACAGCCGCGCCCTGCGGATCAACCGCCCAACACAGCAGAGGCGCCACGCGAGTCCGCTCGAAGTCTTGACGCTGGTAAGCGGCAAGCCGGCTGAGCTGCTCTGCGGTCACAGGCCGACCACGCGCGGTGAGGATGACGCGGACAGCCGACGTTGGGACCGGGCACTGAATGTCTTCAAGCAGGTCGGCGACTGCCGTCGAAAGCGAGTTTGGGCGCCGCGCGCGCCGCCGTGGAAGCTCGCCTCGGGTATTCATAGGGGGATACTATAGCGGATAGCTTCACGGATAGCTTAGAGGATAGGCTCTCCACTCATGCAGGACCGAAAGCATGCCGACTAGAAGATTGGATGATCAGTCGAGATCTGAGATACAATGGAATGGCTTAGGCTAATTTGGTCGGGAGCGACATGGGCGCGAGAGCCGCTCCTCGTATGTGCGTTTATAGTCGCATGCGTCGTTTTCCTGCGCTGGCTTCCGATCGCCCTTCTGCAGGTCGCACGAAACTGGAAAGCGCTCCTTCAGCTTGGGCATACAGCACCGCCCGCTGCTAGCGCACGGGACCGCCGATGCGGAGAGGATCGGCGGCGCCGTACAATGCTTGTACCCGCGGAGCGTCGCTCGGGGCTTGATCGAAGAAGGCTCTAGAGCGAGACGCTCACATCGCGATGAACTGGGAGCGAAGGAACTGCATCCCTATACGCGGCCACGAGACGGGCTATGTGTTCGGCAGGCTCCCCTGTCTCACCGTTTCGCGGCTATCTGGCGGCCGGTAGGCCGCTCATCCTTACGATCGTGTGCCCTTGTTGCGGACAGGCGCCTGCTTGGCCGGCCAGCCGTTGCCGTGCAGGGCGATCACTTTGGCGGGGGAGTGAAGGCGCGATGGGTCACGAGGCGCTTTTTCGTGTGTAGGCGTCATCGCGCCCGCGTGGCTTACCGCCGGTTTGGGCGCCGGCACCACTCGGGTGGCGTGGTGTCGTTGGGCGGGGGGTGATCGACGGTGCTGCGTGTGTGGTCGATGATGGTTTTGAGGTTGAAGAGGGCGCTTTGGAAGGCGAGCTCTTCGCGGGGGTCTTGGGCTTCGGCGTCGATGGCTGCGCGCCGCCGAGGGTCTCTGCTCGGTCGGCGCGGATCCACCAGTTGCGCTCAAGGCGTAGGAGCATCGCGGTGTAGCGTTGGCGGAGGGTGAGGATTGCGTCCCACATCTGTGGGTACCAGTCGGGGTCGTTGGGGGGTGGGAGCCATGGTGGGGGGCCTATGGGCGCCTTTGGGGTTGGGGGGAGCTGGCGGGTGGGCGCTGGCTGGGGTGTGGTGTTGGGTTCTTCGAGGGCTTGGCGTAGGAGGGTGGATGCGAGGGCGCTGGGCGGCTCGCCGGTTGCGTTGGCGCGTTGGTGGAGGGCGTTGTGGGTGTCGTCGGGTAGTTGGATCGTGATGTTGTTCATCGTTCGTGCTCCGGTTGTGGTTGGGGGTGTTCGGGGTGTGGCGGTTGGGGCCAGGTGGGGTGTGTTGGGTCGAGCTGGTGGATGGGGTCGGGTAGTTCGTTGTAGGTGAGGCTGGGTGTTTGGGCGCGGGTTTGGCGCATCCGTTGGGTGAGGCGTGTGGTGCGGTCGGTGTCCTGGTCTTCGGTGCCGAGGTCTTCGCGGGCGATGTACCAGTCGGTGCCGTGGCGCGCGCGGGACGCCTCGACGTACGCGGACTCTTTGCTTGTTTGCCAGCCGCCGGTCACGACGACCGCGCGGTCGACGGTCGCTCCTTGCTGGCGGTAAATGTGTTGGGCGTAGGCGAGGCGGAGGTTCTCGATGTCATCGTCTGTGAGCGTGATCTGGCGGTCGCTGCCGTCGAGCGTCACTGTCACCTGCGCTTGTTCGCGGTCGATGTGGGTGACTTCTCCGCGGGTGCCGTTCTCAACGCGTGGTGCCTGGGGTGGGCGGTGCTGGGTGGTGAACGCGACGCGGTCGCCTTGGCGTAGCCCGTAGTGGACGGCCTTGAGGGGGATCTCGTGTTCGGTGAGTTCGCCGTTTTGGGTGCGGAGGTGTTGCGCGCGGGCGTTGAGGCGGTCGATCTCTTGGTTTGAGGCGTCCGCGATCAACGCGACCTCCCTGATCCCGTGGTCTTGGGTGAGGGTGTGCCAGTGCTGCACGGCCTCCTCGCCAGCTTGGTCGCGGGTGTCCTGGTAGTGCAGCTGACCCCTCTGGTGGTAGTGCGCCATTGCTTGCTCGGGTGCTCCGGCGCGGAGTGTTTGCCAGGCTCTTCGCTCCTCGGGGTCGTGGGTGCGGTGGATGTCTTGGAGTTCCGCGGTCGGGGTGTACGTGGTGATGCGGTCGAACATCCCGCCCGGGCCGATCGAGGGGAGCTGCTTGCCGTCGCCGACCGCGATGAGCTCCGCGCCCGAGCGCTCGATCAGCTCGGTGAGCTGGTCCAGGCGAGCGTGGTCGCTCATCCCAGCCTCGTCGAGGATCACGACGGTGTCCTGGCCGACATGCGTCGCTCCGCTCCTGGCGCGGGCGATGAGGGAGTTGAGCGTCATCGTCTGCCCACTGAGGGCAGGGCTTCCTGCGCCGAGAAGCTCGGCGGTCGAACCGGACACGGCGACGCCGATCGTTTCGCGGCCGGCGAGTTGCTCGGCACGCGCGGCGGCGTCGATCACGATGCCCTTCCCCGCACCGGCGGGGCCGACGAGCACGGCGGCGCGCTCGGGGCCGGTAAGTGTCCGCAGCGCGTCTTGTTGCTCCCGGGTGAGGGGGGCGCCGATCCGCTCGGCGACTTCGCGGGCGGCATTCTCGACGGGCGGTGTCCCCGACGTCCCGTCCGGCGGGTTGGGCGAGGGTCGGCGGCGCGGCGTTCGATTGCCTGCTCCTGCGCGCGAACCTTCAAGGTGGTCATGTGACCGCCCTGGAGGGTCAGGATCTGCCGGTCGCCGAGCATGTCCCTGATGACGGTGAGCGCCATGTCGGGTGGCATCTCCCCCGTGGTCTGCTCCAGCGCGACGGCGCGCAGTTCCTGGGCGGTGAAGATCGCGTGCTGCCCTGTCAGGGTCTCCTCGATGCGCTCCCGCACACCCCGCTCCGGGGCGGGTGGCGCTGGCTGTGTGAGGAGGCCCAGCACCTCGCTGGGGCCGAACTCGGAGGGCTCCGCGGTCTCTCGCCAGGCACGCGCGAGGTCCCCGCGGGTCGCGGGCTTTTTCGCGCGGCGGTTCTCCAACGCGAGGCCTCGCAGCTCCCCGTCCCGGGCGCGCGGCCGTAGCGGGCACGGAACCGCTCCGCTGCCCTCGCGATCTCGTGGGTGCGCCCGGAGAACGCTTCGCGTAGCTCGCGGGGCACACCGGCAATCTCGAAGTACCGGCCGTCCTTCCCCGTGCCCCGTTCGATCGCATACCCCTCCTGGGCCAGCTCGTCGGCGAGGGTGGAGCGGTAGAACGCCCCCAGCTCGCGGGCAGAACGGAACACCGGACGCGACGCGACCGCGACTACCCGGTCGTCCTGGCGGATCGCGCCGGTGATCACGACGTGGCTATGGATCTGGGGGTCGGGTGCGCGGCCACTGACCCCACGCGCGGTGGTGTGGCGATACTCCGCCGCGATCACGTCACGTGCCTGCTCTTCGACGACCTCCGCGCCGTAGCGGCGGCGCACGATTGGGACCTGCTCGCGGAGGTAGAGGATCGTCTGCTCGACCGCCCGGGCGTGCGCCTGCTCGATCCCTTCGCGCTGCCACGCTTCCCCCAGCGCCCACACGACAGACACGGACTTCGGGGCGCTCAGCGTGACGTCGATCCCGCCGCCGCGGCCGCCGCCCGCACCGGCGGCGCGCAGCCACTCGCCTGTTCCGGGGTTGCGGCCTTCCATCAGCGCGATGAAGTCCCCGCCGTCCACCAGGCCGTTGGTGTCGACTCCGAGGCGCTCCATCGTCTCCTTGTCCATCAGCCACCGGCCGGGGGCCTGCACCATGTCGCCCTCCGGCGTGAGGTAGTAGTCACCGCGGTCGGGCTCCACCGTCTTTGACTCCAGGTAGCTGGCGTACCCGCCAGCGCGGTCTGCGGGGATGCTGGAAGCGGTCACCATGACCCTTACTGACCGCGAAGGCGTGAAACCGGCCAACGAGTTTTGATTAGCAGACCGTTGTCTGCTTTTGCTCCACGTGCATATGGTCTGTGTTGGCTGTTGCCGTTCGGCTGTCGCGCTGCGCGATGGCCTCGCGGAGCCGACGGCCTGTTGGCCGGCGGCGTAGCGGACCGGCTCGTCAGAGCCGGTAAGGCCAGGCGGGGAGCGCGGCGCGGCAGCCGTGCAAGCCGACCGTAGGGAGGCGCTTCTACGCGGGCGTCAGCCCGCGTGGTGACCCGAGTCGCCTCGGCCCCGGCGCCGGCTGCACACCGGCCCGCGGCAGCCACCTGTACGCGCGAAATCCCGGAAACTGCGACCCGCTCGCGGCAGCGGACGGCGCCCGTGAGATATTCAGTGCGCATGACCTTCGAGCAGGCACTCAAGAGCGGCAACCTCGACGAAGCGCGGGCGCTCCTCGCCGAGCTTGCGGTGCTGCCCGACACCGGCGGGCTCTACATGCCCGAGTGCTACGCAGACCTCGCGCGGTCGTTCGACCACGAGAGGCGCCATGACGACGCCGTCACGGCGATGGAGCGCGCGATCGAGCACGGCTGGAACGGCCAGCCCGACGGACGCTCAGATATCGCCGAGTTCCACCTGCGCGCCGGCCGCGCCGAGCAAGCCGCAGAGATCTGGGCTCAGCTGAAAGCTGAGGACCCCGACGAAATATGGCTATACAACGCCGCGGGCCTCTCCTACAACGAGGTAGACGAACACAAGCTCGCCGTCACCTGGCTCGGCGAAGGCATCGAACTCGGAATGAGCACCGAAGACCCCAACGGGATCGTCGCGCAGATGTCTGACATCCGCCTACGCAGCCTCCAAGCGCTCGACCGCGAACCCGACGAGCTGGAGCAGCGCGTCGAGCCATTCCTCAAGCGAATGCGCGCGACAGAAACCGAGCGCAAAGCCCGCAACAAGGTGTTCCACTCGCTCGATGAGACGATGCCACCACTGGACACCTCGACATCGCCAGAGCCAAACGGCCACGACGTTGCCGTCGCGCTGGCGTGGTTCCCCCAGGGCGAGTACGAGCGAGCAATCGAGCGCTGGCCGAGCCTCGCCGAGAACTGGGCCGACGTCGCGCACGCCGACTACTGCCAGCGCCTTGACGGCAACGTCAAATGGATGCGCGCCCGCGGCGTGCCCGTCCGCGCGATCGCCCCGATCGTCGTGGACGACTTCGTCGCGTGGTGCGAGGAGCACGACGAAGATCCCGAGGACGCACGCGCCGCCTACGCCGCGCACAGCGTCGCCGACGGCGAGGCGATCTCGGCCACCCGGGCGAAACGAGCCTTGCTGGTGCGGCTCGCAGCGCAAATACAAGAAGTGCTGCGGAATCGCCCAAGCAGCACCGATGCCCCACGCCGCGGCGTAGCCCGAGCTGAACCACACTGCTGTGCAGGACAATGATGCCTGATTCTGGTCAGGCGTTTGGGTGATAAACTCCCCTTTATGCCTGACGCGATCGACCACGATGGCCTCTACAGGCTCGCCGAGTCACAGGCCGGTTACTTCACTGCCGGGCAGGCGCTGGCCGCCGGCATGGACAGGAGCACGCTGCGCCACCACGCCCGTCAGGGCGGCCGCTATGAGCGTGTGCGGCGCGGCGTGTACCGGCTGCGGCACTTCCCGTCGAGTCCGCACGAGCATGTCCTGGCCGCCTGGCTGTCGCTGCGTGAGACCGCGGCGGTCGTCTCGCACGAGAGCGCGCTGGAGCTCTATGACCTCTCCGACGTGATCCCGACCGCGGTCCACATCTCCCTGCCCCGAGCCAAGCGGGGTGAGCGACCGCGCCCCGGGGTCCGCTTCCATACCCTCCGGCGACCTCCCGCGCCATCGGAGGTCCGCCCGCTCCACGGCGTACCGGTCACGACCCCGGAGCGCACCATCGTGGATTCGCTGCAGGCGGGAACCCAGCCGGAGCAGATCGACCTGGCGGTCCACCAGGCGCTCGACCGCGGGCTCACGACACCCCGACGGCTCCGCGCCGCCGCTGCCGGGCGCCCCGAGCGCGTGCGGCGCCTCGTCGAACACGCTCTCGCTGGAGGCCCCACGTGAGATACGGCGACGGCGGCGCCTTCCGCCAAGCGCTCGAGCAGCGACTGAAGACCCGCGCCGGTAAGGACGGAGCGCGTCTCGCGCGCGACCGCAAGCGCGTCGCCTTCGACCGGTTGCTCGCCCGTCTTGCTGCCGTCGCACCTGGGCGGTGGCTGTTGAAGGGCGGTTTCGCGCTCGACCTGCGGCTCGCGGAGCGAGCACGGGCCACGAAGGACATCGACCTCGACTGGCAAGCCGGCGAGATGGAGCTTCTCGACACACTGCTCGAAGCCGCCGAGTGGGACGCCTCCGACTTCTTCTCGTTCAACATCGAACGGACCGGTCCGCCACAGGACCGTCTCGCCGGCAGTCACCGCTTCCGCGTCACCGCGACCCTCGCCGGACGGCCGTTTGAGACCTTTCTGCTCGACATCGGCTTCCCCGGTGGGCCGATCGTGGGGGTCGAGACGCTGAAGACTCCCGATTTCCTCTCCTTCGCCGACATCGAACCCGTCACCGTCCCCGTCATTGCGCTCGAGCTGCAGATCGCAGAGAAGCTCCACGCCTACACCCGGGCCGACGAAGACAAGCGGCCCAGCACGCGCACGAAGGACCTCGTCGACCTCAGCCTGATCGCCGAGCTCTCCACGCTCGACGCCGCGAGGCTCAGGGAAGCAATCGCTGCCACCTTTGCGAACCGCGCCACCGATCAACTGCCGATCTACCTGCCGCCCCCGCCGGAGGAGTGGCGAACCCCGTTCCGCCTGCTCGCCCAAGCCGTCGGCGTCGCCGATGACCTCAGTGCGGGCCACGCGACAGCAGCCGCCCTGCTGGATCCCATCCTCAGTGACAAAATCACGCGTGGGCGCTGGAACCCCGACGCCCAAGAGTGGACCACCGAAGACCAGTGAGCGCCGAAGCGATCACGTCGGTGCTGCGAGCGGCCTACGACCAGCTCAGCTCGCGCAGCGCCGCGAGGTCGTGGCCGCTTAATCGGCGCTGAAACTGCAACCAAAACTGCAACCGGCTGTCGCTCGCGTGGCTCTGTAGAGCCATAGATTGCGGATTGCTTTGGGGTCTCCAAAACCCTTGCTCGAGGTTCGATTCCTCGGTCCCCCGCTTAAGTTGCAGACTGCGTTGCACCTATGGTACGATCGGGCTTATGAGGGATCTGACTGGATCAGCGATGCGCCGCGCCGGTTTTCATGAGCGGCGAAAGGCTGAGCGGATGCGCGACCCGGAGTTTCGCTCCGAGTACGAGCGCGCGTGCAGCGAGATCGACCTGATCGACTCCGTCGTACGTTCGCTCGATGAGCTGCGCGAGCACAAAGGGACCAGCAAGACTGACCTCGCTCGGCGTATCGGGCGCAACCCATCGAGCATCCGTCGCCTGTTCACCGCCCAGTCCAACCCCGAGTTGCGGCTCGTGGTGCAGATTGCCAACGACCTGGACGCCGACATCGTCGTTGTCCCTCGCAAGAAGACTCCGACCGGCCGGCTGCGAGACACCGGTCGCGCCGCCTGACCGCGTCAACCGGAGCCGTGGCTAATCTCGGCCGGTGGCCTGGCGGATCGAGTATTACGAACACCATGACGGCAGCGTCCCCGCGGCGGACTTCCTCGATGGATGCCCCGCCAAGATCGACGCCCAGTTCAACGCTGTACTCGACGCGGTCGCCGCCGCTCCACCGCCGCAGTTCAGCGGCGGTGGCAAGTGGGAGGCCATGCACGGGACGATGGGCGGCTACTACGAGATCCGTCTCACCGGTCCGGGCCGCGAGCAGTTCCGCCTGTTCTGCCAGCTCGAGAACGCCGATGCCCGCGAGCTTCGCCGAAGAGGGCTGAGGGCGCCGAGCATCATCGTCATAAACGGAATGCGCAAGCCACACCGGACGACGTTCACCGACCGGGACTACCTCAAGCACGTTCGTGCCCTTGGCGAATTGCATCAAGCCAACACCCCGCGCCGGCTCGCGCGATAGAGGAGCGACCTCGGTTGCATACTGGCTCGCTCAGCAGCTGCCCGGGGTGGTCCTCGTCTCCAGCGTGGCCTGCGGCGGCTCAGCCGGGCAGCGGGTTACCCGCGAAGAAGAAGAACCAGACCTCGAGCGCGAGGACGGCGGTGACGGTATTGGCCACCACGATCGCCTCCAGGGCGGTGGTGCCGCGCCTCTTGCGGATCAGGGCGGACTCTTCGGCTCGCATACTGCGCAGCCACGGCAGTGTTCTGCGTTCGCCTGTGGGCCGGCCGATCAGCTCGTCGTAGCGGGCGCTGAGCCATGTCAGTGCGAGCGCCATCGCGCCGAGGAGCACTGCGAGGGTCGCGACGACGACGAACACCGCCGTCATGCTGAGCGCGCGCTGCCCCACGACTCGCGAGCCCACCCACAGCGCCGCGAGCGGGGCGCCCGTCCAGAAGTTGATCGCGATGAGTGTGGTGGCGATCAAGATCAGGGTCCGCCGCAGGCCAAGGAAGCTCGTCGGCGTCAGCCGGCCCTCATCGCCGTTCGAGGGGTGGCCCTGTCCCGTCTGCCCTCGCGCGGCGGGAGCCGGCGGTGTCATGGCAAGCTCCCATCGGGGTGGATGAACGGGGCGCTGAGCTGGACGATGTGAGCGCGCACGCCAAGCCAGGCGCGCTCGGCCTCGTCTTCATCGAGGGTGGCGATGAGGGCCAGGCCACGTATCGCCGCCTGTGCCGTGTCGACCACCTCCATGAAGCCGCTCTGATCGCTCACCTCGGGAAAGAGGGTGGCCGCCGCCACGGCGTTGAAGCCGATCAATTCTCGCTGCATCTCCGCCTGCGTCGCGCGCAGCGCAGGATCGGTCCGAGCCGCGAACAGCAGCTCCGCCTGCGCCTGAAACAGCGACCCCCTGCGCAGCGCCCAGATCCGATCCAGGAGCACTGCCATGCGCTCCTCGGGTGACGGTGCATCGGGCGGTCCCTGTGCAAGCATCTCCTGAACGGTCTGCGCCAGCAGATGGCGCACCGCCTCGCCGAGGAGCTCGGCCTTGTTGGCGAAATGGTGGTGCAGCGCGCCCGGGCTCACCCCCGCCCGCTCGGCCACCCGACGCGTGGTCGTGTTCGCATATCCCTCATCCACAAGGCACGCGATCGACGCCTCCAGCAGCGCAGTTCGAGTAGTCGCGCGACGCTCGGCCTGGGTGCGGCGGGGAGGCTGGGCGGTCCGACCTGGAGGCGACACGTTCCCAGTATACATACCGGACGGTTGGTATGTAATTAAGGGGGTAGAGGTTTCTACTGTTGGAAAGATCTCATCGGGCCGGAGCGGGATCGCATGCAGTAGCCTGCTTCCGTTCTCGACCGGTCGAATCGTCCCTAGCGGAGGCGCTCATGAGCGAGTTCTTGGAGGAGGCTGAGCGCGCGGCACTTCGAGGTGTGGCGCACCTGCTGCCGGCAAAGTGGCAGCAGATGATCGACGTGGCCGCCGCGGCGGTGCCGCCCACGCCGTCGCGCATGGTTGCAGCACCGGATGACGGGTTCGCGGCCCGTCTGGATCAGATCGAGCACGTGGTCGTGGTGATGCTCGAGAACCGCTCCTTCGATCATATGCTCGGCTACCTCTCGCTGCCGGTTGAGGAAGGCGGGAGGGGCCGCACGAACATCGACGGGCTCACGGGTCCCGCTGTCAACTTCAACGCCTATGCGGGCGCTAACCATCCCATTCATCACCTGGCTGCCACGATGTTCGGCGGGGAGGCCGAAGACCCCGACCACGCGGGGGCCTCGGTCGACGAGCAGCTCGCCGGAGACAGCCAGGGCTTCGTCAGCAACTACGCCCGTATCTCCCGGGAACGAGCCGTAAAGCTTCAGGTGCCGGTACCCGACCCCGGTCTCGTGATGGGCTACTACACGAGCGACGACCTGCCCGTCTACGACCACCTCGCCGCCGAGTACTGCGTCGTCGACAGATGGTTCAGCTCTGTGCCCGGGGCGACCTGGCCGAACCGGCTCTACTCGATCGCCGGGCGCGCCGCAGGGAGCCGCGACGACGTATCGCCGCCCATCTACGCGCTGCCGAGCTTCGCCCGCCACCTCGACGAGCACGACATCGACTGGCGCTGGTACTCCTTTGACCCCGGCACGCTGCGCGCCGTAGATCCCCAGTACCGCCTCAGCAACCACGAGCGCTTCGCCTTCGTCGACTCGCGTACCCTCAGCACCCTGGAACGCGCCGTCGGCGAGCTGACCGAGGAAGGCCCCTCGTTCCTCGACGACGTAGCCGCCGGAAAGCTGCCGCAGGTCAGCTGGATCGATCCGCGCTTCAAGGATCTCCGCGTCCTCGGCCCCGACTCGAACGACGACCATCCACCCAGCGACGTCATCGCCGGCCAGGATCTGATCCTCACCATCTACCACGCGCTCAGCTCGGCGCCCACCTGGCAGAAGACGCTCCTGATCCTCACCTACGACGAGCACGGCGGGTTCTACGACCACGTCACACCACCAACGGCCGTGGACGACGACCCGCAGTTCCAGCGCCTCGGCGTGCGCGTGCCGGCGCTCCTGGTCTCCCCGCTCGTAGCCGCCGGATCGTCCTCCTCCGAACTCGCCCCCGACATCCACTTCGACCATACCTCGATCATCAAGACAATCCTCACGCGCTTCTGCAAAACCGATGAACAGATTCCCGCGTTGACCGCGCGCGTCGCCGCGGCGCAGCATCTCGGGCGTCTCCTCAACGACCCCGCCGCGCCCGCTCGCGCCGCCGCGGTCGCCGACCACAGCGCTCTCACGCAGCAGATGGTGGGGTGGCGCCAGAGCTGGGCGCAGGCGCGCTTCGAGGACCCCACCGCCACAAGCGGGCCGCCACGGCGCCTCACCGACTTCCAGACCGGCTTCTACGAGATGGCACGCCTCCTACGGCACGCAGGGCTGCCCGGCGGACATCCCTGAGATCTCTCACTGGGTGGGCGTTCATTCCTCGGCCCCCCTGTGCTCGGCAGCCGCCTCATCCCACACAACGCGGCCCGCCAGGGTGGCCGGAGGCCTCCCTCTCCTATCAACTGCCCCCTGCCTGGCTCCCAGGCGCACGTCCGCTCGACCTGCGCGCCGGTCACGGGCCATGACTCCCCTGCACGTCAAGCGCCCCCGCGGGCTCCGAAACTTCCGGGGCCGCAGGGGCGCTGTGGCTGGGCCGGCTCGCTCCTTTCGCCGGCGCTCTTGTGGCTATCGCCTACGCGCGGTTAGCCGCCAGCAGTGCGCGCACTTCGGTCGTGAACGGTCCCTTGTCCTGGCCCGTGCTCGTCAGGGCGCCGAAGTAGGACTCGCGGTTGGTCCCTCCGAGGGGCTGCTGATCGTGCGTCTGGTAGAGCATCAACGCGCCGATGCGGCTGCCATAGCGGGTCTGCATCGATTCCACCGTTTCGTGGAGCTTCGCGGCCGCTTCGACGTAGGTCATGCAGGGGTTCCATCCGTAGTTATCGTTCAGGCACGTTCCATTCGCGCTCGAGAATCCGAACTCCGTGATGTAGATCGGGAGCGTCGAGGGGGCGCCATGCGCCTGCGTCCAGCTGATCAGATGGTCGAGCTTCGGCTGCCAGCTCGACTGCGGACCATAGGGGTGCGAGCTCCAGCCCACGATGCGGCTGCCGAGATCCGGAACCGCGTTGAACATGCCGTTCACCCAGTTCTCCGAGCCCGTGCCGCCATCGTCGCCGATCGCCAGCAGTCCCACGTTCGAGTCGCCACTCGGGGTATCGATCGCGGTCTGCGCCGTCTTCACGGCGCGTGCGTAGGCTTCGGCGCGCGGAATGTATTCCGAGCAGTTCCACGAGCAGCCATTGAACTGGTAGGACTGGTTGGTCTCATTGCCGAACTCGATCCGCCTCACCGCGAGGCCTCCATCGTTGCGGCCGGCCCAGAAGGTGCCACCCGGGCCGAAGGCATGCGCCCACGTCGCGAGGTTCTGTGCCTCGCCGCTGGAGGGAATGCGGCCATAGAAGCCCGCGAGCAGCAGAACCTGCGTGCCGCTGTTGGCATAGCGTTCGATCGTCGGCTGGATCTTCGATGCGGGTGTGCCGATTTCGAACTCCACCCGTACATAGCTCGCTCCCAGCTGCGCCGCATAGCCCGCATCGGTCACCAATCCGGCGCCCGAAACCAGGCCGAAAACCATGCTCGAGCTCGCGGGAGCGGGCGTCGGGGCGGGTGTCTGAGTTGGTTCAGGTGTAGGCGTGGGGCTGGGGGTCGGTGTCGGTTCGGGGGTAGGGGTAGGAGTGGGAGTGGGTTCGGGCTTTGGTTCGGGCTTCGGTTCGGGAGCCGGCACCGGCTTGGGGGCCGGGGCGGCTGCGGCAATGCCCAGCGTCACCACATCAACGCGCAGATTGCGATCGCAGCCATTGCCCGAGTAGTCGTTGGTATAGGCGACGCTCACGCCATGCGTGCCCGCCGCGATCCATCTGCTCGCGCTGTAGTTGTGCCAAGTCGTGCTCGACACGCTCGCCGTGAGCATCCTCACGCCGGCGATCTCCACAGCCATCTGCGGGGCGCCCTTGCACTGGTCGCCGCGCGCTCGCACCACAACCTGCTCGATCGTTCCCGTGGCCTTCACCGTCTTCGATGCGAGGTCATTGCCCGTCATCAGCAGCGCCTCTCCGTTGAGCGCGCCCGGATCGTGCGAGGTCCGCACATTGCCGGCTTCCGACTGCGACATCGAGAGGGCTGTGAACTGCAGCGGGCTCAGCGTGGCAGTGGCGGCGGCTGCACAGCTGCGCCGCGAGTGCCCGCTCTGCGCCGAGCAGCTCGAGCGCGACTGGGTTGAGGTGGCGCCGCGAGCCGTCCCGGCGGCTGCGCTCCCAGCGAATGCGACGAGGCTCATCGCGACCACAAACAGCGCGGCTGCGAGGATCTTATGTAGCGTCCTTCGGTACATGAGTACGCTCCTTTGGTGGCCGGGCGGTCTACGTGAGATCCCGTGCTTTGCGAACCCGCCTCGCGACGGGGGTGCCTTTGTCGAGAACGTGTCTTCAAGCTAGTTCCACGTTTTCGCTTTTCCTTCACCTTTAGGGTCGGTTGGCGGCTTGCAGGGCGCGATAGCGATAAGCCCTCCACATGCGCGTCGCAGCACTGCCCTGCGCTAGGTAGTCATCCCCACGCGAGCCCGCGGGTTCCCCCACGCCTGCGCTATGGCTCCTTGGAACTCGCCGAACACGTACCCTGGTCCTCGTGCGCTGGCTAGTCGACGGGATGAACGTCATCGGGACGCGCCCTGACGGATGGTGGGAGGATCGCCACGCGGCGATGGTCCGCCTCGTCGGTCTGCTCGAGCGCTGGGCCGCCGCCACCGGCGAAGACGTCACGGTCGTCTTCGAGCAGCCTCCGCGGCCCCCAATCTCCTCCACGGTGATCGTCGTCGCGCACGCCCCCCGGCCGCGCCGCGACTCAGCCGACGATGAGATCGTGCGTCTGCTCCGCGCCGACCCCGAGCCCGCCACGATCCGCGTCGTCACCTCCGATCACTGGCTCAGCGACCGCGTGCACGCCGTCGGCGCCACCGTGCACCCCTCCGAGTCCTTTCGCACGCAACTCGACGGCGACTAGCTCTAGCTCCGGGGCGCTCGGTTCGCGAGATGGCCGTCTGCGCACGGGAGGGGCCCTCGGGTGCTGAGAAGACCGTTTTCGCGACAGCTTTGCCCTGTGGGGGCCTGAATCGGCTCTTTTGGGGTGGATCCGTCCGGGGGGTGTGGTCAGGTGGATTGGCTTTTTGTAATTTGACGGCCCCGACGCGGGTGGTGCCGCGCCGGGGCCTTGCACGGAAAGGGCGGTTCTTCCCATGCCAGATGAGCGTAATGGCTTCGGCCTCGAGGGCGACGAGATAGCCGAGCGGGCGATCGTCCTTCAGGTTCTCAGAGACGACCACAACGAGCGCTGGTCTCGCGCCGAGCTCGAGCGCGAGATCTACGACATCGAGCCGCTCGCGCTCAGCGACGCGCTCGAGCGTTTGCGCCAGGAGGGGGTGGTGCACCTCTCGGGCGAGCTCGTATGGGCCTCGCGCTGTGCGCTGCACCTCGACGCGCTGGGGATGGTCTCGATTTAGAGGTATGGCCTCGATTGGGGGGGCGGCCTCGATTCAGGGGACGGGCCTCGACGTGGGGATGGCCTCGATCTGCAGCTCGACGAGGCGCCGCGGGGAGCCGCACAGCTGCTATTCTGCACAAAGACGATCAACAATAAGGAGTTTAGGTCCAGTGTCCGATCACCTTCAGATGAGAATCGACATCCATCAGCACATCTGGAGCGAGCCCCTCCTGGAGGCGCTGGCCCGGCGCGAGGAGCTCCCCTTCGTGCGCGAAGAACAGGGTCTCACGGTCCTATTCCTCGCCGGCGAGCATCCCTATGTGATCGACCTCGAGGCAGAATCCCTCGCTCGCCGCGCCGCCCTCGTGGAGCTCGATGGACTCGAGCGGGCGCTCGTGTGCCCCTCCTGCCCCCTGGGCATCGAAGCGCTCCCCCGCCGCGAGGCGCTCAGCCTGATCGACGCCTACCACGAGGGCGCGCTCGCGCTCGGGGAGCCCTTCGGCGTATGGGGCGCGATAGCGCTCGAGGGCCTCATCGAGGACGACGTGGACGACCTCCTCGCGCGCGGCTGCGTCGGCCTCGCGCTGCCCGCGGGCCTCCTTGCGGGGGGTGGCGGCTGGAAGCGGATCGGCCCGCTCCTCGACCGCCTGCAGGACAGCGGGGCGCCACTGCTCGTGCATCCCGGCCCCGGCGCTCCCGGCTGCGCCGGAGAGGTCTCGCTCAGCGATCCGCTCTGGTGGCCCGCCCTCACCCGCTACACCGCTGAAATGCAGGCCGCATGGCTCTCCTTCCTGAGCGCCGGGCGGCGCTCCCACCCAGAGCTGCGAGTGGTCTTCTCGATGCTCGCCGGACTCGCGCCGCTTCACGCGGAGCGTCTGTCCTCGCGCGGCGGTCCTCCCCTCGGCGAGCCCGATCCGCTCACCTTCTACGACACCTCCTCCTACGGTCCCCGCGCTGTGGCCTGGATGCAGGACCTCGTGGGCCCCCAACAGCTCCTCTACGGCTCGGACAGGCCCGTCGTAGATCCCCACCAGTGGGTCATCCCGCGCGAACTCAACTGGGATCTCTTCGCCCACAGCGCAGCCCGCGCGCTCGCGCACCCTCCGCTCGCTCAGGTGGCGGGTCGGTGAGCTCGCGTTTCTCAGACATCGCGCGGCCCCGCGAACGCGATCTCAGCGGAGACGAGCTGCAGGCGTTCGTCGAAGCGCTCGCCGCACGCCCCGAGGGATGGATCGATCTGGTCGAGCACGACAGCGATCGCCGCGTCTACGTGGAGCTGCTCAGCGATCCCCACATCACGGCGTGGCTGATCTGCTGGATGGACGACCACGACACCGGCTTCCACGACCACGACGCCTCGGTAGGAGCCGTGGCGGTCGTCGGCGGTCGCGTGCGCGAGGAGCGTCTGCGGCTCGACGGTCCGCCGCGCAATCGCGTGTTCGCGGCGGGGGAGAGCTTCCACTTCACGCCCGCCGACATCCACCGCGTGCGCCACGCCGGGAGCGACCCCGCGGTGACGCTGCACGCCTACTCGCCGCCCCTGCTGCGCATGGGCGCCTACGTGGTCGGCGAGGACGGTGTGCTCCAGCGCCATCAAATGGACTACACCGAGGAGCTGCGCCCGCTCGAGGCCGCCCGCACCTGAGGCTTCTAGAGCCTCCGGTGCTCCACGCCCGCATCGCCCGCGACGATGATGTCGCTCACGAGCTCGGGCGCGAACAGGCCATGCTCGATCACCCCCGCAGTACCCGCCAGGCGTTGCGAAAGCGCCTCGGGGTCCGCCACCGAGCCGAGGTAGTCGGCGATCAGGTTGCCATCGGGGCTCGGCGGGACCTCGCGCAAGCGCGCCGGCGCCACCGCGCGCAGCGTTGCGCAGGCGCCGAAGCGGAGGATCTCGAGCGGCACCGGCGCATCCACCGCACTCACCAGCTTCTCCGCGGAGACGATCACCACAAAGCGCCGCGCCGCCGCCGCGACGATCTTCTCGCGCGTGTGGGCGGCCCCGCCACCCTTCACCAGCCAGCCGCGGGGGTCGACTTGGTCTGCGCCGTCGATCGCGATATCGAGCTCGCCCACCTCATCCAAGCTCTCCACCCGCAGCCCCAGCGCGCGCGCCGCGCTCTCCGTCCACGGTGACGTGGCCACGCAGCGCAGCTCCCGCAGGTCCCTCGCGGCGAGCACCGTGAGCAGATAGGCGACCGTCGATCCCGTCCCGAGACCCACGCGTTCGCCCTCGCCCACCAGATCCGCCGCCGCGAGCGCGGCCGCGCGCTTGCGCGCCTCGATCGTGTCGCGCGTAACGCCGCTCATCGGCTCCTGGTTGTCCCGGGGGACAGGGGAGGGCTCCCTAGGAGCCAGTGGTGCCAAGGGGCGCGGCTGGATTGGGTTCGGCGCTCACACCGCTGGAGGCTACCGATGGGGGAGCCTCGCCTCGCAGGAAGCGCCAAACCGCGAGGCACACGAGCAGCGTCATGAAGATGGCGCTGCTCACACACCACTGACAGATGGCTTCGATCGAGAAGATCTCGCGGTAGGTGAGGTATGCGGAGAAGCCAAAGCCAACCACCGTCAGCGTCATCGTGATCAGCCGCGTCGTTTCGCTCGACGGAGCCAGCAGCGAACCGAGGATCAGGATGTAGCCGATCAGGCCGATCAGCGCCACCGGGATCCCCGCGAGATCCGCGTACACGGAATGCTGCACCGTCTCGCAGCCATGGCTCAGCGAACACAGCACCACCGTGTTCGTGTAGTGGGTGTACGTCAAGTAGCTCGCCACACCCAGCCCCAGCGCGGCGATCACGATCATCACGATGCGCACCGTCCGATCGCTCATCAAGGCTCCCTCAGGCGGCGAGCAGCTTGTTGATCGCCGCTTCGAACCCAGCCGGTTCGGTGAGTGGGGGGTTTTCGAGCTTGCCCGGCGTACCCCCGGTCTTGCCGATCAGGAAGGAGGGGGTTCCGTTGAAGCCCGCGAGGTTCGCCGCCTGGGCGTCGGCCGTGAGCTCTTCGGCGAGCTTCGGATCGGTGCGCGCGGCGCTCCAGCTGGAGAGGTTCAAACCGGGCACCTGCTGGGCGAGGTTCTGGAGATAGCTTTCGGTCACGTAGCCGCTGTCCTCCTGGCCCTGCTCGTGGTAGAAGAGCTCGATGTAGTTCCAGGCACGGTTCTGCTTGCCGGCCGCCAGTGCCGCGAGCTGCTGGGTGCGGAACGTTTCCGGTTCGCGCGTGGCCGTCTCGAGCGAGTGGTATTCGATCTTGAGCTTCCCCTTGCGAACGTACTTCTTCGATCACCGCGGGGAGCGCCCCAAGCGTGAAGTCCTTGCAGATCGGGCACTCCAGGTCGCCGAAGTACTGCAGCGTCACCGGCGCCTTGGGGTTGCCCAGGGTGTTGCCCGACTGGGGGATGCCATGGATCAGCGCCGTCACCGCAGCCGCTTCCTTGCTTGCCTGGGTGCCGGTGGGCACCACCGCCTTCTTGCTCCCGCCGCCACCGCTTGCCAGCAGGATCACGACGATCACCACCACCACAACTCCCACCACGCCGCCCAGCTGCATCAGTCGTCGCCGGCGCGCCTGGGCATGGTGAGCATCCTCCATCGCCTTGCGCTCCGCGCGCGCCTGCTCGCGGCGCTCCTTTCGCGTCAGGTCTGGATCGGTGCCTGGGGTCGAGCTCATGAAGCTACTTTTACAGCTTTCGCTTCAAGATTGTCTAAGGCGCGTCGCGAATGGCGGCGATCATGGCCACACTATGGGGGCGTTGCACGCCCCCGTAGCTCAGCTGGATAGAGCGTCGGACTTCTAATCCGAGGGTCGCAGGTTCGAATCCTGCCGGGGGCACTACAAATAGGCTGGAAAATGGCGGTATTGTGGTCGCGCGGTTGCGTCAGCATAGCGGCTTTGTCCCAAATCTGTCCCGAGATTCTGCTAGAGTTCTGGCTGTGTCGGATGGTTGTTTCGGACTTCCGGGTTGGTTGGAGGGGCTTTGAGCGGCGGCGTCAGGCCAGTCAGCGGACATGTTTTCAGGGTCGATGGCAAGCGCGGTGCGCGCTGGTATGCCAAGTACCGGCTGCCCGATGGGCGACAGGTGCAGAAGGCGCTCGGGCCGGCGTGGGAGCAGCGGGGGCAGCCGCCGGAGGGCTGGTTCACGAAGGGCGCCGCGGAGGCGTGGCTGCGTGAGGTGCTCGATCGTGCGCGGCGTGGGACGCTGCTGGGGATGGTGCGGACGGGGGCCACGTTTGCGGATGCTGCTGCCGAGTGGCTGCGCTATGTCGAGCGGGAGCGCGGGTGTAGGGCGTCCACGCTTGCGGACTACCGCTCGGTCGTGCGTGTCCATCTGCTGCCGGCGTTCGGCGAGTTGCCGCTCGAGCAGATCGGTCCGGAGACGATCGAACGGTGGCTCGCGGAGCAGTTGCGTGAGGGCGAGCTGTCGCGGCGCAGCCTGCAGAAGTTCGTGGTACTGCTCGGCGGCATCTTCAAGCGCGCGCAGACGGTCTGGAAGTTGCCGCAGAACCCTGCCGCCAGCGTCGAGCGGCTGTCCGTGCCGCAGCGGGCGGAGATCGAGTTTTATTCGCCCGAGGAGGTCTATTCGCTTGTGCGGGCTGCGCAGGATGACCGGGATGGGGCGCTGTATTTGACGGCGGCGATGACCGGCCTGCACATGGGGGAGCTGCTCGCGTTGCGCTGGCGCGACGTGGACTTCCCCGCGCGGACCGTGCGCGTCACGGCGAGCTATACCGCCGGCAGGCTCGGCGCCCCGAGGTCGGGGTTGGGTCGGGCGGTCCCGCTCGTCGAGGAGGTCGCCGAGGCCTTGGCGCGGCTCGGTGGCCGCGAGCGCTGGGTCGGGCCGGATGACCTGGTGTTCGTCGGGACGGCGGGGGAGTTCCTCGATGGCTCGGCGTTGCGCAGGCGCTTCAAGCGGGCGCGCGACACGGCTGGGCTGCGTCCGTTGCGCTTCCAGGCCCTGCGCCATACCTTCGGCAGCGTCGCCATTCGCACGGTGGACCCTTCGAGACATTCAGGAGTGGATGGGGCACTCCAACATCTCCACCACGCAGATCTACATGCGCTACGGGCCGCAGGCCGACGCGGCCAAGAGGCTGTCCGCGGCGTTCGAGGCGGTCGATGGGGGCGAGGGGGACAACTGAGGAGATCACCAACACGAAGGCGGTGCGAGTCCGGCTGCGGTTGAGCTACAAGGGCCGCAGTTGGGGCAGCATCCAGTTGGAGATGGCCAATGAGAACGGTTTGGACCGAGAAATGGGGGCTGGCCAGACCGCTACGCTTGGAGCGTGGGCAGGATCGATGCGGTAGACAAGTGGGAGCTTGTCGTGCCAGGCGATGACGTTGAGCTGGTGGCCGAGTTTCGCCGCCACGGCGTGAAGCCTGGCCAGCGAGTCCACGTCGCCGTTGTGGATCGCAATGGATCGGGGGCCGTCGGTGAGCAGCTGCCGTCGTTCTTCGCGAGCTTCGACGGACCCGCCGATCTGGCCGAACGCTCCGGCGAGATCCTGCGCTCGGAGTTCCCCGGCGCTCGATGATCCTGGTTGACGCCGGCCCGCTGGTCGCTGCCGCCAACCGCAGGGACACGCATCACGCGCATCCGCGGAGGCGCTCGCGGCGGCCCCACCGCCCCGGCTGGTGCCGGGCATGGTGATCGCGGAGGTTGGGACGACGAGGGGGCGTCCGTCTCGGCATCGAATGGCTCCTCCTGGCGATAGCGGTCGCGCTGGGCTTGCCGGACGAGACGCTCCCTGGTCGTCGTGGGTGTCGCGCATGAGCGACACCCACCGTCCAAACCGAGCTTGCAGGGCAGTGGCGGCACGCGCTCGCTTGTCGCGCATAGCAGAAAGGGTTGTGGCGCCTTGCGCCTACTGGAGTTCTGAATCACCTGCCAGCGCAAGCTGAATGCGCAGGCCGTCGATGGTTTCCACGGCAGCTTGACCCTTCGCAGTGGTTACAGGCCATACCACTGGAGGCAAGTCTCGCTTGATTGTTCCCTCGTGGAGATCTTGGCGTTTCCGAGCAGAAGTGATCGATGCCCACGGACCAGCGAGATACTGCTCTGGGAGCGGCTCTTCCGAACCCTCAAGCAGCCACTCGTTTTCACTGCCTGCCCGCCGTGCTCGGGATAGAGACGCCGCATCGATGACCCGCGGCAATCCCGCGGCCGCCGCCTCAAACGATGCGGCCCGCAGCGCAACGGTGAGAGTCCCATCGCCGCCAGATGCGGGTATAGGCAAGGCGATCCCCCGGTACTGGTCCCCTTCGACGATGAGCGACCTGGCCGTAGAAGTCATATGCTCGTCATGTTCAAGGAGCTTCGCTGCCTCAGCGTGGGCTCCGACCAGCCTCAGGAGACGCGCTTTGTGCGCGAGATCTAGGAGGTTGGTCGTTACATCCAGCTCTGCGGGCGCGGGTCGTTTTAGCGTCGGGTACGGCGGCGCGACCTCCACCGCGTGGGCAAAGATGCGCTGGTTCGAATGGGAAACAACCGAGCCAACCACGAAATGCCGAGTGGGCATGTTGTTTGCGTGGACCGATGTGGCCTGATCCAACCCATCACGGAGCTGCCGGATACTTTCTTTGCGCGAGCTCGAGCATCCCTTGCACTCAAGAACCACGAATGTCCGCCCGGCAGCCGAGTCATACCAGCCAACGTAGTCGGGGCGCTTTGGCCCGGTCCGCGTGACGACTTTGCGGGCCACCAGGTTCTCCAATTCCCAGTCGGCATCCAAGAGCAACGGCGGCTCCCCACACCCCCAGAGGCGCTGCATGAGGGCATGCGCTGCCACGGCGATGCCAAAGTCCTCTGAGAAGAGCTGGCGCCGGTGATGGCGCAGGTTGTCAGTGATGGTGTGCATGCGCAGCTCGCCGGTCTTGGCGTCGACATCGTCGAATGCCCACAAGTAGCGAGAGATGGCCCACGATCCGGCCCAGAGCAGCAGTTCCCCTTCGGGGGTCAGGGGCGCCGCCGTCACCTCCCCGAGCGCCTCCAGAAGAAGGAGTGGTGTTACCCGACGCCTCGTGTAGCCGACCGGCCCGGAATAGAGCTCTGGCACGGGACGAACGTGATACGGCGTTTGAGCGCCGACTTGCACGGCTAGGGCGCCAGATGACTCAAGAGGAACCGTGCCGGGCACACTCAGTCGCTGGATCGCTTTGAATATCGACAAGTCTCTCTCGTCTTAGGTCGATGGCTTGAAGCAGATGCTAAAGCGTCATTCAGTCGAATCGTGGCCCACGGTGATCTGCTCCCACAGCACAGGGCGGACGGCGGCTGCTTTCGCGTGGATGTGGGCGCCTCGACGAACGTCGCTCGCGCTCCTGCCTTGGACGACGAGGAGACATCCACATCGGTGGTCGCGTCACGCCTCCTCCTGGTGGAAGGAGTAGTTAGCATTGTTCCGGAAGCCCTCGCGGCCAAACCGACGAACGGCCATCAGGAACGCTGGCTCACGGCAGAAGCTGAAGCCCAGAAACGACGGCTGAGCCACGCCCGGCCTGCCCCCTTCTTGTGGATGGTAAGCGGGTCACTTGTTGCCTGACCCGGGGTATAGTTGCGCCGTGAGGGGCGCGAAAGGGCTCGGCCGGATTATCGTCTCGCCGGTCCGCTGGGGTCGCACGTTCGTCGCCGCGTGGCGTGGGGAGCCAGCGCCTTGGATCGTTCGTGCCTTCGTCAGCTGTCTACTCATTGGACTTTTCGCGGTGTGGTGCTACGCCGAATATGTCAATGCCGGACGGTAGGTGGGAGCGCCAGCGCTCTGGGCGCGCCCACGCGAGGAGACCGCGACGTTGCCAGTCTGGATGGCTGAAACCTGCAACGGCTCTACTTGGGCACAGGTAGGGAGAAGTCGGCGCAGGCGCCTGTCTCATCGACCTCAACCACCCGGTTGATCATGAACTCGGCGTGGTCGGCGGCAAGATGCCGAGTGCTCTGTTGCGTGATGTGGCCGAGCGCGTCGTCCAGGAGTTGCTGCTGGGTGTCACGTGCGAGCGTGGGGAGGATGATGAGACCCGGGTGGATGGCGTGGGCTTCGCAGAGTCGGCGGAAATCGCCGTAGTTGTTCGTGACGAGCGTTCGATCCTCCTCGATGCAGCGCGCCAAGACCTCGACATCTGAACGCCCGAGGAGTCCTCGGTCGCGGTTGCAGGTGGCATCGAGGCCGTGGCGGTGCGCGACTTCAACCAGAGACGGTGAGAGGTCCTCGTCGATCCAGAGCTTCATCGGCGTCTCGCCAGGGTCTCACGGGCCGTCCGCGGCGAGGGCGTGCCTTGGCGTAGGTGTAGGCCGTTTGGAATGCCTCGGCGGGTATGTGCGGGTAGTCCTCGGTCAGGATCTCGATGGTGTCGCCGTCGTCCATGCGCTGGGCGACGCCGCGGACGCCGATGCGCGTTCCGCGGATCACGGGCTCGCCGCCCTTGATGTCCGGGTTCATCTCGATCCACTGCTCGCGCAGCCTCGCATAGCTCTCGGCTGCTTGGACGGTCTCGCTGACATCGGGGGACCATCGGACGACGAGTGCGTCGCTGATCGACAGCTCGGCTCCCCGCGTTCCCCGGTAGGGCTCGGTGTCATAGACCCACCGCTTGATGCGGCGCTTGACTGTGATGGGCAGGGGAAGCGCCAGCTTCTGAAGGAGCGCGATGACGCCCACGTCGCCGCTTCGGAGGAAGCTCTGGTTGCCTTTCCTGTGGCTGCTCACGACCTTCTGTTCGATGGCCTTGTCCAGCACTCCCAGGGGGACGTGGGCGATCTCGGCGGCCTCGCGGCGCGTGAGCATTGAGCTGTCAGCGGTCCTCGACATAAATAACTCCTAGCGGGGAGTAGTTTAGTAGGGATGCGGCGAGACGTCAAGTGACTTGAGCGAGCCCCACTCGCTGTATATCCGGCCGGTCCTCGATCCAATCGGGGAGCTGGCTGGTAGCCTTGGATGCGCAATGGCAACGACTTCGGTTGAGATCGACAGTGATCTGCTGGCGGGGTTGCGTGAGCGTTCGCCGGGCAAGAGCGACCGCGAGCTGCTCGAGGATCTCGCAGCCGTGACGCTCGGATTCGAGACGATTCACCGTGTGCAGCGACGCACCGCGGATGCTGGCATAGATCAGGGAAAGATCGAAGCCGAAGCGGTGCGCGTAGTGCGCGAGCGCCGACGCCGGCGCGCGGCCGGGCAGGCCGCGACTTGAAGCGCGTTGTAGTCGATCCCAACGTCTTGCTCTCAGCGCTTGTCGGCAATCCGGAGGCGGCGCCCGCGATCCTGCTCGAGGCGATCCACGATCACACCCGTCGAGATGGTCGCCTGCCCGGCGCTGATCGTCGAGGTCCGGGAGAACCTCACAGAGCCGTACTTCCGTGCGCTGCTCGACCAGAGCGAAGCCGACCAGGCCGTCACCGCGATCGAGCGCGTCGCGGTGATGCTTGATGATCCGATCGATCCCGAGCCGGTGTTGCGCGACAGCGCCGACGATTATCTGCTCGCGCTCGCGCGATCCGCGAAAGCTGAGACGATCATTACCGGCGATAAGGATCTTCTCGACCATGCTGGCCTGCGACCACCAGCGATCAGCGCGCGTGAGGCCATCGGCAGGCTCGCCCCGCCACCGCGTGAGTGAGCTGGCGCGGATCGTCTCCGGCTGCGCGTAGTCGGGGGCCAAGCATAGGAGGGACAGCTCAACGCATTTTGCGTCACTTTGTCCGCCTCAAGCGCTGAGGATGGCCACCATCGACTACCGAGGTAGTTAGTCGATTTGTCTGCACAGTTCGGCTGGCACAGATCTATGCTAGGGATGCTCACAGTCGTTAACCTGAGTAGGTGCATTGGGGCCTCGATTCGTTTGGGGTTCCGGGTGGCGCTTTCCGACGAGTCAGATGGAGCGAGAGATGACCAGATCCGGGAGTTCTGAGAGTGCCGGCCCTCGCCGTGTGGATGGTTCGGCGGCGGGTGCGGGTGGTGGCGCGCCGCGTGGCGGCGAGCTGGTGCCGCTGGCTGAGCCATTGCTTGATTGTGCGGCAGCAGCGGCGTTGTTGAACGTGCGTGTGTCGTGGGTCAGGGACGCCGCGCGGCTGGGAAACTTGCCGTGCGTGCGCGTTGGCCGGCATCTGCGCTTTACCCGCGTGATGCTCGAAGACTGGCTGGCGGGCCAGGTCGCGAGCCCACCTGCGACGCCTGCGCCTGGTCGCGGGTACGCGCGGGGTGGCGGCACGCTCGCGTGAAGGGGAGCCCCTTCAGGCGGGACACGCAGGCGGCGCTGCTTGCGAGCCTGGCGGAGGTCCCGAAGAGGCAGAGGGTGGATGACGACGAGTAGCGATCCACGCGCGCGGGCGGGTCCGGGGTCGGATGGATCATCCGCCTTGGCGCGCCTGACCCTAAACTGGATCGACTCCAGATTTCCTCCCGAACTTCCTCCCCATACAGCCCCACCGAACTCGATCTACTGCTCCCAAACGGCCCGTATGCACCGCGTCTGCGGCTCACTGACGCTGGCTGCGCCTTTCTTCTAATCCGAGGGTCGCAGGTTCGAATCCTGCCGGGGGCATTCGAGATAGTGGCGTCGTGAGCGATCGCAGGAGCCCGGAGCCGTCCCACGCGCTTGAAAGGCTTTGTGGGAGCGGCGGTCTGAACTGGCTCCACTGCGGCGGCTTGAAGTGGCCCCACCTCCGTCCGACTGGCTGCTGACTGTTTGAGGCTCATGGAGCTTGAGCGGGAGGCGGCAGTGAGGAATGGGATCACGAGTGGAGACGTTCGAGCAGATCAGGAGAGATCGGGATCGGGAAGGCATCTCGACGAGGGCGTTGGCGGCGAGGTATGGGGTTCATCGGCGGGCGGTGCGTCAGGCGCTAGCGGCGCCGTTGCCGCCCGTCAAGCGCAAGCCTGTGGGTCGGCCTGCGCCGAAGTTGGGTCCATATCGGGGGCTCATCGACTCGTGGCTTGACGGGGACCGGGATGCGCCGCGCAAGCAGCGTCATACCGCCAAGCGGATCTGGGAGCGCCTGCGTGATGAGCACGCGGCTGACGTCGCTGAGCGCACGGTCCGGGAATATGTTCACGGTCGCCGACGTGATCGCGGCGAAGGGGTCCAGGCGTTTGTGCCGCAGGTGCATGCGGCGGGCGTGGAGGCTGAGGTTGACTGGGGCGAGGCGCACGTCGCGATGGCCGGCGCTCAGCGCAGGGTCTACTTGTTTCATATGCGTGCGTGTCATTCCGGTGCGGCGTTCGCGATGGCGTTCCCGCACTGCTCCCAGCAGGCGTTTCTGGAGGCGCATGTCGAGGCGTTCGACTGGTTCGGCGGGGTGTTCGGCCTGCTTCGCTACGACAATCTGACGAGCGCGGTGAAGCAGGTTTTGCGTGGCCGGCGGCGGGTCGAGACGGATCGCTTCATCGCGTTGCGCTCGCACTATCTCTATGAGTCGCAGTTCACGACTCCGGGGATCGAGGGCGCTCATGAAAAGGGCGGCGTCGAGGGAGAGGTCGGGCGTTTCCGCCGTCGTCACCTGGTTCCGTCCCAGACGTTGCGTCGCTCGGGGAGCTGAACACGCGGATGCTCGCTGGCTGCGAGAGCGATCTCTCACGCCGGATCGCGGGGCGCCAAGAGAGCGTCGGCGTGTCTTTCGCTAGAGAGCGTCCTTTGCTGCGCGGCCTGCCCGTTGAGCGGGCGTCCATGGCTGAACGGGCCACACCCCGCGTGGACTCCAAGGCACTGGTCACGATCAAGCAGAACCGGTATTCGGTGCCTGTTCGGCTGGCGGGGCTGCGCGTGCATTCGCGTGTTGGTGCCCGCGAGATCGAGATCCATCACGGCGGGGCGCTGGTCGCCCGCCACGAGCGCCAGCACGGCCGCTTCGGTGTCGCAGCCAGCCTCGATCACTATCTCGAGCTGCTCGCACGCAAGCCGGGCGCGCTGTCCGGGTCGCTCGCTCTCTCCCAGGAACGTGAGCGCGGCTCCTGGCCCTCGGTGTTCGACGAGCTGTGGGAGAAGATCGGCGAGCGCTATGGCACCTCAGAGGCCGCACGACAGATGGTCGACGTGCTCATCCTCGCCCGCGAGCACACCCCCGGCGAGGTCGAGCAAGCGGTCCGTGGAGCGCTCACTGCGGGCGCCCACGACGGGCGCGCGGTCGCGGTCCTGGTGAGCCGCAGAGCCCGCCAGTCCTCACCGGCGCTCGATGATCTCCCGCGGCGCCTGCAGGGCCTCGGGGCGCCCGTCCCGACACTCAACCAATACGACGAGCTGCTCGTGGCCGGGCCGGCACGGTGAGCGCCCCGGCGAAGGTCCAAGCACTGGAGACGCTGATCGAGGCGCACTCCGTAGAGCTGAAGCTCCCGACCGTCCGCGCCCGCTTCCGGGCGCTGGCCGAGGAGGCAACCCGCGACCAGCAAACCCCGACCGCATATCTCGCCGCGCTCCTTGAAGCAGAGGTCACAGAGCGAGCCGAACGACGCGAACACCGACGGCTCATCGACGCACGCTTCCCGCTCACCAAGCGCCTTGAGGACTTCCGTTTCGAGGAGAACCCGAAGATCCCGCAGGCCACGATCGCCGCCTTGGCGCAGGGCACCTGGATCGATGACCGCGAGTCAGTGATCCTCCTCGGCGACTCAGGGACCGGCAAGACGCATTTAGCGATCAGCCTCGCGGTGCTCGCCTGCCAACAAGGACGACGTGTCCGCTTCACCACCCTCGCCGCCTTAGCGAACGAGCTGCAGGCAGCCGAGTCAAAACGCGAGCTCGGCCGGGTCATCGCGCGCTACGCACGCACGGAGCTTGTTGTCCTTGACGAGCTGGGATATCTCGCGCTACCCGAGGGCGCCGCCGAGCTCGTCTTCCAGGTCATCTCCGAGCGCAACGAGCGCGCCAGCCTGATCGTCACGACCAACCTCCCGTTCGGGGAATGGACGAAGGTGTTCCCCGACGCGCGCCTCGCGAAGGCCGTCGTTGACCGCATCACCCACCGCGCGCACATCATCGACACCGGCACCGAGTCCTGGCGCTTCCGCCACGGCCTCGCCCGCGGCCCAAAAAAAGGAGCGAACTAACCCCCCATCGGGAGCCGCGCCGGCGGCATCTCGCTCCGCTACGCGCTACGCGCTCCGCTCCACGAGACGCCGCCACACCCACTAATCAGAGAAGATCAACAACACACACCAACCGACGCGAAGTGGAGCCACTTCAAGCCGCCGCGCCGGGGCCACCGCAAGCCGCCGCTCCCACTTTGCAGATGCCATACGAGCATGCGGTCGAATGGGCGATTGCGGAGGGCGTCGCGGTGCGCTTCAGCCGGTCGGGGCGACCCATCGGGCGCTACGCCGTGCTGCTGCTGGTCGAGATCGACGGAGACTGGCAGGAGGTCCGTCTGTTCGACAATCACTTGGATCACCACCACATGCACCGTTACACTCGTACTGAGGGCAAGCAGCCCGCCGAGACATTCCATCCCGGACCAACGAACGCGGCGATAGCCGCAGCCATCGAGCACCTGAAGAACCATTGGGAAGCCATCATCCAGCCATGGAGAACCTAGCCCACAGCACCAACACCCCCGCGACCGAGGCCGCGGCCGATCTGTTGACACGGATTGCCATCGATCCGGCGAGCGACGAGCGCTATCCGGACGGCACTGTGCTGATACCGGCTGACTCCCGGGACGCTTCGGTGCTCATCTCGCGCGCCATCGGCGAGCACCGACCGATTGCACTCGTCTTCCCAGATGGGTCAGACGTTGTGGCTCGACCCCCTGAAGGTCACGGGTTGGTGCTGCTGCTCGTAGCTGGTCTTTTGCGGGTGGCCGAGCTGCTTCGGCATCGGCATGACCAGGCGACCTTCGTGCCGCGAGAGTGGGTCACGGAGTTCCACGCGGCCCGATCGGCTCGCGAGCCCCAGGTCGCCGCGTAGGGCGCCAATCGTTGACGTTGGTTCGGCTGCTGTAGCTACGCCGCTCGCTGGTGCATAGGCGAGGGGGCCGTCGGGCGCTGGCTGCGAGGTGTGGCGACCCGTCTCGACCTTCGAATTTCAGGACTCTGTCCCCAGCCCGTCCCCGACTCGGCAAATATGACCCCCGCGAGCCTGATCGAGCCCGGTCGAATCCGGCTCTACAAAGCATAAAATCCCTGCAAATGAGCAACTTCTAATCCGAGGGTCGCAGATTCGAATCCTGCCGGGGGCATTCGATTCGAGATAGTGGCGGCGTGAGCGATCTCAGGAGCCCGTAGCCGTCCCACGCGCTTGAAAGGCTCTGCAGATGCCATACGAGCACGCGGTCGAATGGGATGCCTCGAGGCACAGGGCGGGGGCGATGGGTGAGACGGACTACCGCGATCGGCTGGATGTGGAGGCTGCGATCGACGTGCACTTCGTCACGGATCGATCAGGAGTGGTCGACTACGCAATCGTGCTGCTGGTCCGCAAGGACGGAGCGTGGGTTGCCGTGCGCGTGTACGACAACACTCACGGCAACCATGACATGCACCGATACAATCGGGATGGCATCAAACAGGCCGCCGAGACGTTTCACCGGGGCTCAGCGGGTGAGGCCATGCGGAGCGCCCTCGAGGCGGTGCGGTGGCCACAACGAGATGATTGAATCATGGCGACGGTAACCAACAAGACCCGAACTCCCGGCAGCATTCTTGCCTCACGCAGCCTTGACGCGGCGATCGAGGACGCAATCGCGGAACGGCCGGCTCGGTATCCGAACGGCGCGGCGTTTGTCGGTGCGGATATGCCTCGTCTCAGCAAGATCCTCGCGGAAAATGCGCGCGAAGGGCGCGCGGTGGTGCTCGTCTATCCCGACGGCGAAGAGTGGGTCGTCGAGCCGCACAAGCCGGCCGGCGCCTCCAAGGCCGCGTAGCGGCTCCAGTGACCGGACCTAGTCCGGTCCCGTGCGGAACGTCAGGAGTAGCGCGTCTCCAACTTCCGCCAGTGCTCCATGTCGTGTCCGGGTACGATCACTGCGTCGGGGTTCGCTCGATCGTAGTCCTTGAGTTCCGTGAGGCTGCGCTCGAATGCGCGCGAGTCGTCCATGAGCCACGGTCGTGCATCCCCTCTGAGGGTCGCCATCGTGTAGATGGCGTCGCCCGCGATCAGCGCCTCGCGTGAGCTCAGACGCAGGACGATCGACATGTGCCCCTTGCTGTGCCCCGGCGTGAAGGCGAGCACGATCGACCCGTCGCCGAACACGTCGAGCGTCTGGGCGAAGGAGCCCCGAGGGGAGGCTCCGAGGGCGTCGAAGTCCACCGTTCTGTAGCGCTGGCTGGGGTCGAGCTGCGCCTCGCAGTAGCCACCCAGCTGCGATCCGCGGCGCCGCGCCGCACGCCACTCCCGCTCGGCCACAAGCACGGTGGCGCCGGGAAACTCGGGCAATCCGCTCGCGTGATCGAAGTGCATGTGGGTCATCACGATCAGACGCACATCCCCGGCGTCGATCCCGCGTGTCTTCAACTGGGATGCGACGGTCTGCTCGGGCTCCATCTCGATGCTCCTACCCATCACGCGGCCAACCAGGCCGAGATTGTGGTTTCGCTGTCGCTTGGGGCCCGTCGCGATGGCGCTGTGGAAGCCCGTGTCGATCAGAACCGGCCCCGCGGAAGGGTGCTCCACGATGAACGCCACGATCGGGATCCTCACGTTCTGCGCTGCCGGCACGCCGATGCCGAGCGCCTTCAGCGCCGCGGTGGGTCCCTGGGCACGCTCGAACCATCCGATCGGCCCACTCATCTCGGCGCACAGCAGCGGGTGCAGCACGACGCTCGCCCCCTCGCTCCCGCCCGAGAGGGGCAGCTGTGCGGGTGCAACGTCAAACGAAGGCATCGCGGTATCCGCCGAGATGATGGGGAAGCGGGGCGTCGCTCACCCCTGCAATATGGCAAGCTCGCGCGATGGCCGTATGCGAGCGCTCCAAAGAGCTCCGGGTTCGACTGCCCGCGGGGGACTTCCACAGCGAGTGGCGGCTGCCGTGAGCGGCGCCTCAGGGGACCCTCGCGAGACCGCCGCCTCGCCACAGGCCTACCACATCGAGCTGCGGCAGTTTCCGCACAACACCGCTCACTTCAACCTCAACGCACAGCAGGTCAACGCGGCCATCGTCGAGCCCTGGGCGCGTGAGAAGTGGATCGACATCGGAGACCGCAAGTGGAACCCCAATCAGGCGAAGCTCACGGTGATCGAGGGCCCCCACATACCCGTCGAGGAGCTCTCGATGGGCCGCGGCTGGCGCACCGCTCAGCGTCAGGGACGCGACGTGACCGAGCTTCTTCTGAGCGCGGCGCGGGAGCGGCTGGGCGGCGAGCATCGAAGTTCGCCCGGCGGCGGTGGGCCCGCTCCCAGGCAGACAGATTATGCGGGAAGCGGCTCCGTGGAAGCTGCCGGGCAGCCCCCGGAGACAAATCTTCTTGCCGACTCACTCGGGCTGGAACTGCTGGGCGCGCTCGGCTCCGAACGGGCGCCGCTTCATCGCGCTTGGCAGCTCGCGGCCGCGCGCCATCCCGAGTGCACCGCCGGAGAATCCCTGGTGTTGGCCGAGCGTGCGGTCTCGTCTCTGCTGCGCTCGCACCTGGTGATCCTCGTGTTGCAGGCCGAGGACGAGAGCCAAGCGCGCGAACTGGACGGGGGCGAGGCTCGGGCGGCGCTGCGCGCCGTCGAGAGCTGGCGCGGCTCCCCTTCCACGAGCGCCGTCACGATACGCCGAGCCTGAGGAGGCTGCCGGTCGCTTTTGGCCGTCGCTAAACTCGGTGCTCGCCTGGTGGGCGTAGCTCAGTTGGTAGAGCTCTGGGTTGTGGTCCCAGCGGTCGCGGGTTCGAGTCCCGTCGCTCACCCTGATGTCCGTGGGCCGGCCCAAGCTCGCCGTGGTGGGCCATGTCGAGTGGGTGAAGTTTGCGCGGGTCGCGCATGTGCCGAGTGCAGGCGAGATAGTCCACGCGCGCGACCCCTTCGAGGAGCCCGCCGGCGGCGGGGCGGTCGCCGCGGTGCAGCTTGCACGCTTGGCGGGCGAGGCCGTGCTCGTGACGGCCTTGGGTGAGGACGAGTTGGGCGCCCGCTCGATGGCGCGCTTGGGCGAGTTGGGCGTCGGGGTGCAGATGGCGCCACGCGCCGATCCCACCCGCAGCGCCGTGACGCTGGTGGACGACGCGGGCGAGCGCACGATCACCGCCTTCGGGGAGCGCCTTGAGCCAAGGGGGGCCGATCGGGAGATCCCGTGGCATGAACTCGCCGAGATGGATGCCGTGTACTTCACCGCGGGCGATCTGGACGCGCTGTGCGCCGCGCGCGCCGCGCAGGTACTCGTGGCAAGCCCACGGGCCATTCACGCGCTCGGTCATGGCGTTGCATTGGATGCCCTCGTGTTGAGCGAGGAGGACGCGATCGAGCGACGTGAGGCCGCCCGTTCCTGCGATGAGGCCAGGCTCGTCGTGTTCACCGATGGCGCTCGGGGAGGCAGATACAGGGAGCGTGACGGCGCGGAAGGCACCTGGAGTGCAGCTCCGTTGCCCGGTGCTGCGGTGGACTCCTATGGCTGCGGAGACTCCTTCGCGGCCGGGCTCACCTACGGCCTGGGTGTGGGCCTCGCGGTGGTCGATGCGCTCGCGCTCGCCGCGCGCTGCGGCGCTGAGTGTCTCACCGGTCGCGGACCCTATGAGCGGCAGCTGACATCGCGAGAGTTCTCGGGGAGCAAGCCCTCGGGTCCGTCTCAGTAGCCTTCTCCCACGAGGTTGACGAGCGGCTCTCCGTGCAGGTAGCGGCGCACCTGTTCCCCCACCAGAGCAAACGCGCGCCGATCGGCCGCGATCGTGTCGCCCGCGAGGTGAGGCGTGATCAGCACGCCGGGCGCCAGCCACAGCGGATCGCCCTGCGGCAGGGGCTCGGGGTCGGTCACATCGAGCGCCGCGCGTAGATGTCCCGCCCTCAGCATCTCGAACAGCGCCGGGGAGTCGAGGATCGGCCCGCGTGCGGCGTTCACGAGCAGCGCGCCCGGGCGCAGCGCCGCGAGCATTTCGGCGTCGAGCAGGCCGGTGGTCTCGTGCGTGAGCGGCAGCAGCACCACGACCACATCGGCTCTGGGTAGCAGTGTGTGCAGCTCATCTGCGCCGTGCACTCCCTCGCGGGCGCTCCGTGCGACGCGAATCAGCTCGACCTCGAACGGCGCAAGTCGCCTCTCCAAGGCCCTGCCGATCGAGCCGTAGCCGAGGATCATCACCGTGGCGCCGGCAAGCTCGCTCGTCTGGCGCCACTCCCAGCGCTGCCTGCGCTGGCTGTCGTGGAGTTCTGGAAAGTCCTTGAGCAATGCGAGGATCGCCGTCATCGCCCATTCCGCTACCGCGATGTCGCGGGTTCCGCTCGCGTCGCAAAGCTTCACGCGCGCGGGGATCGGAGGCAGCCAGTCGATTCCCGCCGAGAGCGTCTGGATCACACGCAGCCGCGCCATCTGCGGCAGCGCCTCGCGCAGCCGCGCATCGCCCGAGAGCGGGACGAGGAACTCGGCCTCGAGCAGCTCGCGTGGCAGCTCGCCCTCGAGCGGGATCACATTGAGCGCCACCTCCTCGGGGAGCTCTCCCACGGCCTCGTGGCCGGCTCGCCGTGGCATCCACAGATTCACGTGCTCAGTATGGCCAGTAGTCTCTCGCACGTGCATCTCTCGGCCGTGCGGTTGCATGACGATGAGGGGTCGCTCGAGGTCACCTTCGTTCTCGGCGCAAACATGCTCGGCTGCTCGCTGCGACACCGCGGCGAAGAGTTGCTCGCGCAGAGAGCTGGAGTGGACGCCTATGCCGAGCGCGGCAAGACGATGGGCATTCCACTGCTCTACCCATGGGCCAACCGGCTCGCCGGCTTCGACTACACCGCCGCTGGGCGGACGGTGGCCGTGCCGCACGATCCGCTCCGCGTCGCGCTCGACGGCAACGGCCTGCCGATCCATGGCGTGATCGGTGGCAGGCTTGCGTGGGAGCTCGAGGATGGACTCGGTGAGAACATCGAGGGCGCCGCCGCCCCGAACGGCGAGGGCGCTCACGCTGGGACCGGCCAGTCGCTCACTGCGCGCCTGAGCTGGAGCGATGCCAAGCCTGAGCTGTTCGAGGTGTTCCCGTTTCGTCACGACCTCATCTACCGTGTCCGGCTCGCCCCTGGCCGCCTGGAGATCGAGCTGACGGTCGAGGCCTGCGGCGCCGATGCGGTCCCGGTGGCCTTTGGCTTTCATCCCTACCTCTCGCTACCGGGCGTCCCGCGTGAGGAGTGGCAGATCGAGATGCCGGCGATGCGGGGCCTGGAACTCGACTCTCTGCAGATCCCGGTGGCCGGCGGAGAGGTCGTTCCCGCTCGGCGTTTCGCGCTCGGCGAAAGCGAATTCGACGACGGATTCGAGGCGGTCTCCGAGCCCGCCCGCTTCGTGGCCGCCGCCGGGGGACGACGGATCTCACTGGAGCTCTTGCGCGGCTATCCCTGCGCCCAGATCTACTCGCCCGCGGGGGCGCAGTTCATCTGCTTCGAGCCGATGACGGCCCCCGCCAACGCGCTGCGCAGCGCCCGCGGGCTGCGCCTGCTGGCGCCGGGCGAGCGCTTCAGCGCTGCATTTGCGGTCTCCATCGAGGATCTTCCCACGGGCGGGTAGCCCCTCCGCGACGTTTTACGGGAGAATCACCGGCGTGCGCGTCACAGCCAAGGCCGACTACGCCGTACGCGCCACCATCGAGCTCGCCGCGGGAAGCCAGGATGCGCCGCGCAAGGTCGATGAGGTGGCCCGTGCCCAGGGCATCCCCCTCTCGTTTCTGGAGAACATCCTCACGCAGTTGCGCAGCGCGGGGATCGTGCGCAGCCAGCGCGGCCCCGAGGGCGGCTACTGGCTCGCTCGGCCTCCCGCCGAGGTCACGCTCGCGCAGGTCATCAGGGCGGTGGAGGGTCCGCTCGTGGGTGTGCGCGGCCAGCGCCCCGAGGAGATCGAGTACGGCGGCTCCGCCGAGTCGCTGCAGCAGGTGTGGATCGCGCTGCGCGCCAACCTTCGCAAGGTGCTCGAGCGCGTCACGGTCGCCGATGTGGCCGCGGGCAAGTTGCCCAAGGACGTCATCGCGCTCACGCGCGAAGAGGACGCATGGCAGACGCGGCGCGTGGCTGACTGATCAGGCCGCGAACACCCGTGGGCTGGGCAGCCTCACGGCGAGGATCTGCCCCTCCTCGAGCTCGAGCTCTTGGGCGTTCTCGCGCGTGACCTGCGCCCAGATGTCGCGGCCGTCGTGGAGGGTCAGCTCGACGCGCACCTCGAAGCCGAGGTGCACCACGCGGCGGATCAGAGCCTCGGTGGTCGTCTCGTCCGGATGCGGCAGGATCTGGATGTCGTGCGGGCGCACGAATGAGTCGCCCAGGCGGTTGACGGGACCCACGAAGGACATCACGAACTCGTTGCGCGGACTCTCATACAGCTCTCGTGGGGCGCCGGCCTGTTCGATGCGCCCGGCGTTCATCACCACGATCTGCTCCGCCACTTCCATCGCCTCCTCCTGATCGTGGGTGACGAAGATCGTGGTCACATGGATCTCCTCGTGCAGGCGCCGCAGCCACTCCCGCAGCTCGCCGCGCACCTGCGCGTCGAGCGCGCCGAAGGGCTCATCCAGCAGCAGCACCTTGGGCTCCGGCGCAAGCGCCCGCGCGAGCGCCATGCGCTGCTGCTGGCCACCAGAAAGCTGGGATGGATAGCGCTGTGCCAGCCCCTCCAGGCGCACGAGTGCGAGCAGTTCCTCCACCCGCGCGCGCACCTCGTCCTTGGGTCGCTTTCGCACGGTGAGTCCGAAGGCGACGTTGTCGTGCACCGTCATGTGCTTGAACGGCGCATAGTGCTGGAAGACGAACCCCACCCCGCGGCTGCGCGCGGGGGTTGCCGTGACCTCCTCCTCGCCGATCCGCACGCCGCCTGTGTCGGGGGTCTCCAGGCCGGCGATGATCCGAAGCAGTGTCGACTTGCCGCTGCCGCTCGGCCCGAGCAGCGCCGTGAGCGCGCCGTCGTCCACGCGTACGCTCACATCCTCGAGCGCCAAAAAGTCGCCGAAGCGCTTGGTGACATTGTTCGCTTCGATCGCCACTAGACAGGGGTACGCGATCGAGTTCTACGGGTAAGCAGGTTCATCGCCACCAAGGTAGCCAGCGCCAGCAGCGCAAGCTCGACCGAGGCGGTATACGCGCCGGTGGTGTCGAAATTCTCGAAGCGATCCTGCACGTACAGCGGCAAGGTCTGTGTGGCGCCCTCCAGGCGTCCGGAGACGATGCTGACGGCGCCAAACTCACCGAGCACACGCGCGGTGGTGAGCACCACTCCGTATACGACGCCCCAGCGAATCGCGGGCAGCGTGATGCGCCAGAAGGTCTGCCACGAGCTCGCGCCAAGCGTCGCCGCGGCCTGCTCGGCGTCGGTGCCCACCTCGCGCAGCACGGGGATCGTCTCGCGCGCGACGAAGGGCAGCGACACGAACGCGCTCGCGAGCACCATCCCCGGCACCGAGAAGATCACCAGGGTGCCCTGTTCGGCGAGCCAGTCGCCAAACCAGCCCACCTGCCCGTAGACGAGCACGAGCGCCAGTCCCACCACCACGGGGGAGATCGCGAAGGGGAGGTCGATCACAAGGCTCAGGAGCGCCTTGCCGCGGAAGCGGTGGCGCTCGAGCAGGATCGCGATCGCGATCCCAAAGGCGGTGTTGAGCGGCACCACGATCGCCACGATCTTGATCGACAGCCACAGGGCGTGCAAGGCGTTGGGGGTGCTCAGCGCGCTCCACACCGCGGCCAGGCCGTGTTCGAAGGTGCGGTAGAAGATCATCGCCACCGGCGCCCCCAACAGCAGCGCCAGATAGCCGAGGGCCACGGTGCGAAGGCTCAGCCTGCGGGCGCTAGCCGACATGCCGCGCCCTGCGCCGCGAGAACGCGGTGAGCGCTGCGAGCACCAGCAGCGCAGCCACAAGCAGCACCACCGACACCGCCGCCGCGGCCGGGAGGTTGTCGTTCTCGACCTGGTTGAAGATATACACCGAGCCCACCTCGGTCTTGAAGGGCAGATTGCCCGAGATGAGCACGATCGAGCCGAACTCGCCCACCGCCCGCGCGAAGCTGAGCGCGACACCGGAGACGATCGCGGGGGTCAGCGCGGGGAGCACGATGCGCCGGAACACCGTCAGCCGTCCCGCGCCCAGCGAGGCGGCGGCCTCCTCCATCGAGCCGTCGAGCTCGAGCAGCACGGGCTGCACCGAGCGCGTTACGAAGGGGAGCGTCACGAACAGCAGCGCGAGGACCACCGCTGTGCGCGTGAAGGTGACGTCCACGCCCGCCGGTCCGCCCTTGCCGTAGAGGGCCAGCAACACCACCCCCGCGACCACGGTGGGAAGCGCGAAGGGCAGGTCGATCGTGGCGTTCACGAGGCGCTTGCCGGGAAACTCGTCGCGCACCATCACCCACGCGATCAGCGTGCCGAAGACGGCGTTGATCAGCACCACCACCGTCGAGGCCCCGAGCGACAGCTTGATCGCGGCCACCGCCTCGGGGCTCGACACCTCGCGCCAAAACGCATCCACGCCGCCGTGGGCGGCCTGCGCCAGCAGGGCGGCGATCGGCAGCAGCACGAGCACCGAGAGGTAGATGCCCATCAGCCCCAGCCCGAGCGCCGTCGCCGAACGGGCCCCGAGATCCGTGCCCAGGGGAGGAGAGAGCCGCCGGCGGAGACCGAGAGAGGGTCCCCGCCGGCGGTCGCTGCGACGCTCGAGCGCCAGGGTGGAGTCGCTACTTGGCAGTGGAGACCCCCAGCGACTGCTCGATCTTGGTGACGATGCCCGTTTCCGGTTCGAAGAACTGCTTGCTCACGGCCTTCCAGCCGCCGAGTGTGTCGATCGTGAAGAGCTGCGCGGGGGTGGGGAACTTTTCGGCCCCCGGCACGCCTGGGATCACCGGGCGATAGCCCTTGGAGACCCAGATCGCCTGACCGGCGGGGGAGAGCAGGTAGTTGACGAACTTCTGCGCCTCGCTCGTGTTGCCCTTGCTCAGCACGGCGATCGGGTTCTGGATGAGGATCGTCGCCGGGGGGATCACGTATTCGATCGCGGCGCCCTTCTTTTCGTCGGAGATCGCCTCGTTCTCGTAGTCGATCAGCGCGTCGCCGCGTCCCGCGAGGAACGTCTGCAGCGCGTTGCGCGCGGAGCTGTCCTGGCTGACGACGTGATGGAAGAGTTCGCTCAGATACGCCTGCGCCTGCGCGGGCGTCTTGCCTTCCTTCAGCTGCGCCCCATAGGCGGCCATGATGTTCCAGCGCGCGCTGCCCGAGGTGAACGGGTTGGGTGTCAGCACCTGCACACCGGGCTTGGTGAGATCCGACCAGCTGGTGATGTGCTTGGGGTTGCCCTTGCGCACGATGATCACAGCCACCGACTGGGTTACGAAGCCGTGTGTGGCGTTCTGGTTCCAGCTGGAGGACACCAGCCCGGCCTTGACAAGGCGTTCGACGTCCGGTTCCAGCGAGAAGTTGACGACGTCGGCATGAAGCCCGTTGGCCACGGCGCGGCTCTGTTCGCCGGAGGGGCCGTAGGATTCGCTGAAGCTCACTCCGCTGCCTTCGGAGGTCGCCTTGAAGGCGGGAATCAGCTTTTCGTAGGCCCCCTGGGGGGTCGAGTAGGCGACGAGGGTCAGGTGCTTGCTCGAACTCGAGCTCCCGCAGGCGGTGAGGCCGAACAGGGCCAGCAGCGAGAGGGCCGCGGCGATGATGGTGACGGACGGTTGGGCGCTTGTGCATGGTCACTTTCTGCATAGCTGACATGAGGATTGCCGCCGCAAATTAGCATAAAGCGAGTCGGGATTAGCGTAATTGTGCGGGAAGTCCGCTTGCGTCAGCCGGATTGCACCCGTGGAACGCCACGCGATGTGGGGCCGGGCCGGGAGCGCGTGATGGGCGCCGATGGCTCAGGGTGGGCGTGATCGAAGCGCGCGGAGGGTTCAGGCCGGCAGCGCGCGACGGGGCGCCTGGCGCCCACCGAGGCGAGCACGTCGGCGATGCAGGCCTCCTGCACCTGGTCGGGCTCGATCGCGAACGGCTCGGGCACGCCGCCCGCGCCGGCGCGCACGCCGGTGCGGGCGCGCGCGAGGTGCATCGCGCCAAGCGTCTGCGTGTAGAGGTAGTTGGCGGTGAAGTCGGGGTCCTCGACCGTGAAGACGCCCTGCTCGGCGCCCTGACGGAGGAGATGCGAGAGGCGGCCAGACACCCGGCCATGCCCTGGCGCGAGGCGGATCCAGACACCGTCGGAGACGGTCTCCTGCAGCTCTTCGGCCGGCCCGCGCATCAGCGACAGCGCGCAGTCGAGGAACGCGGGGTGCTCCAGGCAGAAGCCCGTATAGCGGCGCCAGCCATCCTCGAGCGCCGCCGCTGGGTCGAGCTCGCTCGGCCGCTTCGTCGAGGCGCTCGGCGAGGTCGGTGAGGTAGCCGGTGAGCGTGAGCACGAACAGCTCCTCCTTGGAGGAAAAGCAGCGGTAGATGAGCGCCTTGTTGATGCCAACCGCGCGGGCGATGTCCTCGATCGGCGCGTCCTGCATCCCGCGTTCGTCGAACAGCAGTCGCGTGGCTGCGAGGATTTCGCGCTCGCGCTCGCGGCGGATGGCTGCGCGCCGGGAGGCCAGGGGGGGACGTGCGCGGGCGTGTGCGGCTGCCATGCCATGGCACTATAGACCTCCTGTAAACGAAGTTCAATCTTGCATTTGACAGCCGTTTACACTTGGGCTAGACTTATGGAGTCGTGCAGGCGCTCCCCAGGCCCTGCGCTTTGGCCACCGCAATCCAGCTTCAAATCGAGCACGGTCATCCAAGCCGGCCAACTTCAATCCGTACATCGTTCAAGCCGTCCAAAGTTCGTCCGTCACACTTAGATCCAAGTCCCGCCCCCATCTCAACCACCGCCCAAAGGAGCCCCCGCCCCGATGTCCACCACCGAGGTCACCACAGAGGCCGCTGAGGCCGCCGTCGAGGCGATCACTGGCGCCGCCAACAAGGACACCGCCTTCTCGATGGCCCTCTCGCAGGACCAGAAGGACATCCGCGAGTGGGTCGCACGGCTTCGCCGCCGACGTCATGCGCCCGGTCGCGCACGAGTGGGACGAGAAGGAGCAGACCCCCTGGCCCGTGATCCAGGAGGCCGCCAAGATCGGCCTCTACGGCTTCGAGGGGCTCGCGCAGTTCTTCGCCGACCCCACCGGCCTCACGCTGCCGATCGTCAACGAGGAGCTCTTCTGGGGCGACGCGGGCATCGGCATGGCGATCATGGGCACCGCGCTGGCCGTCGCCGCGATCTTCGGGCAGGGCTCGGGCGAGCAGATCGGCGAGTGGATCCCGCGCTGCTTCGGCACTCAGGACGACATCAAGGTCGCCGCCTTCTGCGCCTCTGAGCCCAACGCGGGCTCCGACGTCTCCGGTGTGCGCACGCGTGCCAAGTTCGACGAGGCCGCCGGCGAGTGGGTCATCAACGGCCAGAAGGCCTGGGCCACGAACGGCGGCATCTCCGACGTGCACGTGGTGATCGCCACGGTCGACCCCGAGCTCGGCTCGCGCGGGCACGCCGCCTTCGTGATCCCGATGAGCGAAGCCAAGGGCATCTCCCAGGGCTCGAAGGTCTCCAAGCACGGCCTGCGCGCCTCGCACACCGCCGACGTCTACCTCGACGACTGCCGCGTCCCCGCCGGCTACGTGCTGGGCGGCAAGGAGAAGCTCGACGAACGCCTCGCGCGTGTACGCGAGGGCAAGCGCGCCAAGTCCCAGGCCGCGATGCAGACCTTCGAGGCCTCGCGTCCGACCGTCGGCTCGCAGGCGCTCGGCATCGCCCGCGCCGCCTACGAGTACTCGCTCAGAGTACGCCAAGGAGCGCGAACAGTTCGGCGCAAGATCATCGAGAACCAGGCGATCGCCTTCACGCTCGCGCGCATGAAGATGGAGATCGACGCCGCCCGCCTGCTCGTGTGGCGCGCCTCATGGATGGGCCGCAACCAGGTCCCCTTCGAGAACGCCGAGGGCTCGATGGCAAGCTCGAAGTCCGGCGAGGTCGCCGTGTGGGTCACCGAGCGCGCCATCCAGATCCTCGGCGGCAACGGCTACACGCGCGAGTTCCCCGTCGAGCGCTGGCACCGCGACGCGAAGATCTACGACATCTTCGAGGGGACCGCGGAGATTCAGCAGCTGGTGATCTCGCGGGCGATCTCGGGGATGCACATAAAGTAGGGCGGGTTGGGGGCTTGGAGTTCGCCTGAGCGGGAGGTGATGCCCCGCTTTGCGTCGGCCGCTGGGCGTAACATGGTGGCATGTTGTCGCGACCTGCACTGTGGACCGTCGGGCATTCCAACCATGACATAGAGCGGTTTGTCGCTCTCATCACCGCTCAGCAGATCGAGTTCCTCGTTGACGCTCGTTCGCATCCCTACTCACGGTTTGCGCCGCATTTCAACCGCGAGAATCTGCAGCGGGCGATGGAAGCACGCGGGTTCCGTTACGTCTTTCTGGGCCTAGCACTCGGCGGGCGTCCTCAGCACGAGGCGCACTATGACATCGACGGCCATGCCCTGTACGGGAAGATGGCGGCGGAGGCGACGTTCCAGGATGCCATCGGACGCCTGCTGCAGGGTACACGCGACCACCGTTTGGCCCTGTTATGCAGCTGCGGGCGACCAGAGGAGTGCCATCGCCGGCTTCTTGTCGGCAAGGTGCTCTGCGACCGCGGCGCCGAGTTGCGCCACATCCTTCCAGATGGGAGCGTTGAGGTCGAGCGCTCGGTGCCGCTGACCGACATCGACCACCAAGCGGCGCTCTTCGGGCATGATTACCAGCCGTGGAGATCTGCACGATCGGTTTTACGCAGACGACGGCTGAGCGCTTCTTCGGTCGGCTGATTGATGCTGGAGTTCAGCGGCTGCTTGACGTACGCCTCAACAACACCTCGCAGCTAGCCGGGTTCGCAAAGGCTGCCGACCTACCCTACTTCTTGCGTGAGCTCATGGGGGCGGAGTATCAGCACCAGCCGCTGCTGGCTCCCACTCAGGATCTGCTTGACGCATACAAGAAGCACAAGGGTGATTGGAGCGTCTACGAGCGCGACTTTCTCGCGTTGATGGAGCAGCGACGGATCGACGAGGTGCTCGACCCCGCGGATTTCGAGCATCGCACCACGCTGCTATGCAGTGAGGCGACCGCCGAGCACTGCCATCGGCGTCTCGTCGTGGAGTTCCTGGCCGTACGCTGGCCCAACGTCCAGGTTGTCCACCTGTGAGGCAATGCAGATCATCGTCAACCACGTGACCCGAATGCGGGAGCCTCGAATCTGTGTGGCCGGGATCAAGAAGGACACATTCGAGCATGTGAGAGCCACCACGCTGAAGACCGACCTGCTCACGCGAAAGCTGCTGCGCTCGGAAGGTGGTCCATTTGGCCCCGGGGCTCTCGTGGACCTCGGACAGGTTGTGCCGGAAGGCCGGCGGCCAGAGGTGGAGGACCATCGGTTTGCCACTGCGCAGGCAACGCACGTCGAAGACCTCTCGAACGAGCTGTATATCGAGGTTCTCGAAGGGGTCAGCCAGGGCAGCATTGAGATTGCCTTCGGCTCCGACCTCCGTGAGATACGCCCGCGTAAGTTCGCGGTGCCGGCGAATCGCGGAGAGCGTTCCCTGGCTGTGGTCGGGGTCGAGACCCCAGAGTTGTATATAGACAGTTGGCGCAAGCTGTATCTTGATGTCGATGACGGCGGTATCGAGGCGAAGCTCCGCGTGACCGACGCCCGGTTCTACGAGCCTGACCAGGAGACGGTCCGATCTGACGTGGTGGAGAACGTTCGTCGGAGGCTGGCACATGGGGGGAAGACCTATGCCATGCTCGGGCTGGCGCACCCGATAGCGGACAAAGACGGGGGCGAGGTCCATTGGCTTCAGTGCAACGGGATATGCCTCGCCGATCGCGCGGTGAGCGACGTGCCGTAGACGCCGCCCGCGGGATCCGGATCATGGCTCCTGACTGGGGCTCGACGTGGCGAGAAGGCTGAGTGCGAAGCCTTCGCGCGCTCTGTCGAGCACGGCCTCGAACTGCTCGTCGGTGAGGCCCATGTTGCTCGGGCCGAGGTGGCTGGCGATGACGCCCTCCCACGCCGCCCAGAGGAACCTGGCGGTGCTCTCGGCGTCCACGGAGCGTCCGATGCCTTCGTCGATCATGCTTCTGGATCTCCTCCGCTCATGCGCTTGGTCTCATCCTCGATGCGCTGCGCCACCCTGGCGCTCGCCGTCGGGGTCAGCTCGGCGCCGGGACGGTCCGGCGGCGGAAAGCGAAACAGCTGGAAGTAGCCGGGATGCTCGCGCGCGAAGCGCAGGTAGCCCTCGGCCAGACCGATGAGTCGTTCGGCGGGCAGCTCGCCCGCGTTGAAGCCCTCGTCGCAGTAGCGCTTGTCGAGCTCCAGCGCGCGCTCGATGAGGGCGCCGTAGACGACCCTCCTTGCTGCCGAAGTGTGCATAGATCGAGCCGACCGCCACGTCGGCCTCCTCGGCTAGATCCTCCATCGTCGTTGTCGAGTAACCACGGTCGATGAACAGTCGCTCGGCGGCGTCTCTGATCGCGTTTGCGGTGCGCGCCTTGCGGCGCTCGGAGCGGGAGGTGCCCGCGCGGACCGTCGCTGTGCCGGAGCGCTGCTCGGCGGAGGTCATTTGTAATATTCTAGCAGTAGTGTAATCTCATTCTAGTTCTGTAGATCGATTATAGAAAGCGGTGGCCAGTGAGGATGGACGGAATCAGCGCCGACACGAAGGCGGTGCTCGTGGCGGGCGCGATGATGTTTCTCGGGGCGCTGCTGCTGGGGGTGTGGAAGTACAGCCGCATTGCGGGCTCGGAAGATCACACGGCGCACGTTTATGTGGACATGGCCCACCGCACGGCACTGCTCTACAGCTTTGCGCTGCTGCTGATCGCGACGTTCGTGGAGCTGAGCGGCTTCAGCGAGCTCGTGAACCTGTTGGCCGCCGGCGCGATGGCGTTCTACTTCTTCGCGTCCGTCGCCACCTACACCTTCCACGGCTGGCGCGAAGACACGGACAACCAGTTCCGGGACGCCGTGCGTGGAACCCACGCCTACATGGTTACCCTGATCGTCGCGGAGATCGGCGGATGGCTGGTTCTCGTAGCCGGCTTCCTCGATGGGCAGATCTTCTGAGGCAGATCTTCTGATCTACCAGGCCTGCGGAGAGCCGCAGTGCGGGCACTCCACCGAGGTGGAGACCGCCGCGGCGAAGGCGAACCCGCAGAGGCACACGTAGGCGGCCTGATCGAGCGGGCCGCCCGCTTCGCGCACCTTGCATGCGTCGCGGTCGAGTCGGCCGGCGGAGGCGTCGAGGCGTGGGCGGGGCAGCGGCGGGCTTGGGGGGCGCTGGGGCCGGGGGCCGCGGTGGCGGGGGGCCGGCGCGTGGCGCGGGTTCGTACGGCGGAGTGCGTTGGGAAGGTGGAGTGTGGATCTCATTGCGTGGCCCCTCGCTCTATCCTTAACTCGGCCAACCAGCCAAGGTTTCGCCGCACGACCGGCGTTTCCCTCGACATGCGTTTGAGATACTTGGCTGGATGAACCCCGCCCGCAAGCGCACGGTGCGGCTGGTGGTCGCGCTGAGCGCCGCCGTCGTGCTGGCCAGTGCGCTGGTCTACACCTCCTTCAGCGCCGCCTCGCCGGCGCTGAGCCCCAGCCAGCTGCTGCGTCAGGCGCGGCCGGGGCAGAGCTATCAGCTGACCGGCATCGTCGTGGCGGCTCGGTGCGGCACTCCGGCTCGACGCTCGACTTCAGCGTCGGCGATCGCGCGGGGGGCGCTGGCGCGAGCGTCGTGCCGGTCGTCTATACCGGCTCGGTTCCGGGGCCCTTCCGCGAAGGGCGCGAGGTGATCGTCACCGTCCAGCGCCAGGGCCAGGGGTGGTTGGGCGAACGCGACTCGCTGATCACCAAGTGCCCCTCCAAGTACACGGTGGCGCCCTCCAGCAAGAACCAGAGCTACTGAGCTGATGGCCGGTCTCGGACGCGCCCTGCTACCGCTCGCGCTCGCCGTCTGCCTGTATGGAATCTGCGCGTCGTCCACGGCGTGCGCACGGCCAGCCGCGTGGACGCGCTATGGCCGTCGCTCGGTGTACTTGCTCGCGGGCGTCCTCACGGTGGCCTTCGCGGTGCTCAAGGTGGCGTTTCTGCGCGATGACTTCTCGTTCAACACCGTCGCGGACACCTCCTCGTTCTCGACGCCCACCTTCTACAAGGCCGCGGCGGTGTGGTCCTCGCAGGAAGGCTCGCTGCTGTTGTGGGCGTGGCTGCTCTCGCTGTGGTCCGCCTCGCGCTGTTTCATCACGCGCGCCGCCTGCGCGAGGTGGCCGCCTACGCGACGGCGGTGCTGCTCGGCTTCGGCGGCGTTCTTCGTGTCGTTGATGGTCTTCTACGCGAGACCCCTTCGCGACGACCTCGCCCGGCGCCCGCCGACGGGGTGGGTCTCGATCCGCTGCTGCGCCACCCCACGATGATGATCCACCCGCCGATGCTCTACTCGGGGTACACGCTGTGCACGATCCCCTTCGCTTTCGCGTCGGCGCACTGATCGCACGGCGCGTGGACGCCGATTGGCTGCGCACCACGCGCCGCTTCGCGCTGGGCGCGTGGCTGTTGCTCGGCATGGGCATCCTGCTGGGCGCGCGCTGGTCCTACTCGGAGCTCAGCTGGGGGGGCTACTGGGGGTGGGATGCCGTCGAGAACGCCTCGCTGATGCCGTGGCTGACGGCCACGGCCTTCCTGCACTCGCTGATGATCCAGGAGCGCCGGGGGATGCTGAAGGTGTGGAACGTCTCGCTGGTGCTCGCGACGGGGACGCTCGCGATCATGGGCACCTTCCTGGTGCGCTCGGGGGTGCTCAATTCGATCCACGCCTTCGGCGGCGCCACGCTGGGGGTGCCCTTCCTGGTGCTGATCGCGGTGCATGGTGGCCGGCTCGATCTATCTGGTGGTGACGCGGCGCGCGATGCTCCGCTCGGAGCATCGCCTCGATTCGCTGCTCTCGCGCGAGTCGGTCTTCCTCGCCAACAACGTGGTGCTCGTGGGGCTGTGCTTCGTGATCTTCTGGGGGACCTACTTCCCGCTGATCTCCGAAGCGCTCACCGGCACGGCCTCCTCGGTGGGCGCGCCGTGGTTCGATCGCTACACGGTGCCGCTCGCGCTGGTATTGGTGCTGCTCTCGGGCATCGGGCCGGTGGTGGCGTGGCGGCGCGCGACGCTCGCCAACACGCGGCGCAACTTCATGGTTCCGCTGGCGACGGCGGCGCTGACGCTGGCGGTGCTCGCGGCGGTGGGCCTCACGCGAAAGCCGCTCGCGCTGGCGATGTTCTGCTGCGCGGCCTTCGTGCTGGGCTCGCTGGGGCAGGAGCTGTGGCGGGGGACGCGCGCGCGCCGCGCCTCCTCTGGCGATCCGCTGCCGCTCGCGGCGGTGGGGCTCGTGCGGCGCAACCGAAGGCGCTATGGCGGCTACATCGTGCACCTGGGGATGGCGGTGCTGTTCGTGGGAGTGGCGGCCTCCTCGTCCTTCCAGCACGTCTCCGAGCTGTCGCTCTCACCGGGCCATTCCACGCGCGTGGGCGCATACACGATCCGCTACGCCCACCCCACGGCGTCGGTGACGCCGAGGTATGACCCGGCGCACACGGGCGCCACGCTGAGCGTGGGCGCGCTGCTCGATGTCTCCAAGAGCGGCCGCCACGTGGCGTGGCTGAATCCGAGCGAGGGCTTCTACGACTCGGGCGACCCCAGCGCAGGGCTCGGTGGGGCACTTCATCGGCGGCACCGCGGTGAGCCACATCGCGCTGAATGCGGGCCTCACGCGCGATGTGTGGACGGCGGTGGCCCCCAACATGAACACCCCCTCGCTGCAGCGCATTCTCAACATCGCCAACCAGAAGATACCGCTGGTGCGCCCCGATGAGGGCATCATCGCGATCGCGGTGCTCGCGAGGGCCTACCTGCAGGCGCCGCCGCCCGCGCAGTTTCGCTTCGAGGTCTCGCCGCTTGTGATGTGGATCTGGATCGGCGGCGCGATCGTCTTCGCGGGAGGGCTCTTCGCGCTATGGCCGGCGGGCCTCCGAAAGCGCAGGGGCAGCCGGGCGAGCGTGCGCTCGCGCACGCGCCTTGGCTCCGAGCTGGAGGCCGCGCGCGAGGCCAAGTACCGCGAGATCCGCGATCTGGAGCTCGACTACGCGACGGGAAAGCTCTCCGAGGAGGACTACCGCGCGAGCGACATCGCACTGCGCACTGAGGCGCTCGCAATCCTCGATCGCCTGGAGGAACTCGAGGCGGTCGAGGGCCTCGCGCAGGAGGGCGGTGACGTGCCGGCCCACGCGGAGCAGCCCGAGCCGGTGGGCGCCGGCGAGAGCCGCTAGCGGCGGCGTTCATCCGGGGGGGCTTTTTTGGAGAGGACCCCTTGCGGGGTCCGCGAGGGTCGGTTTGCGCGGGGGTCGCCGGGCGGGCCAGGATCTTGGGCTTCGCGCCCAGGGGCCAGTGCGCGCCGGTCTACGCCCAGGGCCGCTTGAGCAGCAGGATCGTGTTTCCGACGAAGAGGATTGCGAACACGACGGTCCAGCGGTTGAGGTTGCGCTCCACCAGCGATCCGCCCCCCAGCGGACCCGTGCCGCTGCCCACGCCGAAGGCGCCCGAGAGCCCGGCGTCCTTGCCCGAGTGCATCAGCACGAGGAAGATCAGAACGACAGCGATGATCACCTGCAGGATCGAGAGGATCGCTTCCATGGCGCAAGATTAGCGAGTGTCGCCTCAGGAACGCAGCGGCCGTGGTTCCTAAGGACAGCTGGCGGTCGTGGTGGTCGAGCCGGTTGAGCCGTCGGTGAAGGTGAAGTCCGCGGCGAAGGGGAATCCGCCGGAGGGACAGCTGCGGGGCACGCGCACGAGCACACGCGGGTTGCGCGCGCCGCCGATCGTGAGCGTGAAGTGAAAGATCGACGCATTGGGTTCGGTGGGGAGCGTGGGGATGGGAGGGATCGACATCGCGAGCTCCACGCCGTAGGGGGGACGATCGCGCTGCAGGACACCCGTGATGAGGATCCGCTCGATCAGCGGGGTGAGGCCCTGGCTGGAGATCAGCATCGTTGGGCGGCCGCCCTGGTTGGCTCCGCGATAGGCGGTTACGGTGGCGTTCTCGGTGAGCGTCTGCGAGCCGAGATGCGCGATCGCGACCGTGCTGCCCGACCCCACCCGTGAGGAGGCGGGACAGCGCGCGTGGAGCGCTTGCGCGCGGGGACAGGTGCTCACGTGGCTCAGATTGAAGATCAGCCCCGCGGGGAGATGCACGACAGTGTGTGTCACCGGCGCGGGCACCCTGTGTGGCGCGCCGGTGTAGTCGATCTTCAGCGTGAGCGTTGCGGGGGCGCCCAGCCGGCTGGGGAGGAACGAGGGGGCGAGGGCGCTCGTGGTTCCTTCGGGCTGTCCCGGTGGCGCAATCGCAGACGCACCCGCGGGGGCGCCCGCCAGGAGCGCCGCGCTGAGGGTCAGCGCGGCGCGCAGCGCGCGTGTCCTGGCCATCGTGGCGCTACTTCTTCTTCTTGGGCGGGCAGGGCACGGTGGCCTTTACTTCATTGGTGGTGCCATCCTGGAAGCTGACTTCCGTCTGGAACGGGAAGCCCCCGCGCGGGCACGTCTTGGGGACGATGAGGCCCTTGATGTGCACGAGCTTGCGCTTGCCGTGGACCTTCTCGAAATACGCGGCGTTGGATGCTCCGATCGTCACGTGGGCGTTGAGCACGGTGGCGTCCGAGGCGCCCGGAAGCGTGGGAATCAGCGGGATGTTGAAGTGGAAGCCCAGACCGTAGGGCTTGGGCTCGTTGACCACGTTCGCCGAGAACACGAGCTGGATCGAAACGGGCGAGACGGCTTCGACGTAGAGCAGGATCACGATGTGCCCGGGCCTGTTGTCGCCGAGGAAGAAGTCGAGCGTGAAGGGCTCTTCGATGACCTGCGTGCCCAGCTTCAGCGCGCCCATGCCGCCGCCGAAGCCGGCCTTTGACTCCTTTGGACACGCGGGCGGGCCGGTGTTTTCGAGAGCCTTGGCGTTGCACGTCTTGGTGCCGGTGGTATCGATTCCCAATCCAGCTGGACCCTTCACGGTGAAGCCCGTGATCGGCTGTGGTATTTCGCCCGGAATGGTGGATGCGAAGGAGGCCCCACCGGAGGCGTTGGTGGGGGACCCCAGCTTGTTGGGGGTGAAGGCGACGTGAAAATTCGAAATCGTCTGTGCTGCCTGCGCCGATGCGACGCCCCCCAAAGATGCAGCGACGAGTACTGCTGTGAAAACCCTCAACCTGAACATGACCCTCGATCCCTTTCCTCGGACAACTCTCTGCCGGGACTGTATCTGCTTGGCCAATCTTGTGACAAACCACATAACCCGTGAGTGGATGAAACGGAGCGGTGCCTCATCCTGGCTGTCTGGCCAAAGTCTCGCCCGATGGGCTACTCTTTGCATCTCAGATGAGCGTCGCGATCCATCCCAAGCTCCCACCGGGTCCCCGCATGCCCACCTCGCTGCAGACGCTCGGCTGGGGCGCCCGCCCGCTGCCGTTCATGGAGCGCTGCCGCGCGCGCTACGGAGATGTCTTCACGCTGCGCATCCGCAATGAGAACACGTGGGTGTTCCTGTGCGACCCCGAGGACATCAAGCGCGTGTTCACCGGCGACCCCGCTGTGCTGCGCGCGGGCGAAGCCAACGCGGTGCTCGAGCCCGTGGTGGGGCCGCGCTCGGTGCTGCTGCTGGATGAGCCCACCCACATGGCGCACCGCAAGCTGCTGCTGCCGCCCTTGCACGGCGAGCGCATGCAGCGCTACGAGCAGCTGATGGCGGATGTAACACGCGCCGACATCGACCGCTGGCCCGTGGGCGAGCCCTTTGCGCTGATGCCCCGGATGCAGGCGATCACGCTGGAGGTGATCATGCGCGCGGTCTTCGGTGTCACGGAGGCCAGCGGGCTGGCGCATCTGAGCGAGCTCCTGCGTGGCACGATCCGGTCGTTGACCAACCCGCGCCTGCTCGCGCTGCTGGCCCTGCTGGGCCCTGTACGTCTGATGCGCAGCGGCCGCTTCCGCGCGATGATGGACCCCGTCGATGAGGCCGTGCTCGCGGAGATTCGCCGCCGGCGCAAGGAGCCCGATTTGGAGCAGCGCGAGGACATCCTCTCGCTGCTCGTGCAGGCGCGCTACGAGGACGGCGGGGGGATGAGCGACGAGGAACTGCGCGACGAGCTGATGACGCTGCTGGTGGCCGGCCACGAGACCACCGCCACCTCGCTGTCGTGGGCCTTCGAGCGGCTGCTGCGACACCCCGAGAAGCTCGCGCGCCTGCGCGCCGAGATCGAGGCGGGGGAGAGCGAGGAGTACCTCGATGCGGTCGTCAAGGAGACCCTCCGCCTGCGCCCCGTGCTGCCCGTGGTGGTGCGCAAGCTGGCCGAGCCGATGGAGTTCGGCGGCCACCTCGTTCCCGCTGGGGTGGCGGTGGCGCCGTGCATCTACCTGATGCACCGCCGCGAGGACATCTACCCCAACCCGCGCGCCTTCATGCCCGAGCGCTTCCTGGAGCGCCCCGCGGGCACCTACACGTGGATTCCCTTCGGCGGCGGCGTGCGCCGCTGCCTGGGCGCGAGCTTCGCGCAGCTGGAGATGAAGCGCGTGCTGCAGACGGTGCTCAGCGACGTGCAGCTGGAGCCCGCCGAGCGGCGCTCCGAGCGCGTGGTGCGGCGCTCGATCACGCTCAACCCCGAGCACGGGGGGCGGGTGGTGGTGCGCCGCCGGCTGTCTTCTACGCCGTGGCACTCAGACGTGGTGGCACCCCCACTCGCCGTGCCCGCCTGATCCATCGAGCCCGCACTCGCCATGTCCACCCGATCTGCAACGGATCGTGCGCGGGGCGGGCGGGCTCGCCAACCGGCGAATTCCGCCTCAGAGGTGGCTAGAGTCCACCTTCTCTGGCCACCATGGGGGCCTGTGTACGGCCTTTCGAGGGGCCCGTTTACGCTGGAATTACGAACCCTTTAGCGATTCTTGCTTGCCTGCCGATATGACTGGGGAAAGGGGGCTGGCCTTTGATTGGGTGCCCATCGGCCCCCGCCCATAAGACCACGATCATGGAAAGCAACGACGAGCACGGCCCGGAGAGGCCGCCGATGAGTAGTCCGCGCCGCTGGATGCGGCGCGCGATGCTGTCGGCGCTCGCCGGCGGCGGGCTCACCGCCGCGGGCCTCGGTGGGCCCGTGGTGGGAGCGCTTCCCTCAGCCGACGCCTCGGCCGCAACCGGCGGTGGGGGGCCGGCCGAAGACACCGTGACCTCCTCATCCGCGAGCACCCCCGCGCCCAGCGCCCCCGAAGGGGGACCGACGAGCGAAACGACGAGCACAACCACCGCCACGACGACCGCTCCGCCAAGCACCTCGAGCACCTCCTCGGCTCCGGCCCCCGCCCCCGAATCGCCCGCTGCGCCGGCGGCTCCCCCGGCTCCGAGCGCCCCCCCGGCTCCGAGCGTCCCCACGGCGCCGGGCGGCTCGGGCGCACCGACGGTGGTGGTCCAGCGAAAGCAGGCCCCCCCGCCCAAGCGCCGGGGCTCGAAGACCGGCAGGGAAGACGCCTCGGCCAGGAGCCCCAAGGGTCCCGGCGGCACGGCATCGAAGGGCGCCAATTCGCCGGCGACTGTCCCCCCCGGAACTCCCAACAACGTCGCCCCCGCGCCGCAGGTGGTGGCCGCTCAGGCGGGGACGCTCGCCTCGCTGCTCGGCCAGTCGGCCGTGTCCGCGCAGGCGCTCGAATTCTACCGGGTACCCCTCTTCCTGCTGCCGATCTACCAGGCCGCGGGGATCCAATACGGCGTGCCGTGGCAGGTGCTGGCGGCGATCAACGAGGTGGAGACCGACTACGGCACGAACGTCTCGGTGTCGAGCGCCGGCGCGGTGGGGTGGATGCAGTTCATGCCCGAGACGTGGCTTCAGTATGGGGTGGACGCGCTGGGAGCGGGCTATGCGGACCCCTACAACCCGGTGGATGCGATCTTCGCCGCCGCCCGCTACCTGCACGCGGCGGGCGCTTCGAGCAACCTGCACACCGCGATCCTCGCCTACAACCACTCCGACGCGTACGTCGAATCGGTGCTCCTGCGGGCCAAGCTGATCGCCTCCTATCCGCAGTCGGTGATCGCCACGCTCACCGGCCTCACCGAGGGCCGCCTGCCCGTGGCGGGCGCGCGCATCGCGCCCGATCCAGGGGCCTCGGCGCTGGCGCTCTCGCCGTCGAACGCCACCGCGGGCGCGGTGCCGGTGGAAGGCGCGGCGAGCCCCGTTGCGCCCGCTCCGGGAGCCGCTCCGGCGCCTGCTCCCATCGCCGCGGCGGCGCCTGCTGCGAACGCTGCCTCGGCGCCCGCCCACAAGAGGGCGAAGGCCGGTGAGGAACCGCGCTTCATCGACCTGCTGGGCGCCCCCGATGAGGCGGTTACGGCGGCCGAGGACGGTCGCATCGTCAAGCTGGGGCGCTCGCACAAGCTGGGCAACTACCTCGCGCTGCGGGATATCTACGGCGATGTCTTCACCTACGCCGGATTGGGCTCGATCGCGCCCCGCTACCACGTGCTCGCCAATCCCGCCAACCCCCGCCGGGGGCAGGCGGGGGGGAGCGCCGGAACAGGGCTGGGGCGCGGGACCGCCGCGACGGGTGCGAAGGCCGCGGCTGCCAGTGCCTCCCCATCGGCAGCTGCGGCGGGCATCGCGAAGGCCGGCGCGCACGATCCCAAGCCCACGCTCCCCGCGAGCGCTGGCAGGCATCCGCTCACATTGCACGTGAAGGCCTCCGCGGGGCACGCGGCGGCGGAAGCCGAAGAACAGTCCCTCTCCGGCGCTGGGGTGGTTCCCGCGGGCATGGGACGCGTGCGGCTGTACGCGCATCCGAGCAACCCGGTGGCGCGGGTGGCGGCGGTGCGCGCGGCGGCACGCAACGGCCAGAGCGATGGCCACGGCGGGCGCTGGCTGCCGCTGCGGCTCGGATCGATCGTCTCGCAGGGCACCGTGCTGGGTCACCTCAAGGGCGTGCCGGGACAGGCTCCGGCTCAGGGCGCCACTCCGGCCCAGGGCGCGGCCAATCTGAATGTGCCACTCGGCTCGCACGCCCTCGGAACGCTCGCCGTGGGAGCAGCCGTGCGCAGCGCGCGCCTGCGCTTTGCCATCCGCCCGGCGGGCGACACCGCGACGATCGACGCCGGGCCGATCCTCCAGAACTGGCGTCAGCTCGATGTGGCGCTGCACCCCAAGGGCGCCAAGGGCGCCCTCGATCTGCTCGGCGCCACGGCGGCGCAGGTGTTCCTGATGAGCCAGAGCGAACTGGAGCGCACGGTGCTCTCGGACCCCGGCATCGAAATCTACGCCTGCGGGCGCCAGGACATCGCATCGGGGGCCATCGATGGAAGGGTGCTGGCGACGCTCGAGTTCCTCTCACGCAGCGGCCTTCGCCCCACCGTGAGCGCGCTGCGCTGCGGGCACGGCGAGTTCACCACCTCGGGGAACGTCTCCGAGCACTACTTCGGCGATGCGGTGGACATCGCGGCGATCAACGGCATCCCGATCGCCGGGCACCAGGGTCCCGGCTCGATCGCCGACGTTACGATCCGCGCGCTGCTCACGCTTCAGGGTCGTTTCGTGCCCCACCAGATCATCAGCCTGATGAAGTACCCCGAAGCCTCCAACACACTCGCGCTGCCCGACCACTGGAACCACATCCATGTGGGCTTCCATCCGGTGGGCGGCACGCCGGTGCCTGCTCCCGGGGTCACCGCCACCGCGGCTCACTCCGCCGGGAAGGCAGGCCGGCCGGCGCCCTCGCCGCTGGCCGTCGCTCCCGAACTGAGCGCCGCGCAGTGGGATCAGCTGATCGCGCGCATCGCCACGCTGCAGCAGCCAACGGTCTCGGCGAAGCCCAGCTCGGCGGCGATTCGCGATCCCCAGGCGGCTCCCACCAACCGCGATCTCGGCTCACGCGCGCTGCCCTCCACGAGCAGCTCCTCTGAAGGCAGCGGCGTCGAAGAATAGGCGGACCCGGGAGCTCGCCGGGCCCGCCCAACGCCGGCTCTAGTTCTGCGGCCTCGCGGCGCCGGGGCGCGCGAAGGCGCCGCTCAACTTGCTCTGGCACTTGGTTCTGGCCGCCTTGAACTGGGCGCTTGCGGTGTTGATGCCCTTGGTCTGAAAAACGGGACCCGTTCCCGAGGTGTTGGGCGTGGGCAGTGCGATCCCGTTCTGGCGCATGCACGCCGCGAAGGCCGTGAGCGCCGCATGGAAGGTGGGGTTGTCAAAGCGTGCGCGCCCTCCCGGCTGGCCGAAAGGCCGTGCTGCGCCGCACTTCTTCAGTGCCGCCTGCAACTGCGCGCGCGTAACCCCCTTCGGTAGAGGCGCTCCGGCGCCGCCGCCCAGGAATCCTCCCCCTGCCCCGGGCGTGCGCGGCTGGCCCGCAGCGCGCTGGGGAAGGGTGATGCCGTTCTGCTGCAGGCACGCCCGTATCACGGTGGACCTCGCCGGCCCCACCTTTGGGCCGGCGCTCGTCGAAGTGGTGCTCGTGGATGTCGAGGAGGTGTTGGCGGCGTTCGTGGTCGAAGTCGTGGAGCCGCTGCCCGAGGAGCCACACGCCGCGAGACCGAAGCAGGCGAGCGCCATCGACAAGGCTCCCGCGAGGAGCTTGCGACTGTTGCTGTGAATGAGAGACATGGCGTTCCTTTGAGTAGAGATGGATTCGGTGATCGCGAGCGAGGCTCGAAGGTCCTTACTTGCCAAATAGAGCCTGTTCGCCACCTCCGCTACTGCTGCTGCTGCGCGAACCGGCGCCGAAGGCGCCGGAGCTGCCGCTGTCCTGCACCGTGCTCGCCTGGATCGAGCCATTGGAGGCGTGGGCGCCCTGCACGATCACCGTGTCTCCGGGGTGAATGTCTTTGACCGAAGTGCTCACCTGCTTGGTGATCTGCGCTGCGGCGGTCGCGACCTTGATGGTATTTCCCTGCAGTTCGGTGACATACAGATTCGAGCCCGAGATGTTCGCGACCTGACCCACGGCGCCCGAGCGTCCTGAAAAGGGGCTCCCCGGACCGCTCCTCGGCTGTGCCGTCAGGCGTCCGCTCGCGCCGCTCGCGGCGCTGGCCGCGGGCACCTGACCCTTCTCCACGAGCACTCCCCCGATGAATCCTCCCGCGCCCACCAGCAGCGCGAACAGGAGGGCCGTGAGAGGAGTCAGCAGGCGCCTGCGGGGACGCCTGCTCGAGGGCTCCTCGTTCCAGTCCTCGGCGTCCTCGAACTCCTCTTCCTCGGTGTGGATGGGGGATTCCTCGGTGGTGCTCATCGCGTTCTCCTCGGTGGGGTCTGGCTGTTCACTCATAACGCAGCGCCTCGATCGGTCTCAGCCCCGCTGCGCGGGAGGCTGGGTAGGTGCCGAAGAAAAGCCCCGTTAGGACCGCCGCACCGAAGGCGAGGAAGATCGAGTAGCCGGCGATCACCGGCTGCACCCCCGCAATCTCGAACTGGCTCCCCACGACGCCCACCAGCACGCCGATCGCTCCACCGAGGATCGACACCATCACGGCCTCGGTGAGGAACTGGCCGAGGATGTCGCTATGGCGGGCGCCCACTGCCTTGCGGATGCCGATCTCGCGCGTGCGCTCGGTGACGCTCACGAGCATGATGTTCATCACGCCGATGCCTCCCACGAGCAGCGAGATGGCCGCGACCTCACCGAGCAGGGTGGTGAAGACCGAGCTCGTGGAGCTCGAAGCTTCGAGGATCGACCCCTGGTTGATCACATTGAAACCGGGGTTCGCCGCGCTCGTGCCGAGCTGACCCTTGCAGGATCGAGCTCACCTCGGCTTCGGCGGCGTTCAGCTTGACCCTGTGACTTCGCCTGCACCGTGATCGAGCTGAGCGGTCCATAGCCGGTGAGCTGGTCCTGCACGGTGCTGATCGGAGCCATCGCGACGTCGTCCTGATTGAGCGCCCCGCTCGCGCCCTTGGATCTGGTGACGCCGATCACCAGGAAGATCGGCCCCTTCGATCTGGATCGACTCGCCCATCGGGTTGAGGCTCGCGAACAGGTTTTCGGCCACCGTTGGTCCAATCACGACGACGGCGCGGTGTTCGGAGATGTCCTGTGGAGGTGAACGACGCGCCCTCGGCGAGCTGGTAGGTGTGGGCGGTGAGGTAGCTCGGCGTGGTGCCCACGAACGTCGAGGGCGAGTAACTGGTGCCATTGAAAACCATCGTCGCGCTGGCGGCATTCACGACGGGGGAGACGCTCTGCACGTCGGGTGCGTTCATCTGGGTTTCCAAGCGCCTGCGCGGCCTTTTCGGTCAACGGCGCGGTGGCGGCGGTGGCGCGGGCGCCACCGCGCTGAAAGCCGCGGGTCACCAGCAGCACGTTCGTGCCGAGAGCTCTCGATGCGCCTCTGCACCGTCTGTGAGGAGCCATTGCCGACCGCGATCAGCACGATCACCGAGGCCACGCCGATCGCGAGCCCGAGGATCGTGAGCGACGAGCGCAGACGGTTGGCCAGCAGACCATCCAGCGCGATCCTCAGTGTCTCGCGGCCGATCATAGCCGTGCGGCGTACTCGCCGTGGGCTGACTTCTGGGCCTGCAGCAGGGGTGGCGGTTCGCTTGCATCGCGCGTGCGACGGTCCTCCACGATCCTGCCATCGCGCAGCCTCACGATGCGCTTGGCCTGCGCGGCCACATCGGGCTCGTGGGTGATCAGCACCACCGTGCGCCCCTCGCCGGTTCAGGCGCGCGAAGATGCGCAGCACGTCCTCGCTGGAGCGCGAGTCGAGGTTGCCCGTGGGCTCATCGGCGAGGATCAGCGAGGGGTTGGTGACAATCGCGCGCGCCACCGCCACGCGCTGCTGCTGGCCACCGGAGAGCTGGGAGGGGAGGTGCTCGAGACGGTGTCCCATTCCCATCGACTCCAGTGCTCGCACCGCGCGAGCCCGGCGCTCAGAGCGCCCCACCCCGGCGTAGGCGAGCGGCAGTTCCACATTCGTGAGCGCACGCGTGCGCGGCACGAGGTTGAAACTCTGAAAGACAAACCCAATCTTGCTGTTGCGCACATCCGCGAGCTCATCCTCGGCGAACTCCCTCACGTTCACGCCATCCAGCAGGTAGGAGCCCCCGCTTGGTACATCGAGGCAGCCCAGAATGTTCATCAGGGTGCTCTTGCCGCTCCCCGATGAGCCCATTATCGCCACGAAATCCCCCCGCTCTATGCGCAGCGTCACGCCGCGCAGCGCCCGCACGCGAACGTCTCCCAGCTGGAAGAGCTTGGTGACTGCCTGCACGTCGATCACAGTGCGCCGTGGGCTGCTCATCCACCGACCCCGCCTGGGCCGGCCCCGCCGGCCCCTCCTCCTCCAAACAACCGCACGCCCGCACCCCCGCCGAGGCCCCCGCCCCCACCGAGACCCCCAGCTCGTCCGAGGCCCCCGCTCGCCGCGCCGCCCAGCGAGAGGCCGCTGAGGATCGGAACGGACACCTGCTCGCCCGGGCTCAGCCCACTCAGGATCTGCGTGGTGGAGTCGCCCACGAGCCCCGTTGTGACCGACTGGCGCACGCCCTTCCCGTTGCGGATGACCGTCACCGTCTGTGTTCCTCCGCGCCCGGAGAGCGCCGAGCTGGTGACATTAATGGCGTTTTCAGCCTGTGCCACGACGATCTGCGCGGAGGCCGTCATCCCGGGGCGCAGATTGCTCTCATCCTGGTCGAGATCGAGGGTTACGTCGTAGCTCACGACCCCGCTGCTAGTGGTGGACAGCAGCGCCACCGATGCAACGCGCGCGGCGAGCTTGCTGCTGGGCAGCGCGTTCACCGTGATCGTCGCCGGCTGTCCCGCCTTCACCTTTGTGACATCGGACTCGCTCAACGGCGCCACCACCTGCATATCGTGGGTGTCCACGAGCACGATGAACGCTCCGGAGGAGGAGCCCCCCGTGCCGGCGCCCGAGCTCGAGCCCGCGGAGCTGCCGGAGCCCGAGCCGCTGCCTCCCGTGCCACTGCCAGCGCCGGCGCTTCCGGTAGACCCTGCGCTGCCTCCGGCTGAGGAGGAGGCCGATGCTCCGCTGGAGGCGCTCGAGCTCGACCCCGCCGAGACGCTCGCGCCTGGTACTTCCTCTGCGATCGAGGCCACCGTGCCATCGGCGGGTGCATACAAGCGCGTCTGCGCGAGCGCCTCTTCGGCGCTCACCACGCTCGCCTTCGAGCTTTCCACCGCCGCCTCATCGGAGGCCACGTTGGCGGCGCTCGCGGCAGGCGACTGGGTCTGGGGGGCGGTGGCGGTGTTGGTTGCGGTGTCGGTGGAGGCGCCCTTCGGGCTCGCCTTGGTGGGTGCGGCGCCCGCTTCAGCGCCCGAACCAGAGCCGCTCGATTCCTTCGGGCTCGCCTTGGCGGGTGCGGCGCTCGGTTCATCCGTCGACCCCGTGGATTCACTGCCCGACCCAGAGCTGCTCTGCGCCGCTTGCAGGCGGTCCTCGGCGGCGCGCAGGTCATCCTCGGCCACCGCCAGTGCGCTCTGTGCCGCGCGAGGATTCAGTTCGGCCAGCAGCCTTCCCTGCAGAACATGCTCTCCGGTGTGCACATACACCTCCGCCAGTTCTCCCCCCACCCTGAAGTTCACATCGGTTTGGCTCGCCGCCACGAGGTTGCCGCTCGCGCTCACCGTCGACTGCACCACGCCCCGAGCCACCACCACAATGCGACTCTGGGTAGCCGACTGCGCAGGGGGCCCCACAACCAGGAACGCCGTCACGGCGGCGCCCACGCATAGGGCTCCCAATATGTATAGGAGCCAGGGAGCTCCCGCACGCTCATTCATTTCCAGCAGGGGTATATCCTGCTCGCCGTAAGGGGCGATAAAGACCGCGTAAGCGGGGATGAAGGTTTCTTGATTGCGTGTGCGAGAAGCCTCTACAGTCCCGCGAGCGTCACCGCAACGAGGATCAGCGAGAGCGTCGAGGTGAACAACACCGTCACCGCCGCGGCCCCATCGAGGAACCTTCCGCTGCGGCGCTCGCCCATCACCCTCCGCGAGCGCGAGAGGCGCCAGATGAAGAAGAGGTTGATCGGCAACAGCAGTCCATTCACCACCTGCACCCCCACGAGCAGATCGATCACCGGCACCCCCGGGATCACCGCGACGATCGCTCCGATCGCGATCATCGCGGTGATCACGCCCATGAACACCGGCGCCTCCTCGCGTCTTCGGCCCACGCCCTTTTCATAGCCCAGCGACTCGGAGACCACATAGGAGGTCGCGATCGGCAGGATCGCCGCCGCCAGCAGGCTTGCCCCCAGCAGGCCGATCCCGAACAGCGCCTCGGCGTAGCTTCCTGCGAACGGCGTGAGCGCGCGCGCGGCCTCCGTGGCCGAGCCGATGTTGTGAACGCCGTGCACGAACAGCGTCGCGCCCGTGGCGATGATGATGAACGAGGCGATCACATCGGCGAAGATCGCGCCCGAGACAGCCTCGCGTTCCTCGTGCGCGAGGTCCTCCTCGCGCACTCCCCGCTCCACCACCGCCGACTGCAGGTAGAGCTGCATATAGGGGGTGATCGTCGTGCCCGCCGTTGCCACGAACAGCAGCAGGTAGGTGGTGTTCGTCTGGATGTGTGGCGACACAACCGCCCTGCCCACTTCACCCCAATCGGGGTGCGCGAGGATCGCCGCGATTGGATACGCGAAGAAGGGAATCGTCAGCCAGATGAACACCCGCTCCGCCGAGCGATAGGAGCCGCGCACGATTATCAGCCAGATCCCCAACGCCGCCACCGGCACCGTCACCTGCACCGGCAGACCCGCGAGGCCCAGCGCCGCGCCAACCCCCACGAAGTCGGAGATGCAGATACCCATGTTCGCGATCAGCACCGCCGTGGTCGCCAGCACCGACCAGCGGATGCCGTACTCCTCGCGCACGAGCTCCGCGAGGCCCTTCCCCGTCACCACCCCCATGCGTGCAGCCAGCTTCTGCACGATCACCAGCGAGATCGTGATCGGCACCATCACCCACAGCAGTCCATAGCCGTACTTCGCGCCCACCGAGGAGTACGTCGCGATACCCCCCGCGTCGTTTCCCGCGTTGGCTGCGATCAACCCCGGCCCGAGCAGGCCCAGGAAGGCGAACAGGCGGAGCCTAGCCGGGCTGAGCCGCGCAGGCAGACGCGCTCGGCCACGCGTGGCCGAGCGGATACGACGCATGACTGACGGTACTCGGACCGCCATCGAACTGACCTGAGGGGCTCACGCGGGGCAGTGTATGGGTCGGGCGCGGCGCGAGGCGTCTCGGTGGCCGTACACGCACGCCGCGCCGGCAGGTTTCGTGCACCGGTCCGTCTGGTTGTCTACCGAGGGCTCCTCGCGAGCGGCCCTGTCAATCCTCGCCAAGCAATCCGAAGCGCCGCCGCCAGCCGCGCGGGAGCATCGCCTCGAGTACATCGTCCACCGTCACCACCCCCACCATCTGCTCGTGCTCGTCCACCACCGGCGCGCACGTGAGGTTGTAGTCGGCCATCAGCCTCGCCACCTCCTCGAACGGCGCGTCCGGGCGCAGGCTCGGGAGCTCGTGCTTCACGAGCGCGCTCACCTTCGTCTGCGGCTCCGCCCGCAGCAGCGCTGCGACCGGCACGCTGCCCTCCAGCTGACCCTCGGGCGAGCTCACGAACACCGCCGTGAGCACCTCCGGCTCGATCGTGCTGCGGCGCACCGCATCGAGCGCATCCCCCGCGGTGGTGCCGCGGCGCACCGAGATGAACTCCGGGCTCATCAGCCCGCCGGCCTCGGCAGGGTCGTAGCCGAGCAGCACCCGCACCTTCACGCGCTGGCTCACCGGCAGCATCGCGAGCACCGCCTCGCGGCGCTCATCGTCGAGCTCGGCCACCATGTCCACCGCGTCGTCGGGGGCCATCCGCGAGAGGATCTCCGCCACCTGCTCGTCCGAGCGATCCTCGAGGAACTCGCGCTGGTGGTGATCGTCGAGCTCCTCGAAGACATCGGCCTCGAGCTCGCGATCGTCTTCGCCCACGGCCTGGATTATCTCCTCGCCCTCCCTGCGCGACGCGGCCTCCACGAGGTCGGCGATCTGCGCCGGGTGAAGCTTTGCGAGCTTGGGGTGGGGGATCCGCAGGCGCAGCGTCGGCACGTGCCCCACAAACGGCTCCACGCTCGCCCAATCGAGGAAGTCGCCCGTCGCGATGCGCTCCCCCAAGAGCCGCGGCAGCAGCCGCCGGAAGCCCCCGCGGGGCCCCGTATCGACTCCCACCACGCGCCACGCCCCCGCCAGCAGCGCCAGCTCGATCTCGTTCGCGCGCACCAGCCGCGCGCCATCGAGGTTGATCAGCTGGCGATCGAGCACATCGCGCTTGAGCAGCACCTCCTCGCTGCGCCGCTCGAAGTGGCGCAGATCGAGCTTCGCCTTGCGCAGCACCACCCCGCGCGCGCCGATATCCGAGACGCGGTCGATGCCCAGATAGGAGGTGCGCCCCGCCACCGACACCAGAAACCCCGTAATCGGCGGATAGCCCACGCCGCCGAGGCGCACGATCACGTCCTCCACCTTCCCCAGCCGCTCGCCATCGCTGTCGCGCAGCGCGCTCCCCACCACCGAGGAGAGGTGCAGGATCGGAGGCGCCTGTGCGGCCGGAGCCTTCACACGGGACATCCTACGGCGTTACCGTGGTGACCCTACCCTCCGCTGAGGTTGGTGGGGATCGGCTGCCCGGCGGGTGGCGGGTCGTCGAGCAGCAGTCGTGGCACCGTCACCGGACGCAGCCCCAGGGCGTGCAAACCACGCACGATCGCGGGCAGCGCCGCGATCGTCTCTTCGCGGTTGCCGCCCGCGTCGTGCATCAGGATGATCGCGCCCGGATGTGCCCCTGCGAGTGCGCGCTGCACGATCGTCTGCGTTCCCGGGCGCGCATAGTCGCCGGTGTCGGTGCTCCACAGGATCATCAGCAGATGCAGGTGCCTGAGCTGGCGGAACGTGGTGGCGTTGAAGGAGCCATAGGGCGGGCGAAACAGCCGCGGTGTCGGTCCTCCGAGCAGCTGTATGCGATAGATCTGTTCCTGCAGCTGTTCGCGCTGATCGTGCGCGGAGAGGCTTGCCATCATCGGGTGCGTCTCGGTGTGGTCGCTCACGACATCGCCCGAGCGCAGCTCCTGCAGGGTGCCTTCCGAGAAGTAGCGCTCCTCCACGCCGATCGCGAAGAAGGTGGCCTGCACGTGCAGCGCGTTGAGCACGCTCACGAGCTGCTTGGTGTAGGGGCCCGGGCCGTCATCGAATGTGAGCGCAACCTCATTGCCCCTGCTCCCTCCCTGCACCACCGCCGGTGTGTAGGCGAGCACCGAGTCGATTGCCCCTTCCTCCTCTTTGTGGATCAGCGCGTGCGTCTGTTCGGGGGTCAGCCGGGGAGCCGCGCTGCGAGCGGGATGGGTCGTGGGCTTGGCCTTGTTTCCCGATCCGCCCGAGCCAAGCGCGGCGATCGCGAGCACAAGCACCGCCAGCAGTGCCACGAGCGCGCCAGCACGGCGGCGGCGAAATCGCTCGCGCCCGGCGGGGTTTTCGGGCCCGGCGGGGTCTTCGGACCCAGCGGGGTCTACGACGGCGTTGGCGGGCTTGGAGGGCGGCTCGGGGCGTGGCTGCTCTCCGGCGGGACGCCTGGGGGAGGGGGCGTCCTCCCATCCCCAATCGCTCATCGACCGACCCTCCGTGCGCCCGCCAGTGCCTGGTCCATTGGCTCTGCGAGGGACGCGCTGGATAGATCCGTCGAGGGCAACACGCGTTCGGGCTGGGCGCCGCCGGAGAGCACGAACGAGGGCGTGCTCTGCAGGTTCAATCGCTGCGCCTGCTCATGAGCCTGCCGGAGCTGGGTGCGCACCGCGGGGGAATCGCGTTCGCGCAATGCGCGGCCCACATCCACGCCGGGAATCGCCGAGGCGAGGGCCTCCAGATAGCGGTCGGTGACATAGGAGGTGTTCTCGGCCCCCTGGTTCCTATACATCAGATCAATGAATTCCCACAGGTGGTTCTGCTCGCCCAGAGCTCCCGCCATCCGTGCTGCGCGCACCGAATCGGAGCCGATCGAGTCCAAGTTGCGGAACATTAGTCGCACTTGGCCGGTGCGTACGTAGCGGGCGAGGATCGCGGGCAGCGCATCTTCGGCGTATGCCGCGCACACGGGGCACTGCAGGTCGCCGAACTCCACCAGCGTCACCGGCGCGCGCGGGTCGCCCAGCGTCATCCCGTGCTGGGGGATCCCTTTGAACAGAGCCACGCTCTGGGTCGCTCCCGGCACCGGCTTGCCGGGGGCCAGCTGGGAGGTGCTGCCGCTGGTGAGCACCGCAATGGCCACCGCGCCCGCGGCGAGTACGCTCACCGCGACGGCCCCCAGCTGGTAGAGGCGCCTGCGCAGATCTCCGGCGCCGGCTGATGCGTGCTCTCCTGTGGAGATCGGGGGCATCCCTGTCTTCTATCGCACCCCGCGGTTGCCCAAAGCACCTTTGGCGGGAAGCTGAGCTGCAAAGGGCGGCTATTTTCAATCCCCATGCCCCCCTTCTGGCTGTCGATCGCTGTGCTCTCGCTCGTGCAGGGCGCTGTCGTGGTCGCTCCCTCCCGGCATGCGGTGGCGGCCCTCGAGCGGCTTCGCAGCCCGCTGTGGGCGGTGATCCCTCCGGCCTCGGTGGTTGTGTTCGTGTTCCTCGCGCGCCAAGCGGAGCACCCAAGCGCCGAGACGCTCACATATCTTGCGCTGGTCGCGGTGCCGATCCTCGCGGCGCTCGCGCTTGGCTGGGCGGTGTGGGAGCCCGCCCGCCGCCACGCGGCGGCGGCACTGCTGGCGATCCCGCTGTTCGCGCTCGCCTGGGTCGATCGCGGCGGGCTGGCGGGGGAGGCCGCCGCGGTGGCGCTTTCGGCGCTCAGCTGCGTCACCCTAGGTGTCCTGCTCGCGGCCGTTACGCCAGCGCGGTGGCTGATCCTTGGGATCGTGCTCATGGCGGTGGCCGACACCGCGCTGGTGGTCGCAGAACTCCTCCAGCACCCCAACGACGTGCTCAACGCCGCGCACCCCGCCGCCGGGCTGCCGAGGCTCCAGTCCGAGACGTTCGGCTCGGCCGTGATGGGCTACGGGGATCTCTTCGTTGCGGGGCTCCTCGGTGGGCTGCTCGCCGCGGCGGGAGAGCGCCCGCGTCAGCTGCTGGGGGCCGCTCTCGTGGCCGGGCTGGCGGTGGGCTTCGATCTGCTGTTCTTCGCCGTGCAGGAGCTTCCCGCGACCGTGCCCGTGGCGCTCGCCACGGTCATGATGTTGGGAGCTGGGGGCGGGCGCCGCGCCGCACGCGAGGTGACAGCTCGCCCTCGATCCACGGCTCGCCCTCCAGCTGTGCGGTGAGCGGGCGCGCGGTGGTGTCGATCGCGGGGGGCGCGGAGATCTCCCGCTCGGAGGCCGCGCCGGCCTCCTCGATGCGACGCAGCTGCGGCACCACGCGCGTGTCGAAGGAGCCCACCGCCTGGTTGTAGGCGCCCACCGCCGAGTCCAGCTGCCGACCGACTTTGGCAAGCGGCTCGGCGAAGCGGCCCAGGCGGCGGTGCAGCTCGCGCGCGGACTCGGCGATCTCGCGCGCGGACTGCGCGATCAGCTCTTGGCGCCAGCCGTAGTGGATCGCGCGCAGCAGCCCGATCAACGATGTCGGGGTGGCCATCAGCACCTGCTGCTGGATCCCGTATTCGATCAGCGAGGGGTCCTCGGCGAGGGCGGCCTGATAGATGCCATCGGAGGGCACGAACATCACCACCAGCTCGGGCGTGGAGTCGAACTGGTTTTGATAGCCCTTGGAGGCGAGCTTCGTGATGTGCTCGCGCGTCTGTCGCGCGTGCCGCGCGATATGCAGCTCGCGCTCGGGCTCATCGGTGGCCTCCAGATGGGCGAGGTAGGCGTCGAGGGGCACCTTGGAGTCCACCACCACGACCTTGCCCCCCGGCAGACGCACGAGTACATCGGGTCGCAGACGCCCATCGTCTGTATGGATCGTGCTCTGCTCGACGAAGTCGCAGCGATCCACCATGCCCGCCATCTCGATCACATTGCGCAGCTGGATCTCGCCCCATGAGCCGCGCGTGGAGGGGCGCTTGAGCGCCGAGACGAGATTGCCGGTCTCCTGGCGCAGGCCGCCCACACCCTCGTGCAACTGGCGAATCATCTCCGAGAGCTGTCCTTGGGCCTCCTTGCGCTCACGCTCGAGTCGCGCAATCTCGCTCTCCATGCGCCCGAGCTTCTCCTGTACGGGAGCCATCACGCCTTTGATCTCCTCGGCGCGGCGGGCCATCTCACCGGCCGCTCGCTCCTCCCGGCGCGCCGTCTCACCGGCGGCTCGCTCGTCGCGGCGGGCCATCTCACCCGCGGTTCGCTCCTCCTCCGCGCGGCGCTGATCGGCGAGCCGCTGTGCCAGCGAGTCGCTTGTCTGCTGGAGCACATCCACCGAGATGGACTTCAGTTCGTCGCGCATACGCCCCCGGTTGGGGCGCGCGAGCAGGGTCGCGCCGACGGCGCCGAGCAGCAGCCCGGCTGCGAACAGCATGATGCTCATGCGCTGTGGTGGGTTGCGTTGAGAGCGATACGCAAAAGGTCCCACCTGCTTCGGACGGGAGAATTGGCTGAGAGATCTGCGGTCGAAACCTCTACGATGAGCCGATGGCCCTTGAGGGAAGCTCACCGGGAATGACCGGCGGCGAGGCTCCGGTGGCCGGCGAGGCTCCGGTCTCCGGCGAAGCGCCGGGCGCCGCCTCGGTTTCGCCGTCCAACGCGGCGTCGGTATCCGGTGAGAATGGCCTCGTTCATGGCGAGGCACAGGTGGGCGCGGGCATTCGCCTGCACTACGTAGAGGCCGGCGAGGGGCCGCTCGTGGTGCTGCTGCACGGCTTCCCGGAGTTCTGGTACTCCTGGCGCCATCAGATCCCAGCGCTCGCTGCGGCCGGCTATCACGTTGTGGCGCCGGATCTGCGCGGCTACAACCTCTCGGACAAGCCGCTGGGGTGGCGCGCCTACGACGCCGAACACCTTGCGCGCGACATCGCCGGTCTGATCCGCCACTTCGGCGTCGAGCGAGCCTATGTGGTTGGGCACGACTGGGGCGCGGCCGTGGCCTACACCGTGGCGATGCGCCATCCGGAGGTGGTTGAGAAGCTTGCGATCCTCAACGTCCCCCACACAGAGCGGATGCTCGAGGGATTTCGCACCATCCGCCAGCTGCGCAAGAGCTGGTACATGTTCTTCTTCCAGATCCCCGCGCTCCCCGAGAAGTTTCTCGAACGGGACGATTTCTCCTTTTTCAAGCGCACCTTGCGGGGGGATTCGCGCGAGGCTTTCAGCGACGCCGACCTCGAACGCTACGTCGAGGCGTGGTCGCGACCGGGGGCACTTACGGCGATGCTGAACTACTACCGCGCTGCCCTGCGCCGCTCGCCGAAGGCCACATTGGCGGGGTTGCGCAGGATCGATGCGCCCACGCTCGTGATCTGGGGCGAGCGCGATCGTCACCTCGGTGCGGAGCTTGCAGAGCCGCCCGCGCAGTGGGTGCCCAACGTGCGTATGGAGCGCATTCCCGAGGCCACGCACTGGGTTCAGCACGATGCTCCGGAGCAGGTGAACGAGCTGCTGCTGGAGTTCTTCGGCGCAGCACAGGCATCCACAGGAGCACAGCCAGACGCGTGAGCGCGCCCTCGGCGCTGCCCTCAGCGGCTGTGCCACTCAGGCGTGTATGCAAGAAAGCGGGGCGCGGCGATCAAGCGCCTGATTTCCCTGCGCGCGTGTGGGTAGCGCGAAAGACGGAACGGGCCGTTTTCGCGTTCGCCTTGGTTATAGAGCGCCATGCGCACGCGGTGGTGTGAGGAGATGAACGTGAACAGCTGCTTGACCCACCCGGAATCGTCGCCGTTCCACAGCGCCCACTCGCCGAACGCAAACGGCTTGCCCGGATAGGCGGAGTAGAGGCTTTGCAGTCCGGCGAAGTTGGGATACAGGCTGTAGAAGTCGGTGCCCACCCAGTCGATGTAGGCGCTCCCGGGATAGTACGCCGCCGGGCTGTTCGCCTGGGTTGGAGGAGAGCCCGCTGTTTGGGGAGCCCACACGAACGCCACCTGCGGGATCGGCAGGGTGACCGCGTGGGTTGCACGCAGCGGCGGCAGGCCGAGTGCGTGAAGCCGCGCGTCGATCTCGGGCACCGAGCCACCCCGCAGCACCAGCACCGAGCGCCGCCAGGCCTGGCGGAAATTGGCCGTCGAATGCGAGGCTCCCCGTGAAGATCCGTCGTTGTTGAACGCGCAGTAGGCGTTGTTGGCCTGGTTCATCTCGGGCAGCAGCCGGATGTATGCAGGCTCGCCGCTCTGGGCAAGCCGCGCGTTGAGGCTCAGCAGATAACCGTCGCCCGCACCCCGGGCGATGCCCAGGGGCGTGATCTGCTCCGGCGCGCCGTACCCCATCGCCGTGGAGATGTGGAGCATCAGCCGCGCGTGGTTTGCCCGCGCTTGGCCGAACGCCGACTCGAAGGTTCTGCCCCAAGTCACGAATACACCGTCCACCGCGGGGTGCTTGCCGACCTGGCTTTCAAACGCGCTGTAGGAGCCACCTGTGAGGCCCGTGAACACACCGTTCCCGGGCGGGAGCAGAGCGTCAGCGCGCGCGAAGGGGGCACTCCATGCGCAGCAGATCAACAGGCAACTGCACCACACGAGCCCCAGCAGATGTGCGCCGCGGCGCACCATCATCTCGACATCGGGGCTGCTGAGATCCAGGCGAAGAGCTCGAGGGTCGCGGCATCGGTTTGCAACATCTCCGGCTGGGCTTCGTGGGCGGTGATCGATGTCCCATCCCACGCTTTCAGATAGAGGCCCCGCGGGTCGAGCGCGTTGGACTGAGCGTTGGCGGCCATCTCCAGGGCCAGCATAGGCCAGCGATCGTCGCCCGTCTGCGCCGAGTAGACAAGCATCCAGTGCAGGTAGATGGTGTCGAATTGCGGGCCCATCTGAAGGCGGGCTTGAAAGCGCTGCCAGCAGGCATCGGCCAGCTGCCTCGCTCGGACGCAGGCGGCCGTCGCGCCGGCTTCGCAGAGAATCTGGTGAGCCTCCACCAGCGGGCCCTCCACATAGGGTGTGGGCGTGGGATCGGAGTCCGTGCGCGCGTAGAGCCCCAGTTCGGTCTGAAAGTGAGCATCGGCCCACACGAGGAATTTCTGCACTTCGCGCAGGTAGAAGGGGTGGTGCGTGGTGCGGTAGAGCAGCGCGCCGAGCAACGCGCCCGCGGCGAGCGCCTCGCCCGCTCGATAGGAGTGGGAGGTGTTCCACCAGAGTCCGCCCCCCGCGCCATCCCAGCCCTGGGCGGCGATGAATGCGAAGGCCCGCTCGGCGTCGCGCAGGTAGCGGGTGCTGCCGGTAGCGCGGTGGGCGTCAACAAAGGCGATGCCCCACCAACCGTTGTCGTCGAACCACGTGGGCGCCGCTCCGCGGTCGTTCGGGTAGGGCGCATATCCCGGTGTGGGACGCAGCCCGCGGTCGTAATAGCGCTCGGCCCCGTGGGCGAAGGCGATCACGGCGGCCCGATGCCTGGGGGATGGAGCCGCAATGGCGATCGCGTTGAGCGCTTCGAACAGCGGCACCGCCCCCCAGATCGTCGCCAAGGGATAGCGCGCATGGTCGTTGAGACGTTCGTCATACCAACCAAGGCGCCGATCGTGCCAGCGTCGCTCTGCCAGCACGACGCCCGTTTCGGCGAGTTGCAGGTATGAGGCGGGGGAGGAGGCCGCCGATGCCGGTCTCGCGGGCCCACCGCGGCCTGGAAGCAGAGGATTCGCGGAGAATCCAACGACGTTTGCGCTGGCGAGGAGCGGTATGCCGAGAAGAACCAGGGTGGCAAGCAGGGCCGTCGCGGCGCTCAGGCGCTGAGGAGTGAGCACCCTTTTGAGCCTAGCGCCGACTCAGAGTTCGTCAGAGAGCAGATCCATCAAAAGTCCATCGCGCCAGCGGCCGCTCTCGGGATCGTGCTCGTAGCGGCGCATCACACCCACCGTCCTGAAGCCAGCCTTCTCATAGGCGCGGATCGCCGCGGCGTTCTCCACCGAGGGGTCGATCGTGACGCGATGATGGCCGCACTCCTCGATGAGGTGGCGCACGAGGCGCCGCACCGCCTCGGTCCCCCACCCGCGGCCGTGCAGCGACGGATCGAGGAAGAGGTCAATCGTGGCATGGCGATAGCGGGGCTCGGGCTCCTCGCAGTACTGGATCAGGCCCGCCACCGCGCCATCGATCTCGATGGTTAGGCGCGTGGCCTCAGGCTCGTCGGTCCATGGGAAGCCCTCGTAGGGGGGACCCCACCAGCGCGCGACCTCCGGCGTGCTGTGGATGCGCAATAGCTCGGGCTCATCGTCCGGGGTGAGCGGGCGGAGGGTCATCTGACCGCTCTCTGCCGGTGTCTGGGGCATGTGACGGAGAGTACCCGGGTGTCTCCTTACGGTGCCCTTGGCGATCAACGGGAGATACTCAGTGTCTCGTCGGCATCCGGGACGCTACTCTGGTGTGGTGGCGCCATCGATCGACTTCACCATTGCCTTCGACGAGCCAGACGAGGATGGCTGGGTCGTCGCACGGGTGCTGGAGATTCCAGGAGCCCTCAGCCAGGGCCGCACGCGGGCGGAGGCACGAGAGAATGTGCTCGATGCGCTGCAGACGGTGCTCACGGCGGATGACGAGTTCTCCGGGCGACGCTCTGGCGAGGATCTTGAGCATCTGCGGTTCGTCGCGGCGGCGTGAAGCGTCGCGATCTGGAACGCCATCTGCGTGAGCACGGCTGCCATGAGGTTGGCGGCTCCAAGCACGCCAAGTGGCGCGGGCCGACCGGCGAGGTCTCAGCTCTACCGCGGCACAAGGAGATCGGGCCCGGCCTGGCCCGAGCTGTTTGTCGGCAGCTCGGCGTTTCGGTCCCGCCGAATACACGCTGAAGCGCAATCGGCAGACAGGCCGGGACGGGCCAATGCAGTCTCGGGTACAACGACCGAACCTGGATGGCCTCCTTGAGGATCTCATGGAGCCGGTCGCTCGGCAAGCGCGGCGGCGTGTTGTCGAGGAGATCGGCGGCGCGGACTGTTGATTGCCCTGCCGCTACTCGGTGGCCTCGCCGTCGCGTGCGGTTGATGGTGATGTATCGGCTGTTGGCGCATCCCGAGTGGCCTCCTCGGGTGCGATCAGACTGATCCCGAGGGGCTTGAGGGCGTCCTGCATGCGCTTGTCGTAGGTAGCGACGCCCGCAAGCTGCTTGCCGAGGCTGAGCGCGCTGGCGATGTGGATGGCGTCAAGCGCGCCGACATGTACCGGCTTCACCTTGCGCGCTGCGGCGACGACGGCCTCGCTGAGCGGAATGATCGCGGCCGAGGAGAGCACACCTTGCAGCACCACGCTGCCATCGATCACCGCGTCGGGCCGCTCCTCCCTAGCGCGCGCTACTGCGCGAGGCAACTCGACCTCCGCGACGACGCTGGTCGCGAGCTCCCTCCACGTTAGGAGCTCGCGCTCGATGGCAGCGGACTCTGCCTCGCGCACGAGCAGTTTGAGCAGTGCGGAGGTGTCGACGTAAAGGATGGCCGGGGGCGGCGCGGGCGGTTCAGTAGCTGCCATGCCCGCCGTCGGGCCGCTCGCCGCGCACCGCGAGAAGCGCCTGTGTGCCGGCGTCAGTTACGGGTCCGGTCAGAGGACCTCGTTCGGCGAGCACGTCGCGTAGGCTCCGCGTCGCTGGCTGAAGTGCCCCGGTACGGTCGGTGATAGCCTGGGTCCGCGCGACCCTCTTGAGCGAGGTCTCTGGGTCGATCTGGGTGTGCCGCAGCTTGGCCATGCTCAATAGGCTACCGCTTGCTGGAGACGTTTCGTCCCGGTTACCGAGTCCGCTCCTGCGTGGCGCGGATCTCGTGAAGGAGCGCGTCGCGACGGCCGCGCCTGCGCTCTGCCTTCTTCAGCGACGGCAACTTCTGTGGCTTGCAGAGCAGACAGCCGGCGCGGCGCTGCTTGGGACGCCCTCGCTTGTGGTGGGCCATGACCGCAAGCTATCAGCAGACGCCGTTCCGCGATCTCGGCGTGGCTGGGCGGTGCGAACATGGGCTCTCGCGGGCTTCCATGAAGCCGGCGTTGCGCCTCGCGCGGCAAAAGCCTCTTGAAGCATGCCGCAGCGGTTCCAACAACGAGCAAACGGCCCCCGAAAATGCGGATGAGAGGACTCGAACCTCCACCCAGTTACCTGGACACGGACCTGAACCGCGAACAACCAGAGCATGTGCGTCCGCGGGCGTCCAGATCGTCCGTTTTGTGCGGTTCGCGGACGCATCGGACGATATGACTGTTGCCAAACTGTTGCCACGAGTGAGCGAGCGAAAGTTGCCAACAGGCAGCTGAGATCTACTGGCAAGTTTTTTCGCAGAAAAACTTGCCAAAAGGCGCAAAAGGCGCTAGTCTGATGGTATGTCCAAGACAGTCGAGAACCGGCAGGGGCGCGGCCGGAGCAGGGATAGCGTCGCGACCCGCGTGCGCGAGCGCGTGCTTGCTGAGGGAGAGCGCTTCTGGTCGCACTCCGACTTCGGCGGGCTGTCCGCCGACGCGGTGGCGCATGCCCTCTCGCGGTTGACGGCCGAGGGTGTCCTGCGGCGGGTGCGCAAGGGGCTCTATTACCGGCCGAAGGCGACCGTGCTGGGTCCCAGCGTGCCCAGCGCCAGCGCTGCGGCTGCCTACACCTTGCGAGTGCCGCTGCACGCGTCCGGTCTGATGGCGGCGAACTGGCTCGGCTTGTCCACGCAGAACCCGGCGCGCGGGGAATTCGCAACGCCAGCCGCGGGAGTACCCGGCGCACTGGGCGATGCGGTGGTGCATACTCGGCGGCCTCCTTCGCGCCTACAGCTAAATAGCGAGGACGGCGCATTGCTTGAGTTGCTACGCGATAGGGCACGCTTCAGCGACCTCTCCCCCGGAAGGACGGTGGAGCGCCTGGTCACGGAGATCTCCGACCCCGAACGTTTCAAGCGTTTGGCTGGCGCTGCTCAGAGCGAGCCGCCGAGGGTGCGAGCCATGCTCGGCGCGCTCGGTGAGCAGGCCGGTATGCCGGCCGACTCCCTGGAGTCGCTGCGGGCCGGCTTGAACCCGTTGAGCAGGTTCGACTTCGGCGTGCTCGGTGGCCTGCCAAACGCGCGGGGGTGGCAGGCCCGGTGAGGCTGCACGAGCACGAGGACTTCGCCTCCTTCCTGACGGCAGCCGCCGCGGAGAACGATCTGCCCGAGGTGTTTGTCGAGAAGGACTACTGGATCACCGAGATCCTGCGCGTCATCGCCACGAGGTTTCCGGACCGCGCGGTCTTCAAAGGCGGCACGAGCCTCAGCAAGGGGTGGGGTCTGCTGGATCGATTCTCGGAGGACATCGACCTGTTCGTCGACCCTGCGGTTGAGCCCGCGCTGCGCGGGCGTGCGATCGATCGCACGCTCAAGCGGCTCAAGCAGGACGTGGAGGCAGTCGATGGATTGGAGTTCGTGAAGGCCGATTCCCGGACGATCGGGGGACGGGGACGGATAGACACGTTCCGCTACCGGTCGCGATACCCCCCGACCCAGGGGTTTCCGCCCACCGTGCGCCTCGAGCCGGGCGTGCAGAGCGGCAGGCAGCCAACCGAGGTGAGGCGGATCTCATCGATCGTCGGCGACACGCTCACCGCTGCCGGCGCGATCGACCAGCTCGACGTCTCGGGGTTGGAGCCGTTCTCGATGACGCTGCTGCACTTCAGGCGCACGTTCGTCGAGAAGCTCTTCGCGATACACGGCAAGGTCGAGCGTCTCAAACAGGAGGACAAGCCACTCGGCCGCGACGTGCGCCACTACGCCGACCTGTATGTGCTCGCCGGGCGCCCCGAGGTGCTCGACATGCTCGCCTCGCCCGAGTACGAGTCGATCCGCCGCAACTACGACGAGAAGAGCCGGGCCTACTTCGCCAACAGCCACCGGCCTCCTAATAATCTGCGCTTCGCCTCCAGCGACGCGCTGTTCCCGCCCGAGAATCTGCGAGCCCGTATCGAGCCGGGCTACGAAGAGGAGTGCCGTCGGCTGTTCTTCCGGCCGCCCCCGCCCTTCGCCGAGGTGTTGGAGCGCTTCCAGGGCATCCGCGAGCTGCTGTAGCGCACGCTGATGCCCAGGAAGTGCAGCATCGAATACGCCGGAGGGGTTGCAAGGGCCTTCGACTGCGAGGCGCCGTAGCTGTGGCGCCTGCTCCCGCCCAATAGGAGGAGCGAGCCGATACGCCCGACGGGCTGTCGGTCCTTGTCCATAGCGACAGCCACCCGCTCTGTTCGCGGCGCGCTCGCAATGCAATGTAAGCATCAGCCTGGCGACAGCACAGCGCCGCATCGCCCGATCACATCTAGGCGGTTGACTGCGCAGCGACAAGCGCGGCTGCGCGCTCCTCAAAGAGGCCGTAGCCGTGCTCGCGCGACAGCTCGAGCACGCGGGCGGCGTGCTCGCGTGCTCGAGTAGCGTCGCCGCGCCCAGCGAGCGCCTCCGCCCAGCCCAAATGGGCGCGGGCTGCCCACAGCAGCAGGCCGTTGGTCTCCTGGAAGTTGCACGCGAACGCCAAGTGCTGATCGGCCTGCTCGTGCTCTCCCATGCAGGCCGCGAGCAGGCCCAGCCACATGCGGGCGTGTCCGTAGCCAATGACGCCGTTCCAGACGATCTGGTCGGCCCACGGCTTGATGAGCTCGCACAGGATCGAGGCCGGGCCCGAGCTGTCTGTCAACACGGCGGCGTCGGCATACAGCACCAGCGCGGTCAACGTGGCCGCGTTCGGCGTGATGTGCTCGAAGCGGTCACTGGCGGCCTGCTCGAGGATCTTCGCGGCCTCGGCACCTCGATCGAGGTAGCACAGGGTCACTGCCAGTCCGGCGCGCCAGGCCGCGATCGCGGGATAGGCGCTCACGCTTTGCTCCATCATCTCGACGATCTCCTGCGCGCGGCCTTGATAGATACGCGCCTGCTGCAGCGCGGCGGCGTAGGCAAGAACGGCGTCGGGCTCTCCCGCTTCCTGCCCGATCTGGAACGCGCTCTCGAACAGGCGCTCGCCAGCGGCCAGATCGCCGTGCATGAGCTCCCAACCGGCCGTTGTGTACGTGGTGAGCCAGTTCATTGTGGGCTGATCGAGTTCGTGCGCGATCAGCTGCCACTGCTCTAGCGCAACCTTTGCGCGCTCGAGGTCCCCCCGCTCGAAGCAAGTCTGCATCTCGTCGTTGTGCGCCCAGAAGCTAAGCGCAGGATCACCTACCTCGGCGGCGCAGCCAACAAGCTCCTCGACAAGATCGCTTCGCCAGGCGAGCGTATCCGGTGCTCTAATCGTCTCGTGGACGTTCCGGAGGACTTCGGCGAGCGTTCTCGTGTCCTTCGTGGCACGCGCAAGCGAGATCGCCTCCTCGGCAAGCGCGCGACGCATGTCAGAGTCAAAGTCCGGGTCCCACGTGAGTTCCATCGCTTTGAGCGCGAGCAGTCGCGCGCGGCGGGCGTGATTCGGCGGGTCATCGAGCTCGATCGCCCGCTCGATCGCCGCGAGCCGCTCTGCGTCGATCTGACCGAACGTGCTTGCGACCCCTCCGCGGTTGTTCGCCAGCGCCGCGCGCGCGGCGAGCTCGGCGTCGGCCATGGCTGAGGCGATTCGCGAGGCCTCGAGCAGCGTCTCGCGGTAGGCAGCCTCCCCACTCTGGAGCTGCGCCTCCCCGAGCCCGACCAGCGCCTCACAACGCTCGGCGCTCTCGCCATCACCGATCAGCTCGACGGCGTCCCTGAAGAGCCTCGCCGCCTCGGCTGGCGCGAGACTCTCAAGCGCGCGCAGGCCGGCCCTGAGTGCGTAGTCAGCCGCCTTGGTCCTGTCGAGCGAGATTGCGGCGAGGCGCCAGTGAAGCGCGAGCTCTGCCAGGTGCTCGCCGGGGTCCTCGCCGTATAGGTCCTCGAGCGCTCGGGCCACGCGCTGGTGCATGCGCGCCCGGCGGGTGGCCCCGAGGCCCTCATAGAGCGTCTGGTTGATGAGCGCGTGGGCGAAGCGAAACTGCCCGACCCGCTCGCTGGACTCAGCCAGCAGCGACGCGGCGACCGCCGCCTCGAGGTGGTCGAGCAGCAAGCCCTCGTCGAGATCGAGGATCGACTCGAGCAGCCCCAGGTCAAACGAACGGCCGATCACCGCCGCGAGCCTCAGGACCTCGAGCGCCTCCTCGCCCAGGCGCTCCACGCGCCGCTCGATCACCTCGCGCACGCTCTCGGGCAGCGCCACGCCTGCGGAGCGATCGACGCGCCAGCGCCCGCTGGCCTCGTCGAAGGTCAGTCCCCCGGACTCCCAAAGTCCCCGCAGGATCTCTCCCACGAAGAATGGGTTGCCATCGGTCTCCGCGGCGATCTCCTTCGCCAGCTGAAGGATGTCCTCGTCGAGCTCGTACCCCGCCACGACGGTCACGATCTGAGCCACCTCGTCGGCGCCGAGGCCGTGCAGCGCGAGGCGCTGAACGCCCTCGATGGACCGCAGGTCGGCCAGCACCGCGCTCAGCGGGTGATCCTTGCCGAGGTCTGAGTCGCGGTAGGTGGCGATCACCTGAAGCGCGCCCTGCTCGACGGTTCGCACGACGTGCTTGAGAAGCGCCACCGACTGCCCGTCGGCCCAGTGCAAATCGTCCAACACCAGACACACCGGCACGCTCTGAGCTACCTCCTGAAGCAGTCCCGCGACGGCCGAAAACAGCAGGTAACGCTCGGTCTCGGGGTCAGATGCCTGAGGCGCGGACAGGTCCGCCACGCGCCGCTCCAGGTTTCGAGCCAGTCGGCCGAGCTCGCCCTTGTGCCGCTCTACGACGCGGTTCAGCACCTCTTGGGGCGCGTGCTCGACAAGCTGCGAGCAGACCTCGATCCACGGCTCATACGGCACCGCCAGCTCTTCAGAGCAAGCGCCCCAGCAGACGGCGAAGCCCTCGGCGTGGGCGCGATGGGCCGCAAAGCTTGAAAGCCTCGTCTTGCCGATCCCCGGCTCGCCGGAGAGCAGCACCACCTGGCGCGCCCCGTCGCGGGCGAGGACCATCGCCTCCTCGATCGCGGAGCGCTCCTCGACGCGTCCAACGTAGGAGACGGGGGGAACCGAACGCAGCACCGCTGGCAGCGGCCAGCCGCCAGTGACGGAAGCCTCCTCGCCGAGTGGAGCCCAGGAGACCGAGAACGCCTCCACCGGCTCGGGGAGGCCCTTCAGCTCCAGCGATCCGGCCGACACGAACTCGACACCCTCACAGCGCCCCGCGAGCGTCTTGACGAGCGCCGAGATCAGAATCCCATCGGCAGGGGCCTGCGCGCACAGTCGCGCCGCCTCGACCGTGGGCATCCCGAAGTAATCGCCGTCCTTGACGGTCGACTCGCCCGCACCCAAGCCGATCCGCACATGCAGTCCCTGCTCGGCCTGGCCATAGCGGCGCTCGAACAGCTGCTGCATCGCCACCGCACAGCTCACCGCGCCAGAGGCCGAGCCGAACGCGACCATCAAGCCGTCGCCCAGGTTCTTGACCTCCTGCCCGTCGGTTGAGGCGATCGCCTGGCGCAGCAACCCAAAATGCTCCTCGCGCAGCTCATCCGCGCGCCCCGGGCCCACAGAAGTAGCAAGCCGAGTCGAGCCGACCAGATCGCTCAGCAGAATCGTCGCAAGCTCAACCGACTCCGACACCACGGCCCCCGTAAATAAGACGTCCGAGCAAAAGATCGTAAAGCAGTTCTCAAAGGTCGGACGTGAATCGCTTACTAGGCACGGCGCTCGCTGGCACCACGAGCGGGGAAAACAGACCCGGCACTGTCGGTTTCAGGGGCGAGCGAGCGTCCGAGCGGGTGGCGCCCTCACGCTCGCATCGGACGAGGCGCGAGTGCAAAGGCCATCCCCGCCGGGACACTGGTCGACGAACGTCCCCGACCGGCGGCGCTCGCGAATGGAAGCTCGTGCTCCTCCCCGGCGCCATGGAGGCGAAGGACATGACGTACCTTGTAGCGTCGCTATGTGTGTTGATCTGACTGCACCCGACGTGAACCGGGCACGCTCTCAATCTGAACTGAACGAACGAACTACCCGTTCAGTCGCTTCCGAGGGGGTTCTGGTTGAACGCACGATGCCGCTGACAGCAACGATTAGGTAGAGTCGGAAGTCTCGACGAAGCGTCCACAAGGGGGACTGATGAAGGGTCTTGTTGCATTCGACGCCGATGGCGGTGGCTCGATCATCGTCGAAGTCGACGAGTGGGACCCGGGCTTTGAGCGTGCAGCGGTGCGTGGTGGAGCCCTGGTCGAGGAGACCGGTAAGCGCTTCGACGCCGCGCTCGAGGCTGTACGGCCGATTGCGACAGCGTTCGTCAGCAAGATCACACAGGTAGCCGAGCCACCTGAGGAAATAACCCTCGAGTTCGGTCTTAACCTCAACCTCAAGGCAGGCGCAGTACTCGCATCCTCACAGGCAGAAGCGCACCTACAGGTGACCCTAACATGGAAGAAACCGAGCTCAACCGAGGACTCGCCCGCCTAGCCGGCAAGCCCGGAAGCGTAGGCGGAGCGAACTCCCGCAGCGTAGTCGGAGGGGGCTGCCTGATCGGTCCCGACGTAGTGCTCACATGCGCGCACGTCGTCGAAAAAGCGCTTGGGGTTCCAGGGCTTGGGGCTTCGCTACAGGACCGACCCACCGAGGCGGTGTTCGTCGACTTTCCGCACTGGCCCGAGGCGAAGCCAATAAAGGCGTTCGTGGTCGAGGGCGGATGGTTTCCACCGGATGGCGAGCGCGGCGATGTCGCCGTGCTCAAGCTTCAGGGCCGGCCGCCTGCGGGGGCGCGACACCCGCCATTTCGCCGGCCACCCTCGATGATGGATCACGGCTTTCACGTGGAGGGGTTCCCGGACCGGATCGGCGACGCGTGGGCAGTCGGGTTGATCCGTGGAGAGACCCACGGCGGCTCTTGGGTGCAACTCGAGACCACCAGCGCCGCGGGCCACGAAATCGAGACGGGGTTCAGCGGAGCGCCCGTGTGGGACGACGAGGTCGAAGCGGTAGTGGGCATCGTCGTGATCGTCGAGACCGACTCATCGGCCAGGGCGGCTCGGATGATCCCGATGAGCGCTCTCGCGCGCATGTGGCCGCCGCTCGAGCAGCGCATCGGCTGGCGTCTGCGCTTCGAGACGGGCGAGCTGCGCAGGCACTGGGGACCGAGGGCACGCGGTCTGCAGCGGGGGCGCAACAGCAACTCACCGTGGCTGTTCACCGGTCGCGTGCGTGCGATGCGCGCGATCGTCGAGTGGCTGGGTCAGGGCGACGGGCAGTCCGGGCTGATCGTAACGGGAGGACCTGGCTCGGGAAAGTCAGCCGTGATCTCGCGGGTCGTCACGCTCGCCGACGACCATCTCCGCAACGAAACGCCGACGGATTCGGCGCCCGCTGGAACGCTGCCGGAGCCGGGCGCGATCGACGTCGCCGTGCAGGCGAAGGGCAAGACGCTCGACATGGTGGTCGCAAAGATCGCCGGTGGGCTCGACCTGAGAGCCGGATCCGCCGAAGACCTCGTAGCCGAGCTCGCGGACGGCGAACGCCCTCGCACGATCGTCGTCGACGCTCTGGACGAGGCGATCGACACCACCGGCATCGCGACGCGGCTGCTGCAGCCGCTGGCGACCGACGGGCGGGACGCCGGCATCAAAGTCCTGATCGGCACCCGCTCGGGGCATAACAGCAGTCTGCTGCGCAAGCTCATCGGCATGAAGATCATCGACCTCGATGACCGCGACGAGTTCCTCGACGACCAAGACCTAGTCGACTACGTGCGCAGCTTTCTGCTTGAGGGCGGCGGCGCCAGGCCGTCCCCCTACGCCGGCCAGGGTCAGCTGGCGGGCCGCGTGGCACAGGCAATCGCGCGGCGCGCGGCGCCGAGCTTCCTGCTCGCGCAGCTCGTGAGCCACTCTCTGCTGGCTCGCCGGGAGGTCGTCGATCTGACACAGCACGACTGGGAGCGGGGGATCCCGGACGACGTCGGCAGTGTGATGGAGGAGTATCTGTCGCGCTTCGGGGAGCACGAGCGGCGCGTTCGCGATCTGTTCCGACCGCTCGCGTTCGCTGAGGGAGCCGGGCTGCCGCGGGAGGATGGGCTGTGGGCGACGGTCGCAGCGGGACTCGCGCAGCGCAGCTACGCCGATGATGACGTCGCGTGGCTGCTCGACTCGCCCGCGGCCGACTATCTCGTCGAAGGTGGCGGCGAGGCGGGCCGAAGTGGCCCGTTTCGCCTCTACCACGATGTCCTCGCCGAATACCTGCGCAGCGTCGAGGATCGCGGGGAAGCGGCGATCCATGGCAGCTGGGTGGAGATTCTGCTCGAGCGCCTGCCTCGACGAGCCGGCGGAGAGCCGGATTGGAAAGCAGCCGGGGCGTACACGCGGGTGCACCTGGCCGCGCACGCCGCAAAGGCGGGCCGCCTCGACGAGCTGCTCACGGACCCGGGCTTCCTGCTCGCGGCCGAGCCGGCGAGGCTCGTGCGAGCCCTCCCCAACGCCGCGAGCGAAGATGCGGTCCTCGCAGCCGGAGTGTTTCGACGCGCCGCCGCCCAGATCCGTGACTGCGCACCTGACGAAGCCGCCTCCTACCTCGGGCTGCACGCATACCAGGCCGACGCCGCAGACCTTGCACGGCGCGTGGGCGAGCTCGGTATCGAGCGCCGCTGGGCGACGCGGTGGGCGCGCTGGCTAGCTCCCGATGCGTATCTCGCGATCGGCCAGCATGGGGCGGACGTCACCGCGATTGCGGCGTGCGTCGTGGACGAGGTGCCGATCGCCGTCTCAGGCGGCGATGACGGTACCCTGCGCATCTGGAACCTGATCGCGAGCCAGGCGATCAGTCCGGCGCTGGAGGCGCACAAGGGGCGTATCAGCGCAATCGCGACCGGTACGGTGGACGACGAACCGGTTGCCGTGTCGGGCGGACTAGATCACAAGCTGTGCATGTGGGATCTGCGCTCGGGAACGCGACTCGGAGACCCACTGAGCGGTCACGAGCGCCCGGTCACCCAGGTCGCGATGGGTGAGCTCGACGGCTCACCCATCGCAATCTCAGCGAGCTGGGACAACACGCTGTGCGTGTGGGACCTCGATGCACGCAAGCTGCTTGGCGAGCCGATACGCGCGCACTCCCGCGGTGCGACCGCGGTCGCACTCGGAGACCTCGACGGCACTCCAATCGCCGTGTCGGCCGGTTATGAGACGGTGCGCCTCTGGGATCTTCACAGTCGCCAGGCTCTCCACCGGGAGCCGCTGCGCCGACACCTGGGCGGCGTCTCAGCCGTGGCGCTTGGCAGCCTCGACGGTAAGCCGATCGCCGTTTCGGCGGGCTGGGATCAGCGGCTCTGGGCTTGGGACCTGAGGGCTTACGCCCCGTTGGGCGAGGACCCAATCGGGTCTCACGCTGGCGGCATCACTGCGGTCGCGTTCGACGACGAGGCCGGGCCGGCCGTAGTCTCCGGCGCAGAGGACGGAACCGTTCGCACCTGGGACCTGCACACGGGCGACTCGCAGGCCATCGAGGTCGGGGCGGCTGTGTTCGCGGTCGCGCTGGGCACGGTCGAGGGCCAACGCGTCGCGGTTTGCGGCGGGGAGGGGGGCTCGGTGCGTGTCTGGGATCTCCAGGCACGCTCCCCGTCGACCGCGTCGGGTACCGCGCGCGGTCGGCTCACCTCGGTTGCCACCAACGACAAGGACCTCGCCACTGTCGCTACCGGAGGCGACGACGGGACCGTGTCGACGTGGGATCGCGACGGGCAAATGATCGCGCAGCTCGAAGGTGGCTCGCCTGTGTTCGCCGTTGCGATAGCCGGCCTCGACGATCGACAGATGCTGCTGTCGGGAGGCTGGGACGGCGTCATTTGGATGTCGGACGCGCGCAGCCGCGAGCCGGTCCGCGAGACGCTGGGCCGGCAGTCGGCTTGGATTGCGGCACTGGCCACCGGCGAGCTCGCTGGCCGGCCGATCGCCGCCTCCGGGGGCGCCGACGGCTCCCTGCGCATGTGGGACCTGCGTACGCGCGAGCAGCTCGCCGAGCTTCCCGGACACGACGGAACCATCACCGGCGTCCAGATCGCAGAGGTTGCGGGCGCGCCGCTCGCAGTCACGTCCAGCACAGACGGCACGGTGTGCGCCTGGTACCTCGCCGACACGCGCCCTCAGCCGACACTCCTCGGCGCCCATTGCGACGAGGCGCTCGCGGTTGCGTTCGGCACCGTGGACGGTGTCCCCGTGGCTGTGAGCGGGGGGCTCGACGGTGCAGTGCGCATCTGGGATCTTCAAGGGCGTGAGCTGCACCGCTTGGAGACTCATTCGGCGAGCGTGACCGCAGTTGCGCTGATGGATGCGGGGGGAGGCCCGCTCGTGATCGCCGGAGGCGACAACGGGTACCTGCGGGTATGGAACCCTCGCGACGGCGCCACGTCCAGCATCGAGATCGGCTCACCCATTTCAGGGCTGGCGGCTGGTGAGGGGACCACCTGCATCACGGCCTGTACGCGGGGTCTCGCCGTGATCGACCTGCTCGAAGGGACCCAGAGCTGCGTCCGTCGTGACTTACCCCGGAGCGGCGGCGCCGTGACCGGGATCGCTCGGGCGGTCGAGATCTCACCGAAGGATTGGCTCGAGCACGAGACGCGGTGGGACAAGGCGGGCCCGTTCTTCGACGACGACCCGATAACGGCCAAGGGCGCGACGCACACGCATGCGTGGGGCGCAAACCACGGCTGCTATGCGTACGCGTTCAGCTGGCCCGACGGAAGTTGGAGCAGGGTTGAAGTAAAGGCCCGCCTCTCTTCGGAGCACCCGTGGTACAGCTCTCCGGCCAACCACTTCTCTGATGTGACACTCGTGGTGAACGGGAACCACTATCCATCGCAGCGCGTGATTCCGGACAACGGGTCCGGTCGTGTGTACCGCTGGTCGGTCGAGCCGCAGCACGTTCTCGCCGGCGAGAACGTGCTGAGCTTCGCCGTCCGGCGCAATGCCCGTTACCGCAACGGGCTATGTATCTACCATCGCGCGCTCGTCGCCGACCACGAGGACTGCCCCATCGCCATCACCGCAGATTCTTAGGCTTCCCCATCATCCGCCAAGAGCGAGACGTCGAGCACAGGTGCGAGATTGCGCACCCGCACCTTGAGCGCCGCGTCCTCCCCGCCTCCGAGCGCGCCGACGAGCCCAGCTAGATGCCCGGCCACGCGCTCATTTGGATATCGACCGGCGCGCCCGTGGGAACACATGAACGCCCAGTCGCTGGCTTGTAGCGCCAGCAGCTCGCGAGCCGCGCGCTCCAGCGCCTTGGACTCCCGTCCGAGCGCGCCCCTCGCGCCGCGCGCCGCCGCGACCGTCAACAGCTCGGCCTCGCGCGCGGCGCTCGTGAACTCCGCGACCAGAGACGAGTCCCAGGTCGAGAGATCCTTACGCTCGCCCCAAGAGGAGGCGACCAACGGTCTGGCGACCGGTGTGTGGCGGGCGAGCGCTGCGGGAAGGGTGACCAGATTGATTCCCTGTCGGGCTGCGTCCGACAGCACCGCGTCGAGCCACTCGAGACCCTCGTACCACCAATGCCCAAGGATCTCCGTATCGAGGGCGAAGCACACGAGCCCCGGATGCCCACGTTCGGCGCGGTAGTCGTCGAGCCTGGCGCCAACGCGCTCGAGGAATTCGCGTCCCTGACGCCGCGCGAGCTCACGCGCGGCCCGGTGGTTGTACGGTCGTCCGTCATAGGACCACAACTTGAGCGCGTTGTCGGTCGCTTGGTCGTAGTCGCGGTGAATCGGGGCGCCCGGGTAGCCGGTGGGACCGTCCCACACCAGCCGTGCGAGCTCCCAATCGATCGGGACGGCGACCGTTCCCGCACCGGCCGCGATCGGCTCTAGCTGGTCGAGCGAGCCAAGGCCCAGCGCGTTCGTCTGATCCACGCAGAACGCGGTCACGCCCTCGTGCTTCAAGTCGTACTCGAGCCCTTCCGCGTAGGCGCACTCAGGCAGCCAGAAGCCGCCACGCCAGGATCCGAAACGGCGTTGGTGGGACGCAATCCCCACCCTCAACTGCAACTGCAAAGCGGCAGGCGTCGCCAGCAAAGGAAGAATCGCGTGGGTCGCAGCTGACGTCCATAGTTCGGAAGCGGGCGAGAGGCGCGCAAACGCCGCAAGCACATCCCCATCAAGCTCAGTAAAGAGTCGGTCGGCTTGCACGTAGTCATCTGCTGCGCGTCGCGCCTCCCCCGCGAGCAGTGGTTCACCGATTTGTTCGAATCGCACCGCATCTTCCTCATGCAACCGCGCACGCGTGTCCCTCAGAAACGATTCGAAGCGCGCACGCGCCGGCCCGCGGAGAGCTTCCAGCTGATCGCAGAGCACCGGCGTGAGAGAGATCGTGAGGCGCGCTCCGGCCAGCCGATCAAGGAGCGGCAGATACACACAGGCCACGGCCTCCCACAGCCACTCCTCCCCAAACGGCCACGTTCCATAGCCCTCGACGTATGGCATGTGGGTGTGAAGCACGATCGCGAGATCACCCCGCACCCGTCTCGAGACGGATTTGACCGCCTCCCTAGGCAAAACGGATCCTATTGGCTACCACGAAGTCGAATAGCCCCACGAGCGTGAGCTTGGGCGAGAAATCTCCACAGTCCACTTTTCCAACGCCATCGCGCTTTGCGAAGCATGCCAAAACGAAGTGGGACTATACCGTCTGTTGTTACGCCTGTAAAGCTCAGCGGACAAGTCGCTGCGGACTCGAGCAACGGCGCCAATCGACGCTCGCGGTCTCGAATCCCGATCTGTGTTCCGCCGGATGCCATAAACGTGCCGCTTGGGCCACTGCTGCCATGTGCGCCAAGACTCTTGGCAAGTCCGCTCGAGGGTGGCTTTGCTCTTGCTGGATGCGGCTCTCTGCACTGACCTGCTCGAACTTTCCGACATGCCTGATTGCGGACTCAAAGCGAGCGTCTGGGCTCGTGTTGAGGGCACGCCCGCCTTGGACGAGTAGGGAGTCTGGGGCGCGGTGCGGCCCGCGCTTCCGCTTTGCCCGGCGCAAGCGGGCACGTGCCGGATCTCGATCGGCGCGCTCGAAGTCGTCCCACGCAGGAGCGTGCGGTGCCGTGGTTTGCGCTTCTGCATCACCGGGGGTAAGCGGGAGTAGGCACACACTGACACCACGCTGGTAGGTTGCGAGCTTGGTGCGTCCGTTGTGCGCACCTTGAGTGCGGCCTTGCGGTCACCTGCGAGCGCCGACGCGCGGCCGCCTTGTGAGAGACTCTGTGCGTGCAGGATCGCTACGCCGGAGATGTGGGCGATTTCATGAAGTTGGGCCTGCTTCGGCACCTCGCAGCATCGCCCGACACCGGCGGGGCTGGACTGACGACCGGGTTGAACTGGTACCTGGCGCCGGACGAGGCCCACAACGCCGACGGCAAGCACATCGACTACCTCCAGCCCTCCAACCGCCATCACGCAACCCTCGCCGTCTGCGATCCGGGTCTCATCCGCTGCCTTGCACGATTGGTGGAGAGCGAGCGCAGCGTGCGGGCGCTGGAGACCTGCGGTACCCTGCCGGGCGGCTCCCCGACCCATAGCGAAATGCTCGACCCCACATGGAGTTCGGCCGCCCGACGCGCCTGGCACCGCCGGGCTCTCGATGCGCTGCGCAGCGCAGACGTGGTCTTCGCCGATCCCGACAATGGCCTGTGTTCGTTGGTCAGCAAGCCAAAGCTGTACAAGTACGCGCTGGTGGCGGAACTCGTCGAGTACGCGTGTCGTCAGCAGAGCCTCGTCGTCTACCAGCACGCGGATCGCTCGGCCCGTGCTGAGACACAGTCCCGCCGACGGCTCGAGGAGCTAGCCAAGGGCGTCAATCAGGTGCCCGTCGGAGCGGTCATAGCTCGCCGCGGCAGCTGCCGCTTCTTTCTCGTCACTGCGACGGGCATCCATGAGAAGTTGCTCTCCGCGGCGCTGATCACGTTCGCGACGAGATGGGCACCCCACGCGGAACTCGTCTCGCCCGGCGACTTCTGACAAGCGACGAGCTACTCGGCGTTCACGGGTCGCAACACCGGCTTCGCGCGGAAGCGCCACGCCGCGCTTGCACTTTGCCGGGATTTCGTCGCATTGAAGAGGGGCGAGCACCGTTCGTCAACTGCGCCGCCAGCTCAGCCTTATGCCCTGTTTGACAAAAAGGTCTCAGCATTTCAGCCGCCTGATACTCAGTGAGTCCCGCGCCTCAGGTGATGTCGTCAAGTCCGACTAGCTTGATGCCGGAGCCAAGGTACGTGTCCAGCCTGGCAAGTGGGTTCTGCACGACAAGCAACTCGGGGGTCCGGGGCTTTTCGAGGTTCCACACGACGGCGAGCCAGTAGCGATTACCCTTCTCCTTGGCGCGCTTCGCCTCCGACGCCTGGAGCGACACGGTGTCAGGCCGCTCTCGCCCATGGGCCTTCATCTCGACCCAGATGTCCTTATCGAGGTCGACGGCATCGGCGCCGACCTCGCCATGACTCCTGATGTCGTCGAGGCTGAGGCCATACGACTCGCGGAGGTAAGCCTCGATGACCGCGTAACCTGTGTCTTCACGCTCAACAGGGCTATAGAGGGTGTTACCGGCTGAGCTGCGTGCTGCGCTTGAGCCCAATGTGGACGTGCGTTTCGGAGGGGTTAGAGGTTTCGGGGCAGGGGAGCGGAACTTGCCGATGCGCCCGGTAGTCACCACGGTCGCCTTAATGGCGGAAAGGTCCAGCTCATCGAGATTCACGAGTTCTCGCGGCTCCGCCTTGACGCGCTGCGGCTGAGGCTTGATTCTGCGCCTTCGGATATTTCTCCCCGCCTGACGGTTCGCCAACCAGGAGGGCATCGGAGCCGCGTCTGCGACGTCCTCTGTGACCGGCGCCCCCAGGTCGATCTCCTCGTCGCACTCGTCCCGGCGGCGGAACGCGCTCTCCCAGGCGAGGGTAAGAAATGCGCGGTCTTGCTCGTTGGGCGCATCGCCCAGGAAATAGCTGGCAATCGCGCGTCCTCCTGCCTCCCGATGCTGGGCCTCGTCGTCGTCGAGGGCGCAGAACAACAGCGGGTCACGGAACAGGTGAGCGCGGGGCGTGATCCTCAGGGTGCGACGGCGCGGCGCCCTCACGCGGACGGCCCAGCCATTGCCGAATGCGACCTTAGCTTCAAGCAGAGCCTGCCACTGGCCTGCGGAGAGCCGGCCATGCAGATCCGGATTGTGGAGTGTCAAGTAGTTCTTGAGATGCGTCACGATGGCTGGGAAATCCGCCTGGAGGTTAGTCGCGGCGATCGCGGCACTCGGGACATCGGGCGACAGGGCGTCCTCGCCCACAGCCGTCAGGCCCAACGGCCCGAGAAGGAGAGCAGCCTCATCGAGGGAGATCGGCGCCCGCCACACCGGCCAGTGCTCGCCGACGGCCTGCGCGAGCGCCGCGTCGCGCACCGCGTAGGCAGGTCGCCTAGTGATCCAGCCGCGATACGTGCGCAGGGGGACGCCGACGAGCTGCTTTCGCAGTCCACGCCTGCTCGACGCGAGCTCCACGAGCCGACGCGTCACGCGTATTTCGGTCGCTAGGTCGTCCGCATTCTCGTCAGCAAGCGCACGCAAAATGTGGGCGCAGTCCGCCACGCTGGTGCTCGGGATGTCGAGGTGCTCCCAGAGGCTCTGCGGCTTCTCAAGCCAGGGCACCAGCCCTCCCAAATAGGCGCCGCGCCGGACGTCAGGTATTGAGCGCCAGCTGCCAGCGACTCTGATAAGCCCCGGCTTGCCGGACGTCGTGCCGAACCTGGCACGCCACTGTGCGCGCACCAAGTCCGAATCGCTCTCGTAGCGGCCACCCGGACAGTACGCGCTCAGTGCCTGATAGCACTGGTCGGCCCAAGCCTGGTGCACCTCCTGGCCTGCCCTCTCTTCATCACGCAACACCTCGAGCTTGGCGAAGATCGTGTCCACGGTCGGCTTGCCTTCGATGCCGATTGCCGCAACGACAGGTAACTCGAGATCATCTTGGTTTAGCTCAAACGCATAGCGCTCGGGGCGCGCTCCCTCAATCTCGTAGGACGCATCCGTCAGGATGGCCACCTCGCGTGGGGCCTTAGGAGTGAACTTTGCCGCGCGCGTGGAAAGCCAAGGCTCACTAGCCAGGCGGCCCACCCATGTTGCAGACACCAGCCCGTCCTCATGCCACCGGTAGTAGTGGTGTGCGGCCATAGCGGTATCCCGCCCGCTGTACTGCTGGCTCCAAGCCCGATTGAGACATTGGAACAGGGCACGAGCCCGCTTGCGCCGCTCCTTGACCGTCGTGCGCTTAGAGGTGATGTCCGCAAGCGCCGCAGCAAGGTCACTCGAATCGAAGTCGTGCCGCAGCGTTTGGGCCTTCGGGTAGAGTTTGAGCTCACCGCGCTGTTGCGCTGGAAGTCGGCTTTTATGGAGACTCGCGTATGGATCAGGGTTCTCCTCGACGCCAGTGTGGAGCCGAGGAGCGACGGCCGCGCCGATGCTCCGCAGGAAAGCCAGCGCGCCCTGCCTCTTCACTGCGCTCGCAGTGTCGCGCCCAGTCTTCAACCAGTCGCCGTATCGATCATCGACCCACCGGATCCCAGGTGTCTTGCCGGCCGCTGTGGGCCAGCCTTCGACCTTCTCAATGCTGTAAGGGATGTAGGCTTCCGCAGGCGCTACAGTCAATCCCTGGCGGTTCCCTTTCTTGTCGTATTCGAACCCTGCGAGCTTGATATTGCGCCCGATACCGGGCCCGAGCTCGTCGCGCCTGTCGGCCGAGAGCTGTTCGAAGGAGTTCCGCAACCGCTTCGCAAGGTCTGGCTGGCCGGACAGGTCGATCAGCGATCCGCCATCAGCGCTGGCGAGAGACTCGAGCAGAGCCGCATCGCTGGGCTTCTCGTGCAGGACGCCAACGTCGATGAGCCAGCGACGCACCTTACGGGCATTCTCACTGCGAGCCCGGAATGCCCCGACCACCCGGTCGGCCAAGCCAAGTGACGCTGCCAGCCCAGAGTCAGGCAGCGAGATTACGAGAGTCCGGCCACTCGCCGCCACGGCACTCGGCGCATGCCTCTCATCCGAACCCTCCACGAAGAGGCAGCGACGCGCAAGAAGACCGTCCTGCTCGTGTGCGTCGATAGCAGCGCCCAAGAAGGCAACAAGCCAAGTTGTGCCGCGGGGCAGGATCTCCTCGTCAGGCCAGTCGAGGCACGCGAGTGCGTCGCCGACCTCGAGCCTCCGGGGGCCACTGATTGCTGCCAAGACGTCCCGCCAGCGACCCCCGTCGCGCGAGCGCGATGGTAGGGCGCGCCCGCGGCTGCGCTCGCGGCGCCACGTCGGCTGCCGCTCAGCGTCGAGCCGCTCAAGGTCCTCGGCATCCAACAGCTTCTCCAGGGCCGGCGCCTCTATCAAGAAGTCTGCCAACCTGACCGCGTCGCCGTTGACAGCCGATAGCCGCACGCGCGCAGCGACTCGCTCACGGATGCTCGCTGTCAGCGGCTCGACTTGCGCGCGAAGCCATGAGTCTCGCTGGCCAGCGTGCTCAGATGCGAGCGGCACCCAACGCCAGCCGTCCCTGGCGCGACGCCTGAACGCGTCTTCGGCAGCTGCGGCAGCGAGCTCCCCGAGCCGAGCCAAGAGCCACTCGTTGAGCGCGCTGTTGTCAAGCAGGGCAGTACGGTCAAGGTCGATGTCGAACGGCGCCGCAACCGAGAACGGCAACGTCGAGGTCTCCTCGAGCGGGAGCCCAGCGTAGAGCCGGGAACCGCCGGGGCGGTTGCACGCCGCGACGGAGAGCTCAACCGTCTCCCCCAGGGCCTTGTTTATCCGCGTGATCTCGCGCGGCACTGGGTAGCGGACTCGATAGCGCGCCCAGCGGCGGTTAGAGCCGACGTCCCGGAGTTCGACGCGCTCGGCACTGCTCGCGCGTGGGAAGGGGAGGTCAAGCTCGTAGGTCTTGCGAGTCGTGAGCGCGCGCTCGATAATCGGCTTGCGCGTCCGAAGGTCGACCAGCGCGACACTGTGTAGGCGATCAAGGAAGATCAGCGAGGACACGTCCCAACGCTCGATCCAGTCGCGGAAGAACGCCAGATCGAAGCGGTCGTGCTTCAGCTGCAACGCGAACAGGGTCTCGCGCTTGGTTGGATCCCAGAAGCCCGGCAGTGCCTTAGCGTCTGGGACGCGGTCGACGTGTCCGCCTCGGATCACGAAACCTGGCAAGGGCGGGCAGTGGACCTCGAGTCGGTCGCCAAATTGGTTGAGAGTCTTCAGCCCGATCCCGAATCGCCCGATCTTCTCCGCATCGTTCCGCGAGCCCGACAGGAGCGGGATGGCCATCGAGACGACGTCGTACAGCTCAACTGGATCGCCGTCGTGTGCGATGAGCAACTCTGCCCGGCGCCCGAGTCGCCTCCACGCGAACCGGATGTGCTGGGCACTTTGGTCCTGCGCGTTCTGAACAGCCTCTTGGAGGCCGCGGGTAGCCTCGCTATGGACCTGCTCCGCGAGACCCTCGCCACCTTCGATCATTTCGCCGAAGATCCAAGGCAGCTCCAGCAACTCCAGCGCCTCGATTGCGCTTTCGGCGGTTTGGCGGTCGAGATCGCCCTGAGGACGATGACCCCCGATCAGCAGCTGCTCTACAAGATGGAGTCCATCGGTCCACTCCCCGTCGTAGTGAAGCCGCATCTGCACCCGCCTGCGGGGGCGCGTCGGCGTCGGGATAGAGATGGTTTGCGCCATTCGGTGCTTGCCCCACTTTCCGGCCCAGCCAGCACCCGCCGACCTCGCGCCACGGCCTCATAAGATTGCGGGGTAGCAGTACCGTACTGCTACCCCAAAATCAACCTTCCGTGCTATGGCTAAGGTCGAGGTCTCCTGAGAATGGGCGAGCGTGCTGTCTCTCGCAGGACTGGCGAAGAGCGCTTTGCGAGCGGAGCGGTCGTCCGAGCGAGCATGGCGCTCACGCCTGCGTTGGACCGAGGGAGCGCCCGCCGTCGGCGTCGGCTCACTCCTCCTATGAGGGGCCTGTCAGTTAGGGCTTGCTCGTGTGATTGCTTGCTCGGTTGCGTGTGCGCCTCGTGTTGGGCTGTGGTGTCGCTCGAGGTGTCCGTAGTAGTGGCTGGTGGTGGAGAGGTCGCGGTGTCCGAGTTGTTGCTGGACGTAGAGCAGCGAGTTGTCAGCGGCCAGCCACGCGGCTGCGGCAGTGTGGCGGAGTGAGTGCAGTGGCATGTGGCGGAGCGCCGCATCATGGAGGGCTTGGGCGTGCCATCCTCCGACGGCCCGGCGGTCGGGTGGTAGGGAACTCTCGGCTGCTCGTCGAGCGAGCGGTCTGTTGTCGGCGGCCTGGGCGTGGTGCGACGAACAAGCAACCAGCATTGTTCGCGTCCGGGTATACGTGCTGGCGCTCTGCGAGGTGGTTTTCCAGGCGGTGTGTGAGTTCGGGGCCGATCTCGATTGATCTGGCGCGTCGGGACTTCGTGGCGCCGACTGTGCCGTCCTGTCTGAGGGCGCGGGCGATGGTGACCCATCCGCCGGCGGTATCGAGCTTGAGGTCGCTCGGGCGGATGGCGAGCGCCTCGCTGATGCGGGCGCCGGTTCCGATCAGCAGTGCAGCGAGTGGCTCGTATTCGGTGCTGCAGGAGTCGAGATAGACGGGTATCTCGTGTAGGCGTAGGTAGTCGCGCTCGGTGTGCGTCCGCGGGAACCGTGGTACTCCGATTGCTGGGTTCGTTGCGATCAGCCCGTTCTTGACGGCGTCGTTGTGACGGGGTCCCTGTGAAGTGATCCAGGCTGCATGTGTGTTCGTCATGTCCCGTTGATGGGATGAGAGGATGAATACGACCATGAAGCGGCATAGGCACACGCCGGAGCAGGCTGTTCGGAAGATCCGTGAGGGCGAACGGCTGTTGAACGAGGGGCAGGATCTCGTCGAGGTGTTGCGGCATCTCGAGGTGACGGAGTCGACGTTCAATCGTTGGCGCGCGCAGTACGGCGGGATGAAGGCCGATGAAGCCAAACGGCTGAAGCACCTGGAGGGTGAGAACCAGCGGTTGAAGAAGCTCGTGGCGGAGCAGGCGCTGGATATCGACATGCTCAAGGAGCTGGCGGAGGGAAACTTTTGACCCCGGGGCGCCGGCGTAGGGCCGTCGGCACCCTGCAGGAGCGCTTCGGGGTCTCAGAGCGCAGGGCGTGCCGTGTCGCGGGCCAACACCGCTCCACGCAACGCAAACAGCCACGGCCACCACGCGCGGAGGATCAGCGTCTGGCGGGCCGGCTGCGGGAGATCGCCGGTGAGCACCCGCGGTGGGGGTGGAAGACAGCGCACACGATCCTGCTCCGTGAGGGCTGGAGCATCAACCGCAAGCGCACCAGGCGGATCTGGCGCCAGGAGGGCCTACGGCGGCCCGTGAGGACCCGCAAGCGCCGCCGTCTTGCCGTGGGGCAGGCAGCGCGTCTACGGGCGACCAGGCCGAACGAGGTGTGGGCTGTGGACTTCCAGTTCGATGAGACCTCCGACCGGCGCAGGCTCAAGCTCTGCAACATCGTCGACGAGTACACCCGCGAGGCGCTGGCGATCAGAGTCGAGCGCAACTGCACCTCCGAGGATCTCATCACCACCATCCAACGGCTCGTCGCCCAGCGCGGCGCACCCAAGTACCTCCGCGCTGACAACGGCCCAGAGATGATCGCCTGGACCCTCCGCGACTACTGCCGCCTCACCGGCACCAACACCGCGTATATCGAGCCAGGGTCACCCTGGGAGAACCCATTCGTGGAGTCCTTCAACGGCCGCCTCCGCGACGAGCTGCTGAATATCGAGGAGTTTGCCTGCCTCACCGAGGCGCAGGTCATCATCGAGGACTGGCGCATCCAGTACAACACCTACAGGCCACACTCAGCCCTCGGCGGGCTCACGCCCGCCGAGTACGCAGGGAGAGAGAACAACCACAACCAACCAGACCACGCATAGGCCCTGGGCCACCTACAGGGACCCCTTCAGTTGAGGCAGACCGTGAGCGTCGTGAGTGTGTTGTTGACGGTCTTGCCCGCGAGCTCGCCTGCCTGTACGCGCTCGGCGAGTTCCTCGAAAAGGCCACGGACGTGTCGGGTCTCGATCGCTGCGAGGCGAGTCTGGCCCAGTGCGGGCAGCAAGCGCGTGCGCGCGTCGACGGTGTATGCCGCGATGGATGCTGGTGCCAGGTGGTGCCGGCGGCGTCGTAGCCATCTCTCCCAGTATTCGGCGAAGGTCTCTTGGGTGTAGCTGGCCTCTCCGCGCGCGACCTGTTCGACGATGTGCCGCTTGGCTTCGATGGCGGCTTTCTCGCTGAGGAACCCGCGACGCGTGATCTGCGAGCCATCGCGCCCGCGCGTCTTGAAATACCAGTGGGCTCCGTTTCGCGTGAGATACCGGTAGACCCCTCGCCCCTGCGGCGCCTCGTCTGCGTGTCGCTCCTCCACGGCGACGCTATGCATCTGCGAGTCAAACGACCGTGCGTCGGCTTCGCTCGTGAACCGCCGTCCGCGCTGGCGGCCTGACGCATCGCGCCAGCGCACGATCCAGCCGCCGTGGTCGGACTGAACGCTCACCGCGACCCCACATGAGTCGCACGCACAGTGACGCAGCACGTGCAGGCTGATGAGTTCGCGGGCGTTCGCCGCCGCCGTGCTCGGCCGACATTCGATCGCGGAGCGACGTGCACAGTTCTCACTTGAGAACATTATGCACACCAAACACGACTCGCGACGACTCGATATTCGCGACCCATAGTTGCGAATATCCTGTTATCATCTGCATTTACGGCCGATGCGGATGAGAGGACTCGAACCTCCACCTGGTCACCCAGACACGGACCTGAACCGTGCGCGTCTACCAATTCCGCCACATCCGCGTGAGCGAGAAGCGAAGATATCGCACCCGGAGCCCTTCGCGAGGGTCCGTATAGGAGGAGCCGGGCGATCATGGGCCTTTGATAGCCTCGATGGGTCGTTCAAGCACCAGGCCGCCATCGTCTAGGGGACTAGGACGCCGCCCTCTCACGGCGGTAACACGGGTTCGAATCCCGTTGGCGGTATTGAATTGGCCGACGCTGTTGGGCTTTCGCGCCTTTGGGAGGAGCGCGCCATGACCCGTGTCTCTCAGCAGTCGACACGTGAGTTCGCCACCAGTAGCGACTTTGAGTTGAGCGGGCTGTACCTAGAGCCGGCCGGGCGTTTGAGTCGTGGATTCCGAGCTCACTGTGCCTCGCTGTGCTCGCTCTCGGCGCCGACACGCGCGTCGTCGGCCGCCTGCGCCAGCTCCGCGGTCGTCACATCGAGCGCTGCGGCGATCTTCCTCACCGTGGTCCAGGCTGGGTTGCTCACTCCGCGCTCAGCTCGCACATAGGCTGTGACGCTTAGGCCGGAGCGGTGGATGACCGCCTCCTGTGTCTCGCCACGCGCTTCGCGCAGACGCCGGATCGCTATCGCCAGAGCAGGGTCCGGTGGATCGGAAGTTGGCACGAGCCAAACATGCCTGGAACCAGTGCGCTAGTCCAGGGCGCAGCGCACTGGTTCAATCGAACCTATACGCTTGGCCGCGCGCCGGGCTCATCCCCACAGGAGCCGCCCTGGCACAACTGGAGGCCGGTGTCGGGTGTGCTCAGTGACCGCCCCGGCGCCGGCCTCGTCTGTCTCCCGAGTAGTCCGAGTCAGAGCGGGCTGCGGAGCGTGCGCGAAGGAGTCCACTCGCGCACTGCTTTGGCGGGGGCCACCTCTTCGGCCACGCGCGAGTCGGGCAGCGGCGGGTCGGCGTGCGTGTGCAACGGGATTACGCCCGCCCACACAGGAAGTTCATAATCCTCCTCGTCGTCGACTGGCGGTCCTGTGCGGATCTTGGCCGAGGCCTCATCGAGCGGGAGGGCCAGCACGTGGATGGCCTTCAGCTCCTTGATCGTGGGCCCACGAACCTCAGACCAGCGTCCGGGGACGAGGCGCTCGGTAAATGCCTCCAGCGCCGCCATGCGCTCGGAGATCTCCTCGATGGGGCGGGCGTTGCCGAGCACCACCACCGAGCGGTAGTTCACCGAGTGGTGAACGGCTGAGCGCGCGAGCACCAGCCCATCGAGCAGTGTCACCGTCAGGCACATCGGAGCGCCCGCACCGAGCGCCCGGATCGTCCGACTGGCGGCTGAGCCATGAAAATAGACCTCCTCGCCGATGCGCGCATGCAGCGTGGGGATCGCGTAAGGCTGGCCCTCGTGGGCAAAGCCGAGGTGCGCCACCATCCCCTCATCGAGGATTGCATCGATCGTCTCGCGGTCGTACCTCGCGCGGGCGGGCATGCGGCGAGCCTTCGTACGCGACGAGGGGGCTGCTGACATGCTCGGCAGCATACGGCGGGCTTGGCCTGTTGAAAAGGGCCAAGTAGATGCAAGAATCGAGGGCCAATGGACCTCCACCTGGACCTTGCCGCCGGCAGTCCTGGGCAGTCGCTGAGCAAGCGCGTAGAGCACGCTCTGCGCGAGGCCGTGCGCGGCGGGCGCCTCGCGCCGGGCACGCGCCTTCCCTCGACCCGCGCGCTGTGCGTCGAGCTCGGGGTCTCACGCGGCGTCGTCGTGGACGCCTATGCGCAGCTTGCTGCGGAGGGATATCTGCGAACGCGTCGCGGGGGAGGGACAATCGTCGCGGATAGCGCCACGCCAGAGCATCATCAGCCGTCGAGCACGGCGCGGACGCCGACGATTCGCCACGACATGAGCCCCTTCCGGCCGGCGCTTGATGGCTTTCCAAGGGTCGCCTGGTCGGCTGCGCTCGTGCGGGTGCTGCGCCACGCCGGCGACGAGCGCCTGGGCTACCCCGATTCGCGTGGCGCACTCGAACTGCGTGCCACGCTGGCGGGCTATCTGGGCAGGGTGCGCGGCGTGCGCACCGATCGCGAGCGGATAGTCGTCACAAACGGCTTGCGACAGGGAGTCGATCTGCTGTGGAGCACCCTTGCCGATCAAGGAGTGGAGCGTGTGGGCGTGGAGGACCCCGGCTGGGCCGGTATGCGCGACACGGCAATCGCTGCGGGCCTGCAAATCGTGCGAATTCCGGTGGACGGCGATGGTCTGCTCGTGGAGCGTTTGGAGGGAGAGGACATCGCGGCGGTCGCACTTGCACCCGCCCATCAGTACCCCACCGGCGCGGTCCTCGCTGCGTCGCGTCGCGCGGCGTTGCTCGCCTGGGCGCAAAGGCGCAACGCCCTGATCGTGGAGGACGACTACGACGCCGAGTACCGCTACGACCGTCAGCCGGTTGGATCGCTCCAGGGTCTCGCGCCCGAGCGGGTGGTCTACGGCGGATCTGCGAGCAAGACCCTCGCGCCAGCTCTGCGCCTGGGCTGGTTGGCCCTTCCCGAGCGCCTCGTAGGGCCAGTAGGAGCCCTTCAGCGCCTGCGAGGAGCCACGCCCTCGCCACTCGAGCAGCTCGCGCTGGCCGATCTGATCGAGCGAGGCGAGTTGGATCGCCACCTACGTCGCCAGCGCCGGCGCTATTGTCGCCAGCGCGAGGCGCTCCTTGCCGCTCTGGCCAACTATCTGCCTGCCGTGAGCGTCCACGGCGCCGCCGCTGGTCTATACGTCGTGCTGCATCTTCCCGAGGGCCTCGACGAGCAGGCGGTGCTCGCTGCGGCGCGCTCGCGCGACATTTCCCTGGAGGGCCTCGGCGCCGAGGCGCCGGCGCTTGTCGTGGGCTATGCCAATCTCACTGACGCTGCGATTGAGCCCGCTGTGTGCGCACTTGCGGCGAGCATCGAGCAGGTCCAAGGTCCCCTCAGCTGAGCAGACTTGCTCGCAAACGCACAGCCCGCACGGTATCCGCGAGCGTCGCGATGTCATATGCGCCGTAGTGGCGGCGCCCATTGACGAAGAAGGTGGGTGTCCCCGAAACGCCGCTTTCATCGGCGCTGGCGACGTCCTCGCTGATGCGCGACGCATACTCGCGGTGGCGGAGCTGCTCGAGGATGAGCTCCGCGTCGAGGCCGAGCTGCTTGGAGTAGGCGCTCAAATGGGTGGCATTGAGCTCTCCCTGGTGTTCGAGCAGGATGTCGTGCATCTCCCAGAACCGTCCCTGCGCCGCTGCGGCCTCCGATGCCTCCGCAGCGATCTGTGCATTGGGATGGACATCGTTCAGCGGGAGGTGGCGCCATACATAGCGGACATCATCGCCGAAGGAGGCGAGCAGTTCGCGAATGGCTTCCTCAGCCCTTCCGCAGTACGGGCACTCGAAATCTCCGTACTCCACCAGCGTAACGAGCGCATCCACGGGACCACGGATGTGGTCGCGCTCTGGGTCCACCTCGTCGGCCAGGTCGAGGATGTCCTCGGCCGTCCCTGCGATCTGCCGTGCTCGCACGCTCGCCGGCAGCTTTCTCACGACGCGAATGACCCCCCAGCCCACGAGCGGAGCCAGCAGCACTGAGGCGAGCGCGCCGAGCTTGGCCTCCTCGAGTCGCTCTCCGCTGAAGGCCAGGCTGGCGATCAGGAGGGAAACCGTGAACCCCACCCCCGCAAACGCACCGCCGGCGGCAATCAAGGGCCGACTCAGCGGGGATCGCGGTCCCCGCAACGCGGGTCGCGATGCCAACCAGGAGCCGGTGGCGATCCCGAGAGGCTTGCCCACCAAATAGCCGGCGAGGATGCCCACGGCGATCGGGGATGTGAGTGCATCTTCGATCAGCCGCGAGGTCAGATGGACACCGGCGTTGGCGAGCGCAAACAGCGGCACCACGACGTAGCTCGTCCACGGATGGAGGCTGTACTGGATACGCTCATTGGGGGAGATCGCCGACATGACCCCCTGCTGGGCCGAACGAGCCAGCTCGGGAGTGGGCTGCTCGCGAAACGAGCGCGCCAGCACCGTCGCACGCTCCAGATCATCGCGCGAGGGCGGATAGGCGCTGGTCGCGAGCCCCACGGCGAGCCCCGAGATCACGGGGTCCACCCCCGACTCGAACATCGCAACCCAGAGGGCGCCGGCGATCGCGATCGACACCGTGCGACGCCACGCCGGGGCGTATCGAAGCAGGAGGAGCGCCCCGAACAGCGCAAACGCCACCGCCAGGGCGAACAGGGAGACATGGGCCGCGTAGATCGTCGCGATCACCAGCAGCGCCGCGAGATCGTCGACGACTGCGAGCGTCAGCAGGAAGACACGCAGACGAGTCGCCGCCCGCGGTGTGAAGAGCGCCAGGGCGCCGAGCGCGAAGGCGGTATCCGTGGACATAGCCGCTCCCCAGCCATGCGCTCCCGGTCCGCCGGCGTTGAATGCGAGGTAGATCGCCACCGGAAGCGACATGCCGCCGAGGGCCGCGATCACCGGGATGCTCAGGCGGCGACGCTCGCGCAGCTCGCCCACATCCAGCTCGCGCTTGGCCTCCAGGCCCACGACGAGAAAGAAGAAGGTCATCAATCCCTCATTGATCCAATGACGCAGATCCATCGAGATCCCGCTGCTGCCGATGCTGATCGCGAGCTTGGTGCTCCACAGCGATTCGTAGGAGTGCGACCAGGGAGAGTTCGCCCACATCAGCGCCGCGATCGTCGCTGCCAGGAGCACGCTCGCGCTGCCCGTCTCAGTGCTCAGGAAGTCTCGAACCGGCGTCGCCAGGTTTCGGCTCCAGGCCGTCCGTCCGGCATATGTTGCTGCGTCTGCGCTGGCCTCCACGTTCAGGTGACTATCACCTCAGCCAGCGCGGTGCCCTGCACCTTGTGCGGCAGGGGGTTCAGGCCGCGCGGGGGTCGGGTGACCGCACCCAACCCCCGCGACCCGGTTCAGGCCTCCGTGGGCTCGCCCAGAACCGCGAGACCGTGGATGCACACGAGACAGATGGCGAAGATCCCGAGCGACCACCACGGGTGTGCGCCGCCGACGTCAAGCAGCGCGCCGATGGCTCCCAGCGTGGCCGCCACGATCCCAACAACACGGCCATAGGCCCCGCCGCCGAAGAGCGAGAAGGCTGCGCTCAGCTGGATGACCCCCAAGATGATCGTGATCCAACCCCACGTGTGCAGGGTGGAGAAAACGAACTGCGTGTCGTTGACATAGAAATGCGCATCGCCCACTGCGGCAATGCCATAGACGATGTTGAGGACTCCCGCAACCAACAGCAGGATGCCTACGAACAATGCACTACCAACTCCTCGCATTTGCTCCCCTTCCGTAAAGGACACCGTTTGACGCCCTCCCCGGAGTCTATTGCTGGCGCTAAGACGATGCCGATCGGTTGAATAAAATCTTGCAGTGGCCCTCGGGCGACGGTGCCCTATGGACGGATCTGGCACGGGGGTATCCGTGTCGAGGCGAGCTACTGGTTGAGCCCTAGGGTTTCGAGCAGCGAGTCCCAGTAGTCGAAGCCGGTTACCGTTTCGATGTGTTCGAGCTTGGTTTCAACGCGTGTTGTGCGCGCGAGGATGCTCCGGTCCGAGGGCCGCTCGTAGCGAGCGAGCAGGCGCGGCGCGATGGAATGCCCTTCGATCGATTCGACGTACAGATCGAAGCGAGCTGTCGCAGGGGGGATGGCGCGAAAGCCGCTCGCGCTCCATGTGCGCACGTCGCCGCAGAGATCGGGAAGCGGCAGAGTCGCCAGCTCGTGAAGGCTCTTCGCATAGCCGCGTGCCGCGCGCGTGAGCGCCGGATTGCTCCATCTCAGTGGCCCTATCGCGTGGATGAAGGTGGCGATCGGTCCCGCGTCGGCCCCGTAGGTTACCGACCAGATCGCGCCCGCGACCTCATAACTGAGCTTCTGGGCTTCTTCATTCTGCGGAGCGCCCGCGCCTGCCTTCGGGCACTCCCGACCGAACCTGTGGATCAGGCGGACGGTGTCGCTCTCTGCGGCCCTCACGCGAGCCTCCGACGCTCGAGCGAACGCGTAGTTCGCCGTGATGTATGCATGAGTAGAGGCCGCATCGAGGGACGTGGCGAGCGCGCTAGCGGGCGTCAGCGCAAGCAGCAGTGCGGCGAGGATCGATGCGGCAAGGATTGCTGGACATCTGAGCATGCTGATCAAGAGTATCGGCGGCGAGAGCGTGTTGGCGTCGCTTCTCAGAGCGCTCGTCTGCGCCGGCACGCGCAGGGCCGCGCACGGCTGGGCCGAAGGCTCGCATCGACCTCTCTAACCCTTGAAATCCAGCCACCAGAGCAATGCGGTTCAGCAGAAAATTCGAGAATTACAAACGAAACGACTGGACTTCGGGCGTGGCTGCACCGCCTCGGCCATCGCTCCTGCGAAAAAGTGAAAAACGCGTAATAATCGGGTGAAAAACATGCGCTCGCCGGGTGCTGTTGGAGGACGCGTACTTGCGCCCATATCGTCAGGTGGATCGACCATCCTTCAGAGCGCAACACGGTAAGTAGGAGACGAGGCTCGACTTTTTGGCGTCAACCCGTAACCCTCTTCTTGCTGTGTCCATACGGATCGCGTCGCCACGCCTCGGGCGACGGGTCCCGCGGCGCGAGCACTTCCAGGGGGTCTGGTGGCCCCTGCATTCGACTGTGAACAGGATCGGTAGGCGGAGATACATGGCTTCCAAGGCTTCCAAGGTTTCCAGGGGTAGAGCGCGAGCGAGCACCCCTCAGCTGCGGCCGGGTCCCAACGGCCTGCCGCGAGGACAAGTCACGGAGATACAGCGCAGCCGGATGCTCGCCGCGACGGTGGAAGCCGTCGAGCAGGTCGGCTATGCCCGGCTCACGGTCGCTCAGGTCATCGGCCGCGCAAAGGTCTCGCGCAAGACCTTCTATGACGTGTTCCTCGATCGTGAGGACTGCTTCCTGGCTGCCTTCAACGAAGCCGTCGCGCGCATGCAGGCGATCGCGACAGAAGCCTACGAGGGGGAGTCCTCTTGGCGCGAGGGGATGCGTGCTGGGCTCGTTGCGCTGCTTGTGTTCCTCAACGCCGAGCCGGGCCTTGCGAGGCTCTGTATCGTCGAGGCGCTCGGGGCCGGCCCGCGAGTCCTCGATCGTCGCGCCGAAGTGCTGGGGCAACTCAGGGAGGTCGTGGACCGCGGGCGCACCGAGGGCGGTGGGCGCTCCACTCGGGCAGCGTCGTCCAGCAAGCGCGCACGCGCTACGCGCGAGCCCGCAGAAATCACAGCGGAAGGCGTGGTGGGAGCGGTGTTCGCCGTTTTGCACACCCGCCTGCTGGCGGGAGGCAAGCGGCCGCTCACCGATCTGGTGGGTCCATTGATGAGCATGATCGTGCTTCCCTACCTCGGCGCGCGGGTGGCGAGCAACGAACTCACCAAACCTGCGCCCAAACTTCCCAAGGTCGGGCGGGGCTCACAGGTTCTGCGCAAGGACCCGCTGGAGGGTCTCGATATGCGGCTCACCTACCGCACCGTGCGGGTTCTCTCGGTCATCGGCGAGCATCCCGGTGCGAGCAATCGGGAGGTCGCAGAGGGCTCTGGCATCGCCGACCAGGGGCAGATCTCAAAGCTCCTGGCTCGCCTCGAACGTCTGCAGCTGATCGAGAACTCGGGTGGGGGTCAGCTCAGAGGGGCCTCCAACGCGTGGCGCCTCACCGAACGGGGCGGACAGGTTGAGCGCGCGACCCGTCCGCGATGAGTGTGGCCCGCGGCGTTGGGTTGCACATGTGATCCCGGCATAAGCCCTCGATTGCTCTACCGTCAGTAGAGCCGATGCTCGCGAGGACGGAGCAGCGAAAGCAGCAGCGCGACACCCCGGTTGGCGGCGATCTGCGACGGGTCCGCGATTCGCTGCTCGCGGCCGTGCTCGAATCCGCTCACGATTGCGTGATCGTGATCGATGCCCAGGGCGCCGTGGTGGAGCTCAACTCCGCCGCGGAGCGCACCTTCGGCTATCCACGTGAGGAGATGCTCGGACGGGAGGTTGCCGAGCTGGTGGTGCCCCCCAAGTTGCGCGAGCGCCACCGTCAGGCCGTGCGCCGGCTGGGTGAGGGCGATTCGGCTTCGATCGTAGGCCGGCGAATGGAGCTCACCGGAATGCGCTCGGATGGGAGCGAGTTCCCGGTTGAGCTCACAGTCACCCTCGTGACCCGTGAGCCGATGCTGTTTGCAGGCTTCGTGCGCGATGCCACCGAGCAGCGCAAAGTCACCGAGGGCAAGGATCTGCTTGCGGCGGCCGGTGCAGCCTTCGACACCTCGCTCGACCCCCAGCAGACGATGCGCACGGTCGCCCGGATGGCGATTCCGCAGCTCGCCGAGCTGTGCGTGATCGATCTCATCCGCGCGGATGGGTTGCTTGGCGATTCGGTGGCGGCGGCCAGGGACGAGCGGTTGGCGCGACGCCTGGAGGAGCTGCGCGCCCGGGAGCCGCTGTTTCCCGGCGGGGATCATCCCGTGGCGCGCGCGCTGCGCTCGCGTGAGCCGGTGGTACAGGATCTCAGGACGAGCGAGGCGCTCGCGCATGTTGCGCAGAGCGCTGAATACAGGCGCCTCATCGAGAAGGCCGGCTATCGCTCGGCCGTGGTCATCAGGCTCGCCGCACGGGGGCGGCTGCTGGGCGCGCTGTCCTTTCTGAGCACCACCTCCGATGGCGGCCCCGATGCCGGGCGCCTGGCTTTGATGCAGGATCTGGCTGCCCGCGCGGCGATGGCGCTCGACAACGCGAACCTCTACGACGAGCGTGCGCGTGTGGCGCAGACCCTGCAGCAGAGTCTGCTGCCCGAGGAGCTTCCCGAAGTGGCGGGTTTGCAGCTGGCGTCGGTGTACCGTCCCGTCGGCCAGGGCAGCGAGGCGGGCGGAGACTTCTATGACGTCTTCCAGGCGCCCTCCGGGTGCTGGCTTGCGGTGGGCGATGTCTGCGGCAAGGGCACCGAGGCGGCGGCGGTGACGGCAATGGTGAGGCACAGCATCCGTGCACTTGCGATCCAGCAGTCCAGTCCAGCCGCGGTGCTCAGAACGGTAAACGACGTGATGCTCAGCCACGACCTGTCGGGGCGCTTCGCCACGGCGATCCTCGCGCGCTTGGATCTCTCGCACGATCCACCGCGGGCGGTGCTTGCGAGCGCCGGGCATCCAGCGCCGGTGCTGCTCGAGGAGGGAGGTAAGGCCCATTGCGCGGAGGTCCGAGGTTCGCTGTTGGGGGTGCTGGCGGATCTGGAGCTTCAGGAGAGCGAGGTGCGGTTGAGCGTTGGAGAGACACTGATCCTCTACACCGATGGGCTCACCGATGCGGGCGCTCCCGGGCGCGAGCTCACCCCGGATGACCTGTGCCGGCACCTTGCCGACCAGGCGGGCTGTCCTCCGCGTGTACTGGTGAAGCGCTTGGAAGATCTCGCGGTCTCCCGCGGAGCGGTGAGATTGCGAGACGACATCGCGATCCTCGCCGCTCGTATCGGGTCCTGAGGGGGTCTTTCGAACGGGGGTCGAGCTGGCGCGGTCGAGGCTCCAGTGAAGTGTCCCGGTGGGCGCCCGCCGTCGGAGGAGAGAGCAAGGTGTTTGTTCGCTTTCTTCTGTGGCGGCTGCTCGGGGTGCTCGCCACTGCCGGCGCGATCGGCGCGGGAGCATGGCTGCTCGAAGGTGGCATCGGGCGTGCTCTTCGCCAAGGCAGGCCAGATCCGCGGTTGCGTGTTCGTGGATTGCCGGCCGATCCGCATCCGCTCTCCTGGTTGGGAGCGCTCGCACCGGCGATCGCGCTGGTGCTGGTCGTGGCCGCGGGTGCGACCGGGATTATTGGAGCCGCGCGCTGGCACGCCCGCCGTCGCAGGGCATATGTGCGCCTTCGAGTCGTGCCATACCGCACCGATTGCGCCAGCGCGGAGGCCATCGTGGGGATGTACGAGTCGCTGCACAAGCGCCTCCTGCGCCGCTGGTGGCGGCGGCTCTTCTTCGGTCAGCCCTCGCTTGCGCTGGAGGTTCATGCAGCCGCGGCTCACGGTGAGAGCGGTGCCCCCGCTTTCACCGTGCGAGAACGCGAGCGTCGTGCGCCGATGGCCTCTCGGGTGTGGCTCGAGGTTGCGTGTCCCGTGGAGCTCCAGGGGATGGTGCAGGCAGCGCTGCGCAGCGCCTACCCAAACACGCGCCTGAGCCCATCGACCACCGAGGTGGGGGATCCACCGGCGGTGGTGCGCCTGAAGAAGCACGCCGAGTTCATCAAGCGGGTGAAGATCGCCGACCATTTCGAGCACGAGCGCGAGCCCGCAATGAACCGCCTCATGAACGCCATCTCCGCGGCGGGTGGCGCGGCCTTCGTGCAGATTGCGCTCACGCCCACACCCGCGAGCTTCGAGCAGCACGCCAAGCATCTCTACAAGCGCCACGAGGCGCGGCTCGCGCGCGAGCGTCGCGCCGGAGAGCGGGTGGTGAGGGATCGCTCGCTCCTCGACGATGGCGAGCTGCGCGGAGGGCTCGATGTGCAGCACCGGCCGCTGTTCTTCACCGACGTGCGCATCGTCGCCGGTGCACGAGAGACCTGTGAGCGAATCGCCTCTGAGCTGCGCGCAGCCGGGGCGGAGAACCATCTGGTGGAAAGAGGCACGGCGCTGCGCCACGGGGTGCTCGGCCTCTACCGCAGGAGGGTGCGCCGTGGCGAGGGCAACCCGTGGCCCTCATGGCACAAGGGTGTGTGGGCCTCCACCGAGCTCGCGGCGCTGTGGCACCTGCCCTCGGTGGGATATCTCACGGTGCCCTTCGCGCGTGCGCCCGTTGCGCTTGCACCCGCTCCACCGGGAGTCCTGCGTCCCTCAGCCGGCGCGGGAACGCTCGTGGACGCGCTCGGGCCAGTGACGCTGCACCCGCAGATGCGCCGCCAGAACACCGCCGTGCCGGGAACGGTCGAGCAGGGCAAGACCAGCTACCTCGTCGCAACCGTCGCCGAGGATCTGCGCCGCGAGGACTGCGCGGTGATCGTGCTCGACCCCAAGGGCGACGCCGCGGAGGCAGCGGTGAGCCTGGTGGCGCCCGAGCGCACCTGCACCCTGCTCGACCTGGCCCACCCCACGTGCGGATTCAACCCCCTCGCGGTGCAGGCGCCGGCGGACACGATCGCGGACTACGTGGTGGGTGCACTGAAGCACCTCTTCACCGATTCGGATATCCGTGCATCGTCCGATCGCTACCTGCGCAACGCGATCATCGCGGTGCTCGCCTACGACCGCGAGGGCACGCTGTGGGATGCCGCGCGGCTGCTGTCGGTGGGCGAGGAGGGCTACGCCTACCGCGCGCGCGTCGGCGCGCGCGTGCGTGAGCTTCCCGAGTTCAAGGAGATATCCGAGTTCTTCACCGCTGAGCTCGCGGCGCAGCTGGCGGACGCGCGCAGCATGACTACGGCCAAGCTCGACGCGCCGGTCAACAAGCTCGCGCGGCTGCTGAATTCGCCGTCGATCAAGCGAGTACTGCTCAACGACTCGCTCAGGATCGACTTCGATCGGTTGATCGGCGCGCGCGAGGTGCTGGTCGTGCGCGGCGCGCTGGGAGCGATGGGCGCGGGCAACACCTCGGTGCTGATGCAACTGCTGGTCGGCATGCTCGACGCCGCGCTCGCGCGCCAGCAGGATCTGGTCGCTGTGGAGCGGCGAGTGAGCGTCGCGCTGAAGGTCGACGAGGCTCCGCTGGTGCTCAACCGCGGGTTCGCCGAGACGATGGCGCTGAAGCGCTCCGCGGGGCTCGAGACGGTGGCGTGCTGGCAGACCGAGGCACAGTGGACCGAGCGGGAGGTGCGCGATCAGCTCGACGCGCTGTTCGCGCACCGTGTGTACTTCGCGACGGCCTCGGTGGCAGGATGCGCGCGCGTCGGCGAGCCTCGCGATGGCGGAGTTCTCAGACGTGGTGCGCCCCGGGGAGAGCCTCTCCGCGCTCGGCAATCCCGATGCGCGGCTGCGTCTGCCCAAGCACCACGCGATCGTGAGCTGGAGCACGCCCGAGGGTCGCCAGCCTCCGTTCATGGCACAGACGATTCCCGCTGCAGGTCGATCGCGAGCGGCTCGCGCTCCACGCGGCGCGGCAGGCCGAGCGCGGCGGACGCCATCTGGCGGATTTCACACAACCTCACTGGGATCGACGCGAGATTGAGGGTGCGCAGCGAACGCGCCAATGACAGGAGCACTACCGCACGCGGCCAAACAGGAGGAGAAGGAGCGGCTCGCGCAGGGCGAGACCGAGCGCGCAGCGCAGCTGGGGAGGCGCCGCGCGCATTCGACGCCCCCGGGATCGCCCAGCGCACGACCGGTGCGGAGGGGATGGCCGGTGCCGCATGGCGAGGCTGTGCACGAGGCACCGGGTGCGAGGCAAGTCCCAGACGCGCACGCGGCGGCGCCGTCGCGTCGCCGCCGAGAGCTACCGCGAGCTTGTCGCTCTCGACGGGGCCCACAGCGTCCGCTGGGCCAGGCCTCGCGATTCGCCACTCAGTGTGGAACCCGATCGCCTGGACATCGAGATCTTCGCGCTGATTGCCGAAATGCGCCATGTGCTCTCCAGTCAGATCCACCGCCGCTTCAACTCCCGACCGTGCGGCCACCACGACCCAGCGTCGCCTCAAGCGCCTCTCCGACGCTGGGTGGGTCGGCGGCTGCAGTTTCATCGCCGCGACGGCGGCGGGATGCCCATGTGCTACGCGATCGCGGAGGCCGGGCTCGAGTTGCTGCGCGTACCACGGGCGACTCGATGGAGTCTCAGGTCGAGGGCGCGAGTCGGGATGCGGCACCGTCGAGGAGCAGCGCGCTGCGCCAGGCGCGCCACGACGTGCACGTGGCCGGTTGGGCGCTCGCCCTGGAGCAGACGCTCGGCTGGCGCTTCGGTACGACTCGAAGGGCGCCGCGGTATCGGTGCTCTCACCACCGCTGTATTCCACGCCCAACGGGCGCCCGGCGCTCGGTCCGCGCGAGCTGCGGCTGCCGGGCGGCCGCACGCCGCACGAGTTCCTCAGACCACCGACGACGCCGGGTACGCGGGCGAGGTGGAGCGATTCGAGACGGTGCGTCCCGACGCGACCATCGAGGTCCCGCGGCTCGGGCCAGCACGCTCGGCGGAGACGACCCCGACGGGGGAGGCGAACCCACACGCGTCTCGCAGCCAGCCCCAGCTCCCGCTGTGGACGTGCTCGTCGAGCTCGACGATCGCCTGCCCAGCCGGCCGCGCGGCGGCGAAGCTGGAGCGCTACGACCATCTGCTCGCGGGCTGGAGCGTGCACACCAAACGCTATGGCGTCGCGTCCGCTGGCCACCCCGCTGGTCGTCTTCGTGTGCCGCGATCGCGCCCGCGCACGGGAGTGCGCGCGCAGCGCCGACCGCGTGCTCACGGCGTGCCGCGCCTACGCGGGCGAGTACCCCGCCGACTGGGAGTATCCCGGACGTGCAGGAGTGCTGTTCGCCGCCGAGCGCGACATCCACGAGGGCTCGCTGCTCGCCTACGCGGGTGCCCCGGCTGCCGCCGGAGGTGCGCGTGGCGGTCGCCCACGGCGATCCCCGCGCAGCGCGAGGCGGAGGTGCGGTCGTGAGCATCCTGCCGATCAGGAGGGCCAGTGGCGAGCGTGAGGTTGCGCTGGGCCGACTGCGTGTCGTCTGTGCGGTGCATCGCTGCCGGGGCACACCGACGCATGGTGGGACCCGCGACGAGGAGAGTCACGTGCCCGCGCTGTCGAGCGGGCGAGCTGGGGAGTCGGCCGAGCGCAGCTGATCGGCGCGGCTCGATCGCGATGGCCCGACAACTCGGTCTGGCAGGGCCGAGCGCCTTGATCGCGGCCGACCGGCGCCAGCGCGGGGCGCGAGTACCTGCGTCGCCGGCACAACCGCGAGACGCGCACCCTCCAGGCCCACCCTCGGCTCGGGCCGCTGCTGATCGCGCTGCGCAGCGCACCGCGACACGAGAAGGCCTTCCGCACTCGGCGAGCTGGGGGAGCGAGCCGTCGCCGGCGACGTTGGAGCGGCTTCCCGCGGAGTTGGCCGTGCTGCACGATCGGCGCATGCCCGGGGGCTACGGCAACATCGACCACCTCGCGATCGTCCGTTCTGGCGTCTTCGTGGTCGACGCGAAGGGATACAGAGGTAAGGTCAGGGTCCAGACGCCCCTCTTCGGTCCTCAGCGACTGCTCATCGCTGGACGCGAGCGCACCCAGCTCATCGACGGTCTCGACCGACAGGTCGCGGCGGTGCGCGAGGCGCTCGCCGCCGGCGGGCACCCCGGGGTCCCGGTGCAGGGTGTGCTGTGCTTCACGCTCGGCCGATCTCCCCTTCTTCGGGACGCTGAAGATACGCGGCCACCTGCTGCTCCATCGCAGATCCCTGCTAAAGCGGCTCCGCGGAGAGGGCCCGCTCGGCGCCCACGCGATCGAAGCGCTCAGCCACACGCTCGCACGCGCCCTCCCTCCGGCCTGATCCGCATCTCTCCGAACTCCGTGTATTACGGAGGAGAGCTGGCGCGAGAACGTTCGCGCAGTTGGCCCTCACCGAGAACGCATCTGCCCCCTCGCTCGATGCAGTCACCACCGCGCCGAGGCCATCCGGCGCGCAGTCGCCCACCGGCGCGGAGGGATCGCAACTGCACTGGCTTCACTTCCATCTTGGCTCTGCAGAGCCAAACTGCAGGTACGAACTGCCTGCTGAGGGTATGCAGTTCGGATGCAGGAGTCCCTTCGGGGTTCGCATCGCGGGCGATCTCCCCGGCAACCTCTAGCCTGACGGCCTCCACTTTTCGCTTCCTTGAGCCATTCGGCGCACGCCGCCCTCACATAGCTCGCTCTCGCCGCACTGAGCCAAGACTGAAATCCGGACAGCTTCTGCTCTCCGGGACTCCCTCGCTCGCCCGTTCCGAGAACCCCGTAGGGGTCTCGGAGGGTTCTCCGTGGTCCTCCCGCTGCGCTCTCACCCGCTTGACGCCCGCGCGCCCGAGGTCCTAGAAGCCCCCACCCAGATCCCATTCCCCGCCACCTCCCAGGAGAGATCCATGACCCCCATCGTCTCACCCGCACCTCCCATCACGAAGGTCGCCAAACCTCGCCGCGTCCGCTCGGAGCCGCGCAGGCCACGCTCGTCCTTCGCCGAGCACGTGCTCGGACGCTATGCCGACCCTCATGGCCGGCCCCGCGAAGTGCTCACCCAGCCGGGCGCCAGCGGCAGCGTCCTTCTGATCGATCGCGATGGCGCCACGCTCGGCGACTGGCGCCTCGTGGCGCACCTCGCCGCCGACGAGCCGCTCCTCAATGCGAATCTCGTGTGCCGCGACTATCTCAGCCGCCCCCAGAGCCGCTGGTGCCGGCCGGTTGCCGCCGTGGACCTCTGCTCGACACCTTTGGGCGAATCCTACCTCCAGGAGGCCGAGGCTCCTGCGCTGATCGATCGTCAGGGTCGCAGCTACCGCCTCCAGCCAGCCGAGACCGGCAGATCGATCCCCGAGCTGCGCTGGCACCGTCTCGATGAGCCGCTCGGTGTGCGCGAGGCGATCGGCTCGCTCGAAAGCTACGAGCCCATCCGCTCCCTCACCGCTCGAGCGCTCGAGCGCCATCGCGAGGATTCCCACATCTCCACCTACGCGCTGCGCGCCGAGCTCCAGCGGCTCGACGCCAGCCGCATCGTCCTCAACCGCGGCCTGCGCGAAGCCGTCGTGGCGGCCATCGCGGGCGGAAGCCTCAGCATGAGCGAGATCACGATCCGCTGCGGGCGCATCAAGCGCCGCGCGGGAGGCCCCGGCGGCGGCGACACCAGCTGGCTCGCGCGGCGCGTCGGCCTGATGCCCGAGGGCGGCCGCGGCGGCGTCCCCACGCCGTGGGTTCACAGCGAAGTGCTCGCGCTGATCGCCCGTCGCGGCCTCGGCATCAGCCCGCGCGAGGTCGAGCTCGGGTGAGCATCGCGTGGAGCATCCGCCGTCACCCCTCAGAGCGTCCGCAATGACGCTCGAATCGGCGGTGATCCTGCTGGTGGAGCGCGACCCCGAGCTTGGGCGTCCGCTCCACGAGCAGCTCCTCGCCGACGGCTATCGCGCGAGCCTCGCCCTCACCGCAGAGCACGCCCGCGTGCTCTCGCGCAGACTCGATCCCTCCGCCGCGATTCTCGGTGCGCTCGACACTCCGCGTGGCGCCCTCGATCTGCTCGAGGAGATCCGCAGGGCCCCCTCTGGCGGTGCATGCCTCGGCGCCGGACCGTGGCGCAAGGACCTGCCCGCCATCGTCATTGGTCCCGCTTCGCATCACCTCGATCTGCTGCGCGCCTTCGAGGCGGGAGCCGACGACCACCTCGCGCGCCCCTTCCTCTACCTGGAGTTGCGCGCGCGTTTGGGCGCTCTCCTACGCCGCGCCCGCACGCGCGCAGAGCGCCTCGCGGTAGGTCCTCTGCATCTGGACCTCAGCTCCCAAACGGTCACCCTGCACGGTCGCTCCGTGCCGTTGCGCAGGCAGGAATACCTCCTTCTCCTGCACCTTGCCCGCGAACCCACACGCGTGTTCACCCGCGGCGAGCTGCTGCGCGATGCCTGGGGATACCCCACGCCCTGCTCCACGCGCACGCTCGACAGCCACGCCAGCCGCCTGCGCCGAGCGCTCGCCGGCGATGGCCACCGCTGGGTCCTCAACGTCAGGGGCGTGGGCTACCGCCTCACCTGAGCTTTCTCGTCTCCTCGAGTAGCAGCACCTCTCGCGGCGAGCCCTGTGGCTCGCCATTGCTCGTTAACCCCGGTCGGCTCGCCGGCCTCACGAAAGGAGGGGCTCCATGCCCTCGTTCTCACCGCATCCACAGCTGCTCGCCCCCTTCGAGCAGCTCTTCAACCAGCTCGCCGATACGGCTGTTCACATCGGCGAGGGCTTCATGCTCGGTCTGCTCGCGGCGCCCCTCGTGCGCGCGCGTCATCTGCACTGGAGCTGGCCCGCCGCCGCGCTCGCGCTCGTCGTCTCCGTGCGCGGTGCGCTTGGGCCGCTTGCTCCCACGATCGCCACCGCCACGCTCACCGTCACCCTCCGCAACCGTCGCTGGCACCGCGAAGACCTCGAAGTGGGCGCCGACCTCGCTGAGGTAGCCCGTCAGCGGCACACACCGCTCGACTCTCTGCGCCGGGCTCTTCGCCGCAACTCTCCGCGGTCCGCCCCCGGCGAGCTGATCGTCGGTATCGACCGTCGCTCGCGTCCCGTTCGCATCCCCCTGCGCGATGGCGGCGGGGGCGTTCACACGCTCGTCATCGGTGCCACCGGCTCGGGCAAGACCGTCACGCAGACTGCCATCGCCACCGCCGCCGTGCAGCGCGAGCTGGCGGTGATCGTTGTCGACCCCAAGGGGGACTCCTTCATGCGCAGCGAACTGCAGCGCTCCGCGCGCATCGCGGGACGCCCCTTCATCGAGTGGACACCCGAGGGTCCCTCCGTCTACAACCCCTTCGCCCACGGCACACCCACCGAGATCGCCGATCGGGCGCTCGCGGGCGAGCGCTACACCGAGCCCCACTACCTGCGCCAGGCTCAGCGCTACCTCGGGCACGCCGTGCACACCCTTCGCCACTGCGAGCGCGAGGTGAGCCTCGCCGAGCTGGTGCGCCAGCTCCACCCCGACCAGCTGGAGGTGCTCGCCCGCAGCCTCCCCGCCTCGCGCGGGCAGGAGGTGTGCGACTACCTCGACTCGCTGCACCCCCGCCAGCTCACCGATCTCAGCGGCGTGCGTGATCGCCTCGCGATCCTCGCCGAGTCCGACATCGGCCCGTGGCTCGACCCGCGCACCGAGGACGCGCCCGTGTTCGACCTCCCCGGCGCCCTGCACGAGCGCGCGGTGCTCTACTTCGGCCTTCGCGCCGACCAGCGCCCGCTGCTCTCACAGATGCTGGGGGCGGCGATCGTTCAGGATCTGCAGAGCGCCGTCGCGCTGCTGCAGGCTCATCCGATCCCTGCACTCGTGGCGATCGACGAGTTCTCCGCGCTCGGCACCGAGCACGTCGCACGCCTCTTCGGTCGTGCCCGTTCGGCCGGCATCAGCCTGCTGCTCGGCACCCAGGAGTTCTCCGACCTGCGCGTCCCCGGACAGGAGCGGCTGCTCGAGCAGGTCCTCGGCAACCTCTCCACGCTGATCGCCCACCACCAGAATATTCCCGACTCCGCCGAGCTCGTCGCGCGCCTCGCGGGCACCCGCGGCGCCTGGAGCACCTCGCTGAACTCCAGCGGCCAGCGCACCCGCACAAGGGTGCGCGAGTTCCTCCTTCACCCCCACCACATCACCGAGATGCCGCGCGGCTGTGCCGCCGTGCTCGCACTCACCGGCGGACCCGCCCGAGTCAGCCTCGCGCGGATGCGCCCCCCGCAGCAGTAGGGCTCTGAGAGCCCCATCCGCACTCGGTAGGTGCAGCCGACCCAAGCGGTCGCGCTGCACCTACCCATGCCTCCGTTCCACCACCACGCGACCCGCTGGGACCCCCTTGTGGGGTCCCCTTCAAAAAAAGGAGTCCCCCATGACCAGCAGTTCCCATCCCGCGCCCTCGCCCGAGCGCGAGGCCCTTGTGCAGTGGACCGCCAACCTCGGCGCCATCACCGCCGAGGCTCTCGCGCTGCACCTCGACATCTCGCTTCCCTCCGCGCGTGGCCGGCTCCACGGCGCGTGCCACGCCGGCCTGCTCGCGCCTCACCGTCTCGGCGGGCCCGTGCTGTTCACCGCAACCGCTGCCGGTCTGCGCCTCTGCGCGCGGCCGGCGCTCGCCTGCCGCATCAACCCCACCTCGGTGCGTCACCTCGCAGTCTGCGCGCGTGTTGCCGCCGCGCTGGAGCGCGCCTATCCCGAGTTCTGCGTGCTCGGCGAGCGTCTCCTCCGCGCCGAAGAGCGCGACGGTCGATCGTTCAGCGCGCGCCTTCGCACTCGGGGCGGCGAGCCCCTTGTGCACCGCCCCGACCTCGTCCTCTTGCCCTCCTCACTCGCGGACGGGCTCCCGGTTGCGGTCGAGGTCGAGCTCACCATCAAGGCTCCCCAGCGGCTGCTCGAGATCTGCCGCGCCTGGGCACGCGAGCGTTGCGTCGCCGGGGTGCTCTACCTCTCCCCGCCCGATGTGCAGCGCGCCGTGCAGCGCGCGATCGAACGCGCCCACGCGCAGGAGAGCGTCGTCGTTCTGCCCTTCGAGGCCCTCCCGGGGATGGACGATTGAGCCGACCCAGCAGAGTCTCTCCACCTCCGCGTACCTTCCCTTTTGGGGGTGTTCACTCAAACCAAGGAGCATCATCATGTCCTACGCAAACACCAACCGCGTCATCCTCATCGGCCGTCTCACCCGCGATCCCGAGCTGCGCGCTCTCGCCTCTGGCAACAGCGTCTGCAGCCTGCGCGTCGCCTGCAACGGCCTTCGCAAGGACGGCGAGTCCTACCAGGAGCGCCCCAACTTCTTCGACGTCTCCGTCTTCGGCGGGCCCGGCGAGAACGTGGCGCGCTACCTGAGCAAGGGCTCGCGCGTGGCCATCGACGGGCGCCTGGAGTGGCGCGAGTGGGAGACCTCCGAGCAGAACAAGCGCCAGGCGATCGCCATCGTCGCCGACTCGGTCGAGTTTCTCGACACGCCCGGCTCCTCCCAGCGCGAGCGTCAGCTCGACGGAGAGGGAGAGCTCGGCTCGGCCGTCGAGGAGCGCGAGCTCGTCGGCGCCGGTGTGGGCGGTGAGGGAGACCTCGTCTTCTGAGCGTTACACAGGGCCCTCGGATCGCGCGCACGCGCTGCGACCGGGGGCTCTTTTTGTGTTTAAGGACCCGTTCGGCCGGCCAAGGTAGACTGCCCCGCCGCAACCCCGCGCGCAAAAGGAGCCCAAACTCGGTGCCAGTGAACACGCAGGCGATCGGCAAGACCTACGAGCCCACGCTCTACGCGGTGGGCCGTGAGAAGATCAAGGAGTACGCCCGCGCCGTGGGCGAGACCAACCCCGTTCACCTCGACGTGGAGGCGGCTCGCGCGGCCGGCCACGCCGACGTCGTGGCGCCGCCGATGTTCGCCGTCGTCTACTCCGCGCCCTCCGTCGGGCCGCCCATCTTCGACCCCGAGATCGAGCTCAACTTCGCGATGATGGTGCATGGGGGGCAGGAGTTCGAGTGGGGCCCCCTCGTCGTCGCAGGCGATGAGATCACCACCACCGCCTCGGTCAAGGACATCTCCGAAAAGGACGGCCGCGGTTACTACGTCTTCGAGTCCATCTCCACAAACCAGCGCGGCGAGCAGGTCGTGCGCGGCACGTGGACCAACATCGTGCGAGGAGTCTGAGCATGTCCGACCTATCAGCAGGCGCCTCCATCCCCGAGGTGCGCGTAACGCCCGACAAGTACCTCACCGCCCGCTACGCAGGAGCCTCGGGCGACTTCAACCCGATCCACATCGACGAGGAGTTCGCGCGCGCCGTGGGCCTTCCCGGGCGCATCCTGCACGGACTGTGGTCGATGGCGCAGGTCGCGCGCGCGCAGACCGAGGCCGCCGGGGGCCCCGAGCACCTCAAGCGCCTCTCGGTGCAGTTCCGCGGCATGGGTGTGCCCGAGCAGGAGGTCATCGTCACCGGCACCGTGCGCGAGATCGCAGACGGCCTCGCGACGATCGACACGGTCGCCGAGCAGGACGGCAAGCAGATCATCCGCAACGCCGAGGCCGTCGTCACGGTGTAGCGCGCCGGGTCGCCGCCATTGCGGGGCCTACAATCAAGCCATGTTGACCGCCCGCCAGGAGCGCATTCTCTGCAAGGTGATCGACGGCTACCTGCGCACGGGCGAGCCCGTGCCCTCGAAAGCGATCGCCGCCGACCCCGAGCTCGACTGCGGCGCCTCCACCGTGCGCAACGAGCTCGCGCAGCTCGAGGAGCTGGGGCTGCTTGCGCACCCGCACACCTCCGCGGGCCGCGTGCCCACCGATGCCGGCCACCGCCACGTGGTCGACCGTATGCTCTACACCGGCCAGGGCCTCGAGCCCGCACCGCGTCTGGAGCTTTCGGTCACCCAGCGCGAGGTCGAGGAGGCGATGCGGGTTACCACCGAGACCCTCTCGCACGTCACCAACCTGCTCGCCGTCGTCTCCGCGCCTTCCCCCTCCACGGCCACCATCCGCCATGTCGAGGTGCTCGCGCTGCAGCCGCGCGTGGTGATGGCCGTAATCATCACCTCCACCGGCGGCGTCTCCAAGGTGCTCGCCACGCTCGAGGGCGCCGCCGACCCGGGGCTCCTGGCGTGGGCGGGGGAGTATCTCAACGAGCGCCTCGTGGGCCTCCACCTGGGCGCGCGCATGCTCCACCAGCGGCTCTTGGATCCCACGCTGCCGGCGACCGAGCGCGCGTTCCTCGACCGCCTCGCGCCCGCGATCGCCGCGCTCGGATCGGAGGCCGAGGACACGCTCTACGTCGAGGGCACCGCGCGCCTTTTCTCCGAGGAACGCCCCCGCGACCCTCTCGAGATCAACGAGCTGATGGACCTCCTCGAGCGCCGCGTGGCGCTGCTCGACGTGCTGCGCGCTGCGCTCAGCAAGCCGGGGGTGTACGTAAGGATTGGGCACGAGAACCCGATCCCCGCGATGCGCTCGCTCGCGCTGGTGGCCGCCGGCTACGGCGTCGCTCAGCGCAAGCTCGGCACCGTCTCGGTGATCGGGCCCGTGCGCATGGACTACGCGCAGGCGATTCCCACAGTGCGCGAGGCAGCCCACGAGCTCTCGCGCTTCGTCGAAGACGCCTACGCCGAGAACTGACATCCTCACCGCGATGCCACGCGACCCCTACGAGGTGCTCGGCGTCGAGCGCGACGCCACCGAGCAGCAGATCAAGAAGGCCTTCCGCCAGCAGGCGCGCGAGCTGCACCCCGACGTCAACGCGCACGATCCGCAGGCCGAGGAGAAGTTCAAGGAGGCCGCCGAGGCCTACGAGATCCTCTCCGACCCCGAGCGCCGCGCCACCTACGACCGCTACGGCCACGAGGGGCTTCGCTCGGGCGGCTACGCGCCCAACTTCGACGCCTTCGGCTCCATCGGCGACCTGTTCGATGCCTTCTTCGGCGGCAACTCCCCCTTCGGGGGTGGTGGGCGCGCCGGCCCAGCAGCCGGCGAGGATCTCGCGGTGGCAGTGCAGATCGATCTCTTGCAGGCCGCGGAGGGTGCGAAGGTCGAGGTCTCCTTCGAGGCGATCGAGCGCTGCGAGCACTGCCACGGCAACGGCGCCGAGCCCGGCACCCCGATCGAGACGTGCTCGCGCTGCGGGGGCGCCGGCCAGCTGCAGGCGGTCACACGCACGCCCTTCGGGCAGATGATGCGCAACGTCGTCTGCGATACCTGCCACGGCGATGGGCGCGTGCCCTCCAAGCCGTGCGCCGACTGCCGCGGACGCGGGCGCGTCGCTGCCACGCGCACGCTCGATGTCGATGTGCCCATTGGCATCTCGGACGGCCAGCGCATCCGCCTCACCGGCAAGGGCCACGCCGGGCAGGCCGGCGCTCCCGCTGGAGATCTGTACGTGCTCGTGCGCGTGCGCGCCGACGAGCGCTTCGTGCGCGAGGGCGATGATCTCATCACCCTTCTCGACGTGCCCGCGCCGCTCGCGGCGCTCGGGGCCACGCTGGAGGTTCCCACGCTGGGCGAGGCCGCGCCGCTCGAGATCCCCGCCGGCACCCAGGCGGGCGAAATCATCGTGCTGCGCGGACAGGGCATGCCCGCTCTGCGCCGGGGGCGCCACGGGGATCTGCGCGTCGTCGTCAACGTCGTGATCCCCCGCCGCCTCTCCTCCGAACAGCGCGAGCTGCTCGAGCGCTTCAACGAGACGCTCACCGAGGAGAACCTTCGCACCGAGGAATCGATGTTCGCCAAGCTCCGCCGCGCGCTGCACAGCCGCGCCGCGTGATCCGCCTCGCGCTGCGCGTCCGCCGCGAGGACGCCGAGGTCGCCCTGGCCGAGCTGCTGGAGCTGGCGCCCTCCGGCGTTGAGGAGACCGAGGTGGGGGAGTGGGTCGAGTATGCGGTCTACGGTGCGCCGGGCGAGTTGCCCGAGCTGCCGGATCTGCGGGCCGCGGTGGGGGGAACGCTGGTGGAGGTCACCACGAGCGAACTGCCCGACGACTGGGGCGAGCGCTGGAAGAGCTTTCACCGGCCGATCCTGATCGACGCGCCCGCGGGCATACCGTCCTTGCGCGTGCGTTCGCCGTGGGAGGCGTCCGTCGATTTGCCGGGCGCCGAGGAAATCGTGATCGACCCGGGCCAGGCGTTTGGCACTGGAGCCCATCACACCACGCGGATGTGCCTGGAACTGCTGCTGGAGCTTGGGTCAGGTGACTCCGGGCGCGGTCCGGTGGTGGATGTGGGCTGCGGCTCGGGAGTACTTGCGATTGCCGCGGCTCGGCTTGGCTACATGCCGGTGCTCGGTCTTGATCATGAGGCTGAGAGTGTGCACGCGGCCGGTGAGAACGCCGCTGTCAATGGCGTGGACATCGAGGTGCGTCGCTTCGATCTGCGCCGCGAGCCCCTGCCTGGGGACGGCGAGCGGCCCGCGCCGGTTGTGTTGGCCAATCTCGTGAGGCCGCTGCTGCTCGATCTTGCGGGATCGCTGGAGCACACGCCCGAGCACCTGATCGCCAGCGGGCTGCTGCGCGAGGAGGCCGACGAGGTTGTCGCGGCCTTCCGTGCGAGCCTGGGCCTCACCGAGCGCGAGCGGCGCCACGGCGGCGAGTGGGCCGCCGTATGGCTGTCAGGCCGGTTCTGAGACCTCGGTCGCGGCGACCGCCATCGAGCGGAACAGCAGATCTATCGCGGGGGGCGCGCCGCCCTCGGTTTCGAGTAGAGCGCGCGCGGCGGTGAGCGCCGCGCCGATTGTCTCCAGCGCCTCGCCGACGGCGCCCGGCTCGGGATCGCGGCACGCGGCGGCCGCCATGTCGACCATCGCCGCCGCCTGCTCGGGCACGCCCGCGAACAGCGCCGGACCCGCGAGGCTGCCGTAGCCGTAAACGCGCGCGAGGCGCCCCTGGAGTGTGATCGTGGGGCCCTGGCGGGGGGGCGTCACGGCTGGAAGCCCCTGTCCGTCGAACAGCCCGGCGACAGTCCCGCCCAAGAGCCCGCGCGTGGCGGCGTCATCGAGACCGACGTAGCGCGCGACGCGCAGCGCCATGTGCAGCCCCGTGGCCGTCCGCCCGTAGGGCGGGTCGGTGGCGAACACGATCCGCTCGGCGGGCACGCGCGCGAACAGCTCGATCACGTCGAGGGTGAAGAAGCAGGAGATGTCATACAGCACGCCCGGATGGTCCGCGAGGCGGGAGGTGAGGATGCCCTGATCGCAGATCGCGCCATGCGCGAGGATCAGCACCACCTCGGGGTGGCGCAGCGCGAGGTTCGCAAGGCCGTCGGCGACCGGGGGCATGCCGCGCCCCGCGTGGATCAGGATCGGCACATCCGCTTCGCCCGCCAAAGCGAAGATGCCATCCATCTCGGGGCCATCGAAGGAGAATGCCTGCGCGCGTGGGTGCAGCTTGATGCCGCGCGCCCCCGCCTTCAGGCAGCGCTCACCCTCGGAAACGGGGTCTTCGGCGGGGTCGAGACGGCAGAAGGGCAACAGGCGTCCCTCGCTTTCGCTGGTCCACTGCAGCACGCGGTCGTTGGGCACGCGATAGCCCGGCCGGCGCTCGGGGTCGTGCAGCGGGAACACGCACGCGCGCCGCGCGCCCGCCTGGTCGAGCATCTCCAGCAGGCCCTTCAGTGAGAGCGAGCGCCCGTCCTCGTCCAGGCCGAGGTGCGTGTGGCAGTCGAAGACTTCCGCGCCCTGCGGGCGCAGATGTTCGGTCTCGGCCTGGAACGGCGCCAGCGCGTCGGCGTAGAGAGAGGCGCTCACAGCGGGCACCATATTCGTTCGGGAGCTTGTAACACGCTTGTGACATTGGTCTCTTCCCCCTAAGGGGGATAGCCTCGGGAGAGTGTCCTGGCACGTGGTGATAGCCGGAGGTGGCTTTGGCGGGTTCTACGCGGCGCGCGCACTGGAGCGCGTGCTGCCGGCGCACAGTGCGCGGGTGACGCTGGTGAACGACGCCAACTTCATGCTCTACACGCCGCTGTTGCCCGGAGCGGCGGGGGCGACGCTCGATCCGCGCCACGTGATCGTGCCGCTGCGCTCGCAGCTCAAGCACACCGACCTTCTGATCGGGCGGGTTACGGGCGCGGACCCGCAGGAGCGCACGCTCACGGCCTGCAGGATCGACGGCGAGCTGGTGACGCTCGAGTACGACCGCCTCGTGGTGGCGCTGGGCTCGGTCTCGCGCACGCTCCCCATACCGGGCCTAGCCGAGCACGCGATTGGGCTGAAGTCGCTCACCGACGCGACGGCGCTGCGCAATCAGGTGCTGAGCTGCTTCGATATCGCAGAGTCGCTCGAGGATCCCGCCGAGCGCGCCGAGTATCTCGGGTTCGTGTTCGTGGGCGCGGGCTACGCGGGCGTGGAGGGGCTCGCGGAGCTGCAGGACTTCGCCTCGCGCGTAATCGACCTCTATCCACGCTGCAGCACGCAGGGAATGCGCTGGGTGCTGGTGGAGGCGCAGGAGCGGATCATGGGGGAGGTCTCGCGCGGGCTCTCGCGCTTCGCGCGGCGCGAGCTGGAGGGGCGCGGAATCGAGGTCTACACGGAGACCACCGTGAGCGAGGTCTCAGAGCGACATGCAGCGCTCTCGGATGGCAAGCGGATCGCGGCACGCACGGTGGTGTGGACGGCCGGAGTCAAGCCAGCGCCTGCGGTGGCATCGCTGGGGTTGCCGCTCGCCGGCGGCGGGCGTATCGCGGCGGATTCGCACATGCGCGTGGAGGGCTACCACGGCCAAGTTTGGGCGATCGGCGACTGCGCCGCCGTGCCCGACCCCGCGCACCGCGGGCGGCCGTGCCCGCCGACGGCCCAGCACGCGCTGCGCCAGGGAAGGCGCGTGGCGCGCAACGTGGCGGCGAGCCTCGGCAACGGCCGCGAACGCCCCTTCCGCTGGCGCACCCTCGGGGTGGTCGCGGAGCTGGGACACAACCAGGCTGTGGCGATCACCGCCGGCATCCGCTGGCGCGGGCTGCCGGCGTGGTTCATCGCGCGCACCTATCACCTGCTGTTGATGCCCGGCATCGGGCGCAAGCTGCGCCTGCTCGTCGACTGGAACGTAGCGCTGATCTTCGGCCGCGACGCCTCGGATCCGGGGCGGTTGGGGAGCCGGACACCCCTTGAACACAGCGACGCCGCCAAGTCGGCGTGAGCTGGGCCACTGTGTCTCATCACCGATCCAGCTCGCCCGGAGTGACCACAAGTCCGAGTCGATCCGCTCCACGCCGCAGGCGCATGTCGAGTGTCACGACGCGGCAGCCGAGTATGCGTGCCGTCGCGAGGTACTCGGCGTCGTAGGTTTTGGCCCAGCCGAGTTCAACGGCGATCTGCCAGGCCTGCATGACAAGTCCCTCGGGCCGACGCTCGGTGACGTTGAGCTCGCCGTCAGCGAATCGCTGCAGTGCCTGCTTGGCGAGTTGGCGGGAGATATCGCCGCGGAAGGCCATCTCGCTGAGAACGGAGGGCACCTCGCTCCACAGGAGGCACGGGGCAATCAGCTGCTCCTCGCCCAAAGCCTGCGTGCCGAAGCGGTCCAGCGACAGCTCGATGACGAGGCTCGAATCGGCGACCAGCACGTTCGGCGTTCAGTGCGCTTCGCGTGAGAGACGCACGGCGCTCACGACGTTGGGCATCGGCTCGCCGGTCAGGGTCTCTCCCCAGCCGTCCGGCAACGGCGCCATCTCGGACTCGGACACGCTCTCGACTGCACGCAAAGCAATCTCGGCCTGCTCGTCCGTCCAATTCCTCGCGTGCTCCAGAAGCATTTCTCTCGCGGTCATGGCTCAAATGGTAGTGCGCTGGTTGTCGTCCGCCGCTTGCAGCACAAGTCGGCGTATCCTGAGTCCTGAGATGGCGATAGTCGATCAGGTGAGCGCGGACGTGAAGGACGCGATGCGCGCGGGAGACAAGGAGCGCGTGGGCGCGCTGCGCCTGGTGCTCTCCGAGTTGCAGAAGGCAGCGAAGGAAGACGGGAGCGACGAGCTGGCGGTGCTGCGCCGCGAGCGCAAGCGCCGCGTGGAGGCCGCGAGCGCCTACCGCGAGGCGGGTCGCAGCGACTTGGCGGAGGGCGAGGAGAGGGAGGCGCTGCTGATCGCCGCCTACCTCCCCGCGGAGCTCTCCGAGCCTGAGCTCGAAGCGATCGTGGAGCAGGCGGTGCGCGAGAGCGGGGCAACGTCGGTGAGAGACATGGGCGGAGCGATGAAGGCCGCGATGGCAGTGGTGGACGGGCGTGCCGACGGCAAGCGGGTGTTGGCGTTGGTCAAGGCGGCTCTCAGTGGGTAACGCTTGAGGACCCGGATCGAGCTGCCGGGCGACGTTGCGGCCGAGCTGGCGGGCACGCAGGATGCGGTGCTGCGCGCGCTGGAGGGGCACCTGAACTGCAATGTGTATCTGCGTGGCAACCTGCTCACGCTGGATGGGCCCGAGAGCGAGACGCGCGCGGGCGAGCGCGTGGTGCGCGAGGTGAGCGACCTGATCGAGCGCGGGCACGAGATCGGCCCGGGCACGATCGGCGCGGTGACGGGTGCGCTCGACGCGCACGAAAGCCCCGCGAAGGTGCTCAAGGACGTGGTGTGGCGCCATCGCAGCCTGAGGGTGGCGCCGAAGACGGTCAACCAGAAGCGCTACGTGGACTGCATCCGCAAGGCCACTGTCACCTTCGGCGTGGGCCCGGCCGGTACCGGCAAGACGTTCCTCGCGGTGGCGATGGCGGCGGCGGCGCTGAGCCGCAACGAGGTGAACCGCATCATCCTCACGCGCCCCGCGGTGGAGGCGGGCGAGCGCCTGGGCTTCCTGCCGGGCGATCTGATGGCCAAGGTGGACCCCTACCTGCGCCCGCTGTTCGATGCGCTGCACGACATGCTGGATCCCGAGAAGGTGAGCCAGTATCTGGAGCGCGGCGTGATCGAGATCGCGCCACTGGCGTTCATGCGCGGGCGCACGCTCAACGACAGCTTCGTGATCCTCGACGAGGCGCAGAACACGACGCCGGAGCAGATGAAGATGTTCCTCACGCGCCTGGGCTTCGGCTCGAAAATGGTCGTCACCGGCGACGTGACCCAGGTGGATCTGCCCCGCGAGCAGCGCTCGGGTCTGGTGGTCGTGGGCGAGGTGCTGGACTCGATCGAGGGCATCGAGTTCGTGCGCTTCGGCGGCGAGGACGTGGTGCGCCACAAGCTCGTGCAGCGCATCGTGGAGGCCTACGACGAGCACGCCCAACGCGACGCGCCGGAGCTCCATTCGGCTGAGCGCCGACGCGCATAGGCTCACGCAGCGGCCTTGAGATGACGAGCGCGGGATTTCTGGAGGGGGGCGGGTGGGATCCCGATCAACTGTCCCAATGGGTCGCGTAGTGGCTGGGATCGAGGTGGAGGTGATTGGCGCGCAAGCGAACACCCACGCGCCTTCCATCGCGGATGTGGAGCGCCTGTGCACCGTGGCGGCCGCCACGGCCGGCGTGCAGGACGGCCATCTCGCGGTCGAGTACGTCGACGCAAAGCGGATCGCCGAGCTGAACGGCGAATACCGCGGCAAGGACGAACCGACCGACGTGCTGTCCTTCCCGATCGACGGAAGGGAGGTTCAGGCGGGGGAAGGCCCGCCATCACACGGGGGCGTGCCGCGCGAGCTCGGTGACATCGTGATCTGCCCTGAGCACACCGTCGACCTGTGCGAGGCGATCGTGCATGGCGTCCTCCATCTGGTGGGGATGGACCACGAGAGCGACAACGGCGAGATGCTGGCGCTTCAGGCTGAGATCCTGCGCTGGGAGTCGCTGTGACGCGCAGCGGGTTCGTGGCACTCGCGGGCCGCCCCAATGTTGGCAAGTCGACGCTCATCAACGTGGTAGTGGGAAACAAAGTGGCGATCGTTTCCGACCGCCCCCAGACGACACGGCGCGCGATTCGCGGCGTGCACACCAGTGGCGAGCACCAGCTGGTTCTCGTGGACCTGCCCGGCGTGCAGCGCCCGCGCGACGCGCTCACAGCGCGCATGGCAAGGCGTGTTACGCAGGAGCTCGAGGGCTCCGATGCGGCGCTCTTGATCCTCAATGGCCAGCAGGGAGTGGGGCCGGGCGACCGCTACATCGCCCAGACGCTCGCTGAGGCTGGGACGCCGGTGACGGTGGCGGTGAACAAGGTCGACCGCCTCAGCCGCGCGCAGACACTGCAGGTACTCACTGAGGCTGCCGAGCTGCCGGCGGGCGAGCACGTGTTCGCCGTCTCGGCTCGCACGGGGGAGGGGGTGCATGAGCTCGTGGAGCACCTCGCGGCGCAGATGCCAGAGGGCCCCTTCATGTTCGGCGCGGACACGCGCTCAGACCAGCCCCAGGAACTCCTCCTGGCGGAGCTGATCCGCGAGGCGGTGATCAGGCGCACCTTCCAGGAGCTGCCCCATGCCGTCGAGGTGGTGCTCGAGGAGATCGAGCAACCCCGTCCGGAGCTGGCGCGTATCAGGGCGCTGATCTGGGTGGAGAGCGATTCTCAGAAGGGAATCCTGATCGGCGCGCACGGTCGTATGATCAAGGCCATCGGAATCGCAGCACGGCGCGAGTGCCAGCGCGAGCTGGGCTGCAAGGTGCACCTCGATCTGGCGGTGCGCGTGCGGCGCGAATGGCGCGCGGATGAGGGCCTGCTCGATCGCCTGGGCATCGGTTAGCCTCTTCTGGAGGCTGGACGACGACCCCCTTCGCCGCGCGAGTTTTGTGCGCACGCTGGAAATCTCGACGCGTGCGCGGTAGGCTTGACTTCCGGACCCATCCCACCGGTTCAGATATCAGATTATTTGAACGGTTCAGGTTAAATTGCGCCTGCGCGTCGGATGGTGTACCTTCCTGGGATCTGGTAACAAGAGTCTGCAAGGGAGTGCTCGCAGGATGTCAGCGAAGATCGCTGTACTGGGATTGGTCATCGAGGAGCCCAGCCCGCCACACCGGCTGACGGCCAAACTGCGTCAGCGCCTGTCCTCGGCGGAGTTCGTGGACTCCAACGTCTACTCGGCGCTCAACCGCCTGGAGCGCGAGGGGCTCGTGCGCAGCGACGAGACTGATGGTGGCTACGAGGCCACCGAGGAGGGCGTGCGCCACTTCGAGCAGTGGCTGTTCGCCTCCTCTTCGGCGCCCCCTCTGCGCGATGAGCTGCACATGAAGATCGCGCTCTGCCAACCGCACAACCTGCCGCGCATGATCGAGCTCGTATACGGCCAGGAGGTCGTGTGCCTGGCCCGTGTACAGGAGCTCAAGCGCTCCTTCGAAAAGCTCCATGCCTCCGATCCTTCCCGCTGGGGGGGCATGGTGCTGGTGCTGGTGAGGGACGCCGAGCTGGCATTCTGGGAGGCCCGCCTGAGCTGGCTGCAGGGGGTGCGAGATTCGCTCGAGCACATGGGCGCCGCCTACGAGGGGTCGGGCCCCGCGTTTTCCGGATCCAAGGACGCGAGCCGGCGACGTTGGGTGGCTTGAGATGCCCCCGCTGCTCTCGCTGGAGGCGGTCGGCAAGAGCTATCTGCGGGGACAGCACCGGCTGCGGGTGCTCAAGGACGTATCGCTGGAGGTCAACGCCGGCCAGTTGATCGCGGTGTGGGGCAAGCGCGGGGTCGGCAAGACGACGCTACTGAAGATCGCGGCGCGCTTGGAGAAGCCCGACCAGGGCGTCGTGCGCTTCGAGGGCGTTGACCTGGCCACGCTGCGGGAGTCCGAACACACGCGTCTGATGCTGGAGAAGATCGGCTGGGTGAGACGCGCGGGACCAAAGAGCGATCTGCGGATAGTCGACTACGTGGCGCTGCCGAGGCTCGCCGAGCGCGGTCGGCGCCGGGCCTACGCGCTGGCGGCGGAGGCGCTGGAGCGTGTGGGGATGTCCGAATGCGCCGGTCAGCACTGGGGCAGCCTCTCCGACGGAGAGCGCTCGCTGGTTGCGATCGCACACGGCGTGGTGCGGGCGCCGAGGCTGCTGCTCGTGGACGATCCGACGGCCAATCTGGATGTGCTCGAGCGCGAGCACGTCACCCAGCTCCTGCGCTCGCTCGCCGACGAGGAAGGCATCGCGGTGCTGATGACGGTCCCCGACATGCCCGGCGTGATGAACGCGCATCACATCGCCTCGCTGAGCGGCGGCCGCCTTTCGACGCCGCCCCTCGAAGACCCCGAACCGCTGCCGCCGGAGGAGGAAGAGGGCAAGGTGATCCGCCTGCGCGGCCGCGGGCAGTCGGCATAGGCTGGTCTGACGGTGCTCGAGCTGGGCGAAGTCGTAAAGCACTATCGGATCGGCGAGGCCGAGCCGATACGCGCGGTCGACGGCGTGTCCCTATCGGTCAAGCAGGGCGAGTTGGTTGCGCTGTATGGGCCGAGCGGCTCGGGGAAGACCACCCTGCTGATGCTGATGGCAGCGCTGCTGCGCCCCGACAGCGGTTCGCTGAAGCTCGATGGGCGCGAGATCTCTGCGCTTTCCGAACAGGATGCCTCGCACTACCGGCTGAGCGAAATGGGGTTCGTGCGCCAGACGTTCAACCTGATCCCGGGCGTCAGCGCGATCGATAACGCCGCGCTGAAGCTGCTCGGAATGGACGTGCGCGCGCGGGAGGCGCGCGCACGCATCGAACCGCTGATGGACCGGCTGGGACTCGAACAGCGCCTGAACCATCGTCCGGAGCAGCTCTCGATGGGTGAGCGCCAGCGTGTGATGATCGCGCGCGCTCTCTCGACCGAACCGAAGCTCGTGCTCGCCGACGAGCCCACAGGAAGCCTCGACAGCCGTCGTGGGCGGGAGGTGCTCAATCTGCTCACAGGCATCTGCCGCGAGCGCAGGCTCGCGGTGGTGCTCGTAACCCATGACTCTCAAGCCGCGACGTACGCCGATCGCGTGCACACGCTACGCGATGGAAGGCTTGTGGACTATGAGCCAGATCCGCTGCTCGCCCCGGCCGATGTCGGGTGAATGAACGCACTCGGTAGCTTGCGACGATGAGGCTCTCAAGCGTCCTTCTCCTGCACCGCGTACGACTGCGTACGAGGTTGGTGCAGGAGCTCTTCGCGATTGCCGGGATCGCGATTGGCGTGGCTCTCCTGTTTGCCTCGCAGATCGCCAGCACGAGCCTCAATGGTTCGGTTCAGCAGATCACCAAGGGGATTGTGGGCGACATGCGCTTCCAGCTCACCGCGCGCGGTCCGGAAGGTTTCGATCAGAGCATGCTCGGTCGGGTGCAGCTTCTGCCGGGCGTGCACGCAGCCGAGCCGGTGCTCGAAGTGCACGCGAACGTGATCGGCCCCACAGGCCAGCGTGGGGTGACGCTGATCGGTACCGATCCACACTTCGCGCACCTGGGCGGTTCGCTTCTGCGCCACTTCACCGCTGCACAGCTCGTCAACCAGCGTGCATTGGCGCTTCCCGCGCCACTCGGCCAGTCGATCGGGCTGCTCTCGCTGCAGTCGGTGAATCTCCAGGTGGGGGCGCGTGTCGTGCAGGGTTTCGTCGGCGCCGAGCTGCTGGAAAGCGATATCGGCCGGCTCGTGGACAGTCCGATTGCGCTCGCGCCGCTTGCCTATGCTCAGCGGCTGACGCAGATGCCCGACAGGGTGACGAGGATCTTCGTTCAGTCTGAGCCCGGAAGGGATCGGGAAGTGGAGGAGGGCCTAACACGGCTGGCCGCCGGTCGCCTCAACGTTCGACCGGCGGATTTCGATGCGACGCTCTTCAACCAGGCAGCGGGACCGACCAATCAGTCGGCTCTGCTGTTTTCGACCATCAGCGCATTGGTGGGCTTCCTGTTCGCCTTCAATGCAATTCTGCTCACGGTTCCTCAGCGTCGCAATCTCGTGGAAGATCTGCGTCTTGACGGCTATTCGCAGGGGACGATCGTGGAGGTGCTGTTGTTCGACGCTCTCGTTCTCGGCGTCGTTGCATCGCTGGTCGGCCTCCTTTTGGGAGATCTGCTTTCGCTGGCGCTCTTTCAGCAGAGTCCAGGCTATCTCCTATCGGCCTTCCCGATTGGCTCGCAGCGGATAGTCACCTGGCAAAGCGTCGCGATCGCGCTGGGTGGAGGGCTGTTGGCTGCTTGTTTTGGGGTGCTGGCTCCGCTGCGGCGAGATGTCTTCTCGGGCCTCTCGCTCGCGGAGGCTCCCCGACGAGCAGGCTATGTGGGGACCACGGGTGCGCTTGCGGGGGGCTTGTTGTGCTTGGGGATCACCACGGGCATCCTGTTGATGGCGCCCGAAGCCGCGATCGTGGGCATCGTCAGTTTGGTGATGGCCATGCTTCTGCTGCTTCCCGCGCTGGTGGACGGAGTTGTCGTTGTGTTCGACCGTCTTCAGCGACCGATCAGAGGCGCAGCTCCCTACCTTGCGACCATCGAGCTGCGCTCTCGCTCCAATCGAGCTAGATCGTTGGGGATCGCTGCGACGGGCGCGATAGCAGTGCTGGGAAGCGTCGCGATTCAAGGGGCGCACGCCAATCTTCAGGAGGGCTTGGACAGGGCGACGCACGATCTCAACGGCATCGCCAGCGTCTGGGTTTCACCGGCCGATCCCTCCAATCTCTTTGCGACGACACCCTTCCGTGAGACGGCGGTTGTTTCGCTGAGCCGCCTGCCCGGCGTGCAGGCGTTGCGCAAGTACCGTGGAGGCTTTCTCGACTTCGCAAGGCGCCGAATCTGGGTGCTCGGGCCTCCGGGAGGAGCCGCTCAGCCGATTCCACCGAGCCAGATCGTGAGCGGCGATCTTGCGCAGGCGACCGAGCGGATTCGCCAGGGCGGCTGGGCGGTCGTCTCCAAATCGATCGCCGATGAATATCATCTGCGCATCGGTCAGGTTTTCGTGTTGCCCTCACCGGTGCAGAGCAGACTGCGGGTTGCGGCACTGAGCACGAATATGGGCTGGTCTCCGGGGGCCATCATCCTCAACTCGCAGGATTTTGCTCGGGCATGGGGCAGTGAAGATGTCAGCGCGTACAACATCCTCGTTGCTCCGGGTGTCTCGCCGACGGGCGTTCGCGATGAGGTTCGGAGGGCGCTCGGGCCGCGGTCTGGGCTTACGGCGGAAACGACCCAGCACCGGGACCTGCGCCATCGCACGGCGAGCCGGCAGGGGCTCTCGCGGCTCACGCAGATCTCGACACTCGTGCTGATAGCAGCGATCCTGGCGATGGCAGCGGCGATGGGCGCCATGATCTGGCAGCGTCGGAGCCGGCTTGCCGATATGAAGGTGGACGGCTTTGGCCGGGGCGTGCTGTGGCGCGCGCTGCTCGTCGAGAGCGCCCTGCTGCTCGGTGCGGGCTGTTCGATCGGCGCGGTCTTCGGAATCTACGGTCAGCTGCTTCTGAGCCACGCCCTAGCGACGGTCACAGGCTTTCCCGTTGTCTTCTCGGTCGAAGCGGTTGTGGCGCTCGGCAGCCTGGCGATGGTTACCGCGGTTGCGGTGAGCATCGTTGCCGTACCGGGTTATCTCGCGGCACGCGTGCGTCCAGCGCTCAGCTTGCAAGACTGAGGGCCCACGACCATCTATTCTGTCATGGGCCCTGAGCGTGTTGTTTAGGCAGTTGGTGCGTTCGCAAGACGGGCGGTCAGAAAAGTCGACCGACGTGCCCACTAGCCTCCAGAAATATCTTACTTTCTGGACACATATACGAGTCGGCTGCTCGTATGCCGAGGCAGATTGGGGCGCTCATCCTCGCCGCCGCGCGCGAGCTGTGGTGGGCGTTGCCGTTGGGGGCGCGCGAGATCCGCTGCTGGCGATGTCGGGCGCTGACGATCCCCGATTGGCCGCTGCGCGAGGATGCGATGCATTCGCTCACGCGCAAGCGTGCGAACAGTGACGGGTCGGCGCTCTTCTCGATCCTGACTCGTCGTCGCGATCCCCGGCTGGTGTCGCTGCTGGTTGGATACGAGAGCATCTGGGACTACCTCGACGATGTAAGTGAGCGCGGCGCGTGCGCGGGGGAGCTCAACGGTAGGCAGCTGCACCTAGCGCTCGTCGATGCGGTCGATTCCGAGGGGGGCATCTCGGACTACTATCGCTGGCATCCATGGAAGGACGACGGTGGCTACCTGCACGCTCTCGTCGCAGCGTGTCGGGAATCGTGCTTCGCGCTTCCCTCCTATCCACGTGTGCGTCGTCTGCTGGTCGAGGAGGGCAAACGCTCGGAGGTGGGGGTCTGCAACCACGAGCTCGACGATTCGCGGCGTGAGAGCGCTCTCAGGGAGTGGGCTGAGCGCGAGCTCGGTCGGCTCCCGGGCCTGAGCGGAGTCGCCTGGTATGAGGTGTCCGCGGCTGCGAGCTGCTCGGCCGCTGCCCATGTCCTGCTGGCATTGGCTGCCGACCCGGACTGTCGAGAGGGGGTCGCAACGGAGGTCTACTGCGCCTACTTCCCGTGGTTCTCGATCGCGACGACGATGCTCGACAGCTATGTCGATGAGGCTGAGGATCTGGCGGCCGGCGAGCACAGCTACATCGCCCACTATCCCAATCGCGAGGTGGCGATCGAAAGGTTGCGTGAGGCGATCGAGAGATCGACGCGCTCGGTTCGTCGCCTGCAGCGGGGCGACCGTCACGCGGTGATCGCCGCGTGCATGGTGGCAATGTATGCCTCCAAGGACTCCGCCCGCACTCCTCAGATGCGCGCGACGACAGCGAGTCTCGTTCGCGCTGGAGGCCCGCTCGCACGGATGCTGGTGCCTGTGCTGCGGCTGTGGCGCATCGCCTATGGTCAGCAGGCGGCTTGAGGGCACTCGTTCGTAAGTTGGCTGAGCACTCGCCTTGAGGACGCTCGTTCAGAAGGCGGTTGGGCACTCGCCTAGAAGTGGTTGAGCGCCTGCTCAGAAGACCAATTTCAAGCTTCTAGGCCCGCCCAGCGACCTCTGAATATGCGGCGGGATGCCGCCCAAACAAATTTTTCACCTGTGTATTGAGGACGACCGAGCCTTTGGCCATTATGGAGCGTAAGGCAATGCGGGACAAACACACCAGTCGGGTTTCGGCTTCCAGGCGCGGGGAGAGGAGCACCGTGCAAGCGGCCCTGCCAGGGACGGCAAGCCCGGTGTCTCGCTGCTTCGAGGCGCTCCACAGCGGGCCGGGCGCTTGCGCCCGGCCCGCGCAGCGTGCCCATGCCCGACCGGGTCAGGCGGCTGTGGCCGATGCTGACGCGGGCGCGAGCGCTGGAGGAAGAGGCCACGTGGGCGCTCAGCGACGGAGAGCTCGTGCACTCCCTGCTCGGGCAGCCGCTACCCTCGCTGCGCCTACCCTCCACGACGGGAGGCGAACTGGACCTGGCGATGCTCACCACCCAGCCGGTGGTGGTGTACGTGCACCCTGGGACAGAAACTCTGCACGAGGTGCCGGAGGATCCCGATGGGCTGCTCGCCAGCGGATGCACGGTGCAGAGCCGGGTCTTTCGCGAGCACGTACCGCGCTTTGCCGCGCGCCGCTTCGGAGTGGTCGGCATCAGCGGCGCCGAACCCCATGCGCAGCGGCGTTTTGCTCGTCGTGAGCGCCTCGCCTTCCCACTGTTGAGCGACTGCGGGCTGGAGCTGGCGGATGCGCTCGACCTGCCCACGGTGCTCGCCGCAGACGGCGAACGGGCGTACTCGCGCCTCACCTTCATGGCTCATGAAGGTGTGATCGACAGGGTCTTCTATCCGGTCCCGATTCCCCGGCGCAACGCGATCGACGTTTTGGCCTGGCTTGCCAAACAAGGCACAGTCCTGTAATCAAACGGCTATGGCCGACGCCAAGCAGTCGCACAAATCATCGGGCTCCAATCATGCCACGCCAGTCTCTCGTGCGACGCTCGAGTTGGGCGAGGCGGCGAGGTTCTCTTCGTCGCTGGTGGCAGGACTGGCGATTCTCGATTGCTTCAGCGCAGAGCGTCCGCAGATGGGCATCGCGGCGCTCGCAGATCGGCTGAACATGACCCGTTCCACCACGCACCGCTATGCGGCGACGCTGGTGGTGCTGGGCTATCTGGAACAGGATCACGCGCGCCAGTACCGCCTCGCGCCGCGCGTTTCGGATCTCGGCTTGGCACTGCTTGACTCGATGATCCTGCGCCGCCTCGCGCGCGAGTCGCTGCGGCGGCTGCGCGGGCAGACCGGACATACCGTCTCGATGGCGATCCTCGACGGCGGACAGATCAGGTACATCGAGCGTCTACGGGGGTGGCGCCGCGGTCAGCACGGGGCAGACCTCGACCTGGGGCTTGCGGCGCGCCAGCCGCTTCACTGCACCGCGATGGGCAAGGTGCTGCTCGCCTATCTGCCCCTGCATCGGCAGGAGGAGACGATGGGCGAGTTGACGCTCTCGGCGCAGGGCCCCAAGGCGATCACCAGCAAGAAGAAGCTGCGGCTCGAGCTCGAGCGCGTACGCCGGGCCGGCATCGCGGTGAGTGACGAGGAGCAGGTGCTCGGCCTGCGCTCGATCGCAGCGCCGGTGCTCGACGAACAGGGACTTGCCCTAGCGGCGATCGCGGTTGCGGCGCCGAGCGAGGCCTTCTCGCGCAGGCAGCTGGTGAGCGCCATCGGACCGCTCGTCGAGGCTTCGGCGGAGCGGGTCAGCGAGCTCGTGAGGTCCGAGGGATAGACCCTCAGAGCCCACGCCCCAGGCGCGCGGCGATCCGCTCCAATGCCAGCCGATCGAGCTCGGCCTGAAACATGAAGGGTATGCCCAACACGCGCAGACCGCGTCGGCGTAGACGCGCGATCTGGTTGTGCTGAATCCGCGCGCGTTCATGGACCGCGTGAGCCGCGAGCACCGCCGAGCTCACGGCCGGATGACCGTTGTCGAGGCCGGCGATGCGCACCCGCTCCTGCTCATCGAAGCGCCGCGGGAGGGTCGCGTTGACGACGACCGCGTCTAGCTTCTGACCCAGCTGCTCGTGCAGACGCTCGCGCAGCTGGAGCGTCTCGGAGACAGCCATTTCGGTGCCCTGCGCGACGGCCACGTACCCCGTGCGCTCCGGGTCGCCGAGCAGCTCGCCGACGTGACGCGACTGGTTGGCGATCGGCCCCACGCGCGCGAGCGCCGCGAATGTCTGGGGAGATCTCAGCATCGCCAACGCATGGCCCGTAGCGGGCGCGTCGAGAATCACCAGGTCAGGGCCGCTCCGCCCCCGTCCGCGTCGAGGGCCCTCGCCTCGCTCCTCAGTGAGTTCGTAGACCTTCACCATGCTCAGGATCTCCCTGGCACCCGGCGCTGCGGCGACGAAGTACTGGAAGGTCGAGCTCGACATCAGCACGCGCGCCGAGACGCGGCCTCCAAGCGCTCGCAGCCAGCCGGCGAGCACGCGGTCGGGGTCGATCGAGAGGCTCGAGAGGCCCTCGTCGAGTTCGACCTCATGGCCGGGCTCGGCGGGGGGCTCGTATCCGAGCATCGCGGGCAGCCGCTGGCGCTCCCCGACCTCCACCACGATTGCGCGCCTTCCCTGACCCACCGCGAGCAGGCCAAGTGCGCCGGCGATGGTGGACTTGCCCACGCCCCCCTTGCCGGTGACAACGATCAGTCTGCGATCGAGCAGCGATGCCATGCCGACAGCATGACGCCTTCGCGGCGGCGCTCCCTACACCTACAATTGCCGAATGAGCACATCTGTCAGTGAGGGGTTCGACGTGCCGCTCGCCTACGACGAGCGCGGTCTCGTGCCCTGTGTGGTGCAGGACTGGGACACGGGCGAGGTGCTGATGATGGCCTACATGAACGCCGAGGCGCTGGCGCGCACGCGCGCCACGGGAGAGCTGCATCTATGGAGCCGCTCGCGCGGGGAGCTGTGGCACAAGGGCGCGACCTCCGGGAACACGCAGGCGGTGAAGGCGCTGCGCGTGGATTGCGACGGAGACACGGTGCTTGCGCTCGTGGTCCCCTCTGGCCCCGCGTGCCACACGGGTGAGCGAACGTGCTTTCACAGCGGGCAGCTGGCGCCGCTCGCGCCGCACGAGGTGCTGCCGGGGCTGCAGCGCACGCTGCGCCAGCGCGCCGTGGAGCGCCCCGCGGGCTCTTACACGGTGACCCTGCTCGAGGACCCGCCGCTGATCGGCGCGAAGGTGATGGAGGAGGCCGAGGAGGTGGCGCGCGCCGCGCGCGAGGAGTCCGATGCGCGCGTGGACGAAGAGGCAGCCGACGTGCTCTACCACCTGCTCGTGCTGCTGCACAGTCGCGGGCGCACGCTGCTCGACGCCGAGCGGGTGCTCGATGAGCGCCGTCGATAGTCCGTCGATGCGAGCGCGCGAGGCCGGCGCCCGGTCAAACCTCGTGCCGGTATGCGAGAGCTTCATCGCCGACTGCGAGACGCCCGTGTCGGCCTTTCTGAAGCTGCGCGAGCTGGCGCCCGGCGAGCCCTGCTTTCTGCTCGAGTCGGCCGAGCAGGGTCAGCGCATGGGCCGCTTCTCCTTCATCGGCTTCCAGCCCCGCTCGGTGCTGCGCTGGTCGCTGGGTGACGAGGGCGATCCCTATGAGCTGGCGGCCGCCGAGGTGGGCCGCTTTCGCCAGGCGCCTCTCACCGGGCCAGCGGCTGGGATCCCCTTCCTCGGCGGTGCGGTGGGCTTCTTCGGTTATGACCTCGTACGCACTGTGGAGCCCCTCGGGGAACCCAACCCCGATCCGCTGGGTCTGCCTGACATGGCGCTGATGCTTTCCGATGTGCTGGTGGTCTTCGACCACCTCAAGCACGCTGTGACGATCGTCGCCAACGCCGATCTCGAGGCCGAGCCCGACTCCGACCGCGCGCACGCCATTGCGGCGCAGAGAATCGCCGAGGTCAGGGCGCGCCTCGCCGGCCCTGTGCCGAGCAGCGCTCGCGGTGGAGCCGCCGGGCGCGAGTCGCCCCGTTTTCAGTCGAACATGCCGCGTGAGGACTTCGAAGGAATGGTGGCTCGCATCGTGGAGTACATCTACGCGGGTGACGCATTCCAGGTGGTTCCCTCCCAGCGCTGGTCGGCGCCGGTTCCCGTTGAGCCCTTCTCGATCTACAGGGGGCTGCGCGCGGTGAATCCCTCCCCCTACATGTACTTCCTGGACTTCGGCGACTTCCAGGTGGCGGGCGCCTCGCCCGAGCCGCTGCTCACGGTCGCCGGCCGTCACGTTTCCACGCGCCCGATCGCGGGCACGCGCCCGCGCGGCGCCACTCCCGAGGAGGACCGCCGCATCGCCGGCGAGCTGCTGGCCGATGAGAAGGAGCGCGCCGAGCACGTGATGCTCGTGGACCTCGGGCGCAACGACCTCGGCCGCGTCTGCGAATACGGTTCGGTGACGGTGGATGAGCTGATGGAGATCGAGTCCTACAGCCACGTGATGCACATCGTCTCCTCGGTCTCCGGCACGCTGCGGGAGGGGGTGGGGGCGATGGACGCGCTGCGCTCGGTGCTTCCCGCGGGGACCCTTTCCGGGGCGCCGAAGGTGCGGGCGATGCAGATCATCGACGAGCTCGAGCCGATCAAGCGCGGCGGTTATGGAGGCGCGATCGGCTACCTCTCCTACAGCGGCGACCTCGACACCGCGATCCACATCCGCACCGTCGTCGTCAAGGACGGTGTCGCGCACGTGCAGGCCGGCGGGGGCACCGTCGCCGACGCCAAGCCCGCCTACGAGTACGAGGAGTCCGTCGCCAAGTCCACCGCCGCGATGCGTGCGATCGAGCTGGCGTGTCAACAGGAGGATTGGGGATGAGCGCGGTGCGCGTACTGGTGGTCGACAACTACGACTCCTTCACCTACAACCTCGTGCAGTATCTCGGGGAGCTGGGCGCCGAGGTCGAGACGGTGCGCAACGACCGCGCCACCGTGGATGAGCTCGTGGCCGGCGGGTATGAGCGCTGTGTGGTCTCGCCCGGTCCCTGCACGCCCAACGAGGCGGGCATCTCGCTGGAGGTCGTGCGGCGGATGCCCGAAGCGGGGGTGCCCACGCTCGGGGTGTGCCTCGGTCACCAGGCGATGGCGCAGGCCTTCGGCGGGCGCGTGACGCTGCATCCTCCCGTGCACGGCAAGGCCACCACGATCGAGCACGATGGGCGCACGATCTTCGAGGGGCTCTCCACACCGCTCACGGTGGGGCGCTATCACTCGCTGGTGGTGGACCGCGAGCTGCCGGCATGTCTGGAGGCCTCCGCGCACGGCGATGGCCTGCTGATGGGGCTGCGCCACCGCGATCTACCGGCTGAGGGCGTGCAGTTTCACCCCGAGTCGGTGCTCACCGACGAGGGCAAGGCGCTGCTCGCCAACTTCCTCGCGTGAGCTGACGATGCCCAACGAAATCCTCACTCGCGCCATCGACGCGCTCGCCGCACGGCGGGACCTGAGCGCCGACGAGGCAGCGGAGGTGCTCGCCGAGATCATGGGTGGCGAGGTCTCCGAGACGCAGATCGCGGGCTTCCTGATCGCGCTGCGCACCAAGGGCGAGACCGTCGAGGAGCTCGCGGGGCTGGCGCGCACGATGCGCGCCCTCGCGGCCGCCGTACCCACCGAGCGCGCCGATCTGCTCGACACGTCCGGCACCGGAGGAGGGCGGCGCACCTTCAACGTCTCCACCACGGCCGCCCTGATCGCGGCGGGTGCGGGCTGCGCGATCGCCAAGCACGGCAACCGCTCGGCGACCTCCTCCTCCGGCTCGGCCGATCTCCTGGAGGCGCTGGGCGCGCGCATCGACCTCGATCCGGCGGGCGTCGCCGCGTGCATCGAAGAGGCGGGGTTCGGGTTCATGTTCGCTCCGGCGCATCACGCCGCGACGCGCTTCGTGGTGCCCGTGCGGCGCGAGCTGGCGGTGCGAACGGTCTTCAACCTGCTCGGTCCCCTCACCAATCCCGCAGGCGCCACGCGCCAGCTGATCGGCGTGTCCGATCCGGCCTTCCAGGAGACCGTCGCCGGTGCGCTCGCGCTGCTGGGGGTGGAGCATGCGCTCGTGGTCTGCAGCGAGGACGGTCTCGATGAGATCTCCACCTCCGCCGCAACCAATGTCATCGAGGTGATCGGTGGCGAGCTGCGCCGTTTCACTCTTGTCCCGGCCGACGTTGGGATCGGGCTGGCTCCGCGCGACTATGAGGGCGGCACACCCGAGCAGAACGCCGTGGTCACGCAGGCGATCCTCGCGGGCGAGGCGGGGCCGCGCGCCGAGCTCGCGCTCATCAACGCCGGCGCCGCCGTGTATGTGGGCGGAGGAGCCGACTCGATCGCCGAGGGTGTCGAGGCCGCACGTACCGCTCTCGCCGAGGGGGCCGCGGCGGGCGCGCTCGAGGGGTACGTGGAGGCGAGTTGCAGACATGCTCCGGCGGAGGCCACGTCGTGAGGAGTCAGAGACACGCACCGGCGGATGCTCCGCTGTGAGCACGATCTTGGATGAGATCCTTGCCAGGACTCGCAGCGAGGTCGAGCAGCGCATGCAAGAGCTGCCCACGGAGGAGCTGCCGCCCGACGACAGCTCCTCTCTTCGCGGCTTCCGCACGGCGCTGTGCGGCCCAGGCATTGCGGTGATCGCCGAGTTCAAGCGCCGCTCGCCATCGGCGGGGCAGCTGCGCGAGAGTCCCGATGTGCGCGAGATGGTCACGGCCTACGAGTGCGGCGGCGCCGCCGCGCTGTCGATCCTCACCGACGGTCCCCACTTCGGCGGCTCGCTCGAGGATCTGCGCGCGGCGCGTGCGGCGAGTGCACTGCCGGTGCTGCGCAAGGACTTCATCGTTCACCCCTACCAGCTGCACGAGGCGCGCGCGGCCGGCGCCGACGCGGTACTGCTGATCGTCGCCGCGCTCGAGCCCGCCTCCCTAGCGGAGCTGAACGCGCAGGCCCGCGGGCTGGGATTGGATGTGCTGGTGGAGGTGCACGATGCCCACGAGCTTGGCGTGGCACTCGAGGTGGGAGCCGATCTGGTGGGCATCAACAACCGGGATCTACGCGATTTCAGTGTGGACGTGCAGCGCACCTCGCGACTGCTCGCCGATGTCCCGCCGGGCACGGCGGTCGTTTCGGAGTCGGGGATCGCCACCGCAGAGCAGCTCCGTGACCTGCAGGAGCAGGGCGTGCAGGCAGTGCTGGTGGGGGAGTCGCTGATGCGCGCCCCCGATCCAGAGCAGGCGCTGCGCGAGCTGTGTACCTTAAGCGGCCGCCCCGAAACCTTTTAGCCACTCCGATGACACCCTTTAGATCGCCTTCATAGCGGTCGATCATTCTCTCTCTCATGAAGCGCATGTCCCTGATCCCTTTCGTCTCGGCCCTCATCGGCGGGGCGCTCGTGGCAATCGTGATCGCGGTCGCCGGCGGCCTGGGCTCCTCCAAGTCGGTGACAACGGTCCAGGCCGCGGCGACACCGCTGGCGCCCTCGAATGCCTCGGCGGAAAGCAAGGCGCTCACGCCGCACGACATCTACGTGCGCGACGCGCCCGGAGTGGTGCTCGTGACCTCCACGATCGTCAAGCAGACCGAATCCCCCTTCGGCCTCTTCGGCGGGGGCAGCGAATCTCAGCAGCAGCAGGGCACCGCCACAGGCTCGGGCATCGTAATTGGCGAGAACGGGACGATCCTCACCAACTGGCACGTGGTCGAGAACGCCGTGAAGGTCACGGTGAGCCTCGAACAGGGCAAGACCGTGAACGCGCAGGTCGTCGGCAAGGACCCCTCCAACGACCTTGCGGTTCTGCGCATCCCGACCGATGGCCTAACGCTGCACCCGCTCACGCTCGGGGACTCCAGCAAGGTGCAGGTCGGCGATCCGGCGCTTGCGATCGGCAATCCCTTCGGCCAGGATCGCACGCTCACCACGGGTGTGATCTCCGCGCTGCAGCGCCACATCACGGCGCCCAACGGCTTCACGATCTACGAACGTCCTGCAGACCGACGCGCCGATCAACCCCGGCAACTCGGGCGGTCCGCTGCTCAACGCGCTCGGACAGGTGATCGGCATCAACTCTCAGATCGAGACCGGCGGCAGCGGTGGTGGCAGCGTGGGCATCGGCTTCGCCGTCCCGATCAACACCGCCAAGACCGAGCTGCCTCAGCTCGAGAAGGGCGGCACGGTGCGCGGCGCCTACCTCGGTCTCACGTCCCTCACGGTCGATGACTCGCTCTCGGCGCTGAACCTGCCCGTGAAGAGCGGCGCGCTCGTGCAGAGCGTGCAGCCCGGCACCCCAGCCGCAAAGGCGGGTATCCGCGGTGGCAGCCTCAGCGGCCAGGTCGCGGGCGGTCAGGTCGCGGTGGGCGGCGACATCATCGTGGGCATCGATGGCAAGCCGGTGACGAGCTCCGAAGCACTCGGCACGGAAATCTCGGCGAAGAAGCCCGGCGACACCGTCTCGATCGAACTGATGCGCGCGAAAGGCAACGGCACCTACGAACACAAGACCGTGAAGGTCACGCTCGGCACGCGCCCCAGCTCGGTGCCGAACCCGAGCACGCCCGAATAGCACGCCCGGATGCGCCCCTGTACGCGGCGCTGGATCGCCACGTGCCGGCTTGCCCGTGCCACCAGCACGGGCTTCACCGACCCGCGTCGCCCAGCTTGGTCCAGGAACGCCCCGGTCGCAAACCGCCTGTTCTCAAACACGTACTAACGTTGAGGGCGTGGTCCCCAACGTCAAGATCTGCGGCATCACACGTCTCGAGGACGCCGAACTGGCCGTCGAGCTGGGTGCTTGGGCGATCGGGATGGTCTTCTACGAGCCCAGCCCCCGGTGCTGCGCGATGGAGGAGGCGCAGCGCATCACAGCGACGTTGCGCCGTCGCGTGGAGCTGTGCGGCGTGTTCGTCAACGCGACGCTGGAGGAGGTCGAGCGGACCAGCGAAGAGCTTGGCTTGAGCATGGTCCAGCTGCACGGCGACGAGGGACCCGCTTTCTGTGAGGAGGCGGGCCGGCGCACAGGTGCGAAGGTCATAAAGGCAGTGCAGGTGGCTGGCGAGTGGGACATCAGGGATGTGGAGCGCTTCCACACCGACTATCACCTGCTCGACGCGTACGCTCCCACGATGCGTGGCGGTACGGGCAAGACATTCGAGTGGGGCCTGGTTGCGCAGCGACACTCCAAGGTGCCGCTGATCCTCAGCGGCGGTCTTGACTCGGAGAACGTCGCCGAGGCGATCGCGAACGTGCGGCCCTACGCGGTCGACAGCGCCAGCGGCACCGAGGCGGCGCCGGGACGCAAGGACCCCGAGAAGCTGAGGGCTTTCTTCGCGCAGGCACGGCCGCTCTCGGTAGTCTCGCCCGCGTGAGTACGATCGAGCACCGCTTCGGCCGCTACGGCGGCCAGTACGTCCCCGAGACGCTGATGCCCGCGCTGGCGGAGCTGGAGCGGGCCTGGCTCGACGCGCGCGAGGATCCCGGCTACCGCGCCGAGCTCGATGGGCTGCTGCGCGACTACGGCGGGCGCCCCACGCCGCTGTATCGCGCGCGGCGGCTGTCCGAGCGCGTGGGCCGTGCGGTGTACCTCAAGCGCGAGGATCTCAACCACACCGGTTCGCACAAGCTCAACAACGCGCTCGGTCAGGCGCTGCTGGCGCGCCGTATGGGCAAGCACCGCATCATCGCCGAGACCGGCGCCGGCCAGCATGGCGTCGCGACGGCGACGGTGTGCGCGCTGCTGGATCTGCAGTGCACGGTCTACATGGGCGTCGAGGACACCCGCCGCCAGCGCCCCAACGTGCAGCGTATGGAACTGCTGGGCGCCACTGTGCAGCCCGTGGACGCGGGCGCGCGCACGCTCAAGGAGGCCACCTCCGCGGCGATCCGCGATTGGGTCACCAATGTGCAGAGCACCCATTACGTGATCGGCTCCGCCGTGGGCCCCGCGCCCTACCCCGCGCTGGTGCGCGATCTGCAGCGTGTGATCGGGGATGAGGCGCGCGCGCAGATACTCGAGCGCGAGGGACGTCTGCCGGCGCGGGTGATCGCGTGCGTGGGCGGCGGCTCGAACGCGATCGGCGCCTTCACCGCGTTCATCGACGATTCGCAGGTGGAGTTGATCGGCGTGGAGGCGGGGGGCGAGGGCATCGACACAGCTCGCCACGGCGCCCCCCTGACCGTCGCCGGTCGCGCGGGGGTTCTGCATGGGTCGCTGTCGGCGATCATGCAGGACGAGGAGGGGCAGATCCTCGAGGCGCACTCGATTTCCGCGGGCCTCGATTACCCGGGCGCCGGTCCCCAGCACGCGTTTCTGCGCGACTGCGGCCGCGCGCGCTACGTCGCGGTGACCGATGCGCAGGCGCTCGCGGCCTTCCGCGAGGTGACGCGCCTGGAGGGGATCATCCCGGCGCTCGAGACCGCCCACGCGCTGGCGTGGACACTCGCGCAGGAGGAGGGCGAGCTCGACCTCGTCTGCCTCTCGGGTCGCGGAGACAAGGACCTGGCTGAGGTGCTCGCGCTTACATGACCAGCGTCGAGCGATGAACGGCGCCGAGCGTATCGCCAAGGCGTTCGCCGAGCACGGCAAGCGCGCCGCCCTGATGCCCTACATGATGGGCGGCTACCCCACGCTCGAGCGGTCGCTGCGCATCGGTGAGGCCTGCGTGCAGGGCGGCGCGGACATCATCGAGCTGGGGGTGCCCTACTCCGACCCGCTCGCCGACGGCCCCGTGATTCACGCGGCGGGCACGCGCGCACTGGCCGCGGGCGCGAATTTCGGGGGCGTTCTGGAGGTCGCGCGATCGCTCGCGCCGAGCGTGCCGGTGGTGTTGATGTGCTACGCCAACATGGTGATGGCGCCGGGCGTGGAGGCGTTCGTGGAGCGCCTCGCGCAGACCGGCGCGGGCGGTTTGATCGTGCCCGATCTCCCCCTCGAGGAGATGGATGAGGCGCTCGCGGCGTGCGAGCGTCACGGCCTGGCGCTCGTGCCGCTCGTCGCGCCTACCACACCGCCCGAGCGCCTCGCCCAGATCGGCGCACGCGCGCGCGGCTTTCTCTACACCGTCTCGGTGGTGGGCATCACGGGCGAGCGCGCGGCGCTCTCAGAGCGCTTCGCGCAGGTCATCGCGGGCGCGAAGGCCGCCACGCACGTGCCGGTGGCGCTCGGCTTCGGGATCTCCACGCCCGCACAGGCCCGGGAGGCCGCCGACGCAGGCGCCGACGGTGTCATCGTGGGCACCCGGCTGGTGCGTGCCGCGGGCGAATCCGAGGATCCCGCCGCCGCTGTGGGTGCGCTGGTGGCGGAGCTTGCCGGGGGCCTTGCCCTGTAGGATGGCCGCTCAATGGGACTGATTCTCACCGCGACCGCCGGCCTGCTCGTTTGGATCGTGCTGTGGGCGCTGGGCGCGAAGGGCTTCGACGCGTTCATGCTCGCCGCCGCCATCATCCTTGTTGGTGCTTGCCTCAAGATCGTCACCGGCTACCTCCCCGGCCGCCGCACCTAGCCGGCCGGTGCGCGCGGGCCGCAACCGGCATCTGGCGCGTGCGGCGCACGCGGGCGAGAACCAGCATTGCGCGCGTCCGGTGTGCATCGCCGCTCTGGCGGCGCTCGCCGTAGCGCTCGCCGCGGTGGCCTCGGGCTGCGGTGGCGTTGGCGTCTCCGGCGCGCTGGGGAACCTCGGAAACCTGCTCACGGTCTACTCGAGCCTGCCTCTGCAGGGTCCCTCGGGGGCCGCCTCCACGCAGATCGTCAACGGCGAGAAGCTGGCCCTCGCCGAGGCGGGCGGTCACGTGGGGCAGTTCAAGGTGAGCTACTACTCGATGAACGACGCCAACCCCAAGACTGGGCAGTGGGACCCCGGTGTGACCGCCGCCGATGCGAAGACCGCAGCGCAGGACAACAGCGCGATCGCCTACCTCGGCGACTACAACTCTCCCGCCAGCGCGATCTCGCTGCCGCTGGTGACCGCGGCGGGGATCCTGCAGCTGAGTCCCGCGAGTCCCTACGTGGGGCTCACCTCCTCGCTGGATGCCGGACAGTACGAGCCCGAGCGCTTCTACCCCACCGGCAAGCGCAGCTTCGCGACGGCTGATGGCGGCCGACCCGGTGCAGGCCGGCGCGCAGGTGCAGTTGATGGAAGCGCTGAAGGTGAAGCGCGTGTACGTGCTCAACGACGAAGACCCCTTCCAGGTGCCGCTTGCCCAGATTGTCGCGGGGGACGCCGAAAAGGCGGGCATCGAGGTGGCGGGGAACGATGGGGTGGACACCGCCACGGGCACCGAATTCGTCGGAGAGGTACGCAAGGTGGCGCAGAGCGGAGCGCAGGCGGTGTTCTTCAGCGGGGGCACCTCCGCGGCGGTGGTGGCTCTGTGGCGCGAACTGCACGCCGCCGACCCGCATCTGCTACCTGTTGGGCCCCAGCAGCATGGTCAACGCGAAGTTCGCGCACGAAATTGGCGGAGCCGCGCAGAACACGTATCTGAGTACTCCGCTGCTGCCCGCGAGCATGTACCCCACCTCGGCGCAGCGCGTGTTCGAGGACTACCGGCGCCACTTCCACGAAGCCCCCACGCCCGATGCGCTGTATGGGTATGAGGCGATGAGCGTCGTGCTCGCCGCGATCCGCAGAGCGGGCGCGGAGGGCAATCAGCGCCCCGCGGTGATCAGGGCGTTCTTTCAGACGCACGAGCGCGACTCGGTGCTGGGGCGCTACTCGATCCAGCCCAGCGGCGACACCTCGCTCTCGCGCTATGGGGTCGAGCGGATCGCGAACGGAAAGCTGGCCTTCTACAGGGCGCTCGAGGTATCACCCCAGCGCTGAGCGCAGCGCCTCCTGCACCTCGGGGTGGCTGAAGCTGTAGCCCAGCATGAGCGACTTTGCCGGCAGCACGCGGGCGCCCGTCGTGACGATCTCGGCCATCTCGCCGTAGAGAAGGCGCAGCGCCGCCGCGGGCACCGGCAGCAGCGAAGGCCGGTGCAGGGCGCGGCCGAGGGCATGGGAGAACTCCGCGTTGGTGACTGGTTCGGGCGCGGTGCGCGTTCACGGGGCCCGACCAGCTGTCGTCGCGCAGCGCCGCGAGCATCATCCCCACGAGGTCATCGCGGTGGATCCAGGAGATGTACTGGCGCCCGCCGGCCACCGGCCCGCCGGCGCCAAGGCGGAAGGGGGGAAGCATCTTCGCGAGCGCGCCGCCCTCGCGGTCGAGCACGACACCGGTGCGCACCTCCACGACGCGCACTCCCAAGTCGGTGGCGGCGTGCGCCTCGGCCTCCCATTCCGCGCACACCTGTGCGAGGAAGCCCGCGCCCGCGGGGGCCTCCTCATCCAGAGGCTCCTCGCCGTGCGCCCCGTAGTAGCCCACCGCGGAGGCCCCGATGAGGATGCGCGGACGCGCATCCTGCGGTGAGCCTTCGCCCGTGGGGCTGCACGCGCGCAGACCCTCGACGAGGTTGCGGGTGCCGCGCACGCGACTTTCGCGGATCGCCTGCTTGGCGGAAGGGGTCCAGCGCTGCGCGATGTTCTCCCCCGCGAGGTGCACCACCGCATCCCGACCGGCGAGCGCCTGCAGCGGTGCGGGCTCGCTCATCGAATCCCAGCGCTCCGCCTCCACCCCGAGCTTCGCGCGCGCTCGCGATGGGTCGCGCGAGAGGACCGTGACCTCAGCCCCGCTGGAGCGCAGCTCGCGCACGAGCGCCGCGCCGATCAGCCCGGTTGCTCCTGTCACGGTCACCCGCACGGCGTCATCACTCCCTCAGCTTGACACCTGTGCCCACTCGCCCTGGGCGAAGCCCACCTCGTGGCCCGCAAGTGCGGTGCCGCTCGCGCGCGCTTGGTCGGCCACTGCGGTGGCCACCGCGGGCGCCACGTCGCGGTTGAACACCGAGGGAATTATGTAGTCCTCGCGCAGCTCCTCCTCGGGGACGATGTCGGCGATCGCCTGCGCAGCGGCCATCTTCATCTCCTCGGTGATGCTGGGGGCGCGCACGTCGAGCGCGCCGCGGAAGATGCCCGGGAAGCACAGCACGTTGTTGATCTGGTTGGGGTAGTCCGAGCGGCCCGTCGCCATGATGCGCACGTAGGGGGTGGCTTCCTCGGGGTTGACCTCGGGGTTGGGGTTGGCCATCGCGAACACCATCGCGTCGCGGTTCATCCGCGCGAGCGCCTCCGCCGGGAGGGCCTTCGCGCCGGAGAGCCCGATCAGCAGGTCGGCGCCGTCGATCACATCGGCCGGCTTGCCGTCGCGGCATTCGGGGTTGGTGACCTCCGCGAACCACCGCTTCACGGAGTTCATCGAGCCGTCGAGATAGTCGGCGCGCTTGACGTGCAGCGCACCGCGCGAGTCCGCGCCGATGATGTGGCGCACACCCGCGGCGAGCAGGATCTTGGTGACGGCAACGCCCGCGGCGCCCACTCCGATCACGAGCACGTGCAGGTCCTCCATGCGGCGCTCGGTGAGCTTGACGGCGTTGAACAGCGCCGCCATCACCACCACCGCGGTGCCGTGCTGGTCGTCGTGGAACACCGGGATGTCGAGCTCGCGCTTGAGGCGATCCTCGATCTCGAAGCAGCGCGGGGCGCTGATGTCCTCGAGGTTGATGCCGCCGAACCCCGGCGCCATCAGCGCCACCGTGCGCACGATCTCATCGGGGTCCTTGGTGTCCAGGCAGATCGGGAAGGCGTCGACGCCAGCGAACTCCTTGAACAGGCAGCACTTGCCCTCCATCACCGGCATCGCCGCCGCGGGACCGATGTCGCCCAGCCCGAGCACCGCGGTGCCATCGGAGACCACCGCCACGGTGTTGCGCTTGATCGTGTACTGGAAGGCCTTGTCGGGATCGTCGCGGATCGCGATGCACACGCGCGCCACGCCGGGGGTGTAGGCCATCGAGAGGTCGTCGCGCGTCTTCAGGGGGTGCTTGTTGTGCTGTTCGATCTTGCCCCCCACGTGCAGCATGAACGTGCGATCGGTGGTGTCGATCACATCCACTCCCGCGAGCGCCTCGATCGCCCCGAGGATGCGCCCCCAATGTTCGCGGTTGGAGGCGTCCACGACGATGTCGCGCACGCTTCCCTGCCCGTCGGACTCCACCAGATCGACCGCCGCGACCATCCCCCCCGCCTCGCCGATCGCGGTGGTGACCTGACCGACCACGCCCTGGTTGTCGTCGAGTTTGACGCGGATCGTCAGGCGGTACTGCGCGCTGGGGGTGATGCTCACGGGCGATTGGCTCCTAGGTTCGATTGAGCTGCCATGTTATTGCTCGCCGGCTCTCCGACGCCTGCCCTAAAGTCCGGGCTGTGAGCGAGGCGAAGAACGGGAGCACGGGCGAGCGGCGTCTCTTCCTGATCGACGGCCCCAGCCTTGTCTACCGCGCCTTCTACGCGCTGCCGGAGTCGATCGCCACATCCACGGGGGTGCCGACAAACGCGATCTTCGGGTTCGCCTCGATGCTCGTGAAGATCGTCACCGAGTACGGCGTGTGTCCCACGGTGGTGGCCTGGGACGCGGGCACCTCGGGGCGCACGGAGCTGTTCTCCGAGTACAAGGCCCAGCGCCGCTCGCGCCCGGATCTGCTCAAGCAGCAGTGGCCGGCGATGGAACCGCTGGTGGAGTCCTTCGGCTATCGCAACATCAAGGTCGAGGGCTACGAGGCCGACGACGTGATCGCCACGCTCGCCGATCGCGCCCGCGCGGCCGAGCGTGCCGGTGATGATCGTCACCGGCGATCGCGACGTCTTCCAGCTGATCGACGAGGAGGGCCTCGTGAAGGTGATGGCGACCTCGCGCGGCATCACCGACACGAAGATCTACGACCGCCAGGCGGTGATCGACCGCTATGGCATCGCGCCCGAGCTGATCCCCGACTTCTACGGGCTGAAGGGCGACACCTCCGACAACATCCCCGGCGTCCCGGGCATCGGCGACAAGACCGCCAGCGACCTGATCCAGCGCTTCGGGTCGCTGGAGGGCGTGCTCGGGCACGTGCGTGAGATAGGCGGCGCCAAGCGCAAGCAGAACCTGCTCGACCACGCCGAGGATGCGCGCGTGTCGATGCAGCTTGCGACGGTGCAGCGCGACGTCGAGATCGACTTCGATCCGACGGCCGAGGCGGCGCGCGAGCCCGATCGCTCGCGCGTGCGCGAGGTGTTCCGCGAGTACGAGCTGCGCGACCCGCTGCGCCGGCTGGAGGAAGCGCTCGGCGACCCCGAGCTGGCGGCGCCGGCGCCCGCGGCCGAAGTGAAGCTGACGGCGACCGTGAGGCGTGGCAGGCCGACCGATATCGCGAAGCTGTGCAGGCGAGGAGCTGAGATCTGGCGGTGCTTCGCACGCGAGGTCCCCGAGGGAGCGCTGTTCGCCGATGGCCCCTCGTGGCGCTTTGCCGCTGCGGTGGACGGCAACATCCTCGCGGGCGACTGCGCGGGCCCGGAGGAGGTCGTGCGGGCCTGCGGCGAGCGGCCGGTGGTGGCCCACGACGCGAAGGCCCTCCAGACGGTGCCCCCGGGTCTCGCGCACGACACCCTGCTGGGCGCCTATCTGCTCGAGCCCGCGCGCCGCGGCTATCCCTTCGCGGAGCTCTGCGAAGAGCGCGGCCTCTCCAGCGACCTCGAGGACCCCATCGCGGCGCAGGCGCTGCTCGTCGGCGCGCTTGCTGAGTGGCAGCGCGAGCAGATCGTCGAGCGCGAGCTGGAGGGCGTGATGCGCGACATCGAGCTGCCGCTCGTGGAGGTGCTGCGCGACATGGAGGTCTCCGGCGTGCGCCTCAACGTGCCCCGCCTGCAGGAGGTCGCGCAGCGCGTGCGCGAGGAGATCCTCGAGCTCGAACAGGAAATCTTCGCGCTCGCCGGAACGGAGTTCCTGATCGCCTCGCCCGCGCAGGTGGGGGAGATCCTGTTCGAGAAGCTCGGTCTCTCGCGCAAGCGCCGCGGCAAGACGGGCTACTCGACCGACGCGCGCGTGCTGCAGGCGATCCGCGAGGAGCACATCGATCGTGCCCCGCATCGAGCGCTGGCGCGAGCTCTCGACGCTGATCAAGACCTACCTCGACGTGCTCCCCCAGGAGGTGGATGAGCACTCGCGCATCCACACCACCTTCCTGCAGACGGTCGCCCAGACGGGCAGGCTGTCGAGCACCAACCCGAACATGCAGAACGTCCCGATCCGCACCGCGCTCGGGCGCGAGATTCGCGGCTGCTTCGAGGCCGAGGAGGGCAACCTGCTGATCTCCGCGGACTACTCGCAGATCGAGCTGCGCGTGCTCGCGCACGCCGCCGAGGAGCCCGTGCTGAAGGAGATCTTCCGCAAGGGCGAGGACGTGCACACGGCCACCGCCTCGCAGGTCTTCGGAGTGGCGCCCGAGCAGATCGACCCCGGCATGCGCTCGAAGTCGAAGATGATCAACTACGGCATCGTCTACGGCCTCTCGGACTTCGGGCTCGCCGACCGGCTCAACATCTCGCGCGAGGAGGCCAAGGAGTTCATCGACGCCTACCTGGCGCGCTTCCCGCGCGTGGCGCAGTTCATGCTCGACACGATCGAGCAGGCCAAGGAGGAGGGCCACGTGAAGACCCTCTGGGGCCGGCGCAGGCAGATCCCCGAGTTGCGCGCCCGCAACTATCAGGTGCGCACGCTCGGCGAGCGCCTCGCCGTCAACACCGTCATCCAGGGCACCGCCGCCGACGTGATCAAGCTCGCGATGGTGCGCTGCCACCATTCGCTCGAGGTCGCCGGCCTCGCCACACGCCAGATCCTCACGATCCACGACGAGCTCCTGTTCGAGGGGCCGCCCGACGAGGTGCCCGTCGCACGCGAGCTGATCGAACGCGAGATGGTGGGCGTGTGGGAGTACGACCCGCCGCTCGCAGTCGACGTCGGCGTGGGCGCCAACTGGCTGGAGGCCAAGTGAGTCGCGGGTTGGCGATTCTGCTGGCCGCCGGCGCCGGGTGCCTGGTGGGTATGCAGGCGCCGGTCAACTCGCGCCTCGCGCGCTCGCTGGGGGAGAGCCTGCCTGCGGCGATGATCTCGTTCGTCGTTGGCACGCTCGCGCTGGTGCTCATCACGAGCCTCTCCAAGAACGGCTTCTCCAGCATCCGCAACATCGGCAACACGCCCTGGTGGGCGCTCGTCGGTGGGCTGTTCGGCGCTGCCTACGTGACGGTTGCGATCCTCACGGTGCGAACGCTCGGGGCCAGCGGCCTGACCGCGGCGGTGATCGGCGGTCAGCTGGCGATGTCGATCGTGATCGACCGCTTTGGTCTGCTCGGCATCCCACGCCAGTCGATCGGCGCTTCGCGCCTGCTCGGGTTGCTGCTGCTGGTAGTGGGCGTGGCGCTTGTGGTGCGGAAATAGCTCATCCGAGTGCGCTGCGAAAGCCCTCGCGCCAGCTCGCGATCTGCGGCTTCCAGCCCAAATCCTGCTTGACGTTCGCGTTTGAGGCGCCCTGGGCCTTGACCATGAACAGCACGCCGAGGCTCCCTCCGATCACGCGCGCGATCGGGGTGGGCACGCGCAAAGGGCGCGGCGCTCCCACGGCCGTCGCGAGCGCCGGCAGCCATTCGCGCACCGGCGCGGGGTCGTCGTCCACGACGTTGTATATGTGCGCCTTCCCATCCTGCTGCGCCAGCGCCGCAACGATCGCGCGCGCGGCATCGTCGATCTGCACGAAGGACCACACGCCCTCGCCGCGCCCCACGATCGGCATCCTTCGGCGGTGCAGGTCCTCGGGCACCGTGCCATCGCGCGCGATCGAGGTGCCTGGGCCGTAGAGGTAGCCGAAGCGCAGCACGGTCCCCTGCACCCCGCGCACAGCGCACTCCAGCGCGTGCAGCGCCCTTGCGGTGCGGCGAAAGGACTTGGGCCCATCGAGATGGAGCACTTCTGTCTCCGTGTGCAATGTGCCGGGCGGACCGGGGAGGTAGGCGAAGGAGATGCTCTCCGCGACGATCCGCTTCACGCCGGCCTCCTGCGCGGCGGCCACGAGGTCGCGCGTGCCGCGGTCGCGCAGGCGATCGTTCACGGCGAAGTCCCGCTTGACCTTGCGCGGGTCGATGCGCGCCGGCAGCGCCGTGAGCAGATGGACGATCGCCTCGGGGCGCGCACCCACCACGGCCGCCCTCAGCGCCTGGGCGTCGAGCGCATCGCATACCACCGGCTCTGCGCCCGCGGACTCCAGCGAGGAGACCTTCTTCGGGGAGCGCGTCATGCCGACCACCTCGTGGCCCGCGGCCACGAGCATCGGCACCACACTTCTACCGAGTACTCCCGTGGCGCCCGCGACGAAGACCCTCATGGCCGCTGAGGGTAACTCACGCCGCGAGCGCCGGTGCGCCCTCCAGGCGCGCGCACGCCTGGCCTTCGCTGAAGCCTGCGGCGCCGATGGCGAAGGCGGCGTTGAAGCGCGAGCGCAGGTTCTCGAGCGCCACCATGTGAACCAGCTCCACCAGCTGCGCATCGTCGAAGCGCTCGCGCAGCGCCGCGATCAGCTCGTCGCCGACCGCCACCGGCGTGCTGGTCATGCCCACGGCGAGGTCGAGCACGAGGCGCTCGAGCTCATCGAAATGCTCGCTCTCGCGGTAGCGGTAAAGGTCGAGCACCTGCTCATCGGAGACGTTTGCCCGGCGCGCCTCGTGCGAGCCGATGTCCTGGCAGAACTCGCAGCCCTGCATCACCGCGGACTTGAGCACCGCCAGCGAGCGCAGGTGCTCGTCCACGCGCGGCTTGGAGGCGGAACTCTGCTCGAGCATGCCGTAGCCAAACAGCAGCCGCGGCGCGTGCGCGTAGATCTCGATCGGCTCCAGCCCCAGCTCGCGCCCCGCTGAGATCTGCTTCACCTTGCGCCGTGCCATCCAGTAGGTCACGCGCACGAACGGTCCGGCCTTGCGCTTGGGTACGCCTGCGATACGGGTCATCTTGGGACTCCTTGCGATGGGGAGTGGGCGGTGGCTCCCTCCTCCAAGAGGGCCACCCGCAGCAGCCACGCCAGCACGAGCGTCGCCGCGGCGAGCGAGAAGAAGTCGAAGTAGCCGTTCCACGTGGGGTGGGCGCGGCCGATGTCGATCAGGTGGTTGAGGCTGTGCAGCGCGAACTGCAACGTCGTGAGCGCCAGTACCGGCACGCGCCAGGAGAAGCGACGCACGGCGATCAGCAGCGCCGCGCCGATCGCTGCGTTGAACGTCGCGGTGTCGCGGATGTAGTGGGTGTTGAGCGCTCCGAAGGGACCCACGTCGGTGAAGAACTCGCGCGGCGCCAGCGCCATGAACAGCGCCAGCGCGAGGTGGTAGACAGCGAACGCGCTCAGGCCCACGATGAGGGTTCCGGGAGGGGCCGCTCGACGAATCGCGAGAGGCTGGGTGTGGGCGGGCTGGGTGTGGGTGCTCACGGCTATTCCACGATAGGCTGCCGCTGGAGCCCTGTAAAGGACCATTTTGACAGTGAAAAAGGGAACCAATTCCGGTGGGCGCGAGCTCCTGCTGGATCTCGAGCGCGGGGGCGCGCGACCGCTGCGCGCCCAGCTCGAGGATGGCCTGCGCGAGGCGGTGCGTGTGGGGCGCCTGCCCAGCGGGGCGCGGCTGCCGGCCACGCGTGCGCTGGCCGCCGACCTTGGGGTCTCGCGCAGGATGGTGGTCGACGCCTACGCGCAGCTGCTCGCGGAGGGCTACCTGATGGCGCGCCGCGGAGCCGGCACCTTCGTGGCCGAGGCCGCCGACGCGCCTCCCGCGCCCGCGGACGAGCCTGCCGAGAGCAGGCTGGCGTTCGACTTCTTCCCCGGCTACCCCGATTTGACGTCGTTTCCGCGCCGGCCATGGCTGCGGGCGCTGCGGGCGGTGCTGCGCGAGACGCCGCTCGCGAGCCTCGGGTACCCCGACGTGCGGGGCGCCCCCGAGTTGCGCAGGGCGCTCGCGGGACACCTGCGGCGGGTTCGCGGGGTGGCGGCGGATCCGCAGACGATCGTGGTGTGCTCGGGCTTCGCGCACGGGCTGATGCTGCTGGCACGCACGCTCGACGGCGGTGGCGGGGCTCATCTGGCGGTGGAGAACCCGGGCCTGCCGCCCCACCGCGCGATCCTGATGGCGCACGGCGCGCGTTTGAGCTTCCTGCCGGTGGACGAGCACGGTGTGGGGGTGCACGAGCTGGCGAGGATCGAGGCGCGCGCGGGGCACGTGGATGGGGTGCTGGTGACCCCTGCGCACCAGTCACCCACGGGAGTCGCGCTGGCGGCCGAGCGGCGCACCGCGCTGCTGGAATGGGCCGGATTGGATGGCGGAGTGGTGGTGGAGGACGACTACGACGCCGAGTACCGCTACGACCGTCCGCCCCTGGCGGCGATGCAGGGGTTGGCCCCCGATCGCGTGGTCTACATGGGCACCGTCAGCAAGACCCTGGCCCCGGCGCTGCGCCTGGGCTGGATGGTGCTGCCGCCGCGCCTGGTGGACGCGGTCGCCGATCAGGGCTTCCTCACGGGCAGCAGCGCGCCCACCCTGGATCAGCTGACGCTGGCGAGTCTGATCGAGAGCGGCGGCTATGACCGCCACCTGCGCCAGGCTCGTCGCCGCTATCGTGCGCGCCGGGACGCGTTGGTGCGAGCAGTAGCCAAGCACATGCCCGGCGCGAAGGTCACAGGCGTGGCGGCGGGGCTGCATGCGATCGTGAAGCTGCCACGTGCAGTGGATGGGGTGGCATTGGCGCAGGCGGCGCGCGGGCACTCCGTCGGGGCGTATTCGCTCGGCTACGCCTTCGCCGAGCCACAGCCCAGGCACGATGGGCTCGTTTTGGGTTACGCCAATCTCTCCGAGCCTGCGATCGAAGAGGGCATCCGCAGGTTGGCGCTGGCGCTCGAGGAGGTGTGAGGCTCGGGCGCTCTCAGGCCGCCGCTGGCGCGTGCTTCACACCGCGGCGGGCGCGTGCAGATCGGAGGCGCGCGACACGGCGGGCGCCCCGCTCCCCACGAACGAGGGCGGCGCGATGTTCAGGTAGTGATCGAAGGACCACGCCGCGAAGCGCCTGCTCTCCAGCGCGCGCGCCATCACCGTGGGCGCGCGCGTCGGCGTGAGCTGCCCCACCGCGCGCTGCACCCGTAAAAGCCAGCGGAACTTGCGCTCGTGCGCGTCCGAGAACGCGCCGTAGCGCTGAAGAGCCTGCGCGCGCGTGGAGCGTCCTTCGAGCACGCTCCTCAGCTCGCGCCCGCAGGCGAGCCCGAAGTAGAGCGCCGTGCGGATGCCCTCGGCGGTGAGCGGCAGGCAGTGCCCCGCGGAGTCGCCCGCGAAGAACACCTCGTCCTCGACCGCCGAGCGCAGCTCGTGGGGGATCCAGTTGCCCTGGTAGCCCTCCGGCGGCAAGCCGAGCTCGGCGGCGAGACGCACCGTGGGCTCCTTCACGTGGTGGGCGGGCCAGAAGGAGCCCACGCCTACGCGCACCTCATCGTGCGCGGGAAAGCTCCAGCCGTAGCCCGCGCGCACGCAGCGCGCGTCGATCCACAGCTCGAGCTCCTCGCCGCGTCCCGCAGGGTGCACCTCCAGCCCGCGCGAGAGGCGCGCATTGGGCGGCTGGATCGCGGGTCCGCGCGAGAGCACCCGCCGCCAGCCGAGCGCATCGACGATCAGCGGCGCGCGCAGATCGCCACGGTCGGTGTGCACCACGTGGCCATCCCTTCCGATGACCGCGGCGGTCTCGAACTCCAGCTCGCAGCGTGCGCCCGTCGGCGAAGAAGGAAAGGAGGAGGACCCCACAAGGGGGTCCGGCGGGAGCCGCGTTGTGCGGGCCTGCTCGAACAGCAGCGCACAGAGCTCGCGGTAGTCGAAAGTCGAAAACGTCCACGGCAAGCTCCAGCGGGCGGTGCGCCACGGCGTGTGCACCACGAGCTCGCCGAAGGTCTGGCGCAACGAGTCCTGCAGATCGAGCGCCTGCAGCCACAGCGTGGGGGCCGCGCAGGCCGAGGTCTGGCGCTCGCCGATCTCGTAGCGGTCGACCATCAGCACCCGCGCCCCCGATCCCGCGAGCTCGCGCGCCACGGCAAGACCCGCGAACGAGGCTCCGCAGATCAGCACATCGCAGTCGCGGCTCAGGGGGGTGCGCTCGGCGCCGCGCTTGGTCGCTCGCACAGGCATGGGGGAATGATACGAGCGGCGCCATCGAGCCTGCGCTAGGCTTCGAGCGGTGCAAGCACTGATCGATGATCCGACGGCTCGAGCCCAGGCCCACGTGGTCGAGGGGTCGGGCGGACTCCTGCTGGAAGTGGATGGGCAGGTGATCCCCAACTACGACGCCACGATGCGCCCCTTCGAGGAGGGCGAGGTCGTGACGGGTCACGTCGTGCGCATCGACAAGGATGAGGTGCTCGTCGACATCGGCTACAAGTCCGAGGGCGTCATCCCCGCCACCGAGCTCTCGATCCGCAAGTCGGTCGATCCGCACGACGAGGTGACGCTCGGCGAGGAGGTCGACGCGCTGGTGCTCACCAAGGAGGACCAGGACGGTCGCCTCATCATGTCCAAGAAGCGCGCCCGCTTCGAGAAGGCCTGGCGGCGCATCGAGGCCTCCGCCGAGTCCGGCGAAGCGGTCGAGGGCACCGTCATCGAGGTCGTCAAGGGCGGGCTCATCATCGACCTCGGCGTGCGTGGCTTCCTGCCCGCCTCGCTCGTTGACATCCGCAGGGTGCCCAACCTCGACGAGTACATGGGCACGAAGATCGAGACAAAGGTGATCGAGCTCAACCGCTCGCGCAACAACGTCGTGCTCTCGCGCCGCGCGGTGCTCGAGGAGGAGCGCAAGGAGGTGCGCCAGCAGATCCTCGACCGCCTCCAGCCGGGACTCGTGGTGGAGGGGCAGATCTCCAACATCGTCGACTTCGGCGCCTTCGTGGACCTCGATGGCATCGACGGGCTGATCCACATCTCAGAGCTCTCCTGGTCGCACGTGAACCACCCCTCGGAGATCCTCAACATCGGCGACACCGTGCAGGTGAAGGTGCTCGACATCGACCGCGATCGCCAGCGCATCTCGCTCGGTCTCAAGCAGACTCAGGAAGACCCGTGGCAGCGGATCATGGACACCTACAACGTCAACGACGAGCTCGAGGGCAAGGTCACCAAGGTGGTCACCTTCGGCGCCTTCGTCGAGATCCTCGATGGGGTCGAGGGGCTCGTGCACATCTCCGAGCTCGCCGCGCACCACGTCGAAAGTCCGCGCGAGGTCGTGCATCCGGGCGATGAGATACGCGTGAAGATCCTCGAGATCGACTCTGAGCGTCGACGCCTCTCGCTGTCCGCGAAGCGCGTGGAGGATCAGATCCTGCCGCTGCCGCGCGCCGGCGTCGAGGCGCAGGTTGCGCCCGCAGCCGAGCCGGTGGCAGAGGGCGAGGCGCCCACGCCCGAGGCCTCCACCGTGGAGACGCCCGAGGAGACGCCCGCAGCCGCGACGCCCGAGGCGCCGGCTGAGACGCCCGAAGCCGATGTTGCTGAGACCGCGCAGGACGCCGCGGTGGAGGCGCCTGAGGAGCCATCCATCGACGAGGCGCCCGCGCAGGTTGAGGACTCCGCCGCGGAGGCGAACGGACTCGATCCCCAGCTGCAGCCCGCCGCCGAGCCCTCGCACGACTGAGTCCAGAAGGGTCCTCCGTGGGGGTTGAGCCCGTGCCCCTCATCGGGCTCACAGGGGGAATGGGCGCCGGCAAGTCCACCGCCCTCTCTGCGCTCGAGCGGATGGGCGCGGCCGTGCTCTCCACAGATGCCGTCGTGCACGAGCTCTATGCGAGCGAGCCCGTGCGCGCCGCCGTCATCGAGCGCTGGGGCGAGAGCGTCGCGCCCGCGGGAGTCGTCGATCGCGACGCCATCGCCGCCCACGCCTTCGGCGAGGAGGGCGAGCGCAAATGGCTCGAGGGCATCCTCTGGCCCCTCGTCGGGCAGCGCATCGCCGAGTGGGTGCAGGATGCGCGCTCGCGCCATCCCGCTCCCCCCGCGGCCGTCGTGGAGGTGCCGCTGCTGTTCGAGGCCGGCATGGCGCCCGCCTTCGACGCCACCATCGCCATCGTCGCCGATGAGGCCTTACGCAAGGAACGGGCCGCCGGCCGCGGCCACGCGCTTTCGCAGGAGCGCGACTCTCGCCAGCTGCCCCAGGAGGAGAAGGCGCACCTTGCGACCTTCGCCGTTCACAACAACGGCACCATCGAGGACATGCAGCGCGAACTGTCGGGCATCCTTGACAAGCTGAGGGAATGAGGGCACGCGAGGGGCGCAGGGCGCTGGGGACTCTGCTTGCGATCACGCTCATCGTCCTCATCGTCGGGGCGCTCGTGAGCCAGCTCCAGCAGGTCGCCTCAGGGCCCCAGCTCCCGCTGCGCGACGCCGACGTGATCCGCACCCAAGCGGCGGCGAAGGGTCTCGATCCCGCGCTCGTCGCGGCGGTGATCTATGCCGAGAGCAAGTTCGAACCGCGCACCTCCTCCGCGGGGGCCCTCGGGCTGATGCAGATCCTCCCCGAAACGGCCCACTACATCGCGCACCTCTCCGGCGGCAGCCGCTTCACCACCGGGGACCTCGCCACGCCCTCGATCAACGTCGCCTACGGCAGCTACTACCTTCGCTACCTCCTCCATCACTACCGCGGGGAAGAGCTCCCCGCGATCGCCGCCTACAACGCCGGCCTCGCCAACGTCGATCGCTGGATCGCGCACGCGGGGGGCTCGCTCACGGTCAGCGATATCCCCTTCCCCGAGACGCAGGCCTACGTGCAACGCGTGCTAGAAGCGCAGCGCGAGTACCGCTCCACCTATCCCCATCAGCTCGGCCTCAGCTGAGTCACGGGGGTGGCGCGGCCGCTGAATCCAACTTACCGACCCTCGCGGGTCGGCTCTGCCGGCCCTCTCCTCCTTCAACGGCAGTTCGGGGCGCGCTCTCGCTACCGTAGATGCTCTCGCCGATGCCCGATTTTCGTCTCGACTCCGACTTCTCGCCCGCCGCCGATCAGCCCAAGGCGATCGCCTCGATCTCCGAGGGCATCCTCGCGGGGGAGCGCTTTCAGACGCTCCTCGGCGCCACCGGCACCGGCAAGACGATGACGATGGCCGGCGTCATCGAGGCCGTGCAGCGCCCCACGCTCGTGATCGCCCACAACAAGACCCTCGCCGCGCAGCTCTGCAACGAGTTCCGCACCTTCTTTCCCAACAACGCCGTGGAGTACTTCGTCTCCTACTACGACTACTACCAGCCCGAGGCCTACGTGCCCTCGCGCGACCTCTACATCGAGAAGGACTCCGCCATCAACCAGGAGGTCGACCGTTTGCGCCATGCGGCGACGGCCGCCGTGTTCGCGCGGCGCGACGTGATCGTGGTGGCCTCCGTCTCCTGCATCTACGGCCTCGGCTCGCCCGAGGTCTACGAGATGAACATGCAGATCCTCCGCCGCGGCGAGCTCATCGACCGCGAGCGTCTTTTGCGCAAGCTCGTCTCGATCCAGTACACCCGCAACGACACCGTCCTCTCGCGCGGCGCCTTCCGCGTGCGCGGCGAGACGCTCGAGATCTTCCCCGCCTACGCCGAGACCGCGTATCGGGCGTCCCTGTTCGGCGACGAGGTCGAGCGCCTCGCGCAGTTCGACCCGCTCACCGGCGAGCTCATCGAGGACGACCTCGAGCACGTCGCCATCTGGCCCGCCACCCACTACAACGTCAAGGAGGGCACCATCGAGGATGGCGTCGCCGCCATCGGCGCCGAACTCGAGACCCGCTGTGCGCAGCTCGAGGCCGACGGCAAGCCCCTCGAGTCCCACCGCCTGCGCCAGCGCACCCAGTACGACATGGAGATGCTCCGCGAGATGGGCTTCTGCTCGGGCATCGAGAACTACTCCCGCATCTTGGATGGCCGTCAGCCGGGCGAGCGCCCCTACTGCCTCATCGACTACTTCCCCAAGGACTTCGTCTGCTTCATCGACGAGTCCCACCAGACCGTCCCGCAGATCGGCGGCATGTTCGAGGGCGACCGCTCGCGCAAGAACACCCTCGTGGACTACGGCTTCAGGCTTCCCTCCGCGCTCGACAACCGCCCGCAGACCTTCGAGGAGTTCCTCTCCATCACCCCCCAGCTCCTCTTCGTGAGCGCCACCCCCGGCGAGTACGAGCGCACCCGTTCGGGGCGCGTCGTCGAGCAGATCGTGCGACCCACCGGCATCGTCGATCCTTTGGTGCACGTGCGCGCCACGCGCAACCAGATCGACGACCTCATGAACGAGATTCGCGCGCGCGTCTCTTCCGAGGAGCGCGTGCTCGTAACGACGCTCACCAAGAAGATGTCCGAGGACCTCTCCCAGTACCTCCTCGAGATGGGCTTCAAGGTGCGCTACCTGCACTCCGAGATCGACACCCTCGAGCGCATCCAGATCATCCGCGACCTCCGCCTCGGCGAGTACGACGTGCTCGTCGGCGTAAACCTCCTCCGCGAGGGTCTCGATCTACCGGAGGTCTCGCTCGTGGCGATCCTCGACGCCGACAAGGAGGGCTTCCTGCGCGGCGAGACCTCGCTCATCCAGACCATCGGGCGCGCCGCGCGCAACATCAAGGGCACCGTGCTCATGTACGCCGACAAGGAAACCAAGGCGATGCGCGCCGCGCTCTCGGAGACCGATCGCCGCCGCGCCATCCAGCTCGCCTACAACGCCGAGCACGGCATCACCGCCGCGAGCATCGTCAAGGGGGTCTCCGACATCGCCGAGTTCCTCCAGGCCGACTCCAAGGTCCCGCGCAAGCGCCGTCGCACACGCGGTGGTGCCGGGGCCCGCGCGCGCAGCGAGGAGGTCCCGCGCCACGAGCTCGAGCGCATGATCGTGGAGCTCGAGGAGGAGATGCTCGCCGCCGCCGAGGATCTCCGCTTCGAGTACGCCGCGCAGCTCCGCGACGAGATCCGCGAGCTGCGCCGCGATGTGCGCGAGGCCCAAACCGGCGAGGCCCAACCGACGGTGCCCGCCTGAACGTCCGCTACGCTTCGCCCTCAGTGGAGCTTGACCGTCAGAGCGTCGAACGGCGCGACTTTCCGATCTCCCGGCGCGGGTACGACCCCGCTGCCGTGGACGCCCACCTGCGCGCCCTCGCGGGGCAGATCGAAGAACTCAACAGGCGCTCGCAGCAGAACAGCGGCGGCGGCGGCGAGACGCTCGGCGCGGCCGCCGGTACACAGGTGCAGTCGATCCTCGAGGCCGCCGAGGCCACCGCTTCCGACATCGAGCAGCAGGCCACCGCGCAGGCCCTCCGCACGCGCGAGGAGGCCGCTCAGGACGCCGAGCGCACCCGCTCGGAGGCCATCGCGCGGGCCCAGGGTCACGTGCAGGCCGTCTCCGCCGCCACCACCACCCTCCGCGAGCGCGTGGAGTCGATGGATGGCGAGGTCTCCTCGCTCGTTCAATCGCTCCGCGCCGGAGCCACTCGTATCACGGCGGACCTCGGCTCGGTGGAGTCGAACATCGGCGAACTCTACGACGCAGCCGCCGGCGCCGCCCTCGGTGCGAGCCTGAGTGTGGGGGAGGCGGCCGACGTGGGCGCGAGTGCCAGCGGATCGCTCGCAGCTCCCCGCGCGGATGAGGCGTTCGCCGTGGACTCCACAACGGAGGAACATTGGCCGCTGGACACCGAGGCGCCCCTCCCAGAGGGTTCTCCGCCGCAGGCGGGGGCCGGGTTTGAAACGAACGGCGCCGAGCGCACCGAGATCGTTCACACTCCCACGGCTCCCAGCGCTCCCGCGCCACCCACCGAGCAGCCCGCCTACGACGACAACCTCGACGGCGCCCGCCTCATCGCCCTCAACATGGCCCTCAACGGCGAGCCGCGCGAGCAGGCCGACCGCTACCTCTCCGAGAACTTCGAGCTCGCCGACCGCGCCAAGCTCCTCGACGAGGTCTACGCGGCGATCGAGGGCTGAGCTGGCTGGGACACGCCGCTAGCCGGGCGGGGCGCGACCAACTAGAATGCCGCTGTCTTTCCACGCGCCTGTAGCTCAGTGGTCAACGGCAACCTACGGGGTGCCAAAGAGCAGCGGTCTTTCAAACCGCAGGTCGGGGGTTCGATTCCCCCCAGGCGCACTCTCGAAAAGCCCTGCTAATACGGGGTTTTTCTTTGGGTGGGATGGCTCGCTCTGGCGAGATCGTCGAGGGCCAGAGTGTAAACAGAAGTGTAAACATGCGACGGACTCGGGTCGGATAGGCACGTCTACGGCGGCTCAATCAGGTTGATCTGTCCGGGCCGCGTGTAGGATTCTCGCTGGTGGGGCAGAATCAGAGGAAGAACGAGCGGAGAGGCCGAGCGGACACTCGACCCCTCCGTAGCTGGTCGTTACTTCTTCTTGCCGCCCTTGGCCTGCGACAGGTCGCTAGCTGCAACCGACTTGACGCTCGCGGGCGTCTTTGGATTGCTAAGCAGCTTCCCGGCCTTCGAGGCATCCTGCTTGCTAGTAGCCATCGGCATCACCTCCTTTCTTGATTTAGGGGTTTCAGAGCCATGTTGGCACTCGCATCGGCGGACTGCCGGGGCAGACTGCCGATGTGGCGTGTCGCTGGGCCACAAGCTCAGACGCAGCACCGGCGGGATCGGGCGCTCAGCGTCCCCGGTCTACGCTGTCGCCGGGTGCGCGCTCGAGGTCCCACGCGGGATGGATGGGCGGGTGCGCCGGTCGCACGGGATGTTGAGGTCGTTGGGGTTCGCTGAAGGGCTCCCAGCCGAAATCGTGGGGCTCTCGGTAGGTGAGCGAGGGTGTTTGCTGGCGGCTGTTGCGCATTCGTTCGGCGAGTCGTGTGACGCGCTGGGGGTCTTGTCCGTCTTGGCCGAGGTCCTCGCGGGCGATGTACCAGTCGGTGCGTTGGCGGGCGCGGGTGGCCTCGACGTAGGCTGTCTCTTTGCTCGTTTGCCAGCCGCCGGTGAGGACGATGGCGCGCTCGACGGTTGCGCCCTGTTGGCGGTAGACGTGTTGGGCGTAGGCGAGCCGTAGGACGTCGAGGTCTTTGGCGGCGAACTCGATGCGACGGTCTGAGCCGTCGAGCGCGATGGTCGCGCCGCCGCTGGGGTGCAGGCCGGTGATTTCGCCTCGGGTGCCGTTCTCCACACGGGGTTGGCGTGGTGGGCGGTGTTGGCGGGTGAAAGCGATCAGGTCGCCTTCCCGGATGCCGTAGTGGAGATGGGGGAGAGGCGTCTCGTGCTTGCCGAGTTCGCCGTTTTGGAGGCGGAGGTGTTGGGCGCGGGCGTTGAGGCGGTCGATCTCTTGGTTTGAGGCGTCGGCGATGAGCGCCACGTCGCGGATGTCGGAGTGTTCGCGTGCGAGTTGCAGCCATGCTTGGATGGCGTTCTCGGCGGCTTGGTCGCGGGTGTCGGTGAGGTGCAGCGCGCCGCGAGATGCATAGTGCGCCATCGCGCGGTCGGGTTCCCCGGCGCGTAGGGCTTGCCAGGCGCGCTGCTCGTCGAGGTCCTTGGTGCGGTGGATGTCTTGCAGTTCGACGGTCGGGGCATGCGTGGCGAGCCGGTCGAACATGCCGCCTGGTCCGATTGAGGGAAGCTGTTTGCCGTCGCCGACTGCGATGAGCTTTGCGCCCGTGCGCTCCGCGAGCTGGGTGAGCGCGTCGAGGCGTTTGTGGTCTGCCATCCCGGCCTCGTCGAAGATGATGGTTGTGTCGGGTCCGACGTAAACGCGCCCGGCTTTGGCGCGGGCGACGAGGGAGTCGAGCGTCATCGTCTGCCCTCGCAGCGCGGGGCTGTCGTTGGCGAGGCGCTCGGCGGTTGAGCCTGAGACGGCGACTCCGACCGTTTCGTGGCCGGCGAGCTGCTCGGCGCGTGCGGCGGCGTCGATCACGACGCCCTTGCCGGTGCCGGCAGGCCCTACGAGGACCGCAAGGCGCTCGGGGCCGGTGAGCACTTCGAGGGCCTGGCACTGCTCGGTGGTGAGGGGTGAGGCGATGCGCTCGGCGACTTCCCGCGCGGCGTTCTCGCGTACGGTCTGTCCGACATCGTGTGCGGCAGGTTGGGCGAGGTGGGTGGCTCTGCGCTCGATCGCCTCCTCCCGCGCACGAACCGCGAGTGTCGTCATCCGTCCGCCCTGCAGGGGTAGGACGCGGCGGTCGCGGATCATCCCCTTGGCGAGGTTGAGCGCCTGGTCGGGTGGCAGCTGTCCTGTTGTTTGCTCAAGGGTGACGGCGCGCAGCTCCTTGGCGTCGAAGATGGCGTGGTGCTCGGTCAGCTGCGCCTCGATGCGATCCTCCAGAGTCCTGTCGGGCGATGGGGGCTGGTCGAGCCCGATGAGTCGCACGGCCTGGTCGGGCCCGAAGGCGTGTTCGTGTCCGGTCTCTCGCCAGGCGCGTTCGAGGTCGGGGCGGGTGGTGAGGGTCTTCGCGCGGCGGTTCTCGAGCGCGAGGTTGCGAAGCTCCCCGCGCTCTGGTGCGCGGCCATAGCGTGCGCGGAAGCGCTCCGCCGCTTGGGCGACCTCCCGCGAGCGGCCGGAGAATGCTTCGCATAGCTCTCGTGGGACATCGGCGAGCTCAAAGTACTTGCCGTCCTTCCCGGTGTTCTGCTCGATCGCATACCCCTCCCCTGCCAGATCGTGGGCGAGGGCGGACCGGTAGAACGCGCCCAGCTCCCGTGCGGCGCGAAAGACGGGGCGGGAGGCGACGGCGACGATCCGCTCGTCCTCGCGGATCGCGCCCGTGACCACGACATGGCTGTGGAGCTGAGGGTCCGGCGCTTGGGCGCCGCTCACGCCGCGCGCGGTGGTGTGCCGGTACTCCGCGGCAATCACATCCCGTGCGGGCTCCTCGACCACCTCTCCGCCGTAGCGGCGGCGCACGACGGGGACCTCTTCGCGGAGGTAGGCGACTGAGCGCTCCACGGCGCGGGCGTGGGCCTGCTCGATCACCTCACGCTGCCAGGGGTCCGCGAGAGCCCAGACGGCCGAGACGGATTTGGGGGCGCTGAAGGTCACGTCGATCCCGCCGCCGCGGCCACCGCCGGCGCCCTCGCGGCGCACCCATGCCCCGGTGCCGGGGTGGCGGCCTTCCATCAGCGCGACGAAGTCCCCGCCGTCCACGACCTCGCCGGTGGTGATCCCAAGGCGTTGCAGCGTCTCGGGATCGGCGAGCCACCGCCCGGGGGCCTGCGTCAGCTCGCCGTCCGGGGTCAGGTAGTAGTCGCCGCGCTCGTGCTCGACGGTCTTCGACTCCAGGTAGCGGGCGTACCCACCTGCACGGTCCGCGGGGATGCTGGAAGTGCTCACCACGGCCGTTATTGACCGTGAGCAGCTCGAACCGGCCAACGAGTTCGTCACACAGCCGTCACACAGCAATTGCTCCTTGTGCATCTGGTCTGTGCTTGGAGCGGAGCGAAAGCGACGCGTGCAATGCGCCAGGCGCGCCGTCAGAGGCGGGCCGGTGCTGACGCCGATTTGAGGAGGTGACGTCGTGCGGCGCGTGTGCGCTGGCTGGGCGAGTATCGAGTGGGCCGGCGCTGGGTGTCGGTGGAGTGGTGGCCGCGAAAGTTGTTGGCCGGTTCGGCGGTCTCGCGGTCATTAAGGCGATGGCCCGCTTTGTGCACCGACTTGTCAACCACAACGCCAGGGAGGCACGGCGTTGATTGAGGTGACCGTCCGGCTCACCGACGAGCAGCTTGCGCAGATCGCCGAGCTGGCGGCCGCGCTCGTCCCGCCGACCGTCGCCCCGGTTGTTTCGCCTTGGTTGAATGTCGCGGACGCAGCTGAGTGGCTGCGCTGTGGCAAGGATCGGATTTACGATCTGATCGCCCTCGGCAAGCTGCACCCACGCCGCGATGGTCGTCGCGTCCTGCTGCACCGCGACGACCTTGACGCCTACGTCGAAGGGCGGCCTGGCCGACCTCGGGCGTAGGCTCTGAAAGTGATCGATTGAAGGGAGGCGGGTGATGGCGGCCAAGACCGAGAAGACCAAGACGCCGGGCATCTACAAGCGGGGCTCCCGCTACATGATCGCCTACCGCGCGAACGGCAAGCAGCGGTACGAGACGTTCAGGACGCTCGATGAGGCGCGCAGAGCGAAGGCCGCGCGGACGACGGATGTCGAGCGCGGCGAGTTCGATGAGCGCTCTCGTGTGACGCTGCACGAGTACGCCAGGGAGTGGGTGGAGCGCTATCAGGGCCGCGGCCGGCGCGGATTCCGCGAGGGCACCCGCGAGGAATACAGGCGGATACTGGAGGCGTACGCGTTGAAGTTCTTCCCGGCCGGCGTGCGGCTCACGGAGATCGCCCCGAGCCGAATGGCTGAGTTCGTGGCATGGCTGTGCGACCCGGCCAAGCAGGAGGGGCGGTCCCTCAGCGACCAGACGGTGCGCAACATCGTCACTCCCCTGCGCGCGTGCCTGGCCAGCGCTGTGCGTGAGGGCTTGCTGCGCTCCAACCCTGCCCGGGACGTGGACCTGCCGCATCGCCCGACCGCCGAGGAGGCCGAGGAGGAAGAGGTTCGCGCGATGAGTCGCGAGGAGCTGGCGACGCTGCTCGGGTTGTTCCCGGAGCGCTGGCGGCTGTTCTTCTGGTTCCTGGCCGCCACGGGCGTGCGGATCAGCGAGGCCGTGGCGCTCCAGTGGCGCCACCTGGAGCTCGACGGCTCCACGCCACATGTCAAGGTCCGCCGTGCGCTCGTGAAGGGTCGCATGGGGCCACCAAAGAGCCGCTACGGCCGCCGGGAGATACCGCTCGACCACGCGCTCGTCCTGGCGCTCAGGGAGCGCCGCGCGGAGTCCGAGTGGCCGCGCGATGAGGACCCCGTGTTCGCCGTTGCTAACGGCTCGCCACTGACGGCGGAGAACGTCTTTCACCGCGTGCTGCAGCCCGCACGCGAGGAGGCGTGCCTGGAGTGGGTCGGCTTTCACGCCTTCCGGCACACCTGCGCCACGCTGCTGTTCGCCGAGGGCCGCAACGCCGTCCAGGTTCAGCGCTGGCTCGGCCACCACTCCGCCGCCTTCACCCTCACCACCTACGTCCACCTGCTCGATGGAGACATCGGCGAGCCCCTGGAGATCGAGCAGGGTGCAGACAAAGCGCAGATGTCTGTGACGGATGTGTCACAATACGATTATGGGATCGGCTGAGGTTGTAAGAGCGCTTCGAGGGCCGGGGCTCACTCAGGATGAGCTTGCCCGTCGGGCCGGGATCGCCCGCGAGACGCTCTCTCGCTGGGAGTCCGGAGCCCAGCATCCGAGCCTTGAGTCCCTCGATCGCATCGCCGCTGCGGCGGGCGTGCGGTTGGAGGTGCAACTCGTCCCGGCAGAGCCCAAGCTCGTGGAGCTGGCTTGTGAGCAGCTCGACCTCGATCCGACCGAGCGGCTCCAGGCCCTGCTGGGCAGCTCCTGGCCTGCCTGTCGCGACGGGCTGCGAGCGGCGGCGGCAGTCGGCGAGCTGGGCGTCCTTGTAGGCCCGGTGGCTGCTGCGCTCGCAGGGGCGCCGCAGCGTCCGGGGGAGGGGCGTGTCGATCTCCTGGTCGCGCCGGATGATTTGGAGGAGGCAGTCGAGCGGCTCTTCCATGCGGACGTCCACCCGGACGGCTTCGAGTTGGCGCCGGGCGGGAAGGAGCGCCGTGAGCGCTGGATTGCCGGTCGGGGTCAGATCACGGTGAGGTCGGCTGCGGCTGGCGTCGCGGATGTCGCTCTGCTGCGTGATCGTGCTCGCCGCTTCCTCCTGAACCAGAAGCAGAACCACGTCGGCCTCGTGTGTGTGCCGCTTGTGGAGGATCTCGCGGGCATCGTTGAACGCTCGCCGTGGAGTGAGGATGCGATCTACCGTGCCGGGTTGCGAGCGGTGCTGGCATCAGGCCGCTATTCCTCGCGCAAGCTTAGACTCGCGTGAGCGCGTTCGTGGACACCCGCCATGTTGCGCTGCTCGAGGCCCTGGCGCGTCACGATGTCCGCTTCGTCTTGGTTGGCGGCGTCGCGTTGCAGGTGCGCGGGTTCTCCGGCGCGACCCGCGACGTCGATGTCACGATCGCGGCGGACGAGACCAATGGACGCAGGCTCGATGCGGCCCTCGCGGAGTTGCACGCCCGCGTATTCCTCGCTGGTGAGCGAGGTACGGCGTACCACACCGACCACGGCCAGCTTGAGGTCATGCGCTGGACCGACGGAGTGGGCGACTATGAGGCGTGGATGCGTGACGCCTCGCAGATCGAGCTTGCCCCCGGGCTTATGGTCCTGGTCGGCAGTGCGTCGGACCTGCTTCTCTCCAAGGAGCAGGCGGGGCGGGATAAGGATGCCGATGCGCTGCCTCGGATTCGCGCCGAGCTGCTGGCCGGAGGAGAGCTGGCTGCCGACGATCTGCGCGGACCCGTGGCCGAGCTGCCTGCCGAGGTGACACCAGACCCTCGCGTCGAGGAGCGGCTTGGCCCGCGACCATCCGATCGCCGGCGGCGCGGCCTGTGGGATCACGGCGCACAGCTCATCGCCGACTACCGCGAGCGCTGGGCGCTGTCCGACGAGGGACCTCTCCTCGGCGGCGCGCCACCGGCCCCGAGCGACCAGGCGTCCGATCGCGCAGCGCTCGACCGGCAGCTCGAACGCCTGCGTCGGCTGATGGACCGTGGATGAAACTCCATCGAAGGTCTCGCACACGTTGTGCAAGATCTTCCGTGGGGGCACATCGTCGAGCTGGCGGAGAGCCGCGAGGACCCTGGACAGTAGGTGCCTGCCGGAAGCCTTCGGTAGGCACGGGGGTGTAAACAAAGTGCAAACAAGCACCACACCAAAGGACACCACAACCCCGGAGGGCAGTAGGGCGTTTCCCCAGTCATAGAGCCAAATCACCGACTGCACACCATCCCACAACACGCCTGCTGAGGGCTTTCAAACCGCAGGTCGGGGGTTCGATTCCCCCCAGGCGCACTCAAGAAAACCGCTCTACGGACCGGTTTTTTCTGTCTCGGGGACACGGCTGGCCATCGAAAGCGACTGCTGGGGCTACCATTGGGGCCACCCGCCCGCGACACACGCAATTAGTGCGGTGTCGAGGGGAAGTTCAACGCGTGTCCATTTATGAGCTGGCCACCATGGGCGAGCATCCGCTCTAGCAGCACCTTGGACTTGGCCGGCGGCTCGAGAGGGTCACGCTGCTACTGCGTTCCTGCCTGGCGGAGGTACTCGCGGTCCTTGGGTCGATTGGCCTGGCGCTTTGACTCATGGACATCTTCCAGGGCCGCGATGGACACGACGATCGTGGTTCCCGCGACTGCTCGCCGGGTCGCACGTGGCGCGAGGTCGCGGTAGCCACCGGGGAAGCCCGAGGGAGAGAAGGTCAGGTCGAGCTGGCCGTGAGGAGTCGCCAGGTTCCATACGCTCGCGGCGAGGAGCGAGCGGGGTGTGAAATAGTCGGAGGGCAGCGCAACCCAGCTGCTGGTGTCAGCCGGGTTGGTGACCAGTCGGCAACCGAGCTCGTTGAGCGCGTCCGCGAGCCGGGCGAGATTGTCCGGCTCGGTGTCCGGAGCCAGGTCGATGTCCTGAGTGTCGTAGCGGCGGCCGTGAGACTGGATCGCGGCGCCACCGATCAACACGAACACCACACGATGGCGTGCGAGCACCCCGAGCAAGGCCTCCCGGCCGGGATCTATGCCACCGGTGTCTGCCTGCTCAACCACTCCTGGATCCTCTCCTCATCGCTGCGGCTCTCAGCGACCGATGCCTGGCGCCGGGCGCGCTGGACGTCGAGCACCGCGCGGTAGGCCAGCGCGTGGCGTGCGGCGTCCGGGCCGGGAGAGGCATCGGCGATCCGCAGGAGGTCGAGCAGGCCGGCCGCACGCACGCTACCGCGATCGATCTCGATCGTCTCGGCGCCGCGTACCAGCTCCTTGAAGCCCGCGGTGCCCGGCGGGATCTCCGTGAAAAGCAACCCATGGGTTCCCGCGAGAGTACTGTCAACCCCCGGACGGTCGAGCGCGTCACTCATCGTGCCTCTTGCTCTTGGGCAGACCTCGACCGTGTCCGTGCCGAGCACGAGCGGCCAACCGTGGAGCGCCCCGGCGACCTCTCCGATCACGATCGCCGGCGCCTGGCTCTTGGCGAGCTCCTCGAGGACGGTTGGCACCCTGGAGGCTCCCCGCGGGATCAGTCTGCGGACGCGCTGGACCGGTGTGCGGTCAAGCTGCGTGGCGATCTGGGGCCACCATGAGCGATCCTCTGTGAGGAGATGCACGTCAAGCTGCAGTCCGCATGCGCCCGCGACGGCCTGCACGTCCTCATAGGAAGGGTGACGGTCTCCGCGCTCCCACCGTGCGATCGTGGCCTGACGGCACTCGATTCGCCCAGCGAGCTCGCGCTGAGTCAGACGCGCCCGCCGGCGAGCCATCAGGATCAGATCTCCACCTTTCATACCAGTATGGTATCAAGCGTCTCGTACTGGCTTGTACTGCTACCACCCGGCCCGGGGGTGATGTTCCCTGGGTTTCGTGGGCTCGGTGGTCTGGAATCAGGCGAGGTCCACTCCAAGCCGACTACAGCCAGGGCTACAATGCAAGCATGAGCGCAGCGAGACCCAAGACTCCGACCGTGCCGAAGGCGAGCCCGCCACCGGCAAAGCGGCAGGATCTCGCACGCGGGCTCCCGGGCACCGACCGCGAGCGCGCAGAGCAGCGCCGCCGGTTCGCCGAGGAACACCGCGAGACGCTGCGCCGCTTGGGCAAGTAGACCGTGGCGGTCAACTACCCGGAGTTCGGCGACTTCTGCGATGTCGCGGCTGAAATCCTCGGCACCACGCCCGAGCAGATCGCTCGTCTTCCAAACGTCGGTCTTGCCGAGTCAGCGCTTGCCGCGCCTCGCGCCGGTTTCGGCGATGTGGAGGTCTACCCGACGATTCTCGAGAAAGCAGCGATCCTGGTGGCCCGCTTGTCACGCAACCATCCGCTGCCGGACGGCAACAAGCGCGCTGCGTTCTTCCTCATGGGTCTCTTCCTTGAGAGCAACGGCTCGCCGCTCCACGGCTCGCTGCCGGATGTCGATGTGCCGATGGTCGAGAGGATCGCCGCTGGCAAGGCCGACCACGAGGAAGTCTTCGCGTGGCTATCCGAACGCATCGCCTGACCCCCCCAAAACGCATCTTGTTGTGTCTCGGGAGATCCCGGACATTAGTCCCGCGGCAGCCCAACGAGCGCGTTACACCACTACCTCCGACTTGGCTGGCTCGCGTGTCGCGACAGTGAGCGTCGCGGTTTGCCGCACGCGAAAGCCCAGCGCCTCGTAGAGCCGGATCGCACCGGTGTTGGTGCTCAAGACGTGCAGGAATGCGCGTTCTGAGCGCCGCTGGATGCTCGCGATGAGCGCGCCCATCAGCTGGGAAGCCAGCCCCTGGCCGCGATGGTTTGGGTTGGTGCAGACCGCGCTGATCTCGGTCCACCCGTCAGGGCGAAACCGCTCGCCGGCCATCGCGATGAGTTCCCCGTCGCGCCGGATGCCCAGGTAATCGCCAAGCTCGATGGTTCTCTCCAGAAACGGCCCCGGCTCGGTCTTGGCTACGAGCTCGAGCATTTCAGGGACATCGGCGGCGCCGAGCGGGATCGCCTCCGCGCAGTCGAGTCCCGTGACCCGATCCTCGATCATCTGCACCAGATCGAACGCCTGCACAGCCCGCCAGCCGTCTGGCAGCTCAGCGGCACCGTACCGGCCGGCCACGTAGGTTCCCGGTGCCACGAGCGCCTCGGCGTCCCGCCAATCCTGTGCCGAGGGTGGCGAGGGCAGAGCGAGGAATGGCGCCACATCGGCCGGATATCGTCGCGCGCGCCCACTCACCTGCGCGAGCGGCGCATGCGCGCCGCACAGCGACCCATACGCCGGATTGTCGAGCAGGGCCTCATCCGTCGGCAACATGCACGCTTGGAATACCACACGAACGACCCCGCTGCCCAAACGGGGGCCCGGAGGGACGATGGGGCCAGAGAAAGAGCCGGCGGGAGCCGGACTCCTATGCGCTCTCGCCGCCGAGCGCCTCGAACACGTTGCGTGCTTCGGAGAAGATCTGCACGTGAATCACGAGGCCTTCTTTGAACTTGAAGACCCATGTGGTGGGCGCATCCTCGAAGGCTCCCGTACGACCGCTTCCGCTGACCATGCCCAGTGCCACCACCGCCTGCCCGGCGGCGCGTATCTGGGCTGGATGGAGGATCAGCTCGTCCCACTGTGCCTCCACATCCGCGGCGTAGCGGCGGATGCCCTCGTGACCGCAGTAGGGCTCGCCCGCCTGCGTCACCTGCGCGGTCATCGGCTGGAAGATCACCTCCGGGTGCAGCAACACCAGCGCATCGAGAATCTGGCGTTGGTTGAACGCATCGAGGAGACGCCTAACCGTCTCCTCCTTGGAGGTCAGTGGGGCGATCTCGGCGTGTTCCGCACCAGAGTCCACCGAGGCGCTCGCCCCGGCGGATGCCGACAGTGTGCTCGTCGTGCCTTCCTCGTTCATTGCCGTTCTCGGTATGCATTTTTGCATACGGTTCCCCCGGCATCTTGGGTGCTGGCGAGATGCGACTAGCGTCGATTCACGGTGACCAACTCGGCGCTCCCCGGTGCGAGCTCGAGCGCCAGTATCCCCGTGTGCGTCGCGATACTCTCGGCCCTCGCAGGAGCGTGCCATGAGCCATCAGCGGAGACCCCGCGGTGGGCGAGCAACACTCCGCCGGTGGCGCTCTGCGAGGCCGCCGTGAGCCGCAGGATGCTTGCCGTGCCCATACCGCCGCCCACGTTCAGCCGCAGCGCCAGCGGGGCCGTTCCGGGCGCGTCGTCATCCGCGAGCACCACCTCCAGCGAGTGGTTGGGCTCTGAGAACGATGCTGCCACGAGATCGGCAGAAGCTTCAGTGTCGATCGTCGTCGGCAGCGGACGGGCTCCAACGAGCGACCGTGTGAGCAGGAGCGCGTACCACTCCGGCTGGGCGCGCAGCCTCCCGCTCGCGAGCGCCGAAGGATCGGATGCGCAGAGGGGCGTATAGCCGCTGCAGTTCGCGGGATTGCCCTGGAGGTTTATGCCCACCGCTCCGGCGGCCATCGCTTGGGTGATATAGCCGGTGGCCCACAGCGCCGAGGCGAACGTATTGCTGATCCCTGCCACCCCGCCGCAGGAGACCGAGTTGGTCTCGTCGATCCGCAGCGGGATGCCGTGCGCCCGGGCCACCGACATGTAGGTGGTGAGCGAGTGCGCAGCCCTTCCGCGGGTCGCGGCGCTCAGCAGCGCATCGATCGAGGGCGCGGGCGTCTGCGCGCATCCGAGCGGGTAGTGGTGTCCTGTGAGCAGCGCGGGCGTCTGCGCGAGCGCCTCCTCTTCGCCCCATTCGGCAAATGCGCCCGAGCCCGACACATCGGGGCCGACGATGGGCACGCCGGGGGTGAGCGCTTCGATCGCTTCGCGATAGCTGCTCACCTCTTCCTCGTAGCCCTGCGCGATCCAGGGGAGTTCCCGCAGGCCGTGGTTGCCGTAGGCGTTCGGCTCGTTTCCGATCTCGATCGCCGCGAGATAGGGCCCAAGCGCCCTGTGCGCCGCCGCGACCTCGCGCGCTGCGGCCGCCGGTTCGTAGTGCGCAAGTCCCACCGTGAGGATCACCTGCCATCCACTGCGGCGGGCGAGCACACCCAGACTTCGCAGCTGCGCGGGGCCGATCGTGCTCGACGCCCATGCGGGCCTCGGCGTGGAAGCATCTGCCCAGCCGACATTCTCATCGGCGGTGATCCCACCGAAGCGCAGGATCCCCGGCCCGAGCGAGCGCAACAGGTCTACCAGATTGCCGCGATTGCCGTACTGCGCGAGCTGGCCAAGCGCCGCCGCCTCGAAGGAGAGCCCCAGAAACCGCGCCGGCACCGGCCGGCCCGGATCGAGCCGGTCGATCGTTATCGTCACCGGGAGCGGGGATTGGCCGGCTGGGGGGCCGGCACCAGTGCCTGCGGCAGTGAGCGGTGGGGGGTGCGGGCGGCTGGTCGCGGCGATGGCCCCGATCGATGTCCACGGCGCCAAGAGCAGACCGATTGCGCTCGATGCCATCAGCAGCACGAGCGCGGCGGGCCGTCGCGTGGCCTGAAATGCCATCGAGCGCGTGCGCCTCCACGCCATCGGCCGCTCGGGCCTCAGTGCCATCGAGCGGGTGGGCCAAGGCGCCGTCAAGACTCGCCCGTGTGACGGGCCGGATGTGCTGTCGGAAAGGCCACTCAAAGCAAGATCTACGGGCGTGTGTTGAGATGGATGCCGAGGATGCGTTCGATTTGACCGAGCAGCGGGCCCCTCAAATGCGAGGCGCCTGAAAGCTGCTCGCTCTCGAGTGAAGGCTGCCGCCTCCCGCCGATCTCCAACCTCACAGCGCCGCAGCCATTGGGGTCGATTTCCGCGACCGCCAGCGGCGCCGCTCCACGGGCGGCGTCGAACTCGAGTCGCACCCACACACCGAAGTCGGCCGGGCAGTTCCTCACACCCGGCTGGCCAACAGGCAGTGCATTGAGCAGCGCAACGACACGGTCGACTCTCCTCGTGGAGGTCACTTCCAGGGACCGCTGTGTGGGCGATCTACGATTGAGCTCCCTGCGCACGGCCATCCGCACGACCCGCGCGCCCGGTGGGATCCTCTCCGAGGCGGCACGAGGCGTAACCCACACGACCTGTGCATCCGCGCGCAGCCCCGCCGCTCCGGTTGGCAGCTGAACGACCTCCACGACCAACCATCGCGTGGCAAGCACATCCGTTACCGGAGGCCATCCGAACGTGACCGATTCCGAGGTCGTCATCCCCCCGACGCCACCGTCACTGGAGGCGGTCTTGGTGGATCCGGCCGGAGGGTGCGCATCGATATATGCAAGGACATCAGCACGTTTGCCTGGAAGAATCCACCAGGCGTGCTCATCAACGACGTTTGGGGTCGCCAAGGGTCCAACGCCTGGGTTCGCGAGTAGGGATCCGTCATCCGCCGGCTCGGTCGGCGCCCGGGTCGCGTCTGCCGGAAGTGTGAGCTTTCCCAGTAGAGACGCGGCGTCGGCCCGCGCAGCGGATTCGTTCGCGGATGAGGATCCCGCGCCTGTGAGCGAGCTCGACGTTTTGCCTGCGCGGGTGCGGCCGCCTGTCGCAGCTGCAGCAGCGGCAATCGACACGGCGCACAACAGCGCGCCAAGCGTGTACGCGATGCGCGTCATTGGCTTCTTCTTGTAGCACCTGGCGCGCGCGCCGCCGTGGGTTGAGGAGGGGGACATCGGGTATGAGGATCCCAGCGCTGCAGAGAATGAGCGTAAGCACGAGACCAGTCACAGGAGGTATTCGAGATGCCGCCCCGCGGAGTGAAAAAGGGAAGCAAGCGCGAGCGCCAGTATGAGCACATCAAGGAAAGCGAGCGCGAACAGGGCGCGTCGACCCGGCGCGCGGAGGAGATCGCGGCGCGCACGGTCAACAAGGAGCGCGCCCGTAGTGGAGAATCGAAAACCAGCTCCCGCACATCCACCCGCGACATCTCCTCCGGGCGGCGCGGTGGTCTTCGCTCAGGCAAACCAGGGCCACGCGGACGCGCCCGCGAGCAGCTCTACCAGGAGGCCCGCAGCCTCGGTGTCGAAGGCCGTTCTAGCATGAACAAGGCGCAGCTGCAGCGCGCGGTCGACAACAAGAAGCGCTGATCGATACCCGCGATACGCGTGGGCGGTGCTTGGCGCCCCCTCCCTGGCGCCTGAGCGTCAATCCAGGTTATGCATCGTCCTCGGCGTTCTCCAGCAGCTCGAGCACCGCGCTCTCGACGCGTGCGCGTACCCGCGGCTTGGCCAGCGGCATCGTCCGCGGATTGCTCATGGGCTGAGGGTGTCGAAAAAGCGCTGGATGACATCGACCGCGTCAGCGCGTAGCTCTGCCTCGTCTGCCGCAGGGTCAACCTGCATCGCCTGTTCGGCGTACGCGTGCGGGCCGGCGTCTGATGGCTTCCGGTAGCGCTCGCGGACCTCAAGGAACGTGCTCCGCAGCGGCGTGAGGGCGTCCTGGAGGTCTCCGTCATGGAGCTGGCGTGCGGCCTGCTCGGGTCCACCGGCTCGGTTGTGCTGCAACACGTAGGCGAGGTCGTAGTAGTCCTTGACGGCTGCGCGGGTGCGCACGGCCACGCACTTCGACAGCAGGTAGCCCTCCAGTCCGGCGAACCGTGCCCGAACCTCTACGCGCGTGCCATCGGCGAGTCGGCCGTGCAGTTGCTCCCACGCGAAGTCACGCGCGACGTAGCCCGTCCCACGGAGGTTGGCGGCAGAGAGCTTGTGGCAGCCGGTGGGGCGGATGCTCTCTCCCTCCCGGTGGTCGACGAGGTCGCAGAGGAACTCGATTCGGACGGGCACGCCGTCGATGAGCCCACGCCAGCGCCAGCCGTCCTGGCCAGGGGCAGGGCTGAAATCCAAACGTTCGAGCGCACGCTCGACAGCGCCCAGGTCGATATAGGGCTCGACATGGGTGATGAGCAGCACGTCGACGTCGGTGGTGCCGAGGTGCTCGGGAACGACGCCGGTGGCGTCCCGCGTCAGAACGTCCGGGACGAGCCCACCAAGGACGATCAAGAACGGCTCGTCGTCGCGCAGCTCGTGCAGCAGTCGCACGAGCGCGGTCTCGGCTCGCGCTCGGGTCTCGCGTGAGCGCTCCTCGTTCGGTCACGCCGGGCCCTTGGCGCCGTTGGCGCCGCTACGTCGTCGGGAAACCGGGTGCAGGGGGTCGATGAGCTCGCTCTTGACATGATCCGCCGCATCCTGGCCGCGGGCTCCCAATGACGATAGATCCGCGTATAGGCGGGGAGGGCTGGCGACCGGCAAACCGCGGCGCACGTCTGCGAGCCTGAGAATCCGCGGATCCGCGCGCCAGAAATTCACGCGCCCGCCTTCGTCCACCTCGCGCAGGCCACCGTCTTCGATCACCCCTGACAGAGGCCCTGCGAAGTCCTCGTCGGCGACGTAGATGTGCAGGCTCGGGGTAGTTGTGGCGAATGGTGCGGCCAGCTCGAGTCCTGCCCAGCCGCTGGCGGCCCATGTAACGCTGCGGTTCAGCGCGGCGCCCAGCTCGCCGCGTAGCAGCGCCATCACGTCGCGGGTTGCGCGGTGAGCGATGCGGGCGTCGTCGCGTTGCTCGGCCGCCGATGCTGACCATATGGCCAGCATCGCGTCGGCGTCAATGAGCTCGCGGTATGCGCCCGGGCCGCGTGCTTGCCCGCGCTTGATCGTCCACCCCTTAGCATCGAACGCCTTGAGCACGTTGGCCACCTGCGGAGTCGACCAGTGGCAGGCGCGTGCGAGCTGTGCGGCGCGAAGTGGCTCGTCTTCTCTGGCAAGGATCGCCTCGGCGAGCGACAGCGCTGATGGAGACCACGAGAAGGCTCGTGCAGACGCAGAGTGTCCGTCTGTGACACGGGTGGTTGGCTCGCGGATCACCAGCAGCCCGTCGGGTCCCAGGATGCGGGCTTGACCTGCCTCATCTGCCCAATTGGCATCGCGCTCGCGCAGCCACTCGATCGCGCCGGGGGAGAGGTGGCGGGCCACGACCACGACCTTCTGCGGCCACGGGTGGGGGATATCGCGGGCGGCTCGGCGAACATCGTCCGGCCAACCCTCGCCTGCCCACCTGACCTCCATTGCGATCTGCCTTCCGTCGCGTGTCTGCACGAGCATGTCGGGACTCGCGGGAGGGGAGACGGTTTGCACTGTAGTTCCGTCGAGGACGGACGCGAGGATGCGAGCTGCCCGGTTTTCTGCTTGCATAGAGTTTTCTACTTGCATAGAGTTTTCTACTGTACCAGTAGAAAGCACCTCATGGGCATAAAACTCAATGCGCCCGAGTGGACTCGAACCATCACGGACCATACAGTCGACAAGGCCCTCAACCGGATCAGGGGGGTGTTGATGGGTCCGGGGGAGTCCAGATCGTCCAGTTTGCAAGGGTTCGCGGGCGCGTTGGACGGGTCTGGATGGGTGGATGTTCTCAAAGTGCTCTCACGGGTCGCGTGGCGCAGTTCGTCCGTTGGCTGGGCTTTCTTTCATCTGTTGCGTCCATTGCGTTTCGTGCGGCGATAAGGTAGGGTGTGCTTTGAGGCTCTGCCATGACTCCGACGCTCGACATCTCCCTGCTTGCCTATCCGACGCTGACCGAGGCGGCTCGTCTGCTCGGTGTGAGCGCTTCCACGCTCTCGCGGCGAGACGATCTCGTATGCGAGCGGATGGGCGAGCGCGATAAGCGGATCCCTGCTGGGGAGGTCATGCGCCTGGCCGTCGCCTACCGCAAGCGCTCGCTGGGTGAGGTGGCCGCCGACCTTATCGGTCGCGCTCGAGAGGGATCTCCTCGGGACGCGGAGCACGTGCGGGAGGAGATCGAGCGCTTCTTCGAGCAGAGCGAGTCTCCGGAACGCCCGGAGGTTGCGTTCCTGACCGAGGCCAAGCGAGCTTTGCCTGCCGAGCTGTACGAGCAGGTGCGGCTGGTCTACGGCGCGTCTGAGGGCAGCTCGCCCGCGCTGGTCAGTGCCGGTCAGTAGCGTCCTGGCGCAGGTGTCGCCCCGAGGGGCTGAACCCGCTCACACGCGGAGCGTCACGGAAGCCGAGCTGGCGAAGGACGGCGATCACGTCGGGGCGGTTCGCGGCATCCATGTCCACGTATCCTCCGCGCCTGGTGCGATCGCTGATCGCGTGTGCGTACTGCTTGAGCAGCCAAACGAGGGCGAGGCTCCTCGCGTACAGGTCGGGCGTGGCGTTGGTGTCGTCACGTGTCCCCAGTGCCGTAATCAGCAACGGCCTGCTGGGACCGTCGTGCAGGTGGTAGCTGAGCACGGCCATCACCTCCTGGCTGCGCAACTCGATGGCGTAGATGCGCCGGCCGCGCTCAACGGCGGCCCGGTTAACGATCTCTCGCACCGAGCGGTCGAAGTGCGCACGGGGGAGGAACTGTTCTCGAGTTGTTATGCGGAAGGCCGCGTGACTGCCGTGGCCCGGCTCAGGTAGACGATGGTCGATACGCAGGACAGTCCGCTCGCCGTAAGCCGTATCGGTCTTCTTGATCCGTACGGCGGCTTGAATGCCTGCCGGCACTGAAGAGCGCAAGCGCTCCAGAATTGGGTCGTCTCGCACACGTTGATCCTATGGAGACCGTCGGAGCCTCTGGGCGCGAGCGCGACCAAGAACGGGTCCCATATGGCCCCAACCAGGGCCCCCTCAATGCGCTTGGTAGGACAGCTCTCAAACCCTTCGTCAAGCCTGAAAGTCATCCTCGACAACGTGGCGGACTCCGATCCGCGCTAGACCCATCATGCAACGAAGGCGAGGGTGGTGTCAAGCAGCGGGGTCAAAGTTGACGCGGGGGGTCTTTGGGCGGCTTGCTCAGCGCCTCTATGGCCTTGTCCAAGCGCTCAAAGCCCGCTCGCATCTCTCGCCGCAGCCGCTCCAGCTCGCTGAGAACCTGACCCTCGAAGGACGCACCGCCGACGTCCCGCCCGGCCAGCTTGAACAGCTCGGCCACGTCGATGTCCAGAATCGTCGCCAGCTTGGTGATGACCTCATCGGCTGGCGGGCCGTGCTCGCCGTTCTCCAGACGCGACAGGTTGCCCGGACTCATCGGGATTCGCTCGGCTACCTGACGCTGGGTCAGCTTCTTCGCCCGCCGCAGGGAGCGGACACGGGCACCGAAGACATGGGCTCGTTCAGCTTGGGATTCAGGACGACGTATGGGCATACCCAAGAGTGGTCTACACCCGTCTTGCTGCCGATCCCTTGATACAGTTGCGCATCTTGCTTCATGCTCGCTAATGTACACGCCGCGCTCCACCCCACGGCTTGAGGGGCGGGTGCTGCCCTGGCACCGCTCCTCAAGCCATGAACCGATAGGAAGACCACCAGCTGTGCCCCAGCCTCCGACCCGAAAGCTGTCGTCGCCCGCCAAGCGCAAGCAAGCCACCGCCGCCAGCGGTGGCGGCATCGGTATCGGCCTTCTGCTCCTGATCGGCGGTATCGCGCTCCATAGCCATTACCAGCCGATCAAGGAGGTCTGCAACTCCGGGCTTGGCGCTCTCGGGCAAGCCATCGAACCGAGCGCCCGGTCGCATTGCAGCCTGGACAGCGCTTTGGCGGAAGTGGGAACGGTGGCGACCGTCATCGGGGCAATCATTCTGGCCGGGGTCCTTCTGACAGTCATTGGCCTGTTGCTGGAGGCTCGCGTGGAAGCCGGGAAGCCAACCGCCCCAAAGCGTCGCCCGGTCGCCGCCAGCAATCCGGCCAGAACGCGGACGGCAGCGGCGAAGCCTGCGGCCCCGACACGTCAGACCGGCGTGGCAGCTCGCCCGATGCCGAGCGGCTACAAGCTCGTCAGCACAGGCGACCCACTGGCCGTGATCGTCCAACCGAACAAAACCAAAGGAGAGCCTGAACGTGAGACGACTGACTGACGTTGTTGTATTTGGCCTGTTGGTGGCCGCAAGTGCTCTGGCCGCTGCATCAGTCGCCAGCGCCAAGATTGTCGAAGGCCAGAGCATCGCCGGGGTCAAGCTCGGCGACAGCAAGGCCCAGGTCAAGCAGGTGCTTGGTACGCCCAGCAAAACCGACCCCAACGACTTCTTCTATCCGACCAGCGTCGGCTTGCGCATCAACTTCAAGGGCGGCAGGGTGGACGGGATTCTGTCGTTCTCCAAGAAGCAAAAAACCGCCAAGGGCATAACCATCGGCTCATCGGCCAGCAAGCTCAAAAGAGCCTACCCGCAAGCCAAATGCTCCGCTGGCCCGTATGGCCCCAGCTCGCTCTATTGCGTCCTAAAGTCACGCTCTCACGGTCAGCCGTCGTACACCGGCTTTCTCTTTGAAACCACGACCGGCGGCGTCGCCGAGATTGAACTTGGTTACGGCGGCGGCATCGGGTAGGTTGCCGCGCAAGCTCGGCCGGTTCAGTCACGGCTGAATATATTGCCTAGTACGCACGCCACGGCCACCAGGCCGAGCACAAAGAGGGCGAAGCAGCCAAGCTCGATCGCCCAGCCGCCTGACAAATGGTCGTTGGACGCCGCGCCGGTCGCCGACATAATGTAGAACGGCGATCCCAGCAGGACAAGCGAAGCGACAAGCGCTCCTATACGTGCGGTGGCTGTGCCCCAGTCGATGGGAGGAAACTCGTCAAGCGGCAAAACTACGTCAGCTTCGCTTATGGGCGAGCGCGGCATCTTGGCTGGTGGTCGGGACGGCGTGGGGCTGTGCGGTGGTGGCCGTGGAGGCGGCGGTTGTGGTGGGGGCACGTAGCCGGGTGGTGGTCCTTCGGCCGTCGAACTCGCTTGATTCCTCATGCGATCGCCAAATGCTTTTGCGTCTTTTGGACTTCGCGCTCGTCCTCTCTTAGCTCCGGCTGCTTTCGTCTCATGTTCTTCCACAGCGGCTTTGACTGCTAGTTTGCGGTCGTAATCCTTGCGTTTCTCGGAGTCTTCAAGGAAATCACAAGCAGCATTGATTTCGCTCATCCTGGCTTCGTTAGGTTCCGACCCACTGGGATGAAACTGCCTTGACAGTTGCCGCCGTGTCGCCCGAATGTCATCGGTGCTGTACGACTTGTCAATTCCAAGAATCCCGTAATAGTCTGGCTGACGAGAGTTATCGCTCATCGTGGCGCTGTCGCAGTCGCACTAGAAAACCGTTGCGTATCTAGAGATAGAAACATATACTTATGTCGTAAACAGGAATCAGTGAATGACAGAGCCAAATAGCGGTCAAGATGTGAATCCCGGATACTCTCCTGACTTCGAGCTATCCCACCGGGGCGTGATCCGTGAAGATAACTGGCAAGAGTACGTGGCACAAGGATTCATCCCTGTTCCTGAACCCTATGAGCTAGCGCAGATTTTTTATGGTATCCCCAATGTCTACACGGGGGAAGGTTACGATTATGCCGAAGGTCGGCCGCTGCGACACGCACCTGACGATGGTGTTTACACCAATCGGGATGGCTTAGAATATATGCAGGCATTGCTTCGTGACGGGGATTGGTTTCGTCAGATTCACGAGCTGGCTCGCGGTCGTCAGCCAGATGATTCCGCCCCAAGCTGAGCGAACCCGGCCTCGCTAGACGCAGCTATACAAAGCGCCTCGGCGATCGCGTCAAATGCGTCTTCCAATTGTTTTACGCTTGTGCCTGGTGTCAATATCCGTGATATACCCATACCTCGAAAGACATCTCGGAAGTCAACCCCGTCTCGCTCACCAACGCCCATACCAGCCACGATGTGATTGGTCGCAAACTCCAACATGTCTGTCACGACTGCGCGGACATGACGCGCCGCAATCTCGCCCGAACCGTTATCTTCGCCATCCGTGATAATTAGCGTAAATGTTCTAACTTTTACTCCGCGCTCTTCTTCCTCCTGCGCCTTGACCATGACGGTGCGGAGCGTCAATAGGCTTTGCAGATAAAGCGGTGTTTCTGGCACCAAACTACTACCGCTATAATTATGTTCGGTAAGCGGTGTCGCGTAAGCAAGACTTTTATAAGGAGAGATCACACCTAGATTCATTGCACGGCTATGAACTTGAACATCTGCCGTGAAAGGCTTCGACCGCAAAGCCTTGAGCAGCTTACCGTGCCCAAGACGAATCTCGTCGATATTAGCTGCAATCGAAGTGGAGTCATCCACTAGTGCCGAAACTAGTAGAAGCTCTGATGACGATGACCTCTCGCCAAGTCCGCTCGCTATGTGCTGCGGGCTAACCGCTTCGAGTGCCCCCGCGGACTCGTCTGACAGGCCCCCGGCCCCATAGAGGCTTTCAAGACTTTTGGCTACTCGCTCGGTCTCGTCGGTCATCTCTAGTCCCTGTTGCTTCATGCCGCAACGCGGTTGCAAGCCTAGCAAGCCGAACATGCCGCGTCCACTGACTAGCTTGCGTCGTCCCCCCGCTGCCCCTCCACCCGCACCAGCACGTCCAGCCCGAGCTGGTAGCTATCGGGGAAGCACAGCGCCCCGGCCGCATCGACCATCTTGAAGTAGGCGATGGATGAGCAGTCGTAGGTCGGGGCCTTGAGCGGGGTCGTGATCCCGGCCAGCTCCCCCGGCTCGGTGTCCCGTATGTCCACGAAACGCAGCGAGCTAATCAGGCCCGGCCCGGTCAGTGGCCCCTGCCGTTCCAGCCGCCGCCCCGCCCAGGCGACCGTGCCGCTGTTGCGCACTCTCCAGGTCTGCTCGAAGACCTGGCCCGGCTCCATCACGGTGCCGTGCGCGATGGTGTCACCGACGAATGTTGAGGCATCGCCGGGGATCGCCCGCCTATGCCTCGGCCGTCGTCCGCCAGCTCGTCGGCGTTCCTGCTCGGGCGCGTGCTCGGCCACCTCGAACAGCGACAGCAGCAGGCCATCGGCCTGAAAGGTGTCCTCGTAGAACTGGACTAGCTCCCGGCTGGGCTTGCTGCCCTGCTCGACGCGGGAAATATGGCTCGGGCTACAGCCGAAGGCTTCGGCCACCTGCTTGCCACTCCAGCCGTTGACCAGGCGCAGCTTCTGCATGGTCCAGCCGAGCACCGTCTTCGGCTGGCGGGGCACGAGATGGGGCGGTAGCTGAGGCCGGGGCATAGCGCCCAAGAATTGCAGGTTGCTCAATAACTTGGCAGTCCCCGATCCTGTGAGCAAGCCCGCAACCGAAGCGGGGACTGCGAATCGAACTGGAGCCGCCCATGCACGAGAACCGGAAGCACGTCGAACGCACCGTCGTCGGCCTGGTAGCCGCTGCCATCAGCGTGGACGTTATGGCGACCGAGCTGCCGCGCGTCATGCCTTACCTCGTCGTGCTGGCGGTGATCTTCGTGGTGGTGCGGCTGGTGCTTTTCCACACCCGTAAGTGGTGAGTTATCGGTAACAGATCTTCTAGTGGTGGAGGTAGTCGCGTCGGTGTTGTGAAATGCACAAGCTCTATTGACTGATGCGCGAAAGCATCATTTACTAGACAGACTCCCGTTACTGCCATAAGCGGTAACACGGTTTGAGTGAAGAAGCGGGTTTTTGGCCGCTAGCAGAGATCGTCACCCCGCTGGGGCGATGGTGAGCTGTGCTCTTTTCAGACCGGCTAGCGGAGAGAAAGGAGGTCCGCCTTTATGAGTAGGACTTATCATCATGGAAAAGATCGGCGTCTGCGGGTGCGGGGTGTCAGGCGGCCGACTGACTTGCGGCGGTTGGCGCGGGTCTTGATCGACTTGGAGGCCGCCAAGGCGGAAGCTGAGGCTGAGGCGGCCGACAAACAGGCCAAGGCCAAGCGAGCCAAACGTCGGGGTGCATCGACAGACAGCGGCTCGGAGGCTGGGACTTGAGGCCCGTATCACTAACTTGGCATCGCTTGCGGTGGCCGCGTGAGGTGGAACCGGAACAGGTGGCACAAGCCTTTCGACTGCTGGCAACGGCGGCCGGTAGTCCAGTGGTCGTTGAGGCCGTCGGTTCGCCTGGCATGGTTGAGCATCGCTTGGCGCTGCCCACCAACCGGGCTGAGAGCGTGGTTGACCAGCTCAGGGCTGCCATATCGGGTTTGGCGGTGGAAACGCTTGGCGCGCGACCGGCGCTGAGCGTCACACGAGCCGTGGAGCTGCGGACAACGACCAATCGTCGGCCGCTGCGCACCGATGACATGGCAGGAGTCAGCCGGGCCATGCTGACGGCGCTGGCGCACTTGCGCCGGGGTGAGCGGCTGAGTGTCCAGTGGGTGCTTGGCCGTCCGCGCGCGCCGATGGCCGTACCGAATCACTTGGATAGTTTGTCGAGCGAGTCGTGGCTTGGGGCATTGTTGCTGGCTCCGTTCGCAACACCACGACCGGCTGATGTTGAGGTGCGTAACGCCCTGCGGGCCAAGCAGGCCGAGCCGGGCTGGCAGGCCGTGGGGCGGGTGGCTGTCAAGGCCAAATCGGTTAGCCGTGAACGGCAGTTGGTCCGGCAGGTGGTCGGGGCCTTGTGCAGCGCTGAAGCGCCCGACGTCAGTTTTCGGGTCCGCTCGACCAGCGCAAGCCGGGTGATCGGGGCGACTGTGCCGCGCTGGCTGTGGCCGCTGCGCTTGAACACCTGCGAGCTGGCTACGGTGTCGGCCTGGCCGGTCGGCTTGACCGGCGAGCTGCCGGTGGACATGACCCCTAGCCGCTTGGTGGCTCCGTCGGCCGCCATTCCTAGAGCTGGACGGGTTGTCGGACAGGCGACGTTTCCGGGCCGTGAGCGTGCGTTGGCATTGACGCCCACTGATTCGCTGCGGCACTTGCACACGCTCGGGCCGACCGGCTCGGGTAAGTCAACGCTGCTGCTCAACCTTATTACCCAGGATATGGCGGCGGGCCGGGCGGTGGTCGTCATCGAGCCCAAGGGCGACCTGATCGCCGACGTGCTGAGGCGCATCCCGCCCGAGCGTCTCGCCGACGTGGTGCTGCTCGACCCGAGCGATACCGAGCGGCCGGTCGGGCTCAATCCGCTGGCGCTCGGCGGGCGTTCGCCGGAGCTGGCGGCCGACCAGTTGCTCGGGCTGTTTCACTCGCTGTACGTGGCGCATTGGGGGCCGAGGACGCATGACATTCTTGGCGCTTCCCTGCTGACGCTCGCCCGGCTGCCGGGCATGACGTTGGCGGCGCTGCCGCTGCTGCTGACCGATGCCAGTTTCCGGCGGCGGGTCTTGCCGGGCGTGATCGATCCGATCGGCCTGGGGCCGTTCTGGAACGCTTACGAGGCGTGGAGTGAGGCGGAACGGGCGGCGGCCATCGCGCCGGTTATGAACAAGTTGCGTCCGCTGCTGCTGCGGCCCGAACTGCGGGCGATCATCGGCCAGAGTCGGCGGAGCTTTGACCTGCGGCGGGTCTTTACGCAGCGCAAGATACTGCTGGTCAACCTCAACAAAGGACTGCTCGGGCCGGAGACTTCGGCGCTGCTCGGCAGCCTGGTTGTGTCGCAGCTCTGGCAGGCGATTCTCGGACGGGCGGCCATAGCACCGGAGCGCCGTCATCCGGTCTTTGTCTACGTCGATGAGTTTCAGGACTACCTGCACTTGCCGCTCGACCTGGCCGACGCGCTGGCGCAGACGCGGGGCTTGGGCGTCGGGGCGCTGCGGCTGACGGTCGCGTCGTTCAACAACGGGGAATGCTCGTCAGTGGGGGTGACGTTGTTCTCCCGGCACGGGAGCGCCCGTCGCGTCGGGTGCTCGGTGACGCCGGTTGCAACACCTTTCATTACTGCCTCTTTGGTAACGAAAGGAAAGAATGGAGATTACAAATGAGAGGGGTGGTGCCCGTGCGGCCTTATATGTCGGGGAGGGGGTTGGCGCAAATGCGCGAGCGTCTGTCGGCGCGGGACTTAGCCATCATCCGGCAGGTGGCCGATCTGCGGCTGATGAGTGCCCGGCAGATCCAGGCCGTCCACTTCCCCGACGTTGAGCACGACAACGGGCAGGCCGCCACGCGCGCCCGGCAGCGGGTGTTGGAGCGTTTGGCGCGCGAGCAATTGCTGATCCGGTTGGAGCGCCGGATCGGCGGCGTGCGGGCTGGTTCGGCGGGCTTCGTGCTGGCGCTCGGGCCAATCGGTCAGCGTGTCTTGGCGACCGGCGGCCCACGCCGCCGGTCATACGAGCCGACATTGCGCTTTGTCGATCACACGCTTGCCATAGCCCAGCTCGTCGTGGACATGACGGTAGCTTCACGCCAAGGTTTGCTCGACGTGCTGGACGCCCAAGCCGAGCCTAGAAGCTGGCGGGAGTTCTCGGGGATCGGCGGGCGGCGCTGGCTGCGGCCCGATGCGTTCTTGGCGCTCGGCAGCGGTGAGTACGAATTGCGCTGGTTCATTGAGGTGGACCGCAGTAGTGAGAGCTTGCCGGTTGTCGTGCGCAAGTGCCACCTGTACGCCGACTATTACCAGTCCGGCAGCGAGCAGGCCAGCCGTGGCGGCGTCTTTCCCCGCGTCTGCTGGATCGTGCCTGACGAGCGGCGAGCCGAGCGGCTGCGTGAGGCGATCACGCGGGACCGCTACTTGCCCGCTCGGCTATTTGTAGTGACGACTACGGATAAAGCGTTGGACGTACTGCGTGGGGTCGCACCATGAGGCAGTCGTTCACCGTTAGGCATGTCGATGTTCCCGCCAAGAGTGTGACGAAAATCATGGACAAATTAGTTGTGAAATGGTCAATATGGCAATGCTTTTGCGCATTGAGTGTGATAAAGTGGAGGGGAGTAATAGGAGTAAGCCAGATGAATCAGGCACAAGCCAAAGAGCTGGGGGCGTTGTTGAGACAAAGGCGTCAAGAGTTGGGGTTGTCCACGCATCAGCTCGGCGCGCAGGCTGGCGTCGGACAGTCCTCCATCACGCGCATTGAACAAGGCCAGTTTGCCTCGCCGCGCCCGGCCAAGCTGGCCCGCATCGCCAGCGGCCTGGGCCTGACGTTGGCCGACGTGTACGCCCGAGCTGGCTACTACGTGCCGGATGAGCTGCCGAGCTTTGAGCCATACCTGGCCGCCAAGTACCGCAACCTGCCGCCAGCAGCCGTCGCCGAGTTGGTGCGGCTGTTTGACAAGCTGGCAGCCAAACACGACGAGTCCCCGCCCGAGCAAAGGAGCGCCACGCCATGACGCTAGCCAAGGATGCCGTCCCCGATGAGGGAGCGCCCGCCGTGATTTACCTGCGCGTATCGAGCAAGGAGCAGGCCGAGAAGGGTGGCGAGGCCGAGGGCTACTCCATCCCGGCCCAGCGGGAGGGCTGCAAGCGCAAGGCGGTCGGCCTGAGCGCGGCCGTGATTGAGGAGTTCGTGGAGCGTGGCGAGTCGGCCAAGACGGCTGACCGCCCAGAACTACAGCGCATGTTGGCTTACGTCGCTGAGCACCCTGTCAAGTACGTCATCGTCCACAAGGTCGATCGCCTGGCGCGCAACCGGGCCGACGACGTGGCGATCAACCTGGCGCTCAAGCAGGCCGGTGTCGAACTGGTGTCGGTCAGCGAGAACATCGACCAGAGCCCTTCCGGGCTGCTGCTGCACGGCATCATGAGTTCAATCGCCGAGTTCTACTCGCGCAACCTGGCCAATGAGGTCATGAAGGGCACGGTCCAGAAGGCCAAGAACGGCGGCACGCCCGGCCGCGCGCCGATCGGCTATCTGAACGTCCGGCGCATCGAGAACGGCCGGGAAGCCCGCACCGTTGAGGTTGACCCGGTGCGTGGGCCGCTGATGGCCTGGGCGTTCGAGGCGTATGCGACGGGAGAGTGGACGATTCGCCGACTGTTGGCCGAGCTGACTGCCCGTGGGCTGGCGACCGTGCCCGGTGCGCGAGGCCCCGGCAAGCCGTTGGTCGTCTCGCACCTACACAAGTTGCTGCGCCATCCCTACTACGTCGGCATGGTGCGCTACCGGGGCGTCGTCTACCCCGGCAAGCACGAGCCGCTGGTTTCGCCCGAGACGTTCCGCCAGGTCCAAGAGCTGCTGACCGCCAAGCACCTGTCGGGCGAGAAGCAGCGAGAGCATCCCCACTACCTCCGAGGGAGCATCTATTGCGGCCAGTGCGGCAGTCGGCTGATCGTCTGCCACGCCAAGGGCAACGGGGGGACCTACCCGTACTTCATCTGCATAGGTCGTCAGCGGGACAAGACGAGCTGCCAGCAGCGGGCCGTCCGCATCGACCAGGCCGAGGAGGCCATAGCTGCGCATTACGCGAGTGTGCAGCTTCCCGAGCGCGAGGTTGCCGCGCTGCGGGCCTATCTTGGCGAAGAACTGTCCAAGCTCCGTCTTGACGCAGACCGGGAACGCAGGGCTCAGGAGCGGCGGCTCGGCAAGCTCAAAGACGAGCGCAAGACGTTGCTCGACGCCCACTACGCCGGAGCCGTACCACTCGACCTACTCAAGAGCGAGCAGGACCGGATCGCTACAGCGGTTGCGGCCATCGATGGGCGGCTGGCCGAGATCGCCGCCGACTTTCGGAAAGCCGAGACGAATCTGCAACGCGCCCTGACGCGGGTTGGCGATTGCGAGGGGGCCTACCGCGAAGCATCGGGCAGGATGCGGCGGCAGTTCAACCTCGCGTTCTTCAGGCGGCTTCTGATCGACGATAACTACACGGTCACGGGCGAGTTCGCGGAGCCGTTCGACGTGCTGCTTGGCGAGGACCTACGGCGAGCCGTCATCGCCCAGGAAAGCGACGAGCTGAGAGAGGCCATCGAGGAAGCCGAGCGTCAGCGGGCGGTCGGGAGCGATGACAACGAACAGCGCCCACGCGAACCCGAGCGGGTCCTTGTGGGCGCTGGAGCCGTTGGCCCTTCTGTGGGCCACGGTTTGAGTCAGAACATTTTGGTGCGCCCGAGTGGACTCGAACCACCAGGACCATACAGTCCACAAGGCCCTCAACCGGATCAGGGGGGTGTTGATGGGTCCGGGGGAGTCCAGATCGTCCAGTTTGCAAGGGTTCGCGGGCGCGTTGGACGGGTCTGGACGGGTGGATGTTCTCAAAGTGTTCTCAGGAATCGGCGTAGCGAGGGGTAGGTGCGCCGGAGTGTCTTCTAGCCTTCCGGCTCATGCCTCCTCGGAAGCGTTCGGCCGATACGGAGCCAGCTACCAGCGCCATGCACCTGCGCGGCCGGACGCAGGCGGTCTTCTACCGTGATGCAAAGGGAAGGGAACCAGTCGAAGCCTTCCTGGAGGAGTTGCTGAAGACGCAACCGCTCGCGGCGGCGAAGATCGATGGTGCCATCGAGGAGCACCTGAACGGAAGGAGCCCTGGTGCGCCGCCTCCGGAGTTCCCGGTCACGTCCCAGATCGATGGGGAGCTTCGCGAGTTGCGGGTCCGGTTCGCCAGGACGCGGTATCGGCTGCTCTACCAGCGCTCCGGCAACCTGATGGTCCTGTTGCACGCATTCGAGAAGAACACGGGCGCGGTGCCGGCGAGCGACCAGGGGAGGGCCAAGAGGCGGATGGCTGACTTTGAGGCTCGCATGAACGCAGCGCCTCGCCGTCGGCCGCGTGCGGCTGGCCGCGATGCTCCACCTAAGTCGCGGTCCTGATGAGCCTTATCATGCGTGATAAGCTATGCCTATGGCAAGCACAGCCCAAAGCCCTGTAGGCCGCTCCGCTGTCGAGGCGGCAGTGAGCCGCGCGGATCGTAGCGAGGCATACCGCGATGCTAGCGCCGAATATGCGCGCATCCGTGCCCTTCGTGAGGTCAGCCCGATCGCTGCGCATCTGCGTGAGCGGCGCTTCGAGCTGGGGCTGACCCAGGAGGAGGTCGCCAAGGCGGCGGGCACGTCCCACAGTGCGGTGTCACGGCTTGAGAAAGGGACGCACATCCCGCAGTTGCCGACACTCCAGCGGATCGCGGCTGTGTTGGACGAGGAGTTGCTTGTCTGCTTTCAGCGCACCGTGGATGGCGAGGTCGAGCGCGAGTTCGCCGCTGTTGCCTGAGCAAGGACTCGCTCAACAGGGTTTGGCTTACACGCCCTAGTTCTTAATTCGCCACAGCTTATTGGGTGGGACCCATTCAAATTCATCTGATAATGCGTACATTGCTTTACGTACGCGACGGTCTATGGACGATCCGCCGCTATTGGATTCGCAAATGAACTCCGAGCTGAACTCGCGTTCAATGATCTCGACGGCGTCGACCTGATACAGCTCGTGCCTTTGCTCGAGGATTTCAATGAGTCGTTTGGCAACAACTAACGGTGTAGCGGGCACACAGATAGGATACCGTCACCGCTGGCACGTACGGGCGCTTCTAATCAATAGAACGCTTCGTATAAATGGCGGTATACGCCGTGCGGCTTCATTTTCGAGAAGCGGTTTCTGCTCAGTCGATCGAGCGCGCGCGAACGGCGCCCACGTCGTCGTCGGCGCGCATGGGGGCGAAGCCGCTGAACATCTGCGCGCGCATGGCCTCGACGTCCTCGGGGCGGAAGCGCCGAACGCCGCTCGGCAGCCGGACGGCGTGCAGCAAGCCTCGCTCCTCCCAGCGGCGCACGGTGTTCTCGTGAACGCCGAGCGTTCGGGCGGCCTGGCGGACCTGCATTAGCTGTGCCATCGACACTCCTTTCGTCTCCCAGGCTACGCTCCTCCTTGAGCCAGAATGTCAAGAAGGTAGACGTGGTGGACTTTAGGGAGGTGGGGTCGCTCGCTCGCAGGCGACCATGTAGAAGCGCCGTCGGCAGCCTCGCCGGCCCTGCTCGCAGTCGCCGCGCATCCGCAACTTCGCTCGTCCGCTCTCCCGGCTGCCCCAACAGCTCGACGCTCAGACCTCGCCCGGCCACCCCGCCGCGCGCCACAAACCGCGTACCCCAGCACGGCACAACAACCACACAGACTATATGCACGTCGGTGCTGGCACAGACAGTTGTCGGCTGCTTTAAAAGTTTTTGGCCGGTCTGCTGGGTTCGCGGTCAATAACCCCCGTGAGCCCAGATCGCCAGTCCTCACAGGTGCACCTGTTGAAGCCCTCCGAGGTGGCTGCTCAGCTCGGCGTGTCGCGCTCGTGGCTGTACGACGCGGCCAAGACGGGGCGCATTCCTTCGATCCGGATCGGTGGGCAGGAGGGGCCGCTGCGATTCGTGGCCGAGGACATCGGGCGCTGGATCGATGACGCTCGCGCCAGATGGACGCCTGGCCGTCCTACGGTTGCCACGCGCCGTCTGGCGGTCTTCGATGGGAATGGGCGTGACAAGCGATCACAACCCCCACGCACCCCTCCCAGCGGCCAGCAGGGGCTTTTCAGCGATGCTTGACGGCTCGGGCGATGGCTTCCTCGGTCGCCACGGCCCCGGCGGCCAGGACGTGGCGCTCCAAGTGGCCGTAGTAGTGCTCCGTGGTGCCTATGTCCGCGTGCCCGAGTTGGCGCTGCACGTACATCAGCGAGTTGCCCGCCGCCAGCCAAGCTGCCGCTGCTGTGTGCCGCAGCGCGTGCAGCGGCATGTCGCGCAAGGCGGCGTCCTGCAGCGCGGTCTTGTGCCAGTCCCGCGAGATGGTTGTGCGGTCCATCGGCTCACCGGCGCCATTACCCTCCCAACGTCCCTGTTCGCGCTTGCGCGCCCGCATGGGCATAGCGAACAGGTGTGCGCGGCCCTGGTCCTCAGAGGCCATCTCGGCGCGGCGGGCCAGATGGTCGCGGAGCACGCGCGAGAGGCTTGGGCCGATCTCGACCGAGCGGAAACGGTCGGACTTGGTGGATCCGACCGTCTCGCCGCGCTTGCGCGAGCGGTAAACGACGATCATCCCGCCCTTGTCCTCCAACTCCAGGTCGCCCACGCGAAGCGCCAGGGCCTCGGATATGCGCAGGCCGCTGCCGATCAGCAGCTCGGCCAGCGGGCGGTAGAGGGGTAAGCAGGATTCGAGGTAGAGCGGGATCTCGTGCAGGCGCAGGTAGTCGCGCTCGATGTGCGCGGGCGGCAGTCGCGGCACGCGCAGGGCCGGGTTGGCCGCGAGCAGGCCGTCCTCTACGGCGGCGTTCAGGCACACGACAAGCACGCCCAGCGTGTTGTTGACGGTCTTGGGCGCGATGTCGCCCGCGTCCACGGCCTCGGCCTGCTCTTCCATCCACGCGCGCACCTGCTCGACTCCGAGGCGCCCGAGTGGGATCGACTCGAAGGCGGGGAGCAGGCGCTTGCGTCCGTCGATCTCATAAGCACGCCAGGTCCCCGGCTCCAGATACGGCTTGCGCCGCGCGAGCCAGCGCTGCCAGTGCTCGCTGAAGGACTCGCGCGTGTGGCGCACCTCGCCGCGCTCGACCTGCTCGACAAGTCGCCGCTTGGCGTCGCGCGCGGCCTTCTCGCTCGTGAAACCGCGCCTGGTCGTCTGCTTGCCGCTGCTGTCGCGGACCTTGAAGTACCAGCGCGTCCCGCGCTTGGTGGGGTAGGGGTAGACACCGCCCGCTCGTTGCGCGCCGTCGGCCCGGCGCTCGCGGGGCGTGACCTCGCGCAGTCCGGCGTCGAACGCGCGCGCCGACGCCTCGCTCTCGAAGCGCCTGCCGCGCTGGCGACCGGAGCCGTCGCGCCAGCGCACGACCCAGCGCTCGCGATCTGCCTGCACGCTCATTGCGTGCCCCTCAAGGTGTGCACAGGATGGTGCATAGTTCTCACGTGAGAATACTGTGCACACGGACAGAATCCGTCGGATCCGCCCCAAGGCAAAGAAAAAGCCCCGCTAAGCAGGGCTTTCTCAATGCGCCCGAGTGGACTCGAACCACCACGGACCATGCGGTCCACAAGGCCCTCAACCTTGCGCGTCTACCAATTCCGCCACGGGCGCAGAGAGGCGCCGAGTATAGCCCGCGCCCACCCACGGCGCCGGTGCCGGTTCTGCGAGCGGGGCCGCAACTGGTGCGCGACCGGTCGGCGGCCGCCCCGTGCCGCCACCGCCGCCCTTGCATCCGTCCAGGGGGAGCGCTAGTGTACGAACACATGTTCGTTGTCCGACCTCATCCACCCGAACGGGGAGCTCACTGGAAATGGATCTGACCAAGCGGCAGCAGGAGATCTTCGACTTCATCCGCAAGTACTCCGCCAAGTACGGCTACCCGCCGACGGTGCGCGACATCGGCAAGGCCGTTGGATTGGCGTCCTCCTCGACAGTCCACGCTCATCTGGCCAACCTCGAGAAGATCGGGCTGCTGCGGCGTGACCCCTCCAAGCCGCGCGCGATCGAGCTGCTCGACCGGGCGATGGAGAGCGCGGTGGACAGCGTGCGCTCGATCGTTCGCCCCGAAGGCCTGCCCCTTGTTGGCTCGGTCGCAGCGGGTCAGCCGGTGCTGGCCGAAGAGAACGTCGAGGAGTTCGTGGCCGTGCCCGATGTGGCGGGCGGCGCGAAGGGCGAGTACCTGCTCCGCATCCGCGGGGACTCGATGAAGAACGTGGGCATCCTCGAAGGCGATCTGGTGGTGGTCTCTCCGCAGGACACCGCCCGCGATGGCGAGATTGTGGTGGCGCTGCTGGGTGAGGAGGCCACCGTGAAGCGCTTCTTCCGCGAAGCCGACCACATCCGCCTGCAGCCCGAGAACGAGACGATGGAGCCGATCCGCAGCAAGGAGGTAAAGGTGCTCGGTCGCGTGGTGGGGCTGCTTCGGAGTATGTGAGCAGGCAGCCGTGTCGTGCGACGCGGCGGCCGGACGATGCGCCTCCCGTCGGTCCGGGCCAAGTGCCCAATGGTCCCCGTGCGCCGTCCCTTCACAAGCCCGCCCCCGCGCGCTACCGTCAGAGGGCAGGCCAAGCAGCCGCGGACGCTCTAGGGCGTTCGAGGAAAGTCCGGACATCGAAGGGCAGGGTGGTCGAGGAATCGACCCGGGGAAACCCGCGGGAAAGTGCCACAGAAACAAACCGCCTCCGGCCGTCCCACGTGAACGGCCGGCGGTAAGGGTGAAATGGTGCGGTAAGAGCGCACCAGCGTCGTGGTGACGCGGCGGCTGGGCAAACCCCACCCGATGCAAGGCCAAACAGGACCGTTTGCAGGCTGCCCGCCAAGGTCCAGGTAGGCCGCTCAGATGGATGGCTGCTCACGACAGGATCCGGCTTACGGCACTGCTAAGGAAAAGCCCCGCTCCGGCGGGGCTTTTCTATGCGCGGGGGCGCACGGGTGTGGGCGCGCGGGTGTGCAGGGCAAGCGGGTGGGTGTGGGGCGCCCTACGCCCGAACCAGCTCGTGCTGGAACTCTTCGAGCACGCCCAGCATCACATCGGCCTCGCACTCCACCATCGAGGGCCACTTCTTTTCGGGGTGCTCGTCGAGCGTCTTGAGGCCGTTGCCCGTGATCATCGCCACCACCGTCTCGTCGGGGTCGAGCACGCCGGTGATCGCGAGCTGCTTGAGCACCGCGATCGTGGTGCCCCCAGCGGGCTCGGTGAGGATGCCCTCGGTTTCCGCCAGGAGGTCGATACCCGCGAAGATCTGCTCGTCGCTCACTGCCCCCGCGGAGCCGTGTCGGGTGGCGACCGCGTCGATCACGAGGCCGCCGTCGCCCGGCGAGCCGATCGCCAGCGAGTGGGCCATCGTCGTCGGTTTGCAGGGATGGATTTTGGAGTCGTGCTCGAGGATCGCCTCGGCGATCGGCGCGCAGCCCTGCGGCTGGGCGATGTGCAGCTTCGTGGCATCGGTCTGCGCGAGCCCGACGGTCTGCAGCTCCTGAAGACCCTTGTGGATGCGCGATGAGAGGGTTCCGCCCGCGGCGGCTGTGACGATGTGCTGTGGCGCCTGCCAGCCGAGCTGCTCGACGATCTCATAGGCGACCGTCTTGGCGCCCTCCGCGTAGAAGGGGCGCAGGGTGATGTTCGCGAACTCCAGCCCGCTCATCGCCGCGACCGCGCGGCACTGACGGTTGGCTTCGTCGTAGTTGCCCTCCACCTGGCACACCTTCGCGCCGAGCGCGCGGCATGCGCGCGCCTTGGTGGCCTCGAGGCGGTTGGGGTAGAACACGTACGCGGTGACGCCCGCCTTCGCCGCAAGCGAGGCCACGGCGGTGCCGACGTTGCCGGTGGAGACGCAGCCGATCTCCTTCTTGCCCAACTCCAGAAGTCGCGCAACGGCCATCGACACGACGCGGTCCTTGTAGGAGAGGCTCGGACGGGAGGTCGAATCGTCCTTGATGTAGAGCTTTCGCAATCCCAGCTTCGCGCCGAGCTGGTCGGCGGGGATCAGGGGCGTGAAGCCCGCGAACTGTCCCACCCGTGCCTCGGCGCCCCGGTCGAGGATCGGCAGCAGCTCCTCGAGGCGCCAGATATTCCAAGGACGCGACCCATCCTCCTTCAGGTCCTTCAAGGCGTCCTTCGCGCGCGCGTAGTCGTAGTCGATGTCGTAGCACTTGCCGCACTGCGGGCAGAACGCCTCGGTGTGCGTGATCGGGAAGCGCTCGTCGCAGGCCCGGCACACCAATCCGGTGACGCACGAGCGTGTGCGCGATGGGCCGTCGGTGGGGGGGAGGGGTGCCGTGCTCATCCTGTTGCCCTGCCCCACATGATCGCAGCTCTCCCGGCGAGCCTGGAGGAGTGGGTGTAAACACCTGAATGGGACGGCTGCATCGCGCGACAGACCTTAGATCTGCGCGCCGGGCGCGCTTGTGACTGTTTCTGTTACCCCCTCGGCATCTCTCGGCGGCGCCGCGCCTGCGTCTCCCGGCGGCAGAACGCTCGCATCTCCCCGCGGCCAGGGCACGTCCACGGTCTCATCGCCGTGCCCCGAGGCCAGCCACAGCTCCTCGGCGGTGTGCGGCGCGAACGGCGCGAGCATCTGCGCCAGCAGCGCCAGCGCGCGCACGAGCGCCTCGTGGTTCTCCTGTCCGAGTGGGCCGCCGGTGCGCTCGCGCACGCGGGTGTCGTAGTCCTTGAGGCGATCGAACAGGCGCATTGTGTTGCGCACAGCCTTGTGCATCTCGAGCTCTGCCATGTCCTGCGTGATCTTCTCGACCGCCGTGGCGCACCATTTCTCCAGGCGCGCGCGCAGGAACTCCGTGCGATAGGCCGTCGCCGCGTCGAGCGGCTCGTGCTCGGCGGCGAACTGCGCGTGCGCGAACTGCCACAGCCCGTGCAGGAAGCGGTGGCAGTGCTGCACGGTGCTGTCGTCCCAGTTGAGCGACTTCTGCGGTCGCGCCGCATAGAGCACCGCCAGGCGCAGCGTGTCCGCGCCGAAGCGCTGCAAGAGCTCGTCGGGGTCGACGACGTTGCCGAGGTGCTTGCTCATCTTGCGCCCCTCGCGAATCACCATCTCGTGGAACAGGCAGCCGGCGAACGGCTCGCCGTCGGCGAGGAAGTCAAGCGGGCCGATGTCGCGCAGCGCCTTGGTCACGACGCGCTGGTCGAAGACGAAATTGCCGCTATCCGTGCCCGCCACCAGCCGGTCGGAGGGCAGCCAGTAGCGCAGGTCCGGCAGCGCGAGGATCTCCTCCAGCGGGCGCTCGCGCTCGCTCGGGGGCACGCACGCGGGCACCCACAGCCACAACGCGTCGAAATGGCAGTCCAGCGTGTCCGTCTCGCGCCGCCCCGGCCCCCCGCAGGCGGGGCAGGCGGTGTTGACGAAGTCCTCCCTTTCGGCCAGCGGGTTGCCCGTGCCCGTGGGCTTCAGGTCGAGCGGCAGCTCCACGGGCAGCTGCTCCATGGGCACCGGCACCGCGCCGCACTCCTCGCAGTAGACGATCGGGATCGGCGTGCCCCACGAGCGCTGGCGCGAGACGGTGAAGTCGCCCGCGCGATAGCGCACGGCCGGCCGCGTTGGTGTGAGCGTGGGCGATGAGGAAGGGGAGGGGGCCGGCATAGCCGACCCCAGAGGGTCGGTTGGTGTGCCGGCGAGGCGCTGTGCGATTACCGCGTCGGTGCGATCCTGCTCGGGGATGCCCAGCACAGCCGTGGCCCCGAAGCGCCCGTCGACCACGGGTGAGACGAGCAGCGGCAGGGGCTCTCCGCCGTGGGGCGCCCGCAGTGTGCGGCCCGTGTCCACGAGCGGTGCCACCTCGGCGTCGCGCGCGCTGCGCTCGCCACCGCCCGAGCGCAGCTCCTCGAGCTGCTCCTGTATCTCGGCGGCTGCCGCCCACTCCTCGATGGCGGGGTGTTTGGGTGAGATCAGCGCGAACCGCGCCTGCGCCACGGCGTCGGCATGGGGCGTGAACACGGTCAGCTCCCGCCCGTCATCGGCGGCGAGCTCCAGCTCCACTCCATCCACGCGGCCGAGCACGAAGCGCTGACTCGCCAACGACGTGTCGTCCCAGTTCTGGAGCTCCGACAGGCGGCGGTCGTTCTCCTGCACGTAGGCGCTCACGCGCAGGAACCACTCCGGGCGCTGGATCAGCCGCACGGGGTTGTGGCAGCGCCAGCAGGTCCCATCCTCGACCTGGATCGTGGCGAGGGTGGTCTGGCAGGTGTCGCACCAGTCGACGGTGCCGATTCCGTGGTAGATCAATCCGTGCTCGAGTAGGGTGAGGAAGAGCCACTGCGACCAGCGGTACATGATCGGGTCCGAGCTCATGAAGGTGCGCTCCCAGTCGAAACTGAACCCCAGCCGCTCCAGCTGGCCGGTCATGTGGGTGGCGCAGCGCGCCACCCACTCGCTCGGCGACTCGCCGCCGGCGATCGCGCCCAGCTCGGCGGGCAGGCCGAAGGCGTCGAAGCCGAACGCGAACAGCACCTTCTCGCCGCGCCCGCGCTGAAAGCGCGCGTAGGCGTCACCGATCGCGTAGCTGCGCACGTGTCCGATGTGAATGTTTCCGGAGGTGAAGGGCGCCGAGGGCTTGATGTACTCGCCGCCGCCGGTCGGGCCCTTGTCTGAATCGCTCCCACCCGCCCCGCCCCCGCCGATGGCGGGCGTGCGGAAGGCAGCGCGCTCGCGCCACGCCTGCTGGCGGCGTGCCTCGATCGCGCTTGGCTCGTAGGTCGGGAGGGCACTGGGACTCATTGCAATCGAGCATATCCAAGGCCCCCGGACGCAACGATTGGCTCGGCTCCCGGGCCTGCGCCAAGACTCGCGCGCGCGAGTGACCTGGGGCTTGCGATTCCTCACGCCTCAGCGCCGTGCCCGTCCCCCACGGCTGTCATGATGCTCCCATGGACGTGGAAATCGGACGCGGCAAGACCGGCCGCCGGGCATACGGCTTCGATGACATCGCGATCGTGCCCTCGCGGCGCACCCGGGACCCCGACGACATCGATATCTCCTGGAAGCTTGGGCCCTACCAGTTCGAGCTGCCAATGATGGCCTCGGCGATGGATGGCGTCGTCTCGCCCACCACCGCCGGCCTCGTTGGGCGCCTAGGTGGGCTGGCGGTGCTCAATCTCGAGGGCATCTTCACGCGCTATGAGGACGCCGAGGAGCAGCTGAAGCGGATCGCCTCGCTGCCCAAGGAGGCGGCCACGCGCGAGATGCAGGACATCTATCGCGCGCCCGTGCAGCCCGAGCTGATCGCCCAGCGCATCCGCGAGATCAAGGAGCACAAGGTCGTCGTCGCGGCGTCTCTGACCCCCCAGCGCGTGCGCGATCACTACGAGCTGGCGCTCGAGGCCGGCCTCGACGTACTCGTGATCCAGGGCACGGTGGTCTCCGGCGAACACGTCTCGACTGTCTCCGAGCCGCTCAACCTGAAGGAGTTCATCCCCTCGCTGGAGGTCCCGGTGGTGGTTGGCGGCTGCGCCTCCTACCACACGGGGCTGCACCTGATGCGCACCGGCGCCGCCGGCGTGCTCGTGGGGGTGGGACCGGGCGCCGCGTGCACCACGCGCGGGGTACTGGGCATCGGCGTGCCCCAGGCCACCGCGATCGCCGATGTGGCGCACGCCCGCTCCACGCACATGCTCAAGACGGGCGAGTACTGCCAGGTGATCGCCGATGGTGGGATGCGCAACGGGGGGGACGTCTCCAAGGCGATCGCCCTCGGCGCCGACGCGGTGATGATCGGCTCGCCCTTGGCGCGCGCCCACGAGGCCCCCGGCCGCGGGTATCACTGGGGCATGGCCACCTTCCATCCCACGCTCCCGCGGGGCGCGCGAGTGGCGACGACGCAGAACGGCACGCTCGAGGAGATCCTCGTGGGACCGGCGCGCGAGAACGATGGCACGTTCAACCTCTTCGGCGGGCTGCGCACCTCGATGGCGACCTGCGGCCACAAGGACCTCGCGGAGTTCAACCGCGCCGAGGTCGTGATCGCGCCGAGCCTGCAGACCGAGGGCAAGCAGCTGCAGCGCGACCAGGCCGTGGGGATGGGCTCCAACGGGAAGGCCGCAACGGCAGCCCTCGTCAATGAGTGACGCGGCCGTCACGGTTCCCAGTCCCACGGACATCGAGTCGCACCCCAAATCTGCTGCAACCGAAGAGATCCTTGTCCTCGACTACGGTGGTCAGTACTCCCAGCTGATCGCGCGGCGCGTACGCGACTGCGGCGTGTTCTCCGAGCTGCTTCCCCACCACGTCGGCCTGGAGGAGGTGGCAAAGCGCAAGCCGCGCGGCATCATCCTCTCCGGCGGCCCCGCCTCCGTCTATGAGCCTGGCGCGCCGCGCCTGGAGCGCGGCCTGCTGGAGCTGGGCGTTCCGGTGCTGGGCATCTGCTACGGCATGCAGCTGCTCGTTCACGAGCTCGGCGGGCGGGTGGAGCAGGCGGAGGTGGGGGAGTTCGGTCGCTCCGACCTCTCCATCTCCGAGCCGGGCGTGCTGCTGAAGGGGATGCCGCGCGAGCAGACCTGCTGGATGTCCCACCGCGACACCGTCTTCGAGCCCCCGCCCGGCTTCACGGCACTGGCCTCCTCCTCGGTTTCGCCCGTTGCGGCAGTGGAGGACGTGCAGCGCGCCATCTACGGCATCCAGTTTCACCCCGAGGTCGTGCACACGCCCTACGGCCAGGAGATCCTCACGCGCTTTCTCACCGAGATCTGCGGCTGCGAGCGGACCTGGTCGGCGGCCTCGATCGCCGAGGAGCAGATCGCGCGCATCCGCGCGCAGGTCGGCGCCGGCAGGGTCATCTGCGGACTCTCCGGCGGCGTGGACTCCTCGGTCGCCGCGCTGCTCGTACACCGCGCGGTGGGCGATCAGCTCACGTGCGTGTTCGTGGACCACGGGCTGATGCGCAAGGACGAGGGCGAGCAGGTTGTGAGCGCCTTCCGCGACACCTTCAAGGTGCCGCTCGTGGCCGTCGACGCCGAGCAGCGCTTCCTCGAGCGCCTGCGCGGCGTGACCGAGCCGGAGGCCAAGCGCAAGGCGATCGGCGCCGAGTTCATCCGCGTCTTCGAGGAGGAGGCCGCCCGCCTCGACGCCGTACACGGCGAGGGCGTGCGCTTTCTGGTGCAAGGCACCCTCTACTCCGACGTGATCGAGTCGGGCGGGGGCACGGGCGCGGCCACGATCAAGTCCCATCACAACGTCGGCGGCCTCCCCGATGACCTCGAGTTCGAGCTCGTGGAGCCCCTGCGGGCGCTCTTCAAGGACGAGGTGCGCGCCGTGGGCGCCGAGCTGGGGCTGCCCGAACGACTCGTTTGGCGCCAGCCCTTCCCCGGCCCGGGCCTCGCGATTCGGGTCGTGGGTGGCGAAGCCACCAAGGAGCGCCTGGATGTGCTGCGCGAGGCCGATCACATCCTCCAGGAGGAGATCCGCAAGGCGGGCCTCTACCGCGAGCTGTGGCAGTCCTTCTGCGTGCTCCCCGATGTGCGCACCGTGGGGGTGCAGGGGGACGAGCGCACCTACGGCTATGTGGTGGTCCTCCGCGCGGTCACCAGCGACGATGCGATGACCGCCGACTGGGCGCGTCTGCCCTACGACCTGCTGGAGACGATCGCCTCGCGCATGATCAACGAGTTGCGCGAGGTCAACCGGGTGGTCCTCGACATCACGTCGAAGCCGCCAGGAACGATTGAGTGGGAGTAATTTCGCAAACTCGGCGACGGTAGCGTTGCGTTGCAAAGCGCTATGATGCCTCTCCGCGCCGCGCGTTGAGTTCACGCGTGGCCTTTTTCACGCCATGAAGACCTATGTCGCCAAGCCCACAGACCGCGAGCGCAACTGGCTCGTCATCGATGCCAACGGCAAGACCCTTGGCCGTATGGCCACGCAGATCGCCGATGCCCTTCGCGGCAAGCGCAAGCCCGAGTACACCCCGCACATCGACACCGGCGACTTCGTCGTCGTCGTCAACGCCGAGAAGGTCGCCGTCACCGGCAACAAGCGGGCCGACAAGCGCTACTACCGCCACTCCGGCTACCCCGGCGGTCTGCGCTCGCGCAGCTTCGAGGAGATGCAGGCCCGCCGCCCCGAGGAGATCATCCGCCTCGCCGTCAAGGGCATGATGCCCCGCAACCGCCTCGCGCGTAAACAGATCACCAAGCTCAAGATCTACGCCGGCCCCGAGCATCCCCACATCGCGCAGAAGCCCGTGCCGATGGAGATCGAGGCGTGATGGCCGACGAGCCAACCCCCGATACACCCGAGGAGCCAACCGCCGTCCCGAGCGAGGAGGCGGCCGAGATCGCGGGCTCCATCGAGGATGCGCCGCTGGAGGCATTCGAGGAGGCCGCTGCTGCCGGATCGACTCCTGAGCCGGCCGAGTTGTCAGCCACATTCGGTGGGCCCGCCGTGCCCACCGAGGAGGCCACCGAGATCGCTGGAGTGGCCGAGGATGCAGCGCTGGAGGCCTTCGAGGAGGCGCACGCGCCGACGGAGGCCGCGGCACCCGCCGAGGCTGTTGCGTCCGGCGAGGAGGACGAGGAGGACGAAGAGGAGCCCGCGCCCCGCGTGAAGCCCGCCGTTCCCGGCGCGCATCTAGAGGTGGACATCGTGCCCGAAGGCGCCGACCCGCTCGGTCGCAGCGAGCCCGCCGATCCCTACGCGATCGAGGAGGAGGAGCCGCAGAGCGAGGCATCCGAGGGCGAGGAGGAGAAGCTCGCCGAGCCGATCTCCACCGCCGCGATCGATCTCGCCGCCGGCGCGCGCTATCGGGCGACGGGCAAGCGCAAGACCGCCATTGCGCGCGTCACGCTGCGACCCGGCACGGGGACCTATCTGGTCAACGGCCGCTCGCTGGAGCAGCACTTCACGCGCGACACCCTTCAGCGCAACATCCGCCAGCCGCTGGAGACCGTCGGCTACCAGGACCGCATGGACGTCGTCGCGCTCCTGCACGGCGGCGGCATCTCCGCCCAGGCGGGCGCTCTGCGCCACGGCGTCTCGCGCGCGCTGCTGGAGGCCGACCCCAACCTTCGCGGCGAGCTCAAGCGCCGCGGCTTCCTCACGCGCGACTCGCGCGCCAAGGAGCGCAAGAAGGCCGGCCTGAAGAAGGCGCGCAAGCGTCCGCAGTTCTCCAAGCGCTAGAGGGGAGACTCATGGCCGGGCGCCTCTTTGGGACCGACGGCGTCCGTGGCGTCGCGGGCGAGTTCCTCAGCGCCGAGCTCGCACTCGCGCTCGGACGCGCCGCCACCCACCAAACCCGCGCCGAGCGCCCCCAGGTGCTCATCATCCGCGATACGCGCGAGTCCGGCGAGATGCTCCAGGCCGCGATCGCCGCCGGCGTCTGCGCTGCCGGGGGAGATGCCCTGCTCGGGGGCGTGCTGCCCACCCCCGCCGCGCCGCTGCTCATCGCCCGCTACGGCTTCGACCTCGCGGTGGTGCTCTCGGCCTCGCACAACCCCTTTCACGACAACGGCATCAAGTTCTTCGCGGCCGACGGCTTCAAGCTGAGCGACGCAGCGGAGGCGGCGATCGAAGCCGAGCTGGAGCAGGCGAGTCCCGCGCAGGGGCCCGAGGGGACCTTCGGCCACGTGCGCGAGCTGCGCGGCACCGGCGAGGACTACCTGCGCGAGCTGCACTCGCGCTTTCAGGAGCTCGACCTCAGCGGCATCGACGTGCTGCTGGACTGCGCCAACGGCGCCACCCATCGCGTGGCGCCCGAGATCTTCAGGCGCCTCGGCGCCACCGTGAGCGTGATCGCCGACGCTCCCGATGGCCGCAACATCAACGCCGGCTGTGGCTCCACCCACATCGAGCGGCTCGCCGAGCGGGTCCGTGCGGGCGGGCACGCGATCGGTTTCGCCTTCGACGGCGACGGCGATCGCGTGCTCGCGGTCGACGGCGCGGGTCAACTCGTCGACGGCGACGAGCTGATGGCGCTCGCCGCGCTGCACCTCCATCGCAGTGGCCGCCTCCCGGGCGCGGGCGTCGCGGTGACGGTGATGACCAACTACGGCTTCCACACCGCCATGGCCAACGCTGGGATCAACGTCGTGAGCACCAGCGTCGGCGATCGCTACGTCCTGCAGGAGTTGCGCGAGCGCGGCTGGACGCTCGGCGGCGAGCAGTCCGGCCACATCATCGAGATGGGCTTCAACCGCTCAGGCGACGGCATCGCCAGCGCGCTGCTCGTGCTCGAGGCGCTCGGCGGACGCTCCCTCGCCGAACGCGATGCGATGGCGAAACTCCCCCAGCGCCTTCTCGGCATCCGCGTGAAGGACCGCGGCGCCTACGAGCACGCCGGGGACATCAAAGCGGCCGTCGCCGACGCCGATCGGGAGCTGGCCGGACGGGGTCGCGTGCTGGTGCGCCCGAGCGGCACCGAGCCGTTGATCCGCGTAATGGTCGAGGCGCCCACGCACGAGGAGGCCAACGCGGTGTGCACCCGCCTCGCCGCACTCGTCGAGCGCGAGCTGGCCTGACTCACCCCCGCTGGTATCTTCGAGGAGGTGTGCGGCATCGTTGGCTACGTCGGCGCGCGGGTGGATGGGCAGCCAGTCCCTGAGCTCCTGCTCGCCGGCCTGCGCAAGCTCGAGTACCGGGGCTATGACAGCGCCGGCATCTCCGTGCTCGCCGAGGAGCACATCGAAGCCGTGCGCGCCGTCGGCAACCTCGATGCGCTGCAGGCCAAGCTCGACTCCCACGCCCACCAGCGGGCCGCCGGCGCCGTCGCGCTCGCAGTGCGGCCCGCCACCACCGGCATCGGCCACACTCGCTGGGCCACGCACGGGCGGGTGAGCGAGGAGAACGCTCACCCGCACTACGACAGCGGTGATCGCGTGCACGTGGTCGTCAACGGCATCGTCGAGAACTACATGGCGCTGAAGGAGCGCCTCGTTGGCGAAGGCTGCCACTTCACCTCCGAAACCGACGCCGAGACGATCGCGCACCTCATCGCCCACCACCACCAGGGAGACCTGACCGCCGCCGTGCGCGCCGCCTACGCCGAGCTCGAGGGCCACTACGCGTTCGTGGCGATGAGCCTCGACGAGCCCGAAACGCTCGTCGGCGCCCGCAAGGAGTGCCCGCTCGTGATCGGCCGCGGCGAGGGCGAGCAGTTTGTCGCCTCAGCCGTCTCCGCCTTCCTGGCTGAGACCCGCACCGTGCAGTACATCGAGAACGGCGAGATCGTCGTTCTCACGCCCGCCGGGGTGCGCATCGAGACGGCGGATGGCCGTGAGGTGCAGCGCGCGCCCGTGGAGGTCGACTGGGACGAGGAGACCGCCGAGAAGGGCGGCTATGAGACCTTCATGCTCAAGGAGATCCACGAGCAGGCCGACGTCGTCGCCGAGGCGATCGCCGATCGCACCGCCCGCGGGGACGGGGTCGACCTCGACGAGGAGGGCGCCCTGCAGGAGAGCATCCTCGCGGGGGTCAAGCGCATCGTCGTCGTCGCCTGCGGCACCTCCTACCACGCGGGCCTGATCGGCCGCTACGCGATCGAGGAGTGGGCGCGCATCCCGGTCGAAATGGACGTCGCCTCCGAGTACCGCTACCGCAACCCCGTCGTGGGCCCCGGCGACCTCGTGATCGGCATCTCCCAGTCAGGGGAGACCGCCGACACGCTCGCCGCCATGCGCCTCGCGCGCGAGCGCGGCGCCACGGTCCTCGCGATCACGAACGTCATGGGCTCGCAGGCCACGCGCGACGCCGACGGTGTGCTCTTCACGCGCGCGGGTCTCGAGATCGGCGTTGCGGCGACCAAGACGTTCGTCTGCCAGGTCGCCGTCATCTACCTCCTCGGCCTGCGCCTCGCCGAGCTGCGCGGCACCCTCCCGCCCGAGCGTCTCGCCGAGCTCGTCTCAGAGGTCAAGCGCCTGCCGCACTGCATCAGCCAGATCACGGGCTCCGCCGAGCTGGGCGAGCAGATCGCCCGCATCGCCGACGCCGAGTTCGACAAGGAGTTCTTCCTCTACATCGGCCGCCACGTCGGCCTCCCCGTCGCGCTCGAGGGCGCCCTGAAGCTCAAGGAGATCTCCTACATCGCCACCGACGCCTACGCCGCCGGGGAGATGAAGCACGGTCCGATCGCCCTCCTCGATGACTCCACGCCAGTGGTCTGCGTAGCCACCGACTCGCCCGTTCTGGAAAAGCTCGTCTCCAACATGCAGGAGGTCCGCGCGCGCGGCGCCCACGTGATCGCCATCACCACCACCGGCAACGAGGAGGTCGTCAAACACTCCGACGCCGCCCTCGCCGTGCCCGCGATCGACTGGATGCTGCAGCCGATCCTCGCCGTGATTCCTCTGCAGCTGCTCGCGTATGAGATCGCCCGTCGCCGGGAGCTCAACGTCGATCAGCCGCGCAATCTCGCCAAGACCGTCACGGTGGAGTAGGCGAGGAGTACCGCCTGCCTCTAGCATCGCGGAGATGAACCCTGCCAGATTGGCTGCTCCCGCTCCTCGACGCCGAGCAGATGCGAGCGATCGACCGCTGGGCGATCGACGAGCAGGGTGTTCCCTCTTTGGAGCTGATGGAGCGCGCTGGCGCCGGCGTGTATCGGGCGGTCGAGGAGCTCGCGCCCGACGGGCCGGTGGCGGTGGTGTGCGGCAAGGGCAACAACGGCGGCGACGGTCTCGTGGTGGCGCGCCTGCTGCGCGAGGCGGGGCGCTCGGTGACCGTGCTCTGCACGGCGCCCCCCGAGGAGTTTTCGGGAGACGCCGCCGCCAACCTCGCGCGCCTTCCCGGTGAGCGGCCCCTTCAGCTGGAAGGGGCCGGCGGCAGGGAACCTGGCGGCGGGGGAGAGTCGCTCGCCGAAAGCGAGCTCACCGCGGGCGCCGAGCTTCTCACAAGACGCTTGGAGGGAGTCGTTGCGATCGTCGACGCTCTGCTCGGCACCGGCTTCGAGGGCGTGCCGCGCGGAATCGTCGCGGCCGCGATCGAGGCGATCGGGCGCGCGCATGTGCCCACCGTGAGCGTCGATGTGCCAAGCGGCGTGGACGCCTCCACCGGCGCCGTCTGCGGGGTCGCCGTGAAGGCCACCGCAACCGTCACCTTCCACGCCGCCAAGCCCGGCCTCTGGATTCACCCCGGCAAGGCCCACGCAGGGGATGTCCGCACGATCGACATCGGCATTCCCCGCGGCGCGCCGGGACAGTCGACGGTGGGCCTGCTGAAGGGCACGATCGTGCGCGGGCTGCCCCGCCGGGGCGCCGCCTCCACGAAGTTCTCCAGCGGTCACGTCGTCGTGGCCGGCGGCTCGCGCGAGCTCACCGGCGCCCCCCGCATGGCTGCGCTCGCGAGCGCCCGCGCGGGCGCGGGGTATGTGACCGCCTGCCTGCCAGCCTCCATGCAGCCGCTGCTTGCGGCCGGGATGCTGGAGGTGATGACCCGCGCGCTTCCCCACGAGGACGGCGCGCTCACCGCGCAGGGCGTCCCCGAGGTGCTCGCGATGCTCGAACGAGGGGGAGCTCTCGCGCTCGGCCCAGGCCTCGGACGCACCGAGGGCGCACTCGCCTTCGCCCGCGAGCTCGCCCGCGCCGCCTCGGTCGCGATGGTGCTCGACGCCGACGGTCTCAACGCCCATGCGGGTCGACTGCGCGAGCTGGCCGCACGAGGCGCCCCAACGGTGCTCACCCCCCACGAGGGAGAGCTCGCGCGGCTGCTGCAGTGCGACAGCGAGGCGGTCGCGCAAAACCGCCTCGCGAGTGTCCGCACCGCCTGCGAGCAGGCGCAGGCAGTGGTCGTGCTCAAGGGCGACGACACGCTGATCGCCGATCCCGATGGGACGGTTGCCATCAGCCCCGGCGCCAGCCCCGCGCTGGCCACCGCAGGCACCGGGGACGTGCTCACGGGGGTCATCGCCGCGCTGCTCGCGCAGGGCCTCGGCGCCTTCCACGCGGCCTGCGCCGGGGTCTGGCTGCACGCCGAGGCGGGGCGTCTGGCCGCTCGCCGGCAGGGTTCGGCCGAGGGCGTCATTGCCTCCGACGTGATCGCCGCGCTGGCTGGTGCGAGGGCGGAGGGCACAGCGGGCGCGAAGGCGGTGGAGGGCATATCTTGACCAAGGCGTTCGTGAACCTCGCAGCGATCGAACGCAACTGCCGGCGCCTGCTCGGCGAGTTGCAAGGCAAAGCGGGGTTGTGCGCCGTCGTGAAGGCCAACGGCTACGGGCACGGCGTCGTGCGCTGCGCGCGTGCCGCGCTCGCCGCCGGCGCCACCTGTCTGGCCGTGGCCAGCCTCGATGAGGCCCGCGAGCTCAGCGACGAGGTGTACGAGCACCTGCTCGTGATGGGTCCCGATCCCCGTGGGGGACCTCAAGGAGGCCGTCGTCCTGGGCGTCGACATGGTGATCTGGCGCGAGGAGCTCGTCAGCTGGATCGAGGAGCTCGCCGTGGAGATCGGCACGCGCGCGCGTGTGCACGTCAAGCTCGACAGTGGCATGGGCCGCTTCGGTACGCGCGATCCCGAGGAGGCCTCGCGTGTGGCCGCCGCGGCGCTCGCGTCGCCGAACATCGATCTGGTCGGCCTGATGACCCACTTCGCCACCGCCGATGAGCTGGGAAGCGATTTCTTCGATGTGCAGCTCGAGCGCTTCGAGCGCTGGGCGCGTCCGATCAAACAGGCGCATCCGGAGGTTCTCCTGCACGCCGCCAACAGCGCCGCCATGCTGCGCGACCCTCGCGCGCACTTCGACATGGTGCGCTGCGGGATCGCTCTCTATGGGATGGACCCCTTCGGCGAGGACCCGCTTCGCCCGCCGGTCTGGAGCCCGCGATCGAGCTCAGCACCTATGTGGCCGAGGTCAAGCAGTGCGAGGTGGGCGAGAGCGCCGGCTATGGACGGCACTTCATCGCCCACAGCGACACGCAGCTCGCGGTGCTGCCAACCGGCTACGGCGATGGCTGGCGCCGCGGGCTCTCCAACAACGGCGAGGTCCTCATCGACGGCCGCAGGCGCCCGCTGGTGGGGAGGGTGAGCATGGACAGCATCGTCGTCGACCTCGGCGCCGATCCGGACTGCCGGGCGGCTGCTGCGCGAGAACGCGGTGCTGATCGGCGAGCAGGGCTCCGAGCGGATCACCGCCGAGGAGGTCGCGGCGCGACTCGACACGATCAACTACGAGGTCACCTGTGGGCTCACCAGCCGCGTGGAGCGCTGGTATCACCGCGACGGCGAGCGTTGAGATGGACGACACGCGTGCAGGCCGCGCGCAGCGCGCTCGCTGGTCGCACCGCATGGCTGGTGGGAGGGGCGATGCGCGACCGCCTGCTGGGCCATCCCACCGCGGACCTCGACCTCGTGATCGATGGCGATGCCGCCGACACCGCACGGATCCTCGCGCGTGCCTGCGGGCCCGCGGCCTGTTTCGCGCTCTCAGAGGAGTTCGGCGCATGGCGCGTGGTCGCCCGCGACGGCTCCTGGCAGATCGATGTCGAGGCTCTGCGCGGCGATCCGCTCGAGGAGGACCTCGCGCTGCGCGATTTCACCATCAACGCGATCGCCGAGCCGCTGCAGGGAGGCGCGCCGATCGACCCCCTGGGGGGGCTGGCGGACATCGAGGAGCGGCGGTTGCGCATGGTCGCCCACCAAGCGTTCGCCGCGGACCCGCTGCGCGTGCTGCGACTCGTGCGCCTCGCGGTGGAGCTTGATCTGGCGGTCGAGGCACGGACCCAGCTGGCTGCATTCACAGCGGCCGGCGGACTGCACTCGGTGGCGGGCGAGCGGGTGTTCATGGAGCTGAGCCGTGTCCTCAATGCCCCCGGCGGCGTTGCGGGGTCTGGAGCTGATGGGTGCGGTGGGCGCCACCGCGGTGGTGCTGCCGGAGATCGAGGCGTTGCGCGATGTGGAGCAGAGCAAATACCACCATCGCGATGTGCTACGGGCACACATTGGAGGTACTCGAACAGGTGAGCGCGCTGCAGGACGATCCCGCGGCCGTTCTCGGAGATGAGCAACGGGGGCGACGGGCGTCGGATCGCGGCTTCTGGCGGAACCTCTCGCCGACGGTCTCACCCGCGGGGCGGCGCTGCGCTGGGGCGCGCTTCTGCACGACGCCGCCAAGCCAGCCACGCGCGCGGTCGTGCCGCTCACCAAGCGCGTGACGTTCATCGGTCACGACCGGCTTGGGGCCGAGATGGCTCGTGACGTGCTCGCGCGGCTGCGCACGAGCGAGCGGCTGCGCGCGCATGTGGCCGCGCTCGTGCGCACCATCTGCGGCTGGGTTTCCTCGTGCACGAGGCCCAGCCACTGGCGCGCGAGTCCGTGCCTTCGGCTATCTGCGCGCCTGCGAGCCCGTGGAGGTCGATGTGACGCTGCTCTCGGTGGCCGATCGGCTGGCCACGCGCGGCCGGCGCGCAACAGGAGTCGATCGAGGCGCACATGCGTGTTGCACGTGCGATGCTCGTCGATGCACTGTACTGGCGTGCGCAGGAGGGGCTGACCGCAGCCCCCGTCGTGGCGCGGCGACGAGCTCGCGCAGGAGCTCGGCATCTCGCTCGGCCCACAGGTCGGTGAGTTGTTGGAGCAGCTTGCGCGCGCGCAGTATGCCGGTAGGGTCTCCACCCGGGCGCAGGCGCTCGATTTTGCGCGTCTGCTCTCCTGGCGATTCGTAGCGATGCGCCCGTGAGCGGCGTCGATGTCAGCGATCTCCAGAACCCCGATTGCATCTTCTGCAAGATCGTCGCGGGCGAGCTGCCTGCGACGATCGTCGACGAGGACGAGCGCACGGTGGCCTTCATGGACATCAACCCCGCCACCGACGGTCACGCGCTGGTGATCCCGCGCGCGCACTCCCGCGACCTCCTGAGCGTCGACCCCGATGATCTCCAGGCCGTGGCCGTGTCCGTACAGCGTCTCGCAGGGCGCATGAGCGAGAAGCTCGGCGCCGAGGGGATCAACGCGATCAACTCCTGCGGCGCGGTCGCCTGGCAGACGGTCTTTCATTTTCACGTGCACGTGATCCCTCGCTACGCAAACGATCCGCTGCGACTGCCCTGGACGCCCGCGCCCGGCGATCCCGAGCGGATCGCGGCTGCCGCGGCGCAGCTCAGCTCGAAATAGCGCGCCCCGCTGAAGGCCGCCTCGGCGGATCGCGGCGTTCGCCTCGGGAAATGGCGCGCACGAAAAGGGGGAATCGCGTAGGCGACGTCGAACCATTTGCACGTCTGACCGCTACCTGGCCCCCTTCTCTGTGTTCACTGCCCATATGAGACCTCAACGTCAACGCGCCGCCCTCGCCCTGGTCGCGGGCATAACCCTTGCCCTGATGCTCCCCACAGGCTCACTCGCGACGCTTGCGGAAGTCGGCGTGCTCCCCGCAACGACTCCCGCGACGCCTCCGGTACCGCCGAGCTGCCCCGGCACCCCCTGTCTCGCGGTGAGTCGCACCACCGGCTTCCAGGTGAAGGTGGGCGAAACGCGCAATCCAGTCGCCGCGCCCCGCGAAGGCTCGATCGTGGCGTGGACGATCACGCTCGGCAAGCCCACCGCAACGCAGGTCAAGTTCTTCAACGCCAACGAGGGCGGCGAAGCCACCGCGGGGATCGCCGTGCTCCGCGCTGTGCGCAAGCCTCATCTCACCTACAAGCTGATCGCGCAGAGCCCGCTGGTGAAGCTCGAACCGTACTTCGGCAAGACCGCGCAGTTCCCGCTCGCCACCACCATCCCCGTGAAGAAGGGCGACATCGTCGCGCTCACCGTGCCCTCCTGGGCTCCCGCGCTGGCGCTGAACTTCCCCAACACCACCTCCTGGCGCGCGAGCCGGCCCAAGAGTCAGTGCACGAGCACCAGTGCGCAGACCACACAGACCAGCATCGGCTCGTCCGTGCAGTACTACTGCCTGTATCGCACCGCGCGTCTCACCTACAGCGCGACGCTGATCTCGACGCCCTAGACTCGCGCACTCTCAGCCCGAGGGTGCGCCGGCGCCCCCGGTGGGGCTGCTCGTCGCGCCCGAGCCGCCCGAGCCTCCGCCTGTGGAACCGCCACCGGATGGCGTTCCGCCGCCGCCCGAGGAGCTGCCCCCAGAGCCGCTGCTGCCCGTGCCGCCCGTGGCTTCGCTCGCGCCGCTGCCGCCGGATTCTTCAGAGGCGCCGTTGGATTCGCTGGATTCGGTGGCTCCACCGCCCGTGCTGCTGGATGAAGTCTTGGTGGAGGTCGTGGAAACCGACGACGCCTTGGCTTCGTTTTCCACGGAGGTGTCGGTGGGGGGAATGATCTGCGGCGTGCTCTTGGGCACAGCGTCAGCGGCGCTCGAACCACCGCCGCAGGCACTCAACGTCAGCGCACAGAGGGCAACCACCGTCGCGCCCACGGCCGCGCGAGATGCACGCGGAGCCACTGCGCTCACAGCGGTCCCATGCGCCTGCCGCAGGTGGGGCAGTCGTTGAGGTCCTTCTGCGCGAGCTGATCGCACCACGAGCAGAAGCGCAGGTTCTCGACCGCCCACGGCAGCCTCGAAGCCGAAGGGGCGAGCGGCAGCAGCTTGCCCACGACCTCCATCGGCGCTCCCGAGTCGCGATCGACGTAGATCTCGCCGGGCTCAGCGGCGAGCACTATCTCACGCCCACTCGCAGGGTTGCGCAGGCGGTAACGCTGACCATTGTTCACCGGCGGGACTCTAGCGAAGCGCTCGGGCGTAGGCTGTCGTGCGGTGCGCATCCTCATCTTCCACGGCTACCTACTCGACGGCACCGGCTCGAACGTCTACAACTCCCGTCTCGCGGCCGCGCTGCTCGCACTTGGACACGAGGTGCACCTGTTCTGCCAGGACCGCCACCCCGAGCGCCAGCCCTTCGTGGATGCGGCGGGCGACTGGGACGGCGGCGCGCTGCGCGTGCGCTCCATGCGCGAGTCCTCTGCGGATCGCGAGCCTCCGAGCGGCGCTCCGGCCCGCTGCACCGTCTACCGGCCCGACATCGAGGGGCTGCTGCCGGTGTATGTGATGGATCGCTACGAGGGCATCCAGGCGCGCACCTTCGCGGAGTGCTCCGAAGACCAGGTGCAGCGCTACATCGAGGCCAATGTCGCGGCCGTGCGCGAGGTCGCGGAGAGGGTGCGCCCGCAGGTGGCGCTCGCCAACCATCTCGTGATGGGCCCCGTGATCCTCGCGCGCGCGCTCGCCGGAGCCGTGCCCTACGCCGTGAAGGTGCACGGCAGCGCGCTGGAGTACACCGTCAAGGAGCACCCCGAGCGCTTCCTCGCCCCCGCCCGCGAGGGGGTAGCGGGGGCCAGTGCGATCCTCGTCGGCTCCCGTCACACCGCGCTGAGCCTGTGGGAGGCGCTGGATGACCCTTGGGTGCAGGCGCGCACGCGTCTGGGTCCTCCGGGGGTGGACGTGGAGCACTTTCGGCCCCGGGACGCCAACGAGGCCGCCGCGGGAGTGCACGCGCTCGTGGAGCGGCTGCGCGCGCACGCCCCTTCTGAGCCCGCCGAGGCCGCGGAGAGCGCCTTCGCCCGCGACGAGGGCGCCGCCGCGATGGCGCTGGAAGGTGTCGATCCCGAGCACGATCGGTTGGTCATCTTCATCGGCAAGCTGATCGCCAACAAGGGCGTCCATCTGCTGCTTGGCGCCTGGCCGCTCGTGCTCGAGCAGGAGCCCCGCGCGAAGCTCCTCATAGTCGGCTTCGGCCCCGAGCGCGAGCGCCTGGAGGAGACCGCCCTCCCGCTGGGCGAGCAGGTCATCTTCACAGGACGCCTCGACCACGAGGAGCTCGCCGAGCTGCTGCCCGCGTGTGGGGCGATCGTGGTGCCCAGCATCTTTCCCGAGGCATTCGGCATGGTCGCGGCCGAGGGGGCAGCCTGCGGGGCTTTCCCGGTGAGCGCCGCCCACTCGGGCCTCGCCGAGGTCAGCGACACGCTCGCCCGCCACGTGCCCTCCGAGGCGGCGCAGTGGCTGTCCTTCGGGATCGACGATGGAGCGGTGGCGGCGCTCGCGGCGTGCCTCATTGGCTGGCTGGGAGCCGACCCCGAACTGCGCTCCCAGACGCGCTCGGGGCTCGTCGCCGCCGTGCGCGAGCACTGGTCCTGGGAGGGCGTCGCCAAAGGTGTGATCGCCGCCGCCAGCGGGGAGCTGCACGACCTCGCAGTACCGTGACCCGTTCGGATAGAGTTCCCGCGCCGATGCGTGGATCGATACTCAGAGGGCCCCTGCTCGCCGGAGCCGGCAGCCTCGCGCTCCTCTGCGCGGGGTGCTCTGTCAAGCGCGATGCGAACCCCAACCTGATCGTGGGCAAGCAGCAGTTCGTCGCCAAGTGCGGCTCCTGCCACACCCTCGCGCGCGCCAGCACGAAGGGCATCGTCGGCCCCAATCTCGACAACGCCTTCAGCGCGAGCATCGCCGAAGGCCTCAAGCGCAGCACGATCGAGAGCGTCGTGCGCGGCCAGGTTCTCTACCCCAACTCGCGCGGGGTGATGCCCAAGGGCCTCGCCAGTGGCGCCACGCTCGAAGACATCTCCGCCTACGTCGCCTCGGCCGCCGCCCGTCCCGGACAGGACAAGGGCCTGCTCGCCGCCGCCGTGGCCCCCGCCGGCTCGGGCAAGCCCGCGGTCGAGCAGGGCGGCAAGCTGCAGATCGCCGCCTCGCCCACCGGTCAGCTCGCCTACGTCTCCAGCAAGGCCACCGCGACCGCGGGCCCCGTGACGGTCGAAATGCCCAACGCCTCAGGCGTCTCGCACAACCTTGCGATCCAGTCCGGCACAGGCGCCAGCGGCCCCGTCCTCGGCGCCACCAAGTTCATCACCAAGGGCACCACCTCGGTCACCGTCACCCTGAAGCCCGGCACCTACACCTTCTTCTGTCAGGTGCCAGGCCACCGCCAGGCTGGGATGGAAGGCACTCTGACGGTCAAGTAAGCGCGCGCAGCAGCACGATCACGACGACGATCGCCAGGAACACCGCGATCACGTAGAGCAAGAGCCGGAATGCCTCGCCCTCGGAGCGCAGTGGATTTAGCACCTGGGCGGACCCCGCCGGACTCAGATCACGTAGACCGTGAGGTACACGACGATCCACATGATGTCGACGAAGTGCCAGTAGATCCCGGGCACCTCCACGCCGCGGTGCTCCTCGGGCGAGTAGTGCCCGCGGAAGGCGCGTATGCACACGATCAGCAGCAGGATCAGCCCGATCGTGACGTGCGCGCCGTGCAGACCCGTGAGGCCGTAGAAGATCGTCGCCTGCGCGGTGTCCTGGGGAGCGAAGCCGATGTTGGCGTACTCGTTGATCTGGATGAAGAGGAAGGTCGCGCCGAGCAGGAACGTCATCACCATGCCCGCCTTGAAGGCGAAGCGGTTGTTCTTGTTCAGCGCCGCCTCGGCCCAGTGCAGGGTGAAGGAGGAGGACACGAGGATCGCGGTGTTGAAGCCCGCCACCGCCACCGGCAGGTCCGTGCCCGTCGCCGGCCAGGGGTCGCCCTGGGCGACGCGGATGAAGAAGTACGCCGTGAAGAAGGCCCCGAAGACCATCACCTCGGAGATGATGAAAAGCAGCATCCCCAGCAGCTGGGGCTCCACGCGCGAGCTGCGGTTGGCCGGCGGCGGGCCGTGATGGTCGTGGGCCTCAGCGCCCGTTCCCGCGTGTCCGATGCTCGCAGCCTCCATCGCGCGCCTCAGCTCGCCGCCGCTGCGGTCGGGGCGTTGACGTCGACTTCGATGTGCTCCACCTTCGCCGAGGTGGCGCCGCGCACACGCTCGATCAGATGCGTGCGCAGCCAGCCGGAGCGCTCGCCGGGGAGCGTGGAGATCACCACGTCGTCGACCCTGAAGAGCTCCAGTGCGTTCATCACGGCGGTGTAGGGGTCGGGGTCGCCGATCATGCCGGCGCTCAGGAGGCCCGCCTCGTGCATCCGATCGAGCATCGCCGCAAGGCGGATGCGCGCCTCGCGCGGTGCGGTGCCGCGGCCGTCCTGCTGGGGCACCACGGCGATGAACAGGTGGCGGTCCTCGCCGGCGGCTTTCGCCCGCAGGTGCTCCAGGAGCTCCCCGCCGCTGGAGGTCTTGTTGGCGACCACGAGCGTCACCGCGAACGGCAGGCCCTCGTGCTCGAGGTCGGTCACGATGTGCTCCACCGGCAGCCCCGAGGCGTTGTGGATGCGTTCGATCAAATCGCGCCGCAGCCAGCCCGAGTGCGAGGCCGGGTGGGTGGAGAGGATGATCTCATCGGGCCGATGCTCCGCGATCGCGTCCATCGTCGCCGAGAAGGGGTCGGGGTCGCCGAGCTCGCCGCTCGCCTGGATACCCTCCGTAGCGAGCAGCGACATCGCCAGATCGACGCGCACCTGGGCGGATTCGCGCACCGCCTCGTCGTAGATCACGAGGCCCGCGGTGGGCTTGCTCTGGGGCACCACCAGGCGGAAGTGGGTGTCGGGTGTCGCCGCGAGCTCGCGCACGCGCTCGTACAGCTTGGCCCCGCCCAGGGTGCGATTGGCGACCACCAGGACCTCGGTCATGTGTGCTCCGTCTCTCGTGTGCCCACCGTGGCCGGTACGGGCGGCGGCGCGAACATCCCGTGCACCGCGCCCGGCACCCCGTACTCGTAGGGCCCGCCCACGACGGTGGGCACGCGGTCGAAGTTGAAGATCGGGGGCGGCGAGGAGACCTGCCACTCGAGCGTCATCGCCCGCCACGGGTTGGCGCTCGCGCGCGGGCCGCCGCGCCAGCTGGTGATCATGTTGTAGATGAAGATCAGCGTGCTCAGGCCGAGCGCGAAGGAGGCCAGCGAGATGAGCAGGTTGAGCGTGGCGTACTTCGCGGCGTAGGTCGCCACGCGGCGGGGCATGCCCTCCAGCCCGAGCACGTGCATCGGGGCGAAGGTGAGATTGAAGAACACGAAGGTGCTCCAGAAGTGCCACTTGCCGAGGCGCTCGTCGTACATGCGCCCCGTCATCTTCGGGAACCAGTAGTAGACGCCCGCGAAGATCGTCATCAGCGAGCCCCCAAAGAGCACGTAGTGGATGTGGGCGACGATGAAGTAGGTGGCGCTCACGTGGATGTCGAAGGGCACCATCGCCAGCATCACGCCGCTGATGCCGCCCGCGGTGAACGTCGTGAGGAAGCCGAGCGCGAACAGCATCGGCGTGTCGAGGTGCAGCACGCCACGCCACAGCGTCGCCAGCCAGGAGAAGATCTTGATGCCCGTGGGGATCGCGATGATCGCCGTGGTGATCGCCATCGGGATGCGGATCCACATCGCCATCCCGGAGGTGAACATGTGGTGCGCCCACACGGTGAAGCCGAGCATCACGATCGCCAGCAGCGAGAAGGCCATCATGCGGTAGCCGAAGATCGGCTTGCGCGACTTCACCGCGATCACCTCGCTCACGATCCCGAAGCCGGGCAACATCATGATGTAGACCGCCGGGTGCGAGTAGAACCAGAAGACGTGCTGGTACATCAGCACGTCACCGCCCCTGCCCGACTCGAAGAAGTTGAAGCCCAGCGAGCGGTCGAGCAGGATGAAGAACTGCGAGGCCGCCACGAAGGGCGTGGCGATCACGACCAGCAGCGAGGTCGCGAAGTTGGCCCACACCAGCAGCGGCATCCGGAAGAAGCTCATCCCCGGCGCCCGCATCGTGATGATCGTCACGAGGAAGTTCAGCGCGGTCATGATCGAGGAGGCGCCCGCGAACTGCACGCCGATCGTGAAGAAGTCCTGGCCGATCGGGGCGTCCACCGACAGCGGCGTGTACGCGGTCCAGCCGTCGGCAAAGGCTCCCCCGGGCGCCAGGAAGCTCGAGAGCATCATGATCCCCGCGATCGGCAACAGCCAGTAGGAGAGCGCGTTCAGGCGCGGGAAGGCCATGTCGGGCGCGCCGATCATCAGCGGCAGCACGAAGTTCGCGAGGCCCGCGAAGACGGGGATGATGAACAGGAAGATCAGCAGCGAGGCGTGCACCGAGAAGAGCCCGTTGTAGGTGTTCGCGTCGACGAACTGCGCGCCGGGCTGCGCGAGCTCTGCCCGCATCAGCATCGCCAGCAGGCCGCCCACGAGCAGGAAGAAGAAGGAGGTGACCGTGTACTGGATGCCGATCACCTTGTGATCGGTGTTGATGCGGAAGTAGTCCTGCCACTTGGTTGCACCGTGACCGGAGTGATCCTCGGGGCGGGTGGGACGCCCGGCGGCCCAGTAGAGCCAGTAGTCAAAGCCGCCGAAGCCCACGAGGAAGAACAGCGGCGCGGCGAGCAGCGAGACAGTGAGGATCGCTTCGCCCTTGAGGTAGTGCGGGAAGGTGGTGTGGCCGGTGCTCATCCGCACGAGCCACGTGACGGCCACGGAGAAGGCGATCCCGAGCAGGAAGCCCAGGCCGCCGCGATAGAACCCCGGTGCGCGGAACTTGGCGATCATCGGGCGCTCACTTTACTCCAGCCGCCGTGCTCGACTGGCTCTTCAGCCACGTCTGGAAGGCCGCGGGCCGGACGACATGGATCGTGGAGCGCATCAGCGAGTGACCCACGCCGCAGAGCAGGTTGCAGATCACCGGATAGCTGCCCAATCTGTCGGGCGTGGCGCGCCAGTGGGTGGTGATGCCCGGCACGGCGTCGATCTGCAGGCGGAAGGCGGGGACCCAGAAGGCGTGGATCACATCCACGCTGCGGATGTTGAAGTACACGGACTCGTTCTCGGGCACGTATAGCTGGTTGGAGCGCAAGGGCGCCCCGCCGGTCACCGAGGATGGGTATTCGTAGCTCCAGGCGAACTGCTGGCCGGTGACGTTGACTTCGATTTCCGGCCCGCCGGGCTTCTTTTCGTTGTTGTGCAGAACCACGAAGGAGTAGGAGACAAGACCCATCAGGATCACCGCGGGGATCGCCGTCCAGAGGATCTCCAGGCGCGTGTTGCCGTGGATCGGAGGCCCGTCCTTGAGATCCTCGCCGGGCTTCATGCGGAACTTCCACACGCAGTAGAGGATCACCGTCACGACCAGCACGAAGATTGGGATCGAGGCGATCACCAGCACGTGGTAGAGCGTGTCCGTTTCCTTGGCCTGCGTGGAGGCCTGCACCGGGAACCAGTGGATCAAGTAGCTCAGCCAGATGCCGATCGCGATCGCGATCAGGGCCGCAATCGCGGTGCCGATGAGCGAGCGCCTAGACATGCGCGAGGGTTGCCTGGCGCAGCACTCGGGGTATCTCTGGGGCGAGGCGGACCATCGGGAGGCGTGATCCTAATGCCTGGAGGGGACCTCTTGACGCGCGCCTCGCATAGGACTACATTGAGACAATCGTTGCAAGGAAAGGAGCCGCGTATGCAGGTGCATGAGGGAATGAGCCCCACGGTCCTCTCGGTCGGCCCGGGCCATACGCTGAGGGCGGCCGCCACCCTGATGTCCGAGCGCCAGGTGGGCGCCGCCGTCGTCAACGACCCCGACGGCAACGGCCCCGGAATCATCACCGAGCGCGACATCCTGCTCTCGCTCGGAGCCGGCCAGAATCCCGACACCGAGTTGGTCTCCGATCACCTCACCAGAGATGTGGTGTTCGCCTCACCCGAGTGGTCGCTGGAGGAGGCCGCCTCCGCGATGGTGCGCGGCAGCTTCCGCCACCTGATCGTCGTCGAGGGCGGCGAGACCTTGGGAATCCTCTCCGTGCGCGACATCGTGAGATGTTGGACGGAGGACGGCGCGATCTGCCCCGTGCCTGCCAGCGCGGCCTGAACGTCGCGCAGCCGTCGAGATCGGCTTAGCCGGGCGGCAGCTCGTCGACTTCGTGGCGCGTATCGGCGATCCAGCGCCACAGGCAGACCAGCGTGAGCAGCGATCCGGCGATCACGAAGACCAGGCTGATCGTGATGCCCACCACCGCCAGCGTCACACCGACCGTCGTCAGCAGCGGAAGGATGCTCGGCCCAGGGAGATGGATCTCCTCACCGGTGGGCGGAACCTGTGGATCGAGCGGGCTCATCCGGTCACGAGACGTAGATCGCGGCCACCACGAAGGTGATGCCGAAGATGAACATGCAGAGTCCCCCCACGATCATTCCCGTGCGGATGTTCTTGCGTGCGAGCCGGCGGGTCATCATTGGAGCGTCAAGTCTATAGGTGAACGTCGATGACCATGCTGCAGAACAGGAGCGCGAGGTAGGCCAACGAGAAGAGGTACAGCTGGAGCGCGCTGCGCCGATCCGCGCGGCGGTACAACCGCACGGCCCCGGCGATGAACCCGACCCCGAGCACGAGTGAAGAGGCGAGGTAGATCCCCCCAAGTCCGCCGGCACAGAAGGGCAGCTGTGTGACCGCATACAGCAGCACGGTGTAGAGCAGGATCTGCCGCCGCGTCTCGGCCTCGCCGCGCACGACGGGGAGCATCGGCACGCCGACCTTCGCGTACTCCTCCTTCATCAGCAGCGAGAGCGCCCAGAAGTGGGGCGGCGTCCAGAAGAACACGATGAAGAAGAGGATCACCGCGAGACCCCCCACGGAACCTCTTACGGCCGCCCAGCCCACCAGGGGCGGAATCGCGCCGGCGGCGCCGCCGATCACGATGTTCTGCGGCGTGCGGCGCTTGAGCCAGACGGTGTACACGAACACGTAGCCGAGGAACCCCGCGAAGGAGAGCCCCGCGGCGAGCGGGTTGACGGCCACCGAGAGCTCGAGCAGCGAGAGCGCCGCGAGTACGCAGCCGAACGTCAGAGCGGCGCGCGGGGACACCCGCCCGGAGGGAATCGGGCGCGTAGCGGTGCGCGCCATGCGCGCGTCGATGTCGCGGTCGAACCAGTGGTTCACCGCGCCGGCCCCCCCGGCGGAGAGGTAGCCCCCGAGACAGGTGAGCGCGACCAGCAGGGGCGAGGGGTCCCCGGCGACATACATCGTGGTGATCGTGGTGAGCAGCAGCAGCGACTGCACCTTGGGCTTGGTGAGCTCGACGTAGTCGCCCACGAGCCGGCGCGCGCGCCCCGCGAGGGGCAGGTGTGCGACCTGCAGGGACTGCGAACTCATCACACCCCAACTTGCGTGGCGCCGGCCGGTACGGTGGCCCCGCCGGCGCTTGCCCCTCCGCCTGCGAGCGTGCGGCGCTCGACCTCGCGGCGGATGTCCTTCATCGGTTCCACCGAGCGGATGCGCGGAACGGTGTCGAAGTTGTTCGCCGGCGGGGGAGATGCGGTGAACCACTCGAGCGTGTTGCCCTTCCAGGGGTCGGGGCCCGCTGCGACGCCCACCTTGAGGCTGCGCGCGACGTTGATCACGGTGAAGAGCACGCCCACGGCGAGGATGAAGGAGCCCACGGTGGAGATCGCGTTGTAGAGCCCGAGGTTGCCCACGTTGTCGTACTCGTACACGCGCCGGGGCATCCCATCGAGGCCCATCACGTGCTGGATCAGGAAGGTCACGAGGAAGCCCACGAACATCAGCCAGAAGGAGATCTTGCCGAGGCCCTCGCTCAGCATCTTTCCGGTGATCTTGGGAAACCAGTAGTAGATCGCCGCGAAGATCGTGAACACCGCGCCGCCCATCAGCACGAAGTGGATGTGCGCGACGACGAAATACGATTCGTTGAGCTGCCAGTCGACGGGGAAGATCGCGAGGAACACGCCGGAGATGCCGCCGATGATGAACAGCGCGATGAAGCCGGCGCAGAACAGCAGGGGGGTCTTGAACTCGATCGTGCCGCGCCACAGCGTGGCGATCCAGTTGAAGATCTTCACGCCCGTGGGGATCGCGATCAAGAACGAGCTGAGCATCACGAAGATCAGGATCGCCTCGGGGATCGGCGTGGCGAACATGTGGTGCGCCCAGGTCAAAAAGCCGAGGAAGGCGATCGCCACGGTGGAGGCCGCGATCGCCTTGTAGCCGAAGATCGGCTTGCGCGCGAACACCGGCAGGATCTCCGAGACCACGCCGAAGCCCGGCAGCACCATGATGTAGACCTCGGGGTGCCCGAAGAACCAGAAGAGGTGCTGCCACAAGAGTGCCGATCCGCCGTTGGCGGGGTCGAAGAAGTGGGTGCCGAAGTGGCGGTCGGTCAAAAGCATCGTCACCGCCGCGGCGATCACGGGGAGTGCCACGATCAGCAGCACCGCGTAGGTGAGGATCGCCCACACGAACAGCGGCAGCCGGCCCCAGCTCATGCCGGGGGCGCGCATGTTGACGATCGTCGCGTAGAGGTTGATCGCGCCGATGATCGAGGAGAGCCCCGTGAGATGGATCAGGTAGATCCACGCGTCCTGCCCGCCGCCGGGGGAGAAGAAGGAGTTCGAGAGCGGCACGTAGCTCGTCCAGCCCGCTTCCGGAGGGTTCCAGAAGATCGAGGCGTAGAAGACGATGCCACCGGCGAGCAGCAGCCAGTAGGACATCGCGTTCAGGCGCGGAAAGGCCATGTCGCGCGCGCCGATCATCAGCGGCACGAAGTAGTTGGCGAGGCCCGCCATCATCGGCACGATGAACAGGAACACCATCGTGGTGCCGTGCATCGTGAACAGCTGGTTGTAGATCTGCGGGCTGACGAGCGTGTTGTTGGGGGCGCCCAGCTGCAGGCGCATCATCAGCGCCTCCACACCTCCGAGGAGGAAGAAGACGAACGTGGTGACCATGTACATGATCCCGATGCGCTTGTGATCGGTGGTGGTGAACCAGCTCGTCCAGCCGCGCGCCTCGTGCTTGGCGCTGTGGGTGGTGATCTGGGGGATGGGGGCTGTGTAGGTGGCCATATCGGGTGGGCTAGGGGTTCTCGACCTGTCCGGCGCCGATCTGCTTGCCGAGCTTTGCGCGCGCCACCTGGGCGAGGGCGTTGGCTTCGGCGATCAGCTTCTTCTGGTAGGCCAGCCAGGCGTCGAACTGCGCGGGCGGCACGGCCTTGACGGTGGCGATCATACGCGCGTGGCCGCGGCCGCAGAGGTTCGCGCACTGCCCGCGCCAGACGCCAGGGTGGGGGATCTTGAACCACGTGTAGGAGTGGTAGCCGGGCACCGCCTGTACCTTGCCGCCGAGCGCGGGAATCCACCACGAGTGCACCACGTCGGCGGAGACGACGTCGAGCGTGATCGTGGTTTCGGTGGGCACCACGAGTTCCTCGTAGGAGTAGGGCGCGCCGAGGCCGTCGGGTTCGTTGGCGCCGGGGTAGACGAACTGCCAGATGTACTGGCGGCCGATCACGTTGATGTTGAGCGACTTGCCGTTGGGCGGCAGGTGCTTGGCGGCGGTCGCGTAGAGCTTGCCGTTTGAGCCCACCAGCTGGGCGCCTTCGGGGCCGGAGTTGGGGGGATCCTGGATCGAGGAGAGCTTGGCGAAGGTGAGTGCCGCGAGGATCACGAGGACCAGGGCGGCGGCGAGGGTCCAGCCGATCTCCAGGCGCGTGTTGCCGCGGATCTGGGCGGCCACGGCGTGCTTGCGGGCGCGAAAGCGCCACAGCGTGTAGCCGAGCGCGCCCTCCACGACCACGAAGATCGCGAGCGCGAAGTACAAGGTGATCTTGTAGAGGCTGTTGATCTGCTCGGCGTTGGGTGAGCCGCTGCCGGACTGGGGCGTGAAGAACGCCAGATGGGAGACGAGGAAGGCCAAGGCGCGCGAGATTCTATTCAGGCTGGGGCGGAACGCGCTTCAACGGGGGCCGCGGGGCGTCTCAACGGGCGCCGAGGGGCGCTTCAACGGCCCACGAAGCGCGGCGGGCGCTTCTGCAGGAAGGACATCGCGCCCTCCATGAAATCGTCGCTCTCGGCCATCTCGCCCTGCAGCTTGGCCTCCAGCTCCAGCTGCTCCTCCATGCGCTGGTAGAGCCAGCTGTTGACGAGCTGCTTGGTGCCGGCGTAGGAGCGCGTGGGGCCCGCGGCGAGGCGCGCCGCGAGGGCGGAGGTCTCCTCCGCCAGGCGCGTGTCGGGCACGACGCGGTTGACGAGCCCCCAGGCGAGCGCCTGCTCTGCGCCGATGCGCTCGCCGAGCATCGCCATCTCGGTGGCGCGCGCCATGCCCACGCGCGTGGGTACGAACAGCGAGGAGCCGCCATCGGGCACGAGGCCGATGTTCACGAACGCCAGCAGGAAGTACGCGCTCTGCGCGGCGAGGATCAAATCGCAGCACAGCGCCAGCGAACAGCCGATGCCCACGGCGGGCCCGTTGACGGCGGCGATCACGGGCTTGGGCACCTCGCGGATGGCGTGCATGATGGGGTGGTAGATCTCCTCGAGCGTGCTCTGCACGTCGGGGCGTCCGCTGGGGGTGAGCCGTCCGCCGCTCACGTCCTTGAGGTCGGCGCCCGAGGAGAAGGCGCGGCCCGCGCCGGTGATCACGATCGCGCGCACCGCCTCATCGGAGGCGACGGCCCGCATGGCGCTCAGCAGGTCCGCGCCGAACTGGTGGTTCCAGGCATTGAGCGCCTGCGGGCGGTTGAGCTCGAGTGTGGCAACGCCGTCGGAGACGGAGACGTTGACGGTCTCGAGGGTGGTGGGGGCCTGGCTCATGCTCGTGGTCTCCTTGCGCGCGGGTGCCGATTGTCCCGCGATCTACCCACCGCGGGACAGCAGATCCTATGGTGTGTGGATGCCCAGGCCAAAGATCGGCATCTGCACGGCGCTTGAGCGCGCGCAGTGGAGCGTGTGGGATCAGCAGGCCGCACTGCTGCCCCAGAGCTACATCGCGGCGGTGCAGCGCGCGGGCGGGATGGCGCTGATGCTGCCACCGGATGCGTATTTGACTGAGGACCCGAGCGAAGCCCTGGATCTGATCGATGGGCTGCTGCTCGCGGGCGGCGCCGACATCGACCCGCCGAGCTATGGCGCCGAGCGCCACCCGGAGACGCAGGAGTCGGTGCCCGAGCGCGACACCTTCGAAATCGCGCTCGTACGCGAGGCGATCGCACGCGAGCTGCCGGTGCTGGGGATCTGCCGGGGGATGCAGCTGATCAACGTGGCCTTCGGCGGCACGCTCTCCCAGCACCTGCCGGAGCTGATGGGCCACCACGAGCACTGCCGCGAGCCGGGGACTTTCGAGGACGCCGACCACGACGTGCGCCTGCTGGAGGGTTCGCTGGCTGCGCGCGCGGCGGGGGAGACCGAGCACGCCACCAAGTCTCACCACCATCAGGGCGTGGATCGCGTGGGGGAGGGGTTGAAGGTAACCGGCTACTCCACCATCGACGATCTGCCCGAGGCGCTCGAGCTCGATCGCCCCACCGTCGAGGGGTCGGCAGACGGCCAGCTCGGGGCGGGGGCGCGGGATGTCTTCATGCTGGGCGTGCAGTGGCACCCCGAGGCCGACCCGTCGAGCACGGTCGTCGATGCGCTCGTGGAGGCCGCGGGCGTGAGAGTCGCCTGAGGGCGCGCATATACTCGCCTTGGTGCGCGGCGCGAGGGCCATTCGAGCAACCGCCTGGGCGGTGGTTGCCGCGGGCGTCGCGGCCCCGTTGGTGCGCAGGCACGTGAAGGCGCCGCCCCTCGTGATGCAGACTGTGGCGTTCGCGGCGCCCGTGGGGCTCTCGATCGCCGTGCGCCGCTCGCGCACGCGCGACGTGGCTGTTTGCTGCCTGCAGATGTGGGCCTATGTGGCGGCCTACAAGACCCCCAACGACGACGCCGAGCGCCAGGAGCGAAGGGCGCGGATCGACTACCCAATCGACATCGACCGGGTGCTGGGCCTGGGTGAGCTGCCGACGGTGCGCCTGCAACGCCGGCTGGCGCGCGTGGGGCCGGAAGGCGTGGAATGGCGCGAGCTCGACAGGGTGCTCGTGTGGGCGCACTGGGTGTGGTTCATGGTGCCCCACGGCACGCTCGCGTACATCCTGGTGCGCCACCCGGGGCGCTTCCCGCGCGCGGCGGTGATGACCTACGCGGTGTTCGACATCGGCGCGATGATCTACTGGGTGCTGCCCACCGCGCCGCCGTGGTATGCGGCGTCGGTGGCGGGGCGCGACGTGGCCCACCATCCCTCGGTGCGGCGCCTGATGGTGGAGTACGGGGAGGATTTCTGGAGGGACGGCTGGGGGCCGCTCTACAGTGTTCTTGGAGGCAACCCATTGGCCGCAATGCCCTCATTGCACTTCGCCACGTCCGTGATGGCCGCGTCCCTGCTCGCCGAGGGCGGGCCGCTGGCGGGTGCGCTGGGCTGGGCATACGCCTCGACGCTGGGCTTCGCGCTGGTGTACCTCGGCGAGCACTACGTGATCGATCTGCTGGCGGGCGCCGCGCTCACGGCGGGCGTGCGTCGCTGGGGCCCGCGGGCGGGCCCGGCGCTCGTTGGGGTGAGACGCGGGCTGGCCGCGCTGGAGGCTGCCGCGCACGGTGGGCCTAAGGTGGTGTGATGGAGGAGAGGGACCGGCTGGCCGAAACGGGGATTCGCGCCGAAGGCGCGTGTCTCCCGGCTTCGGTCGGCCCGCGAGGGTCGCGAAGTGAGGATTTGACGCGTTCCGCCGGCAACGAAGAGGAGATGCCCGGCGTTCAGCTCACGCGCAGGCGCGTGATCTCCGGCGCGCTGTTCGTGCTCTCGGCGATCGGCTTCTTCTATTTCGTGCTGCCGAAGATCTTCGAGCGTCGGCAATACCGTTCACGGCATCGAGGGCGCCGAGCGCTGGTGGATCGCCGCGGGGGTGATCCTCGAGGCGCTGTCGTTCGCGGCGTACGTGGTGCTCTTCCAAGCGGTGTTCGTACGCGAGGGCGAGTCCAGCCGGATCGGCTGGCGCGAGAGCTATCTGATCACGATGACGGGCGTGGTGGCCACGCGGCTGTTCGCCACCGCCGGCGCCGGTGGGGTGGCGCTGACGGCGTGGGCGCTGCGGCGCTCGGGCATGGAGGCGCGGCTCGTGGCCTGCAGGATGGTGGCCTTCCTCGTGCTGCTGTACGTGATCTACGCCGCTTCGCTGGTGCTCGCGGGCGTGGGCCTCGGCACGGGCCTGTTCCCCGGGGGAGGGTCGTTCGCGATCACGATCGTCCCTGCGATCGTGGGCGCGCTGCTGCTCGCGGTGGGCGGTGCGGTGGCGCTTCTGCCGCAGGACTTCGAGCGCCGGCTGGAGCGCTGGGCGGAAGGCTCGGGCGTCTCGCGCGCTGGACGGCGAGCCTGGCGACGGCGCCGGCGCTGGCGGCCAGCGGGGTGCGCACGGCGATCGCGCTGGTGCGCACGCGCGACCCCCGTCTGCTGGGGGCGCCCGCGTGGTGGGGCTTTGAAATCTGCGTGCTGTGGGCGTGCTTTCACGCCTTCGGCCAGGCGCCGCCGTTCACGGTGATCTGGATGGCGTACTTCGTGGGGATGCTCGGCAACCTCCTGCCGGTACCGGGCGGCATCGGCGGCGTGGAGGGCGGCATGATCGGCGCGCTGGTGGCCTTCGGCGTGGAATTCCACCTCGCGGTGCTGGCGGTGCTCGCCTACCGCGGCATCTCCTTCTGGCTGCCAACGATCCCCGGCATCGTGGCCTACTTTCAGCTGCGCCGCACGGTGGCGCGCTGGCGCGAAGAGCCGAGCGAGCGTCCGGCGCCTGCGCGTGAGGCGTCGATCGAGGCCGGGCCGTTGCACGTTTAGCCGAGGGGTCTATACTTCATAAAGTAAAGCGACTGGAGAATCAGATGGCAAACGACATCGAGAACGTGATCGTCATAGGCAGCGGCCCCGCTGGCTACACCGCGGCGCTGTACACCTCGCGCGCCAATCTGAAGCCGCTCGTGATCGAGGGCTGGGCGTGGGGCGGCCTCCTGCAGCAGACGACCGATGTCGAGAACTACCCCGGCTTCCCCGAGGGGATCATGGGTCCCGAGATGATGCAGAAGCTGCGCGACCAGGCCGAGCGCTTCGGCTCGCGGCTGGTCACCGAACAGGTGGATCGCGTGGAGCTGGCATCCGAGCCCGGAGGCGTCCACCGCGTGTGGGTGGGCGACACAGAGCACCGCGCGCGCACCATGGTGCTGGCGATGGGCGCCGAGCACAAGAAGCTCTGCGTCCCCGGCGAGGACGAGCTGGGAGGGCGCGGCGTGAGCTACTGCGCGACCTGCGACGCGGCCTTCTTCCGCGATGCGCAGACGGTGATCGTGGGTGGGGGGGATTCCGCGATGGAGGAGGCGATCTTCCTCTCGAAGTTCGCCAAGAAGGTCACCGTGGTGCACCGTCGCGCGGAGTTCCGCGCCTCGAAGATCATGCTCGAGCGCGCGCGGGCGCAGGGGAACATAGAGTTCCTCACCCCCTACACCGTGAACAGCTTCGAGCCCGGCCAGAACGGCGTGCTCGGCCACGCGGCGCTCGTCAACACCGAGACCGGCGAGCAGCGCGACCTCCCGGTGAGCGGCGCCTTCATCGCGATCGGCCACGAGCCCCAGTCGGCGATCGTCGCCGGTCAGATCGACCTCGACGAGGATGGTTATGTGAAGGTGGAGGGCCGCTCCACCCGCACCAACCGCCCGGGCGTGTTCGCGGCGGGAGACCTCGTGGATCACACCTACCGCCAGGCGATCACCGCCGCGGGCTCCGGCTGCCAGGCGGCGCTCGACGCCGAGTGGTACCTGCGCGACACACCCGAGGTGCCCACGCCGGAGGGGATGCCGATGGGCGACCTTGCGGAGGCGCAGTGGGTCCCCGCCCCGATCGTGGCCGAGGCTACAGCTGGGGAGTAAGCGCTCCCTCCAGCTCCAGCAGCCAACGCTTGCGGTCGAGTCCGCCGCCGTAACCCCCGAGGTTGCCGCCGGTGCGCAGCACCCTGTGGCAGGGCACGATCACGGGGATCGGGTTTGAGCCCAGCGCGTTGCCCGCCGCGCGCGAGCCGCGTGGGCTGCCCGCCGCGGTGGCCATCTCGGTGTAGGTGCTCACGCTGCCGTAGGGGATCGCGCTGGTGGCCGCGAGAATCTTCTTTGCGAAGGCGCTCATCAGCACTCGGTCGAGGGGGACGTCGAAGTCGCGACGCCTGCCGCTGAAGTACTCGTCCAGCTCGCGGCGCACACCCTCGAAGCGGCTCGGCTCCTCGACAATGCGGGGGGAGAGCTTGGCGGCGAGACGGTCGAGCACTTCGTCGAGGGGCTCCTCGGGAAACGCAAGGCGCACGAGGCCCTCCTCGGTGGCGGCGGCGGTGAGCGTGCCCCAGGGCGAGTCGACGGTGCCGTAGCCGATGTCCGCGAGGCCCTCCCTCGTTACGCGCTCATTGAAAGCCTTGGCTGCGTGCATGGCTCGAGCCTCCTCCTCGTGGAATGGTGTGGACAGGGCGCCCTCGCGCAGCATCCTCTCGATGTCTCTCATGCGACCACGACCTCTCTGAGCTTCGACAGGCCCTCGTGCAGCGAGCGCCTCGCGGCGTCCTCCGAGCAGCCGATCGCCCTGGCGATGTCGCGGTGGGGGAGGTCTCCCACGTAGCGCAGCAGCACCGCCGAGCGCTGGCGCGGGGGCAGCTCGTGCACGGCATCCCACAGCCCTTCATCGCGCGGCTCGGAGGAGTTTTTGGAGTTGTCGGCCACCTCCGCGACCTCGGCCACCGGCAGCGCGTGGCGGGCGCCCCTGCGGTGCACGTCGAGGGCCTTGCGGTGGGCGATCGTGAGCACCCACGCGCGCAGGTTCGAGTCCGCGCGCAGGCGTGGATAGGCGTCGAGCGCGGAGATGAACGTCTCCTGGAAGCAGTCATCGGCGTCGGTGGCGCCCACGGAGGCCACCAGGAAGCGCCACACCTCGTCGCGGTGGGCATCGAGGAAGCGCTGGAAGGGCGGCAGTGGGTTGCTCACAGAGGTGAAACGCTGTCGGGCGGCCGAATGTGAGGTGGACTGCGCAAAACGAGGCGCGCCTCAGCCCTCGTACTCGAAGAACCCCGCGCCCACATCGCGTCCCAGGCGCTCTGCCAGCACAAGCCGGCGCAGCGCCGGCGCGGGGCGGTAGCGCTCCTCGCGGTACTCCTCGCAGAGGGCATCCAGCACGTTGAGCACGTGATCGAGCCCGATCTCATCCGCCCACGAGAGGGGGCCGCGGGGGTGGTTCATGCCGAGCGTCATGCCCGTGTCGATGTCCTCTGCGCTGCCCACGCCTTCGCCGAGCGCGAAGGCCGACTCGTTGATCACCTGGCACACGATCCTCCCCAGCACGAGCCCCGGCGCGTCGCCCACCCACGCCGTGTGCTTGCCGAGCGCCGCGAAGAAGCGCTCCGCGCGCGCCGCCGCCGCAGGGGAGGAGGTCTCGCTGCGCGTCAGCTCCACGAGCCCCGTCTGCGCGAAGGGCGGCAGCACGTGAAAGCCCACCGAGGGGCCACCCGGATCGAGCGCCGCCAGCGAGCCGCATTCGCACAGCACGAGGCGGGGGGCTCCGCGGGGCGAGTCGTCCTCCTCTTCTACTCCGCACTCCACGATCAGTGCGGGGAGTTCGCGCTGGGCGTCGTGGGGGCCGTGCACCTCGTATCCCGCCGCCGTTGCGGCGCCCCTCAGCTCGTCTGCGAGCACGCCCTCGCCGCAGATCACCACCAGACCCTCGCCATCGCCAGGTCGCTGTGGCTGCGGCGCCTCGGGGTCCTCGGGGCGGTGGGACTCGCCTGAATAGTCGTAGTAGCCGCGCCCGCTCTTGCGCCCGTGCAGCCCCGCCGCCACCATCCGCGCCTGGATCGGCGAGGGGCGCCAGCGCGGCTCGCCGAACCCCAGCTCGTAGAAGCTCTTGGAGACATCGAAGCCCGTATCCACGCCCACGAGGTCGCTCAGCTCGAATGGTCCCATGCGAAAGCCCCCCTCCAGGCGCACGATGCGATCGATCGTGGGCACATCCGCGATGCGCTCCTGCAGCATTCGCAGCGCCTCGAGCCCGAAGGGGCGGTTGCAGCGGTTGACGAGGAAGCCGGGGCCGTCGGTGGCGCGAATCACCGTCTTGCCCATCGCCTCGCCTGTCGCGGTGGCCAGCGCCAGCGCGCGCTCGCCCGAGCGCATCCCCGCGATCACCTCCACCAGGCGCATCACCGGGGCGGGGTTGAAGAAGTGCATCCCCACCACCCGCTCGGGCCGGCTCGCCGCGGCGGCCACCGCCGTCACCGGCAGCGAGGAGGTGTTCGTCGCCAGCACGCACTCCTCGCCCACGACCTCGCAGAGGCGCGCGTACAGCTCGCTCTTGAGCTCCAGGCGCTCCGGCGCAGCCTCGATCACGAGATCGCAGGGTGCGAGCGCCTCCATCGCATCCACCGCCTGCAGCCGCTCCGCCGCGGCCTGCGTGTCCGCGTCGCTCAGTCTGCCCTTGGCGGCTTCCTTCTGCAGGCCCTCGACAGCTCGCTTCGCGCCGCGCTCCAGCGCCGCGGGGATCGGGTCGTGCAGCAGTGTCCTCGCTCCCGTCTTTGCCGCCAGCTGGGCGATGCCCGAGCCCATCGTCCCCGCGCCGAGCACACCGATCGTCTGTGCCGCCTGCGAGCTCATGCCGAGCGGCAGACTACCTGTAAGCGGGCAGGCGGCTGGGCGCCGAGGCGCCCACACCGGCCCCTCGCACCGCGTGCGCGACGCTCGCGGGTCGGCTCTGCCGGCCCTCTCCTCTTTTCCCTTCCAGTCAGGACGGCACCAGTGCGTTGATCCCCGTCATCGCGCGCCCGATTATGAGCTTCTGGATCTGCGAGGTGCCCTCGTAGAGCGTCGTCACGCGCACATCGCGGAAGTAGCGCTCCACCGGGTGGTCGTCCACGTAGCCCGCGCCACCGTGCACCTGGATCGCGGTGTTGGCGCACTCCACCGCCGCCTCCGTTGCGTGCAGCTTCGCGACCGAGGTCTCGAGCGTGTTGGGGCGACCCTTGTCCTTGAGGAAGCCCGCGCGCCACACCAGCATCCGCGAGGCGTCGGTCTTCAGCACCATATCCGCGATCATCGCCTGCACCAACTGAAAGCTCGCGATCGGACGGCCGAACTGCTCGCGCTCCTTCGCGTAGTTCACCGACTCCTCCACGCACCCCTGGCAGATGCCCACGCAGCCCGCCGCCACCGAGAAGCGCCCGCTGTCGAGCGCGCTCATCGCCACCTTGAAGCCATCGCCCACCTCGCCGAGGATGTCCTCGGGGCCCACCTTCACGTCTTCGAGGGCGATCGAGGCGGTGTCGCTGGCGTGCAGCCCCATCTTGTGCTCGATCATGCTCGCCTGGTAGCCCGGCTGATCGGTGTCCACGAGGAAGCACGCAAGGCCCCTGATGGCCCTTCTCGGGATCCGTCTGCGCGAAGATCAGCGCCACCTTCGCGTAGTTGCCCATCGAGATCCACATCTTCGCGCCGTTTATCGTCCAGCCCTCGTCGGTCTTCGTTGCGCGCGTGCGCTGATTCGCCGCGTCGCTGCCCGTATCCGGCTCGGTGAGGCCGAAGCATCCCAACCACTCGCCGCTGCACAGCTTCGGCAGGTAGTGCATCTTCTGCTCCTCCGTACCCCACTTGAGGATCGCGCTGCACACGAGGCTCGTCTGCACCGAGATGACGGTGCGCACCGAGCTGCAGCCGCGGCCGATCTCCTCCACCACGAGCCCGTAATCCAGGTATCCGAGGCCTGCGCCGCCGTACTCGCGTGGCACGATCGCTCCCAGGTAGCCCTGATCGGCGATCTTCTTCACCAGCTCGAGGTCGAAGTGGTGGTTGCGCGCGTTTTCGCGCGCCTGCTGCACGATCTCCTTGTCCGTGAACTCGCGTGCGGTGTCCTTTATCAGGCGCTGCTCATCGGTCAAATCGAAGTCCATGTCTCTCCTTTCATTGAAGCTTGGGCGTCTTCCACGGCGCGCTCAGGCGCCGCTCGATGTTCTCCGCCAATCCCTCGATCGCCACGCGCTCCTGCGCGAGCGAGTCGCGATCGCGCAGCGTCACCGTGCGGTCCTCCACGCTCTGATGGTCGATCGTCAAGCAGAAGGGCGTTCCAATCTCGTCCTGGCGGCGGTAGCGCTTGCCGATCGAGCCGCCCTCGTCGTACTCCACCATCCCCAATCCGGGGCGCCCGCGCAGCGCGCGGTGGACCTCCTGCGCCAGCTCGGGCTGGCCTTCCTTCTTCAGCAGCGGCAGCACCGCCGCCTTGATCGGCGCCAGGCGCGGGTGCAGGCGCAGCACCGTGCGCGTCTCCCCGGCCACCTCCTCCTCGTCGTAGGCATCCACGAGGAACGCCAGCGTCGCGCGATCCGCGCCCGCCGCCGGCTCGATCACGTGGGGCACGTAGCGCTCGCCCGTGGCCTGATCGAAGTACTCCAGCTTCTCGCCCGAGAACTCCGCGTGCTGAGACAAGTCAAAGTCGCCGCGGTTGGCGATCCCCTCGAGCTCACTCCAGCCGATCGGGAAGAGGTACTCCACGTCGCTCGTCTGCGAGGAATAGTGCGAAAGCTCGTCTTTCCCATGCGTGCGTGTACGCAGATGATCGGGGCGGATGCCCAGCTCTGTGTACCAGCGCTCGCGCTCTGCGAGCCAATGCTCGAACCACCTCTGTGCCTCCGCGGGGGGCACGAAGAACTCCATCTCCATCTGCTCGAACTCTCTCGTGCGGAAGATGAAGTTGCCGGGCGTGATCTCGTTGCGAAAGCTCTTCCCCACCTGCGCGATCCCAAAGGGGGGCTTCTTGCGCGAGAACTGCAGCACGTTCTTGAAGTTGATGAAGATCCCCTGCGCGGTCTCCGGGCGCAGGTAGGCAATCGAGCCCGACTCCTTCACCGGCCCGATCGTCGTCTCGAACATCAAATTGAAGTCGCGCGCCTGCGTGAGGTCGCACTCCGCAGTCTCGCCCGGGTGCTTGGAGGGCTTGCGCCCGCACGGCAGATCGCCGAGATGATCGGCGCGGAAGCGCTGCCCGCAGGTGCGGCAGTCCACCAGCGGGTCCGTGAAGCCCGCGAGGTGCCCCGACGCCTCCCACACGCGCGGGTGCTGCAGGATCGCCGAGTCGAGCGCCACGATGTCCTCGCGCTCGTTCAGCATCGCGCGCCACCACTCGCCCTTCACGTTGCCCTTCAGCAGCACCCCATAGTGGCCGAAGTCGTACGTCGAGCCCACCCCTCCGTAGATCTCCGAGGAGGGGAAGATGAAGCCCCGGCGCTTGCACAGCGCCACGATCTTGTCCATCGTGACCATTGCCCGCGGATGCTATTCGAGGAGCCTCATCACATGGCCCTTGACAAAATTGCTCGTTTGTGTTTCCCTTGTTTCATTCGAGCGTCGCTACCCATACCTCTCCAGCGGCGCTCGAACTTAACTTGACGTAGGATCGTCGTCGTGGCGCGCCTATTGATCCTCGGCGGTGGTTGCCGGGGTAGGCGACTGGCGGCCGAGGTTGTCTCCGAAGGGCACGCCGTGCGCATCGTCACCCGCTCGGAGGCTCGCCGTGAAAAGATCGAGGCCGCGGGCGCCGAGTGCTTCATCGGCGACCCCAATCGCCTCGGCACCCTGCGCGCGGCGCTCGAGGGCGTCACGGTGGCCTGCTGGCTGCTCGTCACCGCCAGCGGGTCGCCCCAGGAGCTGCGGGAACTCCACGCCTCTCGCCTGCCCGCCTTCCTGGGGTCGGCCGTGGATTCGACGCTGCGAGGCTTCGTCTATGAGGCGACTGAGGAGCCATCGGAGGGTGCGCGGCAGGTGGAGGATGTCGCATCTCGCAACGCCATCAATGCGGTTGCGCTAACGGCCGATCCGCGCGATCTGGGCTTATGGCTTGCAGCCGCGCGCGCTACTCTATCTCTATATCTCTGAAACCCGATCAGGATTACCCAAATCTCTAGACGGAGGGATCACATTGTCTGAGTACGCCAAAGAAGTGCTCGTGGAGCCCGAGTGGCTGCTCGCGCATCTCGAGGATGAGTCGATCCGCATCGTCGAGGTCGACGAGAACCCCCAGCTCTACGCCGAGGCGCATATTCCCGGAGCGATCGGGCTGGACTGGAAGAAGGATCTGCAGGATCAGGTCCGCCGCGATTTCCTCGGCCCCAAGGACTTCGGCGAGCTCTTCGGCCGCCACGGCGTCTCCAACGAGCACACGATCGTGCTCTACGGGGATCGCAACAACTGGTTCGCCGCCTACACCTACTGGTACCTCAAGTACTACGGGCACGACAAGGTGCTCCTGCTCAACGGCCCCCGCGAAAAGTGGATCGCCGATGGGCGCCCCACGAGCGCGGCGGTCCCCAGCCACACGCCCGCGAGCTTCACCGCGCAGCCCGGCGACGACGCGATCCGCGCGCGCCGCGAGGAGGTGCAGAGCGCGCTCGGCGCCGCCACCAAGCTCGTCGACGTGCGCTCACCCGCGGAGTTCTCCGGCGAGCTGATCTCGCCCGCGGGCTACGAGCAGGAGGGCGCGCAGCGCGGCGGGCACATCCCCGGCGCCGCCTCGATCCCCTGGGCGCAGGCGGTGAAGGAGGACGGCACCTTCAAGTCCGCGCAGGAACTGCGCGACCTCTATGGCGCCAAGGGCGTGCTCGACGGCGAGGACATCATCGCCTACTGCCGTATCGGCGAGCGCTCCGCGCACACCTGGTTCGTCCTGCACGAGCTGCTCGGCGAGCAGCGCGTCAAGAACTACGACGGATCCTGGACGGAGTGGGGGAATCTGGTGGGCGTGCCCGTGGAGGTCGGGGCGTAAGGAGCTCCTCCATTCGCGCCAGCAGCTCTTCGAGGATGCGCGCCGTGGCGCCCCAGATGAGGTGCTCTCCCAGCACGTAGGCGTCGGTCTCGAAGGAGATCCCGCGACGCTCCAGCCGCGTGCGCGTCCTGCTTTCCCGCAGGGCGCGCAGCGGCAGCTCGAGCACGGCGTCGACCTCGCGCGGTGAAACCTCCCACACGCGTCTCTGCGGAACCAGCCCCACGAAGGGGTGGATCACGTAGTTGGTCACGAACGTGGGCGTCGGCTCGAGCGTCCCCAACAGCCGCACATCGGTACGGGGCAGTCCGATCTCCTCCTCGGCCTCGCGCAGCGCGGTGTCGCTGAGGTCGGCGTCCTCCGGGTCGCGCCGGCCGCCGGGAAAGCTGATCTCGCCGGCGTGCCTGCGCAGTCCGGTTCCGCGCTTCGTGAACACCGCGTGGGGTTCTTCGTCGGCAGCGAGGAACAGCGGCACGAGCACCGCCGCGGGTACGAGCCCCGCCGCCGGCTCTCGATCAGCGGTGTCGCTCAGCGTCCCAGCTCGGACGCGAGATGCACGTGCTCCACGCGCTCGTGAAACATCACCTCGCCGTCGAGCGCCCGGTGCACGGGACACTTCGCGGCGATCACCTGCAGGCGCTCCACCTGCTCGGGCGGCAGCTCGTCGGGCAGCCGCAGCACCAGATCGAAGCGCGTGGGACAGCCGCGCTCGGCGGGGCTGTACTGCACCTCGACCTCCACGTGCCCGATATCCCAACCCTTGCGCGCCGCGTACATCTCCATCGTGATCGCCGTACACGACGCAAGGCTCGCCGCGAGCAGCTCCTGCGGGTCCGGCCCGGTGTCCTCCCCTCCGGACTCCAGTGGCTCATCCACGTGCACCTGATGGTCGCGCACCTGAATGGTGTGCTTGAACGTGCCGTCGTTGCGTCTCGCGGTGGCTTTCATCCTGATCAGCCCCTCCATTTTCATAGCCTCCTCTGAGCCTCCCCATCTACATGGTACTCCGGTGGCGGCACTACGAAAGCGGGTTGAACAGGAGGCCCGTGAGCAGCTTCGGGAAGAAGAACGTCGACTTCGGCGGCATGTTCTCGCCCGCCTCCGCCACCGCCTGCACCTGCGCCACGGGCGTGGGGCGCATCAGGAACGCCACGTCGTACTCGCCCGACTCCACCAGCGCACGTGCCTCTGCGGCCGTGCGCGCGTAGCGGAAGTCGTGCAGATGGGAGATGTCCTCGTCGCTCAGTCCCAGCGCCCCCTTCAGCAGAAGTGTCTCCAGGATCCCCGTATCGAGGTGGCGGTATGCCTCGGAGTGCCCCTCGAGCGCCGCGTCGGCGATCGCCTGGTCCTTCAGCGTGAGGCGCTGTGGACGCTTGGTGCGCGTGTCGATGTAGCCCAGCTGCAACGGTCCCGTGCCGGGCGGCGGTGCGATCTCCTGCGGCCCCACCTCGCTCATATCGAAGTCGCGGCGCAGCGCCTCATCGAGCGCCCGCAGGCGCGCGTCATCGAGTCCCTTTACGAGGCGGTGCGTGGGAAACACCGTCAGCCCGGGATCCTCGAGCGCCACGAGGCACATCAGCACGTACTGGTGCTCGCCCTCTCCATTTAGCTCCTGCGCATAGGCGCGCGCCGTCTCATAGCGATGGTGCCCATCGGCGATCAGAAGCTCCTTCCCGCGCGTGGCGCCCTGCACCGCGGCGATCGCCTGCGCGTCCGTTACGCGCCAGATGCGGTGCACCGTCCCCTCGGCGTCCTCCGCCTCGCCCCAGGGCGCCTCTTCGGTCGCCGGGCGCAGCGCCTCCCACGCCGCGTTGGCGGGGTCCGAGTAGAGCGAGAAGATCGGCGACATATTCGCGCGCGTCGCCCGCGTCAGGCGCAGACGGTCCTCCTTGGGTCCCGGGTGCGTGCGCTCGTGCGGGCGCACCCCGCCTGGCCCATACTCCTCGATCCGCACGCGGCAGAAGAAGCCGCGGCGTGTCTCACTCACGCCATCGGGGCCCGTGTACTGCTGCGTGTGCGCCCAGATCGCCGGCTCCTCGTCGCGCACCACCGCGCCCTGCAGCTGCCAGCTCTCGAAGCGATCACCCGCCGAGATGTAGGGGTCACCGCCGCCCGGTTCGGCCTGCGGGAGGTCCACTGCCGCGACGTTGTACGGGGAGCGCGCAAGGAGCTCCTCGCGCTGGACGGCATCGATCACGTCGTAGGGTGGGGCCACCACGTCCGCGAGGGCTCCCACCTGGGCGAGGTCATAGTGGAGTGCGCGCAGGGGTTGAACGTCAGCCATGGCGGGAGCGGAGGCTAGCAGTGGTGTCGCCAGCCGGTAGACTCGAGTTCCACGCACGGGGCGTGGCGCAGCCTGGTAGCGCGCACCGTTTGGGTCGGTGAGGTCCCCAGTTCGAATCTGGGCGCCCCGATTTGTTTGCTGTTGGAGTGCGAGCCGCAGGGGGGCAGCTCAGGCGGCGGCAAGAGCTGCCGCGAGCTCGTCGGCGTTCGTCTCGATCAGGCTGGGCACGGTGACGGTGATCTTGCCGTCACGCTCGACCAGCCATTTCGCGTTGACGATCGTAATGCCGATGACCTCTCGATTCTCGTCCAACCGCACGGCGTGGCCCTCGGGGGTGCCGAATGTCTCCGCTGCCTTCTGACGCTCGCCTCGGCGCAGGTAGAGCACGTCGCCGTCGTTGTCGTAGGAGACGTGATCGAACTCGTATGGGCCGACGTGGACGGTCATCGTTGCCAGCCTCCCTGTTGGGGATCGTCGGACTGCGGGAACGCCGTCACGACACGATCCGCGCTGCCGCTGAACTCGGTTACGACTCGAATCCAGCGCTCTGGGCCTCCCTTGCGGAAGAAGCGCTCGCGTCCCGCTCGGGGGTCTGGTTCGCGGTGATCTGGTGCTTTTATCGCGGCCATCGTCTCTGCAAGGTACTCGCTCATCTCGACATGCTGGTCAAGCACATGATTCCACGCTACGTCGTCCATCTGGACGAGATGGCCCTCGGGGTTGCGAATCTCAGCGATGACGTGGCGCTCGGCGATGCGCCAAGGCTAGGAGCGCGGGCGGACGAAGTCGGCAAGATCGCATCGCCTCACACGCGGAGCCGAGGCGGCCCAAAGCGTCCAGACCGCCCACGAAACCGCACACGCCCCCGCGAATCGCTAGCCGCAGAGCCAAACATCACCAATCGCCCCGATTGGTTCACGTAGGACGCACCCGCACGGACATAGACGGACTTGGCCGGTAATACGGACTCTACTGGGACCAGATCGTTGTGTTGCGGGGCTCCGCGGGTTTGATGACTGCCTTGCGGTGCATTTATGAACGATCCCAGTCAGCCGACAGTTTCGTCCATCGGACTCTACAATCGTCGATTCCGTGACCGACGATCCGATCAACTCTCGCACGCAACGACCCGAATCTATTGCTCATGCAGGGGCACAAAGCTGATCCCTCAGACGCTGCGCGGATGCTGTCGCCCTTCGGGCCGGCTGATGGTGCTCAGCTACGGCCATTCGACATGGTTGATCTCTATGCAGAAGAGCTCGAAGGGCTCACCGTTGCTCCAGCATCGCGTTTGATTGTCGCTCGAAGCGGCGCAGGCAAGTCGTGTTTTGTCAAGCGGGTACATGCGCGCATCCTGCAAGACGATCGGGTCGCCAGTTCCGCGGAGATTCAACGGGGCCAGCCGGCGGTGGCCGAGCTGGTGGCGATCGGGGAGCGTTGGCCTGCTCCTGTGCGCTCTGAACTCTGGTCTTATGTTTGGCGGGCAGCGATCCTTCGATCGTTCGCATCGCACGTCTTGTGTGGTGACGAACTGCGCCAACTCGATGATGTCGATGGTCTCGGCTTCCGATCGACTTGGACTCAGGTGCTCCGCGACTGTGCGGCCTGCACGACACCGGTCAACGTGTTCTCGCAGATACGCGAGATCGTCGCCAACATGGGATCCGAGATGGAGTTTCGTGCATATTTGCGAAGCGACAAATGGGAACTATTCGGCCGAGACTTAGCGAAAATGTTGGAAGCCTCCCGTCCTGCCTGCCTGATCATCGACCTAGACGATGAGATGACCGCTGAGGTACCTGGGCCGTGGGTTTCGTGTCAGCGGGGGCTGCTGAGAGCAGTCGACTGGCTCAACAGAGGCCCTCTTGCGGGCCTCTTGATCATTGTTGCTACGAGCCGCGAGCAGCACTACGCAGCGCTACTGGGTACTGACAAAGGGTTCGCGCTCCGGGACAGTATATTGTTACTCGACGTAGACGAGAGCGACACGGCCGCATATCTCGACCGCATGTTGTCGTTGATCGACACGCGCGAAGGAGGCGATCTCGGAAATTGTGGCTTGGCGCGGCTGGTGGACTGCACGCCGATCGAGAACGTGGCGCGCAGACGACACGAGGACGTGAAGGCGTACATGGTTAGGCATACGAGATCACTGCCGAGAGATATCGTCGTGCTGGGGAACGAGCTTGCGCGACGCCGCGCTCAAACGGGCGAAGGCGAGCCATTGGATCACAAGGAGGTGCGTCGCTCAGTCCGCGGATGTGCTCGCCTGTTCGGTGGAGAGCAGCTGGCGACCTGCGCCATGTTGCTCGCCGCTGGCATGTCACCTGAGGATGTTGTTGCCGAGTATATGCAGAGCTATTTTGCTACTCCCGGAGGATACGACAATCCCACAGTGCGAGTGCGCCTTAGCCGGGTTATCTCAGGCATCGGTGTTGACCGGTTCTCGCGCGATGTCTTGGAGCGCGCTCGGGTAGACTCTACGGGCGAGTTTCCCGACGATGTCGTGGAGGCTCTGTGGCGCTGCGGGCTTCTCGGATATACGTCGCCTGACTTTCCAGTAGGCCATGTCGCGTTTTTCTCGCTGCGGACCTCTGGCACTGAGATACCTGACAGTACCGAGTACGCCTTCCATCCATGTCTGATCGACGCGCTCATGCTCGACCATGGAGGTCCAAGTCGTCCTCCTACGACGCCGATTGCAGATCCACAATGACAAACCTAGGGAGATGGGAATGACGACAGCTCCGCTTGGCCGAGGACCATTTGGTGACCCCGATGCGGCACGGTCGGGACTGGAAGATTTCATCGACTTCGAGGGTGTCGACGGTATCGCCACCAAGAATAGCGATCTGCGCGCGAGAGTAATCGTCGGTCGTAAGGGTGCGGGCAAGACGCTCTACCTGCGTCGGGCGAGAGAGTTCGCCAGCACATCGGACGATCTGTATGCCGACGACATTCAGCAAAACTTGCCGAGTACCACAGACATCGTTCGGGTCGCGAATCTGTATCCGAAGGGAGTGCTGGTCGAGAAGTGGATGGCGATCTGGCGCTGCGCCATCCTAAGGTCACTAGCCAGCCACATACTTTGCAATGAGCGACTTGGCGACAAGCTGGATGCAAAAGAGCAGGAGGCATTACGAGAAGACTTTCCTGAAGTTATGCGCGACGCGGCGGACGCGAGAGCACCCCTTACTGTGTACAGCCAGGTAATCGAGATCGTTCGCGATCCATCATTCGGGGCACGATGGCTTGATCAGGTTGTCTCTCACCGTCAGTGGGAGGAGCTCGAGTATAGACTGGGCCAGCTGCTTGATCGCTTCCCTCCTATGTGCTTCTACATCGATGCCATCGACGAGGAGTTTCGTCATGCCCCAGCCTTCTGGCTTATGTGCCAGAAGGGCCTATTCTATCAGGTAATGCGCCTGCTGCGAGACACTCGACTCGGTGGGCGTCTCCACATCTTTATATGCGTGCGCGATCATGTTTATACGTCAGTATTTGGGAGTGAGCACGCGACGCGCTACTTGGACCCATGGCACATACGCCTACTGGAATGGGATTCGAGCAGTATTACTTATTTCCTAGACCAAAAGATTCACCGCCTTGATTCCGCGTGGCTGGGTAGCGGGGAGCCGACGCTCAGCGGATGGCTGGGGACGGACCGCGTTTATAACGAGCGCAGGCGGCTAGAGGAGTCAACGTTGTCGTATGTGCTCCGTCACACGAGGCTCCTGCCGCGAGACGTCGTCAATCTTGGCAATGAGATGTGCCAGCAGATGCGGACTCGAACTGGTAGCGTAAAGGCATTAACGCATCAGGATATTCGCAGCGCTGTGAACAGGTGCGCTACCATGTTTGGCCGCGAGCAGCTTGAGATCTGCGCGAACCAGATCAGTGCCGACATGATGCACGAGGGGGCAGCACTCCAGCAGATCTCAGAGATCTACACTAGTACGGATCCGACGTTCACAGGCTCCGATGTTTATCAGACGAGTGTCCGTCAACAGCTCAGCCGGTTTCTTCAGAGCCTGGGGCATGATCGCATCGACCGTGAGACGTTTCTCCGGACACGTGAAGAAGGTCGGCGACTTTTTGATGGGCACACGGATGTGATGGCGGTGCTTTGGCAGAACGGTCTCCTCGGTATGATTCCCGCGGGTCTCAGTGACGGTCGTGCGGTCTTCTATTCAGCTGCAGCGCACCACGATCTTTGGATCGATGATGCGGCCCCGGCCTACGCGTTTCACCCGTGTCTAATTGATGCTCTGTCTCTCTCCAGCGATGGTCCGGGGAGCCTCCCGGTGACCCCCGTTGCGTCGGAGGAGATTTGAGAATGAGCCCGAAGGCGTCATATGGGGAAGGGCACTTTCAGGCGGTGTTCTATAGGACGGCCAAGGGCGTCGAACCAGTCGCGGAGTACATAGCGACACAAACCGTACGCGCTCAGGTGATCTTGGATAGCCAGATCGACCGACTCAACGAACTTTCGGCGGCACGCCCGCATCTTCCGCATCCGTGGAGTTCGCATGTGCGCGGAGATCTGCGCGAGCTACGTTGCCATGTCGGTTCGGATCTCCACCGCATGCTCTTCGCCCGGTCACGAGATCTGATCGTTTTGCTGCATGCCTTTGCCAAGCGAAGCAGGAAGCTCCCCGAGGACGACATACTGATTGCAGAGGAGCGCTGGAACGACTTCAGGGGACGGATTGATGCACAGCCCCGTCGACATCCACGGCCGGCGGGTCGTGATGCGCCTCGCCGCAGACGCTGACGCACTTCGCATTTTTGCTATGATGCGCTGATGCCACGGTCAAGCTTGTCGCCAGTGGGGAAAAGCGTTGCGGATGCAAGCGGTGAGCGCTTGCGCGCCTCAGCCGAGTATCGACGAATACGCGCCGAGCTCGCGGCGTTCGAGCGATTGGCACGCGTTGTGATTGCACGACGTTGTGAACTGGGGCTAGGTCAGCGAGAGCTAGCCGAACGCATGCAGACATCACCATCGGTCATCTCTCGGATTGAGAGCGGCCAGCATGCGACGAGCATCAAGACGCTCATACGGCTCGCCGCTGGACTAGATGCGTCGGCTCTGGTTGGTCTGCGCTTTCCCATTGAGGACAGTGCAGACACGGCAGACCAGCTTGTGGAGATCTGATCTCCTCCTGTCTAGGGTGCGGCGTACCAGCGGCATTGAGTACGCGCAGGTAGCGCGCGAGGAGTCGGAGACGAACAGCGCCCCGCCCCCGCGCCTACGCGGCCCATCTCCGTCCCAATTCTATTTCTCGATCCTGGCGACCGCCAAATGCCTGCACGTGTGCGCCTAGAATGATGCGCGATCCGGAGGCCGTATGGGAGCCGGTGGGCCGGCCCCGAACTGGGCGCGAAAGGAGAGCACGCTTGATCCGAACGATGAGGGCCACGATGTTGCTGGCCGATCACGTGCAGGCGGCGGAGGGCAAGCTGAACCTGCTCGGCGGGGGCTGGCGTTGGACCGGCCCGGACCCCTCCACGTTCGGGATCGGGGTGGTGATCGAGTTCCCCTGGGAGGCCGTGGGGGAGGAGCACACAGTCAAGCTCGATTTGATCGACGGCGATGGCGCGCCGGTCGAGCTTCCGCAGGGCGACGGCGTCTCCGCGCCGTTTGGATTCGAGGCCACGCTGCCGGTCGCCGCACCGCCGGGCTCCAAGCGCGGCACGCCGATCAACGTGTGCATTGGCGTGAACGTCGTGCAGCTGCAGCTTCCCCCCTCCGGCCGCTTCGAATTTCGCATGGAGATCGACGGCGAAGCGCACGAAGAGTGGCGCATCGGCTTCAACACCCGACCCGAACCCCAGTCCCACGAGGCGTGAACGCTGTAGGAGGGCGTAGGTCGGGATAGGCCCGTGGGCTCCAGGAAGTTCAGAGAGGTAGGGTGCTGCTCATGAAGCGTGTGCTGATCCTCTCCTGGGAGTACCCACCTGTGATCGAGGGAGGCCTCGCACGGCATGTGCGAAAGCTCTCCGAGGAGCTCGTGCGTCAGGGCGTCACCGTCGATGTCCTCACGCGCGGCGCCGGCGCCGCCAGTGCCGCGAGCGCCGCCGACGACGGCGGGGTCGAGGTGGAGGAACGCGGTGGCGTTACCGTTCATCGCGTGCGCGAGCCCGGCTGGCCGCGCGACCTCGATCGCTTCGTGGCGTGGGTGGAGCGCATGAACGAGGACATGCTCGTGGCCGGCAGCGCGCTCGCCGATGAGCACTGCTACGACCTCGTTCACGGCCACGATTGGCTCGTGGCCAACGCCTGCGCCGCGCTCGCCGATCGCCTCGGCGTCCCCTACGTGACGACCGTCCACGCCACCGAGCACGGGCGCCACCAGGGCTGGGTGGACAAGCCGCCGCAATCGCACATCCACGCGGTGGAGCGCTGGATGGCGCAGCGCGCGGACTCCGTGATCACCTGCTCGCACTACATGCGCGGGCACGTCGCCGACATCTTCGACATCGAGGAGGACCGCATCACGGTGATCCCCAACGGGATCGACCCGCGCGACCTGCGCCCCGTGGGCGATCTGGAGGCGCTGCGGCGCGAGTTCGCCGCACCACATGAGCGCCTCGTGCTGCTCGTGGGGCGCCTGGTCTATGAGAAGGGCTTCCAGCTTGCACTCGACGCCCTTCCGGGCGTGATCGAGCGCGTTGGCGACGTGCGTTTCCTCGTGGCCGGGTCGGGCACTCACGAGGCCGAGCTCAAAGCGCAGGCTGAGCGGCTGGGCCTCACCGATCAGGGCGTCTTCCTCGGCTGGATCGGCGATGATGCGCTGCACTCGCTCTACCGCATCGCGGACCTCTGCGTGGTCCCTTCGATTTACGAGCCCTTTGGGCTTGTGGCGCTCGAGGCGATGGCCTCCGGCTGCCCCTGCATCGTCGCCGACACAGGCGGCCTGCGTGAGGTCGTGCCCTCGGGTGAGCGCGTGGGCCTGCGCTTCAACGGGGGCGACGCCGAGCATCTGGGTGTCATGATCGAACGCCTGCTCGTCGACGATGAGTTGCGCGACCGTCTCGTGGCGGAGGCCTCCGAGCACGTGCTGAGCTTTGATTGGAGCGACGTCGCCGAGCGCACGCGTGCGATCTATCGCCAGCTTGCGGGCTCCCCGGCCCGCCAGCGGGCCTGAGGGAGGATCCGGCAATGCCCCACGGCCCGCGGGTGGCGGCGCTGCGCGTGCTCTACCGCGTGGCCTTTCGCATGGCCCAACTGCGGGCGATCGTGCTCCCCGGCCGGGGCCGCGGCGTGAAGTGTCTGCTCACCCATGGGGATGAGGTGCTGCTCGTACGCCACACCTATGGACCTCGCGGGCTCTGGCAGCTCCCGGGCGGCGGCGCGCGTCGCGGCGAGCCCCCGGCGCTCACCGCCACGCGTGAGATGGGCGAGGAGCTCGGACTCGGTGAACAGGAGTGGCGCGAGCTCGTGACGATCGACCTCCGCTTGGAACACATGCCGGTGCACCTCACCTGCCTGCACGCCGAGCTATCCGAGCCGGGTGTGCGCCCGGATCCGGTGGAGATCGCGCAGGCGCAGTGGTTTGCGATGGACGAGCTCCCCGAGCGCCTGGGTTCCGAAGTGGAGCGGATGCTCGATCTGCTCTACGGTCGCTCGCAATAGACTGGATTCGCAGCGCGTTCAACAGCGACGGGAGAGGATGGGAGGATCTGATGCTCGAGGGTCTGATGCAGGACGACTTCCCGCTCACGCTGCAGCATCCGCTGCGGCGGATGCGCACTGTTCACCCAGACGCCGAGGTCGTGACGCTAACGCCCGATGGCAGCACGGTGCGGGCTGGCTTCGGCGAGGTCGCCGAGCGCGTGGACCGCCTCGCGCGCGTCCTTCAGCGCCTCGGGGTGGAGCCCGGGGACCGCGTGGGTACGTTCGCCTGGAACAACCAGCGTCACCTGGAGCTCTACATGGCGATCCCCTGCGTGGGCGCCGTGCTGCACACGCTCAACGTGCGTCTCTTCAGCGAGCAGCTCCTCTATATCGTCAATCACGCCGAGGACGGCGTGATCTTCGTCGACGACTCGCTCGTGCCGCTGCTGGAGAAGCTCGCCCCGCAGTTGCCTGGCGTGCGCCATTACGTGGTGATGGGGGAGGGCGACAGCGGATCGCTCCCAGGTGCGTTGCGCTATGAGGAGCTGCTCGCGGAGGCCGGTTCGGGAGGCTTCGACTACCCGGCGGTGGACGAGCGCCAGGCGGCAGCGCTCTGCTACACCAGTGGCACCACTGGCAACCCCAAGGGCGTGCTCTACTCGCACCGCTCGATCTGCCTGCACTCCACCGCTTCGCTGATGACCGATGCGCTCGGCCTCTCCCGCCGCGATCGCGCGCTTGTCGTGGTGCCGATGTTCCACGCCAACGCCTGGGGCATCCCGCACGGCGCCGCCCTCTCGGGCACCGATCTGATCATGCCCGACCGCTTTCTGCAGGCCGAGCCATTGGCGCGCCTGATCGAGGCAGAGCGTCCCACGGTGATGGGCTGTGTGCCGACGATCTTCTCCGACCTGCTGCGCTACGCCGACGAGCACGACGTCGACCTCTCCTCGTTGAAGAACGCCGCCTGCGGAGGGTCCGCGGTGCCCAGGCAGCTGATGAAGGATTTCCAGGAGCGACACGACGTGCGCATCTTCCAGGCATGGGGGATGACCGAGACGAGCCCCGTCGCGACCTACTCGCGCCCGGATGAGGGTGCGGGCCACGATGACCAGTACTGGGAGGCGCGCGCCAAGCAGGGGCGTCCGCTGCCGTGGGTCGAGCTGCGCTTGGAGGGCGACAGCGGCGAGGAGGTGCCGTGGGACGGCCGCTCCACCGGCGAGGTGCAGGTGCGCGGGCCGTGGATCGCCTCGCGCTACTTCAACGACTCCTCCGGCGACGATCGCTTCGAGGAGGGCTGGTTGCGCACTGGCGACATCGCCGCCGTCGATGGCGAGGGCTTCATGCAGATCACCGATCGCTCCAAGGATGTGATCAAGTCCGGCGGCGAGTGGATCTCCTCGGTGGAGCTCAAGAACGAGGTGATGGCTCACCCCGATGTGATCGAGGCGGCCGTGATCGCCAAGCCCGACGAGCGCTGGGCGGAGCGTCCGCTGTGCTGTGTGGTGCTGCGCGAGGGCGCAACGCTCGAAGCGCAGGATCTCGTGGAGCACCTGCGCTCACGCGTGGCCAAGTGGTGGCTTCCCGACGAGTTCGCGTTCATCGAGGAGGTCCCCAAGACGAGCGTGGGCAAGTTCGACAAGAAGGTCCTGCGCAAGCAGCTGCGGGACGACTCCCTGCAGGGGCGCGTCGCGTTATGAGCATCGAGGGATGGCCCCAGCTGGGCGCCCCAGCCGGGCTGCCGGCAGGAAAACGCCAGATGAGGGACAATCAGTAGGGAGATACACTCCCTCCGCTGCCCACCATGACTTGAAAACGGTCCCTTTTGGGGCCGACAAAACTTGACGACCAGAAAAGGTAGGTGTCTATGACTCGGATGTCTCGCACCCTTCTCGCGCTGCCCATCGTGTTCGCGCTCGCGCTTCCAGCCGCACCGGCGCTGGCGGCGACCACGACCACCGGCACCTCTGGCTACTACCAGACGCCCCCCAAGCCGGCGAGCGGCACCGGGCCCTCGAAGGAAACCTCCACGCCCAAGACGACCACCTCGCCCGCGAGCACGCCGAGTTCCACGACGCCGGCGAGTCCCACGACGAGCACCTCGCACGCCACCACGCTGCCCTTCACGGGCCTCGATCTACGTTGGATCGTCGGCCTCGGAGTGCTCCTGGTAGGCGCGGGACTCTCGATTCAGATGACCCAGCGTCGCAGGCGCCACGCCGGCCGCTGAGAAGCATCGAGCCTTGACTGGGCCGGGCGCGCTACGCGCCCGGCTCGCTCCTGGCGGGGGCTGAGATAATGGCTCCATGGTCTCAGATCCCACGGAGCTGGTGCGCGGTCGCGAACGTGAGCACGAGCAACTTCTGGAGGAACTGCGCCAGACGCTGCGGGGCAGCGAGCGGCGTTTCGAGGCCGTTGTGGGCTCGCTCAGCGACGCGGTGACGATCCGCGACCGGGAGCACCGGTTTCTGTTCGCGAACCGGGCGGCGATCTCCCACCTTGGGTTCGAGTCCTGGGAGCAGCTGCGCAAAACACCGCCCGCCGAGATCATGAAGGACTACCTCGTGTGGGGCGAGGACGGTCGCGAGCTCGCGATGGAGGACATCCCCTCGGTGCGGATCCTGCGCGGAGAGCCCGCCGAGCCGCTGCTGATTCGCACGCTGAACCGGGAGACACACCAGCAGCGCTGGAATCTGCTGAAGGCCGCGCCGCTGCTCGACGAGCACGGCGAGGTCGAAGCGACGATCACGATCATCGAGGAGGTGACCGAACAGAAGCGCGCCGAGCTGCGAAGCGTGTTCCTCGCCCAGGCGAGCGCCGTGCTGGCGTCCTCCCTTGATTACGAGCAGACACTTCGCAACGTGGCCGAGCTCGCGGTGCCCGATGTCGCCGATTGGTGTGCGGTGGATCTGGCGGATGAGCACGGCGACCGCAAGACCGTCGCCGTTGCGCACGTGGATCCCGAGCGGTTGAGCCTCGCCGAAGAGTTGCGTGGCTACACGCCGGATCGACCCGATCCCGAGCACGGCATCGGTCGCGTGCTGCACACCGGCGAGGCGCTGCTGTTCCCCGAGGTCTCAGATGAGATGCTCGTGCAGTCCGCGGTCGATGAGCGCCATCTCGAGCTGCTGCGCGCGATGCAGTTTCGCTCGGTGCTGATCGTGCCGATGCGCCTCGGTGAGCGCACGCTGGGCGCGATGACGCTCGTGAGCGCCGAGTCGGCGCGCACACTCGATCGCTTCGATGTGGAGCTCGCCGAACAGACGGCCGCGCGGGCGGCGGTGGCGATCGAGAACTCGAGGCTCTACAGCGAGCGCTCATCGATCGCGCGCACGCTGCAGCAGAGTCTGCTTCCAGAGGAGCTGCCGCAGGTGCCCGGATACGATCTCGCGAGCGTCTACATCCCGGCGCGCGAGACGAGCCTCGTGGGCGGCGACTTCTACGACGTGTGGGCCGTCGCGGACAGCTGGTTCGTGCTGATCGGCGACGTCACCGGGAAGGGAATCGAGGCGGCGGCTCTCACCGCACTGGTTCGCCACACCGTGCGCACGGCCTCGGAGTTTCGCTAAGTCCGCGGAGCTGCTGGCGTTCGTCAACAGCACGCTCCGCAAGCGCCCCATGCTCTCGGTGTGCACCGCGATGTGCATGCGGCTGGCTCGAAGGGGAGATCACGCTCGCGGTGGGCGGCCACCCGCTGCCCCTCCACCTCACCGGGCAGGGGGTTCGCGAGGTGGGCGAGCACGGCGTACTGCTGGGAGCGTTCGCCGATATCCGCTGGCAGGACTCCTCGCTGCGCCTCCAGCAGGGTGAGACGCTCGTGGCCTACACCGACGGCTTCACCGACGCGCGCGAGGAGGGTGGAGAGCGCTTCGGCTTTCGCAGGCTGCACGACACGCTCGCGGGCCTCGGCCCAGCGCCGGCGGGTGAGACGATCGAGGAGATGACCCGTGCGCTCGACGCGTTTCAGGGCAAAGCGCACGCCGACGATACGGCGGCGATCGTTTTGCACCGGCTCCGCGACGACCGGTAAGCGGCAGCAGGCGCCGAGTCTGCTGAGCTGCGCGGCCCCAGACGGCTGTCTTGCGGCGGGTCTGACCGATAAAGCCGTGATCGGCACCGGCGCACATGCCAGAGTCGTCCGTCGCCTGTTGTTGTCGATCAAGCGCCGGGCTGAGCGGAGCTGATACGTCGCAGGCAACCGACCCTTGGGAGGAAGCGACCGACCCGGGCAGCATAGAGGGCGTATTGCTCGCCGTGCACCCCTGAGAGGTATGGCTCCTCGATGAGCCGCGTCTGCAGCTCGAGGGCGAGCATAAGAAGGAATGCTCCGGTGAGCGTCACGGCGTTTGGCGCGAGCAGGGCGATTGCCCATGAAGGAGGGAATCATCGCCGCGAAGATCGGATTGCGCATGAGCGAGAAAGGGCCGTGGACGACCAGCTCGGTGCGCTCGGCGGGATCGACGCCGATCCGCCAGGCATCGCCCATCGCAAACTGAGCGACCAAGGTGATCGCGATCCCCAGAGAGGCGAGCACGACCCCGAGGATGATTGCGCCCTCGCCGTCGAGCGCTTCGATGGGGCTCAGTGCGCCCGCAAGCTGGAGCGCTGAGCCCACGATGCAGAGCACGACCGCCATCGCGAACAGCAACCCGCCTATCCGCTCGACAGACCCCGAGGCGTCGCGTAGGCCCTTGAAGCCCGTTGAGCCCGTCCGGCGAAGCCTGAACGACCATGCGCACCCCGAAGGCGAGCAGGCCGTAGAGGCGGCAAGGAGGAGCTATTCCTGTGAGGTGTGTGACTCTTGCCGAACGCGGTCCACCGACAGGCATACTTATATACTGAGCAATTACTCGCATGTCGTCAACTCGCATTCCCGACCGGCGGCTTGAGCCGCGAAAGCTCCCAAGCAGGCACGGTCGGAGGCGACGGTGCAGGCCATCGTCGAGGCGGCTGCTCAGGTTTTCGAACGTCAGGGCTACGCCGCCGGGACCACCAACCGGATCGCCGAGCGAGCCGGCGTATCGATCGGCTCGCTCTACCAGTACTTCCCCAACAAGGACGCGATCCTCGTTGCGCTCGTGCACCGGCACCTCGCCGAAGGCGATGGCGGCACTCGAACCGCACCTCCAACGGTTGAGCTGTGGTGCGCACTTCGACGACGTTCTCCTGGAGATCGTTCAAGCGATGGTTGCACTGCACGCGCTCGCGCCGGGCCTTCACCGTGTGCTCTTCGAGGAGACCCAGCTTCCCCCAACGCTCCGCGCGGAGCTCGATGAACTGGAAGATCGACTGGTCGAGTCTGACAGCGGATGCGCTCGCAGCCGACCCGCACTCACGTCCTATCGATCCCCGGCTGTCGGCCCGCGTCGTGATCAGCGCGATCGAGGGCCTCACGCACCGTCTCGTGCTGCGCCCGCAGCCAGGCACCACCCCGGCGGCGATTA
>CAVRYP010000005.1:0-109795 GCA_963725525.1 uncultured Solirubrobacterales bacterium
ATGCGCTGTTCCCGTGGCTGGGCCAGGCCGAGCGGCGTGCGCGGCCTCGCTGAGGTCTGCGCCCGCCGGCACGTGCCGAGTCTGGCTCCGGCATCTTCTAAACCACGCCTCCCGCACCTGGGCCCTCTGGCAGCTCTTTCCAGGGCGCCGGCACGCCCCCGAATCATCCGGATCAATCGCCCGCTGGTGGACGGCTGGCTAGCGGATCACGCGCGCGGCAAAACCACCGGACCGTTCCGTTCGGGTGGCCACCAGTAACTACGGATGCCGGTCCGCAGTGGAACGGAAACGTACCTCGACAAATTGCACGCACGGCTTTACTTCGTTTCTGCCGGATAGCGCCCACACCTCGAGAGTGGCGCGTCCAGTGCCGGGTCGCCGCTTCCAACTAACTGTTTCTTGCCGTCACCGAGGCGCGATCCGCGGGGCGGGCCCAGGACTACCGGAAAACTACCTGCCCCGCGAATGGCGGCGGAAGTCCGATTCCCGCCACGCCGCCGCGGCTAGCGCGCGGGAGCATCGTTCGGGGCCTGAGCCGTCGGCTTTCCTCGGCCAGCAACCAACACCTCGCTGTTCGCACGAAACCCCATCTGTCTACGACAGAGCAGGTGTGCATGGCTCCCTTATTGTTTTTCGTGCACACGCGATTCATTGGTTTGAGGGAAAAATGGCAAAAAAAGAAAACAGCTTGACTGGGCCTCCAAAAAAGTGGGCGTTTACCCTTAATTTTTTGGCCGGTGATCGCGAGTTTACTGGCAGGAGCCAAATACGATGGTAACCAACACCAACCGGCCAGATGGGCCACGGGTATCCGTAGCTCCCACGCCGCCCCGGCCCGTCAAGAGGCACGGCGAGAGCAGCAAATCGCGCAGAGGCTTTGAGCGCTACTGCGAGTTGGGCCCGCAGCGCTCTCTCAAGCCACCCGCTGCTTTGGGCCGGGATGTGGCAGGCGGCGATTGGCCGTCGCGGCGCGGAACCGAGCATGGAGGTGAAAACAGGGCGTACGAGCAAGGCCCCCTTTGCGGTCCTGGCGGAAGCCAGCGGCCTGGAGCCGCACCGGGGCTTCCTGCACAGATCTCTCCTCTTACCTTTTCATGGGGACAGCGGCCCGCGCGCGAAGAAATGCAACAGCGTCGGTTCGTTCGCTTCACCGTCGGGCCTGATAAAAACACCGGCGGCTGCCCTTAAGTTAAACCGCGGACCCGCGACTAATCCAGTGGGAGGCACAAATGTCCACAAAAACTCAAGCGATACGACATCGGCTGAAAGCGCCCAAAGACAGCCCGGGGAGGCCCTCCCGGAGGAGTCCACACTGGGTTACCACTACGCCTGGCAATATTTCATATGGGGCCCCACGCGGTCGTTTGAGCGCATGGGTCCGATTCGTCACGAGGAGTCCCCGCCAATTGAAACGCTGGCGCCACGCCCGGAAGCCGGCTACGCCGGCGGGTGGCCGGGGCGGCAACCAACCCGTACGCAGCAATCGGCAAGGATATCTTGCGCAACTGCGCGAAATATTGACGGTGAATCTATCGATTCGTGGGCCCCACAAGACACTAAGGCGACACGCGGTTACGAGGAAGGGAGTCTATGAATAAACGAATACGCCAAGCACTGGATTTACGGTTGCGATCTGCACGGGTAACCGGGCCGAGGGAGAATCCGCTCTGGACCTGCGGTCCCGATGAAAGCGAGTGGGAGAGGCATGCCCTGTGGCAGTATTGTAAGCTTGGCCCGAAGCGCTCGTTGCGGCGCTTGAGTCAGGTGGTGGCCCGACCGTCATGGCAATTGAAGCAATCGAGCGTGGACTACCATTGGAGCCTCCGCGCCGCCGCCTACGACCAACAGCAACTGCTGCAGAGCCTGCGGGCCAAACGCAGACCTGACCCTTACGGTGTACGGCCTCGCCACCGCGAGGACCCCAAGCGCCGCGCCATTTACGATGGCCAAAATGAAGTGCTCGATTATGTTGAAGCATTTCTGGGAGCCGAATTACAGACCACCGTTATCCCGACTCACATCGACCGGCACGGCCACGCTGCCCGAACCGAAACCATCTGGCCTACGTACTCCGTGAGTCAAGCGCTAACCATGCTGGTAGTTGGCGTTTGGCTGCAGCGGAGGGCCATCGATGCCGGGAATGCGAAGTGCCAGACCATAGCGCAGAGAGAAAAGGTAGCCGCTACCTGGGAGCATATTCCCCGCACCCTCGATGCCGTGTTCGGGAAAAGCCGAACTGGTGGATTGGGGCAAGAGGATCACTGGCGGAGGTTGTCCTTTCCGATTGTCGCAGGGAGTGCCTTAGCTGAGGACAAGAAACTGAAGAGCAGCCTGTCACCACGCGGGAGCAGGCGGCCAGCGTCGCCGACGTCAGTGAGCGCCGCGCGAACCAGGACAGCGGGAGGGGCCGGCCTATGAAACCAGAGGATACAGCCATGGAACAGGCGATATGGGACAAACGTCCGGATGAGAGCGCGCGGCAATACTCCTATGCACGCACTTACTTTTCGCTCGGCCCGCGGCGGTCCATTAAAGAGGTCAGCCAGATCGTGGAAAGGAGCTCCGGGCATTTGAAACGACTCAGCGCGCCGTTTGGCTGGAGACGGCGGGCCCAGGCTTACGATCTGTATCGTGCGAAAGTAGAAGCGGATGCCGAGGACCGTTTGCACTGTCAGGAAGCAGAAAAGTGGGCCAAGCTTGAATCCGAGCAAAACGAGCGGATGTATCAGACCTCTGAAAAGTTGCTCGATCAAGCCAACAAGATGTTAGCTTTCCCGCTGGTTGAGGTCACGGCGGGCGACACATCCGGCGTCCAGATCGTCAAACCGGTTAAATGGCGGCGGATCGACATTCTGAAATTCATGCTTTTTGGCCATCAGCTATCCGATGAGTCGATTAAAAAAACGCTCTGCACCAATTCCAGGAGCTTAGCTCGTTAGAGTGAAGTCACCGGGGTAAGCAGGTTCGCGCGAATTTCATAACAGCGTGGCGAAATTGGAGACAATCACCTGCGGCACAGTAGGTTGCTACCGTACCATAAACTCCATAGCCGGTTAAAGGTCAGTAAGCTCGGCCAACGAGGCCGGTTTAATTTTAACGCCTTCCCTTTATTTGAAAGGTAAGCTACTTTTTGAACCGTTCTCGACCTGTTGTGCAATGCGCGAGTTTTTAAATGGCATTGTTGGATTGTTATTGGTAACATCCGGTCGCCTGAGTATTTAGAATCAATTGCTTGGCCGATTGGCTAGATAGCGATCCCCCTGTACATCCGGACACAATTCGGCGTATTTAGGCCCTGGGCCGTATGCTGCGAGCTACTTTGGTCTACCACGCGTAGCAGTTGAGACCGCTTTTGGTCTACTTTTGGTCTACTTTTGGTATACCCTCGAGCTGTGCATGGGATTCCGCAATTCTCTGACACCTACCCTACCCCGGTCCCGGCTGTGACAGTTGAAACCTGCACGGCTGACCGCGCATGTACTGACTGTCGTGGCACGTAAACTGTTGAATCATCAGGGCGTCATTTTCGAGCGAATTCGTGCAGCCTGCGTAATCGCCCGAAAATCTGGTAGACCTTCTCGATCGCACTCGCAAAATCGGGCTGCCGGAATTCCGAGCTGCTCAAGAGTTAAAACGGCGACTGCATCGCAGGCAGTCTCCACCTCTCGAAGACGCGCATGGTCCCCGGCGAGGCGAGCGGCTTCGTATTCCCGGAACAGGTACTCGTCGCCGGCTTCATGCGCGACCAAGCCCTGTAGCTCCGTTGAGCTCAGCAGGTCGAGCGCTGGCTCCGAGACCAATGCGGTCGCCGCGATCTCGCCTGCGTAGTGGAGCTTGGGTCATCGGTCGGGCGGTAGCAAAGGCGTGTTTCCGGCTTTTCCTCCGCTGCGCCTCCGCTGCACCAGCGGCAGCGTTGAACGATGCGGAGAAACCGGCGATCCGTTCGCTCCTGCGGTCAAGTTACAGTGATCTTCACCGCCTTGCCTTGGTGACTATGATAATTTCGCCGTTTGCCACAGTAACCGGCGAATGAACTCGTGGCGGGACAGGCTGGCCGTTGACCAGAATCCCAGCGGCGATGAAAGTAATTGGGATGGTCGCAGCGCCGGTCTGGGTCGCGAGTGTAATGGCCTTTTCGATGTTGAATTTCAATACGGCGGGGTGGAACTGGTGACCGGTATGGGTGTCACTGCGGACGCCGGCACCGAACAGAGCCATCTTACCGACGAAGTACGGGCTGGTGGGGCTAGGCGGCACCCCGGCTGGAAGCCCAACGTACACCTCCCAGGCAGCTCCGGGGGACGTGTCGGCAGCTACTCCACTTAACTGCAGGTATACGCTGTTCGCCGGATTTTGCAAGATCTTCTGCAGCTTCGAGAAGACGGAACTCAAATCGACTTGAACCGTGTAGGGGTCACCGTCAATGGGGTCGGGGGGCCATGGGAACCGGTAAAGTATCACCTGGCTGAACCTCCAGGGTGGACTGGCGCCGCATGACTCAACTACCTGCGGGGGTTCGCCCTCATAGGTGTAGTTGAGTTGTGTGGCGGCATTCAGCACGTCGCAAGGGGTCATCTGGACTTGTGCCCCGTTTTCGTCGAAGAACGTAAACACCTGGCCCTCCCATGTCGAATCGTTCAGTGGGTCGGTGCGACCGCCGTGTTGCGCGAGCCACAGGTCCCACAATCGATCTATGTTGGCGTGGTGCAAGTAGAAGATGGGGTCCTGTGCGGCTGTTGGGACCCTGGACATCCAACCCGGAGATCCACCCGGATAGCCGCCGACATCCGTGTGCACCACACCATGCGGACTACCTTCCAGCTCACTTTGGGCGAGGTAGTAGTCCAGTTCGGCGAAGCTGAAGGAGTAGTCCACATCGAAGGCGGGCAAGGAGCCGGTGCCAGCGTTGATGTTTGGATCCCGGAGTGGGGTGTAGAGGTTACTCGTGGTGATGCGGAACATGGAAGGCAGTTGAGTTTCCGCAGTCCAATTCCAATAAGGCAGCGCCCAACTGGGATCGCCCGCCATCTTGCGGACGATTCGCTCGAACCAATATAGGTACATTCGGTGCCAAGCCCAGAACCAGTGAGTGCCATGCTGGCATTGGTTCCAGCCGGTCATCACGGGCGTGGCGTCGGTGCCGTGAATCGCGGCCTGATAACTCCAACTGCGCGGATCGGAAGAGGGCAGCGCCTGCATGGCGGCGATGCCGTTCTGATAGGAGAGAATGATGGGATCGGTGGAGGACAGACCGCCCACATCACGCCGGACCCATGGCGTCCCCGCGAACAATTTGAAGTCGAAGAGCGCGGGGCCCGTCAGCATTGCCGAAACTGTGGTTCCGATGGCGGCTAAGAAGCGTCTGCGATTGGTTCTCATTTGGACACCTCTGATCAGGATTCTTTGAGTTTGAAACCCAGATTGGGATCAGTATACACCCACAATCGCAAGAATTTGGTTCTATTTGTACCCATCGCCAGCCTCTTGGCACGCCGCCGAGGGCGTTCAGGATTTCCCCTGCGTGCCGGTAGCCGGCTTACAGGAGTTTTCTGGAAATCCGTCCTGACGACCCTGGACACGGATCGCAGACCGGAGCAACATAAAAACGGAGCTGACAGTATGAGAACCGGAATATTGGCACGCGGCTCCTCCACGAGTCGTCGGGGCGGCTGGCTCGGTCCACTGATTGGCACTGCCCGCAAACAAGTGCCAGTAAGTCTCCTTCGCCCCGCCTTACGGTTTCGCCGCCGAAGGCGAGGTGCTGCGGAACGGCAGCCAAAGAAGCCAGAAAATTCCGAAAGCGAAGATCTCCCCGGTGACAATATATATCGGCCACGGGCCGAAATAATCGAGCAAAGATGAGCTGCCATCCAGTTGCAAATCGCGATGGATGGACTGTCCGCCCTCCAAACCAAGCTAGCCAGTATCATAGCTGCGCTTCAATCGAAATTAGCTGCCGACGCGATCACCCTCTTTGCTTATAATGCGGCGACCAAGCGATTTTTCCTCCCGCTGGCAACCGGTCTCCTCGACGAGGAGACTTTTCGATCCACGCTGCCGAGACTGGACCGTATTGCAGGAGTAGCCGTGAAACAGCGAGAGCCGTGGTGGCGACTGTCGAGCGCCATCTGCTTACGCCGTACGGTCTGCGCACGCTGGCGCCAGCCGATCCAAAATATCGGGGACGCTATGAGGGCGACCCGTTCAGCCGGGACAGCGCCTATCACCAGGGAACCGTTTGGCCGTGGCTGATGGGACCATTCATTACGGCATATGTGGAGATCCCCTGGGATGCCCAGATGTCGGGCCACCTCTGGCAGGTCCGCATCAACGATTTCCCCCGGGAACACATGTATACCCTGATCGTCGACGGCGAGGAAATCCGCGTCGGTTTTTATGCGAGCGATGAGGGTGCGGGTTTCATTCGCTTTTCGGTCGGCAACGCGGGCCGACAGCTCGTTCATGTGGGCCTCTGACAACTTTCTAGTGCTTAATTGCGTAAATTGACAATTGTATTTTGAAGTTGACTGCCTTTGACCTCGCGTTTGCGCCAGCGGAACGGTTTGGCGCGCTCGTTGTGCCTTCGGATGAAGGCTTCAATGGCCTCGCGCAACTGATCTTTGGTTTTGAAGCTTGCTCCGTTGAGGGTCTTGCGTTGCAGCAGGCTGAACACGATTTCGATCTGGTTCAGCCAACTGGCCGAAGTCGGCGTGAAATGAAACTGGACCCGCCCCTCGAACTTCGCTAGCCAATCGTCGTTTCCTTTGTGAGGAGAGTAGTTGTCGAGGATGACGTGGATCTCCTTGTCCTGCGGTTGATCGGCCAGCACGTCATCCAGGAAACTGCGAAAATCCTCCCGCTTCTTATACTCCGTAAACTTCGTCTTAACCTGGCCAGTGCCGACTTCGAGGGCGGCAAACAGATTCAGCGTCCCGTGACGCTTGTAAGTGCTCTTCAGCCCGCGCACTACTTTGCCGCTGTCAGTCTCCACATAACCCGAGGCCCGCTCGATTGCCTGTATGCTCGGTTTTTCGTCCACGCTCAGCACCACGGCGTTCACTGGCGGGTTTAGTACCTCTATATTGAGATTCTGACGTTTTCCGGCAGGAAAACGAAGTCAGTGAGCGAGCCCGAGGGCGAGTTGCGGGATGATCACAAGTTCCCGGAGTTTGAGAGCGGTCGCGACGACTTCTTTGCCAAAGGCAGTGACGTAGTACTTGTACGTGTGGCCGACCTTCTTGATGAGTCCGTGCGTGCGAAGTCGTTTGAGCAGGCGCGACACCTGGCCGCTGCTGAGTTCGGGCAGATGGCGGCGCAGCGTTTTGTTCTGTAGTCCGCTGATATTGAACTCACCGCGAAGGATGGAACAGAGCAGGTTCTCATCGTCCGGGTCGAACAGGTTGAAGCCGGAGTAGCGGCGGCCTTCCTGCTCCACGGGCTGCGAGAGTTTGTCGAGTTTGTTTCTTCCGGCGCGGGGATCTTCGATCGCCGAGAGGAACTCCAGGTAGCGCCGGTTGGCGGCTTCCAGCAGTTCGCGTAGCGCGGGCAGACTGTAGATGGTTTTCTGCATGGAGGCCCATTTGGTTTCGCGTGAGCCGTCGCGGTGTTCTACCTCGCGGTAGTGCTTGAAAAAGGTCAGATCGTTGACCGTGGTCTCGATCCGGAGAATGAGGCCGAACTTGTCGTACAGCTTGATGGAGACCGGCCCCATGGTGTGTTTGATCCGCGTCCCTTCGATGCGGATGTTGAAACGGTTGCCCATTTCGCCTTCGAACTGCGGGCTCAGCTTGCGCCCGAGGAAAGTGGCGATGTTGTCCGGCTTCACGGTGTGAATCGCCGTGCGCGCCAGATTTTCATAGATGGCCTGCAGATCGGCCTGCCGGCGGAAGACGATGTCGGTGGCGTATTCGCACTGGTCCACGCTCCAGTGGTATCCGGTGGCGAAGTCGCGATAGATCGGGCAGCACCGCCGGGCGAACTCGTCGAGCCTGGCGTGAATCCGTTTGGCTTCCCATCCGTTGGAGATGCGCTGCGCCCGCTGCCAGTCCGCAATGTGGCTGAACGCGTTGTCGGCCATTCGATAGTCGATGCCCAGCTTGCGCAACTGGCCTGCCAGCCAGTTGTGCCCGTTGAAGCAGATCTGCAGCCGGCACGGCAGCCATGTCGGCACACGCACATGGCACAGGCCCAGATCCTCGTCCACGAAATAGAAGTAGTAATGCAGACACTTGCCATCATCGGGAACCAGATATGTCTTGCCGGTCTGCTTGTTGTGCCAGGGCTTGTAGGTCGAGCACGGCTCCATGGCCGAGAAAATGCAGACCAGCCCCGCCTGCTCACCCCGGCTGGCCAGAATCTCTTTCACCCGGTCTTCCTTCCGGAAGTTCCGCTTGCGGATGAACTCGATCTCGATTCCCGCTTCGGCAGCCATCTTCTCCGCGTTCTCGCGAATCCGGTTGCGGAATGGTTCGGCAAACTTCGGATAGTCGAATATCCGGATCTTCCGCTCGTACAGAAACGACGTCATTCCCCCGGCAAAGCAGATCTTCGGCAGCGTCCCGAACACCAGCATCCGGTCCCAGCAACCCAGCACTCCGGCAATCTGCGCGGCGTGACGTTCCGTCAGTAATTCAGACGCCCACTCCGGCATCATAACCTTCACCTGTTTGGTTCCGGCTACGCCGACAAGAACTTCTGAACAGAGATGGACGCTCGAACCGCAGCCGTCTGGAGCGCGGCTAATGGCGCGGCTGAGTGTCCGGCACATCGCTCGCGTCTCCCAGCATTTCCCACTGCTGCAGGGCAATCGGCACATTGCCGTTTTTCCAGACGAAATCGTGGAAACGGCGGACGTCGAAATTCTCACCTTGCTTGCGCCGGGCGGCGGCCAGCATGCGCAGTATTTGGATCTTGCCGATCTGGTAGGAGATTGCCTGGCCGGGACAACTGGCGAAGTCGGCCGCTTCTTGCAACGCCGTGGAACGGTCCATGGGCACCGTCTTCTCCAGGTACGCGGCGCCCTGCTCGATGTTGAACAAGCCCAGCGCGAGCTTCACGTCCACCTCCACTCGCAGGGCGCGTAGCCGCATGAAGTTGTAGATGATCTCTCGCGTCCGAGGACTGTCGTCGAAAGTATCCCGCCTGTAGCATCATCTCTCTCGGCGTAGAACCCGATTCCCTCATTCGCGCCGGAATCGTAGTAAGTGCCGCCGTACTGGATCTTCATGGGCCCAGCTCAACGCCAGCCAATAATGCCATTTAAAAACTCGCGCATTGCACGACAGGTCGAGAACGGTTCAAAAAGTAGCTTACCTTTCAAATAAAGGGGAGGCGTTAAATGAAACCGGCCTCGTTGGCCGAGCTTACTGACCTTTAACCGGCTATGGAGTTTATGGTACGGTAGCAACCTACTGTGCCGCAGGTGATTGTCTCCAATTTCGCCACGCTGTTATGAAATTCGCGCGAACCTGCTTACCCCGGTGACTTCACTCTAACGAGCTAAGCTCCTGGAATTGGTGCAGAGCGTTTTTTTAATCGACTCATCGGATAGCTGATGGCCAAAAAGCATGAATTTCAGAATGTCGATCCGCCGGCATTTAACCGGTTTGACGATCTGGGTACGCCGGATGTGTCGCCCGCCGTGACCTCAACCAGCGGGAAAGCTAACATCTTGTTGGCTTGATCGAGCAACTTTTCAGAGGTCTGATACATCCGCTCGTTTTGCTCGGATTCAAGCTTGGCCCACTTTTCTGCTTCCTGACAGTGCAAACGGTCCTCGGCATCCGCTTCTACTTTCGCACGATACAGATCGTAAGCCTGGGCCCGCCGTCTCCAGCCAAACTGCGCGCTGAGTCGTTTCAAATGCCCGGAGCTCCTTTCCACGATCTGGCTGACCTCTTTAATGGACCGCTGCGGGCTGAGCGAAAAGTAAGTGCGTGCATAGGAGTATTGCCGCGCGCTCTCATCCGGACGTTTGTCCCATATCGCCTGTTCCATGGCTGTATCCTCTGGTTTCATAGGCCGGCCCCTCCCGCTGTCCTGGTTCGCGCGGCGCTCACTGACGTCGGCGACGCTGGCCGCCTGCTCCCGCGTGGTGACAGGCTGCTCTTCAGTTTTCTTGTCCTCAGCTAAGGCACTCCCTTGCGACAATCGGAAAGGACAACCTCCGCCAGTGATCCTCTTGCCCCAATCCACCAGTTCGGCTTTTCCCGAACACGGCATCGAGGGTGCGGGGAATATGCTCCCAGGTAGCGGCTACCTTTTCTCTCTGCGCTATGGTCTGGCACTTCGCATTCCCGGCATCGATGGCCCTCCGCTGCAGCCAAACGCCAACTACCAGCATGGTTAGCGCTTGACTCACGGAGGCCGCTCGGCCTGGCACAGCCACGGGAACAGCGCATCCAGGTCGCGATGGCCTGCGCGGTGGTTTCCACCAGCGGCGCGTCGGGTGGCCCTATAGACACTGCCGCAGCCGTTGCCAGGCGCTGACGAGCGCGCCGATTACGGGCACACGCGCGACCGCCACGGGCGCCGATACGGCGCAATTGATCGGGAGTCTGATTGAACAAAATAGGGTAGGCATTTATGGGCTGACTCATAGTCACCACTATTGATCCCGTGACGGCGCGCCACAGGCAAGTCAAATCTGCCCAGAGAGCGCAGATTCTGGCGAACAGAAGGCGATGGAGGAGGGGGAATCGGTGGCGTAGCCGGATGCCTGGCGGTGTATTCTGAAACGAGATGGCTTGGCCGGCAGAACAAGTCGCGGAGGTGCTGCGAGGTCTGGAGCCGTTGCAGGAGAAGGTGGTGCGCCTGCGCTATGGGCTGGGCTGTGAACGGGCGCACACGGCGACGGAAATCGCGCGCGCGTTTCAGGTTTCCCGGGCAGTCATCGCGGGCATTTTGAGTGCTGCGCAGGAACGGCTTGCCAGGGTGGGATTGACGGCGGACCAACTCCGCGCCGCCGCTGGCGACAGCCAGGCATCGGGCGCGGATCGAAATCCGGGCCCGTTCCGCAGGGCCAGTTCTTGCCGGGGCTATTTGCCGTAACCGCAGAAAGCGAAATGACCATTGTTCGACCAGGCTCTCGATCAATTCCCGGCGTAGCTCCCAACTGAATCGAGGCTTGGGCCAGCCAAAAAAGAGCTGGCAACTCATGATCCTCTTCCCGATAGGAAAAGCCAGCAATAAGCACTGTACGCCTGACCGTGCGTGTGTTTGATGTCGTTTTCGCTTATCCCATTGACATTTAAGTGCTTAGCTCTTTCGGATGTTTCTATCTTAAAGCTGCTGCCCCAGCCCAGAAACGCGCCGCGCGCCGAACCCAGAGCGTGGTGGCGCATTCGCTCGTTTCGCGAAGCGCAACCACCGGAACCTTATGTGGTGCGAACTCAGAACACAGCCCGCTCGGGCGCCACTACCCGTCCCGACAGTACCTCGGCTTGGAACTCGTCTACCGCTCTCCGAAGATCCGTCCCGTACACGTCGGCAAAGCTGCTGCGGCAGCCCCGCGGGTCGGCGAAGCACATTCGTTCGAATCTCAGAAATGTGGCTTTGCCGTTTCGCTCGATTTGGCTGTCCCAGAAATAGATCCACGCCGTATAGCTGAAGTACCAGTCCTTCAGCGGTGCGCCAGAAAATGAGGACCATAGGTCCTCCGTTTTTCGCTCGCGACAGGAATTCCGCTTCTGGCAAACTCACCAAATGCCGCCCTGGTGCGGTCGGGCCCATTGCAGCGACAACTCCGGCCACACCCTCCGAAACCCAAGGCTGTCGCAGCATTCGCAAAACGCTCAGCAATGACCGGTTCTGATTCTGCACGAGCGTGGGACAGTTCGTGCCGCAACAATCCACCGATATCCGCCCATCCATCTGCCCGCGGCGTAACGAAGATCACCGTGCCCGTTGGTACGGTCACTGCGAGGGGACGCTGTCCCATCAAAAATGGCGCGGCGAACCTGAGACAGTCGTTCCAATTCCGACAGACCACAACCTTGATCTTCTTCGAGCACCTCAGCTCGTGGAAATTCTCCGCCACCGCTACGTATCGGTCGACCTCTCGATACGCCGGGTCCAAGGCCACGGAATCCGGATACAACACATCTGCACGCGAGAACCGAGTCATCCGGTACCCCGGATGCACCGGTGACCAAGCGAACAGCGGCCCCCACGGGAACGCCGCCAGGGACGCGAGTATGATCAGGCCGAGGATGCCCTGCTTCCAGCTCAATAGCACAGTTTAGAACAATTGCGGTGACCGATGTCATGGAATCGATTGTTGCTGGGGGTACATGGCGTCACCGGAAATTGGCTCTTCTGTCATTTGGCCGTGTCACGCGTAATGCACGGAAGTCGCCCGGTCGAGGGATCGGTCCTCCCTGACGCCGCAGCGTAGACCGAACTTCCACGCGTCCGGGGTGATCGAGCGCGGCGCTTTGAATCCTCCTGAACAGATTACCTTTGAGTTAGAGTTTGATTTCGCAATGAGCCGGAGGTCTGCTGCGCCAGAATAGCGTGGAGTACCGCATTTTCCCTAGGGCCGCTGCGGCAGGTCGACCGTAAACTCCCTGCGCATACAGGGAGGCTCAGCGGGCTGTATCTGCTTACGGCTTGGTTGCCGCAATCCAAGGGAGCCGCAGCATGAACGCGGGCGCCGGGGAGACCGTGGAACTTGCCGTCTTATTGGACCAAGCCCATTTCTTCGACAGAACAACGGGGCTCCGGGTCGTGTAGGAAATTGGGTAACGTAGCAGCGAGCTAGCGCAATAACCTTCGGGATTGGAAGACACCGAAGGCCGCCAAGACGACGACCGCGAGAGAAAGGGTCAGCATCGCAAAGAGCGGCCCCCATTCAGTCGCGGCGGCCGGGTCGGCGAAGGCGCGCAAAGCTACGGAAACCGGATGCATCTTCGGATCGCTCAGGTACACCAGCGGCCCCAGGAAGTCGTCCCACAGCCAACAGAAGGAGAATGTCGCCGAAGTCAGCATGACGGGCCGAAGCAGCGGCAGAACAATCCTGTAGAGAACCTGGCCTTTGCGCATCCATCCAGCACTGCCGCGTCCTCCAGATTCCGCGGGATGCCAAGGATGAATTGGATCATCAGGAGAATGAAAAAGGGGTGGCCAAAAAACCTCGGGACCAACAAGGGATAGTAAGTGTTGACCCACCCGAGCTTGCTGAAAAAGACGTATTGGGGAATGATCAGAGCCTGCGCCGGAAGAATTATGGTCAACATCATGCAGTTGAACCACAAGCGGCGGGATGGAAACCGGAATCGCGCGAACCCATAGGCCACCATGGCCGATGAGAAGACCGCGCCAATCGTTCCAACGCCGGCGTAAAAGAAGGAATTTGCGAAGAACGTGCCGAAGAGACGTTTCCAAAGCCGCGCCACCCCGCCACATAGTTAGCAGCGGTGATGGTATGCAAGGTCAATAACCCGCCATTGGGAAGTTGAATTTGATCCCATCCAGGATTGGGGCCGCCAAACCATCACTAATCTTGGCCGGGATGCCACCGTGACTGCGCGCCAGGTTGCCGTGTTGAAACAATTTAACGCGGAATACGATTTCAGCGAGTCGGATTGGAAAATCGAAGTCGCTCCGCCGAATCCGATGGCAGTTAACTGCCGCCGGTTCGCGCGGTGATCCCACCGCGGCGGGTGACAGCATGGCAAACGGCTAGCGGAGCTCAGCCGCACACGCCGCGAGGCGCGCCTCTCCGCCCCACGCATTGAAGCGAGCTTTGACGTGGTCGGTCACGCGCAGCGGTGTCACCGGGTATTCAAGCCGGTTGGATGCACTCGCAAACACGAGGACGATCGACTTGGGTGCTTGGAACCGCTGCGCCGCATCCTTACCAGTCCGGGGAATCGTTCCGGCCGGAAGGCCGTTCAGGATTCGATTCATTTCCACTGAGGCCTCGCCAAGCTCATCTTCCGGGCCGCCTGGAACTCCGACCGCGAGGGCAGCACCAGCGCCGGAATCGTCAGCGCATCTATCCATTTGCTCTGATCGCAATCGCCGTCGCGACTCCGAGCTCCAGCCAGAGCAACGTCAGCCGTTTTCGATACGAGATAATTCCCGGCCGTGACGCAAGGCTTGCCTTGCTACTGCTCACCTCCAACTGCTGGTGCGCCGCGTAAGATGTTCCGGCCGTCATCTGCCCGTGCTGCGTGCGTAGAGCGCTAGCCCAGCCTGACATGTGGCTGTGGTAGCGAACTGAACCACGAGCTAACTTGAGTCGGCCTTTCGCCGCCTCGCTCCTATTTGCAACACTTCCCTCGCATGAGCTATTCCAAGAAGGAACGCCTGCTCCGCGCTCTCAGACCGGAGCCGGTTGACCGGTTACCTATGAAAATCGGGCCGGACCTTGGGGGGTTCGGGCAGGGGTCAGGATGGACCTCTGTGCCGGAAGGCGGCAAGGGTCGGGGTTTCGGTTGGGGGTGATCTGACTTGTATCCCGGAATTTCGATCGTAATTCTCGCCTTGGGCTCCTTTCGGGTTGAACTCAACGCCTGGTGGTCGTCCTGGGTCTGGGTAGAAGGCGTGGCGGGAGAGGTCTGCTGCGCCCCGCAAGGCAAGACGATGGCGAAGAGCGGAATGGCGGTGGAGAAAAATGATCGGACGTGTCGCATATTGCCGAGCCTCAACGACGGAAGACGAACGCGTAGAACGCCCTCAGCAGGAGTGGTGTCGTAACGCTATCCAGAATAATTCCAATTGAGATGGCGAGCGTCAGAAACGCCAGGACGTGATTCGAGAGCGCCGACATGTACTGATCGAAGCCCTGTAGCGGACGCAACCTGCCGGGTTCAGCGAGGTGTTCGGCGACCACGCCTCTCCATCGCGTGAGTTCCGCGATTTCCCATTGCGCGATCACGCGCGGACTGTTCTTTGTCTTGGAGTTGCTGGCGCTTCAGTGCGATCACGGCATCGGTGGCCTGACGCCGGGACCGGGCGGCGGGGAGGATGGGGCTTCCGGAGCGCTCATCGTCGGCAACCACGGAGGCCTGGACGGCATGGGCCGCATCGAGCGTCTGGAGGTCGTGCTGGAGCGCGAGGATGTCGGATTGTTCATCTCCGGAGAGGCGCTTTTCCTCGGCAAGGCAGAGGTCGAGGTTGCCGTTCTGCTGTTCGAGCAGGTATTGACGCTGCCTGGCCGCTTCCTTATAGCCGCCGGCAGCGTACTCTAAGGGCGAGGGCGACTCGTTCAGATAACGTTCGGTTACGGAGCATCCCGGATCGGACGTCCTGGGCGCGAGGGCCTGAACAGGGGGGTGTACCGGCTTTCCGACGCCGCGCAAAGAGGAAGCGGAAATTCCGAGGGTATGCGATTCGACGACGGGAGCGACGTCCACCGGATTCGGAGGCCAGAAAATGAGGATCAGGAGCGCGGCAACGAGGAGGCCCGGGATGGTCACCTTGACAGCTTTCCTTATGTCGAGTAAGTCCTTTAGGGATGAAACCCGAGGAGTCCAGTCTCAGATTCAAATCTTAGCAACTCCGGGTCCGTGCGGCAAGGGCCACGACGTCGCGAAGCGTATACGGACCTTAGAACCTGCTCGACGGGGCAATCGAGAAGGCGCGGGATTCCAAGGCCAGCCAGCAGCCTGGGGGGCGACTTCTGAACGTAAAAGTCATTGCCCGGCAGCCGGCGGCCCTCGATGGCACGTGGTTACCCGATACTTCCTTCCCGCCTCTTGAGTTAGCCTTTTGTTAACGAAAGAATATGCCATTTTCTTTTCGTTATTTAGTCCGGCGGGATAGATAGTCGGGTCGCCGGAATTTCGACCCTTGCCAACCATTTGCCAGCCACGAGGACGTTCCATACCACCCCCGGCGCCGCATCGCCGGTACAGCAGCACTGAAAAAGACGAGACTTAGCACGCCGAGATCTGGCTAGCACTGGTCAGAAGGCCCTTCGATTCCCGTTAGCGCTACCAATTCCTCATATACTTACGGGCATTCGCCAACCATTGCCAACCATCCGCAACGCGCCAGCATTTAAACTCGAGTTGGCTGCGTGCGCGGGCTGTATACGGCTGTACGCCAGCTTGGGCTTCTCATGTTCTTCGGGAACGACTCGCGGATTAGCCAAAAAACCATGCCGATTAAGCCATATTCCCAACGCCTTCAGCCTGCTGTAGACGCAGTCATCTGGCGCTTCTTGGATTTGCGCAAGTTCCGCGACCTGATGGCAAGCGAGGAGCTATATTTCCGCCGCGCCGACCTGTACACCGACGATAGCGAAGGTTTGCCGACCGAGGACTATGCTCGACGCGTGCTCTGCCTTGATCCCTACGATATCCGCGATCGCGAAAGCCTGGAACCGATCACGCTGGTGCTGTATGAGGCGCTGTGCGGCGTGAACCCGGTGCGCGGCGGTACCCCCGCGGCGACCGCGCGGCGGATCGGCAGCGTGCTCGCGCCGCTGGAGCGCCGCCGCGTGGACCTCCCACGCGAGCTGACGCGAGCGCTCGACGCGGCGCTGGCGCCGAACCCCGCCCGGCGGGGGACGCTGGCAGAACTGCGCGAGGCGCTCGAAGGGACTCTGCACGAAGAGCTACCTGCGCCCCGGCGCATCGTTGGCGCCCACCGGGGCGAGCGCACCCTCGTCGGCCCCCGCACCACGGGGGAGTTGGTGCGTAGTCCCCCGCGCCATAGCCGGGATGGCCACCCGCGGGCAGAGGAGCAGGTCCACGAGGGGCCAGTCTCCGCGCACCGTCTGCAGATCCCCCGCGCCGTGTGGGCGGCAGGCGCGGCGGGGCTGGCCATCTGGCAGGCGGCGCTCGGACGCCCCGGCGTGTCGCTCTTGATCCTCGCTGCCGCGCTGCCGCTGCTGATCGCGCCGCGCCTGCCGCCGCAGACACTGACCGCCGCCGCGGCCCCGGCGCTGGGGGCGGTGGGACTGGCGGGCATGTACCCGGCGCTCGCTGGCCAGTGGGCTCGCTGGCCCGCTCGCGCGGGGTTGGGCGCGCTGGGTTACTGGTGGCTGTGCCTGGCCGAGCCGCTCTCGGGCCGGCGCCTGTGGCTCGGGCTGCCGGATGGCGCGAGGGGTCCCCTGCCGGGCGCGCGCGCTGCGTGGGAGGGTTCGCTGAGCGGCGCCTTCGAACACGTGCTGATCCCGATGCTGAGCATTGGCCTACTGACGGGGGTGGCGCTGTGGGCGGGGGGTGCGGCGCTGCTGCCGTGGCTCGTGCGCGGGCGCAGCGCTGCGCTCGATGTGATCGCGGCGACGGTGTGGACGGCGGCGATGCTGGCCGCCCTGCCGCTGCTCGATCGCGGTCTTTCGGGGGCGGCGGCGCAGGCAGCGCCGCGCGGAGCGCTGCTCGGAGCGCTGCTCGGCGGAGGTTTCGCGGTGACAGCCCGAGCGTTACGCGGGCCCGTCTGACTAGCATGACTCGCGGGGGCCGGTGTTCGGCTGAAGGGCGGCCCTCCATATGACCGCTTCCATGAATCCGCTGAGGGCTCTAGAGACCATGCTCACCAACCTCGTAGAGGGCACGTTCGGACGGCTTTTCCGCTCGGAGGTGCGCCCGATGGAGCTGGCGCACAGGCTCGCGCGCGAGATGGATGCGCACCGCACGGTGTCGGTGTCGCGCGTGTACGCCCCCAACGAGTACGCGGTGTGGCTCTCGCCGGAGGATCGCGAGCTGTATGAGGGCGTGGAGGGGGATTTGATCGACGAGCTGTGCGCGTACCTGCTGGAGCACGCCCGCCGCGAGAATCTGATGCTCTCCTCGCCGCCGCAGATCGTCTTCCACACCGACGAGCGCCTCGCGCTGGGGGAGTTCGGCATCGAGGCGCGGTTGTCTTCGCCGGGAGGCCACGAGGATGAAGGGGATCGCGAGGAAGGGCTCGCGGAGGGTGGGCCTAAGGGCGAGCACGACGACTGGCTGGATTCTCAGCCGCTGGAGAGCTCTGGCCCGGCGGAAGGTCCTGGCCTGCCAGAAGGTGCGTGGCCACCGGAAGGCCGCGGCAGCCCGGTGGGCGTGGTGCGCGAGCGCCCCGAGTCCGAGGCGCCCAAGCACGGCGAGACGCTGATCTACTCGAGCTCGCAGCGTGTGGGCGGCCCGGTGAGGCAGGCGCGCGAGCGCCGCCCATCGCGCGCGATGCTGCTGGTGGGCGGACGGCGGGTGCTGGTGCCCCCGCCGGGGGCGGTGTTGGGGCGCAGCCGCGAGTGCGACGTCGTGCTGGATGATGTGGGCGTGTCGCGCCGCCATGCGGAGATCCGCCCCTCGCCGGAGGGCTGGACGTTGAGCGACCTCGGATCCACCAACGGCGTGCGCCTCAACGATCGCAAGCTCCGCGGTGCACAGGTGCTGGCGCTTGGAGACCGCATCGAGCTCGGCACCACCGAGATCGTGTTCGAGGTTCGCTGAGATGACCAACCTGCAGCCGGTGTCGGTGGCGCTGAAGTTCGGCTTCGTGGCCGTCCTATATCTGTTCCTGTTGTGGGTTTCGCGCAGCGCGCTGCGCGATTTGCGCGGTAGGTACGGGTCCAGTTCGGCGGGGGGCTTCGGTCGCGCGACGGGTGTGCCGATACCGCCCGATGCGACAGGAATGCACTCTGCCTCCTCACTCGGTCCGGTGGATCTCGCTCACCGCGCACCGCGCCTGGTGGTGGAGCGCGCGCCGGGGCACGATCCCGGCATGATCTATGACTTGGATGGCGAAGTGATTTTGGGGCGCGGTGAGCGTGCGGAGATCCGCTTGGAGGATCCCTTCGCCTCTTCCGGTCATGCCCGTATCTACGAGCAGGGGGGAGCGATGGTGATCGAGGACATGGGGTCCACAAATGGGACCTATCTCAACGAGGAGCTGCTGGAGACCCCGCGCCCGCTGCACCCCGAAGATCGGGTGCGCATCGGCGACAGCGAATTTGCCTTCGAGGTGGATTGATGCTGAGGGTCGCGGAGCACTACGCGGGCAGCGATACGGGGCGCCAGCGGCGCGCCAACGAGGACTCGCTGCTGGCCCGCTCGCCGCTGTTCGTGGTGGCCGATGGGATGGGCGGCGCGCAGGCGGGCGAGGTGGCTTCGCGGATCGCGGTGGAGTCCTTCGGCGAGGGTCTCGGCAACTCGAAGAGCCCGGAGGAGACGCTCGCGGAGTACGCGCAAGCGGCGAATGCGCGCATCCATGAGCTCTCGCGCAGCAATGCCGAGCAGGCGGGGATGGGCACGACACTGACGGCGCTCTACGTGGGCGAGCTCGAGGTGGCGATCGCGCATGTGGGCGACAGCCGCGCGTACTGCCTGCGCGAGGGCGAGCTGCTGCGCCTGACAGACGATCACTCGCTGGTGGACGAGCTGATCCGCCAGGGCCGTTTGACGCCCGAGGAAGCCGAGGACCATCCGCAGCGCTCGATCATCACGCGAGCGCTGGGGCCCGAAGAGATGGTGGAGGTGGATACGCGCTCTTACCGCGCACGCGCGGGAGACGTTTATCTGCTGTGCAGCGATGGCCTGACGACGATGCTCGGCGAGGCGCAGCTCGCGGAGGTGCTGCGTGCGCATCGGGATCTGCACGAGGCCGGCGAGGCGTTGATCGCGCAGGCGAATGAGGCGGGCGGCCGGGACAACATCACGGTGATATTGCTGCGCGTGGAGGAGGTGGAGGCCGGCGCGGTGGACGGCGCGGATGGCGCGGGAGCGGCCGACCAGCGCACCAAGATCAGCGCGCCGGTCCCGAGGAGTGGCTCGGCGACGGTTGTTGCGCGCCGTCCCCGTCCCCCCACAGCGATGGCCGGCCTACCCAAAGAGCGCTCGCGCGCGCGCCGGGCCGTGGCGCCGCTGCTGGGGCTGACGGTGCTGGCGCTGCTGCTCGCGGGCGCGTATGTGGCCTCGCAGTCGGTGTACTTCATCGGGACCAACGGCCGCGGATTGGTGACGCTCTACAGGGGCGTCCCCTACGAATTGCCTGGCGGGATCAAGCTCTACAGCAGCGACTTCGTTTCGGGAGTGAGCGCGGCGACGCTCACCGCGGCGCGCAGGCGAACGCTCTTGGACCACTCGCTGCGCTCGGAAGGCGACGCGGGCGGACTGATGCACAGTCTTGAATTGGGCCAGCTGAGCGAAGGATGAACCGCCCGATCGTTCGCCTGTATGGCCTGGTGGTGGTGCTGTTCGCGCTGCTGGTGGCGTTCACCTCGCGCTGGACGGTCTTCGAAGCGGCGTCGCTGCGGGCAAATGCGCTGAACAAGCGGGGGACGCTCGAGCAGGAACGCATCGCGCGCGGCGCAATCGTGGCGGCGGATGGGACGGTGCTGGCGCGCAGTGTGCGCGCGGCGGATGGCACCTACACGCGCACATATCCACGGGGTGAAGAGTTCGCGCAGGCGGTCGGCTACTCCTACACCGACCCGGGGCAGACAGGCCTCGAGCTGTTCCGCAACGCGCCATTGAGCGGCAAGGCGAGCGGCGAACTGCAGGGGATCCTCGATCAGCTCCAGGGGACGCGGCCGAAGGGCGATGAGGTGCAGAGCACGCTCGACCCGGCGGCGCAGAGCACGGCGATCGCGGCGCTGGGCGAACACAGTGGGGCGGTGGTGGCGCTCGATCCGCGCACGGGCGCGGTGCGCGTGATGGCCTCGACGCCGGGCTATGACCCCAACGCGCTGCGCACGCGAGCGGGCTACGCGAGGCTGCTGGGCGAAACGCGGGGCTCACCGCCGAGGCGTTCGCTGGTGAACCGCGCGACGCAGTTCGGCTACGCGCCCGGCTCGACGTTCAAGGTGGTGACGGCGACGGCGGCGATCGACTCGGGGGCGTTCACCCCGACTTCGACGGTGAGCGGTCGCAATAACGTGGTGGTGTCGGGGGTTCCGTTGCAGAACGACAATGGCGAGAGCTTCGGCCCCTTGACGCTCACGCAGGCGCTGGCGAAGTCGGTGAACACGGTGTGGGCGCAGGTCGCCGAAAAGGTGGGCAAGCCGACGATGGCGCGCTACATGAGGCGCTTTGGCTTCGATCGCAAGCCCCAGCTCGATTACCCCGCCGGCGAGATGTCGGCGAGCGGCGAGTATCTGGGCTCGCGCCTGCTTTCTCCCATCAGCCCGCGGGTGGATGTGGGGCGCATGGGGATCGGTCAGGACAAGCTGAAGGTCGTGCCGCTGCAGATGGCGGAGGTGGCCGCGGCGGTTGCCAATGGCGGGAGGCTGATGGCGCCGCACATGACGGCGCGCATCGTGGACCCCGATGGGCGCACCGTCGAAACGGTAGCTCCGAAGGTGCAGTCGGTTGTGATGGCGCCCTCGACGGCGGTTGCGGTGCGGAGCATGATGGAAGCGGTGGTGAACGAAGGCACGGGCACCTCGGCGCAGATCCCGGGGGTGCAGGTGGCGGGCAAGACGGGCACGGCGGAGACGCAGCAGGGGGCGGCGGTCAACAACGTCTGGTTCATCGCTTTCGCGCCCGCGGCGCACCCAACGGTGGCAATCGCGGTGACGCTGAAGGGCGTGCCCGGCCAGGGCGCGGCATTTGCGGCGCCGGTGGCAAAGCAGGTCATGGAAGTCCTCCTGCGAGGCGGCCATGGTTGACGTAACGCTGACCCGCCTGAGCACGCCGGTCGGTTTCGAGGCCGGTCTGAGCCGCGCCGCGCCGCGCGCCTACCACGCACTGGGGGAGCGGCCGTGATCGAGCCGGGAACGACGATCGACGGCCGCTACAGGGTGCTCTCGCGGATCGGCTCGGGCGGGATGGCGGATGTGTATTTGGCCGAAGACGAACTGCTGGGGCGGAAGGTGGCGGTGAAGCTGCTGCAGCACCGTTTCGCGGAGGACCAGGAATTCGTGGAGCGCTTCCGCCGCGAGGCGTCGAGCGCGGCGGGCCTCTCGCACCCCAATGTGGTGGCGGTGTTCGATCGGGGGGAGTGGGATGGGACGTACTACATCGCGATGGAGTACCTGCCGGGGCGCTCGCTGAAGGCGATCGTGCGCGAAGGGGGTCCGATGGATCCGCCGAGCGCGATCGAGATCGTGATCCAGATCCTGCGCGCGGCGAAGTTCGCGCACAAGCGCGGGATCATCCACCGGGATCTGAAGCCCCACAACGTGATCCTCGATGAGGAGGGGCGCGCGAAGGTGACGGACTTCGGGATCGCGCGCGCGGGCGCATCGGATATGACGCTGACGGGGTCGATCATGGGCACCGCGCAGTACCTCTCGCCCGAGCAGGCGCAGGGAAAGACGGTGAGCGAGAGCTCCGATCTGTACGCGGTGGGGATCGTGCTGTATGAGCTGCTCACGGGGACGGTGCCCTTCGATGGCGAGACGGCGGTGAGCATCGCGCTGATGCAGGTCTCCGCGCAGGCGCCGCGGCCGAGCGCGCTGAACCCGGCGGTGGGGCCGGTGCTGGATGGCGTGGTGGCGAGAGCGCTCGCAAAGAGCCCGGCCGATCGCTATGGGAGCGCGGATGAGTTCATCGCGGCGCTGGAGCAGGCGCGCGCGGGCGAATCGCCGTTGAGCGCTCTCACGGGTGGACCCCCCACGGGGATCCCGGTGCCGGCGGCGGCGCTGGCGGCATCGGCCGCCGGCGCGCCCCTCCCCGCGCGAGCGCTGTCGACGCTGCCGCTCGCCGCGGGGGCATCGCCGCCGACGGCCATTGGCCCGGGCACGGGTGCGCTGCTGCTGCCGGCGGCGGGCGAGGCCGATGGCGAGCCTCCGGCGGGTGGCGCCGATTCGGAGGGCAACCGGCGCTGGTGGTGGATCGCGGGGGGGATTGCGGCGCTGGTGGCGCTGGGCATCGTTCTGGCGCTGCTCTTGACGCGTGGGGATACGCGGGTGAGCGTGCCAAACGTGACGGGCCAGAGCCAGGCGCTCGCGGTGGCGCGGCTGCAGCACGCGGGTTTGAGCGCGGCGGCGAACCAGGCGGCGAGCGCGACGGCGCCGGCCGGCGTGGTGATCACGCAGAGCCCGCGCGGGGGTGTGAAGGTGGATAAGGGAAGCCGCGTGAGCATCGTGGTGTCCAGCGGGCCGGCGAGCATTGCGATGCCGCAGGTGGTGGGGGAAACCGAATCCAAGGCGCTCGCGAAGCTGCGGGCGGCCGGCCTGCAGCCCACGACGCAGAGCCAGCCGAGCGCGAAGGTCGCGAAGGGGGTTGTGATCTCCACGGACCCCACGGCGGGGATCGAATTGCAGGTGAACAGCGGCGTGACGGTGAACGTCTCCAGCGGTCCGCAGCAGGTGAAGGTGCCGGAAGTGACGGGCTCCACGCAGGCGGAAGCGAAAGCGGCGCTGACGGCGGTTGGCCTGAAGGTGGGCACCGTGACCCAGCAGCAGCAGCCCGCGGGGGGCAAGCCGGCGGAAACGGTGCTTTCGCAGTCCCCGCAGGCGGGCACGGCGCTGCAGACGGGCCAGCCGGTGAACCTGGTGGTTGCGCAGGCGCCCAGGGAAGCGAGCGTGCCCGAAGTGGTGGGTCAGAGCGAGACGCAGGCCGCGGCGGCGCTGGGCCGCGCGGGGTTCAATCCGAAAGCGGTTTCGCGCGGGGTGAGCAATCCGGCGCAGGTGGGGGTGGTGCTCAAGCAGAGCCCCGCGGGCGGGCACAATGCGCCGAACGGCGCGACGGTGACGATCGCGGTGGGGGTGCTCGAAGAAGCTACGAGTACGGGGACGAGCACGACGACGAGCACGGCGTCGAGCACGAGCACGACGACCACCGCGGGCCAGGCCCCGAATCCGCCGGCGGCGGCAGCGCCGTGAGCGGCGCTCAGGCCACGTCGGAGGGCGCCGGCGAGAGACCACCCACCGCGCAGGACACGCGGGCCGGATCCCCCACCGCGCCCTCCGAGGCCAGGCAGGCGTTGCTCAGGGTGGTGGTGCTGGCCGGAGGACGGTCCTCCGAGCACGACGTGTCGCTGGCTTCCGGCGAGGCGGTGCGCGAGGGGCTGGAGGCGGGCGGACACGAGGTGGTGTGGGTGGAGATCGACCGCGATGGCGCCTGGCTCCTGCAGGGCGAGCGGCTGAGCGTGACTCCCGGTGAGGGCCTGCTTGGAGCCGATGTGGTGTTCCCGGTCCTCCACGGGGCCTTTGGCGAGGATGGGACGGTGCAGGGAATGCTGGAGACGCTCGATGTGCCGTATGTGGGGGCGGGGGTGGCGGCGTCGGCGGTGTGCATGGATAAGGTGCTTTTCAAGGAGCTGATGGCGCAAAGGGGCGTGCCTCAGGTCGACTACAGGGGCGTGCGCGCGGAGCGCTGGCGGGAGGCGCGCGCGGAGGTGCTGAGCGAGCTGCGCACGCTGGGAAGGCCGGTGTTCGTGAAGCCGGCCCACATGGGCTCGTCGGTGGGAATCGTGAAGGTGACAGAGGAGGCGGCGCTCACAGGTGCGCTTGAACAGGCGTTCACCTACGACGCGCTGGCGATCGTGGAGAAGGGGGCAACGGGAGTGGAGGTGGAGTGCGGAGTTTTGGCAGCCCACCCGCCCCATCCGACATTCGCCTCTGAGCCCGGCGAGATCGTGTTGGGGGGGAGCGGGTGGTACGACTTCGAGGCGAAGTACGCGGAGGGGGGTATGGAGCTGGTGGTGCCGGCGCGCATCTCACAGACAGCGCGCGCGCGGGTGCGTGAGCTGGCGCTGCAGACGTTCAACGACGCGGGCTGCGCGGGCCTGGCGCGGGTGGACTTTTTCGTGGAGGGCGAGGAGGTGAGGGTGAACGAGCTGAACACGATGCCGGGCTTCACGCCGACGAGCGTGTACGCGAAGCTGATGGAGGCGTCGGGGATCGGCTATCCGGAGCTGGTGGAGCGGCTGTGCCGCCTCGGGATCGAGCGCCATGCGGCGCGGCGGAGCTACAGGTACTGATCCGCTCAGCGCAGCAGCGTGAGCTCGGAGATCGACGCGGACTGCTTGCCGGGAGGAAGTGTGGTGAGCCAGAGGAGGTAGTAGCGAAAGCGCTGGCCGGGGGGAAGCGAGAGCGCGATGCGCTCGCGGTTGTGGATGGAGGAGTCCGATCCGACGGGCCCCTGCCAGCCGCGGGCGGCGAGCGGGGTGGCGTCGCCGAAGGGGTGTGAGAGATCGATGTGATTGGCGACGTAGATCTGCACGGCGAAGCCGGGCGATGGGGTCTGGATCTCGATCTGGCGGGCGGCGAGGCCGGGGGCGGCGTCGACGTAGAGGCCGACGCCGGTGCCGCCGGCCTTCTTGAGGGTGCCGTCGTAGTAGTGGGCGGTGGACCAGGAGGTGTTGGGATCGGAGTCGACGGCGAGGTCGACCTGTTCGGGGTTTTCGGGCCCGGTGCCGAAGGGGTTGTAATCGTGGGCGGCGTTCTGGGCGAGGGCGACGGGGGTGAGGCCGCGGCGCGCGACGACCCCGGGTGCGATGCCGGTGCCACGCTGGGCGTGCTCACCGGCGGCGATCAGAATCACTGCGGCGACGATGGCGAGCAGCGCGAAGGAGGCGAGCCAGCGCGCGCGATGGCGCATCCGCCAGGGCAGCCGCCGCCGCGCGCGGGCGGGGAGGGAGCGAAGCACGGAGGTAACCTCGCCGGTGGCCTGGCCGGAGCGGGCGGCCTCGATCGCAAGCGCCTCCTCGAGCTCAGCGAGGAGGCTCTCGATGTTGGGGTAGCGGCGCGAGAGGTCGTGGGCGGTGGCGCGGTCGACGATGGCGGCGGTGGCGGCGGAGACATCGGGCCGGCGCAGCTGGACGTCGGGGATTTCCTCGCGCACGTGGCGCATGGCGACGGCGACTGGGGTCTCGCCGGTGAAGGGGACGGCGCCGGTGAGGAGCTCGTAGAGGAGGATGCCGAGCGAGTAGATGTCGGACTGCCCGGTGACGTCCTGGCCGAGGGCCTGCTCGGGGGAGACGTAGTCGGTGGTGCCGAGGACGCGTCCGTCGAGCGTGAGGCCGGACTCGGTGAGCGTGCGGGCGATGCCGAAGTCGGTGATCTTGGCGGAGCCCTCGGGGGTGAGGAGGACGTTCTGGGGCTTGACGTCGCGGTGGACGATGTGGCGCTCGTGGGCGGCGCCGAGGGCGCGCGCGATCTCGATGGTGTAGGCGAGCGCCTGGGTGACCTCGAGCGGACCCTCGCGGCGGATGAGGTCCTTGAGGGTCTCGCCGTCGACGTGCTCGAAGACGATGTAGGGAAGCCCCATCCCTCCGTCCCCGCCCCCGCCGTGGCCCGCCCCGAGCGTCCCGTTGGAGCCCTCGCCGGCGGGCTCCTCGCCGGCGTCGATGACGGTGACGATGTGGGCGTGGTTGAGCCGCGCGACGGCGCGGGCCTCGCGGCGAAAGCGCTCGAGCTGCGCGGAATCGGAGGCGACCTCGCGGTTCATGAGCTTGATCGCGACGGGACGCTCCAGAACGGTGTCGAAGGCGCGGTAGACGGTGGACATGCCACCCTGCCCGATGCGGGCATCGAGCCGATAGCGCCCGCCGAGGGAGGTGCCTAGAAGAGGGTCGTTCACGTGCCAGTCAGCTTAGAAGCGGCGGCGGCACACGAGTGCCGCAAGTGCCGCACGGTAGAGCGAGAACGGCATCAGCGAGCGTGAGCGGCGACCGGGGGCGATCAGCGGGGAGCAGGCGAGCGTCGAAACGAAGGCCGCACCCGCCCCGGCTGCCAAGGGGCCCGCGAGTCTGGGGGGTACGCGGCGCTGGGCCAGACGCCGGCCCTTGAGCGCGGTCGCGCCGAGGAGCACGGGGAGGGCGACGCGCCAGGAGAGCGCCTGGGAGTCCTCGCGGGTGAATCCCCGCAGGCGCGCGGCGGTGAGGGTGGCGCCGTTGCGCGAGACGCCGGGGAAGAGCGCGAGGGCCTGGGCGAGTCCGAGCGCGAGGCCGTCGCGCGGACCGGCGTCGGCCATCGTGCGCGCCTCGATCCGATCGCTTCCAGCGCGCGGTCCGCGCAGGTCTGCGATGGCCATCGCGAGCCCCCCGGCGAACAGCCCGAAGGCGATCGTGCGGAACCCGCCGAGGCGCCGCTCGATTGGCCGCTCCAGCGCGTAGCCGACTAGCGCGGGGGGCGCGATCGAGAGGAAGAGCACTTCGAGACGGCGGCGGTCCAGACGGCGCAGCTCCCCGGACAGCTCCCCACGGAGGACGAACGCCAGCGCGAGTGCGGCGCCGGCGTGCAGGGCGACCTCGAGCGCCTTGGCGAGCTCGGGGTCGAGTTCCTCCGAGAGTCCGGCTGGGCGCTGGAGCAGCACGGTGTGCGCGGAGGAGGAGATGGGGAGCAGCTCGGTGGGCCCGTGCACGACGCCGAGGAGGAGCGCTCGGCGGAGCGAAAGGCGAGCGGCGTGAGACACCGGCGAGGGCCGCCGGCTTCAGCCGACCTCGGCCGCGGCGCGGCGCGACGCGCGGCGGCGCACGAGCAGATAGACGACCCCGACGACGATGAGCGCCACCAGCGCGTAGTCGAAGTACTCGAAGCCCTTGCGGACGGTCTTCCATTCGCTGCCGAGCGCCTTGCCGGCGAAGGCGAGGCCGACGACCCAGGGAATCGAGCCGATCGTGGTGAGGATGGTGAAGCGCGGGAGGGGCATCTTGGCGATGCCGGCGGGGAGCGAGACGAAGGCGCGCACCAGGGGGATCATGCGCCCGAAGAGCACGGCGGGGTCGCCGTAGCGCTGGAACCAGCGGTCGGCGCGGTCGATCTGGGCGGGCCCCATGTGAACCAGATGGCCATGCCGTTCCAGGAGCTCCAGGCGCCCGCCGCGTCCGACGGCGTAGGCGATCCAGGAGCCCACGAGCGTGCCGAGGAGGCCCGCGAGGATCACGCCGAGCATCGTGAGGTGGTGCTGGGCGCCGCTGGAGGCGGGGTCGGCGACGGCGAAGCCGGCGAACAGCATGACGACCTCGGAGGGGATGGGGATGCAGGCGGAGCCGAGCAGCATCAGCACGAAGATCGCGGGCAGTCCGCCTTCGCCGACGAAGTGCGAGGTTTCGTTGACGAGCGTTTCGGAGATTGACGCGAGGACTACGTGCACGGGAGCGGCCAACGATACCGTCCATCCCGATGCGCGTCTGGATCGACCTCACCAACAGCCCCCACGTGCTGGTGATGCGACCGGTGATCGAGGTGCTGCGCGCGGATGGTCACGAGGTGGAGGTGACCGCGCGCGACTTCGCGCAGACTCTGGGATTGCTGCGCCGCCTGGAGATCGCGCACACGGCGATCGGCCACCACCGCGGCGAGCGTCTGGCGGCGAAGGCGCTGGGCTTGGCCGAGCGCTCGGCGGCGCTGACGCGCTGGGCGGCGCGCAGGCGCTTTGACATCGCCCTGGGCCACGGTTCCAACGACATAAGCGTGGCCGCCGCGCTGCTGCGAGTTCCCTCGGCGACGATGTTCGATTACGAGTGGGCGGCTGTGCAGCACCACGTGAACTGCCGCTTGGCGCGGGCGGTGGTGGTGCCCGATGCGATTCCCCCGGAGCGCCTGGAGCGTTATGGGGCGCGCGGCAAGGTGCGCGCGTATGAGGGCCTCAAGGAGGAGTACTACCTCGCGGACTTCGAGCCCTCCTCGGCGGTGCTCGAGGAGCTGGCCCTCGATGCGACGCGCCCGATCGTCGTGGTGCGCACCCCTCCGGAGGTGTCGCTGTATCACCGCTTCGAGAACGATCTGTTCGCGGGTGTGCTCAAGCGTTTGCGCAGAGCCGCGGAGGAGGACGGCGTGCAGTCGGTGGTGCTCCCGCGCACGGAGGCTCAGCGCGAGCAACTGCGCGGCGTCCCCGGCTTCAGGGTGCCCGAGAGGGCGATCGATGCCCAGTCGCTGATCGCCCACGCTGACCTCATGATCTCGGCCGGTGGGACGATGAACCGCGAGGCGGTGGCGCTCGGCACGCCCGTTTACACGACCTTCGAGGGCCGCCCCGGCGCGGTGGACGAGCGCCTGATCGCAGAAGGGCGCATGCGCCGCCTCTCGGATCCCGCCGAGCTGGATCTGCGCAAGCGTCCGTCCGGCGAGGGAGGCGGGGTCCGGATCAGACGCGACCCCCGCGTCCTGGTCGATCTGCTGCTGTCTGCCTTATGAGCTCTGCCGATCGTCGTCCGCATCGAGCGGGCGAAACCTCGGCATGGAGCGCCCACCGTGGTGGACTTCCTCGGACCACATCTCCACGGGCCGGAGCCACAGATCTGTGGCGTCTCCTGCCGGGTGGTACACGACGAACCGCTCCTTGGTCTCGGAGTGGCGCGCGACGCCCAGGACGCTGTAGTCGCCGCCCTTGAAGTGCCGATAGCGGCCGGGAGAAAGCCTCTTCGCGGGCACTGCCGACCCTACGTGTCGGGCTCCCAGGAGTGGATGTCGCGCATCGCAAACGACCGAATCACGCCTTTCTCTACATCCCAGGCGTCGAGGATCCACTGTGGCTCGGGGTGCCAGTCCGCTACCCCGAACCAGAGCCGGTTGGGGAGCACGCGCCGAAAGGCCCGCTCGCCACGGTAGTTGGTGTAATCGATCACGATCGTGGTCGGATCGGGCACGGCCTCCGCAGCCGGCCGATCGCCGGGGGTCGAGAGCTGATGGGCCGTAGACATACTCGAAGCCTCACAGAAAGACCGGACGCACGTCTAGTCTGCCACAGCAATGAACCCGGCACGACCGAGAATTTTCATTGGATCTTCGGACGAGGGCAAGCGCCTCGCCGAGGAGTTGCATGCGCTGCTCGACGAGCACGCCCAGCCCACGGTGTGGGATCAGGACATCTTCGCGCTCGGCAGGGGCACGCTCCCCAGCCTTCTCGATGCGGCCCGCAATGTCTCGTTCGCTGCGTTCCTGCTCACCGCCGACGACACCGTCGTGACGCGCGGTGAGGAGCACACGACTGCGCGAGACAACCTTTTTTTGGAGGCGGGCCTGTTCATGGGCGCTTTGGGGGAGGGCCGTGTGTTTCTCCTCCTTCCCGCGGAAGTGGACCTCAAACTGCCGAGCGATCTGACAGGCGTCACCGTCGGCTCATGGCGCCCGCGCGACGACGGCAACATGAAGGCGGCACTCAGCCCAGCGGCGCTCGCAATCCGCAAGGCGATCCAGCTGGCGGGGCCTCTTGACGTCTCCGGGACGGAGGCGGGGTACGACAGTCTGCGGCGCTTCGTACGCAACGAACTGCGAGGTCTGCGCACGGGCGCTGCCGGATTGGACGTGCGCGTGGTGGACGGCGCGCGCCTCTTCACGCGGACGAATAACTTGCTCGCCGCCTTGCTCACCGCATTCGAGGACCGCGACGCCGAGGACATCTATGCGGCCTGGCTGCGCCCCGAGGAGGATCCCCGGGAGTTGGCCGTTGCCGCCAGCGCTCGCCTGCCCAGGGACTATCCGCACCACCCCTTCCGCCTGGGGGAGGGCCTCGCAGGGCGGGTGTGGGAGACTGGACAGCCGGCGGCCACGTCTGAGCTTCGCCGCCATGAATGGTGGGAGCTGCGGGAGGGTTGTGAGAATCAGGCCTATCTGTGCGCCGCGGTAGGCGCTCCCGGTGGCAGCGGAGGGGTGCTGGCGGTGGGCTCGGATAGCGGCTTCGACGTGCGCGAAGGCGATCTGTCGACGCTGGGGCTGTTTGCCGGACTGCTCGAACTTGGGATCGTGGAGCCGCCGAGCGAGGAGCAAGTGCTGCGCGCCCGCGCGGAGACGCTGGCCGCCGGGCTGGATGGCCGCCGCGGTGAGGAGGTGCTGGAGAGCACGACTGTGCGCGTATACAACTCGCATCTCGCACGCGCTATGGCTCTGCGTCCCCAGGATGGGCTCCTTGCCGAGCTACCACAAGCGACGGAAGGCGACGTACGCGTGAATGGGCTGCGTGTGCTGCTGGAGCAGCTCGTGGCCGCGCTTGGGCCGTGATCGATGCCTCCGCGGCCTCGATCTGGTGAGCGCCGGGTCGGCGCCTTGCTCGCGCGAGCGAATTGGCGTTTTGGATCGGATCGGGCGACCGACTAGGCCGGCCGACTTGCCTTTCGGTTGGACCGAATCCGTGCACTGACGTCCGGCGCCCTTGCTTGACTGAGCGCTGTGTCTGAGGAGATGACCTTGTTCGACATGGGGACGGCCGATCGGCCAGGGAAGGGCCGGCTGGGAGAGCCCGTCACGGTTTTCATCGCATCGACCCCATACACGCGGCCGTCCGGCATCTCAGGCGACGCCAAGTCAGCAGCAACCACGGTGCGCGACGCGGCTCGCCGATGCGCCCCGCTGCTGGATCCGGATGTTGCCCGACCGGTGCGGCTGCTCACAAGCCGCTTGGCTCCCGCCGACGTGGCCGCCGCGATCGGCCGATCCGTTCGCCGCGGACTCGTAGACAGGGCTGACGCGTGCGTGGCTCTGTTGGAGGGCGCGGGCTTTGACTGTGGCTGTGAGGTCGAGCTGGCCTTCCGTCTGGGCGTCCCCACGCTCCTGTTGTACCCGCGCACGAGTACGCCTCCGCTGCATGCCGGCGGCATGCCCGCCGACGCCTGCTGCGAGCTGCGGTCCTATGGTTCCTCGGCGGAGCTGGACGAGATCGTCAGCGACTGGATGACTCGCAACGGGGCGGCGATCCTGGCGGGGCCCATACGGCGCAACCGCCCTCATGCCGTCACCGAGCCAACTCGTATTATGTGCCGCCGGAAATGGTGGTCGGCGCAGCTGGGAGAGCGTCGTCGGGTGGCGGTCGCACTGCAAGTCAGCGAGCAGCGCGTGGCCTCGATCCTCGCGGATGCCCGCGAGTTTGCGGCGGCGCCCACGAGTCTGACGCTCGATCTCGCGGGGCAACTGGGCGTCAGCTTGGCCCAGCCGGCGATTGCTCGTCATGAACGGCGTCGCCACGCCGAGCTGCCGGCTGTGCTGGATGCGGCGCTTCCGCTGGATGATGCCTTCATGGTGCTGCCCAAGGCGTCGCGCAAGGGTCTGAGGGACGCGGTCGATACCTGGGATTGGGATGAATCCACGACGCGTCGTGCGCTCGAACTCGGTTTGCGGAGACTGCGCCACGACCGCGAGGTGCTTACGGCCGGCAGCCGGCAACGGTCCTCCTCTCTCAGCAACCGCTTTGCGTGGAAACGACTCCTGGATAGAGATGCCAGCTGACTCCACACGCTTGGTCGAGGCGCTGGCACTGGAGGTGCTCGAGCAGCACGGAATCAGACCTTCTCCGATTGTCGACCCGTGGGCGCTGGCGGGCGCTCTGAATGTGCCGGTGTTCGACCGTGACCTGCCAGAGGATGGGCGTGTGACCTGGACCGACAGTGGCCCGGTAGTGTTGCTGGCGCGCGACAGCTGCGATGAGCGACGTCGTTTCACCTTGGCTCACGAGCTTGGCCACGTTGTCTTGCATAGCGAACACCTGGCGTCGTCGACCCGTTTATCGGCACAGGCGGCCTTCTACTCGGAAGAGGCGCTCTGCAACACCCTGGCGGGAGCAATGTTGATGCCACGCTCGGTGGTAGGCCATGACTTCTTTGCGAGCGCCCCGAAAAATCTGGGAACGATTGCGAGGCTTGCGAGTGTTGCGCGGGTCTCGCTGTCGGCGGCGCTGGTGCGACTGCGGGAGGTGCATCGCTGGCGGCGTACCCTGCTGCATTGGCGTTTTGAGCGCAATCGCTGGGTCTACGATGCTGAGGCCGGTCTGCTGTCACGGGAGCAGGGGATGATCAAGCCGTCCGAGGACACCACGTGGGTCCTCTGTGACAGGCGGAGCAAGGGCATGAGGTCAGGCACGATAGATCTGCCGCTCCGAGTGGGGCGCCACTACCAAAACGTGTCTGCCGAGGTCAAGTTCGCCGGCGACCACGCGGTAGCACTGGTCGATTCGCCATTGCGTCTGCTCCGCTGAGTCGCCTCCGGGCCCTGTCGCGGCGCGGCCCGCCCTCTCCCTCCTCTCTCTCACCCGTACAATCCCCTTGATGCGCCGACGGATTCGCTCGGTGGCTCTCCCTCTGCACCGGCACTCGCTCCCCCAGCTCGCCGTGGATGGGGTGCTGCTCGCCCTCGCCTACTACCTGGCTTTTCAGCTGCGCTTCGACAACGGGCCGCATGGGCCGTATGTGCACCTGCGCGAACGCACGATCTGGTGGGCGGCCGTGGGGGGCGTGCTGGTGCTGGTGCTCTCGCGCGTGTATCAGCGCTCGTGGAGCTACTCGGGGCAGCGCGACTACGAGGCGATCCTGCGCGGCGTTCTGATCACGACGCTGCTGCTGGTGGTGGCGGTCGCGGTGGTGCGCCCGGTGCAGATCCCCTCGCACCACCGCACGGTCGCGGTGGGGCTGCCCAATGGGGTGGTGGCGATGTTCTTCCTGCTCGCCCTCGTTGCCCTCGTGGGCGTGCGCGTGGCGGTGCGCACGCTCTATGAGCGCCGTCCGCTGGCGGCGCTGGGGGGTGTGCGCGAGGGGCAGCGCTCGGTGCTGATCGTGGGCGCTGGCGACGGCGGGCGCCTCGTGCTGCGCGAGATCGCGCGCAACCGCGAGCTGGGGCTCGCGCCGGTGGGGTTCCTCGACGACGATCCGCGCAAGCGCGGGCTGCGCATCGATGGGGTGCGCGTGCGCGGGGACACCGAGCGTGACCTGCCGCGGATTCTCGAGGAGGCCGAGCCCGATGAGGTGGTGATCGCGATCCCCTCCGCGCCGGGCTCGATGCGCGCACGGGTGGTGCGCGAGTGCCGCGTGCGCTCGATCCCCGTGCGCACGCTGCCGACGGTTTTCGAGCTGCTGCAGGATGGGGGCGCTGTCGTTTACAATCAGGTGCGCGAGGTGCAGGTGGAGGACGTGCTCGGCCGCGAGCCGGTGCTCATGGAGCTCGACCGCGTGGGCGCCTACCTTGCGGGCGAGACGGTGCTCGTGACGGGTGCCGGCGGCTCGATCGGCTCCGAGCTGTGCCGCCAGATCGCGCGGGTGATAAGTAGCCCCAACCCCACCCCGACCAGCCCCGGGCCGGCGCGCCTGATCCTGCTCGACCACGCGGAGGACAACCTCTTTGAAATCCAGCGCGAGCTGTTGGAGGATCGCCACGTGCAGCCCGCGGCGCTCGTGGCGGTGCTGGCCGATTGCAAGGAGGAGGAGCGCATGCGCGAGGTCTTCGCCGAGCAGCGTCCCACGGTGGTGTTCCACGCGGCGGCCTACAAGCATGTGGGCCTGATGGAGGCCAACCCGGTGGAGGCGGTGCGCAACAACGCGATCGCCACGCGCGTGGTGGCGCACGTGGCGGGCGAAGCTGGGGTGGAGCGCTTCGTGCTCGTCTCCACCGACAAGGCGGTGACGCCGGCGACGGTGATGGGGGCCTCGAAGGCGCTCGCGGAGTTCGCGCTGGAGGCCGCGGCGGCGCGCTTCCCCCGGGAGGCAGGGGGCGGGAGGGCGGGAATGGAGGCAGGGGGCGGGGGGGTGGGAACCTCATACAAGGCGGTGCGCTTTGGCAACGTGCTTGGCTCCTCGGGCTCGGTGGTGCCGATCTTCCGCCGCCAGATCGCGCGCGGGGGCCCGGTGACGATCACCGATGAGCGCATGACGCGCTACTTCATGACGATCCCCGAGGCGGTGCAGCTGATCATCCGCGCGGGCTCGCTGGATGCGAGCGGCGCCGTGGAGGTGTTCGTGCTCGATATGGGCGAGCCCGTGCGCATCGTGGAGCTGGCGCGCGCGATGATCGAGCTCTCGGGCCTGGACCCCGAGCGCGACATCGACATCGAGATCGTTGGGCGCCGTCCCGGCGAGAAGCTGCACGAGGAGCTCTTCAACGACTACGAGCGCCCGCGTGCGACGGCCGCGGAGAAGATCCTCCTCGCCGAGCGCCCTTCGCTGGGTGTGGAGGCCGTGGAGGCGATGTTCGCCGAGATCAACCTCCTCGTGCTCGAGGGCGACGCGGCGGGACTCGCGGCGAAGGTCGCGGAGCTGTCGGCGCGCGGTTCCCAGCCGCGCGCGGGCAGCGCGGAACCCAACCCGCAGCCCCCCTCCGAGGCGCCTTCCACTGATGATCGGCCGACTAGTGGCGACGGTGCGCCTGTGCCCCTCATACACTCCCAAAGTTCATGATGGCGACGGCTCTGGCTCTCTCCCTGTCGAGCTCCTTTACGAAGGTCGGCGCGATCGTCGCGTTTGCGGTGCTGGTGGGCATCGCGGTGATGTCGCTGCTGTTCTTCTCACAGGCGCGCGAGCTCAAGCGCCTGCGCGAATGGGCCGAGGCGGAGCCCGAGCGCGCGGCCGAGCGCGAACAGCGCCTGAGCGCGGCGGTGGCGCTGCGCATCCAGCGCGCGACCGCGCAGATGGCACGGCCGGTGGAGAGCGCGCGCCCGGCCCAGGCGAGCGCGCAGCAGCCCGCGGCGCCCGCGGTGCAGAACGCGCCCGTCGCCGCGGCGGCTAGCGCAGTGGGAGTTGCCACCCGCGTTGCCCAGGACGCTCCGGCGTTAGCCCTTCTGCCCGCCGCCCCCGCGATTATCGCTACGGGTAAGGCCAACCCCGAGCCGGCGGCGCCTGCGATGGCGAAACAACCCGAGCCGGTGGTGGACGCGCAGGCGCCGACCGCCGCCCCGGTCGAGGAGCCCTCCGAAGAGCGGGTTCCCGTCATGGCAGCGGCGGCTGCAGCGGAGCCTGCGGTTGGCGCCCTTGTTGAGGCTCCCGCACGAGCGCCAAGTCCACCCCCCCCGGTTCCCGCGCCGGCCGGTCGAAGCGAATCCGGCGCACCGCCCGCGCCGCGCCGCGCCGCGCCCTCCTCCCGCGAATCCGCGGAGGCTCCCGCGCGCCGCACGCCACAGCGCTCTCCTGGGGGCTCCCAGCCGCCGCGCCGAACGGGCGCCCGGCGCACGCGCAACGGCCCTCCGCCGGGCCCGCCGTTCCTGCGCGAGGAGCGCCCGCCCTCGCGCCTGCCGCTGCTGCTCGTGGGGGTCGGGGTGGTCGCCGTCGTGATACTGCTCGTGGTCGTGTTCAGCTCCGGTGGAAGCTCCCCATCGGCGAGCAAGAGCAATGCGAGCCTCTCTTCCTCGCTGTCCTCGACGGTGACGCAGCAGTCGACCTCGACCAGCTCGACGGCGACGCACTCCCGCGAAGCGGCTCCTGCGACGAGCCCCTCCGAAACGCATGTGGTGGTGCTCAATGCGACTGAAACGGCGGGCCTTGCGCACCGCCTTTCGACGAATCTGCAGCAGGGCGGCTATACGCTTTCCCAGGCGCTCGCGGGCAAGCCCGCGGGGCACTCGACCTCGGTGGTGCAGTACGCCGTGGGGCACCGTGCGGACGCGCGGCAGGTGGCGCAGACGCTGGGCATCTCCCAGGTGGCGCCGCTGGAAGCGGCCACGGCCGCGCTGAGCAGTGGAGCCACGGTGGTGGTCATCGCCGGCGCGGACAAGTCATCGGTCCCATAGTCCCTTTCCTCGACACCCCCGTGCGCACCGCCAAGCCGCGCGAGCGGGGGCTGACGCACGTGATCGACCGCGGGCTGTCGGTGGCGCAGGTGGACGGCCTGATGGAGACGGCGGGCGACTCGGTGGACATCGTGAAGCTCGGCTGGGGCACGGCGGTGGTGAGCGCCAACCTGAAGCCCAAGCTCGAGCGCTACGCGGCGCATGGGGTGCCGGTGGTGCTCGGCGGGACGCTGACCGAGGTGGCGATTCGTCAGGGGCGCGTGGAGGGCCTCGTGGGTTGGCTGGAGGAGCTGGGGTTGCGCCATGTGGAGGTCTCCGATGGAACGATCGAGCTCGATCAGGACGAGAAGCACGAGCTGATCGCGCGTCTGGCGAAGGACTTCACGGTGCTCGCGGAGGTGGGCTCGAAGGACGCGCAGGCGATCATGGCGCCGTACGTGTGGATCGAGCGCATCGAGGGCGACCTGAAGGCGGGGGCGTGGAAGGTGATCGCGGAGGCGCGCGAGTCGGGCACGGCGGGGATCTTCCGCGCCGATGGCGAGGTGCGCAGCGGGCTGATCGACGAGATCGCGCACGCGGTGGACCCCGATCGCATGATCTTCGAGGCGCCGCGGCGCGATCAGCAGGCGTGGCTGTTGAAGTTCTTCGGCCCCAACGCGAACCTCGGCAACATTGCGCCCGAGGAAGTGCTCTCGCTGGAGACCCTGCGCCTGGGGCTGCGCTCGGAGACGGTGGGGCACTTCGCGCTGGATGGCCGGGATTGAGCGCGCCGGAGCCGCTGGCGAAGTTCGTCTTCGGGGCACTCGTGGTGGCCTGCTTCGCGGCTTTTGCGATCACCCAGCATTTGAAGCACACGCCGACGGTGGTGCAGAACTTCAAGCGGACGCCCTTCTTCTTCCCTGACGCAAAGGGCCCGCGTCGCTATGAGCACCTTTCATTTCGCATCTCGCACGCCGATGAAGTGACCGTCACGGTGCTCGACTCCGGCGAAAAGGAAGTTGCGACGCTGCTGCACGACTACCCGCTGGCGCGCTACACGCAGCTGTCCTTCGAGTGGGATGGTCACCGCGGCCCGACCACTCCCCCGCGACCCGCCGCGGGCACACCGCACGATCCGCTGATGCCGCGCGACCACGGGCCGCTCGCGCCGGCGGGCGAATATCACCTGCGGGTGAGCTTGCGCAGACAGAACCGCAGCGTGCTCTCCCCGCACGGCTTCACGCTGTCGCTGACGGTGCCAAAGGCGGGCGGATGAGCACCGTCGAGAAGCTGGCGCTCGCGCTTGTCGCGGCAGTCCTCATCGTGGTGGCGCTGGCGCTGTTCATGCGCCCGCGCCCGCAGGCATTCCCGCTGCTGGCGATCGCCGCGCTGCCCTTTCGCGTGCCGATCTCGGCGGATGGAAGGACGGTGAATTTGCTGATCCCGCTGTATCTGGTGGTGGGCGCGGGGACGCTCGCGCACCTGCTGCCGGCGCTGGCACGGGCGCGCTCGCTGCGCGGCCAGGCCACGCTCGATTGGCTGCTGCTGGCGGCGGTGGGGCTGTATGCGGTGCAGGCGAGCTATTCGAGCGACGCGGTGAAGGCGCTGGAGAACCTGGCTTTCTTCTATGTGCCGTTTGGGCTGCTGTATGCGCTGTTGCGCCAGGTGGATTGGACGCGTGAGCTGCTGCTCGCGTGCCTGGGGATCGCGGTGTGCGAGGCGGTGGTGTTCGCGGGGATTGGGTTTGTGGAGTATGGGCAAAAGGAACTGCTGCTGAACCCGAAGGTGGTGGCGGCGAACGACTACGACAACTACTTCCGGGTGAACTCGCTGTTCTTCGACCCGTCGATCTATGGGCGCTTCCTCGCGCTGGTGATGATCGCGGTGACGACGGTGGTGCTGTGGACGCACGCCCGCCGCGATGTGCTGGTGGGCGGGGCGATATTGCTGTGGCTGCTGGGGGGTCTTGTGACGAGCTTCTCGCAGTCGAGCATCGCGGCGCTGCTGCTGGGCCTGGCGGTGCTGGCGGCGTGGCGCTGGGATGTGCGCGCCACGATCTACGTGTCGCTCGCGGCGGGCGCGATCGCGCTGGTGGTGGCGCTGCTGGCGCCCGCGAGCCTGCACATCGGCCTGAAGGGCGCGGGGGGCTCGGCGAACAACGCCACCAACGGCCGCGCGCACCTGGTCTCGGGGGGGCTGTCGCTGTTCGCGGAAGCTCCGCTGCAGGGGCACGGGTCAGGATCCTTTGAAACGGCCTACCGCGCACACAATGGCCACAGCTCGGCACAGAGCGCGACGTCGGCCTCGCACACGATCCCGATCACGGTGGCGGCGGAGCAGGGGATCCTCGGGCTGGCGCTGTATGTGGCGCTGCTGATGAGCGCGTTCCTGCTGCTGTTCACGGGTGCGGGTCGCTCGCCCCCAAGGATCGCGCTGGCGGCGTGCTTCGCGGCGCTGGTGCTGCACACGTGGACGTACGCGGACTTCCTCGAGGACCCGCTGACGTGGACGCTGCTGGGCATTGGGGCGGCGCTTGCGCTGGCCGCGCGCGGCGAGGCGTCTGCGGGGCCGGCGAGCGAAGCTGAGCCGGTGGCCGCTCCGGCGTAACGGGTGCTCGGCTACCTCAAACGCCTCCTGCGCACGGGCGCGGCCTACCAGGCGGCGGACATCGTGGCGAAGGGCATCGCGGTGATCACCCTGCCGCTGTATACGCGCCATGTGGCGGCCGCCGAATACGGCGCCTACACAACGCTGCTGACATCGGTGATCCTCGCCTCGATCTTCTTGCGGATGGGCATCGGCGAGGCGTTTATCCGCTTCTACTTCACCGATACCGACGAGGCGCGCCGTGCACGCATCGCGCGCACCGCGATGGCCGCGGTGGCGTGGACCACGACCCTCGCGGCGCTGCTGGCGGTTGCCTTCGCGCGCCCGCTGTCGCACCTGCTGCTGGGGGAATACAACGCGGAACTGCTCGACTGCGCGGTGGTAGGGCTGTGGGCGTTCACGAACCTCGAGATGGCCTACGCGCAGCTGCGGGTGGACGAACGCGCGCGCGCATACATGTTCGCCTCGGGCGCGAACGTGGCGATGACGGTGCTCTTCACGGTCACGCTCGTGGTCTTCGCGGGCGAGGGCGCGCGCGGCCTGTTGCTCGGGAACTTCGGCGCCTCCGCGGTGGTGGTGCTCGGCTTGTGGTGGGTGCTGCGCCGGCGCTTTTCGCTGCGCGTGCGCGTGGACGATCTGCGCGCGATGCTGAGCTTTGGGCTGCCCACGGTCCCTGCCGAGGCGAGCGTCTACGCCCTGCAGGTGGTGGACCGCCTGTACATCTACCGTGCCTACTCCCACTCCGCGGGCGGGGAATACTCGATCGCGCTGCAGCTGGCGACGGTGGTGTTTGTGTTCGTGAGGGGCTTTCAGTACGCGTGGCCTCCGCTGGCGTACTCGGTGCAGAGCGATCGTGAGGCCGCGCGCCTGTATTCGCTGGTGACGACGTACTTCGTGCTGGGAACGGGGATGGTGGTGTGCGGCGTGGCGCTGCTGGGGCGCTGGATGGTACGCCTGCTGGCGGCGCCGGAATACTTCGGGGCGCACACTGCGCTGCCGTGGCTGGCGCTGGGGTGGACACTATATGGGCTCTATCAGGTGCTAATCGTGATCACGGGCCGCGCGCAGGTGACCCAGCGCAACCTGCCGCCGGCGCTGGCGGGCCTCGCGGTGAACGTGGCGCTGCTGCTCCTACTGGTGCCCAGCTCGGGCCTGGGATTGGGCATCGCGGGAGCGGGCATAGCGCTGTGCGGGGCGTATGTGGCGATGCTCTTGATAATGCACCTGCTGACGCGAAACGTCTTCACGGTGGGCTTTCAGTGGCGGCGCCTGGCGCAGCTGACGGCGATCCTCGTGGGCGTGGCGGTGACGGGCGAGCTGCTGCTCCCGACAGCGGGGCTCGGCGGCCTCGTGCTGCGCGCGCTGTGGCTGCTGTCGATCCCGGCGCTGCTGATCCTCACGCGCTTCTTCCCCCCAACCGAGCGCGCCCAGGCAAACCTCCTCCTGTCCGACGGGCGCCGCCGCATCGCGGCGTTCCGTGCGGGCGGGGGCGATGTGGAGGCATACGCGGAGGATCCGTTACGGGATCTGTGAGGGAGGGCGCGACCGATCGTCCCTGTCTTCGCTGGTCCCGATGCGGTTGTACTCGGCCGCGGCCTCGCGCAGCCCTTCCCCCCGCCGCGGCCAGAGCGTTGCGGTGACATGACACCAGTAGCGCCGGGGTGAGTGTCCCGGAAGCACCAGTGCGGCAAGCGCGCGTAGCGCGTAGGTCCAGGCGGTCAGCAAACGCACCGTAAGAGCCGAGGCGCGCGAGTGGTGCTTGCGCATATAGAGGTCGCGCCCGCGGGCCATTTCGACGATGCGCCGCTCGGGGACGGCGTCGGTGGAGAGCTGCTCGTGGTGAATGGCGACCGCAGAGGGAACCCACACACTCCCCCACCCGGCGTCGCGAAGGCGTCGCGCGAAGTCGACCTCGTCGGAGTAGACGAAGAAGTGAGGGTCGAGGTAGCCGACGCGCGCGGCGGCCTCGCGCCGGACGAGCAGCGCGGCGGACTGGCACCAGTCGACGGCCCGCGTGCGGTCCCCGCGGCTCTGGACGGTGAAACGGCGGTGCAGGAACAGCGCGCCCGCGAGCGCGGTGAGGGGTGTGGGAAAGCGCCAGGCCGAGGCCTGCTCGACGCCCCCGGGCCGCAGCAGCTTGGCCCCAGCGCACGCGGCCTCGGGGTGCTCCTCCAAAGCCCGGTACAGCGCCAGCGTCGCCCCGGCCTGCAGCTCCGAGTCCTCGTTGAGCAAGAGCGCGTAGCGCCCCCGCGCGCGGCGCAAAAGCGCGGAGTCGTTGAGCCCCTTCCCCCGTCGCAAGCCGAGCGCGATGACCTCATCGACCGCCGGGTGCGCCCGCGCGGCCTCGGCTGAGCCGTCGCGCGAGCCGTTGTCGAGCACGAGCACCTCGGTGACAAAGGGAACCGAAGCCCGCTCGCGCGCGATGGCGTGAAGCCCGCGCAGCAGGAGCTCGCGCTGGGAGGTGTTGACGACGCAGAAGGAGAGCTCGATGTGGGCCACGCGCTTATTGTCTCGGTACATGCGCGTGCACGTCGTGGACCCGTCGGCTTACACGCCCCCGTACGACCACGCGCTGTGCGCGGCGCTGGCGCGGGCGGGGGCGGAGGTGAAGCTGATCACGAGCCGGTTCGACTACGGGCCGGTCGCCCCGGAGGAGGGGTACGAGCGAGCGGAGCTGTTCTACGGCTGGGCGCACAGGGGAACGAAAAAAAGAGGAGAGGCCCTCCGGGGGGAGGGCCGCGCGCGCGTCGCGGGGTGGCGCTGAAGCTCGCCGAGCACGTACCGGAGATGCTGCGCTACCGGCGGCTGGCAAGGGAGGCGGATGTCGCGCACTTCCAGTGGCTGACGGTGCAGCCGATCGACGGGCGCCTACTACCGCGTCACGATCGCAAGACCGGGCGCCCAAAGCGCGTGCTGACGGCCCACGACGTGCTCCCGCGCGAGCCGAAACCCGGCCAGCTGATGGCCCAACAGCGGCTGTATGAGCGCTTTGACGCGGTGGTGGTGCACTCCGAGCACGGCCGGCGGCGCTTGACGCGCGAGCTGGGGATCGACCCAAATCGGGTGCACGCGATTCCGCACGGAGCGTTCGCGCACCTGGCGCAGGCGCCGCCGCTGCCCCCACCGCACGAAACCGACAAACCGGTGGTTCTCTGCTTCGGCCTGATGCGCCCCTACAAGGGCCTGGACGTACTGGTCGAGGCGTGGCGGGGGATCGAGAACGCGGAGCTATGGATCGCGGGGATGCCGCGCATGGACATAACCGACCTCCAGGCGAAGGCCCCGCCCAACGTGCGCTTTGACCCCCGCTTCATCGGCGACGACGAGCTGCCGGCGTACTTCCAGCGTGCGGACCTGGTGGTACTCCCCTACCGCGAGATAGACCAGTCGGGCGTGCTCTTCACGGCACTCGCGTTCGGCAAGCCGTTGCTCCTCACCGACGTGGGCGGCTTCCCGGAGATCGCGGCGACGGGCGCCGCCCGCACGGTGCCGGCGGGCGACGCGGCGGCCCTGCACGAAGCCCTAGAGGCCCTCCTAGCGGACCCGGCGGCCCTCAGCGAGATGGCCGCCCGAGCCAGAGCGGCCGCGGCCGGACGCTACTCATGGGAGCAGATCGCAAAGGCGCACCTGCGGCTGTACGAGCAGCTGCTAGAGGGGTGAGCCGAGGCAGGCTCGAGACCTGTTCGGTCCTGACCCGCTATGCAACGACTGCGTTGTTGACGCGGACCCCTGGCCCCGAGGGCTCGGGGATCGCTTCGCCGGACTCGCGCATGAGATCGAAATGGCTCGCGAGCGCGGCGCGCATTTCACTCACGCATGTCTCGACCGTATCGCCGGTCGCCACGCAGCCGAGAGCGTCTGGCGACCAGGCTGAGTAGTTGGAGGGTGGCCCGCCTTCCACCAGAATCAGATAGCGCTCGATCTCGGTCATTGCTTCAAACCTGCCTGTCTTAGGATGCTCGCTCTCATCTTGGGATGCTACCCACGCAGCCGTCTGTCGGCGATCTGGTACACCGTCAGGGCGTGTGACGCCCGCGGGTGATGGCGGACGCCAAAGGCGAGGTAGGCAAGCAAAAGCCCTCCTTCCTGTCGTTGGATGGTGAAGACCATGCCAAACCTTCCAGCGGGCCGCGGTAGATACACCTTCAGGCATTCCGGCAGGCGCGTTGAATCTCGGCCTTCATCGTCGCAGGCGAGCAGGTCGGCGACCGGCACTCCGCTCTGTTCATACGCACGCCGGGTCGCAATCGCGACCTCGCTGCCCGCCCGGTGCAGATCCTCGTCGAACACCGCGTCGTCGAAGATGACCTTCGCATGGCCCGGCTTTCGGGCAGGCACGGCTACCCCTCGCCATCGGGTGGCAAAACAGGCCCGTACTCCGCTTCGAACTCGGCAAGAGTCGCCGGCTCCAAGCCGTGACGCTTGCGCATCGCGGTGATGCCGGTGTCGGGCGCGAGCGTCAGCTCGCCGCCCTCTCCCCGCTCGACCACGACGTACTCCCCGGCGATGTCGCCGCTGAGCGTCACATGGGCCTGTCTGCTCACGGTTTGCATGATACGACGAGGCTACGCACGGGTGGAGACGCAACGCTGGGTCGACCAACGGTGGGCCGGCGGTCTCGCCGACACCCGCAGTGGTATATCTCTGCCATGATCGCAACCATCGACAGTGCCGGGCGGATCGTGATTCCCAAGCGCCTGCGCGAAGAGCTGCACTTCAGGCCCGGGCAGAAGCTCGAGCTGAGCGCCGTCGACGGACGGTTGGAGATCGAGCACCCCACCACGCCGATCCACTTGGAGGAGCGCGACGGGCGGCTCGCCGCGGTCGCCGACCGTGAGATGCCGACGCTGACAGCCGAGATGGTGCGCGAAACGCTGGAACAGATTCGCCGGTGAGCGACGCCGGCCGGGTAACCCTCGACGGCAGCGGAGACGGTGTACGCACGGCTGGGCGTCGAGGTCATCTACCTCTGATCCCCGCCGCTTGACCATATTCCGACGTGCACGCTCCGTACGACCACGCGCTGTGCGCGTCGCTGGCGCGCGGGCACGGAGGTGAAGCTGGTGACGAGCCGCTCCCTCAGCAACTGGTCGCTCTGGCGAGCGCCCGGCAGACCTCATCCATTCGCCCTGGCGTGAGGGTCGTGATTCGTTCGGTGAGCAGTGCCTTGAGGGGCGAGAAGGTGTTATCGAGGGCAAGCGCGCACGAGTACGGCATACCGTCGCCCTCGTCGAGTTGCACGTGCGTCGGAATGTCACGCACGGTGCGCGTTGCCGGCACCACGAGCAGACGATTGAGAACGTCGATCGCCTCGTTGCGTGTGATGACCAGTACCGGCCGCGCCTTTCGCTCGGGCCGCTCGTGCCACCACACCTCGCCGCGCGAGGGTCTCAGCGTGGCCACGGACCGAAGCCAGCCTCTGCCTCCTCGACGTCCATTTCCTCGAGGAGATCGTCGGCGGCGCCGTCGAGCATGGTCGAAAGGTCGCCCCACTCATCGAGACGGTCGCTGCGCCGCGAGGCGATGTACTCGAGGGCGCCTTCGAGCTCCTGGTCGGGAAGCGCGTCGACCGCGCGATGCAACAGCTCGCGAGTAGTCATTTCAGCTCGATTCTATCGGGGGTGCTGGCCGCACCGGGCAGGCGCACCTGCCTTGCAGGCATTGTTACCCCTCGCCGTCGGGCGGGAGCATCAAAGGCCCGTACTCGCGCCAGAAGTCCTCAGACTCCTCAGGAGTTGGCGCGCGGGTTCCAAGACGCTTGCGGATCGCGACGATGCCGGTGTCGTCGTCAGTTGGCAGATCCCCGAAGTGGCGCTCGAAGTTCTCGGCGCTCATCGGTCGCTCGCCGTGCCGGGCGAGGATGGCCTTGACGCTGAGGTCGGGCGCGAGCGTCAGCTCGCCGCCCTCTCCCCGCTCGACCACGACGTACTCCCCGGCGATGTCGCCGCTGAGCGTCACATGGGCCTGTCTGCTCACGGTTTGCATGATACGACGAGGCTACGCACGGGTGGAGACGCAACGCTGGGTCGGGTGCGCCGGGCCTCGAGACAAGCGTGCTGCACGTGGGGCGAGGTCGTACCGCCGGGTACCCGTGGGAGCAGCGAGACACCTCCGCTTGACCATACCCCGCGCTCCCGTATACCTTTGGGCTTGACAACTGCTGCTCAGTCTGCTTATTATGTTCTCGATCCGGTTTCGACCTGAGGCCGGGCGTACATAGGATCGGGTTTGGGGTTGGGCCTCTGCGGCCGGCTTTGAGCGCAGGCAGGGTTTCCTTGGGAGAGGGACATGATTTCGAGCTTTGAGGGAGATGGAAAGCGCGTGAGTTCGTTTCGAGCAGACGTGATGGGGGTCATTGCGACCCCGCTGAGGGCCGGAACTAGATGCATCAGCATCCTGATGCATCTCTCTCTCTCTCTCTCTCTTGGCGGGGTTGGCTCTCCGCTGAGGTAGTTCGCCGCCGTCGTACGGCGGCTGGTCCCGGCCGAGGGCGCCGGGTTGGTTTCTCGCGCGTGTTAAGCGCGCCTTTTTCTGCCGCTGTGGGCTGGGTGCCCGTGGCGGTTTTGTGCTGCTCGGGCCTCCCGGGTGGTCGTGTTCTTTATTGCTCCGGGAGGGGATCGCTTTGATGCCGCGTCGAATCGCCTTTGCGCTGGTGGGTGTGGTCGTGTCGGTCGTGTTGGGTACCGGCTCGGCTTCGGCTGGGGCCGTCCATGTGTTCTCCTCGAGCTTTGGTTCGGCGGGTGCGCAAGCGGGTGAGGTGTCGCTCGTGGAAGGCGGCGGTGTTGCGGTCAACACGAGCACCCACGATGTGTATGTCGCGGATACGGGCAATGCGCGTGTGGATCAGTTCTCCTCTACGGGGGAATTCATCCGGGCGTGGGGTTGGGGTGTCGCGGATGGGCTGCCGGCGTTCGAGTCGTGCACGTTGACCTGCCAGCAGGGGATGCAGGGTTCGGGCGCGGGCCAGTTCACGACGCCGATGTTCGTCGCGGTCGACAACTCCAGCGGGGCGTCGGCGGGCGATGTGTATGTGGGGGACACGGGCACGAACACGGTGTCGAAGTTCAGCGCTTCGGGGGCGTTCATCTCCACGAACGACGGCTCGTCGGCGACAGCGCCGGTCGCCGGTCCGTTCGGCGCGCTTGCGGGTGTCACGGTCGATGGGTCGGGGAACTTGTGGGTGTATGACACGAACAGCGACGTGTTCGAGTTCGCGCAGGACGCCTCGTTCCTGACGGACTGGAACTCCGGCAGGGGCGTGAACCCCGCGGGGATCGACGCGGATTCGGCGGGGAACGTGTATGTGCTCACGGGCGCCGGTACGGTCGAGCAGTTCACGGCCGCGGGGGCGGATGTCGGCCCCGTCAACGGCGACGCGCTGGACCCCACCGGGTTCGCGTTCGATCGCTCCAGCGATCAGCTGTATATGGACAGCGGCGGCAGTCTCGTGCGCCATTATGAAGCTTCCTGCGATGCGGGTGGGAGTTGTACGGCAGTTGACTCGTTCGGCTCCGGACAGTTGAACGGTGCGGCGGGGCTCGCCGTGGACTACGCAAACCAGGATGTTTACGCGGTCGATCCTGGGAACGCTCGCATCGACACGTTCGCTCCTGCTGCTGTGCCCGATGTCGTGACGGGCCAGGCGTCCGGTGTGACGGTCACGACCGCGACGCTCGAAGGGACGGTCAACGCCGAATCGACTGTTTCGACGGATTGTCATTTCGCGTATGTCGATGATGCTCACTTCGACGCTTCGGAACCTGACCCGTATGCCGCTGGGCAGACCGCGTCGTGCGCGAGCACCCCGTCGGGGTCCAGCCCGGTGGCGGTGAGCGCGGACATCACGGGTCTCACGCCCGGCGTGGTCTACCACTTCCGTCTCAGCGCCGCGAACGCCAATGGCACCGTCACGGGAGTCGATGAGACGTTCGCGACGGGCCCGGTGATCCTCTCCTCGTCCGTGGCGAACGTCACCGTGACCTCGGCGGATCTGCGTGCGCGGATCAATCCGTATCTGCGCTCCACTACGTACCACTTCGAGTACGGGACGAGCACGAGCTACGGGCAGTCCACGGTGCAGAGCGCCTCGATCGGCTCGGACGCCGAACCGCACAGCGTCAGCGTGCACATCCAGGGGCTCGCGGCGAGCACCGTCTACCATTACCGTGTCGTCGCGAGCAACTCGGCCGCGCCGAGCGGGCTATCGGGCCCCGACCACACGTTCATCACACAGTCGCCCGCCGGCACGTCCTCGCTGCCGGATGGCCGTGGTTATGAGCTTGTCACGCCGGTGGTCAAGGGCGACGGGGCGCTGTCTTCGGCGAACCTCCCGTTCTCTCTAATCGGTGGGTTTCAGGCGTCGAGCAGCGGCGATGGGCTGGCGTATTCGACATATACGGCGTTTCCGGGTGCGCGGGCCGGCGGTTACGTGAATTATGTCGCGGCGCGTGGTGGGAGTGGCTGGTCCTCGCAGGATCTCACGCCGCCTCAGGCCACCCTCAACGAACAGGTCAACCTGTCACCGAGCATCATGGGGTTCTCCGCCGACCTCTCGAAGGCCGTGTTCCAGAACGGTGGCGGGGGAATGGGTCAGGATTCTCCGCCGCTGGTGCCTGGTGAGCCACAGAACAACCAGAACGTGTTCGTGCGCGATAACACAACCGGCGCCTATCAGCTAGCGGACGTGACACTAGCAGGCGCCACACCCGCGCTCGCGGCCTTCCAGGGGGCGTCGGCTGACTACAGCCACGTGTTCTTTGTGTCCGCCGCGCGGCTGACCCCCGAGGCGATCGACAAAACAAGTACATTCGGGGAAAATCTCTATCAGTGGGCTGGTGGCGCAGTGAGCTTGGTGAGCCAGATCCCCGTGTCGCCCGCGACGCGCTGCGGGGGCGGCGGGCCGGCCTGTGTCGCGTCGCCTCTCAATGCGGGCCTTGGCGGGGGCTATGGCGGCCAGAACTCTGCGGCTGACGCAGGGTTCATAAACGCGGTGTCGCCGGATGGCTCGAAGGTCTTCTTCATCAGTGGAGAAGTCCCTGGAGCTGAACAGGACTATCAGATCTATATGCGTGAGAACGGTTCGACGACGGTTGAGGTCTCGGCGTCGCAGAAGAGCAACGGGTCGGGCCCTGGTGGCAGCGACCCCAACGGTTCGCGGTTTGTGCAGTCCTGGAAGGCGAGCGCGGATGGCTCACAGGCTTTCTTCACCAGTTGCGAGCAGCTCACGAACGACTCGACCGCGCACAGCGAACCGACGCCCGCACTCGTCTGTGGCGGGGGAAGCGATCTCTACCGGTATGACAGTAACAGCGGCGGGTTGACGGATCTCACAGTCGACCACAACGGCGACCCGCTGGGCGCCGATGTCCTGGGGGTGCTCGGTACGAGCACGGATGGGTCGTACGTGTACTTCGTCGCGAACGGTGTCCTGGCCGGTGGCGCGAGCCCCGGCGGCTGCCACGACGTTTTCGGGGAGAACGAAGGCCAGTGCAACCTGTATGTGTCTCATGACGGGGTCGTGACGTTCATCGCGCGTCTTGCCAACAACGGTGACCGGCTCGACTGGACTGGGCGGATGCCTGCGAGGGTGACACCCGATGGTACGCATCTGGTGTTTGAATCGGTGCGGAGTCTGACTGGGTATGACAACGCGGTCAGCGATGGCTCATCCAGCTGCGGGCCGACGATTGAGTTTACTCCGGAAGGTGTCACAGTGCAGCGAGGTGTTCCTCTACAATGCCGTCTCTCACGCGCTGACGTGTGTTTCGTGTAACCCCAGCGGCGCACAGCCAGTGGGTCCGTCCCATCTATCGGAGGTCGAGCTGGCTGGCTCTGGGGGTGGAGTCCATGGTCGTGACTTTGAGTATTTGCAGCGTTATCTTTCCGGGGATGGTTCGCGGGTGTTCTTCAACAGCATGGATGCGCTGGTGCCGGGTGATGTGAATGGCAGGCAGGATGTGTATGAGTACGAGGGTGGCCGGGTGTATCTCATCTCGAGCGGTACGAGCAGCGACGTCTCGACGTTCGTGGATGCGAGCGTGAGCGGCAGCGACGTGTTCTTCATGACGCGCTCGCGGCTGGTGGGGCAGGACACCGACCAGAAGCTCGATATTTACGATGCGCGCATCGGCGGCGGGTTCCCGTACACGGCTCCCGCGGCGCCATGTACGGGTGAATCGTGCAAGCAACCCATCGCGGGTCAGCCTGGGGGTGTGTCGGTGGGCTCCACCGGTATCTCGGCCGGGGGGAACCTCACTCCCCCGGGTGCTGCTCCGGTGGCCAGGGCCCGGGGTAGGACGCGAGCGCAGAGGTTGGCGGCGGCGTTGAGGGTGTGCCGGCATAGGCCCAGGCATGCGCGGGCGTCGTGTGTCGCTCGCGCACACAGGTTGTATGGCCCGGTGAGGGCCGGGAAGCTAACAAAGCGTTCGGTAAGGGGGGCGAAGTGATGCTTGCGCGTTCGATCGACGGGCCCACACCGGGAGGACGCCCGTTCACGAGAGTTGTGCCGGCGGCGCTGGGCGGGTGTCTGCTGCTCGTGCTCGTGCTCGTGCTTGCGGCGCTCGCGCCGGCTGGTGCGGATGCTGGTTTCGGGATCAAGAGCTTCGACGGTTTGACGCTGAACCGGGACGGCTCGGTGGCGACCCAGGCGGGCCTGCATCCCTACGAGATGCAGGCGAGCCTCTACATGAACACCGTCACCAACCAATCCGGTGATCCACTCGCCCCGGATGGCAATTTCAAGGACATCCAGGTCGATGCGCCCGCTGGTTTGACCGGCGATCCCTCGGCCGTCCCGACGTGCACCGACAAGCAGCTGCTGAAGACGGGCGAATTTGCGTGGGGGTCGTGTCCCCCGGCGTCGCAGATCGGACAACTCACCGTGCAGTTGGTCACATTCGGTCTGAAGACGATTCCGTTGTACAACATGGTTCCTTCGCCGGGTGAGCCGGCGCAGCTCGGTGCTTCATACGGCGGGTTCCCGATCTATATCGATGCTCATGTCCGCAGCGGCGGGGACTACGGGTTGACAATCACGTTGAGCGACCTCACGACGCTCGCACCGGCCTCCAGCAGCGTGCTGACGTTGTGGGGCGTGCCCGGCGACCCCAGCCACGACGCGGCCCGCGGCGGCGGGTGCTCGGGTGACCCCTCGAACCCCGCTAACTGCGAAGGCGGGGGGTTCTCCACGGGCGCCGCGCCGAGGCCGTATCTGACGTTGCCGACGTCGTGCGCGGGCCCGCAGGAAACCCGGTTGCGCCTGGACTCGTGGCAGGCCCCAGGTGAATTCCTCAGCGCGAGTTTCCTCACCCACGACAATCTCGGCAACCCGGTCGGCTACGAGGGTTGCAACCGCCTGTCCTTCACGCCGTCGATCGCGGTGGCGCCGGAAGCGAGCGCGGCGGACTCCCCGACCGGGTTGCACGTCAGTGTGCATTTGCCGGATGCGGGGTTGAAAGATCCTGAAGGTCTCGCCGAAGCGGATCTGCGTAAGGCGGTTGTCACGTTGCCGGCGGGCACGAGCGTGAACCCGGCGATCGCGAACGGTCTCGCGGCGTGCAGCTCGGCGCAGATCGCGCTGTCGAGCCCCGAACCGGCGGCGTGTCCGGATGCGGCGAAGATCGGGACGGTCGAGGCCGATGTCCCGGTTTTGGATCATCCTCTGCTGGGTGGGGTGTATGTCGCGGCGCAGGGCGATAACCCGTTCGGTTCGCTGCTGGCGATCTACATCGCGATCCAGGACCCCGAAACGGGTGTCGTCGTCAAGCTCGCCGGGCACGTCGTCGCGGACCCCGTCACGGGGCAGTTGACGACCACGTTCGAGAACATTCCCGCAGCAGCCGGTAAGCGACATCAAGCTCGATTTCTTCGGTGGTCCCCGCGCCGCGTTGGTGAACCCCGACGTGTGCGGGTCTTACTCCACGAGCGACGCAGTTGCACGTCGTGGAGCAGCGAAACGCGGTGGAACCACGGCCAGGCGTTTGAAGTGAACACGGGGTGCCATGCGCCACAGTTCAGCCCCGCGTTCGTGGCGGGCACGACCAGCCCGCAGGCGGGTGCTTTCAGTGCGCTCGGTGTCTCGCTCTCCCGCACAGACCAGGACCAGGGTCTCGGTGGGGTGACGGTCGACGACCCCACCGGGTCTCTTGGGGATCCTCAAAGGCGTCGAACAGTGCCCCGAACCGCAGGCCGGCCAGGGCACCTGCGGCGCCGAACAGCCTGATCGGGCACACCACGGCGGCGGCGGGCGCGGGCCCGGACCCGGTGAGCGTCACGGGCCAGGTGTTCTTCACCGGCCCCTATAAGGGCGCCCCGTTCGGCCTGTCGATCGTGGTGCCCGCGGCGGCGGGACCGTTCAACCTCGGCACCGTCGTCGTCAGGGCCGCGGTCAACGTGGACCCCCACACCGCGCAGATCACGGTCGCGAGCGACCCGTTGCCGACGATCCTGCAGGGCATCCCCCTGCGCATCAAGCGGGTCAACGTGACGATCGACCGGCCGGGGTTCATGTTCAACCCCACCAACTGCGAACCCCTCGACGGTCGACGGGGACGCTCACGAGCACTCAGGGAGCGACGCGCAGCCGTCTCGAGCCACTTCCAGGCGGCGAACTGCGCGACGCTGCCGTTCAAGCCGTCGTTCAAGGTCTCCACGCAGGCGAACACGAGTAAGAAGCAGGGCGCGAGCCTCGACCGTGAAGGTCGGCTACCCGCTAGGGGTCGCAGGCGAACATTCGCAGCGTCGCGGTGACGTCTCCCCAAGCAGTTGCCCTCGCGGCTGACGACGATCCAGCAGGCGTGCACCGCAGGCGGTGTTCGCCGCGAACCCCGCATCCTGCCCCGCAGGCTCGAACATCGGGACGGCAACTGCCACAACCCCGGTTCTCGTCGAACCCGGTGTCGGGCCCGGTGTATCTCGTCTCCCACGGCGGCGCGGCGTTCCCCGACGTCGTGCTCGTCCTGCAGGGCGAAGGCGTCACCCTCGACGTGGTCGGCAGCATCAACATCAAGCACGGCGTCACGAGCAGCGCGTTCAACGCGTCCCGGACGCCCCGATCTCGAGCTTCGAGCTGACGCTCCCCGAGGGACCCCACTCCGGCCTCGCCGCCGTCCTACCCGCGAAGGCGAAGGGCAACATGTGCGGGCAGAACCTCACGATGCCCACGACCCTCACCGGGCAGAACGGGCGCAGTCGTCAAGCAGACCACGAAGATCCCGGTCACCGGGTGCTCGGCGGCCAAGAAGAAGCACAAGCCCAAGCACCGGAAGGGCGGCAAGAAGTAGCGGTGGCGACGCTCGTGTCATCCCGTAACGCGAAGGCCGGGGCGCCTAGGCGCCCCGGCAGCGCCGCAGGCCGTAAGGCCGTCGCCGAGGGTGGCAATGGCGCGCGTAAGGCGCATGGTGCGGACCGTGAGCGCGGTGTGGGCCGTGAAAAGGTCTCCGAGATCCAGCGCGCGCGGATCCTCGCGGCGATGACGGAGGTCGCGGGGGAGCGTGGTGCAGGGAACGTGACGGTTGCGCATGTGGTGGCGCGCAGCGGTGTGTCGCGGCGCACTTTCTACGAGCTGTTCGACGATCGCGAAGCGTGTTTTCTGGCGGCGTTCGACGACGCCGCACAGCAGATCGCGGCGCGCGTGCTCCCGGCGTACGGGGGCGAGAAGCGCTGGCGCGATCGGATCCGCGCGGGTCTGGCTGCGCTGCTGGACTTCCTCGACGAGGAGCCGCTGGTGGGGCGTCTGTGCGTGGTGGAGTCGCTCGCCGCGGGTCCCCTTGCGCTCGAGCGCCGCGCGAGCATCGTGGAGGCCGTGAAGCGCGCGCTCGATGAGGGCCGCGCGGAAGGCAAGGGGGGCCAGCGCGAGGCGCCGCCCCTCACCGCGGAGGGCGTCGTCGGCGCGGTGTCCTCCGTGCTGCACGCCCGTCTCGCGGAGCCGATACCGTCCTCGTCGCCATCCTCGCGGCCCGGCGCCTACGCGGAGCTGCTGAACCCGCTGATGGGGATGATCGTGCTGCCCTACCAGGGCGCGGCGGTGGCCGCCAAGGAGCTCGATCGGCCCCTCCCCGTGCGGCCGGTGCGTCCGCGCGCTCAGGGCAAGGACCCCCTCAGAGAGCTGGACATGCGCCTCACCTACCGCACGGTGCGTGTGCTGCTCGCGATCGGCCAGACGCCGGGTGCCAGCAACCGCGATGTGGCCGCCTCGGCGGGCGTCGAGGATCAGGGGCAGATCTCGAAGCTGCTCGCGCGCCTGAAGACGCTTGGCCTGATCGAGAACACCGGCGCGGGCCACCTCAGCGGCGAACCCAATGCCTGGCAGTTGACCACCAAAGGACAGCAGGTCGCGGGAGCGATACAGGTGCAGACGGCGCAGTAGGCGAGAATGGCGGCCGATGCGCACGGCCCTGGAAATCGCGACGTGGACGGCACTGGCCCTGATCGTGTGGACTCAGCTCGGCTACGCTGCGGTGCTGGCGCTGCTCGCTCGGGTTCTGCGCGGCGACGACGGTCGACACGACGCGACCCCGCTGGCGGAGCCCCTCCGGGGCGGAGCCTTTCCTGTCGTTTCTTTGATCGTGGCGGCGCACGACGAGGAGGGGGTTATCGGGGAGAAGGTGCGCAACGCGCTCGCGCTCGACTACCCGCGCGCGCGGCTGGAGGTGGTTGTCGCGTGCGACGGCTGCGGCGACGCCACCGCGCTGCGCGCGCGCGAGGCGGGGGCCGACCTCGTGCTCGAGCTGCCGCGGGGGGGCAAGATCCGCGCGCAGGACGCCGCGGTGGCCGCCTCGCGGGGGGAGGTCGTGGCGTTCAGCGACGCCAACTCGCTGTGGGAGCCCGACGCGCTGCGCGCGCTCGTGGGCGCCTTCGGGGAGGCGCGCGTGGGGTATGCGTGCGGGCAGGTGCGCTTTTTCGTGGACCCCCTCGCTCAGGGCGCGCGGGCTACCAACCAGGAGGGCGTCTACTGGCGCTATGAGATGGCCCAGCGCGCCGCCGAGTCGCGGCTGCGCTCGATCACCGCGGGCAACGGCGCGATCTACGCCACGCGCCGCGCGAGTTATCTCGTGGTGGATCCGATTATGGGCCACGACCTCTCCCTCCCTTTCAACATGGTGAAGCGCGGCTGGCGCGCGGTGTATGTGCCGGGGGCGCGCGCGCGAGAGAAGATGGTCCCCTCGATCGAGGGCGAGCTCGCGCGCAAGCGGCGCATGATGAGCCACACCTGGCCGATCGTCCTGCGCGGCGGGATGCTCGACCCGCGCGGCTATGGCCTCGGCTACGCGCTGATGATCCTCTCCCACCGCGTGCTTCGCTACTGCACTGCCTTTCTGCACCTGCTGGCGTTCGCCGCGAACCTCGCGCTGGTGCTCGCCTACCCGCCCGGAACCGCCGCCGGCGCGAGCGGCATCTACACCGTCACGCTCACCCTCCAGGTCCTCCTGGGCGCAAGCGCGGGCCTCGGCGGCGTGATCCGCATCCGCCCGCTGCTCATCGCGCGCTACTACTTCCTCACAACCGCCTCGCTTGCGCTCGGGTTCTGGGATTGGCTGCGGCATGGCACCAGCGCGTCGTGGGAGGCCGCGGAGGGGACTCGATAGTGCGAGGAGGAGCGAGAGGTCGCTACGCCGCCCCGGGCCCGAGGATCTCTTCGAGGAAGAGGCGTGTCTTGGGGGGCGGTTCGGCGAGCGGGTAGATGCTCTGGAGCAGCTCCAGGGCCTCCTCGGGGGTGCTCAGCGCGCACTCCCGCAGCAGGATTTCGATGTCCTCGTCGTCCTCGCCGAAGCGCATCGCCATGAGCTTCATCGCGAGCAGATAGCGGGGGGAGGCGGTGGTGATCTCGATTCCCTCGATCTCCGGGAGGGCGCGTGGATGCTCGTCCTCGCCGGGCATGAAGCCCTTGACGGCGTCGTTCAGCCAGTCCTCGGGCAGCCCAAGATCCTCGGCTACCTTCGCGGCGGCCTCGTAGATCAGGGCCTTGGGCTCGAATACCGCATCGATGTCCTTCGTGACTCTCCGGGTCGAGTAGGCGAGCGCCATCGCGGCGCCGCCGACGATGAAGATCTGACCGCGCACGCCCCTGCGGGTGAGCTCGTCGCCGAGCGCCTGCAGCGCGGTGAGGATATGCGGGCTCGGGTGAAGTGCTTCTCAGGCACGGTCGAAGACCTCGCGCGCCATGAACACCCCGTGCCGGGCGAGCAGGGCGGGCGTGTGGGCGAGCACGTAGGCGTGGAAGGCGGGCCGGCTGGCGAGCGAGCCACCACGGCTCGACGAAGCGGCCCGGGCCATCGACCCACGCGGGGCGGGGATCGCTCCCTCCGCCGCGAACAGCTCCGCGAGGCCGGCGAGCGCGGCGTCGAAGCGGGCGTCCCCCGTCGTTGGGGGCCCCTCGCGGATGAGCGCGATCCTCCCGGGCCGGGAGGATCCCCTGAAGTCGTCGGCGAACCCGAACAGCAGCCGCACCGCATCGCTCTCCCTGTCGCCTTGGAGATCGTGCGCGATCGTTGTGGCCAGCTCGGCGAGCGAGGCCGCGCCGCGCCGCACCCGGGCGCGAGCGAGCACCTCCACGTCGTGGTCGCAAGCGCGCAGCAGCCGCTCGAGCGTGGCCATGTTCGGAGTCCGCCCCCCCGACTCGTACGCGGCGACCGCCGGCTGTGCCGTGTGGGCCCGCTGTGCGACCTCCAGCTGGGTCAACCCTGCGGCTCGGCGAGCTTCCCGGATCATTCCCGCAGTCTCCATTCCTTGGGCAGTATACACATTTAGATATAGCGTGGCATCTGGGGTCGCGCAGGCCTCCGGCAGCCTGGGATGTGGTGTCGCTGCGAGAATGCCCCGCGTGGTGCGCCGAGCGATCGACATAGCCGTGTCCGCGACGACGCTCGTCCTCACCGCGCCGCTCATTGCCATCGCGATGCTGGCGATCCGCCTGGAGACCCCGGGCGACCCCATCTACCGTCAGCGGCGCGTGGGCCTGAACGGGCGCGAGTTCGAGGTGCTGAAGCTGCGCACGATGGTGAGCGGCGCCGAGCACCAGGGCGCGGGCCTGGCGATCGACGCGCGCGACGCGCGCATCACGCGCGTGGGGGCGCTCCTGCGCCGCACCTCGCTGGATGAGCTGCCGAACCTGCTGAATGTGCTGCGCGGCGAGATGTCGCTGATCGGCCCGCGCCCGACGTTGCCCCATCAGGTGGCGCAGTACACAGAGCGCCAGCGCGGGCGCCTGGCGATCCGCCCGGGGATCACGGGCTGGGCGCAGGTGAACGGCCGCGCGGCGCTGCCGTGGAGCGAGCGGATCGAGCTCGACCTCTATTACATCGAACACCGAAGCTGGCGCCTGGACCTCGAGATCCTCAAGCGCACACCGGCGATGGTGCTGGGCGGGAGCGGGCTGTACAAGGGCGAGACGGGAGGGTGGAGCGCGTGAGGCCGGCGGTGCTCCTCACGGGGGTGGGTAAGCGCTACGACATCGTCTCGTGCTTCGCGGCGCTGACGAAGACGATTGCCGCCGACCCCAACCCCCTGGCCCCGGCGCAATACGCGGCACAGGTGCGGGTGAAGGCGCCCCTGATCGAGGACCCGGAGTACGTGCCGGCGCTGGAGGCGCTGTGCGAGGAGCACGGCGTGGGCGCGGTGATCCCGCTCACCGACCTCGATATCGAGGTGCTCGCAAAGGCGCGCGAGGAGAGAAGGCTGCCCGCGCTGACGCCCAGCTCGGAGGTGGCGAGGGCGACGTATGACAAGTACGAGACGCACCTGCTGCTGGGGCGCCTGGGTCTCCCCTCCCCCCCGACGGTGCTGCCCGAGGAGGAGCCGGAGTCCTACCCGGTGATGGTGAAACCGCGAAGGGGCTCGGGCGCGCGCTCGATCCACCTGGCGCGCGATGCGGCGGAGAAGGACTTCTTCGTGCAGTACGTGTCGGCCCCGCGCGAGGGCTATGCGAGCGAGCCGGTGATGGTGCAGCGCGCGATGGGCGGGCCGGAGCTGTCGATCGACTGCCTGGGCGACCTTCAGGGCCGCTGCCTGAACGCGATCCCGCGCACGATGGAAGAGTCGCGCGGGGGCGAGTCGATCAAGGGGAGGGTGGTGCGCGATGAGGAGCTGATCGAGCTGGGCGCTCGCGCGATGGAGGCGCTCCAGGTGCGCGGGCCGGCGACGATCCAGGTCTTCCGCGACCCGGAGGTGGGCCTCGGCATCACCGACGTGAACGCGCGCTTCGGCGGGGCGTTCCCCGCGCCGGCCTACGCGGCGCTGCCAGGAAGGAGCTACCCCGAGCTGATCGTGAGGATGGCGGCGGGCGAGCACATCGCGCCGCACGTGGGGGAGTTCAATGAGGGGGGCACCTTCACGCGCTACTACTGGCAGCTGGAGCTCGATGGGGAGCTGCGGCCGACGGGGCGGGAGATCGTAAGCGGCGGTCCGCCGGCGCCGTGCTAGCACCTCTCCCCGCCGCGGCGGGCAACCTGCGGGGTCACGGCGGCGAAGCTGCAAGAATCAGAGGCGGTGAACCCGCTCCTGGCAGACGCACCGGCTGCGCAGAGTCCCGAGCAGCCCACGACACCGGCGCCGGCCACGGCGCCCTCCAACGGCGCATCCGGCGCGGAGCCGCCGAAGCTGCCGCCGGTGGAGCGCCGCGCGTGCAAGAGCTGTGGTGCGACGATGGCCGATGGCCAGGAGTGGTGCCTGCAGTGTGGCGCGGGCGCATCGGGGAGCCTCGACAGCGAGCGCGATTGGCGCCCGCTGGCGGTGATCGCGGCCGCCGCGGCGATTCTGCTCTTGGGTGCGGGGACGGCGGCGTATGCGGCGCTGAACCAGACGCCCAAGAAGCCCCCGCCGCACGTGCTGATCGCGCAAGTGGCGCCGACCACCACCACGACGCCCCCGTCGACCTCGAGCACGCCGACGGGCACGGTGCCGCCCACCACGACGACGCCGGGCGGCAGTGGGACCTCCACACTGGGGTTGCCGCCATCGACGATCAAGCCGCCGAAGCTGCCGGCGGTCGTGCCCACGCCCTCGGGCACGGCGCTCAATCCGCGCCGCAGCGTGCCGGTGCTGCCGTTGCCCAACCCGGCGCGCACGACGACCCCGACGATTCCGAGGAACACTACGACGACGCCAACGAGCACCACGCCGAGCGCGACGACGCCGGCGGCGCAGACGCCGAACCCGATCCTGCTGGACACCGATGCGGCCTCGACATACAACCCCTCGGGCTACCCCGACTCCTACTTCGGCGATCCGAGTCTCGCGATCGATGGCGATACGACGACATCGTGGACGGCGCAGGTCGAACCTAAGGTGGCGCCGCTGATGGCGGCGGGCCTCGCGCTCGACTTCAAAAGCGCGACCAAGCTGGGGAGCCTTGAAATCGTGACGACGACACCGGGGATGACGGTGGAAGTGTTCGGCGCGAACGGCAGCACGCTCCCGGCGGCGATCACCGACCCCGCGTGGAGGAAGCTCAGCCCGAGCCACCTCGTGAAGAAGAAGACGGCGACGGTGAGGCTCGCGACGGGCGGAAAGGCCTTCCGCTTCCTCGTGCTCTGGCTCACGAAGGCCCCCGCGGCCTCGGTGGGCGCCCCCACGGCGCCCGGCCACGTGAGCATCGGCGAAGTGGTGCCCTACCCGCCTACGAAGTAGCGCCGCGCACAGGAGCGCCCCACCCGCCTACGCGCTGACGCCGCCCGCCCCGACCCCAGCTTTGGGGGCCTTCGTCGCCGGTGTCCTTCTGCGTGTCTTCGTGCCCGAAGCCGCGGCCCGCGGTCTGCGCGCGCGGGGCGCCGGCTTCGCCCACACCTCATCCAGGTAGCCGGCGATCTCGTCGGTGAGGCGGGCGGGATTGAGGCGCAGCTCGACGAGCGAGTCGGCCTGCAGGAGGCGGCCGTTGGGGAGCTCCTCGGCGAGCTGGCCGGCGTCGGAGAAGGGGTGGACGGGGTCGCGGCGGTGGCCGATGACGAGCGCGGGCGTCTGGAAGGTGCGCCGCTCGGTGCGATGGGGGGCGATGCGCCCGAAGAAGAGCCCCTGCAGCAGCGCGCCGCCAGGACCGGGCTCCTGACGGATGAGGTCGAGCACGAGGTTGCCGTAGTGGGGCAGCAGCTGCCGTGGCACAGCGCGGGCGCCGCGACCCACCACCTTCATGATCCCCTCGCCGAAGGTGAGCGCGAGCAGGATCGGCGTGAAGGTGAGCGCGCTGGCGGGGATCGCGTTGTCGAGCACGGGCATCTCGATCACCATCGCGCGCAGGCGCTCGGGCGCTTTGGCGGCCAGCTCGAGCGCGGCGTTGGCGCCGAGCGAGGTGCCCATCACGACGGCTTCCTCGAGCTCGAGGTGGTCCATCAGCGCGAGCAGCTGCTCGGCGAAGAGGCTCATCGAGTAGCGCCACATGTCGCGCGGGCGATCGGATTCGCCGTGCCCGAGCAGGTCGACTGTGATCGCGCGGTTGCCGCGCGCGGCGAGGTCTTCGGCGAGCGGGCGGTGCATCTCCTGGGAGAGGAGCAGGCCGTGCACGAGGATCACCGGACGGTCCTTCGCGGGCGAGGCGCGTGCGGTGCGGGCGCGTTTGCCCTCCGCCGTGAGCGCAGCCGGTCCGCCGCCGTATTCGGTGTAGGCGATCCGCTGCTTCTGGAAAAGGAAGGATGCCATCCACGCACCCTATCGGTCCGGGGCGCCGCGAAGATGACGAGAGCGCGGCGAGCCTGCACCATCGTGGTGGTCCTCCGCCCCCGCGCACTAGACCCGAGCGGTGCCGTGGAACGCTCGGGTCTGTGCACCCCTCTCCGGCGGCTTCTGCGCCTCCCGCGCAGGGAGCCATCTCTTGAAACCCACGACGACCCCAGAAGGTGCGCTAGCTTTGGCCAACTGCGAATAGAACCGAACTGGAGGGACCAGATGGCCAAGCAGCCCCGTATCCTCGCTGGACAGACCGCCGCGATCACAGGCGCGGCCCGCGGCATCGGGCGCGCGACCGCCGAGGCGCTGATGCGCCAGGGGATGAAGGTGGCGATCGGCGACGTGGACCTCCCCGCGGCGCAGGCGACCGTTTCCGAGTTGGCCTCCACCCATCCCTCGGCGGTGGCGCTCCCGCTCGATGTGACCGATCGCGCGTCGTTTACGAAGTTCCTCGACGACGCCGAAGCGCAGCTGGGGCCGGTTGACGTGCTCGTCAACAACGCGGGGATCATGCCCGTGGGGCGCTTCATCGACGAGGACGATCTGACGGCGCGGCGGATGGTGGACATCAACATCCACGGCGTGATCCTCGGCACGAAGCTGGCGCTCGCGCGGATGGTGCCGCGCGATCGGGGGCACATCGTGAACATCTCCTCGCAGGCGGGCAAGTTCGGCGCGCCCGGCGGCGCGACGTACTCGGCGACCAAGCACGCGGTGGTGGGCCTCACCGAGGCGGTGCGCGGCGAGCTGCGTTTGATGGACGCGCACATCGATATGAGCTACGTGATGCCCTTCGTGGTGAACACCGAACTGGGCAGCGGCCTCGGCGAGGCGCGCGGCCTGCACGTGCTGCAGCCCTCCGAAGTGGCCGACGCGATCGTGGAGGCGCTGCAGCACGGCACCGTCGAAGTGTGGGTGCCCAAGTCGGCGAAGCGCACGAGCCAGCTGGGGACGCTGCTGCCGCGGCGCCTCTCGGAGGGGATGGCGCGCGCGATGAAGGCCGATAGGGTGCTCGCGGGCGCGGATGTGAACGTGCGCAAGGGCTACGAACTGCGCGCCGCGCGCTCGGAGCCCGCGCTGGCCCCGGCGGAGGAGCCGGCGCAGCTCGGGGAGGGCTCGGTGCCGTCCTCTTGACTACGCCGTAAGCCACTCCGCGATAAGGCTCCCGATGAGAGGCCCCTGGTCCTCCTGCAGGAAGTGCGAGGCGTCCTCGATCACCGTGGGCGTCTCCCGCCCGATGGCCTCGGCGAAGCGCTCTCCGGTGCTGAGCGGCAGGACGGGATCGGAATCGGCCCACAGCATCAGCGTGGGGCGGCGATCCTCGCGCAGCGCCGAGAGCGTGCGCTGCCCCGCCTCGGCGCCGGGGGCCTCGGGCGTGAGCGGGATCAGCAGCGGGAACGCGCGCGCCCCCGCCTTGGACTGCGGGTTGGGGAAGGGCGCGTCGTAGGCCGCGATGACCTCCTCGCCGGGGTCGCGCTTGCAGGCGCCCTTGACGAGGAAGCCCACGGGGAGGTCCTCGGTGCGCGCCACGAAGTCGCGGAACAGCGTCCAGGCCTCGGACATCGGCTGGTGGCCGGTGAAGAGGCCGGTGTCGAGGATCACGATGCGCGCGATGCGCTCGGGGCGCTCGATGGCGAGGCGCAGACCGATGGGGCCACCCCAGTCGTGCACGACGAGCGTGGCGCCGCGCAGGTCGAGGTCCTCGAGCAGCGTGGCGGCGAGCTCGGTGTGGCGGTCGTAGGTGTAGAAGCCGATGTCGATGGGCTTGTCCGAGCGCCCGAAGCCGGCGAGGTCCGGCGCGATGCAGCGAAAGCCGGCGTCGCGCACGGGCGGGATGACCTTGCGCCACAGAAACGACCAGGTGGGCTCGCCGTGCATGAAGATCACGGGCGCGCCCTGGCCCTCGTCGAGGTGGGCGAGGCGCAGACCGTCGACCTCGCGGAAGTGGGGCGCGAAGGGGAAGTCGGGGAGCTCCTGCAGAAGCTCGTCGGGGGTGCGGATCGCGTCGGCCACCGTGCGTGAGCATACCCTGCCGATGCCCCGCCTGAGCCCTGTCCGAATGTGTCGGGCGGATGGGCGCTGCGGTGTGCCCTGCACACCCTCCTGCGAATCGGTTAGGCTCGCGCGCACATGCACACCACACTCCACATCCTCCCGATTCTCGGCGCGGCAAAGAGCAAGGCGCCGTTCTACATCGCGGGCGGCCTGCTGGTTGCATGGGCGCTCCTGGTCTCGCTGGGGATCGGGCTACGCCGCCCGAGCTTCCCCAGCGACGCGGCGGGCGAGCGCCTGCTGATCGCGATCACGGCGTTGCTGGTTGTTGCGGCCGCGGCGACTGCCGTGGCCACCTCCGGCGGCGGCGCGTAGCGCTCGAATTCGAGGGCGCGAAGGGCTTCGGGGTGCGCGGTGGCGGAGTGCGTGCCGGCGCCCTCCTCCACGAGCTGGCGGTCGAAGTGATCGTCGGCGCGCGCGGCGACGATGCCCAGCGCGACCACGAACACGGTCGCCAGGCCGATCGCCCCGAACGCGGGGGCAAGGATGAAGATCAACGAACCCGCTGTTGTCGGCAAACCCACTCCTGTATATGACGCGCTTGCGGTCGATTTCTCACGTACCGCGATAATCCCTCATTACCCAGGCTGGCAGCAAGCAGGCCGTGGGTCCAGCTCTGCACGCACTCTTGCCGCTATCTCCGCACGATTTCGAAGGCTTGCCGAAGGATCAGCGCCCATTCGCGCTCGCCCGCACGGATCGGACCGCCGTGTCGGGGAGGGGGTTCAGCGGATTGCCGCCCGCGTGTGGCAGCTGCGCAAGGGCCGCGAGCTCCTCTTCGCAGTAGCGTCCGATCGCGTGCGGATCGGGCACGAGGCCGGCGTCGACGAGCAGCCCGATGGTGACCCCGTCGTGGTAGCTGAAGATGCTGAGGGTCATGCCGACGCTGCCCGATACGGGCGCCCATACGAGCACCGCGCGCACGGGGCTGCCAGCCAGGTAGACGATCTCGCGGGGGCCCGGCACGTTGGTGGTCATGGCGCTGGCCTTCGCCGTGAAGATGTCGATGATGCGCCGCTCGATGCGCCTCGGCGTCATGCCGATCCCCTTGAGGACCGCGTAGGAGACGGGACCCTCGTGCGAGTTCTTGATCGCGGCCATCCGGCGGCTCAGCTCGCGCAGGCGCTCGCGCGGGCCCTCGACATCGACGGGCAGCGTGAGGAAGACCAGTCCGAAGCGATTGCCCAGTCCCCGCGGGATAGGCTCCTCGAGGGGGCGCAGGTTGAAAGGCACGAGCGTCCTCACGGCGCGAGGCCGATCGCCGCGCTCGAGCAGATGGCGGCGCAGCGCGCCGGTGACCGCCGCGAGCAGCACGTCGTTGACGCTCGCGCCCTGCGCGCGCGCGGTGGCCTTGACGAGCGCGAGGTCCAGCCGCCCGGTCCAGGCCACGCGCTTGGGCACGTCGAGCCGGCCGCGCAGGGCGGTGCGCGCGTCGGGCGGCGTGAACAGCAGCTTCGCCAGTGCGCGTGCGCTGGCGGCCGCCCCGGCGGCGGTTCCGCGCACCCGCTCCCCGCGCCGGTAGGCACGCACGTGCGATGTGCGGGCGGCCACGAGGTTGTCCTGCACGGGCGGTGCGTCGGGGGGCGCCTCGGGGGTGGCGTCGGTGAGCGAGAGCATCACCTGCGCCAGCGCGATCCCGTCGACGATGCAGTGGTGGATGCGCACCACCACGGCGCAGCCCGCGCCGGGGCGGTCGAGCAGGTGCATGTCCCACAGCGGCTTGGAGCGCTCCAGCGGCGAGGCGATCAGCTCCCCCACGAGCTCGCGCAGCGTGTCGTCGTCCGCCGCGGAGAGCTCGCGCTGGTGGATGTGGCGATCGAGATCGAAACGGGGGTCCTCGCTGAAGAACGGCCTCCCCGTCAGGCGCTCGCGCGCTCGAGACACATTCGCGAAGGGCCCAGCGGCCGCAGTTCGGTCCGCCCCGCGCGCGCCCTCCACGACCAGTGAGCGAAAGCGCGGGTAGCGCTCCACCAGGCGGGCGCGAATCACAGCGCGCAGGCGCTCGCGCTGGAGGGGCTCGTCGAAGAGCATCACGAAGTTGATGACCATCAGGTTGGATGGTCTGTCCATGTGCAGGAACGCCGCGTCGGCGTTCGATAGACGGTGGCGACCCGGCTCGGCTTCCATGACCCCTCCTGTTCCCCGTGAAGGACTGCGCCCGGTGTGCGCTGCGCGGCCACTACCCCTACTACCCCTTGCGCACACACTACCATCGAGCTGATGGCTGTCATCGACGGCTCCCCGCGGGAGGTCATGGCGGCGCGCATGGCGTCGCGCGCGCTGGCGCGCTACCGCGCCGGTCGGGGTGGTTCGGAGCGCATGTGGGAGCGCGCACGGGGGGTGCTGCCGGGAGGGGTGAGCGGCGCGGCGAAGTACTACGCGCCGTTCCCGCTGTTCATCGCAGGGGCGTGGGGCGCACGCGCTAGGGATGTGGATGGCAACGAGTACGTGGATCTGTTGATGGGGGCGGGGCCGATGCTGCTCGGGCATGGGCACCCGCGCGTGCTGGAGGCGGTGAGGGGACAGCTGGAGAGGATGACCAACCCGATGCTCCCAACGGAGCTCTCGATCGAGCTGGCGGAGCGGATGCGCGGGCACATGCCCTACATGGAGCGCCTGCGCTTCGCGAACACCGGCTCGGAGGCGACGCGCTCGGCGGTGCGCGTGGCGCGCGCGGTGAGCGGCCGCACGTTGATCGCCAAGTGCGAGGGCGCCTTTCACGGCAGCGACGACGTGTTTCTCGTCTCGGGGCACACGCGGGCGCCTGCGGGTGAGGATGCGCGCCCGGAGCCGGTGGTGGACTACGCGGGCCTCTTTCCGGGGATCGAGGAGGGGGTGCTGGTGCTCCCCTACAACGACCCCGGCGCGGCGGCGGCGCTGATCGATGAGCACGCGGGCGAGCTGGCGTGCGCGATCGTGGAGCCGCTGGCGTTCTCCAGCGGCGGGGGGATGCCCGCGACGAGGGAGTTCGCGAAGGCGCTGCGCGAGGCCACGGCCCGTAATGGAGTGGCGCTGATCTTCGATGAAGTGCTCTGCGCGTACCGGCTCGGTCTCGGGGGAGCCCCGGCGTGGCTCGGCGTGACCCCGGATCTGGCCGCAATCGGCAAGGCGATTGGCGGGGGAATGCCGTTGGCGGCCTTCGGGGGGCGCGCGGATCTGATGGAGGCGGCTCTACCAGATGCGATCTTCCAGTCGGGCACCTTCACGGAGAACCCGGTGGCGATGGCGGCGGGGCTGGCGGTGCTCGATGTGCTCGAGAGCGAGGGCGTGCTGGATCGCGCGGATCGCGCGGGCGAGCTGCTGCGCTCGGGGCTGGAGGAGCTGCTTGCCGCACAGGGCATCGCCGCGGCCGTGGCGGGCGCGGCGTCGATCGCGCAGGTGCACTTCGGCGTGGAGGAGGTGCGCAACCGCCGCGATGTGCTGAGGGCGGATGCGGGGGCCGCCCACGCGTTCCACCTGGGGATGGTGGCGGAGGGCGTGCTGTGGCCGCCGGGGCACCCGGCGCTGACCTCGGGGGCGCACACCGAGGACGACATCGAGCGGGTGCTGGAGGCCGCTGGGAGGGCGCTGTCCCATTGATCGCTGAGCGCCCACATAGTGGGCCGAGCTGCCGCCCGGCGCAGTCGTTAGAGTGGCCAGGCGGATTCTGTTTGAACACCTAGAGGAGGAAGGTCTGCAATGCGCTCCATCGCCGCAGCTTCGGTCGTTGCCGCACTTGCCCTGGCGGGCTGTGGCGGGGGTGGGTCGAGCAGCACGAGCAGCACTTCGAGCACCTCCTCGAGCCCCTTTCATCCGGCGGGCGTGAGCATCACCCCGACGACGCCGGCGGCTACGAAGAGCGTGAGTTCGGTGACGTGGGATGAGCCCTACGGCGAACCGCCCTCGCTCGATCCGCTGAAGTCCTATGGGATCCCGGAAAACACGGTGCTCTCGAATGTGTGCGACGCGCTGCTGCGGACGGGGCCGAATCTGAAGCTGCAGCCGGGCTTGGCGAGCAGCTGGACTCACCCGACGCCGACTACGTGGGTGTTCCACATCCGCTCCGGGGTGCACTTCTGGGATGGCACGCCGCTCACCACCGAAGACGTCGTTTACAGCCTCAACCGCCAGCTCGATCCGAAGAACGGGACCTTCTACACCGCGTGGGTAGCCGACATCAAGAGCATTGCGCAGAGCGGGCCGAGCGAAGTGACGTTGACGACGAAGGTACCCGATGTGATCGTGGCGCAGATGATGGCCTCGGGATTGGGGACGGTGATCGAGAAGAAGTACGCCGAAGCGAAGGGCGCAGCCTACGGAACGCCGGCGGGGGGCATCATGTGCACGGGTCCGTTCGAGCTGAAGAGCTGGCAGAGCGGGCAGCAGATCGTGCTGAACCGCAACCCGAGCTACTGGGATCCGACGTTGGAGCCGAAGGTGGGCACGCTGACGTTCAAGTTCGTTACGGACGCGACGACGCTGACGAACGCGCTCACCTCGGGTGCGATCGACGGAACCTACGAAGTGCCGATCCAGGGCATCTCGCGCTTGAAGGAAGCGGGGAACATGTACTACGGCTTGAGCACCAACCAGGGGATCCTGCAGCCGATCCAGGCGAAGGGGATCGTGACGAATGTGAAGATCCGCGAAGCGCTGTCGCTGGCGATCGATCGCGCGGGGATCGCGAAGACGATCTTCCAGGGCCTGGCGGTGCCCTCGCGCGCGGCGGTGCCGCCGGATTCGTTCTCCTACGCCACGCAGCAGTACCAGAACTGGTATGAGGCGGTGCCCACGCCGCCGACGCCGGATCTCGAAGCGGCGAAGAAGCTGGTGCGCGAAGCGGGCAGCCCGAGCACGCCGATGACGATTGGGATCCAGCTGGGCGACTCGCAGGCGGCGGCGGTGGCGGGGGCGATCCAGTCGGCGGCGCAGCAGATCGGCTTGAACATGAAGGTGAAGACGCTGCCCACGGCGCAGTACGTGGAACTGGTGTTCTCCGAAAAGGCGCGCGCGGGGATCGATTGGACGACGGGTAACAACAACTACATCGATCAGGCCGAACCGCTGCAGGTGCTGTATTACTGGGGGCGCAGCAACTCCCCCTACAACCTCGATGGTTTCGCGAACGCCGAAGTGGATCACCTGTTCGCGGAAGCCCGCGCGCAGAGCGACCCCAACCGGCGTGCGACGGTGGCGATCGAAGCGCTGCAGAAGTGGGCGGTGCCGGTGAACAACATCCCGCTGTATGTGTCCCCGCAGCGGCTGTTCATGAACAGGCGCATAACGGGCGCGCCGGCGTCGTTCTCGACATTCCTCTACTACCCGTGGGCGGCCGCGCTGGGCGGCACCTGAGAAGGACCCCACCCACCCCGCGCCCATCCAACCAGAGTCGATCAACCCCAGGCCGAGGCGCCTTGAAAGGAGGAAGGCCTCCGGCCTGACGGCCTCCGGCAGCGGGGCCGCGATAGGGGTGCGTCTGCTGCGGACACTGGCGACGCTGCTGGTGTCCAGCTTTCTGATATTCGCGGCGCTGTACCTCGCGCCGGGGAGCCCGATTGGATATTTGACACACGGGCACACGCTTTCGCCCGAAGCGGTGCACTCGATCGAAGCGCAGTACCACCTCAACAAGCCCTTCTTCGAGCGCTACTGGCTGTGGCTGACGGGCGTGCTTCAGGGCGACCTGGGGCGCTCGACGATCTCGCGCGAACCGGTAACGACGCTGCTGGCGCCGCGCATCGGGGTGACGGCGGCACTGGTGGCGATGGGCGCTTTCCTGATCGTGGCGGGGGGGATCCTGCTGGGCGTTGTGGCGGGGGTGCGGGGAAAGCGCACCGAGGCGGCGATTCTGACGGCGACGACGATCGGGATGGCGATTCCCTCGTTTGTGACGGCGACGATATTGATCAATTACCTCGCGCTGAAGGCGGGGTGGTTTCCGGTGTACGGAGCGGGGAGCGGGTTCGGCGATCGCGTTTGGCACCTGACGCTGCCGGCGATCTCGCTGGCGCTTGGGCTGGTGGCGTACGTGGCGTTGATAACGCGCGCCGCGGTGCGGGCGGAGATGGGGAGCGAGCACAGCGACACCGCGCGCGGGCGGGGGCTGCGCGAGGGAGTGGTGATTCGCCGCCATGTGGTGCGCAACGCGATGATCCCGGTGGTGACGGTGTCGGGCATCACGGTCGCGAGCCTCGTGGCGGGGGTGGCGGTGGTGGAGACGGCCTATGAACTGCCGGGCATCGGGGCGTATCTGGTGCAGTCGGTGACGAACAACGACTTCCCGGTGGTGCAGGCGATCTGCCTTATCTTGGTGGTTGTTTATGTGGTGGTGAACGCGGTGGTGGATGTGCTGTACCTGCTGCTGGATCCGCGGCTGCGGAGGAGCGCGTGAGCGCCGCGCAGCCAGCGGCGGCGCCTTCTCCCGGCCCTTCGCGTCCCGCTGCATTCGCGCGCGCGTTGGGCCGGGCGGCGCGGCGCGATCGGATCGCGGCTGCCTGCCTTGTGTTTCTGGCGCTGGTGGTGCTGGTGGCGATCTTCGCGCCGCTGATCGCGCCCCACTCCCCCACCGAGGTGAACCTTTCGAGCGCATACCTGGGCCCCTCCTTCGAACACCCGCTGGGGACGGATGCGTCGGGGCGCGACATCCTCTCGCGCGTGATGTGGGGCGCCCGCTCGAGCCTGCTGGGTCCGCTGGGCGTGACCGCGCTGGCGATCGCGCTGGGCGTGTCGATCGCGCTCGCGGCGGCGTGGTTCGGCGGGTGGGCCGATACGGGACTGTCGGCGCTGATCGACGCGATGTTCGCCTTCCCGGGCCTCTTGCTGGCGATCGTGGCGGTGGCGGTGTTCGGCGTGGGCCTGCTCGCGCCGGTGCTGGCGATCGGGATCGCCTACACGCCGATCATGGCGCGGGTGGCGAGGGGAAGCGCGCTGCGCGAACGCGAGCTGCCGTACATCGCGGCGGCGAACGTGCTGGGGCTGCCGGCGCGGCGGATCGTGTGGCGCCATCTGCTGCCGAACGTGCGGCCGCTGATCGTGGCGCAGGGAGCGGTGATGTTCGGATACGCGACGATCGACCTCGCGGCGATCTCGTTCCTCGGCCTGGGGCAGCAGCCCCCGAGCAGCGATTGGGGATTGATGGTGGCCGAAGGCCGCGCGGCGATTCTCGCGGGGCACTCCGCGCAGGCGCTGTACCCGGGGCTTGCGCTGGTGGCGGTGGTCGTGTGCGTGATGCTGCTGGCACGGCGCTTGGGCGATCGCGATGGCAGGGAGCCGACGCGTCCGTGAGCGAGCTGCTCGCACTGGAGGGCCTGCGCGTGGCGCTACCGGCGCGCACCGTCCTGCGCGATGTCTCACTCCAGGTGGGCGAAGGCGAGGCCGTGGGTCTCGTGGGGGCGTCGGGCTCGGGCAAGACGATGTGCGCACGCGCGATCGTGCGCCTGCTGCCGGCGGGCGCACAGACGGGCGGAGCGGTTCGCTTCGCGGGGCGCTCGGTGCTCGATATGAACACCGAGGAGCTGCGGCGCTATCGAATGGGCGATGTGGCGATGGTCTTTCAGGACCCCCGCGCGCATGTGAACCCGGTGCGTCGCGTGGGCGACTTCCTCACCGAAGCGCTGGTGCTCGCGCAGGGCGTGCCCCAACCCGAAGCAAGCGTGAAGGTAACGCGCCTGCTCGGCGAAACGGGCGTGGAGGAACCGGAGCGGCGCCTGCGCCAGTACCCGCACGAGCTCTCCGGCGGCCAGCTGCAGCGGGTGATGATCGCTGCTGCCCTGGCGTGCGAGCCGAGGCTGCTGATCGCCGATGAGCCCACAACGGCGCTCGATGTGAGCACGCAGTCGGAGGTGATGGCGATCCTCGATGAGCTGCGCCGGGCGAGGGGGCTGGCGCTGCTGTTCATCACCCACGACCTCGACCTGGCGGCGGCGGTGTGCGAGCGGACGGTGAGCATGCGCGAGGGCGCCATTGTGGAGGAGCGGCCGCTCGCGCGCGGGGATCTGCTGGGGAAACCGACCTCAGAAACGCTGACGCCCAAGCTGTTCTCCGGGCGTCCTTCCCCTCCGCCCTCCGCCCCTTCGCCCTCTGCTCCTCTGCCCCCGGTGCTCGAGGTCGCCGCCTTGGGAAAGGCGTTCCGTGTGCGCGGCGAGGACGGGCGCCACGACCTCCTCGCGGTGGACGACGTCTCCTTCACCGTTTCAGCCGGCGGGTCGCTGGCGATCGTGGGCGAGAGCGGCTCGGGCAAGACGACGATCGCACGTATGATCGTGGGCCTCCAGGCCCCAACCGCGGGGACTATCGCAGTGGGTGGCAACCCCCGCACCCGTCCCCCGCGCGGCGCGCGCGAGCGAAGGGCTCGCGGTCGCGAGGCGCAGATCGTCTTCCAGGACAACTACGCCTCGCTCGATCCTCGCCAGCGTGTGGGCGAGGCGATCGCGGAGGCGCTCGATCTGCACTTCAACCCCACCCCGCGCGAGCGCGAGCGACGCGTAGCGGAGCTGCTCGCCGGCGTGGGCCTCACGACGGCTCATGGCCGCGCCCTGCCCCGAGACCTCTCCGGCGGGGAGCGCCAGCGCGCGGCCCTCGCGCGCGCGCTGGCGGTGCAGCCGCGCCTGCTGGTGCTCGACGAGGCGGTCTCCTCGCTCGATGTGGCCACCCAGGCGCAGATCCTCGATCTGCTCGCAGAGGTCCGCGCGGCGACGGGCACGGCCTACGTGTTCATCTCCCACGACCTGGCGGTGGTGCGCCGAGTGAGCGAGGAGACGATCGTGCTGCGCGGTGGGCGCATCGTGGAGCGCGGGCCCACAGAGCAGATCCTCACGACCCCCGCCGACCCCTACACGCGGCTATTGCTCGACTCGGTGCCGCGGCCGGGGTGGAGGCCGCACCGGCGCGACGGCGGGGACGGGACAAGGAGCCATCCCCGCAGACCGGCGAGCGGACCTATTCCCTACTGACGATCTTCATGGCCGACGAAAGACAGAGTGCGTGCCGATACGCCGCCAGATGATGTGCGCCTCGCCCGCCCGAACCTCTGCGCCGTACTCGAAGGTCGCGCGGCCATCTGGCGCCCACGTCATCTCCCACACACCAGGATGGCCCTGCACCCGCTTGACGCGCAAACGCGGATGGAAACTTTGACCTCCACCGGTAATATCAGCGATGAACTGCACGACCGCCTCGCGAAACGCTCGCTGCTGTTGAGGGGTGAGTCGGTCCCAATCGCGCCAGAACGACGCGAGAACTTCACGCGTTGGCATCGAGCGGCTTCGTCCGCTCGTCCAGCGCCGCTAGGAATTCGGCATCGGTGCCGTAGGACATAACGCGACCTGCTGCTATGTCGTCGTCCGCCTCGCGCTCCTTCGTCTGCCACTCTTGCGTCCAGAACCACGCCTGCTCAGTGTCAATTCGGCCGGCGCTGATCTCACCCAACAGAACCGCAGCGCCGTCGACCGCGCCGTCGGGCAGATGATCTACCAGTTCGTGTAGCTCGGCCTTGGTCATGCCCCGATTATGGCACGGAAGAGGCCCGTTCTCGACGGCGAATCGACCACCATCACGAGAGCCCTCCGGGAATCCATAGGGATCGGAGGGAGGCGGATCAGGTCGGCTGCCACCAGCGCTTGGGCGCTCGAGTGAGCACCTCGCAACCGTCGTTGGTGACGATCAGATCCTGCTCGAAGTAGGAGGAGCCCAGCCCGGCGCGCGTGGGCATCGCCTCGACGGCGAGGCACATGCCGGGTTGCAGCTCACGCTCCTCGGTGGGGAGGATCCAGGGCCACTCCCAGCCGAGGCCGAAGCCGTGGCCGTGCGGGGGGAAGCCGATGGAGAGGGCGGAGGCGTTCTCCATGTCCATCTCCTCGTCGCCGTCCACTGCGAGGCCCACGTCCAGCAGGTGGCCGTGGACGGCCTCGAACACCGCGCTGGCGGGTACGCCCGGGCGCACGACGGCGATGCCGGCCTCGACGGCGTCGATGGCCCCCTGGCAGAGGGCGGCCTGCTCTTCGCTGGCGATCGGCCCGCCGCCGGCGCTCTGTCCGCCTCCGTGGCGGCCGTGCCCCTGAGGCTCGTGCCGCGCGGGGCGCTGACGATGCAGGTGCGCCCGAAGTCGAACAGGTAGCCCTCGATGGCGCCGTAGGAGTCGGCGTGGAAGATCTCGCCGGGCTGCAGGATGCGCTGTGACCACGAGGGGAGGTGGTTCCAGGTGAAGTAGTTGGAGTAGGGGCCGGAGGCGATGGAGGTGTCGAAGAAGTGCACGCCCGCTGCGATGCCGACGTGGTAGCCCTCGGCGACGGCCTGAGCCTCGGTGACCCTTCCACCCCCGCCCGCGGCGGCTTCCATCATCGCGCCCACCACCTCGTCGCCCACGGCGGCGGCGGCGCGGATGCGCTCGAGCTCGAAGGGGCTTTTGATCACGCGCAGCGCTTCGATGAGATCGTCGGCGTCGAGCAGCTCGCAGCCCGGGAGCGCGTCGCGCAGGAGGCCGAAGACGCGCGCGGACATCACGTTCAGGCCGCACACGCCGATGCGCCCGCGCGCAAGACCCCGCTCCTCCAGCGCGCCGGCCACCGCGGCGGGGAAGTCGAGCGCGAAGCGCACGTCCTCGATCCCCACGAGGTCGCGGCGGTAGTCGGCGCCGTCGACGATCAAAAGCGGCTCGCGGTCGGGGGCGAGCAGCACGGCGGAGTGCGAGCGCCCGACCCAGTAGTCCTGGAAGTCGGGCGTGAAGCCGATGTTGCCGTAGTGGCCGCAGAGGTAGAAGACATCGGCGTAAGAGTCGATCGCGGAGGCCCCGCGCGAGACGGCGAGCAGGCCGTCGAGGCCCCGCACCGCGCACTCATCCAGCGCGCGCCGCCAGCGCCCCTCGTACTCGCCCGCGGGGGTGGGAGTGGGCAGCGCGGCGCGCATGGGCCTACCCTACTCCCATGGGGTTCGACCAACTGCAAGCAGTGTTTGGATGAGACGGATCGGCGTTGACGTGGGGGGTACGTTCACCGATGTGGTGGTGCTCGATGAGGCGAGCGGGCTGACGTCGTGGCTGAAGGTGCCCACCAACGAGCGCGAGCCCGCGGCGGGCGTGCTCGATGCGCTGGCGGCGGCGGAGGCGCCGCTGGAGGACGTGTCGCACGTGAAGGTGGGGACGACGCTGGGCGTCAACGCGGTGCTCACGCGCTCGGGGGCGTGCACGGGGCTGATCACCACGCGCGGCTTTCGCGATGTGCTGGAGATCCGCCGTACGCACCGTACGCACCTGTTCGACCTCGATGAGAAGCTCCCCGAGCCGCTCGTGCCGCGCGATCGGCGGATGGAGGTGCGCGAGCGGATCGACGCCGATGGCGCCGTGGTGGAGCCGCTCGACGAGGAGGGTGTGCGTGCGGCCTGGCGGGCGCTGCGCGAGCAGGGCGTGAGCTCGCTGGCGATCGTCTTCCTGTTCTCCTTCGAAAACCCGGCGCACGAGCAGCGCGCGCGGGAGATCGTGCTGCGCGAGGGGGGCGCGGAGAGCGTGTTCATCTCCTCGGAGGTGCTTCCGGTGCACCGCGAGTACGAGCGCACCTCGACCACCGCGATGGCGGCCTACGTGGCGCCGGCGATGCGCGCGCACATGGCCGAGCTCGATGAGCGCCTGCGCGAACGGGGGCTCGCGCCGGGGCGCCTCTCGGTGATGACGAGCTCGGGCGGCGTGCTCGGCTCGGAGGCGGTCGTGGCGACCCCTGTCCCAACCCTTCTCTCGGGCCCCGCGGGGGGCGTGGCGGGCGCGCAGCGCCTCGCGCAGGAGGCGGGGATGGACGACGTGCTGACGCTCGACATGGGCGGCACCAGCTGCGACGTGTCGGGGATCGTGGAGGGCCACCCCGACGAACGGCTCGACATCACGATCGATGGCTTGGCGGTGAGCTATCCGACGTTCGACATCAACACGATCGGCGCCGGCGGCGGGAGCATCGCCTGGATCGATTCGGGTGGCGCGCTGCGCGTGGGCCCCGACTCGGCGGGGGCGCACCCCGGACCGGCGTGCTATGGGCTGGGCGGGAGCGAACCGACGGTCACCGACGCGAACCTGATCCTCGGGCGCTATGACCCGGATGCGCCGCTGGGGGGCGTGCTTTCGCTCGACCCCGAGCGCGCTCGCGAGGCGGTGGAGCGCGCGGTGGCGGAGCCACTGGGGATCAGCGTGGAGCGCGCGGCGGCGGGGATCGTGCGGATCGTGAACGCGCACATGGAGGGCGCGGTGCGCACGATCTCATTGGAGCGCGGACGCGACGTGCGCGATTTCACGCTGGTGGCCTTTGGCGGCGCCGGCCCGGTGCACGGCGCGGATGTGGCGCGCGAGCTGGGGATCGAGCGCATCCTCGTGCCGCCCTGCCCCGGCTGCACCTCGGCGCTCGGCGCGGTGGCGGCCGACGCGCGCCACGACTTCGTGCGCACGGTGGCGCGGCAGGTGCGCGAGGTGCGCGCCGAAACGCTGCGCGAGACGGTGGAGAGCATGGGCTCGCAGGCGCAGGCGGCGCTCGCGAACGAAGGGTTCCGCGCGGGCGAGTCGCTGCTGGAGCTGTGGCTGGATCTGCGCTATGAGGGCCAGGCGCACGAGCTCTCGGTGCACTGTCCGGAGGCGTTTCCGCCCGCGCCCGCCGAGGCTCCGGCGTTCGCGACGGTGCTGGTGGAGGCGGTGGGCCGCTTCCATCGTCTGCACGAGCAGCTGTATGGGCATTCGTTCACCGATATGTGCGTGGAGCTCGTGAACGTGCGCGTCACCGGCCATGGGATCCTGCCGAGCCCGAGCATGTGGTGGGATTGGTCGCAGACGCGCGCGCCCTCTTTGCGCACGGATGCGCCGCGGAGGGTGTACTTCCACGAGGTGGAAGATTTTCTGGAGACGCGCGTGCTGCGCCGGCGCGAAATCGCACCCGAGCAGGAGATCTCGGGGCCGGCGGTGATTCACCAACTGGACGCGACGGTGCTGGTGCCGCCGGGGATCAGGGCCGTGGCGCACGCATCGGGGAGTCTTGTATTGGAACCCGCCCACACCGCCCCCGCCTACCGATGACCAAAGACGAAATGATCACGCACGAGGTGATTCGCCACACGCTGACGGCGATTTCGCGCGAGATGGGGGTGACGCTGCGCATGACCTCGTGCTCGCCGATCTTCAACGAGGGCAACGACTATTCGTGCGCGATCTTCGACGCGCAGGGACGTCTGGTGACGCATGGGGAGTTCCTGCCGATTCACCTCGGCGCGTTGTCCTTCTCGGTGTTCCACGCGCGCGCTGCCTTCGCGAAGGAGGGTTTGGAGGAGGGCGATACGGTGGTGATGAACGACCCTTACCGCGGTGGCTCGCACCTGCCCGATGTGACGATGGTCTCGCCGATCTTCCATGGGGGCGAGGTGGTGGCGTATGCGGCCAACCGCGCGCACCACCTCGATATCGGCGGGGCGGTGCCGGGGAGCTTCTTCTCGGGCGCCACGGACAACTACCAGGAGGGCCTGCGGATCAGCCCGATGAAGCTGTTTCGCGCGGGAGAGCGCGATACGCACCTACTGCAGCTGATCACGGAGAACTCGCGTCTGCCGGCGCAGATGCGGGTGGATCTGGAGAGCCAGGTGTCGGCCAACCGCACGGCGATCGAACGCGTGGAGGCGCTCGTGGAGCGCTACGGTGCGGGGGTGGTGGACAGCGCGATGCGCGGCGCGCTGGACTACTCCGAGCGGCGTATGCGCGCGGTGATCGAGAGCTGGCCCGATGGCGACTACACGGCCTCGGATTGGCTGGACAACGACGGCGTGGAGGACGCGCCGCGCGAGATCCGCGTGACGCTGCGCGTAAGAGGTGAATTGATCGAAGTGGACTTCACGGGCTCCTCCGAGCAGACGCGGGGGCCGCTCAACAGCGTGCTGGGATATACGTGCTCGGGCGTTTATATGACACTGCAGGCGGCAACCGACCCTGATATCCCGCCCAACGCGGGGTGCCACCGTCCGATCGAGATCGTGGCGCCGGAGGGGAGCATCGTGAACCCGCGCTTCCCCGCGCCGTGTACGGGGGGCAACGAGACGGTGTTTGTCATCTCTTCTGCGATCTTCCGTGCGCTCACGCAGATAGAGGGCGCGCGCGCGATGGCGTGCGATCAGGGCTCCTCCAACAACATGCTCATCTCGGGGTTCGATCCGGATGGGGGGAGGCGCTACGTGCTGTATGAGTACCCCGAGGGCGGCTGGGGCGCAAACCCCGACCGCGATGGCCTGAGCGCGGTGTACTCGATCGCGGGGAACACCTGGAACGTGCCGGTGGAGGTGGTGGAGCGGCGCTTTCCACTGCGCGTGGAGCGCTATGAGCTGCGCGAGGACAGCGGCGGCACGGGCGAGCACCGGGGCGGGCTGGGGATCCGCCGCGAGCACCGCATATTGGGGCACGGCGCGGAGGTGTCGATCCTCGGCAACCGCGTGATGGTGCCGCCCTGGGGGTACGCGGGGGGCGGCGAGGGCGGCGCGGCGAAGTACCGCATCCAGCGGGCGAGCGCCGAGCCGATCAACCCGGCCCCGCGCTTTGGCTCGAAGGCGTGGGGCGTGGAGCTGCGCGATGGCGATGTGGTGGTGCAGGAGACCGCGGGCGGGGGCGGCTGGGGCGACCCGCGCAGGCGCGATCGCGCGAGGGTGGAGCGCGATGTGCGGCTCGGGTATGTGAGCGCCGAGGCGGCGTGGCGCGTGTACGGCTACCGCGCGTGAAAACGCCGAGCGAGATGTACGCGCGGATGGCGCTGATCCGCCACTTCGAGAAGGCGGCCTACCGCGCGTATGAGCGAAACGAGCTTGAGGGCACGATCCACGCCTCGATCGGCCAGGAGGCGGTGGCGGTGGGCGTGGCGGTGGCGCTGCAGGAGGGCGATGGGATGCTGAGCCACCACCGCGGCCACGGCCACGCGCTCGCGAAGGGCGTCGATCCCAAGCGCCTGATGGCGGAGCTGTTCGGGCGCGCAAGCGGGGTGTGCGGTGGAAAGGGCGGCTCGATGCACGTGGCCGACGTCGCCAGCGGGTTCCTTGGCTCGTTGGCGGTGGTGGGCAGCTCGATCCCGCTCGCGGTGGGCGTGGCGCTTGCCGCGCGACGCGCGGGAGAGGACGCGGTTTGCGTTGTGTTCTTCGGCGATGGGGGAGTGAATCAGGGTGTGCTGTATGAAAGTATGAATCTCGCGGCGGTGTGGCGGCTGGGGGTTGTGTTTGTGTGTGAGAACAACTCCTACGCGATCACCACGCCCGCGCGGAGGGTGACGGCGGGCGAGGGAATTCACACCCGCGCGCAGGCATTCGGCGTGAGCGCGCTGCGCGTGGATGGACAGGACGTCGAAACCGTGGCCGGCGCCGCACGCACGCTCGTGGCGCAGGCGCGCGAAGGACAACCTGCGCTGCTCGAGTGCCTCACATACCGCTTCCTGGGTCACTCCCGCTCGGATCCGCCGCACGGGCACTACCGCACGCGCGCGGAGGTGGAGGAGTGGCAGGGCCGCGATCCACTCGCGCTGCTCGCGCAGAACGCGGCGCTCGACGAGGGGGAGTGCGCGCGCATGGACGCCGAGGCGCAGCGCGAGGTGGAGGAGGCGGTCGAGTTTGCACGCGCCTCACCCCCACCGGATTTCACTGAATTGGCACGGGATGTGTGGGGCGATGAGTGAAGAGGTGGCCTTCGCCGAGGCGGTGAGGTGCGCGCAGGAGGATGCGATGCGCGAGGACGAGTCGATCGTGCTCCTGGGACAGGACATCGCCGCGGGGTTTCCCTTCGGCGCGACACGCTCGCTGGCGGAGATGTTTGGGGTGGAGCGGGTGCGCGATACCCCGATCAGCGAGGCCGCCACGATGGGGTGTGCGATCGGCGCGGCGATGATGGGCGTGCGCACTGTTGTGGAGGTCGATTTCGCGGGCTTTCTTTTGCTGGGGCTCGATCAGCTGGTGAACAACGCGGCGAAGCTGCGCTATATGAGCGGCGGGCAGCTGCGCATTCCCCTCGTGGTGCGTGTGGGGCAGGGGCCGCTGGGCGCCTTTGCGGCGCAGCACAGCCAGAGCCAGCACGCGTGGCTGGCATCGGTGCCGGGCCTCGCGGTGGCGGCGCCGGGCGACGCGCAGGACGCGTACACGCTGATGCGCTGGGCATTGCGCCAGAACGATCCGGTGGTGGTGGCGGAGGACATGCGGCTCTATCGCACGAAGGGTCCGCTGGAGCGGGAGGCGCCCGTGGATGAGATTCCCCCCGCGCGCGTGGTGCGCCGGGGCCGCGACGCCACCATCCTGGCTTTTGGCTTCGGCACGACCCTCGCGCTCGCCGCCGCACACGAGCTGGTGGCGGAGGGGATTGAGACAGAGGTGGTTGATCTGCGCATGATCTCCCCGCTCGACGAGCAGACGATTGGCGAATCGGCGCGGCATACTGGTCGCGTGCTGTGCCTCGGCGAGGATCCGCTGCTTGGAGGGATCACGGCGACGCTGGCGGCGAGCGTCGATTCCGTTGCGCACGGCACGGTGGTGGCGCGCCTCGGCGCACGCCACTGGCCGACCCCGTTTGGTTCCTCGGAGGCGTATGTGTACCCCGCGAAGGAGTCAGTAGTGGCGGGGGTGCGGCGGCTGCTCGAATGGCCCGCGGGCGAGGCGGAGATCGTGAACGGCGACTTCCAGATCGCGAGCGCGCGATGACGATCGTCGAGCCGGGCTACATGGAGGGCACGCGCGGGACGATGGCCGTCGATTGGGAGTCGCGCATCGACGTGGCGCGGATGCGCGACGAGCGCAAGGCGCGCGCCCTCGCGGCGGTGACGGCGGCGGGCTACGACGCGGTGCTGCTGCTATCGGACCCCAACATCCGCTACGTCACCGCGGTGGCGACGACCTCGGTGTCGGGCGCGGGCGGCTTTCACTACTCGCTGCTGTTCGCGGATGGGCGCATGGTGCACTGGGACAGCGCCGATCACGCGATCCACGAGCGGCGCAGTTGCCCGTGGCTCGATGACATCCGCTACGCGGCGCCCGGCATCGGCATCGTGCCCGCGGCGCTCGGCGCGGGTCCCGCGGCGGAGCTGCTCGCAAAGCAGATGGCCAAGGAGATCGCCGCGGCGCTCTCCGACCACGGGGTGCCCTCGGGGCGCATCGGCCTCGATGCTGGGACAGCCGGGATTGCAGGCGCTGCTGGAGCGCTACGGCTACGCGGTCGACACGGGAGCGGGCGCCGCGCTGGCGTCGGCACGCGCGGTGAAGAGCGAAGATGAGGTCGAGTGCCTGCGTCTCAGCGCGCTCGATCTGCGAGGCGGGCTTCCAGGCCATGAGGGAGGCGATCCGCCCGGGGGTGCGCGAGAGCGAGGTGTTCGCGCGCGGCGTCGCGCGCATCATCGAACTCGGCGGAGAGCACGGTGGGGGCAACATCTCCAGCGGTCCCAACACGTGGCCCAAGAGCCAGGCCGATACGACCGATCGCATCGTGCGCCCCGGCGATGTCGTCTACTCGGACCTCTACAACATCGGCTTCCACGGTTACCGCAGCTGCTACTACCGCACCTTCAGCTGCGGTCCGCCGCGGCAGGCGACGCGCGATGCGCACAGCCGCGCGGTGGAGAGCCTCTACGCGGTGCTCGACGCGATCGCGCCGGGGGTCACCACGGCGGAGGCCGCGCAGCGCTTCCCCGATGCGAAGGGCGAGTACTGGGAGTACTACGGCGCGACCGAGGCCTGGCAGATGACGACCAACCATTGGGGGCACGGGCTCGGGCTGTCGCTGTATGAGATCCCGCTCACCTGGCGCGGCGCGTCGGCGGAGGGCGCGACGCGTACGAGGAGGGGATGACGATGGCCGTCGAGACCCAGGACCGCGACGGCCACGGGCAGGGGGTGCGCGTGGAGGAGATGGTGGTGGTGCGCGAGGGCGGCGTGGAGCTCCTCACGCGCTGGCCGATCCAGGAGATCACCGTTTGCGAGTGAGCGGCTCCGGCGCCGAGCCCCTCGCGGACCCCGCGGCCGTGCCCGGCATCCTCCCGGCCGATCCCGCCGCCGAGGACTCCCCGGTCGCGATCGTCACCGGCGCCTCGCGCGGGATCGGAGAGGGGATTGCCGGCCGGCTCGCCGCCGAAGGCACGCAGGTCTTCGGGGTGGCGCGCACTCCCGGAGAGGCCGTCGATCTTCAGTGCGACCTCACCGAGCCCTCCGCGCCCGAGCGGGTGCTCTCCGCAGCGCTCGCGGCTCACGGGCGTGTGGACGCGCTCGTGAACAACGCGGGACTGCTGCTCGAGGGCAATTGCTGGGAGCAGCCTCGACGAGGAGGTGGAGGCGATGGTGGCGCTCAACCTCACCGCCCCCTTTCTGCTCGCGCAGGCCGTGGCGCGCCATTGGGTGAAGGAGAGCACGCGCGGCACGATCCTCAACGTCTGCTCGGTCGAGTCGCAGGTGGGCTGGGCCGATCCGCCGCACGCCGTCTACGCCGCCACCAAGGGCGGCCTGCTCGGGCTCACGCGCGCGCTCGCGCTGGAGCTCGCGCCGCACGGCATCCGCGTGGTGGCGATCGGACCGGGCCCCACGGCGACCGCGATGACGCCCGATACGCCCGAGCACGCAACGGCGATCCCCCTCGGCGGGCGCCCGGGCACGCTCGCGGAGATCGGGGACGCGGCGGCGTTCCTGCTCTCCGATGCGGCGCGCTACATCACCGGCGAGATCGTCTACGTCGATGGGGGTTACCTCGCGCGATGAGCCGCTTCGCCGGACAGCGCGCACTCGTCACCGGCGCCGCCTCGGGTATCGGCCGCGCCGTCGCACGCCGCCTCGCCGCGGAGGGCGCCACGGTGACCGGGCTCGACCTCGATGCCGCGGGACTCGAGGAGACGCTCCACGCGATCCCCGGCGCTCGCCACATCGTCGCCGACGTAACCGGCGAGGAGGCTGTGAGGGTCGCGCCCGAGGCCGATGTGCTCGTCAACGCGGCGGGCATCCTCGAACGCCACGACTTCCTGGAGCACCCGCTGGAGGCGTGGCAGCGCACGCTCGCGGTCAACCTGATCGCGCCCCAGCGGCTCGCGCGTGCGTTTGCGCATACCCATATCGATGCCGGTGCCGAGGGCGCGATCGTGAACGTCTGCTCGATCGAGTCCTTCGTCGCCATCCCCGGCCACGCCGCCTACACCGCCTCCAAGAGCGCCCTGCTGCTGCTCACCAGGGCCTTCGCGCTGGAGCTCGCGCCACACGGGATCCGCGTCAACGCAGTCGCTCCCGGCGTCACCAAGACGGGCATGAACGCCGCTCTGCGCGCCGACCCCACACGGGCCGGCGCCCTCAGCGAGAGGATCCCGCTGGGGCGCTTTGCCACGCCCGAGGAGCAGGCAGCGGGGATCTGCTTCCTGGCCTCCCCCGAAGCCTCCTACATCACCGGCGCCACCCTGCCGATCGACGGCGGCTGGCTCGCGCAGTGAGGGGCGAGAGGCCGGCGCGCTGAGGGGGTGCAGCGCGCCGGCCCCGCCCTTGAGGAAGCCTCAGCTCACTTGCTGCACTTCGAAGCGCTCGACAGCGTCACCGGCGCGCCGGTGTAGTAGACGAAGTTCGACTTCACGGTGAACTTGCCGCTCTTGCACTTGCCGGCGGTGATGAAGGCGCTCTTGCCGCTTCCGATCTTGTTCACCGTCAAGTTCAGCCCGGTGATCACGATCGTCACGCCGCCCGCGGAGAGCGCGGGGACCGCTGTTGTGACCTTGTTCGCGGAGACCACCCCGTGCAGCACCAGCACCGATCCCGCGGGCCCCTTGGGGGCGAGCAGGAAGATGATGTTGCCGTTGCCCGCGTACGCCGTCGCGTTCTCGGGGATCAGCGGGATCGCCGGTGCGCCGTTGGCTTCCGCGGTGCCGCTGCCGATCTTGCTCTTCGCGGGGCACACCGCGCCGCCGGTGCCCTTGATTTCGGTGTCGCTCGCCTTGCACAGCGTGAGCGCCTTGCTCTTGAAGTTGAACTTCGTCGCGCTCGGGAGCGTCAGCGTGAGCGTCTTCAGCGCCTGCGGCTTGCCGCCCGGTTCGCCCGGATCGCTCGACTGGATCGCCGCCTTGAAGCCCGTCGTCTTGCCGGCCTTCGTCGCCGTCAGCGCGACGTTCGAGGTCTGCTTGAACTGGCTGCTCGCGAGCGCCACCGCCGCCAGCCCCAGCATCGCCAGGGCCGCTGTGATCAGTGCTGCGATTGGAAACCGTCGCATGTCTCTTCTCCTCAGTGTGTTGGACGTGATCTGGGGTGGCGCCACGTCCCCGGAAACTCCGGCAGGTGCCACTTCCTGTGCTCGCGCGGGGGCCTCGGCTCCCGCGCGTCGCCGGTCTGCGTGGGCCACCAGCTCCAGCGGCCCAGCAGCTCGACGGCGGCCGGCAACAGCACCGGCCGTACGATGAAGGCGTCGAGCGCCACCGCCACGGCCAGGCCCACGCCCAGCTCGCGCACGGTCAAAAGGTCTGTCGTGGCGAACGGGATCAGCGCCGCGATCATCAGCACCGCCGCGCCCGTGCTCGCCGCCGCGGTCTTGCGCAGCGCCACATCGAGCGCGCCATCCACCGTGGCGCCCGCCACGAGCTCCTCGCGCGTGCGCTCCAGCAGCACCACCAGATAGATCAGCGACACGCCGAAGACGATCGTGAAGATGCCCACGATCGACATCGGATCGATGTACCCCGGACCGCCCAGGGGCGGGTTGGGTCCGCTGAACAGCAGGCTCATCACGCCAAACGTCGCCGCCGCCGTGAGCAGGTTGAAGGCCACCGCCACGATCGGCAGCGCCACCGCGCGCAGCATCAGGCCGAGCGCCAGCGCCACCGCGAGGGCCAGCGCGAAGATCACCCACGGCAGGCGCCCATTGGTCGCGCTCGTGAAGTCCGCGAGGTTGCCCGCCGGGCCGCCCACCGCCACCTGCAGGTGGTTGCTCACCGCGAAGCGCCCCGCGATCAGCTTCAGCCGATCGCCCAGCGCCGCCGTCTGCGCGGCGTTCGCCGGATAGCGCGAAACCACCACGATCTGCCCCGCGCTGCCCCCGCGCGTCACGTTCACCGTGAAGCCCGCCGCGTTGCTCGCCGCCGGCTGCGCGCCCGCCACCGCCGCGAGCAGGAAGTAGCCCGAGTTGAACAGCCCCGGCGACTGCGCCTGCAGTTCTTCGAGGTCCTTTGGCGAGGGCAGCTGCCCGCGGAACTTCGCCACGCTGCGCTGCATGATGCCCAGGCCGTTCACCAGCTGGCCCGTCGGCGAGACGCCCCCCGCGAGGCCGCTTTCCAGCTGGCCCGTGCCGCTCGTCAACTGACCGAGGCCGGCTTCAAGCGCGCCCGCGCCGTCGCGCAGCTGCGTGAGGCCGCCCGTCAGTTCGCCGCCCCCGCCCGACAGCTTGCCCACGCCCGCCGCGAGCTGCGCATTGCCGTGCTGCAGCTTCAAAAGACCCGCCTGCAGCCTGCTCGCGCCCGTGTGCAGTTCGCCCAGCGCGCTCGCCAGGAACGCGCCCTGCGCCGCCACCGTGGAGGCGATGCCCGCAGCGTTCTTCGCGCCCGGCGCCGCCGCTGCCACGTCGCCGCTCACGCCCCCCACCGCATTCCCCGCGCGGTTCAGCGCCGCGAGCGCTTCGGCGTACCTGGGGTCTTCCTTGCCAGAGGTGCTCATCCCCGCCAGCGCCGCCTGCGCGCTCGCGATCTCGCTCGAGGCCGCCTGCGACTGGCTCTGCAGGCTCCCGAGCGAGTTACTCGTGCTCGCCGTCAGGCCCGCCAGCTGCTTGGTCGCCGCGACGCTCCCCGACACCGGCACGTTGACGCTGCCCAGGCCATTGGCGATGTCCACCGAGCCCGCCAGCGCCTGGCTCGCGCCGCTCTTCAGCGCGTTCGCCCCCGCCAGCGCCTGGCGCAATCCACCCGAGAGCTTTGCCGAGCCGCTGCGCGCCGCCACCAATCCAGCGTGCAGCTTCGCCGAGCCCGCCTGCGCTTCGCCCGAGCCGCTGTGCAGCTGGCTCGCGCCGCTGCTCGCCGAGCGCAACCCGCTCTGCAGCTGCGCCGCGCCGCTGCCCGCCTGCCCCAAGCCGTTCACGAGCCTTCCCAGGTCGCTCTTGCCGCCCTTCAGCAGCTTGCCCGATTCGTTCAACGATTTCGGCAGCTTCCCCAGCGCCTTCGTTTCGGCGCTCAGCGCGCCCGGCCCCGCCACCGAGGCGCACGCGCGGATCGCGCGCGATCTGCGCCTGCAGCGCGTCGAGCTTCGTCAGCGTCGCCGCCGTCGTGATCGGCCCGCCCGGGGTCGCCACGATCATGTTGTAGGGGGTCGGCCAGCCCGGCCCCATCACGCGCGCCACCTCTTCGAAGGACACCCGCGCCGCATTGCCCGCCGGCAGCTGGCTCACATCGGGCGGTCCCGTGTTCAGCGCGAACAGCGGCACCGCCAGCGCAACCATCACAGCGGTCGCGAGCGCGCCCGCCAGCACCGCGCGGCGGCGCACCCACGCGCCCGCGCCCACCAGGCGATCCCAATCGCGCTGTAAGCCCCTCGGCGCCATCCAGCCCATCGCGATGCTTTTGTCGAACAGCACCAATGCCGCCGGCACCACCACCACCGCCGCGCCCACCGCCAGCGCGCTGCACAGCAGCACGCCGATGCCCAGCGAGGTCAGGATCTTCGTCGGCGCGATCGCGCTCGCCAGCGCCAGCGCGAGGATCAGGCCCGTGCCCGCGAATAGGATCGCGCGGCCTGTGCCGGCGACCGCCTCCGTTGCGGCACGCGCGGCCCTTGATCCGGACGCGGCCGAGCTGGGCTTGGTGGCCTGCAGGATGGCCGTCGGCTGCGAGTCGGATTCGGCGGCCGCGTTCGAGCCAGACTGCGCGACCCGCTGCGGAGCCCCCTCGGGGGGCGGAGCCTTTCCTTCCTTTCCCTCCTCCTGGTGAAAGCGATCCAGAATCAGCAGCGCATACCCCACGCTCAGCGCCAATCCCGTCATCGACGCCAGCGCCACCGCCAGCGGATCGGTGTCGATCGCGCGGCCCAGCAGCGCCATCAGGCCGAACGTCGAGAGCGTCACGCCCGCGCCCACCGCCGTCACCGTCGCGGCCGCCAGCGGCGCGCGCAGGCCCACGAGCAGCAGCACGAACAGGATCGCCAGCGCGATCAGCTCCGAGCGGCGCGTCGTCGACAGCGCCTCGTTCTTCAGCGCGCGGTCGATCGAGGGCTGGCCGGTAACGCTCGCGTGTACGGCTCCCCGCACATCGCGCGCCACCAGCGCTTCGATCTGCGGCTGATCGGTGTTCACCACATCCTTTTCGGGGCGATCCACCGACACCACGATCATCGCCGCGTTCGCGCTTGGGCGCAGCCCCTGCGAGGCCACCCCCGCGTCCCACGCGCTCAGCGCGCGCGTGTGCGGGCGCCGCACCAGATCGCGCACCAGGCGCGGTCCCTGGAGGTTCAGCGCTCGCGTCGGGCCCTGCAAAAGGATTGGAACGAGCTGCGTGGGGCCGAAGCGCGCATTCGCCAGCTCCTGTGCGCGCGAGCTCTCCGTGCCGCTCACCACCACAATCGAGGGCGAGAGCGAATGGGAGACACCCAGCCCGACCGCCCCCAGCGCCACCGCCACCGCCAAGCTCGCCGCGAGCATCGCCCTTGGCTTGCGGATCGACAGTCTTGCGAGGTGCAGCATGGGTTTGACCGTATGCGCCGCACGCCGCCGGCTCATCGGGGTCTGCTGCTGGTTTGACTCAGTAGTTTCGCGCTACTGTGCCTCTTGCCGATCCGCGCTCCTTTGTCCATTTCAGCGCGCGTGTCGTCCATCCACCGCACAGGAGAGCCATGTCCACGGCCGAGGCCATCCCACCCAACCCCCCCCACACCGCGCCGCCGCCGAGCCTCACCGAAAGCGTGGCCGCGCTCGCCGATGGAACGGTCACCTCCGCCGAGCTCGTCGAGCGCGCGCTCGCGCGCATCCACGCCACGCAGTCCACCCTCAACGCCTTCCGCGTCGTCTTCGACGACTCCGCGCGCGCCGACGCCGCCGCGGCCGACCGCCGCCTCGCCGCGGGCGAGCGCCTGCCCCTGCTCGGCGTGCCGATCGCGGTGAAGGACGACTGCGACGTCGCCGGGCACCCCACCGCCTTCGGCTGCCCCGGCGAGTTCCCGCCCGCTGCGGCTGATTGCGAGCTCGTCTCGCGTCTGCGCGCCGCCGGCGCCGTGATCGTCGGCAAGACCAACGCGCCCGAGCTCGGCCTCTACCCCTTCACCGAGGGCTCTGCCTTCGGCGCCACGCGCAACCCCTGGCACCTCGACCACACCCCCGGCGGGTCCTCGGGGGGCTCGGCCGCCGCGGTCGCCGCGGGGATCGTGCCCGTCGCCACCGGCTCCGACGGCGCGGGCTCGGTGCGCATACCCGCCGCCTGGTGCGGGCTCGTCGGCGTCAAGCCCCAGCGCGGGCGCATCTCCACCTGGCCCGAAGCCGAGTCCTTCAACGGGCTCACCTGCTTGGGCCCGCTCACGCGCACCGTCGCCGACGCCGCGCTCATGCTCGACGTGCTCAGCGGCCCCCACCCCGGCGACACCCACACGCCGCCGCCCCCTCCCGAGTCCTTCGCCCTCGCCGCGGCGCGCGAGCCCGGGCGGCTGCGCATCGCGCTCTCGCTTCGCGCCCCCTTCAGCGGCGCCCCCGTGCGCCTGGACAGCGAGATCCGCGCCGCCGTGCACCGCCTCGGCGGCGTCCTGCGCGAGCTCGGCCACACCGTCGTCGAGGACGACCCCAGCTACGGCCCCATGGGTCTCACCCTCGTCGCGCGCGGACAGTCAGGCGTGCACCAGTGGGCGCGCCGCGTCCCCGACCGCTCGCTCCTGCACCCCATTACGCGCTCCTCCGCGCTCGTCGGGCGCCTGCTCAGCTGGCCCATTCTCGGCGCCGCGCGGCGCCTCGAGCCCCTCTTCCAGCGCCGCGCCGGCGCGATCTTCCAGCGCGCCGACGTGCTGCTCGTGCCCACCACCGCCTCCCCGCCGCTGCCCATCGGCGCCACCGAAGGACTCTCCGGCTGGTCCACCGACCAGCTCGTCGCCGGCTCCTGCCCCTACGCCTGGCCCTGGAACGTCCTCGGCTGGCCGGGAGTGTCGGTGCCCGCGGGCGTCAATGCGGACGGCCTCCCCTTCGGCGTGCAGCTGCTCGGCCCCGCCAACACCGAGGGGCGCCTGCTCTCGCTCGCCGCCCAGCTCGAGCGCGTGGAGCGCTGGCACGAGCGCGTGGCGGGGTTCGCGGGGGGCCTGCAGGTGCAGGGCGCTCACGCGTAGCGCCCGCTTCGGGCGCCACGAGGCCGGCTCCCGCTTCACTCCCCGGGCACCTCTAGACTACGGCGCGATGAGCAACGGCGCGCGCGGCGGAGGGGGCGATGACGCCTATCGCAGCGCCGGCATCGACTACGCGGTGCTCGACGCTGGCAAGCGCCTCGCGATCGACTCCGCGCTGGCGACCTCCTCGCTGCTCTCCGCGCGCGGGGGAAGGGCGCTGGACGATTCTCGCGGCGAGCCCGCCTTCGTCTTCGAGCTCGCCGGGCAGACGCTCGCGCTGGTGCTCGAGGGGCTTGGCACGAAGTCGGTGATCGCGCGCATGCTCGCCGAGCAGCAGGGCGTCAACTGCTTCCGCGCCGTCGCCATCGACGCGGTCGCGGCGATCGTCAATGACCTCTGCTGCGTGGGCGCGCGCCCGCTCGTGCTCAACGCCTACTTCGCAACGGGCACCCCCGAGTGGTTCGCCAACCACGAGTGGCACACCGAGCTGATCGCCGGCTGGGCCGCCGCCTGCAGCGAGGCCGGCTGCGTGTGGGGGGGCGGCGAGTCCCCCTCGCTCCCCGAACTCGTCGCGGCCGCGGACATCGAGCTGGCGGGTTCGGCTGTGGGCTCGATTCCCGCCGGGCGCTCCGCGATCCTCGGGCAGGAGCTCGCGGCGGGGGATGAGATCGTGCTCGTGGCGTCGAACGGGCTGCACGCCAACGGCTCCTCGCTCGCGCGGATGGTGGCGCGCGAACTGGACGGCGGATTCGCCACGCGCCTCCCCGGAGGCGAGAGCCTGGGGGAGGCGTTGCTCGAGCCCTCGTTCATCTACTCACCTCTCGTCGAGGCGGTGCTGGACGCTGGTGTGCCTGTGAGTTACCTCAGCCACGTCACCGGCCACGGCTTTCTCAAGCTGATGCGCCCCCCGCGCGAGCTCACCTACCGCATCGCCGAGCTGCCCCCCGTCCCCGAGGTGCTCTCCTTCCTCGCTCACCGCAGTGGCATGAGCGACCGCGCGGCCTACTCCACCCTCAACATGGGCTGCGGCTTCGCCATCTACTGCGCCGCTGGCAGCGGAGCGGTGGTCGTGGAGACCGCGCAGGGCCTGGGCCTCGAGGCGATCGTGGGCGGTCGCGTCGAGGAGGGTCCACGGCGGGTCCTCATCGAGCCGCTGGGGGTGGAGTTTGCCGGCGAGGAGCTGCGGCTTGGGCCGGAGGGCGGCGCCTGAGGGCGTCTACGCGACGGGCGGTGGGGTTCCCTGTGCGCTCGCGGCGAGCGCTGGATCCCAGGCGCACACCGCGCACGCGTGGCTGAACGCCGAGTGGGCGAACTCGAGTGCGAGGGCGTGCGGGTTGGGGCTGTCGCAGACATCCCTCCAGTCGAGGATGTACTCGCCGAGCGCAGGATCCCAGCGCGCGGATGCGGGGGAGAGCCTCGCGCCGGCAAAGCCCTCCGGCGCCGGGTGCGCGTAGGCGTAGAACGCCGCCTTGCCATACCGTGAATCCCCGGGCCACCAGCCGATTGCGACCTCCTGCGCGTCCATCGCATTGCGCATGATGAAGTCATCAGAAGGCGGATCGGCAGGGAGGCCGGAGAACAGGTTCACGGCGAGATCGAAGGAGCCCCACCACGCGTTGACGGGCGTCGAGCGTCCGCGAAACGGAGCGCGAAACGCGGCGAGGACGAGCGCGGCACGGGTTGCTGCGCCAAAGTAGGCGGAGACCCGTTCGGGGTCATAGCGCGCGTGCTCGTAATCCTCGTCGAGCGGCACGCTCCACGGCACCTCCTGCGGGGTGGGATCGATCTCGACGCCGCCCGCAAGACCGCCGAGCGCGTCGAGGACCTCGCGCGTGACCTCGCCCACGGGCCGATCGGGGGTGAGCGCGACGCGCCTGGAGGCGCCCCCGCTGTGCTCGATCACCGCCTCGTGGGTTCTCAGATCGAGCACCACCACGACTGCCCCCGATCCGTTCGGCGCCCTGAGCGGAGCCGTCTCCCACCCCCGCGCCGTCAGTCGCAGAGCCGCGTGCTGCAGCTGAGGCTCGGGCGGCGCGAGCGCCACTGCCAGCTTGCCGAGAACCTGCGTGTGCGCGTGGAGCGTGTCGCACGTGGACTTCCACTGCTCGTAGGAAAGCGCGGACCATGCAGCGGGCATAGCCACACACTACCCATCGAGCGTTCGGCCGGAACGGTCGTTTTGGCCTGCCGGTGAAGGGGTAGGAGAGGACAAGCGTCCGGCTGAGCCAACCTCTCGTCGGGCCGCATCTCGCGGCATCCGTCCCGCTGGGCCGCCCGCATACACTCGGATGCCCTATCTGAAACGCCTATCGAAGGAGAGGCATCCAATGAAGCTCCACCACAGAGACGTAGAGGACTCCACGCCGGATCTGGGCGAGTCGATCAAGGCGCTGGTCCAAGACGCCGTCGAGAAGGGCGACGCCAAAGATGTCAAGGCGCAGGTCAGCAGCCTCGTCGCGGAAGCAAAGGAGGCAGCCGCTCACAAGAAGGACGACCTGGTCGAAAAGACCAAGGAAGTCGCCTCCGAGTCCGCGGATGCGGGCGCCCAGCAGGCCCACGAAGTCGTTACGACGGTGCAGGAGAAGAAGGCCCCGCTGCTGGGCGTAGGCGGCGTACTGGCGCTGGGTCTCTTGCTGGGATGGCTGCTGGCGCGGCGGCGCTCCTAACGCCTCTGTGCGAGGTGCCGACAAGGCACTTGCGAGCGGCTGTGTGGCCGCCCGCCCGCGTGGGAGAATCGCCTGGTGGGCGGGCTTGCGTTGGACCAAACCGAACCGGAGCAGCAGGAGCTGGCGTTCCGGGCGCTCTATTACCCTGACCTGCTGGAGCTGGTGAACCTGACGGGCGATGTGGGAGTCATCACCCTGTGGTCGCCGCTGCGGGCGGTGAGGCGCAAGCTGGATTCGCTCGCGCCCGAGCTGCTCGACCCCGGGCGCAGTCGGGTGGCGGTGATCGCGAATCTCTATGGGGATGGGATGTATGCGATGTTCTGCAACCTCCTCTTCAACCCCCAGATCCGCCATCTGGTCGCGCTTGGCCAGGACCTCGGGCTTGGGGCGTCGGGGGAGATAGCGGCGTTTTTGGAGCGGGGGCTCGAGGACGCGACTCTGCTCGGGCGCCCGGTGAAACGCATCCGCGGCACCGAGCGCGTGTTTCCGGCAGTGGCGGAGTTCGACGAGAAGCGGTTACGCTCCTCGCTGAGCTTTCATGAGCTCGGCAGGCTGTCCGCGCCGGGGGTTGGCGAGCGGCTGCGGGCGCTGCTTGCGGAGCTGCCGCGCGCCGAGCGTTCTCCGCAGCGCGTGCGGGTTGAGATCCCAGCTGGGGTATCCGACGATCACGCGCGCCTCCCCTCGGATGCGTCCGCCCACCAGGTCCTTCGGCGCGGACCGCTCGACTGCTGGGAGGAGCTGGTCGTGCGGGTGGTGCGCTTCGGGCGCGCGGTCGAGCTGAGCGGGGGCCCGCGGCTGGAGCTCCTCAATGCGCGCGCTGTGATCGCCGAGCCGGCCGAGGACGCGCCCGAGGCGCTGGCGGCCTTTGGGTTCGATATCGCGCGCCTGCGCGCCTACCAGGAAGAGATCCTGAGAGTGGAGCTGCCGGAGGGGATCGCATATACATATGGCAATCGCCTGCGCGGGTATTTCGCGCAGGGATCCTCCGCGGATGCGCCCGCTCGAGGCCCTTCCGCGGAGACGCCCGATCGAGGGTCTTCCACGGACACGCTCGCGAGCGCGATCGCCGCGCTGCGCGCCGATCGGCGCACGCGCCGCGCACACGTTTCGCTGTGGGACAGCGCGGCCGATCTCGTCGATGCCGCCGCGCAGGACGCTCCCGCGAGGCCGTGCCTCACGACGCTGTTCTTCCGCGCGATCGAGGATCGCCTCACGCTCACGGCGACCTACCGCGCGCATAACCTGCTCACGGCATGGCTCGAGAACGTCTACGGATTGATGGCGATCCAGCGCCATGTCGCGCAGGGCGCGGATCTGGAGGTGGGCTCGCTCACGGTCATCAGCCACTCGCTCGGCATCGATCCGCGCAACCCCCGCTACGAGCTAGCGCGGGCGACGGCCGAACGCTGGGTGCGCGACGACGATCTCGATCGGCGCACAGGGAAGTTCTCGCTGCGCGAGGACCCCAATGGCTACTTCCGTGTGAGCGCGGATCTCGAGCGGGGGCGCATCGTCGCCGAGCACCGCTACGGCGGTGTGCTGGTGAAGCGCTATGAGGCCGCGCGTGCCGCGAGCATCGAGCAGCAGGTGAGCGCCGATATGGCCGTGAGCCTCGTTTCGCATGCCCTCTGGCTCGGGCGGGAACTGACGCGCTGCGAGCAGGCGCTGGGGCGGGGAGAGTCCGCATGACGCCGGGTCCGCTGCGCGTGCTCTCGGTGGAGCGCTTCGGCCGCGAGGAGCTGCTCTCGATGCTTCGCGAGACCCGCCTGCGTGGTTTCGACGGCGCGCGGCCCTACGCCGAAGCCACGCTCGAGCTCGACCCCGCGACCGATCCGGCGCGCCTGGCACCGGCGCAGCGCTACGTGTTGAAGTCCGGTGTCGCGCGCATCCTCAAGCTGCGCGAGGCCCTCTTGGTGCACGGAGTGGACCTGTTCGCGCTCGATGGCGGAGTGTACGTGCGCACCACCGAGGATCCGGATGAGAGGGCGCCGGTGATCCCGCCGATCGTGGAGGAGTCGCTGGAGCCCGATGGGCGCACGGTGCTGATCGTCAACGATGGCATCCACCGCGTGTACGCCGCGCGCAGCATGGGCGTGGCGATCGCCACGGTGATCGCGCGCGGGGTGCCCGATGAGTACCCCTACTACGCGTGCGCCCTGAGCGGCGGCTGGTCGGAGGTGATGGAGCTCGAGGAGCTCCCCGATGGCTTTCAGAAGAAGACCTACCGCAACCCCGAGAACTACAAGGCGCTGTTTCGCGAATTCAACGAGGTCTTCCCCGGCGTGCAGAAGGAGCGCAAGAAGTCAAATCCAGCGCACCTGCGGGCGTAGCTCAGAAAGCCCCGTCGCGAAGTGCGGCCGAGGCTGCTTACTCCGCGCCGTCGTGCTTCACATCCCACCCCTCCACGCGCGTGCTCACCCGAAAGCGCACCGTCGCGGAGGGCGTGTCGTCGAGCGCGACGAGGTGGATGTGCAGGTGCGCGACGCAGCCGCCGTTGAAGCGCATGTCGCCGCTGCGCTCGACGGTCGCCATGCGAGACGGGCTCCAGCTGCTCCTTCAGATCGCCGCTTGATCGCCCAGAGCTCGGCGCCGGCCTCGTCGGGGAGCTCGTCGAAGGACACGCACGTGCCGCTGGGCGACGATCAGGTAGTGCGCGGCGGCGCCCTCGTAGGGGTAGTCGTTGCGGGTCACGTACCAGTGCTCGCCGGAGTGCTCGACGGGCTCGCGGTGGTGCGCAGCGACGTGCTCGGGGCAGAAGACGCAGATGCCCGGCGGCTTCGAGCTCCTCCATGTAGCGCACGCTGGTCGGCGCGCGCGCGCGGCGTCGAGGTTATAGAGGGGGGTTCGGTGGTGCGCTCATAGGTCCGGAACGTGAAGGCGAGGTCGTTCTCGGTGAGCGGCTCCTCGCTCTGCTCGACGCGGCGCCACTCGCTCGGGGCGAGCTCGGGGAAGAACACGTCGCCCTCGAGCTCGGCCCGTCGATCTCGGTCGCGTGGAGCGCGCGCGGCGAGCGGCAGCGCCTCGCGGTAGGTCGCGCTCGCCGCCGATCACGAAGCACTCCTCCCGCAGGCCTCGAGCGCGCGTCGGGCGAGGTCCGCGAAGACCTCGCGCCCCGCTGCCGGCGCGGTAGGGGCGGGATCGGTGGTGAGCACGAGGTTGCGCCGGTCGGGCAGCGGACGGAAGGCGTCGGGCAGCGACTCGTAGGTCCGGCGCCCCATCACGCACGGTGTGCCCGGTCGTCAGCTCGCGGAAGCGGCGCATGTCGGTGGGCAGGCGCCAGGGCAGCGCGCCGTCGCGGCCGATGACGCGGTTGGCGGCGTGGGCGACGACGAGCGCGACCACGCTCACGTGGCCACCGGGATGCCGGCGATCGCCGGGTGCGGCTCGTAGTCGGTGAGCTCGAAGTGCTCGGCGCGGAAGTCGTGGATGTCGCTCGATCCGCCGGCCCGCCTCGGTGAGCTCGCAGCGTCGGCAGCGCGCGGCGGCTCGCGCGCGAGCATCTCCTCGACGGCGGGCAGCTGGTTGGCGTAGATGTGCGCGTACTGGATCCAGTGCACGTACTCGACGAAGCTCGATAGCCGGTGAGCTGCTCGAGCATCAGGCCCGAGCGCGGTGTACTGGGCCATGTTCGAGGGCACGCCGATCGGCGTGTCGCCGGAGCGCTGGTTGTGGATCAGGTGCAGCTCGTCGTCGAACACCAGCGCGTGGATCCAGCCGTGGCAGGGGGCGATCGTGTTGCGCGAGCGCACGCCCGCCTCGCGGTGGTTGGCGTTGGGGATCCAGGGGCTCATCAGCGCGGTGCGGTCGAGCGGCAGGTCGCGCAGCTTGCTGGATCAGGTGCGGCAGCTGGTCGAAGCCGGGGTCCTCGCCGTCGAGGTCGGTGGTGAAGTTGCTGGAAGGCGTGCCCGTAGGAGCCCGGGCCGAGGTCGCCGGGCTCGCAGGCCCCGGGCGTCGCACTTCTCGGCCGTCGCCCACGCGCCCCACCAGTCGCAGCCGAAGTCGGCCAGCTCCTCGAGCGTGCGGGCGCCGTTGATGAAGGCGCACAGCTCGCCGATCGCCTTCGCCGACGAAGCCCTTGATCGAGCGCTCGGTGATGACCGCGGCGCCGTGGGCCATCGGGAAGCGCATGCAGTGCCCGGCGAGCGCGAGCGCGCTCCTCGCCCTGCTTGGTCTGTACGCGGACGCCGTCGTCGCGGATCGCCGCTCAGCATGTCGCGGTAGGCGGTGCTCGGGTTGGCGCTCGGTCGAAGGGGAGGTAGTCGGGCATTGGGCGCGTCGAGTGCGAAGGTCTATCCAGATGTCACCGCTCGATATGGTGCGAGAACGTCCTGCGAGCGACGTTTTTATGGCAGTCAGCACCGGCATCCTGAGCCCCAACGTCAACTTCGAGGATCGGCTGATCCCGACGCTCGAGGAGATGACGCGCACGGTCACCCACCTGCAAGGGCCTCGGCTACGCGCGTCGTGCTCACCTCGGGCTCCTTCGACCTGATCCACCTCGGCCACGTCAAGTACCTGGAGCGCGCCAAGGCAGCACGGCGACGTGCTCGCGGTGGGCGTCGACAGCGACGCGAAGATCCGCCGGCGCAAGGGCGAGGACCGCCCGATGGTCCCCGAGGGCGAGCGCCTGGAGCTGCTCGCCTACCAGCGCCCGGTGGACCTGATCTACCTCAAGGACGACGACGAAGCGCGCTGGGCGCTGATCAAGGCGGTGCAGCCCGGACGTGCTCGTGCTGACCGAGGATCACTCCTACAGCGAGGAGGACCTGGAGGAGCTGGGCGAGATGTGCGGGCGGATCGAGGTGATCGAGCGCCAGGCGTCGGTGACGACGAGCGAGCGCATCCGCCAGATGTACATGAACCTCGGCGAGCGCCTCGGGCCGAAGCTGGCCGAGGTCCTGCCCGGGTTGATCGACAGCATCCTGCGGCCGGCGGATGAGCGAGGCGCGTCGCTCGCCTACATCCCGGTGCTCCACGAGGGCTACCGGCGGTTTCTCGACGCGCACGGCCGCCGGCAGGCGGCTGTATCTGATCGGACCCGAGCTGTACGCGGACTACCGGCCGCTGGCGAAGGACATCCGCTGCCTGCCCGCGCGAGCTCGCGGCCGAGGCGATCGCCGCGTGGGGGATCTGCCGCGGAGGTCGAGCGTGCTCGACGTCGAGGGCGCCGACGCGGCTGGCCGCGGAGGCGCCCGCGCATGACGCTGCCGGCCGAGGACGTCAGCTACCAGGTGGTCGAGCGCTTCTTCAGCCGCTGCGCCGGTGCGCTACGACACGGTGTTCCTGCGCTGGGACAAGTCCAGGAGCGCGCAACTGCTCGTACCTCGCGCGCGGGAGGCGCCGGTGGTGCAGGCGCGCAGAGCGATCGAAGGCCCCGAGGGGACGCTCGGTGAGCCCGCCGAAATCGACGAGGCGCTCGCGGAGATCGCGGGGGCCGCCGAGGAAGCAGGCCGCGCACAGCGTCGACTGGTGGCGCCAGGTCGGCGCCGCGATCCGCTTCGCCGACGGGACCGTGGTGGCGGCGCGCAACGAGCACCAGCCCCACACGCCTGAGCCGCCTACGCGGCGGGCGACCCGCGCGCGAACTTCTACAAGGGCGTGAACCTCGAGCTCTCCACCGCGCGTCCACGCCGAGGCGCAGCTCGATCGCGCGCGCGGCGCGCGAGGGCGTCGCGACGGAGGGGGCGGTGATGTACGTGACCGACTTCCCCTGCCCGCCCTGCGCGAAGCTGATCGCGGGGGCGGGCGTGCGCGAAGCTCTATTTCCGCGAGGGCTATGCGGTGCTCGACGGCGAGGACGTGCTGCGCGGCCGCGGGCGTCGAGGTCGTGCGGGTGGTGTGAGGATGGCGGGGCGCGAGGTGTCCCGCAGGAGGTGGTGCGCGACGACGCTGATCGCAGTGGGCGGCTACTGGCGACCGTTGGCCGCGGTCGCGCGCCTGCTCGAGGAGCTGGGTGAGCTGCGGAGATCGCTTGTGAGCCCGACACCCGATGCGGGCGAGCGGGCTGAGGAGCTCGCCGACCTGTGGATCATCACGACGGCGCTCGCCGACCAGTTCCTGGGGGACGTCGCCGAGCCCGACTCCCATCCTCGACGCACGCCACCCTCGCAGGATCTCTTCGCGGAGCTGCTCGCCGCCGCCGGCCCGATCGCAAGGATCGTGAACCACTACGACGGGCCGAAGACGCCCCGCTCGCTCGATGGTTGGGTCTCCTTGAGCGACGCGGTGGCAGGGTTCCACCGGGTACTTGCCGACGTCGCTCACGCGCACGATGTCGACCTGGCTGCCGCTGTGAGAGGGAAGCTCGCCGCGATTCCCACGCTGGACGCGGGTCGCTTTACAAGCGGCGAGGGCTAGCCGGCCGGCGGCGCGCCCTCACTGTGCCAGTGGGGCGCGCCGAGGGTGATCATGCGCAGCTGGCGGCGCGCGGTGGCGGCGACCTCGGCCTCGGCGGCGGTATCGCCGGGGGGCGCGTCGAGGAGGGCCTCGGCGGTGCCGACCATCGTGGAGACCAGCAGCCCGGCGAGCAGCTGCAGGTCCTCGCCGCTCCAGCTCTCGAGGTCGGGCAGCCGCGCGAGGTCGGTGGCGAGGTCGCTCGAGAAGAGGCGGATTTCGGTGCGGATGGCGTGGCGCAGCGCGGCGACGCCGCCGAAGCGCTCGCGCGCGATGAAGCGGAAGTGGGCGTGGTGCTCGTGCACGTAGCCAACGAGGATCTCCACGGAGTTGTGGATCATGTGCTCGTAGGTGCGGGGGTCGGCGCGGGCGGCGCGGATCATCCCGCGAAGCGTGCGGAAGGACTCGTCGATGAGCGCGAGGCCGAGCTCCTCCATGCCCTCGAAGTGGCGGTAGAAGGCGGTGGGCACGATGCCGGCCGCGCGCGTGACCTGACGGAGGGAGAGGCTCGAGAAGCTCTGCTCCTCGAGCAGCGCGAGCGCGGCGTCGAGCAGCGCCTGGCGCGTGAGCTGCTTGCGCTCTTGGCGCGTGGCGGCTGTTTCTGGAGTACGGCTGTGCACGGGCATGTGTGACGAAGTTCACAGAGAATCTGTTACCTGCGCCGTTTCGGAGTGTACTCGTAGGGTACGCTGTGAACAGTTGTTCACTGAAACGAGGGACCAGAACATGCCCACCGCCACCGTCAACCGCCTGTTGCACTCGAGTCTGCTCGAGGCGCTGACGTACCCGCACGGCGTGGATCGCTACGTGGAGCTGGTGCGTCCGCTGCTCGTGAAGCGCGAGGTGCGCGCGGAGGTGGCGGCCGTGCGCCGGCAGACGCCGAGGAGCGTGACGCTGACGCTGCGAGCGAACGAGAACTGGAGGGGCATCCGCGCGGGGCAGTTCGTGAACGTGAGCGTGGAGATCGGGGGGGTGCGCGAGACGCGGCCCTACTCCCCGGCGGGCTCGGTGCACGCGGCCGATGGGACGCTCGAGCTGACGGTGTCGACGCACCCGGATGGAAAGGTCTCGCGCCACCTGCGCGAGCACGCGCGACCGGGGGCGATCGTGGGGCTGAGCGAGGCGCAGGGCGAGTTCGTGCTGCCCGAGAGGCGCCCCACGCGGGTGCTGCTGGTAAGCGGCGGCAGCGGGATCACTCCGGTGATGGCGATGCTGCGCACCCTCTGCGATGAGGGCCTGGCGGATGGGGGCGAGGTGGGCTTCCTCAACTACGCGCGCTCACCCGAGCTGGCGCTGTATGGCGCGGAGCTCGACGAGCTCGCGGGGCGCCACGGTGGCCTGCGCGTGGCGCGCGGCTTCACGCGCGGCGGCGATGGGGCGCTCAGCGGGCGCTTCTGCCGCGAGCACCTGGAGTCGGTCCTCACCGACCGGGACGAGCGGGCCGAGCTGGCTACTTTCGTGTGTGGCCCGCCGGCGCTGATCGACGCGGTGCGCGGGGTGTGGGCGCAGGAGGATCTCCCCGAGCCGGCGGTGGAGACGTTCACCCCCAGCCCCGCCGTGCTGAGCTTCGACACCGCCGAGGCCACGGGCACAGTGAGCTTCAATGCCGGCGGGCGCGAGGCCCCCAACAGCGGACTGGTGCTGCTGGAGCAGGCTGAGGACGCGGGCCTGACCCCGGACCATGGATGCCGCATGGGCATCTGCAACACGTGCAGCTGCCGCAAGACGAAGGGAACCGTACGCAACGTCCTCACCGGCGCGCTCTCGAGCGCGGGCGAGGAGCAGATCCGCATCTGCGTGTCGGTGCCCGTTGGCGACGTTGAGCTCGACCTCTGATCCCCATCTGCAAGAAGGAGTTTTCATGCCCACAGCCACACCAACCCTCACCCCCGAGCAGCTGGATGAGTTCGGAAAGGAGCTCGATGCGATCCGCACGCGTGTGGTGGAGGACCTCGGTGAGCGCGATGCGACATACATCAAGAAGGTGATTCGCGCGCAGCGCGGCCTGGAGGTCGCGGGCCGCGGCCTGCTGTGGGCGAGCTTCCTGCCCCCCGCGTGGCTCGCGGGAACGGCGGCGCTGAGCCTGTCGAAGATCCTCGACAACATGGAGATTGGGCACAACGTGATGCACGGGCAGTACGACTGGATGAAGGACCCCGCGCTGAATGGCCACACCTTCGAGTGGGACACGGCGTGTCCGGCGGATCAGTGGAGGCACTCGCACAACTACATGCACCACACGTACACGAACATCCAGGGAAAGGACCGCGACATCGGCTACGCGATACTGCGCATGTCCGAGGACGAGCCGTGGCGGCCCTATTACCTAGGGAACCCGATCTACGCGACGCTGCTGGCGGTGTTCTTCCAGTATGGGGTGGCGCTGCACGACCTCGAAACGGAGCGGATCGCAAAGGGCACGTGGAATTTGAACGAAAAGCGCGCGATGCTCGGGGAGATGTGGCAGAAGGTGCGCGGACAGACGCTGAAGGACTATGTGCTGTTCCCGGCGCTGTCGGGTCCGTCCTTCCCGCTGACGATCGCGGGCAACGCGACGGCGAACCTGGTGCGAAACCTGTGGGCGTTCACGATCATCTTCTGCGGGCACTTCCCCGATGGGACGCACGAGTTCACCAAGGAGCAGACGGAGAATGAGACGCGCGGCGAGTGGTACTACCGCCAGCAGCTGGGCTCGGCGAACCTCACGGGCGGGAAGTGGTTTCACATCCTGGCGGGCAACCTGAGCCACCAGATCGAGCACCACCTGTTCCCAGACATCCCGGCGCACCGCTACGCGGAGATCTCCGTTGAGGTGAAGGCGATCAGCGAGCGCTACGGGATCCCCTACAACACCGGCCCCCTGCATCGCCAGTTCGGCACGGTGGTGCGCAAGATCGTGAAGCTCGCGGTGCCGCCGCGCAAGTGGGTGGATGCACAGGTCGATAGGGTGGTGCCCAAGCCACTGAGGTCGGTGCTGGCGCCGCTGCTGGGACGCGGCCGGGAGAAGGCCGTGAAGGAGGCCCCAACGACGGCCCCGGTAAAGCCCCCCGCGCAGGCGCGGCCCAAGGAGCTGGTGGCGGCCTGAGCAACCCAACCATGGAAGACCCCCTCGACAAACTGGAGACGCGCAAGGACACGATCCAGGTGGCGGTGGAATCTGGCGCGACCCATGTGGGCTCGATAGTGGGCATCGTGGTGGGCGCGGTGCGCGAGGTGACACGCGAGGTGGGCGATTGGGCGACGGACGTGTTCGAGATCCGCGACGCCGCGAGGCGCGCGCGAAGAGACAGTGGCGACGAGGACGCGCATTCCTGAGGAGCCGCGACGCGGAGTGCCCGAGGCAGCACGACGCCTGGATCGCCACCCACGGCTGGTGAACGCGGCGAAGCAGCTGCGCGAGCTGCTGCCGGGGGATAGCCGCTTCGGCGACCCGCTGAGCACAGCGGGCGGCGAGCAGAAGCATCTCGTCGCTCGCCATCTGACGGCGTTGACGGCCGATCGCCCTGGCGTGATGCGCGAGGCGGGCCTGAGCGCGCTGCAGGTGTGGCAGGCGGTGTCAGAGGCGCAGGGCCGCGGTCGCGGCGAGCGCGAGCTGACGATCGTGTTCACCGATCTGGTGGGCTTCTCGACGTGGGTGCTGGAGGTGGGCGACGATACGGCGCTGGAGCTGCTGCGCGACGTGGGCGAGGCGCTCGAGCCGCCGATAAGACGCCACAGCGGCGAGGTGGTGAAGCGCCTGGGAGACGGCTGGATGGCGGTCTTCGAGAACCCGGAGCACGCACTGGCGGCCCTCGGCGAAGCGAACGAGCGCCTCGCGAAGGTGCGCGCGCCAGGCTACGAGCCGCGCACGCACACGGGCATGCACGTGGGCAGGCCGCGAAAGCTCGGAGGCGACTACCTCGGCATCGACGTGAACATCGCCGCGCGCCTCGCGGAGGCCGCACGCCCCAACGAGCTGCTGGTCTCCGACCGCGCGCTGGCGGGCCTCGACCGAAGCGCACTGCAGGTGGGCCGCAGGCGCTTCTTCCACGTCAAGGGAGTGCCAAAGGACGTGGAGACGTTTTCGGTGGCGCGGCGGAGTTGACGGGAGGGAAAGGAGGAGAGGGCCGCGGAGCGGCCCTAGCGGGTCGCGTGGTGCACGACCGAGCTGGCGGCCGGGAACAGCGGCCCGTCGACCCTCAACGCTTGTCGCTTGTGCGACGCTCTGCGTCCTGTTCGTCGAGTTCCGCGAACAAGTCGGCAGCCAAGCGCGTTTGCCTATTGGCTAGAGCCTCATCTGCCGCAGCCAGGTCCTCGGCAAGGCCGGGGACCTTCTGTACGTTCTGTGCGCGAGCCAATGGCCGCGCCGGTGGGTCTGCTCGATGGCTCAGTCGCTCCACCATCCCTGCACCATCTCCCCGTCCCCGCTGTGGTGGGGCCCGAAGGCGACGAACTCCAACCCGTCCGGCCCGGCTTCGAACGCGCGCATGGTCTCGGGCGCGACGCGGATCGCATCGAGGCGCTTGAGCTCGACGATCTCCCCGTCGAGCTTTACGCGCCCGCTGCCGGAGAGCACGAGATAGATCTCCTCGGCCTCCTGGTGGCGGTGCCCGAAGGACTGGCGCTTGCCGGGGTTCAGGCGCTGGTGGCTGAGGCCGGTGTCCTGCGCGTCGAGGTCTTCGCGCGCAAAGCGCGCCTGTCCCATCTCGCCCAGCCCGCTCTTGGCAGCCATGTCGTCGACGTCCTCGAGGTTCTTGATCGTGTGCGGCATGGCTTCTCCTCCTTGTGTTTGGTCTATGCGGTGAGGATTGTCTTGACGCCGCCGCCGAGGAAGTGCTCGCGGAGCACCTGGGGGGCTTCGTCGAGGGGGGCGACGGTGGTGGTGACTGTCTCGGGGTGAAGGCGCCCCTCGCGCATCAGCTCGAGCACCTTGGGGATCTGCGCGCGGGCGTGGGTGCGGCCGAGGTGGAGGGTGACGTTGCGAACGTACATCTGCAGGGTGGGAATGCGCGCGCTGCGGTGGAGGCTCCCGGCGCTCGAGCAGATGCCATCGGGCGCGGTGTGCGAGAGCGCCTCGCCCACGCGATCGATCGTCATGTCCACCACGAGCGGCGCGGGCGCTCGGCGGCGCAGCTCGCGGGGGTGCAGCGCGCCGATGCCCAGGCGCTCGGCGTGCTCGCGCACGTGGGGGCGCGCGTCCACGAGGTTCACATTGCGTACGCCGTAGGCGCGCGCTATCAAGCCCGCGTAGAGGGGGTTGCTGGGACTGAAGCTCACCTTGGGAGTGAGCGCCGCGAGGATCAGCACCTCCGCCTCGGGGTCCTCCGCCAGCAGCGAGGGCACGTGGGGGGCGATGTGGCGGTGCGCGTCGCAGACGTTGTCCGCGAGGCTCGCCGCCGCAGCGGGCTCGATCCCCTCGGGCAGCGCGACGAGCATCGCGTCGGCGTAGGGCACCGATAGCTCATCCGAGAAGGCCCCGCCGTAGTGCCCCGTGGCGAGGCCCATGCCGTAGGCGGCCGCGGGCACAACGCTCGTGCAGCTTCCGGTGCGCCCCGCGGCGCACGCCGCGCAGCTGCCGCAGTTGATCTGAAAGGGCACGATCACGCGGTCTCCCGGGCGCACGCTGCGCACGCGCTCGCCCACCGAGAGCACCTCCGCGACGCATTCGTGGCCCAGGTGCAGCGGCAGCGCGAACTGTGTGGCCCCCAGCGCGAGCGGGCAGTCGATGTCGCAGGTGGAGGCCGCGATCGGGTGCACCACCGCCCCCTCGGGACCGGGCGGCGCGGGGGCGGGGGCGTCGCGCCAGCGCAGGCGCATCCCCGGCTGGATCTGCAGCGCGCGCATCCGCTTGCGGCTCGGGCGCAGGCGCTGGGCGGTCCCATCGGCGAGCCCTCTCACCACGCGCCGCCCCCGCTCGGCGCCATCGCGTTCGAGCAGGATCGGCATCGCCGCGGCGGCGTTGGGCGTGAGGAAGCCCGCGTAGTGGCGCAGCCAGCCGCGCGCGTGCTGGCGGCGGGCTCCCACCGTCCCTGAGCTCACGGGTTGAGCTCCATGATGCCCTCGATCTTGGATATGTACCCGGTGCTGTGGGTCGCTTCGGCTTCCTGCAGGTCGGCTTCCAGGCGCGCCGTTTCGGCGATCAGGTGCGACTCATCGGAGCGCACATAGGGGTGCAGCAGTCCCTCGGGCAGTTCCATCGGGCCCGCTTCTTCGCTCGTCTTGAGCTGCTGCGCGATGAGCCTCGTGGCGGCGGGCAGCGCGGTGAAGGCGCTCGCGGCCCAGGCCTTCGCGTCGGTGCACACGTTGGGCAGCCCCAGCGTCGCCAATCCGTGGAGCCTGCTCGCGTAGGCGTGAACGACGCGGGTAACGCGGGGGTTGCTCCAGCGCAGGCTCAGGGCGGTGTTCGCGAAGCGCTCGATCGCGGCGCGATCCACGTGGTAGACCGTGTGCGTTACGGCCGCCACGACCTCTTCGTAGAGCAGTTCGGCTTCTTGATCCTGCTGTGCGCCGGCCGTGACGCGGGGGCATTCGCGGGCGATCTGCCGCGTGAGCGCGTGTACGCTGGCTTCGGCGCTGCGCAGGTGCGACTTCGCCGAGCGCGTGAGCGCGTTGTCGGCGCGCACGTAGATCCTCGTGGAGGCCACATCGAGCGGCTTCGCGCTCGCTGCCGCGGGGAGCACCATCAGCACGAGGGTCAGTACGAGGACGCCGGCCCGTCGATATGCGCGTGTGGTGTTCATGGAGACAGTATGGAGCCTCGCGCGCCCTTGAAGGCCGGCAAGGTGTGTAAGGCTGTGGGGGTGAGCGTCTCCACCACCGCCCCCGCCTCGGTCCCCACGCTCGACACACCCCAGGACCTGCCGGCGCCCGATCCATCCGCGCTGCCCGCGGGCCCGGGTGAGCCGCCGGTGGTGCAGATGGTGTGGTGGCTCACGCGCCCGATCGGCTTTTTGGAGTCCTGCAGAAGGCGCTATGGGGATGCCTTCAGCGTGCGCTTCCTCGGCTCGCAGCGCCCCACGGTGATGCTCTCCAACCCGGAGGCGATCAGGGCGCTGTACTCCGAGCACGGACACAGCCTCCCGCCGGGGCGCACCGCGGCGCTGCGCCCGGTGATGGGCGCCTCCTCGGTGCTTTTGCTGGAGGGCCGCGAGCACATCGCGCGGCGGAGGGTGATGCTGCCGCCCTTTCACGGCGAGCGGATGCGCTCGTATGAGTCGATCGTGCGCGAGGTCGCCGAGCGCGAGATCGAGAGCTGGCCGGTGGGGAGCGAGTTCGCGCTGCACCCCCGCATGCAGGCGGTGACGCTCGAGGTGATCCTGCGGGCGGTGTTCGGCGTGAGCGATCCCGAGCGCGCGAGGCTGTTGCGCGAACGGCTGCCGCGGCTGCTCGGGGGGAGCTCCTCGTTTGGGCTGCAGCTGCGCTTCATGCTCTCCACGCGCTTCGGGCGCGGCGATCCGCTGGCGGAGCTGAGGGAGATGGTGCGCGAGGTCGATGAGCCGCTGCTCGCGGAGATCGCCGCGCGCCGCGAGGACCCGGAGCTCGAGCAGCGTGAGGACATCCTCTCGCTGATGATGTGCGCGCGCATGGAGGATGGCTCGGGGATGAGCGACGGGGAGCTGCGCGATCAGCTCGTAACGCTGCTGCTCGCGGGCCACGAGACGACGGCGACGGCGCTCGCGTGGACGTTCGATCTGCTGCTGCGCCACCCCCACACGCTCGCGCGCCTCACCGCGGAGGTGCAGGGCGGCGAGGAGGATGCCTATATGCGCGCGGTGATCTCCGAGTCCCTTCGCCTGCGCCCGGTGGTGCCGCTCGCGGGCAGGCGCCTGACGAGCGAGCTGGTGGCGGGCGATTTGCGACTGCCGGTGGGCACCGATGTGACGCCCGCGATCTGGCTCGCGCACACGCGCGCCGACGTCTATCCCGAGCCCTACGCCTTTCGCCCCGAGCGCTTCCTCGAGGGCGCGCCGGCGACTTACTCGTGGATCCCCTTCGGCGGGGGCATCCGCCGCTGCCTGGGCGCCTCGTTCGCGGAATTCGAGATGCGCGTGGTGCTCAAGACGGTGCTCGAGAGCAGGGTGCTCGAACCGGTGAGCCTGCGCGCGGAGCGCGTGGCGCGGCGCAATGTGACGTTCTCGCCGCGCAACGGAACGAGGGTGCGCGCCGCGCTGCGCAAACCCGCACGGCCGCGGGCGGCGCAGCCGGCCTGAGGACCGTCAATTGCCGCCCGCGAGCGCCAGCTGAAGCGCGGCATCGAGCTGTTCGAGCGTGAAGGGCTTGGCGAGGTGCGCCACGGGCGCGAGGCCGAGCCGCTCGATCCCCTCGGTGGCGCCCTGGCTGAGGATCGCGACTTCGGGATGCGCGGCGCGCGCGGTGCGCGCGAGACGGCGCCCCTCGGGGGATGCGGGCTCGATCAACAGGACATCGGCGCTGCGCAGGCGCGCCGGCGTGGGCGGAGGGCCATCGGCGATCACGAAGGGCTCATAGCCGAGCTCGGCGACCATCCGCACCAGCAGCTCCCGCACGGTGGGGTGAGGGTCGGAGATCATGATTCGCGCCATGCCATGAGGATCGGCGCGGGAGGTGGGAGCGCGGGAAGGGCGCGGTATGGATCGGGTATGAGCCTACGCGGAGTTAGGAAATACCCACCCGGCGCCGCTCGAGCCCGTCGAAATGCTCACGTCCCCGGCGGCGGCGGCGCTCGGGACGCAGGACGGGACCGAAGGAGCGTCCGATGAGGCGAAGCACGTAGGCGTCGCGGGTGACGCTGTAGCGCAGGAACGGCCTGAGAATGAGCAGCCAGTGTCGCGCAACATAACGGCGCGGGCGACTCGCAGAGCGCATGTGGTCCCTTTCGTGGAGCGTGGATGAGAGCCCCGTCCGCGTCCCCCCGGGCGCGGACGGATCGCAGGGCCCTCAATCCTTATACGAACACCGGCGGAGAGTTCCTACCGGGGTGGGGAATCTTTACTCACTCCCCCACCGACCCGTGCAGCAGTCGCGCGCCGAGCACATCCATGACGCGCGCGACGGCGGCCTCGATGGACTCGCTGCCCGAGCGAAGCACGAGATCGGGCTGCGAGGGCGCCTCGTAGGGCGCGTCGATGCCGGTGAGCCCACAGAGATCGCCGGCGCGCGCGGGCGTAGAGGCCCTTGGGGTCGCGTGGGGCGAGTGGGGGGAGGGCGCCGGCACGGCCCTCGGGCCGCGCCGGTTCAGAAATCTCGGGCTCGCCGGCGCAACCGCCCAGCTGGGCATCGGCGGCCTATTCGGCGCCGGCCTTGTCACTGGGGGGTTCGGTGAAGAGATTGCTCGTGGGGAGAACTGTGAGCCTGGAGGTTGCTGGGAGCTTGGGCAGGGCGAGGTTTACGTCGGACTCGAGCTTGGGAGTGATCTGCTGGAGGCTGAGCTTCACCTGATTGGCCACTTCCAGGCCGGCGAGGCGCGGCAGCGTGGCGGCCACGACGACCGTGACGAGCATGGCCAGCACGATCCACGAGAGCGGCTCCCATTTGAAGGCCGACGCCCTCCACCCGGCGTGTGCCCAGGTGGCGATAATCGCCAGGACAAGCAGCGCGAGCGCGGCTCCCCCCAATATCTTCGCGCCGATCAGCGTGAGTCTTTCGTTGGTGTCCGTGCCGGGTTTTTCTTTGAGCAGCGCGAGGGCGTGGCTTGCATCTTCGCGATTACGGTCGCGTTTGACTGACTGCCTCAGCGCGCGCTGGGCTTCGACGTAGCGCCCGCGTCGGTGTAGGAGTACGCCGCGGTGGTAGTCGACCTCGGCCCGGGCGCTGTCCGTGGTGGCCTGTCCGGCGGCGCGGGCGATGTCCGTGAGGGACTCGTCGAGCAGGATGTCCCGCTCGCGGCCGTCGTGGTCCTCGGCGTGCGTTGCGCGAATGCTCGCGCGTGCGAGCAGCAGTCGCGTTCGCCAGCGCCGTCCGTCTGCTCGCTCCAGTCCTTCGCCCAAGGCTGCGAGCGCCTCTTCGCGGCGGGTCTCGTTGTGCAGGATCGTGGCGAGGTGGAGGTGGGCTGCGACGTTGCTTGGCTCCGCCGCGATCGTTCTGCGCAGACAGGCGATCGCCTCGTCGTTGTGTTCTTGCGCGGCGTGAGCGAGACCCAGAAGATGCGTGAGCGAGGCATCCTCCTCCCGTTCTTCGGCGTCCACGCTCGTGAGGAGTTCGAAGGCATCCTGGCCGCGCGCCATCTGCAGCAGAAGCCGGGCGCGGCTGCGTGCGGTATCGGCGGGGCGGATGGCGCTCCGCGCGGCCTCCTGTAGGTAGAGGTCGACCGTGGTGGGTTGGCCGCGAAGGGCGGCTATCTCCGCGAGGCATTCCAGTGCGAGTGTGCGATTGGGCTCGCTCTCACGGATTTGCATGCACAGCCGCGCCGCCTCTTGCAGCTCGGGGCTGTCGCGGGGTCCGGTGGGGTGGGTGGCTTCGTGCAGGCCGGTGAGCGTCCAGGCGCGCAACTCCTCTGCGCGCACGTTGAGTGTGCCGATGGGGAGTTCGTTCAGCTGCGCCAGTGCGTTGGTGTGCTCCTCGCGGCGCAGGAAGATGCACGCCGCGCCGATCCGCGCCTCGACGTTGTGGGGGCGGCTGTGGAGGATGTGGAGGTAGCTGTCGAGCGCGCTCGACCAGTCGCATCGAGCCGCGTGCAGGCGAGCGGCGAGGAGACCCACGCGCGGGTCTCCCGAGGGTACGCCGTCGCTGCTCTGTGTGCCACCGAGGGTGAGGATTTGCTCGAGCGTCTCGCGGGCCTCCTTCGAGGGCGTGGGCGGCGATCAGCTCGTGGGCCTGGAAGAGCAGCAGCGGGAGCCGTGTCCCCCAGGGGCTCGCGTTTGCCGCGGATTGGGCGCGGGCGAAGAGTTCGCGCGCCCGCATCAGCCGCTTGCGTCGCAGCGTTGCCGCAGCGGCCTCGGCGAGCAGGCTGGGGCTCTCGTATTGCAGGTCGGTACGCGCGCGCTCCAGGAGATCCTCGATCTCGTTGTGCGAGACGAGGCTCAGCGACCCTCCGGTTTGGGCGGCTGCGGCGATCAGCCCGCGGTGGGCGGACTCGCGAAGGCTGTTGCGATGGCAGCGGTACGCCCCGTTGTGGGCTAGCAGGCGCTCGAAGTGGGCACGTGCATCGCGGGCGCGCGCGTGCGGAGTTCCGGGAAGGTTGAGGGCGGCCCATCCGCGCTCGTTCTTCGAGCCGTTTGGCGAGATGCGAGGGAAGGGTCGCGGTGCGCTGCTCCAGGTAGAGCCATGCCTCCTGAGTGCGGCCGAGCAGGCGCAGCGCGCGTGCGCGCCCGCGGATCGAGGTGAGCAGCTGCGGTCGCAACTCCAATGCGCGCTCGAAGCACCGCAACGCGTGCCCGTACTCGCTCAGTTCGATGTGCAGCAGGCCGATGGCCTCCAGCATGGGCGAATTCTGCTCCTCGTTGAGGCGATCGGGCGATCTATCGGGGCTCGGGGGGGTGGAGAGGGATGGCGGGGGGTCGCCGCGGGCCTCGGCGAGCGCCAGATCGAGGCGCCCGGCAAGCCGGTGCGCGTTGATTGCTCCGGCGCGAGCACGGCTGCGCACGGACGGGCGGTCGTCCTTCGCGGCCTGCTCGAACAGCGAGAGCGCCGCTGCGGTGTTACCCGCCGCGAGGTGGGTCTCGCCGAGCTCGACGCGAACCCCATTCCAGCGCGGAGCCCCGTCGCGTTGCTCGAGCGCCTCCGCGGCGCTCTCGCAGAGCAGCCGGTAGGCCTTCTCCTGCTGTTCGTCCGCGAGCGTCTCTCTGATCCATTCGCGCTCGGTTGCGATGCGGGCCTCGTGGGCGAAGGCGTAGGCGGGCACCTCGTGCGTGACCGTGTGCAGCCGCTGCGTCGCGTCCTTCGAGGCGGTCGCGCTCGGCGAGGAGCCGGCACACCTCGACCATCAGCCCGACCGGGGGCGGCGCCTCTGGATCGGCGCCCTCGCTGGGCGCACCGCTGAGGAGGCCTTCCCCGCTTTCGAGCGCCTGCTGGAGTCGATTGTCGGCTGCGAGGCAGCGCAGCAGGGCGCGCTGCACGAAGATCATCCGCGGTCTCAGTTCCAGCGCGCGCCGGTAGCTGGCAAACGCTTTTCCCAGGTCCATGTTCTCGAAGATCGCTCCCTGGTCGGCCAGCAGCGCGGCTTGCAGATGCACGGTGGTGTGGGGGTGGGCTCCGGGCGGCGCCGGCTTCCCATCGCGGCTCTCGCAGACTTGCAGCAGCGTTTGCAGTCGAGGGGCGAGCTTGAATGCGGCGCTGCTGAGGATGTACTCGCAGTGCAGCGCCGCGACCTGCGCGTCCAGATCGCGTGCGTTTTGCGCGAGCGCGGTGAGGCGCTCATATGCGGCTTTCCACCTGGATTCGGCCATCAACAGCCGCGCCTGGGCGTGGTCGAGCTCCCTTGCATCGGCGCTCCCCTGGGAAACGTGCCGGCGGCACTCGTCCAGCAGCGCCCAGGTCTCCTCGGCGGAATTCGTCTGACGGTGTGTGGCGACCTGTGTTTCGGTGAGCCTGAGCCGCAGCCTCGCCAGCAGGATGCGAATGTCTACGTCGCTGGATTCCGCCGCCCGGTGGAGTTCCTCGGAGGCGCGTCGCAGATCGTTGCTTCGAGGGATAGTCGTCGGGGTGCGGACCCATGTGCAGGATCGCGCTGGCCCAGGCCAGCTGCGGGGAGTCGTGCAGGGACACATCCCGCCGCACGATCTCCAGTTGCCTGTTCCTGGCTTGGGAGATATTGTCGCTGCGCTGGATGGCCTCGGTGAGCCAGCCCCCCACATCCTCGGTGCCGCGGCTCTCGGCGGCGGAAGCCTCCTCCTCCTCCTCATCCTCCTCTCGCTGGGTGGGGCGTTGGCTGTTCTTGAGGGCGCGCCAGTAGCGCCTCACGGTCTCCTCGGCCTCGCGCCACCCTTCGTTGCGCTCCCCATGCAGCCTGCTCGGCTGCTGGGGCTCGAAGCGCCGATGCTCCGGGGGGGCGCTTACTCGATTGGCCCGCTGAAGCGAACTGGTGTCATCTGAGGTTGTTGCCTTGTCCGCGCCCATCGCCTTCTGGGAAATGTACCACGGATAGGACAAATTCGATGAGTTAGTACTTCGTAGAGCTGGGTGAGCATCGCCTCGGAGGATAGGTGGCCCGCTGGGCGCCGGCGAGCGAGCATCTGAGCCGACCTCACAGACATGAGGTCGGTAGCTCCAACGACCCGAACAGCAGCCGCGCCGATGTGGTGCGCGGCTGCCAGCTCAGCGAACGAGGATCGGTGCGCTGTAGGCGGAGACGTGGGCGCCGTCTGAGATCTTGACGAGGGCGCGGTAGACGCCGTGGTGGCGCAGACGCACGTTGCGGGAGAAGCTGGAGACAGTGGGGGTGGCGGGTTTGAGGATGGTGCCGCCCTCGTTGACGGTGCGTCCGCCGGCGACGAGGAGCTGGAAGCCGACCTGTGCGCCGGGCTCGGCGGGGGCGACGGTGCCGTAGAGGCGCCAGCGTCCGTGGTGGTGGGTGCGGCGGGCGTGGAAGGAGACGCGCACGGCGACGTTCTCGGTGACGATGGGGCTTGTGATGGTGGGGGAGCCGAGGGTCTGGACGCGGAGCTGCGCGTTTTCGAGGAGGCCGAGGACGGGGAAGGAGAACCCGCCGGTGGCGTTCGTGAGCTCGGGGTTGCCGAGCGTCTTGAAGCCCCCGACGTAGGGGAAGGGGTTGGCCTGCAGCACGATGGGGTGGTTGGCGGAGCCGGTACCCGTGAGGGTGCCCTCGACGAGGAAGGATTCGCCGAAGGGCACGGGGTTGGGGACACCGGCGAGCTGTAGGGCGAGAGGGATCTTGGGCGTGGTGAAGGTGCGATCGCCCCCGTCGGCTCTGCCGGCGGCGGTGAAGGCCACGAGGCGGAAGTGGTAGCGGGTGAGGGGTTTCAACCCGGAGATGGGCTGGCTGACCTTGATCGTTGTGGTGGCGTTGCCGCCCGGCGCGAGCGGCGTCTGGGCGCCGTAGCCGCTGGTGGCGCCGTACAT
>CAVRYP010000006.1:0-217207 GCA_963725525.1 uncultured Solirubrobacterales bacterium
GGCGCTCCGGTTCGATCCGGAGGGCGATCACCTGTGCGCTGATCCAGATTGGCGTGCGCGGCACCATTCAGAGCCGCGCTTCGATGTGATCGGCCGGCTCGACGGCCGAACGGGCAAGGGGTACGGCTTCGACCGTCACTCGTGAGTCGAGTGTTGAAGCGGATTCTCGGCCCCATCGTTCATCAACCGGATCCGTTTGATCGAAACGATATTAGCCGGATGGGCGCGACACGCATCCCGCGAACGGGCCCCGGCGGGAGTTCAGTTGTGCGGTTTGGCGTAGTCGGCGAAGCCTTGCCAGTCGATGACCACGCAAGGCTCGTCGCCGACGATCCAGGCGTCGTGGCCGGGGGGCATGATCGCGAAGTCGCCCGGCCCGTACTCGATCTGTTGGCCGTCGTCGCTGACGACCTTCATGCGACCGGCGAGGAAGTAGCAGGTGTGCGCGGCCTGGCAGGAATCGGTGCCGGCGATCGGCTTGACGTGTTCCGACCAGCGCCAGCCGGGCTGGAAGGTGGCCCGGCCGACCGGTCCGGCGTCGAGGTTGACCAGGTCGAGCTGGCCGCTGCCGGCCTCGAACGTGCGGACCTCCTCCGGGTCGTTCAGGCTCATCCGGATCAGTCCAGTGCGGTTCAGTTCAGGCATCTCGGTTCCTCCGGTTGGTTGTGGGTAGTTGGTGTCGACGGGGTGTCGGGGGTGCGTCCCCATTCGGCCCACGAGCCGTCGTAGACGCGGACGTGGTCGCGGCCGAGTAGCTGGGTGAGCACGAACCAGGCGGTGGCCGCGCGGCCGCCGATCGTGCAGTAGGTGATCAGCTCGCCGGTCGCCGTCGAGATCGACCGCAGGAGAACAGGCGGCGCAGCTCGGCCGCGGGCAGGAAGGCGCCGCCGCGCGTCGTAGAGGCTCGTCGATCGGCTGGTGGATCGCGGTCGGGACGTGCCCGGCGCGGCCGCCCGGCTCCATGCCGCCGGAGGGCCAGAACCGCTCGCCGTCGTACTCGGCCGCGGAACGGACGTCGAGCAGCGTCGTGCCCGGGTCGTCGATCGCCGTCGCGTACCGCCGCCGCGGTCGGCCCGCAGCCGCGGGTCGGGCTCACCGAGCCGGTAGCCGCGGCCGCGCGGCCGGCGGGCTGTGCCGCGTGCTCCAGGGTGTCCGGCCGGTCCGCCACGTCTCGCGGGAGCAGTCCAGGATGCGGACGTCGGCGTGCCCGTAGCAGCTTGCAGTCAGCCAGAAGCCCAGGGCCGGGGCCGTAGCCGTAGAAGACGACCGTCGAGTCCGGCGTGATCCCCGAGCGCGCCAGCAGCTCCTCCAGCGCCGGTCGGGTCGACGGGCTGGTAGTCGGTGTCCTTGAGGTCGGTGTAGATGTTCCACAGCACGGCGCCGTCGATGTGCCAGTCGTCGTAGGCCGCCGGGCTGACGTCCACCTCGACCACCCGCGACGTCCGGGTCCGACAGGTGCTCGGCCAGACCAGTCCGGCACCGACCAGCACTCGCGGTCGACGTGGTCGTCATCGGCACGGGCCCCTTCGCGGTCGACGTATGCCTACCGCGAAGTTCTACGACACGACCGTTGCCAGGAGGTTGGCGAAACCTTGGGGCCGGCGTCGGATGCCGGCGGGGCTACTCGACCTGGATCCAGCCGAGCAGGTCCTCCCGGCTGACCGCTTCCAGCAACGCCGGATGGTCGGTCGGCCATATGCGCCCGGATCGCGCCGATCACCTCGTCGTCGCTGTCCCCGCGGGCCACGAACCCGCACTCGCACCGGATCAGCTTCGCCATCGGACGCTCCTGCGCCATGCCGATCCGTGACCACTGCCGCGGACGGGTCAGGGTATTGCCAAGATGATTGGCGTGACCTTGGCGTCGCGGCCAGTGCGGATCCAGATCTGCGGGCCGCTCGCCGTCGAACGCGACGGCCAGCGCCTCGACACCGGCCCTGCCCGGCCGCCAGGGACGGCTGCTGTTCACCTACCTGGTCGTCAACCGACACCGCCACGTCCCGCGCGACGAGCTGGCCGAGGCACTGTGGCGCGAACCCGACCCCGCCGCCGTCGACGCCCGGCTCAACCCGCTGCTCTCCAAGCTGCGCCGCGTCTTCGGCGCCGACGCCGTCGACGGGCCGCGCGCACGCTGCGCCTGCGACCTGCCCGAGCGCCTGGGTCGACCTCGAGGCCGCCGTCGACGCCATCCACCGCGCCGAGTCCGCCGTCGCCCAACGGCGACTGGACCCGCGCCTGGGGGCCGGTCCTGCGTCGCGCTGTTCGTCGCCGAGCGCGGCTTCCTGCCCGGCGAAGACGCCCCATGGATCGACGAGATCCGCCACCAACTCACCGAACTGCGGCTGCGCGCACTGGAGTGCTACGCCGCCACCGAACTCGGCATCGGCGGAACCGAACTGGCCGGCGCCGAACGCGCCGGGCGGCAACTCGTCCGACTCGCCCCACTGCGCGAGAGCGGCTACCGCTACCTCATGCAAGCCCTCGCCGCCCAGGACAACCTCGCCGAAGCCCTCGCACGTCTACCAGCAGCTCTGCGACAGCCTGCGCGACCAACTCGGCGTCTCACCCAGCCCGGCCACCCGCAACCTCTACCAACGCCTACTGTCCGCAACCTGACGCCACGGCATTGGCCGATGGCGGATCCCCTGACGGCCACGAGATCCTAGGGATGTCCGAGCCCGCGCCGATCCGAGGTCGGTATTCACCGGATGGTCTCGTACCTGGTCAGGAGCACGCCGTCGGGAAACGTCCGCGTCTCCACCAGGTTCAGGTTCACCCAGTTGTCCAGGGTCGTGAAGAACGGCGTTCCGCCGCCCACCAGGACCGGATGGGTGACGATCGCGTACTCGTCGATCAACCCGGCCCGCATGGCCGCCGCGGCGAGGGTGGCGCCGGCGATATCCATGGGACCGCCGTCCTCGGTCTTGAGCCGGGTGATCTCGGTGACGGCGTCGCCGGTGACCAGGTGGGCGTTCCAGTCGACGGCGCTGGTCGTCGAGGAGAACACCACCTTCGGCATGTCCCGCCAGCGGCGGGCGAACTCGATCTGCGTCGGTGTGGCGCCGGGCTGCTGGTCGGCGGGTCGGCGAGTGGGAGCTCATCGTCTCCCACAGTTTGCGCCCGTACAGCGCAAGGCCCGTCGCCCCCACCCGGTCGGACCACCACTGGAACAGCTCGTCGCTCGGCACACTCCAGCCGAGGTCGTCGCCGGGCGCGGCGATGTAACCGTCCAGGCTCAGGTTCATACCAAAGGTCAGTTTCCGCATGGAGCAGCCTCCCGTGAGTCGGTATTCGGCGTACAGACGAGCACGCGCAATTGGCCGTCGGTGTCTCGCAAGGCGATCCTTCGATCCTTGACCGGTAAAGGCAGACGGAGCCGTCGGGCCTATGGTGATGGAGGGTTTGGTGGCATGAAGGCCTGGTGACATTAGTAGGTCGGAGCACCACCAAAGGCGAGTCGGCTCGAATGGAATTCATGGGTCTATCAAGGTGAAAGGAAGCGAGGATGACGATCTTCAACCCGGTCATGCAGCGGGCACACCTGAGCTCGATCGAGCCGGATGTTCACGGCCTGATTTCCAAGCGTTCGGCAGAGCTCGACGGTGTGACGGTCACTCAGGTGACCTTCGACGTCGGTGCCCGTTGGTCTCAAGATCTCAAGGCGTATGCGGGCACCGAGTTCTGCGAGCTTCCGCATGTGTCGCTGGTGCTGAGCGGGACACTCGCGGTCGAGATGGCCGACGGCACCCGTCAGGAGTTCTCCGGCGGAGACGCGATGCTCTTGCCGCCCGGACACGACGCCTGGACGGTCGGCGATCAGCCCTGCGTCTTCGTGGAGTTCTCGCGCGGCAACGACTACTACGCCGGATGATCGCCACAACCACCGCGTCCGCGACACCGGTCAGGGTCGACGCGCTGGCCACTGTCACGCGGCGATCCCACGCCTGACCCAAACCCCGCCGCCACCGCTGTCCCGCACACCGGACCGGGCGGGACGCGCGCGAGTAGAACTCCTCGCAGAATCCTCCGGACCTCTATTGGGCTCCGGAATACTGCGGCCCGCGTTCAGGTTTCGGACGTTCCGCCATCATCGGCCGTCGTCGTCGGAAGGGCGAAGAACAGGGCGAGCGCGGCGCAGATGCCCAAGGTGAGGTAGGGCGAGATCAGGCCGCCGAGGGTCGCCACCGCGTAGGGGATCACCCCCGCCGCGTTTCGGCGCAAGATGTTTCGCCGGACGGGCGCGGTGATGTGCGCCTGCAGCAGGCCGCGACGATGCATGAGCAGGTGCCACTGGGTGAGCACGAACAGCAGCGCCATGATCAGGAACGATCCGCCGTAGATGACGGCGGCGAGCTGCTGTCCCTGATCGGCGGTGAGATATTCGGCCAAGAGCGCGGTGGTGAAAGGCAACGCGACGATGCTCATCAGAAGCACCAGGTTCAGCATGAGGACAGAGTGATCGACGCCGGTGAGGCGTCGCAGCATGGCGTGATGGTTGATCCAGATGATGCCAATGGTCAGGAACGACACGACATACGCGGCGTAGCTGGGCCATTGCTGCGCCAGGGCACGTGCCAGCGACCCGGACTCCTCTTCGAAGGGACCGCAATGTCCAGGATCAGCAGCGTGATCGCAACAGCGATGACGGCGTCGGAGAACGACTCAACCCTGGCCTTGTTCATCACTTCGGACATTGACGCCTCCGGGACCGACGTTCTGTTGCGGCCATCGACAGAGTTCACCAGTATGTGTCCGGACCGCCACTGTCCGTCTGCTGAACGCCTCTGGCGTCCCACCGGACAAGGTGCCACCCATCCTTGGCAGTGACCGCAAGACACCGTGTCAGTGAGCCGCCGGACGGCAGTGGCACGATGCACCCCACCCCGCAAAAGTGGACCGGACTATGACCGAGGCAATCGAACCCGACGAACTCGACGGGGCCGACGACGACACAGCCGACCAGGCAGACCAGGCCGACGCCGTCGTAACTGTCGATGCACTCGACCAGGTGGAATTCACGACCTCGGCGGACGACGCCGTGCAAGACGAGAAGCCATAGCGCCACCGAGACCGGCCGCACCGATCTTGGCCGTGATGTGTCTCTCCAGGGCGGAGATGCTGAGGTGAAGCAACCGGTCGATGGCTGGATACGCCACTGACAGTAGCTCTTGCTTAACAGGAAACTATTTGGTTTCCTATGGTGGCAGAGTCGACACCAAGCGAGCCGACTGCCGTGGCCCGGCGAACGATTGACGCACAGTAGGAGCACGCAATGACCAGAACATCGACTCACATCAGCGGCATCCGCACAGTCAGCATCCCGGTGACCAACCAAGATGCAGCGCTTCGCTTCTACACCGACACACTCGGGTTCACCTTGGTGCGCGACCATCCGACCCCCAATGGGGGCAGGTGGATCGAACTCCGGCCCGGGCACGAAGGCACCCTGGTGACGCTCGAGCCGGCCACCGCGGATGTCACCCGGGGCGCCATCGGCATTCGATTCTCCACCGACGACGCGGAAGCCGCACACTCAGCACTCGTGTCCGCCGGAGTGGACGCCGATGAGCATCCTGCGTTGGCCCGGGGTGCCGGCGATGTTCGCCTTTCGCGACCCGGATGGCAACGCCTTTTCGGTCACCGAAACGGCCTAGCACCGGGTCCCTCACCGCGGCGGCCGGCTGAGCGTCTGATCTGGTTCGTCTCGGCGCCTGCAACCCGCTCAACAGCCTGCGGGAGCGACATGGAGATCCTACGATCCACCGATGGAGGGACACGTCCCAAAGCAGGTGGAGGCTCTCGGGCACGGGAGCGTCTTGTACGTCTCCACCCAATCGGCCACCAGATTGGTGGCGTTCGTCCACGGATTCCATGGCAAAGCCGTGGAGACGTGGCGCGAGTTCAACGTCCCGGCAGACCGGGCGTGGTGGGGCGAGACCGACATGTTGTTCGTCGGGTACGACTCGATGAAGGAGAACACGCTCAGCGTTGTTCATCGACTGATGTCGGTGCTGCCGCAGCTGTTTCCGATGCTCCCCGCAGCGATGACGTTGGCACTGGGTGCGCGTATCCGACCCGAAGACGCCCGATATCGCGAGTTGGTGCTCGTCGGCCATTCGTTGGGGGGTGTCATCGTCAGGCGACTGCTGGCGGAGACGGCCAGGGAATGGGACGTCGACGGGGCACCGGCCGGAGCGGCCCGCCCACTGGTGTTGGATGCAACCGCTTATCTGTTCAGCCCGGCGAGCGAGGGCTTCCTCCCGAAGGGCTGGATCGGAGTGGCCAAAGAACTTGGCATGCTTCGGATCGCAGACGTACGCCTGCGAAAGGCACCGGCCTACTCGGAGGTTCAGCCGAATTCTGCTCTGCTGCGCGAAACCCGGAAGACGACCAAGCGATTGCTGAAGATCCACGGGAAGCAGCTGGATTCGCTGCGGGCCTCGATACTGTGGGCGAATCCCGACGCGGTGGTCCAGGTGGAGAACGACCCCGACCGACCGGCGGTCCCGATCGGTCGACAACTCCAGCCATGTCAAGATCTGCAAGCCTGGTGCCGTCTATCAGGCACCGTGGGACTTCGTCGAGGGCGGCCGGATCCCATGACACTGCTCGGCCGGTTGCGGGCGAATGCCTTCATCGAGGATCATCTCCTTCCGTTGATCGGACGGATCGACGGCGCCGACGAGCCGGCGGCTGCGGAGTTCCTGCGCCTGCTGCTGCCGGGAACGCCTCGACTGGCTGGAGCTGGGCGCCACCGTCGGCTACTTCGAGTTGGACGACGGCTCGGCTGCGGGGGCGCTCCGCCGCGGTCCAGGTGTACGCGACCTGGGCGGAGTATCCGCGGCGCGCCATCGAGGAGTCGATGGCGTCGTCAGCGGCGACGATGGCGATCGAGCCGTTGTCCGACGCCACCCGGAACTGGATCGCGGATTACCGGCAGGCCCTCGGCCGACAGGAGGTGCCAGACGCGTCCGGCCACGGCACCGGCCCCGCCCCGGGCCTGGCGTGGGCGTTCGAACGTATGCTGACCGCCTCGACGGAGGACGCGACCGATGACCTGCTGAGGCAGATCTATCTGGTGCACTTCGCGCCGGAATACCAATGGGATCCTTACGATCAGATCCTGCGACAGTGCCTTGACGCCGACGATTTCGCCGCCGTTGACAGTGATCGGACAACGACCGAGGACTTCGCATGGGTGTTCGCCGAGAGCGGTGGACCTGGCTTCGTGGTCCATCAGGGCACCATGGCCTCGCCGGCCCAGTGGCGAAGCGGGCTGCCGTTGCGTCCGCTGTCGGGGTTGGAGGCTCTGGCGCCTCGGCGCCGCACCCTGCAACTGGAATTCCTGGCAGGGTATGTCGAGGCGTTCGCCGCGGATCGCGTCCTCCAGTTGGCTGACGACGAGGCGTTCCTGGTCGCCGATCTGGGGATTCGATTGCGGGCGGCCGCCGGCGAGGCCGGTCGGGGGACCGCGCTGTCCATGCCGGTGCCGCTCGACGTCATCTAGGCGGGACGGTCACATCGTCACCATCGTGGCGGTTAACCAGTCGACTCCGGACGAAGAGGGTGTGGCCCAACAGACGGTCCGGTCGGCGGGGACGCCAGCACCCTGCCGCGACCTGCGTGGCGCCGGCGGTCGAATGGCCGGAAGCCGGACGTCCCACACCCCAGGTGTGAGTTACTACCCTGTCCGGGTGAGGGTCCGATGAACGCCGGCGGGTTCGTCGATGGGCAGCGGTATCGGCGCGCCGATGCACCGGCTCTGATCATCGACAGCGTCGTGTGGACGCATGGGCAGTTGGCCGACCACGTTGGCGCGTTCGCCGCATTCCTGAGCGGAGCGCGGCATCGGTTCACGGGGATCGGGTCGCTCTGTTGGCGATGAACAGTCCCGAATACGTGGCCGCAGTGCTGGCAGTGTTCCGTCTCGGCGCGATCGCAGTGCCGCTGAACTTCCGGCTGCACCGCGAAGAACTCGCCTACCTGCTCAGCGATGCCGGGGTGGCGGCGGTGATCGGCGAGGCAGAGTTCCTGCCGATCCTGGACGAGCTCACGGTGGGGCTGCCGCTGCGGGCGAAGGTCGAGCCTGAACGGCGGATCGGGCGAGCGTGAAGGCCGTCGTTCTCCTTGCGCTGCAGCGGTACGCGGGCCGTGCGACCGCCGTCGCCGACGCCCTCCCGGGCGATCCACAACGGATCATGTACACCTCCGGCACCACAAGTCGGCCCAAGGGCGTCATCGTGACCAACGAGATGTCGGCCTACAACACCTTCGCCCACTCCTCCGAACTCGAGCTGACCTCCGCCGACCGGGTGCTGGTGTGTTCGCCGCTGTTCCACGTGGCCGCCTGGGACGCGCCCGGTGTCGGGGTCCTGACCGGCGGCGGCTCGCTGGTGATCATGCGGAGGTTCGATGCGGCCGAGGCACTACGGCTTATCGCCGAACACGGGGTGACCGGGGCGCATCTCGTCCGCTCGATCGTGCACGAACTGGTTCGGTCCGAGAGTCGTTCGCGTGACCTGTCTTCGCTACGTTGGATCATCTTCGGCGGCGTGAGTCACGAGCTGTACTCGGAGGTGCAGGAGCTGCTGCCCACGACGCGGTTGGTCCAGGGGTACGGGATGACCGAGGCGTGCAGCGCGATCGCGTACATCGATGCCCAACATGCCGAGGACAAACTCGGCAGCGTGGGGACTGCCGTGCCTTTCGTGCAGTTCCGGGTGGTGGACGACGACGGGGCCGACGCCGGCACGGGCCGCGGCGGGGAGGTCGTCATTCGCGGGTCCAAGGTCACGCCGGGGTACTGGGCGGACCCCGGGGCCACCGAGATCGCTTGGCGCGGGGGCTGGTTCCACACCGGCGATGCCGGCGTGATCGACGGCGACGGCTACTTGTCTCATCGCTTGGTAGGCATTCATCGTTTCCTCAGGGTATCGCGACCGCTGCGGGTCCAATGAGTGGAATGCTCAGGATGAATAAATTGTGTCTAACCACCGGTGCGCGCGACCATGAAGAAGATCGTCATCACCACGAGCACGTCCATCAGCGCGCCGATGAGTCCCACGCGGCGGAAGAGGGCATCGTGCTCCGCGCTGAGCACGACGGGCCCCTCGCCCGCGGCGGCCACGTCGCGGTCGGTCTGCTCGATCAGGCGCCGCTCGGTGGGCGCCAGGAGCGCGCCCTCGATCCCGCCGATGACGATCGCGACGGCGAGGCCCCACTGCACGTAGAAGGTGCTCCACACTTCGAGCTTCGAGGCGAGGTAGATTCCGCAGAGGATCACCACCGCGAGGCCCGGCGTGATCACCAGGCGGCTCACGGCGTGCGCGGCGCGGTAGAGCGCTGGCAGCGCGCGCGGATCGGCCTTCGTAACCGCCGCGAAGATCACCGGGTAGGCGAAGGTGGCGCCGAAGGCGATCACCACCGCGAGGATGTGCAGCGCGAGGACGACTTCGTAGAAGACGAGTGCGGAAGGCATGTTTGGGACCCTAACTGTTGCCTCGGGCGGAGCGCGCCCTCAAGGCTCCGGATACCGGGCGCCGAGGGCTCAGAACGTCGGCGCGTAGCGTCCGAAGACGTCCTGCATCGCGCCGCAGACCTCGCCGAGCGAGCAGCGGTCCTTGAGCGCCTGGCGGATCGCGGGCAGGAGGTTCTCGCTGCCGCGCGCCACCTCGCGGATCTCCTCCAGGCGCCGCTCCACGAGCTCGATGGTCGCGGTTGGCCTTGAAGGCGGTGAGGCGCGCGAGCTGTTCGCGCTCTGACTCGGGGTCGACGCGAAGGAGGTCGGGGACCTCGATGTCCTCCTCCTCGTACTTGTTCACGCCCACCACGATGTCCTGGCCGATGCGGTAGCGCTCCTGGTAGCCCCACGCGGACTCGTCGATCTCGCCGGTGATGAACTCGATCGCGTTCACCGAGCCGCCGAGCGCGTCGACCTTGGCGATGAGCTCCTGCGCGCGCGTTTCGATCTCGTCGGTGAGGGACTCCACGAAGTAGGAGCCGGCGAAGGGGTCCACGGTGTCGGCGGCGCCGGACTCGTGCGCGAGGATCTGCTGCGTGCGCAGGGCGATCTTCGCGGCGCGCTCGGTGGGCAGCGCGAGGGCCTCGTCGAAGCCGTTGGTGTGCAGCGACTGCGTGCCCCCGCACACCGCGGCGAAGCCCTGGAGGGCGACGCGCACGATGTTGTTCTCGGGCTGCTGCGCGGTGAGGGTCACGCCGCCGGTCTGCGTGTGGAAGCGCAGCATCGTCGCCTTCGGGTTCGGTGGCGCCGAAGCGCTCGCGCATGATGTGCGCCCACATGCGCCGCGCGGCACGGAACTTGGCGACCTCCTGGAAGACGTTGTTGTGGCCGTTGAAGAAGAAGGCGAGGCGCGGCGCGAAGTCGTCGACGTCGAGCCCCTTCTCGATCGCCGCCTGCACGTAGGCGATGCCCGAGGAGAGCGTGAAGGCCACCTCCTGCACGGCCGAGCAGCCCTTCTCGCGGAAGTGGTAGCCGCTGATCGAGATGGTGTTCCAGCGGGGAACGCGCTCGTGGCAGTACTGGAAGAGGTCGGTCGTCAGCCGCATCGTGGGCGCGGGCGGGTAGATGTAGTTGCCGCGCGCGATGTACTCCTTGAGGACGTCGTTCTGGGTGGTGCCGCGGAGCATCTCGCTGGGCACCCCCTGCTCCTCGCCCACGAGCTCATACAGCAGCAAGGAGACACGCGGCGGGGGCGTTGATGGTCATCGAGGTGGAGACCTGATCGAGGGGGATGCCCTCGAAGGCGGTGCGCATGTCGTCGATCGTGTCGATCGCCACGCCCGTGCGCCCCACCTCGCCGAGGCAGCGGGGGTTGTCGGAGTCGAGGCCCAGCTGCGTGGGGAGGTCGAAGGCCATCGAGAGCCCCGTGGAGCCCTTGGAGAGGAGGTAGCGGTAGCGCTCGTTTGACTCCTTCGCGGAGGCGTAGCCGGCGTACTGGCGCATCGTCCAGGTCTGCTTGCGATACATCTCGCGGTGCACGCCGCGCGTGTAGGGGAAGTCGCCCGGCTCGCCCAGCTGGAGCTGCTCGGGGAGGTCGGCCTCGCTGTAGAGCTCGGCGATCTCGATGCCCGAGTCGGTGAAGTGGCGGGGATCGTCGGGGCCCACGATGGGCGCGACGGTGAGGTGGTCTTCGGGCTCGGACATGAAAGGGGAGGGGGCCGGCAGAGCCGACCCCGAGGGGCCGGTTGGCGGGGGTGAACGCGCTCGCACCAGATCATATTGAGCCGTATTCCCGCGGGTCCCTGAACCTCGCCGGTTGGGTGCCGGCCGGCCGCGGGCAGGGTGCCCGCCCGCCGCGGGAAGGTATCCTCCGCGCGTGGCAACGTGCCTGGTCACCGGTGGCGCTGGCTTTCTCGGGTCGCATCTGTGCGACGAGTTGCTCGCGCGCGGGCACCGCGTGATCTGCGTGGACAACTTCGAGACGGGGTCGCTGGCGAACATCGAGCACATCCGCGACCCCGAGCGCTTTCTGCACCTGGGGATCGACATCATCGAGCCCTACTTCGTGGAGGAGCCGGTGGACTTCGTCTACCACCTCGCCTCGCCGGCCTCGCCGATCGACTACCTGCGCCTGCCGTTGCACACGCTGAAGGTCGGCAGCTACGGCACGCACCACACGCTGGGTCTTGCGAAGGCCAAGCGCGCACGCTTTTTGATCGCCTCGACGAGCGAGGTGTACGGCGACCCGCAAGAGCACCCGCAGCGCGAGAGCTACTGGGGGCACGTCAACCCGATTGGCCCGCGCGGGGTCTACGACGAGGCCAAGCGCTACGCGGAGGCGCTGAGATGGCCTACCACCGCCAGCAGGGCGTGGACACGGCGATCGTGAGGATCTTCAACACCTATGGCAGCCGCATGCGCCCGCACGATGGGCGCGCGATCCCCACCTTCCTGCGCCAGGCGCTCGCCGATCGGCCGCTGACGATCTTCGGCGACGGCTCGCAGACAAGGAGCTTCTGTTACGTGAGCGACCTGATCCGCGGGCTCGTCGCGCTCGCCGAGTCCGGCTGCCACGACCCCGTGAACGTGGGCAACCCCGACGAGTACACGCTGCTGGAACTGGCAGAGACGATCAGGGAGCTGACGGGGTCGAGGAGCGGAGATCGTCTACGAGGCGCTGCCCGAGGACGACCCCAAGCAGCGCAAGCCCGACGTCACGCGGGCCAAGGAGCTGCTTGGCTGGCAGCCGGAGATTTCGCTGCGCGAGGGCCTGCAGCGCACGATCGACGCCTCCGGTGCGAAGGTTCTGATCGGCTGAGCCGGAGGCATGGGTCAGGCGCTTCGAACGGCCTGCACCGAATCGCATGGATCGCGGGGTGGCTGCAATTCCGGTTGCCGGACCTCCGCGATCGGTCTCGATCGGCGGGCGGGGGTAGGAACAGGCCGATGGAGTGTGTGGCCGGCGGGTAGCCCGACCGCTACATCTGCGACTCTGAGGCGTTGTGAGAAGCGAGATGGCACGCTCCTCGCCCACCCCCGCTGCGCCAAACGCCCCCCGCAACGCCCCCCGTATGCCCTCCAATCCCCTGCCCTCCAATCCGCTGCGCGCCGATCCGCTGCGCCGCGATCCTCAGCGCGGCGATCCCCTTCCCGTGGAGATACCGGTGCTTTCGGAGGTGACGGCGCGCCTGGAGCCTTCTGAGCGCGATATGCGCAGCAAGCGCCCGCCGGCGGTGTCCTTTCTGCTGCGCATGGAGACCGCGAGGCGCGCGATGCGCGTGCTCTCGCTGCTGGCGCTCGATCTGGTGGGGGTGGCGCTGGCGATCTTCACGGCGCTGGCGAGCAAGGAAGTGGTGCACGGCCAGCTGCACCCGGCTGCGGCGTTTGAGAACGATGCAGCAGTCGGTGGCCTTCGCGTACCTGCTCACGGCGCTGCTGTTTGCGCGCTCGGGGCTGTATGCCGAACGCGCGCAGCGCCCTGGTCCAACGCGGATCGTGGCGGCGCTGTTCCAGGTGGCCTTCGTGGCGCTGCTGTTCGCGCTGGTCAGCGGCGAACACTTCCAGAGCTTCTACATCTTCTGGGGATCGCTGGCGTTCGCGCTGGTTTACGTGTCTCTACGCTGCGCGCGGGGTACGACCGCGCAACGGGGAGGCTGATGCGCACCGCGGGGCGCCGTCGGAGGGCGGTGCTGGTGGGCACGGGTACGCACATCCGCGACGTGGCGCACGCGCTGGGAGACGCGCCCCACTCGCCGATCGAGGTGGTGGGCTTCGTCTCGTTGAGGGCGCTCGCAGACAACGGGCTGCGCTCGCTGGGAGCGCTTGCGGACATCGAGGGGGTGCTCGATGGCGAACGCATCGACGAGGTGATCATCGCCGACCCCGACTTCCCCCAGGTGGAGGCGGTGGAGCTCGTGGATCGCTGCCACGAGCGCGGGGTGCGCGTGCGCATCGCGCCCTCGACGATGGAGATCCTGATCCACCGCGCGGAGTTCGTGCCGGGGGAGTCGGTGCCGCTGTTCGAGCTCAAACCACCCGTCTTCGAAGGTATCGACTTCGTGCTCAAGCGCACCTTCGATGTGGTGGGTGCGAGCGTGCTGCTGATCCTTCTGAGCCCCGCGCTGCTCGCGATCTGGCTCGCGGTGCGCCTCAGCTCGCGCGGGCCCGCGGTGTACCGCTCGCGGCGGCCGGGGATCGGGCAGCAGCCATTTGAGTGCCTGAAGTTCCGCACGATGCATTGGGGCGCGGAGCACGATCAGGTGCACCTCGAAGAGCTCAACGAGGCCTCCGGGGCGCTCTTCAAGATCCGCGACGATCCGCGCATGACCACGGTGGGGCGCCTCTTGCGGCGCTTCTCGCTGGATGAGCTGCCCCAGCTGGTGAACGTGCTGCGCGGGGAGATGTCGCTCGTCGGGCCCGCGCCCGCTGCCCGAACGCGACTTCGAGATGCTGCGAGGAATGGCACCGCAAGCGCTACCTCGTGCTCCCTGGGCTCACGGGCCTGTGGCAGGTGTCGGGCCGCTCGGAGCTCGACTTCGACGACCTCGTGCACCTCGACTTCCTCTACCTCGAGCACTGGTCGCTCGCGCTCGATCTCACGATCCTCTTCAAGACCATCCCCGCTGTGATCTCGCGGCGCGGGGCGTACTGAGAAACGCTCAGCAGGGCTCAGTCGATGGGGGGTGGGCTCCGGCGCTCGCACCCTTGCTGGATGATCGATGAAGTTCAGACTGGGCGGCTCAATCCAATCGATGCTAGCCCTACGAGGGGCGGCAGAGAGGAAGGGTCGCAATGAAAGGTGGCATGAGATACTCTTGCTGGGACTGTTGGCGTTGGGTTGCCGCGCGTGGCGCCAGGAGCGGCGTTTGCGGAAGCTGGACCGTTCTGGCACCACAGGAACAACTCGAGAAGAAGGCGCAGGCCTCAAAATCGAAGAAAAATCACCGGAAAATTTCAGCGGCGAAGGCGGAGAACAGGTCTTCATCGGCGAACTCGCAGGCACGGAAAGTCGAAGTGACCTCGAAATCGGTGCAAGCCAAAGGCATCCTCTACAACAACGCCCTGCAGGGGCAATTCAAACTGCTCCTGAAAGGCCACGAACCAAAGCTCGTCAGACCTGAACTCTATCGGGCTGTGAAGTAAAAGTCGGGGAAAACAACGAACTCAAAACCGAAGGCCACCTCGCGTGGAAATGGAATGGCGAAGAAAAACAGCTGGAAGAACAACCGCAAGCACTGCAAAAGCCATCGGGGGTCGTCACGCCGGCGCCGATCGAAGCGGGAGCTACGAAACTGCCGGAAGGCTCGTTTACGACGGTGGCGTTCAAAGGCGCCGGCTGTGGCGTTCTGGTGGGCACCTTCAAAGTCAACGGCAGCGCTTCGGCGTCTGCCCAAACCGGCGAACCTCGAAGAATGGAGCACGACGCTTGCGATCGCCTTCCCCGGATGGGAAGAAGCTGCACTTCTGGAACGGCAAAGCGTTCATCGGCACGTCGGTGGGGCTCACGCTGGGTGGCAATCCGGCGAGCATCAAAGGCTCGGCCACATCCAAAGCCGCCGTGCAAGAAGTGGCGGCGTTTGAAAAATAGGAGGAGCGGACACGGCCTCCCAGGCGCCAGCGGGCGTCGGGATGCGTCGGCGGGCACCCGGATGCGTCAGCGGGGCGCCCCGGAGACGCCAGCGGGCGTCAGGGGCGCTCGGGGTGTCAGGGGCGTCGGATGGCGTGGCAGGGCATGATGGCCCGATGGCCAGACGCCAGTACTACGAAGACCTGTGGGAGGCGACTCCCACAGGCTCGCCCGCGGATTTCGAGGCGCGGGTGGCATTTCTGCTCGGGCATGTGCCCCGCCGGCGCCCGTGTGCTGGATGTCGGCTGCGGCGAGGGTCGCTTCGCGGCGGCGCTCGCCGAGGCCGGCGCGCGCGTGGTGGCGATCGATGTCGCCGAGGAGCCCCTGAGCCGGGCTCGCGCGCTGCGAGCAGATCTCGATCTGCGTCTCGTCGAGCCCGAGGGTCCCTGGCCGCTGGAGGACTGCGAGCTTCGATGTGGTGTGGGCGGGGGAGACGATCGAGCACGTGGCGGATACGGCGGCGTGGCTCTCGGAGGTGCGCCGGGTGCTGCGCTCTGGGGGGCGAGCTGCTCGCTGAGCACGCCGGCTCACGAACCGCTCGCGACTGCTGGGGCTCGCGCTCTCGCAGCGGGCCTTCGCGGCGCACTTCGAGCCGCGCGGCGACCATCTGCGCTTCTACTCGCGCGCGACGCTGAGGGAGCTGCTCGACGGACTTCGGCTTCGAGAGATCGCCGTGCGGGGCCTCGGCGGGATTCCGGGCGTGCGGCGGACGCTGCTTGCGCGTGCGCGGCGGATGCGCTACTGATCGGATACGCGGAGGCGCCCCGAGATACTGGCCCAAAAATCGCAAATAGCAGGGAGAACGCATTCGACTCAGCGCCTCATTCTCCCGATATCAGAAACATTCCTTGAGAGCCCGGAAGTAAAGCCATAGCCTCGCGAGCGTAGGTAGATCCTGTACTCAAGCGAATCGAGGATGCAGCATGATCAGAGATGGTATGCAGCGGCTTACGGGTCTGCGCCGGTCGATACTGGTCGGAGCGGCGGCGTTGGCGGTGGCGATGGTCTGCGCCGTGCCCGCGCTGGCGAAGTGGACCAACGGGCGACTTCGCGGTGTTCAAGCAGTGCCCGGTTGGCAATCCTGCCGTGAACCTGTGCTTCTTTGCGCAGAGCACCGGCGGCGAATTCCACGTTGGCACGACGACTGTGCCGATCAACAAGACGATCACCCTCCAGGGCGGGAGCATCGTCAACGAAGAAACGGGCGCGGAAACGTTCGTCCCGGCGGCCAACGGCGATACATTGTCGAAGACCCCGCTGAACGTGCCCGGCGGACTGCTCGGGATCATCGCACCGACGGGTTGGCCGGTGTGGCTGCAGAACATATTCAACGAATTCATCAACAATGGCATCACGGGAGTGACCGCGACGACCGAACTCGTGGGCAATCCGGGCATCAGCAGGAGCAACCTGCTGTCGGCGGAAGGCACCGCGCTGGAACTGCCCGTGCGGGTGAAGCTCGGAGAACGCCTTCCTGGGCAACAGCTGCTACATCGGCTCGGCGGCACACCCGATCATTCAGCACCTCACGACGGGCACAACCAGCCCGCCCCCGCCGAACACGCCGATCAGCGGCGCGGTTGGCGAATTCGAATTCAAGGACGAATTCACGCTGGTGACATCAAGAACAACTCGCTGGTCGACAACGCCTACGCCGCTCCCGCGGCCTCAGGCTGTGGTGGGATCTTCTCCTTCCTGATCGATCCTGCGGTCAACGCGAAGCTCGGCCTGCCCTCGGCGGCCGGCCACAACACGACGCGCCTGAACGGCACTCTGCAGAACGCCACTGCCGAAGCCGTGAAGAACAGCGAACACTAGTACCGGCTCCAGGGCCAACGCAACGGGGCTCCGTCTCTTTCAGAGGCGGGGCCCCGCTGCTATTTGGCGCCGGTCTCGCGCAGCGCCTGCAGGTAGGCGTTGCGGACTTCGAAGAGCTCCGGGTCTTCTCTGATCAGCGCTTCGGGGGCGACCGTCTCGGGGTTGAGGTACACCGCGGCGCGCAGCTCTTTGAGGGCGTCCTGCGGGTCGTTCGTCTGCAGGTCGTAGTCGCCCAGCGCAACCCACGTTTGGGGGTTGGAGGGCTGCAGGCGCACGGCTCGTTGCAGCGTCGCGCGCGCCTGCGCACTTTCCCCGGCCCGCTGCTGGATGGTGGAGAGCGTGAACAGCGCCTGCGCGGAGAGCGGATCGCGGCGCACCGCCGTGTGTGCGGCCGCGCGCGCGGCGGTGGGATTGCTCTGGAGCAGTGCGAGGGCCTCATTGGAGGCGTCCACCGAGCGCAGCGGCTGCCACTGCGCCCATGCTGCCACCAGCGTCGCGGCGAGGACCGCGGCGGCGAGGACGCCTCGCGTGGGGCCGATCTCACGCAGCGATCGCGCACGCCGCGGCGTAGCTTCCTTCGCCAGCGGTCCGCGGCCCGCGAGCCAGCCGGCGCAGAGCAGCGCCACGCAGGCGTCGCCGGGGACGTACCACGTCCAGTCCACGAGCGAGTGGACCCCGAAGGCGACAACGACGCACAGCATCGTCAGGAGGCCGATGCGCTCGGCGGAGTAGGGCAGCGCCACCGCCCGCCACGCGCCTTCGCGCCAGCTGCGGTTCCAGGGGTGGGTGGAGCGCCCTGCGGCTGCAAGCCACGCCGCGAGCAGCGCGAGCGTCAGCGCGAGGCCGACGAGTCCCAGATCGGCGAGCGTCTGCACGAAGTAGCCGTGGGCGTGGGTGACGTCGATCGTCTCGGTGCGCCGGCGCAGGCGCGCGGTCGCGTATCCCCCCGCGCCGGCGCCGAGGGCGGGGTGTTCGGAGAAGACCTCGAGCGCCTCGTTCCAGTAGCGCGCGCGTACGCTGCCGATCGAGGTGAGGCGGCCGGGCGTGTTGGCGCCGGGGAGCGGGGCGTTGGGGTCGGTGAGTGAGGAGACGCCATGGGAGATGCTTCCCGTGAGGCCGCGGTGGCTGTGTGCGAGCAGGCCAGCGAAGGCCACCACCGCGATCACGGGGAGGCACAATAGGAGCGTGCCCATGCGCCGCCGCGCCGGTGCCCTCGGCGCGTGGCGGCCGGCGGCGAAGCCGATCGCCACACCCGCGAGCGTGAGGCCGCAGAGCACGGCCACGAGCAGCACTCCCAACTGGCTGCCGGCGTTCACGCGCTCGCTCAGCGCGATGCTTTCGCTGGAGAGGGCGTGCTGGGAGAAGTCCCACACGACGACCACCATCCCTCCGAGACCACCCACCAGCAGCACGGTGGCGCCGCGCAGGCGCAGGGGCACGATGCAGAGCCACAGCACCACGCCAACTGCCACGGCGACGAGCGCGCCACGCGAGTAGGAGAGCATCAGGGTCACCACGAGCAGTCCCATCGCGGGGTATGCCAGCGCCCCCAGCAGCGCGTGCCCGGTGCGGCGGGCGCCGAGCCACAGGCAGCTCACGATTCCCATCGCGGCGGTGAGGCCGATCGCGTTCCAGTAGTTGTAGGGGGCGCGCAGGCGGGCGTACTGGTCGGTGGGGTCGAGCTGGCGGGGGAAGACCTTGGTTGCGAGCGCGTATGCGCATACCACGACAGCGGCGAGCAGCACCCCTCCAAGCAGCGAGGACCAGCGCCGGGGAACCACGCGCACGAGCGCCACGGCGGCGGCGAAGAGGGCGCTGTAGGCGAGCATCCTGCCGGCGTCCTGCCAGCTTTCGTCGGGCTGCACCGACCACACCACCGAAAGCGCGGTGAGGGCGGTGAGCGCGAGCAGCAGCCCCAGCGCCCACGCTCCGTAGGCCGGGCGTCCGGAGGGCGCAAGCAGTATCGCCGCCACCACCGCCGCGCCACCGGCGAGCGTGAGCGTCATCTCCGCGACGGTCATCGGCCCGGGGTCGAGCGGGTTCCAGCCGCCCTTGGCGTAGAAGACGATCGCGCACAGGGCCGCCGCCACCCCCAGCGTTGCGAGCAGCGGGAGATACCTTCGCAAGACTCCCCTCAACCCAAGTGCCTCCCCGCGTTCGGAGCGGGCGGCCAGTGGGCCGTCGCTACCCCTGGCGACGTAGATCGACACGGCCTCGGATCGCGCGGGCGAGGATCGCCACGGCGCCGGTAAGGAGCAATGCGAGCACGACCAGCAGAGGGGTGGGCAGCGAGCTCACTGCGGAGGCGATGTCGGCGTGCACCACCCCCGGGACCACCGGCTGTCCGCCGACGTTCACGGGAACGGCTCCGGCGGAGGTGTGCGCGGCCTGAAGCGTCTGCTGCTCGGCGGGGCTGGGAGGTGCGATGACGGCGGCTGGGGCGCTTCCCCCACCTGGACCTGAGGCGCCGCCACGGCCCGCGGCAGCGAGCTCGGCTTTGCGGATCTGTGCTGCGCATTCGGAGTACTCGTTGACTTCCGCGGGCATCTCGGCCAGCGCCTGGCGGTAGGCCTGCTGGCTGAAGCCACTCAACGATTGGCCATGTGTGCAGCGTTCGATGATGTTCGCGCCTGCGTCGGCGCTCGCCGGGGAGGCTGGCGCGAGCAGCACCAGCGCGGCGAGGGCCGCAAGGGCTCTGGCGAGGACTCTCATGACCGCCGCACGCTACCAGCGCCTGCGGAGGGCAGCGAAGCGGAGGCGCCCACGCTCGCGAGCGCCTTGGAGAAGCCCTCGGCCCACGCTTCGTGTGTATACGCGAGCACGTCACTCGCTCCCTGCGCCCCCAGACGGGCGCGTAGCGGAGCATCGCCCGCGAGTCGCCGCATCGCGGCGGCCAGCGCGAGTGGGTCGCCCGCGGGAACGACGAGCCCGTTGCGCTCGTGGCGCACCAGACCGCCGGCCGCAGCGCCCACGGCGTCGCTCACGATCACAGGCATGTTTCGGTTCATGGCCTCATTGACCACGAGCCCCCAGGGCTCGCGGAAGGTGGGGGTGGGTATCGAGGGCAACACAAGAACATCGCTCGCCGCATAGAAGTTGCGCATCTGCACCGGATCGACTGGGTCCAGGCAAAGGATGCCCCCGGCGCCGTCCGCCCGCTCCACCGCGCCGCCGGCGGGGACCTTGGGGGGTCCTGATCCCACGCCGACGAGGACGAGCGCGGCGGCAGGCGCCCCGAGGCCCGACGCACGCCAGGCCTCTTTCAGCACCCCTATGCCCTTTTCCCGCGCTGCGCGGCCCCCAAACATCATCACGGCGCCCGACCCCCGAGGGCCACCGCGGCTCATGCGGCGGGGCGACCGCGGGGTCTCTCCAGAAGTCGTTGTCGACCGCCTGCGGCGCCACGTAAACGTTGCGTGCGCCATGGGCGCTCACGTAGGCGCTCACGTGCGGGCCGTAGGTCACGAGGGCGTCAGCCGAGCGATACAGGCGAAGCAGCGGCAGATAGCTGAGGGCGTGCGCGGCGCTGCGCGGGTGCGCCCACAGCGAGGCCCATAGGAGTAGGGGTACACCTGCGCGGCGCGCCCCCAACCAGCTCGCCGGAAGCGCCACGCGCCCGCCCGTGGAGGCGACCACAGCGCGATAGGCGCCGCTGGCGGCGAGCCTGCCGATATCGCGCTGGGGGACATATCGGTGGGGCACCGCGAGTGGCTGCTCGTTCGCGCTCGCGCTCGCGCGACGCGACTTCGACGCTACGCCTGCGGTGCCGTGCAGGATGCGCCCGCCGAACAGCGCCAGCTCGATGTCCTCGCGCTTGTGCAGCGCCTGGAAGGCGCCCACCCGGTCGGGCGGGGCGTGAGAGGTGACGAACAGGATCGGCTTCATCGCGCGGGGGTGCGGGCTCTATGGGGTGCTGGAGCTGGGGCTCCGCGGGGCGCCGGAACCGTGGCTCTGCGCGGTTGCGCGTTCCAGCGCATGCAGATATGCCTCAACGGTCTGCTCGCCGCAACGCCCCCAGGTGAAGTGCGCTGCGACCGTGGCGCGGGCGCGCCTGCCGGTCTCGCGCAGGCGATCGGGATCGCGGAGCAGCTCGTCGATGCGCTGGCTGAGGCGCTCGATGTCGCCGGGGGGCACGAGCACGAAGCCGTCCCCCGCGATGGCGATCTCCTCGGGACCGGGCTCGCCGCGGCAGCCGATCGCGGGCACCCCTCCGGCCATCGCCTCGATGTAGGCCACGCCAAAGGCCTCCTCGGTGGAGGGCATCGCGAACAGGGTGGCCTGTCGCACTCTGGCGAGCGCCGCGGCGGGATCCAGCTGACCGCACAGTTCCACGCGTTCTGAGACCCCCAGGCGGGAGGCAAGGGCCTGCAGCGACGTTCGCTCGGGTCCGTCACCCACGATTGCGTAGCGCAGCGTGGGGTGTCGATCGGAGAGCACCGCGAGCGCCCTGATGACGTCCGCATGACGCTTGCGCGCGACGAGGTGCCCCACGGTGATGAGCTCGGGAGGATTCTCGCCGGGCCTTCTTCTCGCGGAAGCGCCCGAGGGCAGATCCGCGCCGAGGTGCACCACGCGCGTCTCCCTGGCGCCGTGCATCCGAGCCAGCTCGGCGATGCCCTGGCTGTTTGCGAGAACCAGCTGTGCTGCTCCCAGACCGCGCGCGACCGCCTCGCGCCCGCGGGGTACGCGGGTGACGGTGTAGAGGACATCGCCGCCGTGAACGGAGATCACGAGTGGCGCCTCCACGCGGGCGCGGCGCACCGCATCGCCCGCGGGCACCGCGTTGTGGGCGTGGATGAGCTCGAAGGGAAAGCTTCGACGCAGATGCACGAGCGCGAGAGAGAGTGCGGGGGCGGCCCACGCGCCCCACGCGGCGTAGTGGCCCGAGCGCGATGGCGAGAGGTAGGGGATGTGGGAGATCGAGAGCCCATCGCGCTGCTCGCGGCGCGGCTGGCGCACCCGGTCGCGCAGAGCACGCGTGAGCGCCGCGGGACCCCCCGCGAGAGCGGCGCGGGGCGGCACGAGGCGATGCAGCACGAGCACCCGCACCTCGGCACCGGCCGCTTGGGCGGCCAAGGCCTGACGGTGTGCCCAGATGCCGAGCACGGGGTCGGCGCGGGAGGGGTAGAACTCGCTCACCACCACCACCCTGGGGGCGCTGCTTGCAGCCATTACCACCGTGTGTGGGTCATCAGTGTCGCCTGCGCCTCGCTCGCGCTCAGATAGGGGTTCTCGACCAAGAAGGTACGCGCCTCGGCGATCGCCTGCTCGCGCGGGTATGCACTCGCGGCGGGAGCGGCGGTGTGCCCGATCGCCACGGCGTCCACCACTCCCAGTCGCCAGCCGTGCTCGCGTGCGAGGGCAGCCCAGTGCAGGTCAAGGCCCCAGCCCATGCGCAGCGCGGGAAAGGGCAGCAGTCTGGAGAAGGTTGAGGGCGCGAAGAGCGTCACGGGACCGATCTCCACGAAGCGGGTCTCGCGCACGAGGAAGCCCGCGCGCCGACGCGTGACCTCCCATGCGCCGTGTGAGCGCAGGCGGTGGGCCGGCTGGGCGAGATCGAGCTCGAAGCGCTCAGCGAGGAACAGCAGCCTGTCCAGGAATTCGCGCGGCAGGCGCACGTCGTCGTCGATCGTGAGCAGCCAATCGTGCTCGCTGGCGGGATACAGCGACAGCAGCGCGTTGAGGTTCTCGAAGCGCCCGCGCTCCCCGGGAGGAGTGGTGTGCAGGTGGACCCGATGGCGCGAGCGGCGCAGCTCGGCGTGCGCTGCCTGCGCGAGCGCGCGGTGGGCCTCGCGCTCCACGCCGAGCACGAGCACGCTTCGCGTTGGGGGGCTGCTGCGCGCGGCCCGCTCAAGGCGCCTGTGCCGACCGGTGGCAACTTCGCGAGCGTCGGTGAGCCTATCGAGCAGCTCGCGGCGCAATGCGTCCCTGCCCCCCACCGTGCCGCTGGCACCGGAGAGGAAGTCGTCCCCGGCGGAGGGGCTCATCTCGGCGGTGAGCGGCGCGGTTTGCGTGAGCTGCGCGGTTTCCAGCTGGCCCTCTGTTTGCGGCTGGTCCCCGTTCGAGTGCGACGCGGTCTCGCGAGAGTTGTCCTCCCGCGAGGCCTTCGGGCGCTGTGGCCCCGCTGCGCCAAGGCCCTCCCGCAGGCGCCCAAGGCTGTGCGCGACCATCGTGAGCCCCGCGGGGCAGCGGCGGCGAAGCACGTGGCCAATGCACCCAACGAGCGTTGCCAACTCGCGCGCGAAGGCCGGCGCCCGCTCGCGGCGGGCATCGAAGCGGCGCGCGGCTCGTCCGCGCAGGTAGGCGGTGCGCGCGAGCGCGCGCAACCGCGCGTCCGCTCCCACCCGGCGGTGATCGAGCGCGGCGCCGGCAACGTAGAGGATCCTCTGCTCGCCATCGCCGGCCAGGCGTTCCTGCCACTCCTGCTCGTCGCCGCCGTGCTCGAGGCTCACGTCGAAGGGGCCCACCCGCTCGAAGGCGGAGCGGCGCAGGGCCATGTTGGCGCCCCATGCGAAGCGCACGTCACGAGTGTCGTGGGGGCCGAGGTCGAGTGTGGTGATGGGAGGCGACTCGCGCCCGCAGCCACGCGGAGGGTGGCCCTCGAGGCGTGCGTGAATGCGGCCTGCGAAGACCTCCACATCGGGATGCTCCTCGGCGGCTACAAGCAGCGCAGCGAGCCATCCGGGAGCGACGGCGACGTCGTCGTCCACGAACACGATCAGCTCCCCGCTCGAGCGCTCCACGCCGGTGTTGCGCGCGATGTTGAGCCCCAACGGCCGCGGGTGGGGCTCGTAGCGCGCGCCGAAGCGCTCAGCCAGGTGGCACATCTCCGGGGATGGGCCGGCGTCGTCCACCACCAGCACCTCCGCCCCCGCGGTTGCGGCTTGGGGGGCGATCGAGGCGAGCGCCACGCGCAAATAGTCCGGGCGCGCGCGGGTGGGGATGAGGATCGAGGCGGGAGGGGTGGGCAAGGTGGGTACTCGACGGAGAGAGCGAGGTGCCCGGCCGGCCGGGAGCCTGTGGGGACATTCTAGGTTGGCGGCGTTGCGGGAAAGGCACCCGCCGCGGGAATGGCGCTCGCTGCGGGAATGGCACTCGCTGCGGGAATGGCGCAGTCGCAGCCCTCCTCGTGGCCGCAGCAGTCGGCCTTGGCGCTGGGTGCGCAGCAGGAGGCTTGCTGCTGCGGGGCGCAACAGGTATCGGCGGTCCTCTCAGCGGCGGTGGTCAGCTCAGCCACGCGGATAGCTCTTTCAGTGCGTCGGGGATCACGTAGTAGTAGGCCCACAGACCCTTGCGCTCGGAGTCCACGATCCCGGCGTCGCGGAGCTTCTTGAGATGGTGGGAGAGCGTGGGCTGGGCGACGTCGAACAGCGGCACCAACTCACAGACGCAGACCTTGCCCGCGTGCTTGCGCAGCACGTCCACGAGCTGTAGACGGATCGGGTCGCCGAGGGCCTTGGCGACCTCGGCCATTCGTATTGCGTGGTCGCGCTGGACGTCGGGGTAGACGACGGGTTCACAACAGCGCTCACCGGCGGCTCGCTTCTGCTTGGGGGCCAGCTCCAAATCGATGAGCATCAATCTACTTATATCAATAACACTTGCGTCTGTCGATGTAATACGATCTGCCCGATGAGCACCAGCGACGTCGCATGGGAGGGATCGTGAGCACCAACCCGGATACGGCAGCGGTCATCACCGACATTCACGGCAATCTCCCCGCGTTGCAAGCGGCGCTCGCGCGGATCGAGGAGCTTGGCATCGAGAACGTGTTCTGCGGCGGTGACCTCGTTGGCTATGGCCCGCGTCCCAACGAGGTCTGCGCCCTGATCGCCGAGCGCGGCATTCCCACGATCTACGGCAACTACGACTTCGCCATCGCACGCGACCTCAAGGACTGCGGCTGTGCGTATGTCACGCAGCATGACCGCGAGCTTGGGCAGCGCTCGGTGGATTGGACGCTCGCGCACACCAGCCAGGAGGCCAAGGATTTCATGCGTGGCCTGCCGTTCGATTTGCATTTCCCGGTCGGCAACGTCGACGTTCACCTCGTTCACGGTTCGCCGCGGAAGGTCAACGAGTATCTGTTCGAGGACAAGCCGGCCAGCCTCTATGAACGCCTCGCGGCGGCCGAGGACGACCCAGTGCTCGTGTTCGGCCACACCCACAAACCTTGGGTGCGCGAATACGGCGGGGTGCTGTTCGTCAACTGCGGCTCGGTCGGCAAGCCCAAGGACGGCGACCCGCGCGGCGCCTTCGCCGTCCTTGCGCCGAGCGCCGGCGGCGTGGCCGTAAGCATCGAGCGCATCGCCTATGACGCTGATGGCGTCGCCACCGAGGTTCGCAAGGCTGGGCTTCCCGGTGAGTTCGCAGACAAGCTCCTGGTGGCGGCATGACCGACACGCCCCCGCTCAGCCGTCGCCTGCTCGCCGAGCTGCTGGGCTCCGCGCTGCTCGCCGCGCTCGTGATCGGCTCAGGTATCGCCGCGCAGACGCTCTCCCCGAACGATGTCGGCCTCCAACTGTTCGAGAATGCCGCCGCGACCGCGGCCGGCCTGTTCACGATCATCCTTATGTTCGGCCCCGTCTCCGGTGGACATTTCAACCCGGTTGTCTCGCTCGCTGACGCGAGCTTCGGCGGTATCCGCTGGCGCGATGCGCTCACCTACATACCCGTGCAGGTAGCCGGCTGCATCCTCGGCGCCGTCACGGCAAACGCGATGTTCTCCCTTGCCGCGATCAGCATCTCCACCCACCATCGCGCCTCACCCGCGCACTTCCTCTCCGAGGTGATCGCCACCGCCGGCCTGCTGCTCGTCATCTTCTCTCTCGCGCGCAGCAAACGCGCCAACACCATCCCAGCGGCCGTCGGCGCCTACATCGGCGCCGCCTACTTCTTCACAAGTTCCGCCAGCTTTGCCAACCCCGCGATCAGCATCGGGCGCATGTTTTCCAACACGTTCGCCGGGATCGCGCCCGCATCCGTGCCCAGCTACATCGTCGCGCAGCTCTTCGGCGGCGCCTGCGCGATCCTCCTGATACGGGTGCTCTATCCAGGTGTCACGCCGGCCGAGGCATCGGAGATCCTGCTGCCACACCACGATGGGCACCAGGCCTCCGACGCGACAGCCACGGCCAACGTCGGCGCCTGAGCCGCTGGACGACGGGTGGGGGCACCGACTGCAGGCCGGTGTGCCGCAACCCTCCATACTCCCGCTCGAATGGTTCTGTTCCTGCACAGCCAGTACCGCACCACGGGCGGTGAGGAGCGCGTGGTGGAGGACCTGGCGTGGCTTGTTCGCGAGCATCTGAATGAGCCCGCGCAAGTGCTGACGCGTGAGCCGCCTGCAGCTCGCTCGGGGGCGCTCGGTCGTGGGCGTGCGGCGGCTGGGCTGCTGCGCGGGGGACTCGCGCCGCGCGAGGTGGCAGCGGCGGTACGGGAGACGGGCGCGCGCGTGGTTCACGCCCACAACCTGCTGCCCACGCTCGGTTGGCGCGCGCTGGCCGGCGCTCGCGCGCAGGGCGCGCGCGTGGTTCTGCATCTGCATCAGTACCGCCTCGTGTGCGCCACCGGCGTGTGCTTCACCGAGGGAGAGGAGTGCACGCGCTGCCACGGGCGCAACACGCTGCCGGGGGTGCTGCGCAACTGTCGCGGCAGCCGAGCCGAGGCGCTGGCGTATGGCGCGGGCTTGGCGCTGTGGCAGCGGCGCACGCTCGAGCAGGTCGACGCGGTGGTGGTGCCGAGCGTGTTCGCGCGCGAGCGCCTGCGCGCGCTCGGGGCGCCGCTGCAGTGGGAGCGGGTGCACGTGCTCGCGTCGCCCCTGCGCACGTTTGCCTCGGGCTCGCGCGCGGCGCGCGGGGAGTATGCGCTGGTGGTCTCGCGCCTCGCCCCCGAGAAGGGCGTCGAGGTGGCGATCGACGCCTGCCGCGAGGCGGGCGTCCCGCTCGTCATCGCGGGCACGGGCCCCGAGCTGCAGGCGCTGCGCGTACGTGCGGAGGGTGGCAATGTGTGCTTTCTCGGACACGTCGAGGGTGAGCGCCTGGTGGAGCTTCGCCGTGGAGCCGCACTCGCGCTGGTGCCATCGCGTTCGGGGGAGACCTTCGGGATGGCGGCGGCGGAGGCGATGGCGGCTGGGGTGCCGGTGGCCGGGAGCTCGGTGGGGGCCCTCGGTGAGTTGCTGGCTGCAGGGGAGGGGGCCGTCCCGCCCGGGGATGTGGGCGAGTTGGCCGGGACGATCGCGCGGCTGTGGGGAGACGAGCGCGCGGGGGAGCTCGGGTTGGCACGCGTGCGGGCGCTCTGCGGCCCCGAGGCCGTCGCGAGGGGCCTGGCGCGCGTGTACTCCGCGGCGAATCCCGCATAGCTCGCGAGGCCATAAGCTGCGCCGGTGCGAGCGCCACTGATACCCAGTCCCACCGATCCCCTTCCACGCGATGCGCGCAGGGAAGCGGAGGAGCGTCTGCAGGGTCGCTATGAGGCGCGCGTACTCGAGCCCTCGCCGCCGGCGATCGTGCAGGCGCCGTGGTTCGCGGACGATCCCGTCGTGGCGGGTGAGCGCAGATACCACCGGCCGCTGGTATCGCCCGTGAGCGGCGGCGACTTGCTGTGGGACGATTTGGCGCGTGAGGACGAGCAGCTTGCGCAGTGGTGCTCGTGGCGCTGGCTGGGAGCCCACAGGCGCCTGATCGAGCCTCCCTCCAGCCTGGTGTCCACGCGCCGTGCGCTGCACGGCGTGGCCGAGCACGTGATCTCGCCCACGCGCCGACGCGCCAACGGCAAGATCGCCCTGCGCTACACGCTGGGGGGCTTCGGGACACCGTTCTTCGGTAACGATGTGCAGATCCGGGTCTGGGGTGAGATGCTGATCGTGCAGATCGCCGGACGCGTGCAGCACGGGCACCTCACGACGCTCGCCGACGCGGCGGAGTTCATCGGCTTCGACCTCACGCGCCACGACCTCGCCGGCGCCGATCACCGGCTCGATGTGGACCTCGATGCATCCTCCTTTCTCGGAGAATGGTTCGGCTTCGCGGCCTCCGTGCTCGAGCAGTTGCGCGCGGAGTCGCCCGATGGGGAGGGGAGCCGTGTGCAGTTGTGGCCCGAGCATTTCGACATGGCCGTCGAGCTGGGCAGCCAGCAGGAGGGCAGGCGGGCCGCGTACGGGCTCTCGCCGGGAGACGACGAACACGAGCGGCCCTACGTGTATGTGACCCCGTGGGAGGGTGTCCCCGACAGCGAGCTGTGGAACGCAAAGGGGTTTCGCGGCGCGGAGCTGAGCTACTCCGAGCTGCTTGGGGCCGAGGATCAGCGCGAGGCGGCGCTCGAGTTCCTGCGAACCCGCCGCGAGGCGCTCGCCGCGAGTCGCCCAGCCCGGTGAGCTCCACGGCGCTGCTGACGGGTCTCACCGGCCAGGATGGCTCGTTCCTGGCGGAGCTGCTGCTGGAAAAGGGCTACGCGGTGGTCGGCCTGGTGCGCGGCGCGCCCGATCGGGAGCTGGGCTGCTCCGAGCACCTGCGCGGGCGCGTGGAGCTGGTGCAGGGCGACCTGCTCGATCCGCCGAGCCTGCGGGGGGCGCTGGAGCACAGCGCCCCCCGCGAGATCTACCACCTGGCCTCGCCCTCGTTCGTACCGGACTCGTGGGCGCACCCCGAGCGCACGATGCGCGCAATCGTGGGCTCCGCCGCCACATTGTTGGAGGCGGTGCGCGAGCACGACCCAACGATGCGCGTATTCGTGGCGAGCTCGGGGGCGATGTTCGGTGACGCGGGCGAGTGCCCCCAGCGTGAGCAGACACCCTGCCGTCCGCTCACTCCCTACGCGGTGGCCAAGCTTGCGGCACACCAGCTGGTGGGGGTGCTGCGCGCACGAGATGAGCTGTGGGCGTGCTCCGGGATCCTCTTCAACCACGAGTCAGAGCGCCGCCCGGAGCAGTTCGTAACGCGCAAGATCACGCGCGCGGCGGCGGAAATCGCCACCGGCCGGCGCTCAGAGCTCACGGTGGGAGACCTGGAGGCGGTGCGCGATTGGTCCTTCGCGGGAGACACCGTGCGGGGCGCCTGGATGATGCTCCAGCAGGAGCGTCCGCAGGACTACGTGCTGGCGAGCGGCGTGGCGCGCACGGTTGCCGAGTTCGCGCGCGTGGCCTTCGCGTGCGTGGGCCTCGAGGCGGAGCGCTATCTGCGCGTGGACCCGGAGCTGGTGCGCGCTCACGAGGGCACCCCCAGCGTGGGCGATCCGAGCCTGGCTCGGGCGCAACTGGGATGGGAGCCGTCGGTCTCCTTCGAGCAGTTGGTGGAGCGGATGGTGCGCGCGGATCTGCAGGAGCTGGAGGCGTAGACTTTGCGGCTGTGAGACCCGATCCCCGCGCGCCAGGCCTGCTGCTCGGCGAGGGCGTGCAGGTCGGTGATGGCGTGTCCTTTGGCGCCTACGCCGTCGTGCATCACGGCGCGCAGATCGGAGAAGGAGCCTCCATCGGCGCACACGTCGTGGTGCACGAGGGCGCGAGGATCGGCGCCGGCGTGTCGCTGGGCGCCCACGTGGTGGTGCACGCCGCAGCCACCATCGGCGATGGCTGCGTCGTCGAGGATCACGTCGTGCTCGGCAAGCGCCCGCGCCTGGCGGCCGGTTCCTCTGCGCGGGGGGATGTGGGCGACCTCGAACTCGCTGCGCGCGTCACCGTCTGCGCCGGCGCCGTGGTGTTCGCCGGCGCGAGCGTCGGCGAGGGCTCGATCCTCGGCGATCAATCCTATGTGCGCGAGCGCTCTCGCATCGGTCCCGCCTCGGTGATCGGGCGCGGGAGCGTGGTCGACAACGATGTGCAGGTGGGGGCCCGCGTGCGCGTGCAGACAGGGGTCTATCTCACGGCCTTCACGCTAGTCGAGGACGATGTGTTTGTGGGGCCCGGTGCGCTCACGACCAACGATCACACGATGGCGCGTCACGGGAGTGGAGGGGACTCCGGGTCCCCGCTGCGGGGGGCGACCCTGAGGCGCGCGTGCCGTATCGGCGGGGGCGTGGTGCTCACGCCGGGCATCGAGATCGGCGAGGAGGCGTTCGTGGCGGCCGGCGCCGTCGTCACGCGCGACGTGCCCCCGCGCGGGGTGAGCATGGGCGTGCCCGCACGCGTGGTGCGCGAGGTGGGCGAGCAGGATCTGCTAGAGCGCTGGCGGTAGTGCGCGAGCACCCGCCGCGGCGGCCGTCGATCCCTGCGTAGGTGGGGCGAATCTCTGTGTGCATGCGGCCGTTGTGGGACATGGGCGATCGCCCCCTCGTCCGAAAAATCTGACTGGCGAAGTCGAAAACATTTCGGGGCGGCGCAAAAGAAATGGCGATGGGACGCCAACTATCGCCAATAATGCGATTATCGGAAACAGTTGTTGTAAAGCCTCTGGGGGATACGTACTCTCGAAGGTGCAGTTACACGCATCCACAACTCAAGGAGCAACATGATCACAGATCATTTGCGGCGCTTGGTGAGCCTCCGTAAGGGAGTGCTCGTTCTGATGGCCGCATCAATGCTCGTCCTGGCCGTAGCGGCCCCGGCGATGGCGGAATCCAAAGACTTTGCGGTCTTTGCGCAGTGTCCCACCAAAAACCCGGCGGTCAATCTGTGCTTCTTCGTGCAGAGCACCGGTAAGGAATTCATCATCGGCAACAAGACTGTCCCCGTCAACAAAACGATCACCCTCCAGGGTGGATCGATCGTGAACGAAGAAACAGGCGAAGAAACCTTCGTCGGGGCAGCCAACGGCGAATCGCTGTCCAAAACCCCGCTCACGGTTCCGGGCGGACTCACCGGGATCAAAGCACCCACCTGGTGGCCGAAATCGCTCCAGGAATGGTTCAACAAACAAATCAATGAAGGTTTCACGGGCGTAACGGCGACAGCCGAACTGGTCGGCAACCCAGGCATCAGCAGGTCGAACCTGCTGTCCGCCGAAGGCGTCGCCCTCTCGCTGCCTGTGAGACTGCACCTGAACAACGCGATCCTCGGCAGCTCCTGCTACCTGGGCTCCAAAGCACACCCGGTGACATTCAATCTCACCACGGGCACCACCAGCCCGCCCAAACCCAACCTACCCATCACGGGTAAAGTTGGCGAACTTGAATTCAAGGACGAATTCACACTGGTGATCATCAAAGGCAACGAAGTCGTGGACAACGCCTTCTCGGCGCCCGGCACGGAAGGATGCGGAGGACTCTTCTCCTTCTTTATCAACCCGCTGGTCGAAGGGATTCTCGGCGTACCGGCAGCCGCCGGCCACAACACCGCGATCCTCACGGGATCGTTGCAGAACGCGACGGCAGAAGCGGTTGTAAACGCCGGCTACTAGTCGCTGAGCAGTAAAGAGTACGGATCGGCCAGGGCCCTGTCTCCTTTTTGGGGATAGGGCCCTGGTTTCTTCCGGGTCGTTTAGATTGCGGCGGCGATGGCCGCCGCCACCTCGCCCGCCTGCTCCGCGCTAAACACCGGGCTGATCGGGATTGCCAGATGCCTGCGAGCCGCCGCCTCGGTGGCCGCCAGCTCCACGCCCGCTCCCCACTCACGCATCGCGGCCTGGCGATGCACGGGCGTGCGGTAATAGCCGCGACACCCCACCCCCGCCCCGTTGAGCGCCTCCTCCAGGCGCGACGCCTCGGGGTGGCCGATCACATATAGGTGCCATGCGGGTTCGCAACCTCCCACGGGGGTTGGCAGCGCGACGCCCTGCACCTCTCCCAATCCTGCGCGCAGGTAGTGCTCGCCCGCTGCGCGCCTGCCATCCGCCCAACCGTCGAGATGGGGCAGCTGCACGCGCAATATGGCCGCCTGGAGCTCATCCAGGCGCGAGTTGTAGCCCACCCGCTCGTAGGTCACCTTGTCGTGGGAGCCGTGAAAGCGAAGCACCCGCACGCGCTCGGCGAGCTCGGGGTCGTTGGTGGTGATCGCCCCGCCATCGCCAAAAGCGCCGAGGTTCTTGGAGGGGAAGAAGGAGAACGTCGCCGCGGTGCCGAGCGCTCCCGGGCGTCCCGCGGGACTCCTCGAGCCGGCGGCCTGTGCGGCGTCCTCGAGCACGGGTACACCCAGTGCCTCGATCTCTGCGACGGGAGCCACGTTGCCGAACAGGTGCACCGCGATCACCGCCTTGGTGCGGGGCGTCAGTGCCGCGCGCACCGTCTCAGCGGTGAGACAGTACGTCTCGGGGTCGATATCGCAGAACACCGGCCGCGCGCCCGTGGGCGGGATCGCCTCGGCGGAGGCGTAGAAGGTGAACGAGGGCACCACCACCTCATCGCCCGGCCCCACGCCCATCGCGCGCAGGGCAATCGTGATCGCCTCGGTGCCGTTGGCCACGCCCACCGCGTGCGGCGCGCCGCAGTAGGCCGCGAACTCGCGCTCGAAGGACTCCACCTCGGGACCGAGGATGTAGCGCTCGGAGTCGAGCACCCTCTCGATCGCCGCGCGCAACTCCTCGCGCAGGGGCGCGAGGGCGGTGGATGTGTCGAACAGGGGGACGCTCAACGCGGCTTGAGCAGCTCGAGGTCGGCGCGCGTCATCAGACGGATCAGCTCCTCGAAGCTCGTGTGGGGCTTCCAGCCGAGGTCGCGTTCGGCCTTCGCGGGAGTCCCGATCAGGTGATCGACCTCCGCTGGGCGCATGAACGCGGGGTCGGTTTTCACGTAGCGCTCGAAGTCGCCCAATCCGGCCTCGTCGAAGGCCACCTGACAGCACTCGCGCACAGAGTGGGCCTCGCCCGTGGCGATCACATAGTCCTCGGGGGTATCGCGCTGGAGCATCAGCCACATCGCCTCCACGTAGTCCTTGGCGTAGCCCCAGTCGCGCTCGGAGTCGAGGTTGCCGAGGTGCAGATCTTTTACGAGCCCGTGGCGGATCGCGGCGGCATGCCAGGTAACCTTTCGTGTAACAAACTCAAGCCCCCGACGCTCCGACTCGTGGTTGAAAAGTATTCCGCTCGTCGCGTGCAGGTCGTAGGACTCGCGGTAGTTCACCGTGATGAAGTGCCCGTAGGCCTTCGCGACGCCGTAGGGCGAGCGCGGGTAAAACGGCGTGGTCTCGCTCTGGGGGACCTCCAGCACCTTGCCGAACATCTCGCTCGAGGAGGCCTGGTAGAAGCGCGCCTGCGGGCACACTTCGCGCATCGCCTCGAGCATCCGCGTAACGCCCACGCCGGTGAACTCGGCCGTGAGCGTGGGCTGGATCCAGGACACCGCCACGAAAGACATTGCCGCGAGGTTGTAGATCTCCTGCGGCTCGGAGGCGCGCAGGGCGTCTACCAGCGAGCGCTGATCGAGCAGATCGCCCTGGTGCAGCGTGATGCGATCGCGCAGGTGCTCGATGCGCTCGAACTTCTCTGTGGAGGCGCGGCGCACCATGCCGTGCACCTCGTAGCCCTTCTCGAGCAGGAGCTCCGCCAGGTAGGAGCCGTCCTGGCCGGTGATTCCGGTGATGAGCGCTGATGGTTTGTCGGTCATTGGCCCGGACCCTACCGTTTCGCGCTCGCGCAGCCATTGCACGGTCGCGGCGATGCCCTCGCGCACATCGATCTTCGCCTGCCAGCCCAGCAGCTCCTGGGCCTTCTGCACCGATGGCCAGCGGCGGGGGACGTCCACGGTGAAGCTCGGCAGGTGCTCCAGCGCGAACGCCTCGGGGTCCTCGCCGCACGTCTCCCACACCACGCGCGCGATCTCCGCCACCGTCATCTCCTGCGCGGCGGAGATGTTGAAGTCCTCGTTGAGCCCCGCCGGCGAGCCCATCGCGGTGACGACGCCATCGGCGATGTCATCCACGTGGGTGAGCGTGCGCGTCTGCTCGCCCGAGCCGAAGATCTGCAGGGGGCGCTGCCCGGAGAGGACCTTCTTGATCAGGTCGGGCACCGCATGGGCGATCCCGGGCTCGGCGTCGGGCACCTCGCCGGGGCCATAGGCGTTGAAGGGGCGGCAGATCGTGAAGGGCAGTCCGTGCTCGTCGTGCGCCGCACGGCAGTAGACCTCCCCGGTGAGCTTGGAGAAGCCATAGGCCGACTGCGGCGTGGGACAGTCGGGCAGGTGCGCCTCCCGCGTGGGGAATTCGGTGGCGCGCTCGAAGACCATCGAGGAGGAGACATAGGTGAAGCGCTCCACCTCGTGCTCCAACGCCGCGCGGATCACGGCGTTGTAGAGCGCGTTGTTCACCTCCGTGAGCGTGTGCGGGAGGCGGTGGAAGTTCGCGATCCCACCCACGATCGCGGCGAGGTGGATGACGTGCGTGCAGCCCCTCGTTGCCGCACTCGCCTCGCGCAGCTCGCGCAGATCGCCGGTGTGCACCTCGCAGCCCTCGCGCATCCACTGCGGCGCCGGCCGCTGATCGGATACACGTACCTCGTAGGCGGGATCGGCGAGCAGGCGCCGCACGACAGCCGCGCCGATCGTGCCGGCGCCGCCCGTCACCAATACACGGCTCATGTCGTGGTTCCCAGCGCCGCGAGCTCCGAGGCGTAGGCGAACACCTGGCCGGCGCCCCAGCAGTTCCAGGGGTCCACCACGAGGCAGTCCGCGTTGGCGCGCTGCGCGATCGTGGCCAGTGCCCGCGGATCGCGGAACTCGGGGTGGTCGGTTGCGATCACCACTACTTCAGCTCCATCCAGCGCCTGCTCGAAGGAGGCTGTGGGGGTCGCCACGTGGGGGTCGTGCGCCACGACGTCCGCCAGCTCGCGCTCGAGCAGGCGGATCAGCTTGTGCGCGAGCGAGTCGCGCTCGTCGTCGGTTCCCGCCTTGAAGGCCAATCCCAGCACCGCCACCTTGCGATCGGAGAGCGTTCCCAGACGGCGCTTGGCTCCTTCCAACAGAAACAGTGGTACCGACTCGTTCACGCGCGAGACCGCGAGCAGCATCCCCGGCGCGTTGGAGCGCTCCTCGGAGAAGGTGAAGTCCTTGCGCAGGCACGTCCCCGCCGTGAGCCCCGGCTGCGCGATCCCCCCGCGCGGGTAGTCGCGGTTGATCAGATCGATCACCTCGAAGACATTCGCGCAGTAGCGCTCGCAGTCCATCATCAGCAGATTGGGGAGCGCGAAGTTGGTGTAGCGGAGGATGTTCGCCCAGATCTTCGCGAGCTCCGCCTGCACGGGCGTGGTGTGCACGATCGGCGCGCCGAACACGCCAAACAGGTCCGCGACGACCTCGCCCGAGCGGGCCCCCACGCCGCCAATGATGCAGGGGAGCGTGTCGATCTCCTCCAGGAAGCGCCCCGCGGCGATGCGCTCGGGCGCGTGCGCCACGAACACCTCCTCGCCGATCTGAAAGCCGCGGTGCTTGGCGAGGTAGCCGGCGACGAACTCGGTCGTTCCTGGCGCGACGGTGGAGCGCAGCGTGAGCGCGTGGCCGGGGGCGAGCACGGGAAGCAGATCGTCGAGCGCCGAGCGGATGTCGCGCATATCGATCTCGATGTGCGAGAAGGAGGGAGTGCCGAGCGTGAGCACGATGTGCCGCGCGCCGGCGGCATCCGCCACGCGCTCTGAGAGCGCGAGCCGCCCCGAGGCGCCCACGCGCTCGAGCACCTCCTGCGCGCCGGTCTCCTGAAAGGGCATCGTCCCTTCGCGCACCGCCCCCAGGCGCGTGGGGTCGTTGTCAACGCCGATCGTGCGCAGTCCGCGGTCGGCGAAGGACAGCGCCAGCGGCAGCCCCACGCGGCCGAGGCCCACGACGGCTACGTCGGCGGTGTGTTGGGGGCCTGTCATCGCGCCAGAGATTAGCGCCGCTCAGGCGCGCTCAGCGGCGCTCGCGGAGGTACTGCCGCGCGAAGCCCGCCACGAAGGCGGGGTTGTAGCGCGCGTAGCGCCGCCACAGGCGCCTGGGCTCGCGCGCGAGGCGATAGCTCCACTCCAGGCCCGAGCGCTGCATCCAGGACGGCGCCTGCGGCACGAGGCCCGCGTGGAAATCGAACGCCGCGCCCACTCCCACCAGCAAAGGCGCCTGCAGAAGAGGGCGCATACGGTGCATCCAGATCTCCTGCTTGGGCTGGCCCGTGCCCACCCACACCACCTTCGCGCTGGAGGCGTCGATGTCGGCCACCACCCGCTGCTCCTCCGCGGGAGTGAGCTCGCGGAAGGGGGGCGAGAAGCCTCCCACGATGCGCAGTCCCGGGAAGCGCTCGCGCAGGCGGTTTGTGAGCAGCTCCAGAGCCCCCTCGTCGCGACCGCCATACAGGTACATGGGTATACCGGCAGTGGCGGCCCGCGCGCAGAAGCCAAGCATCAGATCCGGTCCATACACGCGCGTCGCGCGCGCATGGCCCAGCGCGCGCAGGGCCCACACGAGCGGCATTCCATCGGGTACCGCAAGCGTCGCGCCGAGCACGGCCTCCATCGTTGAGGGCTGCTCGCGCGCGCTCATCACGAGGTTCACCGCGGCGGCCGTCAGGTATCCGCGCGCGCCGGCCGCCACCATCGCCTCCATCCAGTCCATCACCTGCTCGTAGTCGGACACCGCGAGCGGTATCCTGAGGATCTCCGCGCGGGGAGGTGGAGTTGGGGCAGCGTTCGGTGGCGAGAGGATGGCGTGAAGATACCTGAGCGCAGGAAGGGCCTTGTCGCAGCGCGCCCTGATTGCGATAGGTGCCATTACGCCGAGCTCGTGGGGGTGGAGAGGCGGCGGATCGCCGCCGCGATGGGTCGCGCGAGCGAGCACTGCTGCGTTGTGGGAGGGACGGCGTCGGTGTACGTCTGGGCGGCGTAAAGAGGAGGTCAGGAACCTGGAAGCTCGACGTTCTCGAATGTGAGGACTTCGGCGAGCTTGTCGAAGTGGGTGTCGCGATGGAGTAGCGCAACGCCACCGTGTTCAGCAGCGGCTGCGGCGATCAGCGCATCGGTTAGCGGCACGCGGTGATACCCGTCGCTGTGCTCAGCCAGCTCGCCGACAGCGCTCATCGCGGCGTCAGCGACGGCGCGATCGTTGCGCAGGATGCGGAACCCGTCGAGCTCTGTCTCGACTGCGGTGTACTCGGAGGTGCTGCGCGCGGAGTAGAGGATCTCCATCCGCACGATCGGCGTAATCCACAGCCGGTCATCGTCCATCGCTTGCCTGAGGAGCCCGGCAAGCTCATCGGTGAGGGACGAGAACCGCCACCATGCTGAGGTATCGGCGATGAACGGCGCGTCGCCAAGCAGCAACTCGACAGCGTCCACTGCAGGCCGCTCAGGACTCGTTGTCCGTCAGCTGCTCGATGTGCTCGAGCGTATCCCGATCAAGCCCATTCGGGCTAAACACGCGCTCGGCGAGCCGCCGCCGCCGCTCGGCGCGCTCCTCGTCGCTCAGCGCGGGCTTCTCAGCCGTCGGGGTGGTGCTCAAAACAGAATGCCTCACGACACCAAGAGTAGCGCCCGAACACGACATGAACCGACCGGCAGGCCGTGTATTCGTAGTCCCCCGGTGGGCTGCCAGGCACAGAGACAACTCCTTCAACCAGCTCGCAGTATTCCCCTGACTCGTAGTCTTTACGGCCATGAGCCCACTCCCGCTGCGTCGCTACCGCGCCGAGCGTCTCCTGCGCAGGGAGTTCAAGGATCAGCGCGCGCGGGTCTTCAGCAACGTGCGCGGGCGCCTTCGCGCGCGTGCGGGTTTCCCTCGATGAGGCGGATCTCGAGGCCTGCTACGCAACCGCCTGGCAGGGCCTCTACACCGCGCTGCTCGAGGGCCGGGAGATCGAGAACCCCAGCGGCTGGCTTGTGGAAGTGTGCTTTCGGCGCGCAATCGAGGAGGCGCGGGCGCACGCTCGACGGCAGCGGCATTCGGGAGCAGCGCACGATCCCGCCGGACTTCCCATCGCGAGCGAGCCCGATCTTGCGGGTGCGCTCGATGACAACCGCACGCTGCGTCACACCTTCGAGGCGCTTCGCGGGGGTATGAACGCGCGCGAGCGCGAGGCCGCCACGCTCTGCTACCTGCAGGGCCTCAGCCGCCTCGAGGCCGCGCAGCGGATGGGTGTGAGCGAGGGGCGTATGCACAAGCTCATGGAGGGCAGCGGCTCCGGGCGCCCGGGGGTCTCCGCGAAGATGAACGGGCTCCTGCGCACGATCGGCGGCGGCGGGTGGTGCGAGCAGCAGGGCTCGCTCATGCGCGCCCTCGCCTTCGGCATCCTCGACCCCAAGGGGGAGCGCTACCGGCTGGCGCAACTGCACCGGCGCGAGTGTCCCGCCTGCCGCGCCTACATCGTCTCGCTGCGCGGGCTCGCCGCGGTGTTGCCGCCACTCGCGCTGCCCTGGGGGCCGGGGGCTATCGGGTTCGGCGGGGGCGCCGCCGCGGGAGCCGGCGCGGGTGGGGCGGCCGGCGGCGCGGGCAGTGGCACCGGTGCGGGAGCGGGCGCTTCGGCGGCTCCCACTGCGGCAGGCCTTGGTGGCGCCGCGGGCGGGGCTTCGGCCGGCGGCTGGCTGCCGCTCGGTGGCTCGCTTACAGCCAAGCTCGCTGCGGGGTGTCTTCTCGCGGCGGGAGTCGGAGGCGGGTGCGTCGCGCTGGTGGCCACTCCCGCCCATCACCCACATCGCGCTCACCATCGCGCGCTCGCCCTCGGTGGCGGGTCCGCCTTCCAGGAGGCCACGCTACGAGGTGTCGCGAGCCTCACCAACGGCCAATCCGCCGCGCGCGCGGCGAGCACCGGCACGTCGCCCTCTCAACCCTCCTCCCCGCGACGCTCCCAGGGAGCCTCCTCGGCGGCGGTCCCAGCGAACGCCCAAGCCCAGCGCGAGGTCGGCTTCGAGCGCGCCTCGAGCGCCGTGGTCACGACACCCAGCGTGGCCCCCATCGCGCGAACCTCGCGGGCCGGCTCCGGCCGGCCCTCTCCCTCCTCCTCTGCGAGTCCATCCAGCGCGAGCCGCACTTCCGGGGGCGGCGCCGCGACGCGCGAGTTCGGGATCGAATAGTTAGGGCTCTCAGCCCCGCGGGAACACCTTCGTGAGTCGCTGCAGTGCGAGCGGGTTGCCGCGCGGGCGCAGCCGCCCCGTGGCCATCGCGCGCAGCGGGTTCAGGCGCGCGCCGATGATGTCCACGAAGTCCTGATAGCTCACCCGCAGGCGCAGATCGGGCTTCGCCGCGGGACCCTCGGCGACGGAGCTCGAGCCGTTGTTCACCGTGAGGTGCCACGTGGGCACATCGGGGTCGGTGAACTCCCACTGGAAGACCGTCGCGCGGCGCAGCCCGTGCTTGGGGTTCACGTTGCGCGCCATCATGTCGAACAGCAGCGCCTGCGTCTCGGGGTCGCGGCTCGAGGGGCCCTCGCGCACGCCGATGATGCCCGCCATCGACAGTTCGCGTCCCTGCCGCGAGACCTCCTCGGGGGTGAGGCCCGGCGGGATCACCGGAGGGCCAGGGAGGGTCTCGTGCGCGAGCCCCGCCGAGCGCAGCTTCGTCTGCAGCGAGAGCACCCCCTCGCCGCCGATCCGCTCGAAGGTGTAGCCAAAGCACGTCAAATACCGTTCATCCCACCCCGGCGGCTGCAGCACCTGGCCGGTGTAGGGGAGCACTTCGCGCAACAGCTTCGCCACCGCCGCCGGCACGCGCGTGTCTTCGCGGTTCAGATCCGCCAGCAGCTTCACGCCGAAGCCGATGTGGCGCTGCTCATCGGCGGCCACGTTCTCCATGCCCTTGCGGAAGGCCGGCAGCAGGTTGCGCTCCTCCAGGTAGCTGCAGATCATGTGCTGGCCCGTCTGCGCGAGCCCCGCCTCGATGATGATGTGGTAGAGCGCCACCCCCGCCGCCAGCTTCGCGCGCGAGCGATCCGCGCGCAACTCCACCGCCATCGAATCCAGCCGATCGAAGACCTTTCGAAAGCCCGGCGTGAGTTCGTGCTCGATCGCGTTCAAGCCGCTCGCCATCGTGCCATCGCCGAGCCCGCACACCTCGTGCATGAAGCGCTTGAAGAACACCGCATGGCGCGCCTCATCCACCTGCTGCGTAGCGAGGAAGTACTTCTGCTCCTCGTGCGGCGCCGCATCGATGTAGGGGCTCAAGTTGTCCGCCACCGCATCCTCGCCCCAGAAGAACAGCGCATAGTTCCACAGCGCGGCCTTGCGCTCGAAGTCCGTGAACTCCTCGCGCCACTGCCTCGCGTCCTCGGTGAAGTCGAGCTCCGTCGCGCACCAGTTGCCCCTCTCCCAGCGCGCATACAAGTCTTCGTAAGAGATCGCATCCGCCGGCAGGCTCGCGATGCCCGCCGAGCCGTTGGGGCCCGATGGTGTGAGGCCTGCGGGTGTGGTCGTGCTTGCCATATCGTGTCTCTGCTCCTCTTCGCTTCGTTTGCGCTTTCGGGGTCTGGCTGGCTGGCCAGTCCTGAACACTACAGCACCTGCGGGCGGGGGTCCACCGCTCGAGTTGCCTTCCTGGGGAGGCATAGGCAGGCGTAGTGCAGGGTGAACGCCCCCCGCGCAAGTGGAGGCGCGAGGCGGTGCAGCCCCGCGCGCGCTCCCCACTTCACGTTCGCGCGCGCCCGCGCGGTGCGGCTGCGCGCGAAGAAGCGATGCACCTCCAGCGGGAGGGGATCCTCCAACTCGCCCGCCACGCTCAGGCCCGCCTGCGCCACGAGCGCGTGCACGCTCGCGCGCGAGAAGCGCCTCAGGTGCCCCACCTCGGCGGAGTGCCTTCGGCCCGCGGGGCGGCGCGCCGAGAGGTTGTCCTCCAGCGGCACCTCCACCACCACCGCCCCGCACACCCTCGACACCTCGCCGAGCAGCTTCGCGGGCTCGGTCACGTGCTCGAGCACGTGACTCAGGATCCCCAGCTCGTGGGCGCCCTCACCCATCCTCAGGTGCTCCCCGTCATACAGCTCCACCGTCTCGATCTCCGCCCGGCTGCGCGCGATCTCCACGGCGCCCCGCGCGATCTCCACGCCCGCCAGGCGTCCCCCGAAGCCGAGATTGTGCAGGGCGGAGAGCACCGCCCCATCGCCGCAGCCCACCTCCAGCGTGCTGCTCGGCTCGATACCCGCGCCGCGGCACAGGGCAACCACGTGCTCCGCCTTGCCCACCGCGCTCAGCGCTCGCCAGCGCGCGCCCCGCGCCGATGCGGCGGGGTCTCTCGTGTAGGTCTCTTCGTAGAAGGGCGCCAATGGGTCGGAGTCGGCCACTGCGACGATTATCGTGACCGCGATGACGAACAGGCTCGCCAACGCGCTGCGCGAAGCCCCCACCACAATCCCCGCGCTCGCGGCGATGGCGCTGTTCACGGTGTGGGCGACCGACCAGGCGGGCTACCCCTTGACCCACTGGGCGCCGGGGGGGTTGATCGTGCTGGCGCTGGTGGGGATCGCGGCGGCGATCGTGCCGCCGCGCATCGGCGAGATGCCCCGCGCGGTGAAGATCGCACTGCTTGCCCTTGCGGCATACACCGTCCTCAGCTTCCTCTCGATCCTATGGGCGGGCTCGCCGGGGGATGCGTGGGAAGGGGCGAATCGCACGCTCCTCTACCTGCTGGTGTTCATTCTGTTCGCCGCCTGGCCCCAGCGCGGGGCGAGTGCCGCGCTGCTGCTGGTGGCGTGGACGCTCGCGATGGTGGCGCTCGCGGGCTTCGCGCTGCTTCACGAGGCAAATGGCAACATCGCGACGCTGCTGCCCGAAGGGCGCCTGGCGTACCCCACGGGCTACCCCAACGCGAACGCCGCGCAGTGGCTGATGGCGTTCTGGCCGGCGGTGCTGCTCGCGCGCAGCGAGCGCCTGTGGTGGGGCCTGCGGGGGGTGCTCGCGGGCGGCGCGGTGCTGCTGGCGTGCGTGGCGCTGCTGAGCCAGAGCCGCGGCTCGCTGTATGCGACGCCGGTGATGGCGGTGCTCGTGTTCGCGCTGCTCCCCGGGCGCCTTCGCACCTTCGCGGTGCTCGTGCCCATCGTCGTCGCGATCGGCGCGGTGGCGCCGACGGCGCTGCGGGTGAGCGATCGCATCAACAGCGCCAGCGACCCCCGCGGCGCCCTGCACAGCGCCACCGTTGCGATCTTCGCGGCCTCGCTGCTGGCGGGCATCGTCGTGGCGGGGGCGGCCGCGCTGGAGGCCCGTCGTTCGCTTCCCCCCGCCGCGGCCGCGCGCGTGCGCAGGGGCGTGGGCGCGGTGGCGATCCTCACGCTCGTCGCGATCCTCGCGGGCGGGTGGGCCGCGGCGGGCAACCCGCTCACGCGCCTCGAACACGGGTGGGAGAGCTTCAAGGGCGGCTATGTCACCACCAACCACAGCGCCAGCCGGCTCACGAGCGGGCTGGGGAGCAACCGCTACGACTTCTATCGCGTGGCGCTCAACGAGTTCGCCGCGCACCCCCTGGTGGGGATCGGCGTGGACAACTACGCCCAGCAGTACCTCCTCCACGGACGCAGCAAGGAGACCCCGCACTACCCCCACAGCGTGGAGCTGCGTACGCTCATCCAGACGGGCCTCGCCGGCGCGCTGCTGGCGCTCGTGGGCCTCGGCGCGGCGCTATTCGCGGGAGCGCGCGCGCTGCGCGGCCCCGATGGCCCCGATCCACTCGCACGCGCGGTGGCGGCGGCGGCGCTCGCGGGCTTTGCCTACTGGGCGGTGCACGGCTCGGTGGATTGGTTCTGGGAGTTCGCCGGCCTCGGCGCCCCCGCGTTCGCGCTGCTGGGGCTGAGCTGCGCGCTGGCGCCACGGGTGCCTCCCCGGCCGCTCCCCTCCGAGCCCCCTGCTTCACCGGCAGCCTCCCCGCGGCGCACGAGCGCGGCACGCCGCGCGTGGGCGCCGGCCGCGGGGGCGCTCCTCACGGCGGTGCTGATCGCGGCCTCGTTCGCGGCGCCGTGGCTGAGCGAGCGTCAGGTGCAGCGCGCGGCGCGCGAATGGCCAACACACCCCGCGAACGCGTACGCGCGCCTGAACGACGCGGCGCGCCTGAACCCGCTCAGCGACGAGCCCTATCTGGTGGCGGGGAGCATCGCGCTGCGCTTCGGGGACCTCCCCCGGGCCGATCGCGAGTTTTCGCTGGCGCTGGGACGGGTACCGAACGGTGCGTACGCGACGCTCGAGCGCGGCGCGATCGCCTCGAGCACAGGACACCAGAGGGCGGCGCTTGCGCTGCTAGGGCGCGCGGCGCGGCTGAACCCCCGCGACCCCCTTGCCCGCGAAGCGCTGCTGCTGGCGCGCCGCGGTTTGCGGGTGGATGTCGGGGAATTGAACCGCTCAATCCTCCGCGAAGCTCAGCAACTCTCCTGAAGGCGCCTCCTCACCCATGAAAATACTTCGATGTTCGCGGCTTAATACCGATACAGTTGGCGCAGGCTTCGCTAGCTTGTGAAAGGAAAGGCCTGGCAGGTTCGCGGGTCCCGGGATGTGGTTCGGGGCCGGAAAGGCGCAGCAGCGATGACGGGCACACGGCAAGGAAACGAGTGGTCCGATGGCACTGCTCGAAGCCAAACGAAACCCCAAGGTAGGGACCCAATGACAAGCCCCCGCAACACCCTCTTGACGCTGCCGCTGCTGGCGGGCCTCGCGCTCTTGCCGGCGAGCGCCTCGGCGGGCTCGCTGCTGAGCGGCTACGGCGGGCCGGGCGGCGGCGCGCAGGCGATCGTTGGGTCGGCGCTCGTGAACGGCGGCGGCACGGGCGGGGGCTCGAACGGCGGCGGCGCCTCGGGAGGCGCCTCGGGCGCAGGCACGAGTGCCCCGCGGGGCACAGGCGCCACGAGCGGCTCCGGCGCCGCATCGAGCCAGGCGGGCGGCCAGAGCGCCACGCACGGCGCGGGCGCGGGCTCGGGCGGAGTGCACGCCACGCGCGGCGGCCACGCCCACGCGGGGGAAGGCGGTGCATCCGCTGGGAGCGCTTCTGCGTATACATACCCCGGAACCGCGCGGATGGCCAGCGCGGGGAGCTCGGGCGCGCTGGGCTTCACAGGAACTGACCTGCTGCTGCTGTTCCTCGTGCTAGGAGTGTTGGCACTCACCGCGGGCCTCACCCGACGCTTGGCAAGGACGCCCCACTAGAGGACAAACGGCGAGCGAGAGCAACTAGGACGAGAACGACACGAACGAGAGCAATAGAGAGCAAAGAGCGAACAACCACGAGCGAATAGGGACAAGGATGCCCGCACCCCCACCGATAGATACCCCAGTGAGAATCACACAGCAGACCTCCACCAGCCTTCCGCTCGGCGGTGCGCTGGCCCCCCCACGAGACGCCCCCAGACACGAGACGGCCCACGCGGACGCCTTCCGCGGGAGGCTGCAGTGGCTGCTGGAGGGCGCCGGCTGGGATCTGCTGCGTCCGGCCGTGGACTTCGTGCTTTTGTGCTTTGCGATCGTGCTCGCCATTGGCGGGCTGGGTGCGACGTTTGAAGTCTCCGCGGCCGAGGCCCCGCTGCTGGCGATGCCGCCGTTGGTGATGCTCCTGCTGTACCTGAGGGGGCTCTATCGCACACGCCTGCGCGCGATGGTGCTCGACGGCGTGGTGCCCGTGATCAGCGCGGTGTCGGTGTCGGCGATGGCGGTTGCGATGCTGGGGATCTTCCTCAATGGCGACGTGCCGGTGCAGTCCACGTGGATCCGCGCGTGGGCGTTGGCGCTCGTCGCGGTGGGCCTCGGACGCATTTCGCTGGCGATCGCGCAGCGCTGGGCGCGGAGCAGCCGGCGGGTGGGCAAGCCGGTGCTGATCATGGGCGCGGGCCTCGTGGGCTCGCAGGTGGCGCGCCGCCTGGAGAGCCACCCCGAGTATGGGCTGCGGCCGGTGGGCTTCCTCGACGACGACCCCCGCTCGATCGCGGAGGTGGGCGGTCGCGACGTGCCGGTGCTGGGCACGGTGGAGAATCTCGACGAAATCGTGTACCGCACGGGCGTGGGCAATCTGATCGTGGCGTTCTCCTCGGTGGCCGACGCGCGCGTGAGCCGCCTCATCCAGCGCTGCCAGGAGCTGGGCATCGAGGTGTCGGTGGTGCCGAGGATGTTCGACACGATCAACAACCGCGTGGGCTACGACACGGTGGGGGGGCTTCCGCTGATGTCCTTCTCGAGCGTGAACCCCAAAGGCCTGCAGTTCGCGCTCAAGCACGCCTTCGATCGCGTCTTCGCGGTGGTGCTGCTTTTGGTGCTCGCGCCATTGATCGCCCTCACGGCGCTCGTGGTGCGCCTCAGCTCACCGGGCCCCGTGATGTTCCGCCAGCGCCGCGTGGGGCGCGATGGAAGCGTGTTCGACCTCTACAAGTTCCGCTCCATGCGCATCGAGCCGGCGCCCGCGCCGGCCGCGGTGGCAGTGGCGGGCGCGGGCGCCGCGCCGGGCTTCACGCCGGGCGCCGATATGGCCCCGGGGGGAGTGGAGGGAGCCGATCGGCGCACGCGCGTGGGACGCTTCCTGCGGCGCACCTCACTCGATGAGCTGCCGCAGCTGTTCAATGTGCTGCGCGGCGATATGAGCATCATCGGCCCCCGCCCCGAGCGCCCCGAGTTCGTGGAACTGTTCGGCCGCGACATCGCGCGCTACGGCGATCGCCACCGCGTGAAGTCGGGCATCACGGGCTGGGCGCAGGTGCACGGCCTGCGCGGGCAGACCTCCCTGGCGGAGAGGGTGGAGTGGGACAACTACTACATCGCCCACTGGTCCCTGGGGCTCGATATGAAGATCCTTGCGTTGACGGTCGTGGCGCTGTTCCGCAACGCGGAGTAGGCGAGGAGGAGGGGCCTTTCAAGAAGGCTGCGCCCCTACCGGGGCTCCGCAGCGGGTCGCGCTGCGCATACACACCTGCGCGTGCAGGTGAGGGTCGGTCTTTGAGCAGCGCGGGTCGGCGGGCGCGGATCAGATGCTGCGCTGTGAGCTGGCGCGCGACCAGTATTGAAAGACGCGCACGCGCAGGCCATGCGTGCCGAGCACCTTCGGGAGCGCGAGCGTGTAGCGGTTGAAGCGGTCGAGCGCGAATATGGCGCGGTAGCGCAGCGTGCTCCCCTGGAAGGCTTCGAGGCCGAGATAGTCGCCCGCGGGACCCGAGCCGCTGGCGAGCACGTGGCCGCGGCGGCTGCGCAGGCTCAGGTTCACGGGCTCGATGCGCCCGCCCAGCGGGGCGGCGAGCACGCTTGCGAGCGGCGCGAAGGCGGGCTTGCGGGTGCCATTGGCGTTGAGCACGCCGAAGTCTTCGGCCTTCGTCCCCTGGAGCTTGTATGAGACGTCGGCGGCCACATACGGGGTGCGCGCGAGCGAGCGGAAGATGTCCGACAGGTTGGAGCCCTGGAGGGTCCTTGTGACGCAGGGCTGTTCCTGCTGGATGCGGTAGTGCGGCCAGCAGCTGCTCCAGCCGAACTCATCGAGCCACAGTGGCTTGGAGTCGCCGTTGGCGAGCTGCGTTTCGTGGATCGCGCGCAGCGAGCCCAGCGCGAGGGTGTAGAAGTGCACCGCCAGCCCGTCGTAGTAGCCCTTGATACCGGCGGCGTACAACAGGCGCAGGAAGACTCCGTTGGCGCCCACCAGCGAGCCGGCGAGCACGAGCACGCCGGGGTTGGCCTGCTTGATGGCGGGGTAGGCCGCGCGCAGGAGGGCGGCGTAGTGCTGGGGCTTTTCGGGCCCGGCGAGGTAGTCTTGGTTGGCCTGATCGGGCTCGTTCCACACTTCCAGCGCGGCGAGCTTCGTGCCGTAGCGCCCGGCGATCAGCGCGCTCGACGGCGGCGTAAGGTGGCGGGGTCGCGAGGGCGCCCACGCGTTGGCCGGCGCTCGGACGCGTGGGCGTGCAGCTGCGCAACAGGGTCGCGGGCGCCGAGGAGGCCCAGCAGGGCGTGCTGTCGACGGTGAGGATTACCTTGATGCCGCTCGCCGCTGCGTCTTCCACGAGGCGATCGTCGAAGGCCAGTGCCCGCGGATCGAGGACCGCCCGGCGCGCGTGGCTCGAGCACCGACCAGGGGGTATCGGTGCGGACCACTTTCGCGTGGAGGCTCCTTGCGAGGGCAATCGTCCGATCGGCTTCGGCCGGGGTGGAGTTGAAGCCGAGGCCCGCAACGTTGACGCCGCCGAGCGGCACCGTGGAGGCGGTGTGGGCGCTGGTGGAGGAGCGCGCGGAGGCGCTTGCCAGCCAGATCGAGGCGCAGAGGGCGACGACGAGGGGCAGGGGAAGACGTCGGTGCATTGTGCCGAGGGGCAGGAGAAGACGTTGGCGCATTACCTACACAGTAGGCTGTGAGGAGGTCATGTCCCCCACATGGATCTGGATGCAGGCGGCGATCGTGGTGTTCGTGCTCATCGGAATGGTGATCGCCATCGTGAAGCTCGCTTGAGCGGAAGGCTCACGGGCGGGCGGGGTGGGACCTCCCCGCCGTCGAGGATCGCGGCGGGCACCTCCACGGTGAGCCACTCGTGAGCGCCCCGAGACCGGCCTGCTCCAGCTCGTCGCGTATGCCCGGCGGGCGGCGCACGGGGTCGTGCGCGTCGGAGGCGACGTTGTGCACGAGCTCGTCCTGCACGAGTTGCAGTGCGAAGCTGCGCACCTGCCCGCCGAAGCTGCCCACGAGCGAGCCGGCGGTGATCGACGTGAGAACTCCGCTGCGCACGAGCGACTCCAACATGCGCCGATCGCGGTGGAAGGCGGGGCAGCGCTCGGGGTGGGCGAGCACGATGCGGTGACCCTGGCGCTGGAGGTCCAGCACAAGCGCGTCGAGCCCTGTGACGACGGGCGTGAAGGGGGGCTCGACGAGCAGCCACGGACCGCCCCCCAGGCCCATCAGCGCCAGCTGTGCCTCTCCGACCTCGGCGGCGCGGGTCATCGCGATCTCGGCTCCCGTGCGCACCTCCAGCAGCGTCCCCTCCTCCTGCAGGAGCGCGTTCAGCTCAGCGACCCCGCGCGCGATCGTGTCGAAGTCGTTGGGGTAGCGCCAGCTCACGTGGGGCGTGGCCACCAGCGTGCGCGTGCCCGCGGCCGCCACTGCGCGCGCGAGCTCCAGCGAGCCCTCGATCGTCTCGGGGCCATCGTCGATGCCCGCGAGAACGTGGGAGTGCAGGTCGATCACAGTTGGGGAGAACGATAAGGGCGGGGCGGATATGATCGTCCCGGCAGGGTCAACGGGACTCGGCCTTGGGACCTCGGCGCGCAAGGAGAAGCATGTTCAAATCGATCGTAGTGGGCACCGATGGCTCGGATACGGCAACCCAGGCGGTGCGCCAGGCGGTCGATCTCGCCGGTGCGGTTGGGGCGAGACTCGAGATCGTGAGCGCCTATGAACCGGTGCCCACGCAGCGCCTGCGCGAAGAGCGCCGCGACGCTCCCGAGGAACTCGAATGGGCGATCAGCCCCCGCGAGGATGTGGACGCGACGCTGGAGGCCGCCGCGGAGCTCGCGCGGGAGGCGAAGGTGGAGGTCAATACGTACTACCGCCAGGGCGACCCCGCCGACGCGATTCTCGATGTCGCCGAAGAGCGCGAGGCCGATCTGATCGTGGTGGGCAACAAGGGGATGACGGGCGCGAAGCGCTTTCTGCTGGGCTCGGTGCCGAACAAGGTCTCCCATCACGCGCCCTGCTCGGTGCTGATCATTCGCACGACCTGAGCCTCCCGTAGAGATGGCGAGCGATGGCGAGGATTGCCCGCCAAGAACGCCGCTACAAGTCGAATCTGCGGCGCGCGTGAAGATTCCGGTTGGGTAGAATCCTCCTTTCCGTGCCCCGCAATCGCATCGTTTCGCTTCAGACGACGACCGAGCGCGGTGGCGCCGAGTACGCCAACGTCGACCTGCTCGCGGCGCTCGTCGCAAGGGGGCACGATGTGGTGCTGCTCACCAACCTCCCCGACCTCGCCGCCAACACCGATGTGCCGGTGCGCCTGGTGGAGCTCGGCCCCAAGCTCAGTCGCGCGAGCCTCCCGCGCGTGGTTCTGAGCGCCCCCCTCACGCTGCTGCGCCTGGTGCGCGCGCTGCGCGCCGAGCGTCCGATCGGGGTGCTGATGCTGCACTTCAAGAAGGAGCAGCTGCTGTGCTCGCTGTTGCCGCCGCGCCTAACTGGCGAAATCGTGTGGGCCGAGTGGGGGCCCGTGCCCGTGCAGATGCGTAGGGGGCCGGCGCGCTGGCTCTACTGCCGCGCGGCGAGGCGTGCGCAGCGGATCATCGCGATCTCCGAGGGCACCAAACAGACGGTGGTGGCGACGGGTGTGCCCGCGGAGAAGGTGGAGGTGGTCCCCAACCTCGTGGATGTGGAGTCGGTTGGCTTCGGTCACCTCAACCGCGCCGAGCTGCGCCGCGCGTGGGGCGCGGGCGAGGACACGCTCGTGGTGGGCTGCATCTCCCGCTTTCATCCCCGCAAGCGCAACGATGTGGTGATCGACGCGATGGCTCATCTCGCCAGCAACGTGTGGCTGGTGATGGCCGGCGAGGGCGAGGAGGAAGAGGCCCTGCGCGAGCGCGCGGCGCCCTACGGCGAGCGTGTGCGCTTCGTGCCCAACGTTCGCGGCCAGGTGGAGGCCTTCCTCTCGGCCTGCGATCTACTCGTGTTCGCCCCCAGCCCCACCGAGGGCGAGCCGCGCGTGATCGTGATGGCCCAGCTCGTGGGGGTGCCGGTGGTCGCCACCGGCGCCGAGGGCGCGCGGGGACTGATCTCCCCGGGGGCCGGCACGATCGTCTCGCCCTCCCACAACGCTCACGCCCTCGCGGAAGCGATCGCGTCCTACCGCGATGCGGAGCGCAGGCGCTTCGAGGGCGAGACGGCGCGGCAGGCGACGCTCGAGAGCCACGACACCGAGCGCACGCTGCGCTCGGTCGAGCGGGCGCTCGGACTGCGCGACCCTACGTAGCCATCCACCAGTCGCCCTCCAGCCGCGAGAGCAGCGCGTGCCCGGCGGTGAGTGCGCCGAGCAGCTCGGCGTTGCGGCTGTGCACCAGCGAGCGTGCGCTGAAGCGGAAGATCGCCCCCCGCTGGGCCACGGCTGCGAGGATGTGCGCCTCCACCCGTCCCTGCACGGCGGCTCCGCCGTGGCCACCGCATGGGCGAAGAGGTAATCGATGACCGCCCCGCGTGGCGGGGCTGCGCCGCGAGCTGGATCAGTTGACAGCCCTCGTTGTGGGCCAGGAAGTACACGTACCAGCCGAGCACGCGCCCGCGCCCGTCGCGCACGAGGCGCCGCTGCGGGCTCGCCCCAGGTGCGGTTCTGGTGGAGCTCCGCGAAGATCCATTCCAGGAAGGCCACGTCGTAGTCGGGAACGAGGCGCAGCGAGCGCGAGAGCAGCGGCAGGTGCTCGAGCACTAGCGCCGGCGTGAGCAGCTCTTCGGCCGGTACCGGGCGGGTGGCGCGTGTGGAAGTATTTCAGTCGCGCGTCTGGTGGGCCATCGAGCGCCGGCAGCGGGCTCCGCGCCCAGCGGTTTGACGCGGTGACGCAGTCACACGTCGTTGTGGAGCACGCGGTTGCCGACGTAGCTCCAGGGTCGGAATACGCGCGCCCACACGATGCTGCTCGGGTGCATCATCTGCCCGCCGATCAGCTCGATGATCTGGCGCATCTCGTCCGAGGCCCCGTCGGTGATCGTGAGGTCCTGCGGGCCCGTTCAGGAAGCGTCGCCACAGCATCGCCCCCATGCGCCCGGTTGCGGACGCTCGGGTGGGCGATCAGCGGCCCGGCCACCGCCATGCGGACGGCTGTCCGTCGAAGCGCATGCGCCGCACGTGGAGCCGATGAATCCGAGGATCTCACCGGAGTCCCCGACGTATACGAGGGTCGGGATCTCCGGGATCCACCCAGGGGTAGCCGAACAGGGTGCGCTCCAGCCACATCGGCAGCTCGGCGGGAGGAATGCGCCAGTCGGGAGCTGTCGACGAACGCGGTAGAGCTCGGCGACCTGCCTCGACGTCCTCGTGCGCATCGGCCTTATCTCGCCCAATGCGTTGCCTCCTCTCACGGTGCGACTCCGGAGCTGGTTGACGATGCGCGCGATGGAGGCGATCTGCGGAAGTCGTCGATCTCCAGCGACTCGAGCGGGATCTCGATCGCGAACTGCTGCTCGATCTCGAACAGCAGCGTCACCAGCCCCAGCGAGTCGAGCAGGGCGGCCTCGATGATGTCGATGTCCGGCGCGGGCGCGGCGACGCTGAGCGCGTCCGCTGAAGATGCGCTCGATGCGCTCTACGATCTCGGCTGTCAGCCATTGCGCGAGTCGCCTCCGCGAAGCTGCTCCGTCAGACCGCGCCGGTCGATCTTGCCGGCCGACGTTGCGGGGCAGCTCGGGGAGGTCGCAGCCACGCGCGGGGAGCATGTAGGAGGGCAGCGCCTGGGCTCAGCGCGCGTCGGAGCTTCGGGAGCATCCAGCGTCGGCGTCGGGCTCGCGGCGTCCATGCGCAGCAGATGCTCGGTTCCCTCGAAGCCGTCGCTCGCCACCGCCACCACCGCGCATTCGCCGATCGCCCTCGACGGCGCTCAGCGCCGTCTCGATCTCGCCCAGCTCGATCCGGTAGCCGCGGCTCTTGATCTGCGAGTCCACGCGGCCTACGTAGTGGAGCGATGCCCTGGTCGTCGCTTGCGTCCCAGATCACCGGTGCGGTACAGCCGCATGCCGGTGCCCGGTTGGGTTACGAAGGCCGCCGCTCGTCTTCTGCCGTCGCGCCAGTACCCAGGGCTGAGGCCCGCGCCGGCGATGTACAGCTCGCCCGTCTCCCCGGTTGCCACCGCTTGCAGCTGCTCGATCGAGCACCTAGATGTCCTCGCCCGCGCACGGTGTGCCGATCGGGATCGGCACGGTCGTGTCCTGCGGTGGCTCGTCCACGGTGTGGTAGCTCGACGCGATGGTGGCCTCGGTGGGGCCATAGAGGTTTGTGTAGCTCGGATCCGGCACGCGCTCCATCCAGTGGGCGAGCACGGTCGGCGACAGCACCTCGCCGCACCAGACGATCCGCTTCAGGGACGGGAAGTCGCCATGCTCGATCGCGTTGCCTCGCATCATGTATGCGAACGTGGACGGGACCGAGAACCACTGCGTGAGTTCGGAATCGCGGATGAAGGCGCGCGAGCTGCCGGCGGGCAGCAGCGTGCGGGGCCCACAAGGTGCAGCTCAGCGCCGCTGGAGAGCGTGCCGAAGATGTCGAACGTTGAGAGGTCGAAGTGCAGCGGTGGGTGTCCGGAGATGCGATCGCCGGGCCATGGCCGAAGTAGGGGAGTGCCCAATCCAGGAAGGCGCAAACCATCGCGTGCGTTATCACGACGCCCTTGGGCGCGCCCGTGGAGCCGGAGGTGAAGAGGATGTGCGCCGGGTCCTCGCGCGCCGGTGGTCGTCGCCAGCGGCCCGTCGTCGAGGGCCGCGGTGCCGGGGCCGAATGGCGCGCCCAGTCCTCGAGCCCCGATCGGTTCTGCGACCATCGACGATGCCCCAGATGGCGTCGTTGCTGCAGGTCTGCGGCCAGTCCGCCGGCGGCCTTCTCGCAGGTCAGGATATGCGTGGCTCGGCCATGTCGACGATCTTCTGCACTCGGGCGGCCGGGCTGGAGACGTCGATCGGCACGTATACGCCGCCGGCCTTGAGCGTCGCGAGGATGCTCACGATCGCCTGCGGGGACTTGGGCTGCAGCAGGCACGACCCGGTCGCCCGCCGTGAAGCCCCGTTTTCGCCCAGCAGTCGCGCCAGGCGGTTGCTCTGACGCTCGAGCTGGCCGATAGGAGAGATGCGTTCGCCGTCCATCACGACGGCCGTCTCCTCGGCCATGCGCTCGCTCGCGAGCGAGACCCGCTGCTGGAGCGTGCGGAGCGGCCTTCGATCGCGGCGAGCAAGCGGCGATGGCGTGCGCTCGCGCGAACACCACGCCGATGTGGTGAAGCTCCTCCTCGGAGGGCGGGTATGTCCAGGATGAACGAGTGAAAGCCGAGGTCGATGTAGCGCGCCAGCTCGTCGGCGACGCGCTCGTAGCTCGCCGACGAGATACGGACAGAAGGTCGCGTAGTTTTCAAATGGCCACAGCCAGTAGGGATCGTCGTCCGCGGCGTCCGCGGCGCCGGCCATCTCCGACAGCTGGTGGTGCCAGTGCGAGTCGGACACCTTCATCGCCAGGGTGTGCGCGATCTGGCCCTTGCGGTCTTCGGGAAAGCGCTCGTGCGCGACGCCTCCACGCCTCCGCGCGCGGTCGCGCGCGTGACGATCCCGACCCTGCATCCCCGTGCCGGCCTCCGCCTCGCCTGGTCGACCTCCTCGTCGGCACGCTTGGGGTACTTGACCGCGATCGCTCCGATCCGCTCTGCGCGGCGCAGCCCGGCCGGTGAGGAGCCCGAGATGAAGATGCCCGGCAGCAGCTCCTCGGGCAGCGGCGGGCGTGAGGCTGAGCTTCGAGACCGAGTAGTAGTGGCCGTCCTCCGTGACCGTCTCTCCCGCCAGCAGACGCGTCACGATCCGCGTGTACTCGACGGTCCGCTCGTAGCGCTCGTCGTGCGGGGTCTCATCGCACAGCGCCGCAAGGTCGTCTTGAAGCCCCCGGCCACCATGTTCAGGTACAGCGCGCCGTCCGTGCATGTATCCGAGCGACGTGACCATCTTGGCCACCGTGTACGGGTGCATGTACGCGGCCTGGACCGCCACCAGCGGCGCGAGCCGCTCGGTGCCTGGAGAATCAGTTGCGACACCAGCCAGCAGTCGACCAGCCCGTTGTCGGTGTACACGAGCATCCCCTCGCATCCGGCGGCCTCGCTCCAGCGCGCGACCTCCGCCACCGACTCGCGCGTACACCTCGGCGGAGCTGTCCCGCGATTGCGGGCATGTCGAGAAGATCGTGCTAGCTCGTGGTCTGGCATTGCGATCCCGTCGGCCCGTGAGTCTACAGTCCGTTAACGCCGGCGCACCTCGATTCCGCACGCGCGCTTGCGCACCGATACGTTCTCCAGGAACAGCGCCTCGATCCCCGTCCCCAGGAACGTCTCGACCGCCTCCGCGGGGGTGTTCACGATCGCCTGGCCCTTCACGTTGAAGCTCGTGTTGAGGACCATCTCGCGTCCTGTGCTTGCGGCCGACGGCGCGCGAGCAGCTCGTGGAACTCGCCGTTGTCGACCTTCGAGACCGTCTGCACGCGCGCCGAGCCGTCCACGTGAGTGATCGCCGGCAGGCTCGCGCGATGCTCGGGTCGCACGTCGACGTTGACCGTCATGTAGGGCAGCTCCGTGCCGGCGGGGGCCTCGAACCAGCGGTCCACCTGCTCGAGCGACACCGCCGGCGCGAACGGGCGGAACGCCTCGCGCATCTTCACGAGCGCGTTCACGCGGTCGCGCATCTCGGGCCGTCACGGGTCGGCGAGGATGCTGCGGTGCCCCAGCGCGCGCGGCCCAAACTCCATGCGCCCGCGATACCAGGCGATCACCTCGCCCGCGGCGATCAGCCTCGGCGGCCGCCTCGCAAGCCTCCGCGAGGGACGCCAGCTGCGTCGCCTCGATCGTCGCTCACAGCTCGCCCAGCGGCGCGCTCGATCTGCTCCTGCGAGTACGCGGGGCCGTAGAACGGAGTGGGAGAGCGACGGTTGGCGCATCGGGCGCGCTCTGCGACGGCATGGTGCAGCGCCGCGCCCACCGCCGAGCCGTCGTCGGCGGCGGCCGGCTGCACATAGATCTCATCGAACACGCCCGCTCGCGAGTAGGCTGCCCGTTGGCGGTCGTGTTGAGCGCGACGCCGCCCGCGAGCGCCAGCCGGCGCATCCCGAGCTGCTCGGCGAAGTGCCCGCAGAGGTGCACGATCGCGCGATCCAGGCACGCCTGCAGGCCGGCGGCCACGTCGCGATGGGCATCGGCGATCTCGCTAGTCGGGCGCACGCGCCGCGATCAGCCGCTCGCCCAGGCAACTCGCGCGTCAGCCCATGGCGCTCGCGTTGCTCGCGCGTGCCCCCCTTCAGCTTGAGCGGCGCGATGTCCCAGCCGCCGTCGGGGCGCAAACGCACGGCGTCCTCGAAGAACCCGCGGTGGCGCTCGGGGTCGCCGTACGGCGCCAGGCCCATGATCTTGTACTCATCGGAGTTGAAGTCGAAGCCCAGGTGCAGCGTCACCACGGAGTAGAAGATCCCGATCGAATCCGCTGCGGAGATCCTGTGCACCGGCTCCAGACGCCCGCCCGCGGCTCGGTAGACGGTGGCGCCGTGCGCCTCGCCCATGCCATCGATCACCGCCACCATGCACTCCTCCCAGCCGGAGGTGCAGTAGGCCGAGGCGGCGTGCGCGAGATGGTGCTCCACGTGGCCCACCCGCCCGGGCGCAAGCTCGGGCAGGGCGTCCTGCACCCGCGCCACGAAGGCCTCGCGCGAGAGCACGTCGCGATACAGCTCGCTGGAGATCGGATCGAGCCCATACAGCGCCCGGCAGGGCTGGTAGTCGAAGGAGTGCACCACCGCATCGATCTCCTCCAAGCGCAGTCCGGCGATATCGAGGCAGCACTGGATCGCTCCGCGTGGGAACTCCCCCGTGTGCTTGCGCCGGGAGATGCGCTCCTCGGCCACCGCCGCCACCACCTCGCCCTCGACCACCAGCGCCGCGGCGGAGTCGTGGCCCTGGGAGATGCGGTACTCGCGCTCTTGGAGCGCCGGCCAATGGCGGCGCTTGAACTCCATCGTGCCCTCGATGCCACTGACTCCGATGACCCTCATTGTGCCTTCCGTGGTGGAGAGGATGTGCGTAGTGAGTGCTTGCTGCTCACGCCGTGGATGGATACAGGCCCGCCGCGGTCGATCCGTGACCATGCGGGTGCCTTCTGCTTCCCATTCTAGTCGCTGCGCACGTGTGTGCCGCTCGCTATGCGCCCGCCGCCGCCTGCCACATGCGCTCGATCCGCTCGGCTACGACGCGCGCGTCGTAGGTGTCCACGGCCTGTCTGCGCGCCTTCGCCGCCCTCGCGCGCCACGCGCGCGGGATCGTCGAGGTAGGGCGCAGCACCGCTCGGCCAGCGCCGGGGGGTCGTTCTCGGGCTCAGCGATCGCGCCGATCCCCGGGGTGATCATGTCCGCGACGCCCTCCGCGCCGGTGGATAGGCACGGGCGTTCGGCGAGCATCCCCAGGATCACCGCGCGCGGGGCGCCCTCGGTGGGACTCGGGCAGAAGACCGACACGTCGAAGGCCGAGAGCACTTCGGCGACGTTGGCGCCGGGCGTGTGCGATGAAGTGCGCGCGCCCGTTCAGTGGCGCCGCCAGTGCGCGCAGTTCGCCCTCGGTCTCGCCATCGCCGGCGAGCACGAGGTGCACGCGCTCGTCGAGCAGCCGCACCGCTTCGACCACCACGTCGTTGCGCTTCTTGCGGTGAAAGCGCGAGATGCAACCCACCACGAAGGCGTGCTCGGGCATGCCGAGCTCGGCGCGCAGGCGCGCGCGGCCGTCGGCGCTCGGCGCGATCTCGTCGGTGCGCAGCACGTTGGGGACGACCTCCACCCGCGCGGCGGGCACGCCCACCGCGCTGACCGACTCTTTGGTGCCCGCCGAGACGGCCATGATCGCGGCGGCATCGTGTGACGCGCGCACATACATGCGTGCGCGGCACCCCATGGCGCAGCGGGAATGGCACCGGGCCCCACTCCGCCCACACGAGCGTGGCGCGCAGGCGCTTGGGCAGCCAGCGCGCCATCAGCTGCTCCTTCTTGTAGTGCACGAGCAGCACGTCGTAGGGCCACTCCTTCTCGAGCGCCCGCTGCAGACGCCGCACGTAGGGAAACCAGCATCAGCGCCAGGCGCGGGTAGCTCGTGGTCGAGAGCTTCGGCGCCGATCTCCAGCGGGCGCGACCTGCACGCGCGTGTCGCGCCCGATCTGCGGTTGGTCGGTGAGCATCACCGCTTCGTGGCCGCGATCGATCAGCGCATCGAGCATCTCGACGGCGGCGAACTCGGCCCCGCCGCGGGAGGAGGTGGTCATCACGCTGACGATCTTCATATGGGCCTCTCCACAACCCCAACGTAGCGAACTTGGGTTGGCGGGCAGAGCCCGCTCGAACACCGGCGATCGGCGAGCGCCCAGACGATTCCCCGCCTCGCGATCGTGGGCAGCGTGTACCCTCGCTCCGGTGAGCGCTAAGCAAGCGGGGCCTCCCCTCCGGCGGCCGAACCAAGCCTCGCTGGTGCTGATGATCGAGCAGGGCGGGCGCGGTGGCGTGGCCGACTACACCGCACAGCTCGCGGGGGCGCTCGCGGCCGAAGGGTGGCGGGTGGCGCTCGCGACCGCCGAGGACAATCTCTACCCGCAGATGCCGGGAGTCGCGATCCACCCGATCTTCCACTACGTGCGCGGCCGCACCGCGATCGGGCGCGCCGTGCGGCGCCTGGGGCTCGGCGCGCTCGCCAACGGGCTCGCCTTCCTCGCCTCGCTGCCGCGCCTCGTGGCGCTTTCGCGCCGGGCGGAGTTGAGCCACACGCAGGGCTGGGAGTACGCGCCGCTGGGGCTCGTGGCGATCCTCTGCCTGCGCCTCGCGGGCGCGAAGGTGGTGCAGACCTCCCACAACACCTTCGAGCGGGGGCGCCAGCTCGATCGCACGCATCGCATGCTGGCTTGGCTGACGGTTGCAACGATCGTCCACACGCAGGCCGACCTCGCGCGCGTGCCCCGCGAGGCGCAGGGCAGGGTGGCGGTGATCCCGCACGGCGAGTACGGCGCTCTCGCGCGCACGGGGGGCGTGGCCGACCGCGACGCCGCGCGCGCCCGTCTCGGGATCGCCCCCGACGCGCCTGTGACGCTGCTCTTCGGCAACCTGCGCCCCGACAAGGGCCTCGGCGATCTGCTCGCGGCGCTGGAGCGCGTACCGCGGCTGCACCTGCTGGTGGGCGGCCAGGAGCAGGGGGCCCTCGCGCTGGCGCGCGCGCAGCTTCAGAGCCCCGCGCTGGCTGGGCGCGTGACGGTGCGCGAGGGATTCCTCGAGATGCGCGAGGCCGCGCAGCTGTTCGCCGCGACCGACACCGTCACGCTGCCCTACATGCTCGCCAGCCAGAGCGGCGTGCTGCTGCTCGCCTACGGCTTTCACCGGCCCGTGGTGGTCTATCCCGTGGGTGGGCTCGTGGAGGCCGTCATCGACGGCGAGACGGGCTGGATCTGCCCCACGCCCGACGTGGCGGGGCTCACCAGCGCGCTCGCCGCGAGCATCGACGCCACCTGGGACGAGTGTCGTCGGCGCGGAGAGGTCGGAGCGGCGCTGGCCGAGGAGCGCTTCGCATGGCCGGCGATCGCGCGCAGCACTGGGGAGCTCTACCGCGAGGTCCTTGAACGATGATCGTCCACTAAGATCGGTTCTCGGACGTGAGATTGACTTGATCAAGTCACAGCTCAGAAACCTCTCGCCGGAGTGGCAGGACCGCCTCCGCCGTTTTGCTCGCTTTCGGTGGCTTGAGAAGGCACGCATTGTCCGAGGATATGAAGTCTCCTTTCGTGCCCAACCGCTGCTCGTGACACGTTACGTCCTTTTCGATCCAGAGGTGGGTGACTTCTCCTATGAGCTGGACAATGAAGATGAGTTGGTCGACTTCTTGGTCGGTGCGCTTGGCTCGAGCAGGGTGGAGATCACCGGCTACCTGGCGGAGATAGGTGCCGATGAGAAGCTCAGAGGAGAGCTCGTCAAACGCGCGCGGTGGCGCATTGACATGAAGCGACGGATCCATTTTGGTCAACGTGTGGGTTGGTACGCAGTTACACGTGCGTTGAAGCCAAGCCTCATCGTCGAGACAGGTATCAAGCATGGGTTTGGCTCACTCGTGTTGCTTGCGGCACTGGAGCGCAACGCTCGCGAAGGCAGCCCTGGTCGTCTCATCTCCTTTGATACGGATCCCTTTAGTGGCTGGGCGGTTGATGAGCGCCTGCGGGGAAACTGGCAGCCTATTTTCGCGTCTACGTTCGACATGCTCGACTCGACTCTCGATGGTCTCGAGGTGGATCTCTTTATTTGCGACACACCGCCCAGCTACGAAATAGAGTCCTTCGAGATGCGCACGGCGATGCGTCACGCTTCCAAAGACATCGCACTGATCGCCGGCAATGGCGATCGCACCACTGCACTCCCCGAGCTTGCCGCCGAGATGAACGGCGAGTACCACCACTTTGTCGAGCGACCGAGACGTCACATCTATCCCGGCGCCGGCCTGGGGCTTGCACGCAATATGAGGCCGTGAGACTTCGACGAGGTACGGCTACACGCGCATGCCGCACGCCCAACTACACCCGGCTGGCGCACGCAAGCACCGTGTCCACCACGGCGTCGACGTCGGCCTGGTCCATGGTCGCGCTGAGCGGGAGCATGCAGTGGCGCTCGGAGACCTCCAGCGCGCGCGGCAGCCCCTCGGGGGGCGCGGCATCGCGGTACTCGCTGAAGGTGTGCAGCGCGGGGTACCAGGTGGTCTGGATGCCGCCCTCCTTGAGCTCCTCGCGGAAGCGGTCGCGCGCGTCGCGGTCTGCCAGCAGCACGGGGAAGGCGAAGTGGGTGGCGAGCTCCACCGCGCGCTCATCCCACGGCAGCTCGAGTTCGGGCATCTCCGCCAGCCGCTCGCGGTAGGCGCGCACGACGGCGCGGCGCGCAGCGATGTCCTCTTCCAGGCGCCCCAGACGGCTCAGCCCCAGCGCCGAGCGGGGCTCGTCGATGCGGAAGTTGTAGCCGACATCGACGATGTCGTACTCGGGGTCGTGCCCGCGGTGGCGATCCCACGTTCCGCTCGTGAGGGCGTGCGAGCGCAGCAGGCGCACGCGCTCGGCGAACTCCTCGTTGGCGGTGGATACCATCCCACCCTCGCCCACGCAGAGCTGGTTTTTTGAGAAGAAGCTGAAGGCTCCCAGCTCGCCCACGGTCCCCACCTGCCGGCCGTCCTCATCGATGCGCGCGCCGATCGCCTCCGCGCAGTCCTCGATCAGGATCAGCTGGTGCGCGTCGCACAGCTCTCTCAGCGCTTGCACATCCGCCGGATAGCCGCAGAAGTGCACCGCCATCACCGCGCGCGTGCGCGGCCCGATCCGGCGCGCGACATCCTTCACATCGAGGTTGAGATCGTGCGTGCCGAGCACGTCGCACAGCACCGGCTCGGCGCCCACGAAGCGTGCGGCGCTGGCACTCGCCACGAACGTGAAGGCCGGAACGATCACCTCATCGCCGGGTCCCAGGCCGGCGGCCTGGCAGGCGAGGTGCAGGGCGGCGGTGCCGCTCGATACCGCCAGCGCGTGGGGCGTGCCGATGTAGTCGGCGAGCGCCTGCTCGAAGACCTTCGTGCGGGGGCCCATCGTGAGCCAGCCCGAGCGCAGGCACTCCAGCACGGCCTCCACGTCGTCCTCGCTGATCGCGATGTCGGTGAGTGGCACGCGCCAGTCGCTCATTGGGCATCCTTTGGTTGCCTCAGTCGCCGCTGGGGGAGAGACGGAGTCGCTTTCCTCATCGGGGTATAGCCTCGGCGAGCGCGGCGACGACGCGATCCTGATCGTCCTCGGTCATGTGCGGGAACAGCGGCAGCGTCAGCTCGGTCTGGGAGGCCAGCTCAGTGAGCGGCAGCGAAACGTCGGGGAAGCGCTCGCGATAGGCGCTGAAGCGGTGCACCGCCGGATAGAAGATGCTCGTCTGGATGCCCTTCTCGCGCAGGCTGCTCGCGACCGCGCCCTGGGCGCCGTGGCGCTCGAGCATCACGGGCATCACGTAGCACGAGGAGTCGGGCACGTCGCCCTCGGCGAAGGGCACGATCAACCCGGGAACCTCATCCAGCAGCGCGCGGTAGCGCAGGGTCAGCTCGCGCCTGCGCGCAATGTCGGCCTCGAGGCCCTCCAGGCGAGAGAGCAGCAGCGCCGCGCGCGGCTCATCCAGGCGATAGTTGTAGCCGAGCTGCACCACATCGTAGGTGTCGGTGCGCCCGCGATGGCGATCCCACGTACCGCTGGTCATCGCGTGTGAGCGCCGCGAGCGTGCGAGCGCCGCGACCTCGTCGTCGTCGGTGCACAGCAGCCCGCCCTCGCCCACCGAGAGGATCTTGTTGGAGAAGAAGCTGAACGCCCCCGCAAGGCCCCACGTGCCGAGCTTGCGCCCGTGTAGCGTCGCGCTCGGCGCGTGCGCCACGTCCTCGATCAGTGCCACCCCGCGCTCCTCGCAGAGTTCAGCCAGCTGATCGACGGCGGCGGGGTAGCCGGCGTAGTGCACCACACACACCGCCTTCGTCGCCGGGCCGATGCGCCGCGCCACGTCCGCTGGGTCCAGATAGGGCCGCTCGCGCGAGAGGATCTCCGCGAACACGGGTCGTGCGCCGCAGTAGAGCACCGCGTTGGCCGTTGCGGCGAACGTGAAGGAGGGCACGATCACCTCATCGCCCGGCCCCACGCCCGCGGCGAGGTAGGCGAGGTGCAGCGCCGCCGTGCAGCTCGACACGGCCACCGCATGGCGCGCGCCGAGCTGGGCCGCAAAGGCCTCCTCGAAGGCCGCCGTGCGGGGGCCCATCGTGAGCCACCCCGAGCGCAGCGTCTGCGCGACCGCATCGAGGTCGCGCTGCTGTAGGCGCAGGTCGAAGAGGGGCAGCTCGGGGGAGGTTTCGGTTACGGCCATCGTGCCTATTGCCAATCCGGTCGCCATGTCAGGTGGTAGCGAAGATCGCGAGCGCGCTCGCGAATGGGGCGAGCCGGAACGCCGCCCACCACACTGTACGGTGCGACGTCTTTGGTGACCACGGCGCCGGCCGCGACGACGGCCCCCTCACCGAGCGTGACGCCGCCGAGCACGACTGCTCCTTCGGCGATCCACGCCCGGTCGCCGATGGCGATCGGCGAGAAGTCGTGCATGAAGTCCGGATCGTCGATCAGGTGCTTGGCGGTTTGCAGCCGTGCGTGGCTGGAGATGTTCACGTCTCGCCCGATCGTGATGCCGCCGCGTGCGTCGAGCACGCAGCGGTTGCCGATCGCGCAGCCGCGGCCGATCTTCAGCTGTGTTGGTGCGTGGACCTCGCTCCCGAGCATGATCACGCCCGTGCGATGGTCCTCGAAGGCCACTCCCATGCGCGCATAGCAGGCCATTCGCACTGAGGCCAGGGGCATTCTGCACACCACGTGATTGAGTACCCAGTCGCGAGGAGGGATAAGCATATTTCGAATACTCCTCATGTTAAGAATAATCCATTTCAGCTGTGCCATTGCCCGATCTCCCATCCACGGCCCGACCATCACAAACCACATCCATTCTGTCGTGCCCCTGGATCCTCCGCGCGGCCGGGCATCCGCGGCGAGCGGCGGCTTTCACTCCAGCCCCACCCCATCGACCGGAGCGTCGCTGCGCCTTAGGAGCACGCGCAGCTCGCTGCGGTTGACGATTCGCAGCGCGAACAGGCCGGCGAGGTATACGAGCACGCCGATCATGCCCGCCGGCAGCAGTCCGAGCGGCGTCGCGAGCACCATCACGCCGGTCATCGCGGCGGCGAGCACCACGGTGCGCAGCATCTTGCCGACGCGCAACGCCAGACGCATCGTCACGAGCGCCGTGCCCATCATCAGGGCCATCGTGATGGCCTCGGTGAGGACGGTCGCCCACGCCGACCCGTGCGCTCCATAGCTCGGGATCAGAACGAGGTTCAAGATGACGTTGGCGATCGCTCCGATGCTGGTGTAGAGCGCGAAACGCCACTGCAAACCCAGCAGCGGCGCCAGAAAGCCGGCGAGCGAGCCGAAGCAGATGATCACGAAGGCGATCATCAGGATCGGCAGCAGGCTGGCCGATTCGTGGTATGTGGGCCCATATATGAGATGGACGATCGGCCCGGAGAGCGCGATCGTCCCGGCGAGCACCGGCAGGGCGATGACGGCCATGATGTCCGCGCAGACCTGCACCAGCCGGCGCGCACGCGCAGGGTCGTGGCCGTAGACGGCGGAGAGCACGGGGAAGAAGGACGCCATCACCGCCGCGGGAAGGAAGTTCATCGGCGCGAGGAATCCGTATGCCGCGCCGTAGATCCCCGCTTCCTTGGCGCCCGCGATCTGCAGCAGCAGCACCGAATCGACCTGATAGTAGATCGTGATCATCACGCTCGCCACGCCGAGCGGGATCGCCACGCGCACGAGCGGGCGCCACAGGCGCCGGCCGGCGCGCCAGGCGATGTGCGCGAAGCGGCGGGTGGCGAGGACCTGCAGGATTGAGATCGCCGCCACGACGATCGCCCAGGCAATCGCGAAGGCGACGATCGACGCGTTCGCCGCCGCGAGGCTCGCCACCGCGGCAAGCCACAGGAAGCCCTGGAGCACCGTGAACGACAGTACGAGACCGGCGCGCAGGCGCGACTGGAAGACAGTCATCAGTGCGTTGGCGCCCGTGGCGAGGGCCGTCGCGGTGATGATGTAGGCGACCGTGTGGGTGCTGTCGGTGTCGGTCAAGAACAGCGGGATCGACGCGGCGCAGAGCACGACGACGATCAGGGACATCGTGATCCGGATGCCGATCAGCGCCCCCAGCCATTCCGCCTCGCGCTCGGGCTCGGCTGCCATCCGCTGCGTCGCGGCGATCGTGAAGCCAAGGTCGGTGAGCACCGTGAAGAGCCCCACGTAGCTGCCCGCGCCGTTCCACACGCCGTAGCCGTTGGGATGCAGCGCGCGCGCCATCAGCGCGACGGTGACGACGCTGAGGGCCATCGTGATCGCGCGCGCCACGAACTGAATCCCGACGTTGGAGGCGATATCCCGGCCCTTCGCCGCTCCGGCATCGCCGGCGGCACCGCCGTGGAAGAGCCCTCGCGTGAACCCACGCGTGAGGGCCTTCGTCCTGGTGACCATGTGCGTCATACTCTCGCAGCCTTGCGTGTCCTAGTCGTGATGTCGCAGCTGCCGCTCCTTGAGGGCGGCGCGGCGGCGAGATGTGCCGTTGGCCTGCTCCGAGGTCTCGCCGACCATGGAATCGACTGCGAGGTGCTCTGTTCCCCCGGGCATGAAGCGATCTCCGCGATGCCGCCCGGCCTTTCGGTAGACGTGGTGCCGCGCGCCGACCTCGCGCCCAACCGGATTCGTTGGAACCGCCTCGTGCGCCCACTGGGAAGCCTGGCGCAGGGCCCCTTCGTCGAGCGCCTGCGCGTGTTATCCGCGGGTGCCGATGTGGTGCACTTCGTGGAGACTGAAACAGCGCTTGCCATCGATCTGGTGGATCGGCCGGCGCTCGCTCAACTGCACTGCCTCACGCGCCGCGACCCGCGTGTCTGGAACCCGCTGCGGGCCCAGGGGCGCGTTTCGATCGAGTTGCTGCGGGGCGAGCGAAGGGTTCGTCGGCGTGCTCGGTGGCTGCTCGTGAACTCCATCGAGGTAGGGGAGCCGCTGGGCGCGGCGGCGCCGCACGCGCAGGTCGTTGTTGCTCCGGTTGCGCTCGATCCGGCTCACTACCTGCCTCGGGCGGAGCTCGAAGTCCCCGCTCGTGGGTCTCATCGGGACCGCTCGCTGGCCACCCACACGCGAGGCCGTGGAGCGTCTGCTCACCAGCGTATGGCCGCTCGTCGTAGAGCGCCAACCCGCCGCAAGACTCGTGCTCGCCGGACACGGTATGGAACGCTCAGCGTTCCACCATCTGCCCGAGCCGGCGGGTGTGCAGTGGCGCGGGCGAGTGCCCTCCGCGACGGACTTCCTGCGCGAACTCGGCGTCCTGCTCTACCCCCTCACGGCGGGCAGTGGGGCGAAGATCAAGGTGCTCGAGGCACTCGCGCTCGGCCTGCCGGTCGTCACGACGCCGGAGGGCGCGGAGGGTCTTGGCGCGCGTGGCGGAGTGACCGTCGAGACCGACGATGCACGGTTGGCGGATGCGGTCGTAGCGCTGTGCGAGGATGCCCAAGCTCGTCTGGCGGCGGGCGAGGCCGCCCACGAGACCTTTGTGCGCCATCACTCTCCCGCGCCGGCGGCTGAGCCAGTGGTCGAACTCTACGAGCGTATGGGACGGTCACGATGAGGATCCTGGGCGTGGGGCTGCTCTACCCCCCGCACTACCTGGGCGGCTATGAGTTGACCTGCCAGGGCGTGATGCGCGCTGCGCTCGCGCGCGGCCACGATGTTCAGATCCTCACCTCCGACTTTCGCTCCCCAGGGGTGAGCGAGCCAGATGAGATGCCCGTCGATCGTGCCCTGCGCTCCTATCTGGACGCGAGCGCCCAGCGTGCAAGAGCGCTCACACCGCTGCAGCGTCTGAAACTCGAGCGCGCGAACGCCGCCGTGCTGGATCGCCATCTGCGCGAGTTCGCCCCGGATGTGGTCAGCTGGTGGGGCATGGGCGGGATGTCGCTCTCGCTGATCGAGCGCGTGCGACGCAAAGGCCTGTCCTCCGTGCTCCTCGTTCAGGACCCCTGGCTCTCCTACGGATTTCAGGGCGACGGGTGGACGCGCATGACCAGGCGACTGCAGCCGCTGGCGCCGCTGCTCGAGCCGCTGTGCGGGATCCCGATCCGCTATCGACTCGAGGCGGCGGGGCGTTTCGTCTTCAACTCCACCCACACCCAGGAGACGGCCGAAGCGGCGGGCGTGCGGCCGCTCGACAGCGTCGTGGTGACGCCTGGAATCCAGGCCCGCTACCTGGCATTGGCGCCGGAGAAGCCGTGGGAGTGGCGCCTGCTGCACGTGGGCCGGATCGATCCCGACAAGGGAATCGACATCGCGATTGCGGCGCTCGCGCAGCTCCCTTCGCAGGCGACGCTCAAGGTTGTGGGCGGGGGGGATGACGCATACGGCGAGCAGCTGCGCAGCCGGGCAGAGGCTCTGGGAGTACGAGCGCGGGTCCACTTCGAGGGTCCGGTGCCGAGCGAGATGCTGCCGTCGCTCTATGCCCAGGCCGACGCGGTGCTCTTCCCGATTCGCTGGGAGGAGCCGTGGGGCCTCGTGCCTCTGGAGGCGATGGGCATTGGCCGGCCGGTCGTGGCGACCCCCAAAGGTGGAGCCGTGACGTATCTGCGCGATGAGGAGAACTCCCTCTTCATCGCACCAGAGGATCCCCAGGCGCTTGCGGCGGCGATTCTGCGTCTCGCCGCCGACCCCTATCTGCGTGCAAGATTGCGTGTGGGGGGGATGAGGACTGCCGCCGAACACAGCGCAGAGCGCCACGACGAGCGCCTCGTGGATGAGTTCGAGTGGGCAGGGGGCGACGCTCACGGGGCAGGAAGCGACGCTCACAGGTAAGCTCGCGCGGTGGCCGCGATCACGACAGCCGAGCAGGCCCGGCTGCTCGTGGGCGAGAGCGGAGGGGGGACGAGTCCCGTCCACGGAGCCGAAATCCACGATTTCGTACGGACCAATCGCTTCGTAAACTGTCTCGAACTGGGGTTTGCGTGGGGCGTTGGCGCGGTCTACACCGCCTCGGCGCTGGAGGCCAACGGCGAGGGCCGGCTCACGAGCGTCGACATGCCCTTCGAGGAGAAGCGCGCGGTCGTGGGCAAGGAGCTGCTCGAGCGCGGCGGGCTCGCGCCACGGGTGGAGGTGGTGCTCGAGGAGGGCGGCTACAACTGGTTCCTGCACCGCAAGCTCAAGGAGCAGGCGCGCGAGGGCTACATCGAGCCACTCTATGATTTCGCCTTTCTCGACGGCGCTCACACGTGGCTTGAGGATGGCCTGGCGCTGCTGCTCGTGGAGCGGCTGCTGAAGCCGGGCGGCTGGGTGCATCTCGACGACCTCGGGTGGCTTCCCGAGATTCGCACCGACTACCCAGAGCACCAGCGAACGTTCTCCCACGTTCAGGACATATGGGATCTGCTGGTGGTGCGCAATCCGCAGTTCGATGAGATGCGCAGCGACGGGGATACGGCGTGGGCGCGAAAGTCCTCCGACGGCGGAGCGGGCACGCGGATCGTATACAAGCAGGATCTTCTCGGCTCGATACGCACGCTCGGCCGCTACGTTCGCAACCGCCGCTGAGGGCCGCGCGCGCGAGGTTTGCGCGACCGTTGGCCCTCGGGGCTCACGAGGGCCATGTTTGCGGCGCGTGGGCGCGGGGGCTTCTACGGGTACTATCACACAGATGGCCTTGCCCCCCTCGCCCTGTGGGCGATGCTTTTGCTTGCATTCAAGTGATGGCGCACGAAGGACGATAAGGACGGTCGACAGAGTCGCCGTGCAAACCATCACGTGTCCAATCAGCGTCGCGCCTAATCGGAGCAGCCGCCAATGACCGCAGCCGATCGGTTCGAGCGTGTCCGTGAGAACGAAGGCCTCGCCAACACACTGAGGCTGGTGCGTAACCGCTGGCAGTTGGTCGCGACCATCGTCGTCGTGTGCATCGGCTTCGCGGTGATCCGCCACGAGCGGGCGGCCAAGTCCTATGAGGCGACCTCGAGCGTCGCGTTTCAGAACGGCACGCTGTCCGATTCGGCGCTGCAGGTGAGTCGCGGCGGCAGCAGCGAACCCCAGCGCGAAGCCAATACCGAAACGCTTGTCGCCCACTCGCCCGAGGTGGCCGAAGGCGTTCGCGCGCAGCTGCACCTCGAGGCCAGCGCGACGGAACTGCTCGAAAAGGTCAAGGTCGAATCGGCGGCCAACGCCGATGTCCTCAATATCGTCGCCGCCACCGGCAATCCGACCGAATCGGCGCGGCTGGCCAACGCGTTTGCCCACCAGTACATCGCCTTCAGGACCCGCTCGCAGCTTGCGGGCATCGAAGCGGCGGAGAAGCAGCTCGAGGAAGAGATCGCCGCACTGCCCCCCGGCTCCCCCGAACGCGCAAGCCTGCAGCAGTCGGTGCAGCGAGAGGGCGAGCTCCGCGCGGTTGCCGGCGGTGGGGCGAACATCATCGGGCTGGCCACGCCCTCGGGGACACCCACAGGGTTGACCCTCTCGACGACCGTCGTGATGGGCCTGTTGATCGGTTTGGCGATCTCGCTCGCGCTCGTCTTCCTCCTGGAGACGCTCGATCGGCGGGTGAAGACGATCGAGGAGTTCGAGCGCGAATACGGGCTCACCGCGCTCGTTGGCGTGCCGCAGTCGGCATTTGGCGCTCGTCGCGCCAGCCAGCGCGAAGAACGCCTCGAGCCCTACCGCATCCTGCGCAGCGCGCTCGACTTCGCCGCCGTGACGCGCCAGCTCGACACGCTGCTCGTGACGAGCGCCATCTCCGGCGAGGGCAAGACGACGGTCGCCGTCGATCTGGCGCACGTGGTGGCGCTCGCGGGGCGCTCGGTGGCGCTGATCGAGCTCGACCTGCGCCGCCCCACCTTTGCCGAGCACTTCGGCCTCGACACGAACGAGGGTCTCACGACGGCGCTCGTGGAGGGCAGGCCACTGGCCGAGCTGCTGGTGAATCCGCTGCCCGATCTGCCAGGCCTGACGGTATTGCCGGCGGGTCCTCTGCCCCACAACCCCTCGGAGCTGTTGGGATCGATGCAGCTAGCCGAGATCATCTCCGAGCTCGCGAGTTCGGAGCACATGGTGATAATCGATGCGCCGCCTCTGCTGCCGGTTGCCGATGCGCAGGTTCTGCTCAACAGTCCGGTGATCCACGCGGCGATCCTCGTTGCCCGCGCCGGCGTGACCAAGCGCGACGAGGTGCGCCAGGTGCGCGCGATCCTCGATCGCCACAAGGTCGAAGCCGTGGGCATCGTCGTCACGGGTATGCGCGACGCCGAGAGCTACGGCTATGCGCCATATGCGGGGGCCAGCCCAGTGCTCGACGTCGATATCGATGCGCTGCCGCGACGCCCGGGGCGTCCTGAACGCGAACACCGGAGACTCTCGCTCTGAGCGGGATGTCGCGGATGGCGCCACGGCAGGAGCGGGGTGAGTTCTTCCTCGCGGTCGTGCTTGCGGTGGCGACCTTGGCGATCGCCTTCGCGGGCGCGCGCAAGCTCGGCTCGCTCGGCCTGATCGCACCGTTGGCGCTCGTGCTGGTGGTGGTCCTGATGCGCAAGCCGCCGGCGATGGTGGCGCTCACCGTGGGACTCGTGATCCTGTGCGAGGGGCCCACGTTCGGTTTCCTGGGCTTCACATCGAGCCTGTATGGCGACATCTACAGAAAGCTCACGGCGGTCGACGTGCTGGTTGCCCTGACGGTCGTCTCGGTTGGCTTCGATGTGATGATAAATCGCAGGCCGCTGCGCTTCCCGAAGTCGCTGGGAGTTGCGCTCACGCTGCTGGCGCTGGCGATGGTCGCGGGCGTGGTCACCGCTCACGCCGCCGGGCTTGGCACCCGTTCTGTGGTGCTCGGCGAGGACGTGCTCGCCTACCTGCTGCTGCTGCCCATCGCGGTGGCCAACCTCGACATCGATCGTGAGCAGGTGAAGCGGCTGCTGGGTGGCGCGGCGGCGCTGGCGATCTTCAAGGCGGTACTCGGGCTGATCGAGATCGTGACTCATCAGGGGACGCCGATCGAAGGCACCGCGACGCTCACCTACTACGAACCCACCGCAAACTGGCTGACGATGGTCGCCGCGCTCTGCATCCTGGCGGCGGTCCTGCTCCGCGCACGTCCGCCTCTGTGGATGCTGCTGGGCAGCCCGCTGCTGGTGGCGTCGCTGCTGCTCTCCTATCGACGCTCCTTCTGGGTCGCGGCGGTACTTGGGCTCGTACTCGTGCTTCTGCTCGGCTCGACCTTGACCGGGCGCCGGGTGCTGGTGCCCGTGGGGCTGCTCATGATCGTCGCCGTGTGGGTGCTCGGATCGGTCAACTTCCAGGGCTCGCAGTCGCCGATCGTGCGGCGCGTGGCTTCGCTCGCTCCATCCAAGCTCGAAGCGAACCTCGAGGATCGCTATCGACTGGATGAGCGCACGAACGTGCTCGGCGCGATCCGCCGGCATCCGATCGCGGGTATCGGAATGCTGGTCCCCTGGGGCGCCACCTTCACGCCACTGTCCGTGGAACACCCCGAAGCGCGCCTGTATGTGCACTTCGCAACGCTGTGGTACTGGCTGAAGCTCGGGGTGCTGGGGTTGTTTGCGTATCTCGCGATCCTTGCAGCTGCGGCGTTGCTGGCCTGGCGGGTGTGGAAGCGCAGTCCTGAGCCACTTCTCAGGGCCTTCGGGCTCGGCTCGCTGTGCGGCTTCGCGGGGCTCGTGGCGATCGAGACGACGGCCACCTTCACCGGCGTCGACCCGCGCTTCACGGTGCTGATCGGTGTGCAGATCGGCCTGCTCGCTCTGCTTGCGCAAACACCGGGCGGTATTGAGGAGGCCGCGAATGGCTCGACAACGATGGGCGGCCCGAGCGCGATAAGCGGCCCGACCGCGCACTTTCTTCGATAGCGCGGCCGGGCCTCCGTGAGCTTGGCCTTTGCGAGGTTTTCCTCCCGCCCGAACGTCCTATACGGGCGGGAGGCGCCTTTGCCTGCCGGTCTCAGGGGTTGGCCGAGAGCAGCGACTGCACCTCGGTGGTGTAGGCGCCCTTGGGGGAACCGTTGCTCTGCAGAGCTCCGAAGGAGCTTTCCAGGCTCGTCGATGTGCCCGTGGGGGCCTGGTCGTGGGCCTGGTAGAGGTACAGGGCGGCGAGGCGGCTCCCATAGCGCGAGCGCATCGCGCTTACCGCCGAACCGAGCGTGCTGGCAGCTTCGCTGTAGGTCATGCACTTGTTCCAGCCGAAGTTGTATTCCAGGCAGTGCCCGTTGTCGGTGTCCAGTCCCCACTCGGTGACGTAGACGGGAACGGTGTTGGGTGCGCCGTCGGCCTGCGTCGTGGATATGAGGTTGTCGATCCGCGACTGCCATTCGGGCCCGTAGGGGTGAATGGTCCAGCCGGCGACGAGTTGGCCGAGGTTCGGAACGGCCTTGAACATGTTGTTCGCCCATTCCGGGCCAGAGCCTCCGGAGTCGCCCTGTGCGAGCAGCCCCACCTGCGAGTTGACGGCCTGAATTGCTTCATGGGCTTCCTTCAGGCGCAGCGCGTAGGTCTGTGCGCGGCTTGCATATCCGGCGGTGGAGTTGTCGGAGTACTGGTAGGTGTAGCTGGTCTCGTTGCCGAACTCGATGGTCGTTACGGCGGTTGCGGCAGGAAAGCTCTTGCCCTGCCAGAGGGTGCCACCGGGACCGAACTCCTTGGCCCAGTTGGCGAGATTCTGTGCTTCGCTTGCGCTCGGCATGCGTCCATAGAACGAGGCCAGCAGGAGCGGGCGGATGCCGGCTCGTGCATAGGCTTCGATCTTGCTCGCCATCTGCGTCGCGGGGGTGTTGATTTCGAACTCCATCCGCGCGGTGTGGGTGCCGAGCTTTTCGACGAAGGGAAGCTCGTAGGTGAGTTCCGCTCCGGCCACGACACCCATCTCGAACGGTCCGCTGCCAGGCTGTGTAACCGGCGGGGTCGGTTCGGGAGTAGGTTCGGGAGCCGGTTCGGCCGCTGGGTAGACGATCGTGACCTCAGGGGCCCATAGGCTTTCTTCGACGTTGGTGCGCACGCTGTAGCGGACCGTCGTGCCGGGCGTAACCGGGGGCGTCACCGAGGTGGCGCTGAGGATCGAGTACTGGTCTGCCTGGCCGGGGACCTTGCGCACGAAGGCGTAGCTGCTCACGCCGGCCACCGCATTCCAGTGGAGTGTCTGGCCGGAGACGGTGATCGTGGGGGCTTCCTTCGTGTTGGCGGGGGGCGGCGTCGGCGCGCTCGCCGGGTAGGTGATCGTGACTTCCGGCGCCCACAGGCTTTCTTCGACGGCGGTGCGCACGCTGTAGCGGACGGTCGCACCGGCTACCGGCGGCGGTGTGATCGAGGTGCCGCTGACGGTGGAGTACCTGTCTTCCTGTCCGGGGACCTTGGTTACGAGCACATACGTATTGACGGCGCCGATCTGCGTCCACGTGAGGGTCTGTCCGGAGACCGTGATGATCGGAGCGGTGCGCGTGTCGGTCGGGGGAGTTGGGGTGGGTGTGGTCGTCGTGGGGGGCGGTGTGGTCGACGTGGTGGTTGTGGTCGTGGTCGGCGGTGTCGTGACGGGTGTGGTTGAGGTGGGGGGCGTCGTGGCGGGTGGAGAGATCGCCGGGTAGGAGATGTTCTGTGCGACGGCCCACACCGAGCCGCTCACATTCGTGCGGACGCTGTAGTTGACGGTGTAACCGGGCACGGGCGGGGGAGTGGCGGTGGTGCCCTTGACGATCGAGTACTGGTCTTCCTGTCCGGGGACCTTGCGCACGAACACGAAGGAGCTCACGTTGCCTGGGTTCGTCCAGTTGAGGGTCTGCCCGGAGACGGTCAGCTGCGGAGCCTGCGTCGCGGCTGAGGTGCTCGTCGTGCGGTTCCTGCCGCCGCCGCGCGCGAGCTTGGCGACGCTGCGCTCGGTGATCGCAAGGCGGTGACCTGCACGCTGCACGGCGTTGCCGCTGGCCTTGCAGTGCTTGCGGTGCTTGCGCTTGCAGATGTTCAGCGCGCGGGCGTCGGAGACGAGCGCGCGGTCGGCGGCGACGCTGGAGGCGGCGGCGGCGTTGAGCGCCCGCGAGACCGCTGAGATGTGTGCTTGGGGGGAGCGATGGGAGGGCTGGGCAACTGCGGTTGTGACGATGGATGGCAGTGCCAGAATTGCGACGAAGAGCAGGATGAGTAGCTTGCTCCACGCCCAATTTGGATGCGACTGGGCGGTGATCATGGCTTCTCCTTCGGGAGCTGGGCTGTCTCTGAGAGACCCCTGGCTATGCGAGCCCGCCTCGCGACGGGGGTGCCTTTATCGGGATTTGTGAGTGGCGCGCCCGGGAAATGGGGTCCCGGTGGGGGCTAACGCGCCTTGTTTCTTGAGGTCTGCACGAAATCTTTCGGCTCCCCCAAGGGCATCCTTGAGCGTTCGAGGCGCCAATCGAACACTTTGTCGGCGGACCCGCGAAACCGTGCGGTCAACCCGCGGGGGCGCTTCGGAAATGCCACCGAAATCGACCGCTCGGGTGCCGGAAAACCAGTAGTAGAGCCGAAAATCCAGGCCAGGTGCCGGCATGACCCGAGGCCCGCCGGCCGTCCAGCTGGGGTGCTAAAGCGTCCAGTTGCGGATCACCAAGGGGCGATCCGCTGGACGTTGGTTCTACTGCCCCTGTTCGATGGCGATCGAAGAGAGGACTTCGAAAGAGGGGCGCGTGGTGTTGTCGTGGTTCATGTAGCCCCACTGCCCGGTGCTGTCGTCGTGGGACTGGTACCACCAGATCCCGGCGACGTGCGGATCGGCGAGGAAGACCGCGTAGGCGGCGCGCATCTTGCTTGCCTGTTCCTGCTGGGAGCAGGCTCCATCGAATTCCCCGCAGTTGCTGAGGCTGTAGCCGAACTCGGTGATATAGAAGCTCGGGATTGCGCCCAGCACGGCCCGCGCTACGGATTCCTGCGCGGCGACCGCCGCGGTCCCGTTGAAGTCGTCGTCGTTTTCGCCGAGCGCGCCATAGGGGTGGGTGCTGAGGCCGTTGGCGAGGATCGCCGAGGCCAGGCCGGGCACGCCTTCAACGGCGGTGCGCAACCAGCCGCCGCCGCTCGAGTCGCGCGACCAGCTGCTGGGCGAGGACCAGCTGCCGTGCGGGATATCCCCGTACATGTTGAACAGGAGCGGCGTGTGGATGCCGGCGGCCTTCATCGCTTCCACGGCGGCGAGATACATCCGCCCGTACTGCACGGGGTCGGCGACGCCGCCCTTGAAATACATCTCGTTGCCGGCTTCGGCGATCGCGATGCCGGGGTTGCTCTGCAGCTGCGAGACGACGTTGGCGCCCCAGCTGCTCGGGTTGACCTGGCTGAGCGGCGCGCCGTCAGTTGTGTTGGCGACGATCGCGAGCGTATGGAAGCCGTCGCTGAGCGACTGCGCGAGCGTGTTGGAGCTCGCGCCGATCTCCACGCGGCTCCAGGTGATGTGCCCCGCGAGGATCGTCTGAGCGGCTTCCGGTCCCCATCCGCCGCCGTCGTTGGTGCCGATGATCTTGCCCGAAGGGGGCGGTGGCGGTGGCGGTGGCGGCGGTGGCGGGGGTGGAGGTGGGGGGCTGGGTTCTTCGGAGATCGGTTCTTCGCCACTGGGGCTGGATGGGTAGGTGATCGTGACCTCCTTGGCCCAGGGACCTTCCACGGGAGTCTGCGCGTCGAGGCCGTAATTGATCGACTGTCCGGGCACGACCGGCGGTGTGACGCTCGTTCCGGTCACCACCGTGTAGGTCGTTTCCCGTGTGGTGGTGGGGTTGCGGACTGTCGCGAGCGTGTAGCTCGTGATCCCGGGGATCGCCGCCCAGGAGATCGTGTCTCCGTGCACGCTCAGCACCGGCGCGGGTGGCTTGAGGATCGGTTCCGGTTCAGGTTCAGGCTTGGGTTCCGGTTCTGGTTCCGGTTCTGGTTCAGGTTCGGGCTTGGGTTCCGGTTCAGGTTCGGGCTTTGGCGTGGTGACGGTGGCCTCCTGTGCGGACCAGGTGACTCCGCCGTCGGCGCTGATGCCGATGTAGGCCGTTTCGCCGGGCGCGAGGGTGGGCGTGTAGGACTGGACTTCGCCGGTGGTGCGCGCGACCGTGAGGTAGCGCGTGAGACGGTCGGCGGTGCCGCGCGCATCGTTGGAGAGAGCGACTCGATAGGAACTCTCGACACCCACCGGATCCCAGTGCACGGCATTGCCCGATGCGCTCACTGCTGGAGCGCCTGGCGTGGGTTCTGGTTCGGGTTCGGGCGCCGGTGCGGTGACGGTGGCCTCCTGTTCAGACCAGGTGACTCCGGCGTTGGCGCTGATGCCGACATAGACCGTTTCGCCGGGGGCGAGGATCGGCGTGTAGGACTGGATTTCGCTGGGCGTCCGTGTGACCAATAGGTAGCGCGTGAGACGATCGGCGGTTCCGCGGGCGTCGTTGGAGAGGGCCACCACGTAGGCGCTCTCGAGTGCGATCGGGCCCCAACGGACCGCGCCTCCCGAGACCGAGAGCACCGGGGCGCCGATCGTGGCGAGCGGGGCTGCCCCTATGTCGGCAGAGACCGTGGCTTCGGCGTCGGCGAGGGCCGGAGCGCAGAGGACGCCGACGGTGAGGCTCGCTGACAGCAGAGCGAGGAGCACGAGCGCGAGGTGCGCTCCGCGACCGCGCGTCCGCGATGCGCGAGGCGTCCGCGATGCGCGAGAGGCCGTACACCATCCATCCGACGCTGAGGTCACGGGGAAAGTCCTACCCTGTCCGCTCGACGGCATTGTGTCCATCTCGTGGTCGACTCCATCCTCTGACGCTTTGGGCCTGGGTGGGAGCGAAGAATCGTCAAGCTGGGCTTGAAGATCGCATACCCACAGTCGCTGCTCCGGACCCCCCAGATCGGGGGAGAGTAGCAGTTGCTCGGGTTATGTCAACCGCCTACCGTGTGCGTGGCATTGGCTCCAGCCGCGGCATGGTCCGGCTCCAGCAGCGCGGAGAGAGCCTCGACCGAGTAGCGCCTTTCGGCCTGTTCCCGTCCGCGGCGAGCGAGCTCGGGCGCACCGTCGCGAAGGAGGCCCACGAGCGCCTTGGCGAACGCCTCCCCACCGTCGGCGAGCAGGCAGTCCTCGCCGTCGCGCAGCTCGAGCCCGGCGGCGGCGCGCGAGGTGGCGAGCACCGGCAGGCCGTGCGCCAGGGCCTCGATCAGCTTCAGCGGAGTGCCGCCGCCCTGCAGCAGGGGCACGACGGCGCAGCGGGCGCTCGCATAGGCGCCCGCGAGGTGCTCAACGAAGCCGAGCGCCTCCACACGGGCGTCGGCGCAGGGGGCCTCCTCCAGGCCGGCGCCGACAAGCGCAAGGCGCGCCGCGGGCAGCTCGGCCCACACCCTGGGCATCACCTCCTCCAGCAGGAACTTCAGGGCGCGGCGGTTGGGCTTGTAGTGGAAGCTCGCCACGAAGATCGCGCGGGGCTCGGAGGTGAGCCGCGAGATGGGGGCGATCGCCGCGACATCCACCACGTTGGGCATGTAGCGCAGGCGCGCCGTGGGGCACAGCTCGCGAGCGCCGACGATATCCGCCTGGCTGACCATCCACGATTCCGCCGCATCGCGCAGGAGCCCCCGCTCGAAAGAGCGCAGCGCATGTGCGCTGAAGGAGCTCAGGAGGCGGCGTCGATCGAGCTCGTGGCGGAAGCCGGACTCGAGGTTGTGGGCGTTGTAGATCACCGGCCGTCGCCTTGCCAGCCCGGCGAGGGCAGCGGCGGCGATCGGGCCGTCGGCGATCACCCGTCCGCGCCCGGCTTCTTCGCTCAGACGCGTAGCCTCGGCGATCAGCTCGGGCGAGATTCCCCGTGCGATCGTCGCTGGTACGCCGTGCAGAAGGGCACGGGCATATGCGCGGGCGCGCTGGGCTCCACGCGAGGGTTGGACCTCGTACAGCTCGACGCCGGGGATCGATCCGAAGGCACCGTCGGGCTGGTCTGCACCGAAGCGCACATACAGCAGATCGAGCCCACCGTGCGCTGCCAGGGCGCGCGCCACGCCATAGGTGCGCATCGCCTGGCCGGAGCGCAGCACGGGGGTGTGCGTGGTGACGAGCAGGTCGCGCATGGCTTTGGCTACCCTGGGCCGGCGCCGGAGGTTCCCCCGACCGATGATGAGGCGTGCGGGAGGTTGGCCGACCGATGAGGCCGGTGGGAGATTGGCGGACCCTGGGGCAGGCCGCATATGCTTACACGCGATGACCCCGGCCATCCTTGCGGAGCACGGCGCATGAACCGCGCGGTGATTCTCGCGGGCGGAGAAGGCACCCGCCTGCGCCCCTACACGACGGTGCTCCCCAAACCGCTGATGCCGATCGGCGATCGCCCGGTGCTCGACATCGTGATGCGTCAGCTGCGTGCCCACGGCTTTGAGCGCGTGACGATCGCCACCGGCTACCTGGCCGAGCTGATCGAGGCCTTCTTCCGCGACGGCTCCGCATATGGAATCCCGATCGACTACTACCGCGAGCGCGAGCCGCTCGGGACCGTCGGCGCGCTGGCGCTGATCGACGGCCTGGGAGATGAGGACGTGCTGGTGATGAATGGCGATGTGCTCACCGACATCGACTACGGCGCATTGCTGGAGCGCCATCGCGCAAGCGATGCGGCGGCGACGATCGCGACGAAGGTGCGTCACATCCAGGTCTCGCTCGGCGTTCTGCGCTTCGAGGACGGCGATCCGACGCGCCTCACGGGCTACGACGAGAAGCCGGCGATCGACTTCACGGCGAGCATGGGCGTGTACTGCTTCGCGCCGCGCGCGCTTGCTTACATCGAGCCCGGTGAGCGCCTGGATTTCCCGGACCTCGTGTTGCGCCTGATCGCGGCCGGCGAGACCGTGCGCGCGTGGCCGAGCGAGGACTACTGGCTGGACATCGGTCGCCACGACGATTACGAGCAGGCGCTGGAGGAGTTCGAGTCCGTGCGCGACCGGCTCATCCCGGCAGACTGAGGTGTGCGGATGAGCTCCACGGATGAGCTGCGCAATGCGCGGCTGCTGTTCGATGCGGAGCTCGCGGGCGGTGCTCTGGTTGATCCCCCGCCCCTGACGCGCGCGGTGCGCCGCGCGGTGCGCTCGCGCCGCGTCCCGCCGCGACCCTGGCGCGTGGCCCAGCAGGTGCGCTACAAGCTGCGTGGCAGGCCCGGCGGCGTGGATTACGAGAGCGGAGTGCTCGCCCTCCAGGAGGCCGCGCGCCGCTCGGTGCTCGGAGCGGGCGCGGCGGCGGCGCCGCCGCGGTTTCTTGTGCGGGTCGATGAGTTCCCCAACGCCGGGGCGTGGGATGAGGATGGGCGCTTCGGCACCGCCACGTACGAGCGCTTTCACGAGATCATGGCCGGGGCCGGTGTGCCCTATCTCGTGGCGGTGCTCCCGCGGGTCAACCGCGATCCGCTCGACCCCGCGGCGGGCGAGTCGCGCGCGCTGAGCGAGCGTGAGGTGGCGATGCTGGCGCGCCTAGAGCGCGAGGGGGTGTCCTTCGCGCTGCATGGCCTGGATCACAGCACGCGCGATGCCTCTCCGCGCCGGCACTCCGAGCTGTGCGGGCTCGATCTCGAGCAGACCGAAGCCCTGCTCGACGAGGGCTTGAATGAGCTGGCGCGGTATGGGGTGCGCCCGGAGGTGTTCGTGCCCCCTTACAACCGCTTCGACGCGGTGCAACTGGCGCCGCTGATGCGTCGCTTCGGGGTCGTTTGCGGGGGGCCGGAGTCGATCGGGCTGCTCGGTTTCCAGGGGGCGCCGCAGTGGCGCAGCGAGGCGGCGGTGTACCTGCCCTCCTACATGCCCTTCTACGGCCGCGCGGGCGAGCTGCTGGACCCTGTGTCACGTGCGATTGACGGCGCGGCTGGGTCGTGGGTGCCGGTGGTGCTGCATTGGAGTTGGGAGGCCGAGGCGGGCTGGAAAGACCTCGAGCGCCTGGCGGCTCTGCTCGCTCCCTGCGCCGCCCACTGGGATGACTTCGAGAGGGCGATCGCTCGCAGCCGTGAGTAGATGCCGCCATCAGCGCCTCGTGCTGCTCGTTGGGCGTCTCGTCTACGAGAAGGCTTCAGCTCGCGCTCACTGCCTGTGCGATGGTCTTCGGGTACCGCCATTGCCTGTGCGATGATCTGGCGGTGCCGAGCCGCATGTCAGAGCGTGTGAGCGCCGTTGCGCTTGCCCTTGGACTCCTGTTTGCGGCGGGCTGCGCGCACGCGTCGAGCACCCACTCGGGCGCCGCGCTCGCGGTGCCCGCCGCGGCGCAGCTGGCCCACTCGAAGGCCTCGCACGTGCTGGTGCTCCCGATGGAGAACGAGGAGAACGCGAGCGTGGTGGGCTCCTCGCAAGCGCCCTACACCAATGCCTTGATTCGCCGCTATGGGTTGGCGACGCAGAGCTTTGCGATAACGCACCCTTCGCTGCCCAACTACCTGGCGCTGACGAGCGGCTCCGCGCAGGGCATAAGCTCCGATTGCACTGAATGCAGCGTGCAGGCGGCCAACATCGTCGATCAGCTCGAAGCCGCGCATATCTCCTGGAAGGCCTACATGGAGGATATGCCGGAACCCTGCTTCAAGGGCGTCGGCGCGGGGGGGTACGCCAAGAAGCACAACCCCTTTATCTACTACGACGACGTCGCCGGCTCTCCCAGCAGCTGCGCCAAGATCGTGGGCTTTGGCCAGCTCGCCTCCGACCTGCGCGGCGGGCGATTGCCCACGTACGCGTGGATCTCGCCGAACCTCTGCGACGACGGTCACGACTGCGGCGTGGCGGGCGGCGATCGCTTCCTCGCGCGCACGATGCCGACGCTGCTGCGCGGGCTCGGGCCGCATGGCTATCTGGTGCTCACCTGGGATGAGGGCAGCACGAACGCGGGGTGTTGCGGCGGAGTTGCCCAGGGTGGCCATATCGCGACTGTGTTGGTTGGCCCCGATGTGCGCCGCGGCGCGCGCGATGCGCAGCCGGTGGACCACTACGGGACGCTAGCCACGATCGAGCAGTCGCTGGGTCTGCCGCTGCTCGCGGGTGCTGCCGATCCGCACAGCGGTCGCCTGAGCAGCCTGTTCGTGAGACTGCCGCATATTCGGTGAGATCGACGCGCTCGACCTCCACGCAGGAAGTGGCGCCGCTGCATGAGGCGCGCAGCGAGCCGACGCTGTTCTACCGGGTGACGGGGCGTCTGAACGCGCTCGTATGGAGGGTGCCGCTGCCCCACCGCGCTCTCGCGCGGGTGAGCGCGACCGTATACCGCAGCCCGCCGATGCCCGCTGAGGAGGTGCGGCGGGTGGTGGGTGCCCTCGTGGATGCCGGCGTGAGCTGTTGGATCACCGGCGGCTGGGGCGTGGATGCTCTGGCGGGCGAGTGCACGCGAACCCACCGTGACCTCGATATGGTGGTGCGCGCCGAGCACATGCAGCGCGCGGTGGAGGTGCTCGAAGAATTGGGCTACTGGGAGTGGTATCGCGCGGAGTCCGAGGTGCCGATGTTCACGCGCGTTGTGATGCACGACAACGAGCTCGCGGGTCGCGCAGTGGATCTGCACCCGCTCGAGTTCTCGGGTATGCAGATGGAATTCGCCGTGGGGAAGGTAGAGGGGGAGTCGGTCCCCTGCATCTCGCTGGAGCTACAGCTCAAGACCCACTCCAGCTATCGCAAGCGCTGGCGCGATCGTGCCGATGTGGCGCTGCTGCGCAAGCTGCGCGAGGGCTCCGCGACGACCCTGATCGTGCCTGTACCGGCTGCCGATGGGCTGCTCCAGAAGTCCGCCCGCGAGCCGGGCCTGCCTGGGCATATCACGATCCTCTATCCCTTCCTCAACGCCCGTGCGATCGATGGGGAGACGGAGTCGGCGCTCGCCTCGCTTCTCCAGGAGATTCCGGCTTTCGATTTCGCTCTGTCGCAGATTGGGCGCTTTCCCGGTGTGGTCTACCTCGCACCCGACCCGGCGGAGCCCTTCCTCGCGCTGACGCACGCGTTGGCGAAGCGCTGGCCCGATCATCAACCCTACGGAGGCGCCTACGAGGAGATCGTCCCCCATCTCACCGTCGCCTATGGCGCGCCGATCCCCGATGGGCTGGACGCGCAGCTGCCATTCACGGCGCGTGCCGAGGAGGTATGGCTGATGGCCCGCTCCGGCGGGCGCTGGGTGCGCCGCCGGTCTTTCCCGCTCGGCTCATAGCCCGGCGTACGCGTACTTGGCCCCGGATCGGCGTGCGCGCGCCTGGCCCTCGACCTGCGTTCCGCTTCCGCGACCCTCAGCGGGAGTACTGGGAGATGCTGTTGGAGCCGTGGTTGGTGGCGTAGACGTTTTTGCCGTCGGGGCTGATGGCGATGCCTTCGGGGTTTGTGCCGGTGGCGATCGTTTCGGGGGTTTGTGCTGTGAGGGCGCCGGTTTCGATGTTGCGTGTGTACTGGTTGATGTTGTTGGTTACTTCGTTGGTGGCGTAGACGCTCTTGCCGTCGGGGCTCACGACGATGCATTCGGTGAACTGGCCGGCGGCGATGGTGGTGGTGGCGGTGAGCTTGCCGGTTTCGGTGTTGCGGGTGAACTGTGAGACGGTGCCGGAGGTGATGCCGTTGGCGACGTAGACGCTCTTGCCGTCGGGGCTGATGGCGAGGTCGTGGGGGTTGGTGCCGGCGCTCACGGTTGCGGGCGAGAGCGCCGTGAGGACGCCGGTTTCGGTGTTGCGTGAGTACTGGCCGACGGTGCCTGTGCCGTAGTTGGCGGCGTAGACGTTCTTGCCGTCGGGGCTCACGAGGATGCCGTGGACGTTGGTGCCGGCGCTGATGGTTGCGGGTGTGAGCGCGGTGAGCTTCCCCGTTTCGCTGTTGCGCGAGTACTGCGAGATGGTGGCGGCTTTGGCGTTGGCGGCGTAGACGCTCTTGCCGTCGGGGCTGATCGTGAGGCCGATGGGGCCTTCGCCTGAGGCGATGCTTGCGGGTGAGAGGGCGGTGAGCTTCCCCGTTTCGGTGTTGCGGGAGAACTGCGAGACGGTGTTGGAGAAGCGGTTGGCGACGTATACGAAGGCGCCGTCGGGGCTCACGACGATGCCCTCGGGCGAGGAGCCCGCTTCGACGGTCGCGGGCGAGAGCGCGGTGAGCTTCCCTTCGCTGTTGCGCGAGTACTGCGAGACGGTGTTGGTACCGCGGTTGGCGGCATACACGCTCTTGCCATCGGGGCTCACCACCACCCGCGCCGTTCCTTCACCCGCCGCCACAGTCGCCGGCGAAAGCGCCGTCAGGGGACCTTGCAGTGTTTCTTCGGGGGCGCGGGAGTACTGGGAGATGCTGTTGGAGCCGTGGTTGGTGGCGTAGACGTTTTTGCCGTCGGGGCTGATGGCGATGCCTTCGGGGTTTGTGCCGGTGGCGATCGTTTCGGGGGTTTGTGCTGTGAGGGCGCCGGTTTCGATGTTGCGTGTGTACTGGTTGATGTTGTTGGTTACTTCGTTGGTGGCGTAGACGCTCTTGCCGTCGGGGCTCACGACGATGCATTCGGTGAACTGGCCGGCGGCGATGGTGGTGGTGGCGGTGAGCTTGCCGGTTTCGGTGTTGCGGGTGAACTGTGAGACGGTGCCGGAGGTGATGCCGTTGGCGACGTAGACGCTCTTGCCGTCGGGGCTGATGGCGAGGTCGTGGGGGTTGGTGCCGGCGCTCACGGTTGCGGGCGAGAGCGCCGTGAGGACGCCGGTTTCGGTGTTGCGTGAGTACTGGCCGACGGTGCCTGTGCCGTAGTTGGCGGCGTAGACGTTCTTGCCGTCGGGGCTCACGAGGATGCCGTGGACGTTGGTGCCGGCGCTGATGGTTGCGGGTGTGAGCGCGGTGAGCTTCCCCGTTTCGCTGTTGCGCGAGTACTGCGAGATGGTGGCGGCTTTGGCGTTGGCGGCGTAGACGCTCTTGCCGTCGGGGCTGATCGTGAGGCCGATGGGGCCTTCGCCTGAGGCGATGCTTGCGGGTGAGAGGGCGGTGAGCTTCCCCGTTTCGGTGTTGCGGGAGAACTGCGAGACGGTGTTGGAGAAGCGGTTGGCGACGTATACGAAGGCGCCGTCGGGGCTCACGACGATGCCCTCGGGCGAGGAGCCCGCTTCGACGGTCGCGGGCGAGAGCGCGGTGAGCTTCCCTTCGCTGTTGCGCGAGTACTGCGAGACGGTGTTGGTACCGCGGTTGGCGGCATACACGCTCTTGCCATCGGGGCTCACCACCACCCGCGCCGTTCCTTCACCCGCCGCCACAGTCGCCGGCGAAAGCGAGGAGAGAGCCCCGGGATTCGCGAAAGCCAACGACCCAGCTGACCAGCTGACAGCCAAGGCCGCGAGAAGCGCCATGACCAGAATCGCTCCGCGTGGGACCGCGGATACACTCCCTCGCTCGGACTTGGCCGAGCCATCCGTGTGGAACATCATCCAGCCGGACCTCCATGACCGACAAAGCATCGTGGTTGAATCATACACGGTGAGCGCCGTAGCTGCCGGAGGCCCGGCTATTGGATGCCTTTTATGCTGAGATCGGGTGGATACGTTAGAAATCGGCCTCCACGAGCGTCGATGCGACGCTGGAGCTTTCGGAAAAGCCCCCAGCGATGCAGGCCTCGATGGCCGGACACGATACGGCCGTCAGTTCGATCTTTTCGGCCGACGGATTGGGGGTCGTCTGACTTGACCATTTCGTCCCGCCCCAGTTCTCTGCGAGACTCAGAGGCAGTCCTTTGCCGGCCAGCTGAGATCCAACAGCCTCGCAGGTCGTCGCTGACGTGCAGGACACGCTCACCAGGCTGGCGCCATTGCCGAACAGGGGCGCTTCCTGAGTTTTCCATTCAGAGCCGTTCCAGCTCTCTGCCAGGGTCTCGGGCGTCACTTTGCTCTGCCATCCTCCGACGGCCACACAGGCCGTCGAGGACGTGCATGAGACCCCGGTCAAATGATCGCTTTCCTTTTCCGGTTCTTTTACATTGGCAGTTGTCTGAACCGCCCACGAGGTGCCGTTCCAGCGCTCGGCCAGGGTCTGCTCTTTGCCGGCGCTTTTTTCGTAATAGCCAACCGCGGTGCAGGCATTCGACGCCGTACATGACACGTCCGACAGTGAACTGTAGATCGCTTCAGCCGGTCCAGAGATCGTCTGATTCGTCCAGGTCGTCCCTTTCAGTTGCTCGGCCAGGGGTACCGTGTGTTCGCCGCTGTTGCGGTAGTTCCCGACCCCGATGCATGTAGTGGACGACACGCACGAAACGGCCAGCAGAGAGCTGCTCAGCGCACCGGTCGGATTGGGAGTGGACTGTACCGACCATTTCACTCCGTTCCAGCTCTCGGCCAAGGTGACATTGGTGCCTGAGCTGTTATAGCTCCCGACAGCGGTGCAGGCCGAGCGCGATACACAAGATACTCCGTTCAGAGAACTCACTTTCACGCCGCTCGGAGCGGCGATAGACTGCGCCGACCACGAGGCACCATTCCAAGCCTCCGCGCTGACCGCTCCAGATGCGGACCCTACAGCTGTGCAGTCGGTTGCCCAAATGCACGATATATCGGATAGGTTGCCCGGTGAAGGAGTCGGCTGGATCGTCCAGCCGGTCTGGGCGTCCGCAAAGCCGTCGAGCGCTTCGCCCTGCTTGGTGAGAGCCCCGCCTTCCAGCTGCATCGCATATCCACCTGCGCCTCGCGAGTACACGAGCAGCGCCTTCAGCCAGCCCTGTTCATAGTAGGGCTTTGCGTGTTCGAGCATTTCTTTCAGCCATTTAGCGGCCTGAGTGCTGTTTTCGGCTCCGTACCCATCCCCTGCGGCGACTTTGCATTCTTTTTCGACTGATTCGCTTTTGTTCACGTCCGGTGTGCAGTAGCCGACCTCGGAGACGATGATGTTGTTCTGCCCGGAAGTCATTTCCTTCTGCTGGTAAGGAAGGGATTCGATGCCGCTGCCATGGCTGTCCTGTTCTTCGGTGCCGCTGGGCGGCCCGTATGGATGCATGTACCAGCCCTGGATTTCTTTCTCCAAGCCCGGTTTCGCTTCGTACATCTTTGTGATCCATTTATTGGATCGTTCACCAGGAGCGCCTCCCACCGATCCAACGTAGATCGTGTTGAGCGGAATCCCGGCTTTCTGGGCTTCGGGCAAAAGCTGGGCGACTATTTCGGCGTACTGGGCAGCCGTGCCATAACCCCATGGCTCGTTGATCGGCTCGAACAGGATCTGCCTCCCGGGATACGCTTCGCGGATCGTTTTGGCGATTTTCACAAAGCCTTCGTTGTATGTTTTGATTGCTGCCCCAGTGGGCAGACATTCTCCGCCCCAACTGCACCCCGGATAGCCGGCATACTCGATCGTGATGTCCGGGAGCATGCCTGCTTCTATCGATCTTTCGAGATCTTCGTTGGCCTTCGTGAGCGATTCCCCGGACTCGCCCACTTCCCACTCGATGTGACCGTTGCGATCGTACATGATGTTGTGGGCCGTGAAATCCCCGGTGGTGCCCAGGTAGTGATAGCTGCTGTTGCTGGTGACGCCCAGCCACAGGCCCATCGGCAGGGGGTCATAAGCGAACTGATCCTTCGCCACCGAGGCGGAAGTCCCGTTCGAGTTGGTCACGGTCACGTTGACAGGTTCGCCAGCGCTCCCGGCCGGACTCGTGGCCGTGAGCGATTCGGACGATTTGACCGTCACCGCTGTCGCGGCGGTATTGCCGAATTTGGCTTTCGAGCCGCTGATGAAGCCCGTGCCTGTGACCGTCACCGACGTTCCACCTGCTTCCGGGCCATTGTTTGGGCTGATGGACGTGACGGTGGGGGCTGCGGCGAGGGCTGCGGCAGATGCGCCGAGCACCCACATGAGGTAGGCGATTCCAAGCAACGTGGCTGTGCGTTTCCAAAGTTTCATGTCGTTCTCCCGCTAGACATTCGACCGCTGGATCAGCCCAGGCACTGCTTCCAAATGGTCCCAAAAAGACTTGAAAATCGACGTTATCAGGCTATGCAGCCAAATCAACGACTGTTTCCGATTCCGATTTGCCGATTTTAGATCGCCGCGATCGCCGCGGCGATCTCCTCTAGGCGCCGCTCCCACGAGTGCAGGGCGGCGGCGCGCGAACGCTCTGCGCGCCGCTCGGGACTGTCTGCGATGAGTTCCCGCTCGATCAGCTCCGCAATGCCCCTGGCATCTGGCGCGGTGGCGACGTCCGGCACCTCGGCGAGCGCGGGCAGCGGCGTGGCGAGGATGGGGAGGCCGGCGGCGAGGTACTCGTAGACCTTCATCGGGAAGATGCTCCGCGTGAGGGTGTTGGCGGCATAGGGGATCAAGCCGGCCTGCGCTCCCCGTAGAACCGCGGGCAGCTCGCTGTAGGAGCGGGGACCGAGCAGATGGATGTTGGGCTCGGCGCGCAGCATCGAAACGTCCATGCGCGGGTTGCCCGGGCCGATCGGGCCGACCAGCGCAAAGGACCACTGCGGGCGGGCGCGAGCGAGCGCGAGGATCAGCGGCAGATCGAGCTTGGTGGCGACGATCGCGCCGGTGAACACGATTCGCGGGCGCGGGAGCGCGGCGAGCGCGGCGTCGATCGGCCCGGGCTCCAGTGCGGTGGCGAACAGCGCGGTGTCGGCGACGTTGGGCGCTTGAACCACGTGCGCTCCTCCATGGGTGTCCTGCACCAGCTTGCGCATCCGCTCCGCTAGCGTGGGCGCGCTGGCCAGCACGAGATCCGCACGCTCCACGAACCGCCGCTCGGCGGCGCGGAAGGAGGCCGCGTCGATGCCGGGCTGCGCGGCGATGTCATCGACGCAGTGGTACACCACGAGCGAGGGGTCGAGCGCGGGGAGCAGCGCCTCGGCTTGGGGCACGTAGGCCCACAGGATCGGGCGGTGCATGCCCAGGTGCCGCGCGGCGCGGCGCACGAGCGCCGGCAATAGGCGCCCGTTGAGCGCGCGCACGAGGGCGTTGCCGTGGAGGGGGAGGACGAGCGGCGAGAGCACGTGCAGACCATCCACTTCGCGCGGCGGCGCGACCCCGCGGCGCAGCCGGCGCGCGATGCGCGCCAGGTCGCGCCCCGCGAGTTGAGGGCGGCGCAGGCCGAGCGACTCGACGAACAGCACGCGATTCTCCGTGGCCAGACGGGACATCAGGTGATGCTGGTTGGTCCACAGCTCGGTGTCCCAGTCGGCGAACCCAACGCACACGATGTCGCGGCCCTGCAGGCGTGGAGGAGCGACGGGCATCGGCGCCATGATCCCAGGCCGCGGCCTGTGTAGTCTCGCGAGGGTGAGCGATGACGGCGCCGTAGACATAGAGAACCTGCGTGCGCGCTACCCGCGCGTGGCGGTGGTGCACGACTGGCTGACGATCCCGGGGGGCTCCGAGCAGGTGGTGATGGAGCTGCTGGAGATGTTCCCGGCGGCAGAGGTGTTCACGTCCATCTATGAGCCCTCGGCGTGGCCGCCGATCATCACGGAGCGGCCCGTTCATTCTTCCTTCCTGCAACGCGTTCCGGGCGCCGCTCGCCACTATCCGAAGCTGCTGCCGCTGATGACGCGGGCATTTCGCGCGTTCGATCTCAGCGGCTTCGATCTGGTGCTCTCCTAGAGTCATGCGTGTGCGAAGAACGTGAGGGCGCCGGCGGGGACATTGCATGTGTGCTACTGCCACACGCCGATGCGCTACGTGTGGGAGGAGGGCTTTCTGGAGGGCGAGGTGGGACGTGCGGCACGCCTGGCCGCGGGACCTCTGCTCGGGCGTCTGCGCCGCCAGGATCTCGCGGGCGCTGCTGGACCCGATGCGTTCGTGGCCAACTCAGAGCACGTGGCAGCGAGGATCGAGCGCTACTACGGACGGGGCGCCACCGTGGTGCATCCGCCCGTGGACGTGGAGCACTTTCTCGCGCTGGAGCATGATGCAGAGGACTATTATCTGGTGTTCGGGCGCGTGGTTCCCTACAAGCGCGTGGACCTCGCGGTGCAGGCATCCATGTGCCTGGGGCGACGCCTGAAGGTGGCGGGGGATGGACGCGCGATGGACTCCGTGCGCGCGCTGGCGGAGGCCCCAGCGGGGGAGGGCACGGTGGAGCTGCTGGGGCGCGTGGATGACGATCGGCGCGACGCTCTGCTGAGGGGAGCCCGTGCGCTGCTGTTCCCGGGCGAGGAGGACTTCGGGATCGTCCCCGTGGAGGCGCAGGCCGCGGGCGTGCCGGTGATCGCCTACGGCGTGGGCGGCGCGAGGGAGTCGGTGCGCGATGGGTTCACGGGGGTGCTCTTCAATGAGCAGACGCCCGCCGGTTTGGCGGCGGCGATCGAGCGCTTCGAGGGGCTCGCGCTGGAGGACTCTGAGCTGCGTGCCAACGCCGCGGGCTTCGGGAGGGAGCGTTTCCGCGCGGAGATGGCCGCGGCGATCGAGGGCGCGGCGCGCGCCAGGGAACCTCAGGGAATGTTGCGGTAGCGACCGTCGAAGGGGTCGCCGAACTGCTTGGCGCCCAGCGCGGCGATGATCTCGGCGATGCCGTCGGGGACGGTAAGGAGCGTCTCGAAGCCGAGCTCGGAGCGGATCTTGTCGAAGGAGACCTTGTAGTCGCGGGGGTCCTCGTCGCGGTGCACGTAGGAGACGCGACCGGTGGGGATCTGCTTGCCGATCTCCTCCACGAGGTCGAGCTTGCGGTAGTTCTCGCCGGAGCGCCCCGCGTTGAAGACCCTGCGGGCGACCTTCTCGATGGGCGCCTCGAGCACGGTGCGCACGGCGCGGGCGGCGTCGCGGACGTGGATGTAGGGGCGCCAGAACTGCTCGCCGAAGACTTCGAGGTCGCGGTCGGCCCACAGTTCGCGGGTGAACTCGTTGACGGTGAGGTCGAAGCGCATGCGCCGGCCGACGCCGTAGACGGTGGCGAAGCGCAGGCAGGTGGGCTGGGTGCCGTTGGAGGGACCGTCCGAGGAGGCGAGGATGAGCTGCTCCATGCCGACCTTCTGCTCGGCGTAGAGCGATACGGGGCGCAGCTCGCCCTCCTCGGTGATGGGCACGTTGGGGTCGGCCATGCGCCCGTAGTTGGAGCAGGTGGAGGCGAACACGAGCCGCTGCACGCCGGCGGCCTGGGCGTCGGCGACGAGCGAGCGGGTGGCCTGCACGTTGACTTCATCGGAGACCGCGGGGTCGAGCGCGCAGGCGGGGTCGCCGACGATCGCGGCGAGGTGCACGACGGCCTCGGCGCCCTCCAGCGCGCGCTTGCGGGCGTCGGCGTCGCGGATGTCGCTGCGAATGACCTGCACGCCGGAGGCCTCCTGCTCGGAGGCGATGTCATCCTGGCCGTGAAGGAGCGAGTCGAGCACGCGCACCTCGCGGCCCGCCTCGCGGAGTTCCTTTACGAGCAGCGCGCCGATGTAGCCGCTGCCGCCTGTGACCACAATGGCCATGGCGCGGATGGTAGCTCAGGCCGACCCCTCCCGGCCCATTCGCTGCCATCGACTCCCGCCGGTGGCGTATCCTTGAGCGATTCGAGTCTCCACCGCCAGAGTGACGGGACCGCCAAGGAAGGGGCTGTAGATGCGCAGGATGCGCGCCATATCAATGCTCTGCACGTTGCTTTTGCTCGCGATGGCGGGAGAGGCTCTGGGCTCGGGGGTAACCAATTCGGGCGACGATCTGCGCACGGGGTGGTATCCGGATGAGCCTTCGATCACGCCGGGGCTCGTGAGCGGCGGGACCTTCGGGCAGCTCTGGTCGACGCCGGTGGAAGGGCAGGTTTATGCCCAGCCGCTGCTCGATGATGGGACGCTGTTGGTGGCAACGGAGACGAACAAGGTCTATGGCCTTGATCCCACCACGGGCGCGCTGCAGTGGTCGCAGCCGCTGAACCTCGGCACGCCGTGGAACCCCAACGACATTGGCTGTGGCGACCTCACGCCGTCGATCGGGGTGACGGCGACTCCGGTGATCGACCCGGCGACGAATATCGCGTATATGACGCACAAGACCTACGCATCGGGCAGCTCTGGAGAAGCCCGCTGGTATATGGATGCGATCGATGTCCCAACCGGCGTGGAGGAGCCGGGCTTTCCTGTTCTGCTGAGCGGCGCTGCGCAGAACGCGCCCTCGCGGCCCTTCCAGCCGACCACCGAGCTGCAGCGCCCGGGCCTGCTGCTGATGGAAGGCGTTGTGTATGCGGCCTTTGGCTCTGATTGCGATCACCCGCCGTGGCAGGGCTGGGTGTTTGGCGTATCGACGGCGGGCACGATCAAGGCGCGCTGGATCGCGGAGGAGAGCGGCGAAGGCGCCGGCATCTGGCAGTCGGGCGCGGGCCTCACCTCCGACGGGCCGGGCAACATCTTGCTGAGCACCGGCAACGGCGGCGTGCCCTCGACGCCCACGCCGGGGAACGCGCCGCCGACGAACCTCGGTCAGTCGGTGGTGCGCTTGCAGGTGCAGTCCGATGGCTCGCTGAAGGCAACGGACTTCTTTGCGCCCTTCGATGCCGAATCGCTCGACTCGTGGGACGCGGACTTCGCCTCGGGCGGCGTGACGGGACTGCCGGACGCGTATTTCGGGACGCCTGGGATTCCGCGGTTGGCGGTGGCGGTGGGAAAGGATGGCTACGTTTACCTGCTCAACCGCGATGACCTCGGCGGGATCGGCCAGGGGCCGTCGGGCTCGGATGAAGTGGTGCAGCGCATAGGCCCCTACGGCGGGGTGTGGTCGCGTCCGGGCGTGTGGCCCGGCGAAGGCGGCTGGGTTTACATCCCGACGGCCTCGGGCGGTAACAGCGCGGGGGGGTCGTCGGGCAATTTGCGCGTCTACCAGTATGGGCTCTCGGGCGCCGGCAAGCCCACGCTGTCGCTCCAGGGGACCTCCTCGGATGCCTTTGGCTTCTCCTCGAGCGCACCGGTGGTCACCTCCGATGGGACGACGCCCGCATCGGCGCTGGTGTGGATCGTGTGGGCGCCGAATGCGGGTGGCGTGGGTGCGCAGCTGCGCGCCTACGATCCGATCCCGGTGGCGGGCAAGCCGGTGCTGCGTTTTAGCGCCCCGATTGGCACCTCCTCGAAGTTCGCGATCCCCGGAGTGGGCGCCGGGCGCCTGTATGTGGGTACCCGCGATGGCCATGTGCTTGCCTTCGGATCCCCCGTCACCCCCGTGCTCTCGGGCCCGGCGACCGCTTTTGGCACGACGACGGTTGGCGAATCCGCACACAAGAACCTCACGCTGACAGCGAATGAACCGCTCACGCTTTCGAGCCTGAGCTCGAGCTCGCCCCAGTTCACGCTCGGTGAACCGTCCGCTGCGCTGCCCGCGACGCTCTCGACGGGTCAGACGATCACGGTGCCGATCACATTCACTCCGACCGCCACGGGTCCGCTCGGTGCAACGCTGACGGCCACGACGAGCACAGGCACGAAGGTGACGTTCGCGCTCTCGGGTGTGGGCCAGGCGGCGGCGGCGAAGCTCGAAGTGACGCCCCCGCTGGTGACGTTCGGGGGCACGACGGTGGGCGGTGAACTGTCGGCCGGGGCGACCTTCCGCAACGTTGGCGGCACGCCGCTTGAAATCAATGAAGTGCATCTGCCCGCGGCGCCCTTTGGCGCCAGCGGGGTACCCGCGGTGGGCTCGAAGATCGCGCCGGGGGGCTCGCTCACGATCACGGTTACGTTCGACCCCACGGCGACGGGTAAGTTCAGCGATCAGATCGGCCTCGATACGAGCGGCGGCAACGGAGCGATCGGTCTCTCCGGCAGCGCGGGCCTGCCCGGTGCGCTGCAGATCACAAACGAAACGATCGACTACGGTCGGGTTGCGGTTGGCTCGAGCGCTACCAAGACCTTTACGGTTGCCAACACGGGTGGCACCGCCGTGACCATCATGAAGTCCAAGCCGCCGACGGGGGGAGCATTTGCGGCGACGAGCTCGCTGGCGGAGGGAACGACGATCGAACCGGGCGAAAGCGTGATCGAGACGGTTCAGTTCTCACCGATCGCCCCCGGCGCGGAAAGCGGCGTTTGGCAGATCACGGGCAACGATGGGTCGAACGTGCACATGGTGGGGTTCGGCGGCGTGGGATTCGTCCCTGTGGCGCCCACGGCGACGAGTGGCGCGCCGTCGTCGGTGGGCCAGACATCGGCAACGTTGAACGCCACTGTGAACCCCAACGGCGAATCCACGGAAGACTGCCACTTCGACTACGGGCCTACGACTTCCTACGGGTCAAGCGTGTCGTGCGCGGCGCTTCCCGGCTCGGGTGGTGAAGCGGTGGCGGTCTCCGCTGCACTCGAAGGTTTGACGCCGGGGAGCACCTACGACGCTCGCATCGTGGCGAGCAACTCGACCGGCACGAGCTATGGCATGGATGAGCCTTTCACGACGCTTCCGGCGCTCACGCTGGTGCAGCAGAGTCCGGGTGTGCTGCCCCCCGGTTTGACTCTCTTACCGGCCCCGAAGCAGGAAGCACCGGCGGCGCCGGATGTCGAGCTGCAGGGCGCAGCTCTGAGTGCTGGTCCATCGGGTGCTCTCAGTGTCAAGGTGAGCTGCGGGGCGGGGGCGAGTCGCTGCGTTGGACGGGTCACATTGCGGACGCTCACCGCTGTGAGGGTCGCGGGGGGTGGCGCCAAGTCGAAGAGGACGGCGATCCTGACTCTTGCTACGGGCTCGTTTACGGTTGCGGGCGGGCAGGTGACGGCGGTGAGATTGCGCCTGTCGCGCTGGGCGCGCTCGCTGCTCGCGCGAAGGCACGTGATCCGGGTGCGAGCGATCCTGTTTGCGGGGGATCCAAGCGGCGTGAGCCATACTTCGGTTGGGATCGTGACGATCCGCGTGGCTCACGCATAGACGGCGCTCACCCCACGGCCCCGGGCCCGCCGGGGGCTGTGGCAGCGCCCGCATCGATCAAACCGGCCCCATAGAGCGAGCTGTCGCCGGGCCCCCCCATGCGCCGAGCGGTGGCACGCAGACGCGCAAGAAGCTGCGCAGGTGAGGGGTGGGCGCCAAGCACGCGGCTGGCGATGATGAGCGCGACGGTGGCGGAGACGTGGGGTGTGGCCATCGAGGTGCCCTCGTAGCCGGAGGGGAAGCCGAAGCGCCGGGGGGAGGAGCCGGTGAGGGTCTCCTGGTAGATGTCGCGCCCGGAGGGCAGTTCGGGGTGGCAGTTGGGGTCGCCGGGGAGGTCGGCGTCGGGGCCGCCGCCGGGCGCCACGAGGGTGAGGCCGGAGCCGTCGTTGGAGTAGGAGGCGAGGCAGCCGTGTTCGGTGGTGGCGCCCACCGAGATGACCCGGCGAGCGCGCGCGGGGTAGGCGATCGCACGCGAGCCCTCGTTGCCGGAGGCGGCGACGACGACGACGCCGCGGTGGTAGGCGTAGCGCAGCGCTTCGAGTAGCTCGGGAATGTCCGAGGCGGTGACATCGGAGGAGAACTCGAGCGAGAGGTTGATGACGCGCGCGCCGTGGTTGACGGCGAAGCGCACGCCCTGGGCGATCACGGCGGCGTCGCCTTCGCCTTCGGAGTCGAGCACGCGCACGGGCATGAGGCGTACGCCGTAGGCGAGGCCGGTGAGGCCGTAGTGGTTGCCGGTGGCCTCGGCGATCGTGCCGGCGACCTGCGTGCCGTGGCCGTTGCGGTCGTTGGCGAAGGGGTCGTGGTCGACGAAGTCATAGCCGGAGACGAATTGCGCGGCGGTGAAGTCGGGGGAGCGACGGAAGGGGTGGCGGTTGGAGTAGGCGATGCCGGTGTCGAGGACGGCGACGACGATCCCGCGCCCCGCGCCGCCGGGCGCGCCGTCGGCTGCGAGGTTGGCCCACGCGCGGGGCGCGTCGATGCCGAAGGCGCCGAGGAAGTTCCACTGCAGCTGCTGCCAGCCACTGGGGGTGCCGCTGGGTCCGGGGTCGTTGGGGACGAGCCCTGGAGTTGCCGCGGGGGGAGCTGTTTCGGCGGCGTGGGCGAGGTAGTCGGGCACGGCCCACTGCACGTCGCGCCGGCGGCGAAGGCGCGCGAGGGCGGCGGCGACGGAGACGCCGGGCTTCAGCCGAAGGAGCTGCGTGTTGTGCGAGGCGAGCGCGCGCGGATCGCCTGCGCCGGCGGCACGAGCGGTGTGGAGGCGCGCTGAGGAGGAGAGGGAGTGCGCGTACTTGACGACCACCACGCCGGACGCGTAGGCGCGAGGACCGCCGCCGGCGGCGGGGCGGGCGGGGGTTGAGGGGAGGGAGGGCGAGGGGATCGCAGTTGCCATACCGCTGTGGAGGCCCCTCGGGGACAGTGTGTGCAGCGAGCCTGCAACGCGCGCAAAAGCCTGTGAGGCGAGCGCTCCCGGCGAGGCTCCCAGGGAGGCCCCCAATGAGGGCGAGAGCATCGGTACGAGGGTCAGCGCGAGCAGCGCCCCGAGCAGAACCGCCTTGAGTGGTGCAGGACGAGGGGAGGCGGTGGAGGGCATGAGGTTGGTAATGATGATGTTCCCCGAGGGCGGGTGCGGCATGCCCGCCGGATCTAGGTTGGGGAGCGAGTCGATGAGCGAGCGCTTCTTTCCACGCGATGAGTACTTCATGCGCCTCGCGCTGCGCGAGGCCGAGCATGCACTGAAACACGATGACGTGCCAATCGGCGCGGTGGTGGCACACGGGGGCGAGGTGATCGCTGCGGGGCACAACGAGCGCGAAGTGCGGGGAGACCCCACCGCGCACGCGGAGGTGCTGGCGCTGCGCGAGGCCGCACGCGCGGTGGGCAGCTGGAGGGTGCTGGATGCGGTGGTGTATGTGACGCTCGAGCCCTGCGCGATGTGCGCGGGCGCGCTGGTGCTGGCGCGGGTGGGGAGGGTGGTGTTCGGCGCGTATGACCCCAAGGCGGGGGCGGCGGGAAGCGTGCTGGATGTGCTGAGCGAGAAGCGTCTGAACCACCGCCCGGAGGTCGCGGGGGGGCTGCTGGCGCAGGAGTGCGGGGGGATCCTCAGCGAGTTCTTCGCCTCGCGGCGGTAGAGCCGAATCGTCTAGCCTTTGGGCGTCCCCCTGGAGGGGTGGCAGAGCGGTTGAATGCGGCGGTCTCGAAAACCGTTGTGCGTCTGATAGGCGTACCGAGAGTTCGAATCTCTCCCCCTCCGTCATGGCAGGTTTGATAGCTGGTCTCCAGCGGACCGAGAGGCTCCGTCGTTAGGGCGCGACCGGAGCCGGACGTGGCCCGCGTAGCCTGTGCCTGTATCCCGGGATGGGGACAGGATCGGTATCGACCCAATCCGAAGGGTTTGTCGCGAGGGGTCCCATTTCTCTGAGGCGCCGGGCGGCGAAGCGGGAACGAAATCGCCGCCGAAGCTTCGCGGCGAATCCCGGAGCGGGCTCGTAGAGAAACTCCACACCATCGGGCATCAGGATGAGCACCGGACGGTGCTCATCGAACGCTGCATGTGCGAATGAAGGGCCGAACACGGCGGAATCGGCTGCGACGAAAGCCGTCCGGTCCGGGTATTCGAAGCGATCTTCCATCAGCGCCATGAGAGGTCTCGCCGCAGCGCGTGCGGTCGACAGGGGGGCGTCGTCGATGATGTCGTCGAAGAAGGATTCGAGCGTCATGATTGCCAGCTCCCGATGATCGAGCCCGATGCTCGTACCAGATAGGCGACGGCCTTCGGGAGCACGTCACGAGGATCACCAGCTCCGAAGGATACGGCATCCTGCTTGAGGTCTCCAGTGTATCGATGCATATGGTGCGCATCGTGGGCGTTGTCGATCAGCCGGATCGTGCACCACCGGCCGTCCCGCAAGATCTGAAGCATTGCGGCGTAGCGGATCACGGGCCGCCCACCATGACGAACGAGGATGCGGGCATCCTCGCGCTCCAGTGGTACGACCCATTCACGGTCGAACTCCATCCCGATCAGACTGGCGTATCGCTCGGATGCGCCAGCGGATCCGAGCGATGTTCAGGCATTTCGCATCTCGATCGTTCGTTGATTGAGTCGAATTCACCGGACTATCCGCGTGTGGTTCCGCGCGTCGCTCGATGGCCGACTATGGCGGTACTCTGCGGACTATGGCATCGGAGGTAGCTAGCGCCTCGGGCGCTCAGGGCGAGAGCATCCGCAACCACGCGGCCTTCATCTGGAGCGTCGCCGATCTGCTGCGGGGCGACTACAAGCAGTCCGAGTACGGCAAGGTGATCCTGCCGCTGACCGTGATCCGCCGCCTGGACTGCGTGCTCGAGCCCACCAAGCAGGCGGTTCTGAAGAAGCACAAGCAGCTCTCGGGCAGGATCGAGAACATCGAGCCCGTGCTGCAGGCGGTTGCGGATGAGCAGTTCTTCAACACGAGTCCGCTGACGTTCACGAAGCTGCTCGACGATCCGGATACGATCGCGGATTCGTTGAGCCTCTACATCGGCGGCTTCTCCGAGGCGGCACGGGATGTGATCGACAAGTTCGAGTTTCCCGCGCAGATCGAGCGTATGCGCCGGGCCAATGTGCTCTATCAGGTGGTGGGCAAGTTCGCCGAGATCGATCTGCACCCGGAGGTGGTGTCGAACATCGAGATGGGCTACCTCTACGAGGAGCTGATCCGCAGGTTCTCCGAGCTCTCAAATGAGACCGCCGGCGAGCACTTCACCCCGCGCGAGGTGATCCGGCTGATGGTGAATTTGCTGTTCATCGACGACGCGGACGAGATCCTCACGAAGCGTGGGATCGTCAAGACGCTGTGCGACCCTGCCTGCGGGACGGGCGGGATGTTGTCGGTCGCCGAGGACCACCTGCGGGCATTGAATCCGCTGGCGCGGCTGGAAGTGTATGGCCAGGAGCTGAACGCCGAGACGTACGCGGTGTGCCGCTCGGACATGATGCTCAAGGAGCAGGACGCCTCGCACATCACCTTCGGCAACTCCTTCTCCGAAGACCACTTCGAAGGCGAGCGCTTCGACTACCTCCTCGCCAACCCTCCCTTCGGGGTGGAGTGGAAGAAGGTCGAGGCGGAGGTGCGCAGGGAGGCCGAGACGCGCGGGTTTGCGGGGCGCTTCGGAGCGGGGCTGCCGCGCATCAACGACGGATCGTTCCTGTTCCTGCAGCACATGGTCTCGAAGATGAAGCGCCCGGAGGAAGGCGGATCGCGCGTGGCGATCGTCTTCAACGGCTCCCCGCTGTTCACGGGTGCGGCAGGGTCGGGGGAGTCGGAGATCCGCCGCTGGATCATCGAGAACGACTGGCTGGAGGCGGTGGTTGCGCTACCCGATCAGCTTTTCTACAACACGGGCATCTCGACGTATTTCTGGATCGTCACGAACCGCAAGTCGCCTGAGCGACGGGGGAAGGTGCAGTTGGTGGACGCCCGCGAGTGCTTCGTGAAGATGCGCAAGTCGCTCGGCGAGAAGCGAAAAGAGATTTCAGCGGAGCAGATCGAGGAGATCACGCGACTCTACGGCGACTTCGCGGAGGACGATCGGGTGAAGATCTTCCCCAACGAGGAGTTTGGCTTCCTGCGCATCACAGTCGAGCGCCCGCTGCGGTTGCGCTGGGAGGTGAGCGATGAGACGATCGCCGCTGTGTTCGCGGCCAAGGCGATCCAGAAGTTGCCCTCGGACACGCAGACGGCACTCGGGGAGCTGCTTGAGGATGAACGAGGAGAGGGCTTTGCGACGGAACGGGAGCTGGTTGAGACGTTTGAGGCTGCGGTGGGTGTGCTCGAGCTCGGAGCGCCCGCGAAGAAGGCCCTGTGGGCGGCGCTGGCCGTGCGCGACGAGGAGGCTCCGGTCATCACCGACCGCAAGGGCAATCCAGAACCGGATCCTGAGCTGCGCGATAACGAGAACGTGCCGCTGCCGGTCGTGCCATTGTCATTTGAGGAGGATCCGAGTGCGCGCTTTGCGACGCTGGCGTATCGGACTGCGATCGATGATTACATGCGCGAGGAGGTGCATCCGTACGTACCAGATGCTTGGGTCGATCACGAGAAGACTAGGATCGGATATGAGATCCCGTTGACGCGGCACTTCTACAAGTACGTGCCGCCGCGGCCGTTGGAGGAGATTGACGCTGAGATCAAGGCGTTGGAGGACGAGATTCAGTGTCTGTTGGGTGAGGTGGAGGGGTGAAGCGCCGTCCATTGAAGTATTTCTGCACTGGTCCCCCGTTATACGGACTCAACGTCCCGGCTGGGCGATACTTGTCATCGGGCGTCCGCTTCCTGCGCACTACGGATATTGGGAATGATGGACGACTAGCTTCTGGGATTCCTGGTGTCTTCCTTGATCCTGATGAAGTACCACACGACTACGTCCTCAGACACGGAGATTTGTTGTTCAGTCGGAGCGGCACACTGGGTCGAAGTCTCCTCTTTGAGGAAGAATCGACAAGAGCAACGCACGCTGGCTATCTGGTGCGATTCCGCCCTCACGAGTGCAACTACGCACCTTATTTGGCTTACTGTGCGCAGTCGAACCTACTGCAAGACGCAGTGGGTGCAGATGCGATCGAGTCAACAATTGGAAACTTCAATGCTGAAAAGTACGGCAACGTTCGATTACCATGGTGGCCAAGGGGAACCCAACGAGCTATTGCCGGCTACCTCGACCGCGAGACCGCGCGGATAGATGCCCTCATTACGGCCAAGCGTCGGATGACGGAACTGCTAAATGAGCGGCTAACGTCGCTTCGCGACCACGCATTTGCCTCCAAGCCGGGCTGGCGCCTCAAGCGCCTTCTGGCTGACCCAATGGCGTACGGTGTTCTCGTACCAGAGTTCGTCGAAGGCGGGACCGGAGTACCAATGGTTCGTACCTATAACCTTTCCACCAAAGGTCGCATTGACCATGGCGACATCGCCGAGATTCCAGAGGCTCTAGCTCGCGAATATCGTAGAACGTCACTACACCAGGGCGATGTAATTCTTTCGGTCGTTGGTTCAATGGGTCGCTCCGCAGTTGTCGGTCCCGACGAGCAGGGCTTCAACCTGAACCGACCGCTTGCCCGTCTTCGGCTGCGACCGGAGGTTCCGCCTCGCTTGCTTTGGCACTGGACCCAGACAACACATTTCATGGATCTGGCCAAGCTTGCAACCGGCGGTGGAACCGCACAACCCACACTTAACCTTGGCGATCTTGCCGGCTTTACGATTGGCCTTCCTCAAGGCGCCGAGTTATGGCCAGGAATCCTCAGCAATCTGGAGGAAATGTACGAGCAGATCAATGAGACGGAGCAGTTGGTAAGCCGCCAGATCGCTCTCCTTTTAGAGCGCCGCCAAGCCCTAATCACCGCAGCCGTGACTGGCCAGCTCGACATCCCGGAGGCAGCATGAACTCCATCACCGAGAAGCTCCTCGAGGACGAGATCACCGCAAGCCTCGTGGCCGAGGGCGGCTATCGCACATGCAAGGTAGGGACTGATTCCGAGTGGCGGCCCGACTTCGATGCAACGCTCGGCATCGACACCCGCGAGCTGTTCGTGTTCATCGAAGAGACACAGCGCGAGGAGTGGGAGAAGCTCGTGAAGGCGCATGGCGGCGAGGACGCCTACGCGCGACAGCGTTTTCTGCAGCGACTCGCGAAGCAGATCGACGAGCGCGGCACGCTGGACGTGATCCGGCACGGCGTGCGCGATCAGAATGTCGAGATTCGCCTCTCCTACCGCAAGCCCGCGTTCGAACTTGCGCCGGAGTTGACGGCGCACTATGACGCCAACCGCCTGACGGTCACGCGGCAGTTGCCGTTCGACTCTGACTCCAACAAGACGATGGACCTGTGCCTGTTCCTCAACGGGATCCCGGTGGCGACGGCGGAGCTCAAGAACCACCTCACCGGCCAGAGCCTTGAGCAGGCGATCGAGCAGTACCGCACCGACCGCGACCCGAAGAACGTTACGCTCGCCCGTCGCGCACTCGTGCACTTCGCGGTGGACCCGGACAGCGTCGCGATGACGACTCGGCTCGACGGAAAGTCGACGCGCTTCTTGCCGTTCAACATGGGCCACGACCTCGGCAAGGGCAACCCGTCGAACCCCGACGGCCACAGGACCTCCTACCTGTGGGAGCGCGTGTGGAGCAGGGACGCGTGGCTCGACGTCCTGCACCGCTTCATCCACATCGAGCGCCCTGAGAAGGGATCGCAGGCGGCGAGGCGCGCGGCGGAGCGGGTGATCTTCCCCCGCTATCACCAGTGGGACGCGGTGAGGAAGCTCGAGGCCGACGCGGCCGCAAACGGCGCGGGACACTCCTATCTGATCCAGCACTCCGCCGGATCGGGCAAGTCGAACACGATCGCCTGGACGGCGCACCGTCTATCGACGCTGCACATGGCGGACGACCACAAGGTGTTCGACAAGGTGATCGTGATTACCGATCGCGTCGTGCTCGACCGTCAGCTGCAGGACACGATCTTCCAGTTCGAGCACGCACGCGGCGTGGTGGTGAAGATCGACAAGGACTCTACGCAGCTTGCCGAGGCGCTGGAAGGCGAGCGGGCACGCATCATCATCACGACGCTGCAGAAGTTCCCGTTCGTGATCGACAAGATCGGCAATCTCCCCGCGCGCAGTTACGCGATCGTGATCGACGAGGCCCACTCCTCGCAGACGGGTGAGGCCGCCAAGGATCTGCGCCTCGCGTTAGGGGCCGGCGAGGAGCAGGAGCTGACCGCTGCGGAGGCCGAGGACGCCGGGCTGCTCGCGGCGGCGATCGACCCGATCGAGGAGGCTCTGGCCCAGTCGGTCGGTGCGCGCAGCGGCCGGCAGCCCAACCTCTCCTATTTCGCTTTCACCGCGACCCCCAAGGGGCGCACGCTGGAGATGTTCGGGCGGCTGAACCCGCAAACGCAGCTACACGAACCGTTTCATCTCTACTCGATGCGCCAGGCGATCGAGGAGCGTTTCATCATGGACGTACTCTCGAGCTATACGACCTACCAGACGTTCTGGAAGATCGAGAAGCGCACCGAGCAAGACCCGGAGTATGACGCCAAGAAAGCGCGTCGAGCGATTGCTCGCTTTGTGAGCCTGCATCCCCACCACCTCGCCCAGAAGGCCGAGATCATCGTCGAGCACTTCCGCCAGCACACCGCGAAGGAGATCGGCGGGCTGGCCAAGGCGATGGTCGTGACCTCCTCGCGGTTGCACGCCGTGCGCTACAAGCAGAACATCGACAAGTACATCGCCGCTAGCGGCTACAGCGACATCAGGACGCTCGTTGCCTTCTCCGGCAAGATCGACGACGGGACTGGGTTGCCGCTCACCGAGACGAACATGAACGCCTTTCCCGAATCGCGGACGGCCGAGGAATTCGCGACGCCCGAGTACGGCGTGCTGATCGCCGCGGAGAAGTTCCAGACCGGCTTCGATCAGCCGCTGCTGCACACGATGTATGTCGACAAGCCCCTGGTCGGGCTCGCGGCGGTCCAGACCCTCTCGCGCCTGAACCGCATCCACCCGCTGAAGGAGAGCACGTTCGTGCTCGATTTCCGCAACGACACAGAGGACATTGTCGCCGCCTTCGAGCAGTTCCACGGCGTTACCGTCGCGCCGCCGACCGACCCCAACATCCTGTGGGACACCCGCCGGCGCCTCGACGACTTCGACGTGCTCGACCGGCGGGAGGTCGAAGCGGCGATCGGGGTGCTGCTCGGCGCCGGCTCATCCGAGGCAAAGCGTTCGGCAGGGACCTACGCCGCCCTCGCTCCGGCCAAGGGCCGCTTTGAGGAGCTGGGCGACGAGCAGCGCCTGGAGTTCCGCGACGCGCTGCGCCGGTTCGTGCGGATCTACGCATTCGTCTCTCAGATCGCAGCCTTCACCGATCCGTCGCTGGAGCGCGACTACATCTACTGCCGCGCCCTCTCGCTGTATCTCCGCGACACGGACACCGTTGAGCGCCTGGACCTCGGCGCCGCGGTCGAGCTGACCCACCTGCGCCACCAGATGACCTTCAGTGGCCTGCTCTCGTTGACCGCGGAGGTCGGGGAGGTGCGCTCGTTCTCCGGCGATGGCGGGGGAGGCCAGCGGGAGCTCGACCTGGAGCACCTCTCCAGCATCGTCGCGGTCCTCAACGACCGCTTCGGGATGAACCTGACCGACGTGGACAAGCTCCTGTTCGATCAGCTCGAGGAGAGCTGGGTCGCGGACGGCGAACTCTCCGACCAGGCCAGGAGCAACACACTCGAGAACTTCCGCCTGGTGTTCGACCGCAAGTTCCTGCAGACCGTCGCGACCCGCGTCGATACCAACGACGAGATCCTCAAGAAGATCCTCGACGAGCCGGATTTCGGTGCCACCGTCGGAGAGTTCTACCTGCGCAAGGTCTACGAGCGCTTGCGCGAGGGCAGCTGAGTATCGTGTGAGGGTCAAACGCCTTCGAGGAGCAGGAGAGAGCCGTGAGCGCGACCGCATCGACACCTCCCACCACCGCGAACGACGAGGCGATCCGCGCCTGGGATGGGCCGCTCTACGATCGCTTCGTTCGCTTCCGCGAGATCGTGACGACGGGGCTTGGCGCGCATGGCGAGGAGGCGCTGCGCCTGCATCCGCCCCAGCCGGGAGCACGCGTGCTGGACGTGGGTTGCGGCTTTGGCGACACCACCCAGCGGATCGCCGGACTCGTGGGCTCCGAGGGCGAGGCGGTGGGCGTGGACGCGGCGCCCCGCTTCATCGAGGACGCGACGCGCGAGGCTGGTGAGGCAGGTGTCGCCAACGCGCGCTTCCTCGTCGCCGACGTGCAGGAATCGCTCGCCGGGGAGGGGAGCTTCGATGTCGCCTTCTCGCGCTTTGGCACGATGTTCTTCGCCAATCCCGTGGCCGCAATGCGCAACGTTCGCGGTGCGCTCGTGCCGGGCGGGAGGTTGGTGATGGTGGTGTGGCGCCAGCGCATCGACAACGATTGGCTCTACCGCGCGCAGACGATCGTGGAGGGCATCGTGGCGCGGCCCGAGGAGTACGACGAGCCCACGTGCGGTCCGGGTCCCTTTTCGATGGCGAACGCGGATACGACGAGCGATGTGCTCATCCACGCGGGCTTCACCAATATTGCTCTGCGCCGTTGCGACATCCCGATCGCGATCGGCAACGACATCGATGAAGCCCTCGAACTGGTGATGGCGCTGGGCCCCGCTGGGGAGATATTGCGCCTGGCAGGGGATCGCGCTGCCCACCTGCATGGCCAGGTGGAGGAGGCGCTGCGTGAGGGTCTTGCGGAGTTCGCCCTCGATGGAGAGCTGCGGGCGCCTGCCTCGACCTGGATCGTCACCGCGAATGCGCCGGAGTAGGCGATCCGCTCGTTGACGAGGCGGACGGTGAGAGGGGTCTGGCCGATGCGTGCATGTGCGCAGATCGCATGAGTAAGTCCGGCGCCGAGATCGTGGTGAGGGCTCCCTTCACGGGGGTGGTGATCGCCGCGGCGTGCAAGCCGGGAGAAGCAGTGCGGGCCGGCGCTGTGCTAGCGGTGCTGGAGGCGATGAAGATGGAGCACGAGGTGGTCGCCGTGGCCGACGGTGAGGTGCTCGGTATCGAGGTCGCTGTGGGCGAGACGGTGGAAGAGGGGCAGGCGTTGGTGGTGCTGGTCGAGGCCGATGGATCCGCGGTGAGTTCCGCGAGCGGGTCAGCGGCAGGTGAGGACCCGGGCGGTGAGCGCGAGGACCTGCGCGCGGTGCGCGAACGCCACGCGCTTGGCCTGGACGCCGCCCGCGCGGAAGCGGTTGTCAAGCGACACGCCGCGGGGAGGCGCACCGCGCGCGAGAACCTTGCCGAACTGGTGGATGAAGGCACGTTCGTGGAGTACGGCCCGCTCCTGTTCGCCGCCCAGGAGCGAAGGCGTCCGCGTGAGGAGTTGATCGCGCGCACGCCGGCGGATGGCCTCGTGGGAGGCGTGGGCGATGTGCAGGGAAGGCCGTGTGTGGCGATGTCCTACGACTACATGGTGCTGGCGGGCACGCAGGGGGTGAGGGGTCATCAGAAGAAGGACCGCCTGTTCGAGATCGCCGAGCGCCGAGGGCTGCCGGTGGTGCTGCTGGCCGAGGGTGGAGGGGGGCGCCCCGGTGACGTGGATTGGCCGATGGTGGCGGGGCTGGACTGCCGCGCATTTCACCTCTTTGGGCGCTTGAGCGGAAGAGTGCCGCTTGTGGGCGTGGTGGCGGGCTATTGCTTTGCGGGCAATGCGGCGCTGTTGGGGTGTTGTGATGTGGTGATCGCCACGGAGGACTCGAGCATCGGAATGGGCGGCCCGGCGATGATCGAGGGCGGCGGCTTGGGTGTGCACGAGCCTGGCGAGGTGGGGCCGATCGAGGTTCAGGACGCCAACGGGGTGGTGGACATCCGGGTTGCCGACGAGCGCGAGGCGATTGCCGCGGCAAGGCGCTACCTCTCCTACTTCAATGGCGCCGCCGCCGAGTTCACGGTGCCAGATCAGAGCGCTCTGGCGCACCTGATCCCTGCTGAGCGCAAGCGCGTGTATGAGGTGCGAAGAGTGCTGGAGGCCCTCTGCGACGAGGGCTCGGTGCTCGAGTTGCGACACGGCTTCGCCCCGGGCATGCTCACGGCGCTGGCGCGCGTCGATGGAAGGCCACTGGGCGTGGTGGCGAACGACCCGAGTCATCTGGGCGGTGCGATCGACTCCGAGGGAGCCGATAAGGCGGCGCGCTTCATGCAGCTGTGCGACGCCTTCGAGCTGCCGCTGCTGTTCCTGTGCGATACGCCGGGGTTCATGGTGGGGCCGGCGGCGGAGCGCACGGCGAGCGTTCGCCACTGCGCGCGGATGTTCGTTACCGGAGCCAACCTCACGGTGCCGATGGGCACGATCGTGCTGCGCAAGGGCTATGGGCTGGGCGCTCAGGCGATGGCGGGCGGAGGTTTCAAGGCGCCGCTGTTCGTGGTGGGCTGGCCGACCTCGGAGTTCGGCGGGATGGGCCTGGAGGGGGCGGTGCGCCTGGGGATGCGTCGCGAGCTCGAGGCGATCGAGGACGAGAGGGAGCGCGAGCGCGTGTTCGAGGCGACCGTGGCAGCCGCCTACGAGCACGGCCGCGGCCTGAACATGGCGGCCTATGGCGAGATCGACGACGTGATCGACCCAGCCGACTCGCGCCGCTGGATCGGGATGCTCTTCGATGAGACCGCGGCGTCGTGGCGGGAGCGGCCCGGCAAGAAGCGCGCGAACGTCGACGCCTGGTGAGCTGTGGGGCCAGATTGGCGTCGGACGTCCGTGTGGCTCAGGGAAGTAGACTGAGCCCCCTGCGCCTGTAGCTCAGCTGGATAGAGCGTCGGTCTACGGAACCGAAGGTCGGGAGTTCGAATCTCTCCAGGCGCGCTCACCCTCAAGCACTAGAGCACACTGTTACGGGGGATTTTGCTCCTGAAACGGCTGGGGGCGTCCCCTCCACGCACCCCCGCGAACCTGTGGTTCGGGGAGAAAATCGTGATTTATTCGTGATCTGGCCTGACCCGGCCGGGCGGCCGCGGGAGCAACGTGGCTTTTGAGCCAGAGGGCATCACCGTGCCATTTGCCCTTGGGTTGCGAGCCTGACTCAGAGCGAGCTTCCCGACCGTCCCGACGTGTAGGGGCGATGCCCCCGTGGTGCAGGCGCGGCCCGCCAGAAGAGGCCGGCTACGCCGCGCTGTGGTTGCGCGTGGGGAGCCGCTTCGAGCTGCTCGGCGATCGTGGTGGCGCCGTCGCTGTGCGCGAGCGCGGTGGCCATCGCGCGGGCGCCGTGCTTGAGCGTAGGGTCTTGCAGGGCGGCGGCGATGGCCCGGCGCAGTCTCCGCGGCGAGGCGTTTTTACGAGCTCGTACTCCTGCGCCTGCGAGGACGACGCGGGCGGCGTTGTCGGGCTGGTCGCGTCCTCCGGGGATGCAGAGCAGCGGCACGCCGTCGGCGAGTGCTGCGTTGACTGTCTGCCAGCCCGCGTGTGTGACGACGAGCGCGACGTTTAGAGGGAGGACGAGGCGGTGAGGCACGAAGGCCACGGCGTGGGTGTTGGCGGGGATGCGCAGATTCGCGGTGTCGAGCGCCGGTCCGGTCGTCAGCAGCACCCGGACCGGGAGTGGCGCGAGGGCGTCCAGGACGCGCTGTACAGCCTTGCGCTGGTCCATGAAGCTCGTGCTGAAGCTGACGAGGACGAGGGGGTCCTTGTTCGCCTCGGGCCACGGGGAGCGCCAGTCTCCCGTGAGGGGCTCGAACGCGGGGCCGACGTAGCTCACGTTCGCGGGGAGAGCGCCTTGGCTTGAGAAGTCCAGCTCGGGTGCGGTCATGACGTAGATCGCCTCGACGCCGAGCAGTTGCGCGTTCCAGTCGGTAAGGGGTTGAAGGTCCTGCTCGGCGCGTGCCTGGTTGAGCATTGGCAGGCCGGAAGCAAAAAGCCGGCGGGCGGCGCGGTTGAGCAGCCGGTCTCGCATCCGGCCAAGCGGTCCTGCCATCGGCCGCAGGCCGATGCCCAAAGGTGGGACACCATCGATCGGCAACGGGAAGGGGCAGTGGACGAGCGCCACAGCGGGCACACCGGCAGCCTCAGCGGCGATCGCGGCACCGGGCAGCATCCAGTCGAGTACCACCACGTCCGCCGGCCAGCCCGTCAGATGCTCGGCGCAGTCGCGGGTGGTATCGAGCAGGAGGCCCAGCAGGCTCTCGCGCAACCGCAGGGCGGCTCCGAGCTTCGTGCGGGCTTCCCAGTCACGCAGCACATCGTTCTCCGGCTGCGCCATGTCCATGTTGGGCAGCGTGCGGCGGAACTCCACGAACTGCGCTCCGGTGCCCTCGACGCGCTCCCGCGCTGCGCGATGCGCGAGCACCCGCACGTCGTGGCCGCGCTCCACCAACTGGCGTGTCACCGCGAGCTGTGGCGGCGCATTGCCGCTGAACGCGAGCAGGGTCTGAAAGACGCGCACAACGACTATTGTGACCTGGACACGGCTCCAGGCCAAACACATAGCGTTGTCAAGAGGTGAGGCCGCCGCCCGGCGGGAAGCCCGGTCGCGCTTATCACGCTCGGCGCCGAATCTCACCCAGTTCATCTGTGAGGGTCATGAGTTCGCCGGGCCTGACATGCAGACCCTTGCAGAGGCGGAGCAGGGTCGTATAGGTCGGGTTGCCGTGGCCCCGCGCGAAGGTGTTGACCTGCCTGATGTTCAGGCCACTCTCGACGGCGACCGAATCCTGGCTCATCTGCTTGTCCTCGGCGATCAGGAGTTCGATCGCCTGCGCGAGTGCGGCGTGGTCCGGGCTGAGCGGCTTGGATTTCCTTTTGGGTGGCACGCGCGGGCAGCCCTTATGCGCCGGAGGCAATAGCCCCGAGCGCCCCTTGGCTCAACACGCGCCCTCGACTTCGATCATGGCGACCAACTCCGTCGATGAGAGGCCAAGGGCGCGTGCGACCCTCCCGACAGTTGTCAGTTTGGGGTCCGTGAGGCCCCGTTTGATCCGTGAGAGGCCACTAATCGCTACGCCGGACGCGAACGTCAGCGTTTCCTGTGAGATCTCGTGCTCCGTGCGTAGGCGGCGGATGGTGTCCCCGAGTGCTCTCTGGCTCAGCATGGGCCACCCTCGCCTTCGGCCTTGGCGACCAGCTCCGCAAGGGAGAGGCCGAGGGCGCGTGCGATCTTCCCCGCTGTCACGAGTGTGGCGTCGCAGGCGCCCCTTTCGACGCGGCTGAGGGTAGCGAGCCGAACGTCGGACCGGAACGCCAAGGCTTCCTGTGTGAGCCCGCGCTCCCGGCGCAGGCCGACGATGACCGCTCCGAGTATGTGGCGTGTCTGGCGGCTCATGGTGTGCCCTCGTCTTTGGCTACGTCGATGAGTTCCGCGAGGCTCATGTCGAGCGCTTTGGCGATCTTCCTGAGCGTCCCGACCTTGGGGTCGGCGACCTCGCCCCGTTCGATGCGGCTGAGGGTTCCAATCGTGACCTCGGCGTTGATCGCCAAGCGTTCCTGCGTCGTCTCGCTCCCTTCGCGCAGGCGCCGGATTGCCGCCCCGGTCGGGTCTGGTGTTTTTTGGCTCATGCTGCATCACCTTTCTTGGTTGCGGCCCACGACTCGGGTTCGAGGGTGTGGATACGGTGGGCGTTCGGGAAGCTCGGCGAGTCCCGGTTCGCGTCCTCGGGCTCCGCCCACTCATTCAGGCAGAACAACGCGACACCGAGCCGCTCGCACTCCCACGCCAGCCGCTCGCCCAGATCGACCCACATCTCGCCCCGGACCCGCCCGGGGTCCACACCGATGCCTTCGGCGTCCAGCAGTCGGTGAGCGTCGCCCAGCGCGCCACGTAGACCCTCACGGCACCCCTCGACCCGCTCGTGTGCCAGTTCACGCGCCCGGCGCCACTGCTCGTGCTGCGGGGACTCCGGCAACACCAGCCCCGCCCTCCCAAGCCGCTGGCGCCCGGTGTCTGTCACCACCCACGCCGGGTGGCCGTGACGGCGCTCGGACACGACGGCACCCGCCTGGGTGAGCGCGTCGAGGAACGGCCGCACGCGGCGCGTCGTCCACCCGTTATGGGGGAGCCCGAGGTGCGCTGCGATCCACCGCATCGGCACATAGCCCTCGCCGCCGCGATGGCGCCCAGCACGATCTACGGCCGCGAGCACAAGCTGCGCGTCCAACCCCTCACGCTGGCCGCTCACAGCGACACCATGCCCAGCTCGTCCAGGTGCTGGGCGCACAACGAAGCCCACACCTCCTTGCCCTCCAGGTGCACGACGTCCTCGGACTCCAGGTATTCGAGGGCCTTGTCGATCGCGTGGCCCTTGACGTCGGAGATTTCGCGCTTGAGCTTCTTGCGTGTCCAGCGGTGGGGCCGGTCATCGCGGAGAAGTTGCAAGACGATCGCCCGCTGGATGACGTACTGGTCGGTCAGGTGCTTCTTGCTCATGGGTTCCTCCTTGGTTGGAGGCCCCGGGAGGGTGGCTCTAGCGAGGAAGAAACCCAGGCCGGTCGGGTAGGGTTCCTGGCGCGCCGGGAGTTCTCGCTTCCGGTGCCAGGGGGCCGGGCGCTAACTCCGTCGCGGCCCCCATATCGTTTTCTGATCCTGTGGACCGTACCATCGTCAACATCAAGACGTCAAGTATGGGTCGTTGGCCGCATGGCCTAAACGTCCCCACGCTGGCATCGTGCACACCGTGCCACGTTCTCTTCCGCCCGATCTTGCGCTCGCTGCTGCGCTGCGGCGTCTGCGCGAAGATCGCGGCATGGCCCAGGAAGCACTCGCCTTCCGCTCGGGCGTCTCAACGGGCGCGCTCGCCCGGATCGAGCTTGGGCAGAGCTCCCCCGCGTGGGTGACTGTTCGCGCCGTCGCATCGGCGCTTGGCGTGAGCCTTCGCGACCTCACCACCGCGATCGAGGAAGCCGAACGCGAGGGCTGAGCGTCGCTGCTCTCGCCCCGCTGGACCAGTCGTCAAAGCTGGCCGTTGTTTCTGGCTCGGCCAGGCGTGGTGTTCTATCTGCTCGGAGTTCGGCGTAATCGTCTAAATTGAGTGGTCCGGTAGCTGGGTAGCTTGGCTTTACTCATGGATGAGCGTCTATCGACATCGCTGCGGCGGTCTTTTGTCCGGCGTCGGCCGGGGCGGGTGCTGGTGACTCGTCGGCCGTGGCAGCGGGGTAAGGGGTGGTCTCCCGAGGAGATCGCTGCGGAGCTGCATGGGCGGCGCACTGCGTTGCTCGCCGAGCTGCGCAGAAGGTGGATCGCGAAGGGGGTGCCTTTGGTGGCCCAAGAAGAGGCTGTCAGCGACGCGATGACGGCAGTGGTGATGGATTCTCGGCCGATCCTCAGCGAACGGCACCTGCTGGGAGCGTTCTGGTTGGCTGTGGATCACCGTCTGCGGCGACGCCATACGGGCCGGGATTGGACGCAGCTGGGCAGCCGCGAGCGCATCCCGCTGAACACGGGCGTCGTGGAGTCTCTAACCGCGACGGACGGCGGGCTCGAGCACGTCGAGCTGGTTGACCGTATCCGCCGCGCGGCGGACTGGTTTGCCGTTCTGGATGAGCGCGAGCGGCAGGTGATGTCCGTGATGGCGAGCTATGACGTCGGGCCGCTGCCGGCGTCGCGGCTGATGGGCATCCCGCATCGTGAGGCTCGCGCGGCGTCTCGGTCGGCTCAAGCGAAGCTGGATCAAATCGCGGCGATCTCGGCGGCTGGGAGGATGTGTGGCTACCGCTATAGCGCGATCGTCGCCGACGTGGAGGGCACGGCCAGCGAGCAGCAGGCGAGGGCCGCTCGGGCACATGTCCAGGCGTGTTCGTCGTGCGGGGTTGTGTATCGCGGTTTGCGGCGGGAGATTGGGTCGGATTGGCAGCGTCGCGCTGCCGCCGCGCTCGCGCCGGCCCCGGTCCTTGGTGTTGGGCACATGGGGTGGCTGGCGAAGGTATCAGCGTGGTTCTCTCAGCGGCCCGGTTTGCCGCGTGGCGGGGGTGAGCGTGCCGCGGAGGTCGCGGGCGGCGCGGGCATCGTCAAGGTAGCCGCCGCCGGTACGGCGATCGTCGTTGCCGGGGGTGCCCTGACGGGTCATATCGTCCACGCGATCGATGCTGGACATGCCCGAGCGCATCGTCGAGCCCACGTCGCGCATGTCGCGCAGGCACCCTCGCCGGTCGTTTCCAGTGGCTTGCATGTCGTGGCAGTGGCGTCCCCGCGTGCCGTGACTCGCTCCACGGTCACATCAAGGCGCCGGGCGCCGGCTTCTCATAAGACGCTGAGGCCACCGAGTAAAAGCCTTGGCTATCTCGCCGTGGGTGGGCCGGCGTCGTCCACGGGTGGCTCGCGCGAAGCGTCTGCGCGGATCGCGTCCGTGGCCGGTACACCGCCGCCGGCTCAGCCTGTCGCGCCGTCGAGCACGACGTCCTCGCACCAGAGCGGCGGCGGTACAAACCTGAGCTACCTCGGACGGTGACTGGCATGGGGACACAACGCGGCGTCTGCTCTGCGGCGATTCCAGGGCTGGGAATAGCACGGGTTCTAGTCGCGGGCGCCGCGGGTGCCGTGACGCTCCTTTTGATGCTGGCCGCGATGGCATGGGGGGGCCAGTATCACGTCTATTCGTGCAGCGATCCGGTGACACAGGCTCCGCTCCCGGCCGATGGATGGGCGAAGACGCCGGGGTCCTATGAAGAATTTGAGGAAGACAATTGTGCGCTGGGTGGGCAGTTGGGGGCGCTTAAAGCCAATATAAGGCCAGCGTTTCCAAATATCTTTTACTCGTGGACGTTTAGTGTGCCTGCTGGGGTAGAAGTCGTTGGGGCCGTGCTCTATCGAGAAATATTTACGAACTACAAGATTCAGGACTACTGGACATCCCCGGAAGATAATGTTGGAAGTCCCCGAGATGTATTTGAACAGTGTGAAGTGCCGGGCAATCGCTTTGGTAACTCGCTGGAATACTGCGAACGTGGGAACGTTCGTAAGTACGAGGAATGCAGCTCGGCTCCGTGTCCGGTCGTGCCGTATGCGCCTGCGGACACGCTTGTCGTACCTGCTGACCATTTGCCTACTCATCAGATCGCGTTTAGGCTGAATTGCCTAGCGCAGGGATGCTATGGGTGGGAGCTGCTACACAGCGCCGATATCGTGCTCGAACAGCGAACAGGTCCGACCGCCACAGCGACCGGCGGGAGCCTCACGAACGCCACGACCTTGAAGGGCGAAGCCGATGTCTATATCACCGCCAACGATCCCGTTTCAGGTGTCTTTCAGGCAATCCTACAGGCGGATGGCAAGACGGTCGCCAAACAGCTCATTGACTCCAACGGAGGGAGATGCAATCCCTACGGAGAAAAGCCCGACGGGAGCTACATCTTCCTGTATGTACTTCCGTGCGCGCAGTCGGTCAGCAATACCGACGTGCATTTCAGTACCGCTCAGATTCCCGAAGGGCCGCATCAGCTCAGTGTGCTCGTCAGCGACGCCGCAGGGAACACGACCCTGATCCTGAGCCGCAGTGTCACGATCGAAAACAGCGGGCAGTACGTCATCGAACTCCAGCGCCGTCAACAGGAACTGGCGCTCGCGGCGCGCGGCGCGTGCAATGCTCAGTGCGATGACGGCGCGCATCTACAGATGATCGACCCGAAGCCAACCGCCGTGACGTTCACCCGGATCTACTCTCGCTCAGCACGAACGCTGACGGGCCGGCTGGTGAACCACGCGGGCGCGGCCATGCCAGGGGCGCAAATCGAGCTGAGGCAACAGGCAAGCTACCCCCTTGCACGAAGCGCGTTGGTCGCCACCATGAGGACCGACGCGAAGGGCCAGTGGGCTTTCCGTGTCCCCCAAGGCCCGTCGCGGACGCTGGTCGTTGGCTACCGCGCCTACAGCAAAGACGCGACGTATGCCACACAGGTCGAATACAGCGAGCGTGTGCCGGCGGATGTTCAGCTCGCCGGACCACGCCGTGCTCGGCCGGGCCGAGGATTCACCTTCCGCGGGCGGCTGCTCGGAAGGCTACATTCCACCCGCAGGGGCGCTCGTAAGCGTGCAAATCTTCTACGCCGGGAAATGGCGCGAAATCGCACTGCTACGCACCAACAAGCGCGGAGCGTTCGCGTACCGCTACGCCTTCGCCGCCGTCGAACCAGGCATCTACCGCTTCCGCGCGGTCCTGCCGTACACGGTCAGCTACCCATTCGCTGCCGCCGCAAGCAAGCCGGCCCGCATCCGCCTCCTATGAGACTGAAGCCCAACACGAGTCACGCTTTTCTGGTCGGGCTCCTTGCCGGCGCTGCGGTGCTGCTCGCACCAATCGTGGCGCGTGGCGAGGTTGCCTACCCTCCCAGCCAGGCCATCGCCGACCGTGGAGCATGGCTGGCGTTCGCTCCAGCCCCAGCCCAACCCGCTGGGATTTGCATGATAGACAGCGGCGTTGACCTGAACCCTGATACCCAGCCTGAGGTTATCTACCGTGAAGCACTCGACGGCGGGGACCCAGGAGATGTCAGCCCGATCAAGCACGGGACGCTGATGGCGATGGAAGCCACGGCGCCACCCAACGGGTGGGGTATGATCGGCGCCGCACCCACGGCTGTACGAATCGTCTCCATCCGCGCCGAGAGTGCCACAAACGGACTCACGGTCAGCGCATATAAGCAGGGGATCATTGCTTGTCAAGACATTGCTGAGCATCACCTCGAGTTCAATCTAAAGGTCATTAGTATGTCCATCGGCTTTCAGGGCAAGCCATCTCCAGAACAGCTAACCGAGCTGGAAGACGCTGCCAGAACGGCCCACGGCGCGGGACTTGATCTGCTCGCGGCGGCTGGCGATGAAGGTAGCTCGATGATTTCCTACCCGGCGGCGGTGCGGCCGATCATCGCGGTCGGGGCATCCGGGGCTAATCGCATTCAATGTTCGTTCTCTAATACGGGACCACAGCTCGCGCTACTTGCCCCCGGATGCGAATTGCAAGAGGCTAATCCTGTGAGCGGTGAACTGCTTGAAGGTTATGCCGGAGATAGCCAGGGGGATGCGATCACGGCAGCGGTGTTGGCTGCTTTACGTGCCTACCGGCCCGATCTTGGGGCCGGTGAAGCCGAGCATTTGCTTATCAGCACGGCCCAGGCTGCTGGTGGTTCGCTTGACGCAACGGCGCTTTTCCAGGCAGCCGGGTTGGAGAGCGTGATCGAAGCAGGAGAGCGCAACGAGCCATCGCCTACCTCTCCAGTCCGGGTGCTAGCGCCTGCGCAGGCCCAGGGCAAGGTAGTTCAGCATGGCTCCCGGCTGCCGCGTCCGCGCGTGCGCGTCCGGCATCGGGGGAATACTTTGTCAGTGCGGTTTCTCAACATGCCGGCCGACGTAAAAGCAATCCTCAGCATCGTCGGTGCTCAGCGCGGACATCGACGTATCGTGCTTGCCAGGATGACGACGCGTAATCACGCCGTGCGCTTGCAGGCACGCCCCAATACTATGCTGGACATAAGCTATGTACCGATTAAGACAGACGGGGCATCGGCGTCTTCTATGATGGTGATTGTGCTATGAGACGAGTTGCGCTTCCCGCATTCGGCGTCGCATCACTGCTTGTGCTCATACTCGCCGCTGCCGCTACGGCGGGAACGTATCAGGTGCTCGCATGTAGTCAGGCCCTCCACGGCGAAAATAACAGTTGGCAAGTATTCAACAGCGATCCCGCCCATTTCGATACTGGACAGGTCTGCCCTCCGCAGGCCGGCTCGGGAGAGCCTGTCAAGAGCACCGGCATGTTTGCTACCGATAATCTCGGTAGCTCAGGTGTGGCGTCCGATGGCGCCGTTGCCGGGGTGCGGTTTGTAGCCTCACCGGGAACAACCGCCGTCGGACTTCAGGACGACCGCTATCTAGGTGCCTATGGCGATAACGGATGGAAGCCGTTTGTTAAGGCCGATGGCGTCGTACTTGAGACATGCACTTTCACCTTCCCTGAAGAAAGTTGCAGCGTCGGGGCGCCCTTCGGCCCGGTAAGCCTCAATGGGACACTCCTAGTGAACAATGCAGAAACTCTCACTGTAGGCATCGAATGTGTGGCACCTGGCGGCTGTACCACTGGCTCCGTTCTGCACAGGGCATGGGCTACATTGTATGGTGCGAGGGTGACGCTCAGTGAGCAGGCGCACCCGTCAATCACTGGCCCTAACGGCTCGCTTTGGGAAGGGGGGACGGCGAATGGATTCCATCGCGGAGTGGAACAGATCAGCTTCAAGGCGACTGATCTAACGGGGATCGCCAGGGCGACTGTCTCGGTCGATGGCACTATGGCGGCCACTCAGGAAGGGGTGTGTGACTACTCTCAGCCGTTGCCGTGTAAGCCGCTTAGCCCGGTCCTCCAGGTCGATACGACTCATCTCATCGACGGTCCCCACACGATTGCCATTGACGCCTACAACGCGGCTGGGAACGACGCGCAGCTAACAGAGCAGATCGTGGTCGCCAATCAGCCTCCCCTATCGCCCGTTGCGCTGAAGGCCGCGGGCGAGCCGGATGGTTCATTTGTTGTGAGCTGGAGCGATCCGGTGCATGTCACGCCGATCATGGGTGCGATGTATCAGTTGTGTTCGGCGAATGGTGCGAGCTGTGGTGGGCCGGTGGCGGTCGGGGATGCTCCGTTTGCGCTCCCGTCGAGCGCGGGAGGAGAGCTGGTGCGGGTTTGGCTTGTCGATGTGGCGGGGAACAGCAGCGCGGTGAACGTCGCATCGGCCATCCTCCCGGCAGCGATCAGGCCGTGCGGTTGTGTGGGGATACCGCCGAACGTGAAACCTCTCCCGGTTTTGCGTGTCAGGCGCCACGTTCGTGGTCGTCGGTTGACTGTCATTGTGCTTATCCCCAAAGGGGTGCTCGGGCCGGTTCACGTCAATGTCCGGGTGCTGCAAGGCAAGAAGCGCGCGGTGGTCTTGAGCGGACACGCGCTGGTGAAGCATGGCCGCGCCGCGGTGGTGTTTGCCCTCCCACGCACGCTTACAGGCGCGGTGCGGCTCGCAATCAAGGTGAGTGCGCAGGGCGCGCAACCGGGCGAGCTTTCGATTGTGATTCACCGTCCGGTGCTCGGCCGCGTTCACGGCTGACGGTTGGACTCAATGCCGCGTGGACGCGGGAGCGACAGGTCCGCGTGGCGGCCGTTATCGTTGATGCGGTGAGCGATGATGCGCAGTTGAGAAAAGATGTGAGCTTCGACGGTATTGCCGCCGCCTTCGAGAGGGACATCTACGGCTCCTCCAAGGGGCGTGTTCGCTTGGGCGTACTTTGGGAGGATCTGCTCGGCAGCGTTCCGGAGCTTTCGGGCGATGGTCTTCGCATCCTTGACGCTGGTGGCGGTGCGGGACATATCGCGCTGCGATTTGCCCAGCTGGGTCACAGGGTCGTGTTGTGCGATTCCTCCCGCGAGATGCTCGATCGCGCTCAGGCAGCAGTCGACGTGGCGGAGCCGGCAGGTGAGGTGAGGACTGTCCATGCCACTATCCAAGAGCTTCGGGCTGCGCTCGATGGCGAGTGCTTTGACGTAATCACCTGCCACGCGGTGCTTGAGTGGCTTGCTGACCCGAAGGATGCTGTGGGCAAGCTCGTGGCATTGCTAAAGCCCAGCGGATACTTGTCGCTGATGTTCTACAACCGCAATGCCGCGCTCATGAAGACGGTCCTGAGTGGTAGCTTCGCCGCGGCGCTTCATGAACGCGATGCGGATCCCACGCGACGGGGCTGGGGGGAGGGCGCGACGCCTTTTGACGCGGACACCGTGGCAGGATGGGTTCTCCAACTTGGTCTACGGGTGCGCTCAAAGGCCGGCATTCGCATCTTCCATGACCACATCCATGACGGGTCGCTGATAGAGGAGCATCTCGACGAGTTGCTCGAGGTCGAGAAGGTGCTGCGGCAAGTTGAGCCGTTCGCTTCGCTCGGGCAGCACATTCACCTCGTAGCACAGAGATCCCAGTCGCACTGATACCACACGGTTCGCAAGGAGTCCGGGGCTGAGCGCCGTCCATGCTCAATGCGAAACCACTCGTTGCACTGCTGGCGAGCGTCGAATGTCGCTTGATCTGCAATTTAGTTGTTTGAGGGGGGGCTAGCTCGGCTTACAGAGTATGGCCAGCTCAGCGCCAGCTCTGCTCGATCCCCTCGCCGCGCGGGACGCGATTCCCGTTGCGGAGAGCGCTCCGGTCGCTGCGGTGGTGCGGGGTGAGCGTGTCGCGCCGGATGTGAGGGGTGTGGTCGGAGCGGAGGCCGTGCGGATCGTACGCGCGAGTGGGTTTATCGCTGCGATCGAGCCCGTCCTCAGCGACGCCGATCAGGAGGGGACCGTCATCGAGCAGTTCCCAATGCCGGGTGTCGGCGTTGAGCGCGAGACGGTATTGACGCTGCGTCTGGCAACCACGCGGCAGGCGGGCGAGCGGCAGTGGCAGGACGCCCGTGGCGAGGAGCCCGTCGACGAGGATGAGAGCGCCTTCGCCGAGCGGGACGACACCGAGGAATGGTTCGCTGACCTCGCCCACAAGGGGCGCGGGCGCGCGAGCAGGGAAGCGCCCGGCAGGCGTCGGCGTAAGCACCGGGCACCCGCACGGCCAGCCGGCGAGTTGGCGTTCGATACGCCGCCCGAGCCGCGGGCGATGTCGATACGGGTGGCGTCTACTGCGATTCACGCCAAGGTCGCGGGGCGGCCAAGGGCGGCCCGGCCACGTCTCGGAGTGTGGCCGGCGTTCCGCGCCAGGGTGAGTGTGTGGACGGTGCGGGCGTCGCGGTTGCCGTGGCGGGTCGGCGTTGGGGTGGCGTGTGTGTTGTTGTGCGTGGTGCTCGGCGTGCGGGCGTTCGGCTCGGGCCGGCAGGGCCTCGCAACGGTGAAACGCGGCGCACTCGAGGCACGGGCGCCGTGGCCCATCAGTGCCCGCGTCAGGCCAATGCCTGCACCGCGCAGGGTGTATCGCGTTTCCCCCAAGCGGAGGGCTCGGATGGTGCTCCACCCACGCCCGCTGCAGGTGAACCGTGTTTCACGGGCACCGAGGGTCGCGCCACGTTCCGTGTCCGCGGCGGTAGATGCGGTTTCTTCCTCGCCCGCGAGCGGAGCCGCCGCGCGGGGGCGTACGCGCCCTGCGAGTGACCAGTTTGCGTATCTCGGCCGGTGAGCCAAACCAATTGCCCCATTTGTCAACCAAATCAACACAAGGAGTGAAAATGATGTCTTCGTCTCTCGCCATAGCAGCCAGGTTTCCCAGAGTCCGCCCGAGCCGGTTTGAGCCCCCGCCGTGGGAGTCGTTTCGTGACACGACGATGCAGTTGGCCGTAGGGGTCGTCTGGGCTCTTGTCGTGGTGTTGGTCGCTGTGTCGGGGCATGGTGACCTGCTGGGCCATATGTCAGTTTTTCAGGGCTCCCAGGAAATCAAGGGTGTCACCGAATTTCTGGCGAAGATCAAGGGGTATCTCCTATCGATCGTGCTGGCGGGATTCACGATCGCGGGGATAGGCGCCGGGGCGGCGAAGTTTGTGGGGCATAGCCGGGCGAATGACCTGCTTTTCAACCTCGGCGTCGGCGTGGCAATCATGGCGGCAATCCCGACCCTCGCGGAATGAAGGGTCGAGAGTGATGAAGCGCTGGCCGAAAAGACGGACGTTGCTCGTGGCGGCAGGTTTCGTGGTGGTCGTGTTGCTTGTGGCTGCGTCGAGGGCGCACGCGAGCGGTGTCCTCGGTAGCGGGATCGGCCCCGAAGTCGGCCCGCAGATCGCGCCGAACGTCAACCCGCTGCCGTCCATCAACCCGTTCCCGTCGGTCAGTGAACTCCTGCGCGATGTTATCGGGGGGTTGTTCGGCGCGCTGCTTTCAGCGCTCACACCGGGTTTTCTGAAGCACGCCGATATCCATGCCCTTCAGTGGCTCGTCGCGCTTCCCAACCCTGCTGATACTTCTGCTTCGCCTGCGGTCGCACGGCTGGAGCAGGACATGGTGTGGGTCGCGGGCGCGCTGCTCCCAACGACGCTCATCATCGCGACCCTGCGCGACAGCGCGATGTCGCTGGCGTTTCGTGCTCACCCCGCGAACGCACTGATGCGTTTCACCGGGGCGGTCTTCGCGCTCGTGCTTTACCGCTTCACGGTCTCGAACGTCGTCGCGTTCGTGAACACCCTGACGGACACGATGCTTTCGTGGCAGGTCGTCGCGCAGGGTCTTCACCGCACCGTCCTCGTGATGTTCGGCGGTTCTTTGCTGGTCGGCGCGGGCGGCGCGTTCCTGGCGCTGCTCGGGGTCATCGCGTTGGTTTTCGCTGTTCTGATGTTCGCGCTGAAGGTCTTTTTGTTTGAGGTTTTACGGATTCTGTTTGTGTCTGGCCCGTTGTTCATCGGGGTGACGCCGTTGCCGACGGTGGGTTATCTCGCGCGGGGTTGGCTGTTGGCGCTGGTCGGGGTTTGTCTCATCCCGGTTGGGTGGTGCATCATTTTTGCGACGGCTGGCGCGATGAGCGTGGATGTGACGAGCCTCAGCGGTGGCTTACACATCGAAGGCAGGGTGCTCGGTGCGTTCGCTGGCCTGGCGACTTTCTACCTCGCATACAAGTGGCCGTTGCTCGTGCTGGGGCACGTCCGTGGTGCGATGGGTGGTCTCGGGGTCAGCATGGGCAGCGCCGGGGGTGGTGGTGGTGGCGGCGGGGGTGGCGTGAGTGATGGTGTTCTGGCTGCTCGCGCGCAGCGCGCCAAGACACGCCTTCAGGCAGCCGCGCAGGCGGGGGGCCGCGGTTTGGGCAGCGCGGCGGGGCAACTCGGAGCGCCCAAGGGCGGCCTCGTCGGGATGGCGGGGCCGCCGAGGGTTCGGCCGGCTCCCGCGCCGGGGAGCCAGGCCGAGCGGATGGCGAAGGCCGGGGACACGTTGCGTGAGACCCCAGGGCAGATGCGCGAGGCATGGCGGGCCGCCGGCAGCAAACCCCCGGCAGCAGGCGGGCAGCCCTCCCAGGCCACAGGCGCCGCCGCAGGCCCGCAGACGGCCGGGGACGGACGCCAGCAGCGCAGAGGGCAGCAGGGAGGACACGGTGGGCCGCGTGGCGCCAAGCGCATGGGTGCTCCCACCAAGGGCGCTGGCGCCGTCCCACCGCCGGGCGCCCCAGCAAGCGGCGCAACGGGTGCGGGGCAGGGCGCGAAAGGCAAGAACGGTGGTGCTGGAGGCCAGGGGCGAGCGCAGACGCCCAGGCCACCCGGACAGCCGGGTAATGCGCCGGTTGCCGCAGGGCAGGGCCGGGGTGCTGGCAGAGTGGCACCGGGAGCACCCGTTACGCGGAGCGCCAGCGGGCAGGCAGGGGCGCCTGCGCGTCCGCCCGCGGGCTCGGACGCTGCGCGATCCCCGCGAGCTGCGGGACGCGCACAACCAAAGCCCAGCGCGCCCAACCAAGGACAGCGGGGGACGACACCCAGCGCCCCCAACGGTAGGCGCCAACGGACGCCGAGGAAGCCACCGCCGCCGCCTGGCCTTCACGCGCCGCAACGGGGGCGTGCCCAGGGGCGTGGTAAGGCACCTCGCGCGCCGAAGGGGAAGCGGGGTAAGCGGTGAGCCACCGCACCTACCAGCATGTGGACACCTCCGTCCCGTATCTCGGGTTGACGTGGCGTCAGTGGCTTTTGGTCGTGGCGTGTGCTGCGCTGGCGGTCGGCGTCATAGACCTGCTGCACCCGCCGACGCCTGTCTCGTTGTGGCTGGGGACGGTCCTGATCGCGGGGCCGGTCACGGTCAGCTATTTCACGACGGGCGCGACGGTGAGCGTCGCCACGCAACTCGTGGATCTGGTGCGCTGGATGTTCGAGCCCCGTGAGCTGCCGGCCGCGGAGAGCGTGGAGCACGTCCGTGTGCGTGGGTTCATGGTCAGCGACACCCCAAAGCGCCGGCTACGGCTGCGTGCGCCGCGGCTTCCTCGGCGTCGTCGAGGACGTGGGCGGCCGTCCGCGTCGAGTGGGGATCTGCTGGGGCTGGAGGCTTTGGCGGCTGACGGCACGGGCGTCCTGTCGTGTGGCGCGATCGTGCGTTGGCTTGAGGTCACGTCGCCGGTCAACCCGTTGATCCATGACAGCGATGGTGCGGAGGGGATCGCGAGTGGGTTTGAGCAGGTGATGGCGCGGTTGCCGGATGACCGCCAGGGCCTTCAGCTCATCGCGCAGGCCACCCCGTTGGCGGTGGACGCGCTACTCGAGGGCGAGCGCAACGTCACCCGTGCCGCCGCGGAGAAGGCCCGCATCGAGGGCCGCGACGAGCTGGCGAGAGCTCTTGAACGGTTGGGGGTGGCGGGAGAGCAGTCTGTTCGCACGCATGGGCAGGCGCTCGCCGCGATGGACCTGCGCTACTTCGTGGTCTGCCCGTGGATGCCCGTCCCCGAGGGACGCCAGGTATTGCGCCGCGCATCGGGTTCAGGGCCGCTCACGCTCCCAAGGGCGGGGTTTGACCGGGCGCTACGTGAAAGCGCACGACACACCGACGGGGTACGCGCCGATCTTGAGGCCAACGGCCTGGAAGCCCACGACCTGGCCGGGGAGGAGGTCGCCCGGCTTTTGTGGGCTCGCTTCGCGCCCGCCCAAGCCGACAGCGGCCGTCCCCCCAATCTCGAGCTCGATCTACCCGGAACGCTCTCCGAACTCGAAAGTGCGGGGTTCGCGGTGGAGCACGCCGTTGGGTTGCGGCGGGTGTTGTGCCCGGAGGCGATCGACCTGCGCGAGCGGCGGGTCCTGCGGATTGGGGGGCATGTCGAGCAGACGCGGTATCTCGGGTCCCTCCCGGAGCAGACGTGGCTCGGGTGGCTGCTGTATTTGATGCAGGCCCCGCGGCCGTGGACGCTCGCGGTTCACGTTCATGGCACAGACAGGCTGCGCGAGCGGATGCACCACCGTCGCCGCTACCGCCGTATCTATGGGAATAACCGTGGGACAGAGATGCGCGGGCGCCCGCTGGACCCCGACCAGCACGCCCAAGAGGTCGAGGCCAGCGAACTGAACAGCGAGCTGGCACTGACCGGCGCGGGGGTGTATCGCGTCTCGTGTTACCTCTCACTCCGCGACCCCGACGGGGACGCCGAAGGGCTCGGTGAGATCCTTGACGGGATCGGCCGCGAAATCGCCGGGGCCAACGACGCTCATTTGCACCCCGGTGTCAGCGCGCAACGACGCCTTTTGTCCTGCACGCTCGCAGCAGGGTGTGACGCTGCAGGGCGGACTCGTAAGTACGTCGCGCGTAACGTCGGGGACACCACACCACTAGTGGGTACCCGGTGCGGTTCACCGTCGGGGATCCCGATCGGCTACTCCTCGATCGGCCGGACGCTTGAGCGCCTGGACCTATTCGACGCGGGGCACCCCAACCACATCCTCGTCGTCGTCGGGGAGAGCGGGTCGGGGAAGACGACACTGGTGAACAAGATTTACGCCAGTTCGATCGCCCGTGGCGACCAGGGCGCGGTGATCGAGCGGGGCGGCCACTACGATTTTCTTGTCTCACTTATACCCGGTGCCGTAACGGTGCGGTTGGGGTCCGCGGATCACGCGATCTGCCCGTGGGATACCCAGGACCCCGCGCACGTCAGCCCCGCCAAGGTGGACTATCTGATCGCGCTGCACGCCACGCTGATCGGCACCGGGCGCCCCGACGAGTACGGGTTGAGCGCGCTCGAGCAGAACTTGTTCGGCCGCGCGATCCGCCAAGTGTATGAGCGCTGCACCCTGACGGGGGAGGCCCCCCGCGAGCTGCTGCTGCAAGAAGCGCTGACGGCGTGGGCCGCCGAGGAGACCCAGGGCGGCGGGGTGCAGATGGCGGACTCTCTACGCGACCTCGCCGCGCGCCTGCACAACTTCGTCGGCGATGGCCCGTACTCCTATTTGACCGATCGGGAGACGACGGTCCCGATCGACGCGCCACTCGTCGTGTTCGATACACGGTCGATCCCCGACCATTTCGCGCCGGCCGCGATGTTCGAGATTGTCGAGCACGTCACCGACCGGGCGGAGAAAAGCGACCAGCGGCACCTGGAGGAAGGCGGGCAGGGCGAGGGAAGCCCATTCATCCTGACACTGGAGGAGGTCTGGAAGCTCGTTGAAGACGAGGCAACCGCACGCTGGGTCAACGAGCTGCCCCGTCGCTCTAGGCATTCGGCTCGCGCTCATCGGGGTCAGCCAGGGGTTCGCGGATTTCGATAACCGCTGGGGACGCGCGTTGATCGACAACGCCGCGCAAACCGTCTCGTTTCACCTGAGCCCTCACCAAATCAGGTTCTTGCAGGCCGAGCGCAGCCTGACCAGCGAGGAGGTCCAGGCGATCAGCCAAGCCAAGACAGTGAAGCGTGACTACTCGACCGCGTTTTGGGATAACGGCACCCGCGGCCGCGTCTCGATCACCGTGCGCCTCGGGGACCTCGAGTACTGGATCGCCACACACGACCCCGAGCTCGACGAGCCGCTACGCCAGCTCGCACTACGACAGGCCGGCGGAGACCCCTGGCGCGCGCTACGCCTCCTCGCCGACCCCGACTGGCACCACCAGCTCACAGAACAAGAAGGCGGGTAGGCGATGGACGCCGCGAGCGTAGCCGGCCGGATCATCCTCTCCGACCCCCGTGTGCGTCGCCTGGCGGCGCGTCTGGTGGCGTGGGCTCTCGCGCTCCTCGCGGCGCTCGTGCTGCTCCCCATCATCCTGCTCGCTGCGCTCTTTGCCAACGGCGCGCAATCCACTCTCGGGACGGGGGGCGGCATCCCTGGGGTGTATGCGCCGATGTACCAGGCGGCGGGCGCGGCCTACCACGTCAACCCCTATGTCCTCGCGGCGCTGCACAAAACGGAGAGCGATTACAGCCGCGACCCCTCCGCGTTTCACCCCAACTCAGCTGGGGCGGAAGGCCCGATGCAGTTCCTCCCCTCCACATGGACAGGGTACGCCAATGCCTATCGGCCGATCGCCGCAAGTCGCCCGTCGAGCTACCCGCATGTGTGCGCGCCGCACGGGTGCATCGATGACGACTTCGACTCGATCGCCGCCGCCGCGAAGTACCTGCATCAGCTCGGCGCCGACACCGGGCTCGACCAGGCGACGTTCGACGCGCTCGTGTCCTACAAGGGCACGCCGCCGGCATCGATCCCCTACGCACGCGAAGCGTTCACGCTCGCGCAGCAGCTCCAGGCGCAAAACCCCGGCGGCGGCCCAACGCTCATCCAAACCCCAACCGGCCCGCTACTGGACCGCCTCGTCACGGTTGCGGATGAGATCGCCACGGCGCATCTCCCCTACTGCTTTGGTGGCGGGCATGTGACCCCGGCGCGGCCGACGCACGGGATCTACTGCCACGACGCGAGTAACAACCACATCTCCGGTAGCGCGTATGACGGGCTCGACTGCTCAAGCGCCGTCTCGATGCTGCTCCAACAATCCGGGGTGACCACGCCGACGCTCGACTCCACCGCGTTCATGTGCTTTGGCGAACCGGGTACCGGAGCGAGGTTCACGATTTGGGCGAATGCGGAGCACGTCTTCGTGACGTTCGACGGGCGGGATTGGGGCACGAGTGACAGCGTCCCTTACGGCGGGCCGGCGTGGGCGCCGCAAACCACCGTCGGTTTCACACCACGACACCTCCCAGGGCTATGAGACGCCTGACCCCCACCGTCGCAGCACTCCTTGTACTGGTCGTGCTCGCCGGGTGCGGGCTGCGTGACCCCTATGCCCAGCAGCGATCCACGAGCCCGGCAAACGGCCCAGCAACACCAGTAACACCCGTGCCGGTGCGTTCTGCAGGATCTACCGCCGGACAGGCCATCGCACGCTTCACGGGCCTGTGGGTGAACTGGAGGGCGGGAAGCTTACCCGCCGAGCGCCGCGCGCTGCTGGAGCTGGCCGCTGGACGGCTCGCCGGGGAGCTGCGCCGTGACGCCGCACAGGCCGCACGCACCCAGCTACAGGAAGTCAGCGGCGCCTACAGCCGCGGGCGGCTCGTCGGCGTGATCGGCCAGACCACGGGCCAGATCGCGGTCGTGACGTTCGAGCAGGCATCCGCGCAGGGCGGCCCAGCGCAGAGCGCCTACCACGTCTATCTCGCCCGGACCGAGCACACAACCGGGGGATGGAGGGTGATCGAATGGCAGCCAGTCAGCGAAGGCTGACCAAGCCCGCCGCGCCGCGGCCGAGCCTCGGACACACCCTGCTTTCGAGCTACGTGCTGTTGTGGGCCGGGACGCTCCTCTTCGCCGTCCTCGCGATGCCGTTCGCACGACCCTTGCACGCATTCTTCGGGTTGCGCATGACGCCGGCAGCGCCGGGGACTGCGCGGATGGCCGTGCTGATCGCCGCCAACAACGTGCGGGAGGCAGCGATCCCCATGCTCTTCGCGCTGCTACGGACCCGCAGGCGGTGGGTGCTTCGCCTCGGCGATGCAGTCGTCACGGGGTGCCTGGTAGCCAACATCGCGCTCGGCGGGCTCGCGCTCGGCACCTACGGCCCAGCGCTCCTCGGGTACCTGCCGCACTGGCCATTGGAGTGGGCTGCGTTCGCACTGTCGCTCACGGCGTGGCGACGCGCTCGGCGCGGCGAGCGTGACGTGCTGGAGCTGGCGCTGCTGGCCCTCTTCGGCGTCTCGCTGCTCGCCGGTGCCGCGTTGATTGAGACCTACACGGTGCCCCAGACCTGAAGGAGACGATCATGTCCTATCTCACCCGCCGCTTCCTCGCGCCCCTTGCGCTGATGGCGGTCAGGTTCGCCGGGCTCGCTGTGGCTCGAGTAGCCGCACCACCACCGCTGCGCCACCTCCTCACCACCAGATCACACACCCACACGGCGGCGAGCGGAACGCATGGTGCCCTCGCGTGCTCAACCAGCTCACCGGGGCGGTGCTGCTCGGGTTCCACGTTCTCGAGTACGCCGCCTGCGTGCTCACGGCCGCTGCCACCGCTGCGGGGAGCATGCGTCTACGCGCGCGCCGGGATCGCGCTCGGGAAGGCCAAGTGCTGTGCGCGGAGCTGCGACTGGGACGCGACGACATCGCCTCGCCGTATGAGATCAGCAAGGTCTTCGACGGGATCGCCGGGGCGCTGCGGCCAGGCGTCCTGCGCCGTCCCCTTTCGGGTCCCCCGACGCTCACGTTGAAGATCGTCAGTGAAGGCGGCGCAAGATCGGTGCGCTTCCTCGTGCAGGCACCCGCGGTCTTCCACGCCTCGATCCAGGCGCGCCTAAGCGCCACATACCCCGACATTCGCCTCATCCCCGTCACCCCCGAGCACGCCGATCCCCTCGCCCTGCACACCACCATTGCGCCAATGCAAGCCCTACGAGCGCGTATCCACCGCGAGCCGGTCCCACACGGTCCGGTGGACGTGCTGCGGGTGAAGAAGGCACGACGCTGGGTGTGGACGCTCGCGACGACCAAGGACTACGAGCACTCGCTGATCGAAAGCCTCGTGTCCGTCATGCACGCCCTCACGACGCCGTGCGTCGTCGAGCTGCTTCTCACCCCGGCGCCCGTCGTGCTCGAGCGCTACACCGGGCACGCGCTCGGGCGCCGCGAGCGGCGCATCATGGCCGAAGGCGCAATGGGCAAAACCGAGCCCGGCGCCGACGGCGTCGTCGCCAAGAAGCACCTCCAGGGCGCGGTCGAGGGCGTCGGGCGGGCGTGGTGGTGGTTTGACCTGCGCGTGATCGTGCCACGCGGCCACGAGCCCCACGCCCGCCAGCTCGCCGGGGTCATCCAGGAGACGCGCGGCGAGAACTACCTGCGCGTCCGGGTGATGCGTCTGCGCCGCAGGCTCTACGCCTGGCGCTCAGGCCGCGGCCTCCCGCCGCTGTTCCCCGCCCTGTGGAGCAGCGCCCTCTCGAGCGCCGAGGTCGCATCGCTGTGGCACCTGCCGACCCTGCGCCTGAAGGGCGTGCCCCTGCACCGCATCTCCGCCCGGGAGATCGCCGCCACGAGCGCGATCAGCCGCGACCCCGCCCACGCGGTCATGCGCGACGAGCACGGCCCGGTCGGGATCCACCCCGCCGACCGCCGCTACGGGTGGATGCTGCTCGGAACCGCCGGCGCCGGCAAGACCGCGGCGCTCGCGCCGCACGCCAAGCCGGTCGCCGAGGACGACGAGCGCGCCCTGGTGATCATCGACCCGAAGGAGGACTTCGCTCGCCTCTGCATGGGCCTCATACCCACCCGGCGCACCGTCCACTACCTCGACCTCGGCGCGCCGCGCTACGGGCTGAACATCCTCACCGCCGGCCATCTCACGCCCGAGATTCGCGCCGACATCTTCATCTCGGTCATCCGCGAGCTGGCCGGCGAGTCCTCCGTCGGCCCACGCTCTGACCTGTTCCTACGCGCGGCGCTCCAGGCCGTGATGATCGTCGAGCCCGTGCCGGCGCTCCAGCACGTCGCGGCGCTGCTCGACCCCTACGACGCCGGCTACCGCGAATGGGTCACGCGCGAGCTGCGCATGCCACCACGAGATCGACTTCGTCCGCGACTACTGGGAGCGCACGTTCCCCCAGATGGTCAAGCACAACCCTCGCTTCTTCGCCGAGGCCGTCGCGGCGCCAACGAACAAGATCGCGCCGGTTCCTCACCTCGCCCAGCCTCAACCTGCTGATGACGCACCCCCTCCAGCTCGACCTCGAGAGCATCATCCAGCGACGCGAGATCCTGATCGTGAACGGCAGCAAGGGCGCGGTCGGCGAGTCACAACGCCAACCTGTTCTGCTCGATGCTGATCCTCCTGATCCAGCGCGCGCCTTCACCAGATGCAGCGCGTGGAGACCGCGGAGCGCGTGCAGGCCGCACTCGTCATCGACGAGGCGCACAACGTCTTCATCCCCGCCTTCTCGACGCTGCTGGCCGAGGGCCGCTCGGGCGGCATCGAGGTCGCCGCCGCCTTCCAATACACCGGCCAGATCGCCGACGAACGCGTGAGGGCCGGGGTCAGGAGCCTCCTGCAGAACGTCTCGATCTTCCGCCAGCGCGACTTCCAGGACGCGCGCGCCGCCGCGGCGCTGGCGATGGAAGTCTTCCAGGACAACATCCGCGGCGACGTCGAGGACCAGCGCCGCATCCGGATCGACCCGATCGACATCGTACAGCAGCCCAACTACCGCGCCGTGAACCTGTGGCTCGCGCACGGAATCCCCCAACCAGCGTTCACCGCAGCACCCAGCCGATGGAGAACCTAGCCCACGGCCCCGCCGCAGTCCACGCGCGCGAGCACCACGAACGCGAGCAGCAATGCCGGGGCTACCACCCCCACGACGAGGGCCGCTACATACAACCGCCCTTGGTGCGAACTATCGCGGCGCCCGTGATCGCGCAACACCGCACCGTGCATATCGACCTGACTGGCTGGCACGCCTGCCCACCATCCGAGCACATCCAGCGCGTCACGCTGCTTCTGCAGCCCTCCGACGGGCAGCCCCTCGGCCTCGCAGCCCAGCCACACGACGCCACGGGCCGGCACTACACGCTCCAGATCGCCGATGATCAACGAGCTGCCGGATGGCTGCCCGCCGGCCGCTACACCGCGCAGATACTCGTCTGGAGCGAAGATCAACCAGAACCCCACACGTGGGCGCTCACACACAACCAAAACGGAGACGAGATACCACTCGCCCTCCACATCACCGACGAGCCGCGCCAGCCCATCAGCCTCCCGCCGACAACATGAGCGCCACAACCGCGCGCGAACGAAGCATCCAAGCCGGCGACGGCCTCTCGGATAAAACAATCACCTGGGGGCGCCGCCATCCACCACCCAGACCCGTCGCGCCGACCGAGCGCGACCTGTGTCTCATGGCGCTCCTATACGACGTGAACTACCTCTCCACCAGCCAGCTCACATTCCTCGGCTGGGGCCACGACAGCAACGCAGCCATCAGACGCCTACGCCTCCTGCACTACAGCGGACACCTCGACAGATTCCGCCCGCCCGCACCAACAGGCGCAAGCGAGTGGAACTACCGCATCACCCACCAAGGATGGCAAGCCATCGCAAGACATGGCCTCACCACAGAGGACCGCTTCACGCAATCCGAACTGCACAGCATCAGCTACGCCGAACACGACCTCCAACTCAACGCGCTGATCCTCCACATCGCCCAAGCCGCCGCACCTCCAGGTGACACCGGCCTCATCGACCGAATGCCGTTCACCTGGCACGGCCCACGCACCGGACGCATCGAGCCACGCCCTTCCGACAGCGCGCCCCAGGCGCCCAGTCTCCCACCAGAGACGCAACTGCACCCCGAGCAAAGCCGGGCCGGTTATCTGGAGCCCGACGCGACGCTGATCGGAGAAAAGGAGGGAAGACGCTTCGCCATCGTGATCGAGTACGACCGCACCCGCCGGCCGCACAAGCAGCTCGACCGGCTACGGCGCTATGACCGTTGGCTGCTGCACGAGTGGGAAGAAGGCCGGTACGCCGACCACGCGATGCCGCCAACACTGCTGCTCATCACCGACCAGGACGGGCCGCTGCGCAGCCTCGCCCATGCCGCCGATCAGGCGCTGACGGCATGGCACGCTCCAGCCCGCACTTCGGCTGCCCAAGGGACCCATCCGGCGAGGCAGCGGACGATCATCACCAGCCGCACGCGCATCCTCCGGGACGAATGGGAGATGCTCCGCCCGCCGAGCCTGCCGCTGGCCGTACGCGATCAATCCAGCCCGACGCCGCGCAGGATCGACTACGACCTCGCGGGCATTCTCTCGCGGCGCTGAGCGCCCTCCCCCCAAAGCGTCTCTGAAGGTGTGCGGCGGCGCTGGGCTACAGGACCACTCGCGGGAAGTGGGGTGGAGGGCGGACTGCCGTGTCGGAAACACCCCGACTGGGCATCGTCTGGCTGGCTTTGGCGACCTTCCGGCTATTTGGCCTGGTTTCGGAAGGTTGGTACGGTCGCCCGCCACCACGACCGGGGCCAGCTTTGCTGCTGGCCACCACTGTTTGCCCGAAGGAGGCCCCCCGTGCCATGCTCGTCTCGTCTCGAAGTTCCCCGCTTGAAAACCTCATCCCAAGGAAACGCGCTCAGCCGTAAAGCCGTGTGGCTGGCGGGCCTGGTCGTCTTTGGTGTGGTGTTGTTGCCGGCGGTGGCTTCGGCGGCGGTCTGTACGAACACCTATAAAGGGCCGGTCGAAGGGGAATGGCAGGTCGCGGGGAATTGGTCGGCCGAACACGTTCCGTCCTCGTCGGATGTGGTGTGCGTCGGGTCGGGCGAAACCGTGAAGGTTACGGAAGGCACTAATCAGGCGGGTGTCCTTCAGGACGAAGGGACGGTGGTGGTTTCGGGGGGTTCGCTTGAACTCGCGAGTGCCCTTGAAGCGTCGAGCGCGGCGACACTGTCTGTGCTCGGGGGGAGTCTGGTTACGGTTGGGGAAGTAGTTGTCTCGGGGTCGTTCACGGGGGGTGGCTTTGCGACGTTGAAGGGCGGGGGGTCGGTTGTGGTCGCGTCGGGCGCGAAAGGCGCTGTGGCGGCCGGGGTGTCGGCTGGACTGACGCTGGAAGGAGGGACGTTGAGGAACGAAGGGACGTTCACGGTCGGTGAAAAAAGTGGGTTGCAGGGGATCGGCAAAGCGCAGCTGGTCAATGCGGGGACGTTGGTCTTGAATGGCGAAGGCGCTGGTAGTGGCCACGCGTTGATTGCGGGCTTCGGGGAAGCGTCTTTGAAGAACACGGGTGTTGTGGAGAAGACCGAAGGGTCCGCGACGACGATGCCTGTCGAGTTCGCAATCAATAACGAAGGCAAAGTGTCGGTTACGGCGGGGAAGCTCGAATTCACAGAAGGCGGTGTCTCGGGCGAAAAAGCCGTTGGGTCGTGGTCCACCTCGGGTGCGGAAACGGAGATTGTGTTCAACGCGAATGGGCCGACGTTCGCCCTGGGTGCGACGGTCCCGTTGACGGGGTCTTTTGAAGTCGCGAACAGCACCGTCACCGCGGGCAGGATCGAAGGGGCGTCCGCGAGTGTCACGATCAGCGGTGCGGGTTTGGCGGGGCAAGGGATGCTGGATATCACGGGGGCTTCGGCGTCGACGCTGCTGAATCTGACGACGACGGATAGGGAAGGTCGTGGGGGTGGCATCTTGGAAGGCCCGGGCGAGGTCGATGTCACGGGGTCGCTCACGGGTGGGGGCTTTGGGACGCTGAGGGGGTCGGGGACGACGGTGATCGAGCCGGGCGCCACCGGCACGGTCGTGGCTGGTGTGGATGGTTTGACGTTGTACGAACGAACATTGCTCAACGAGGGGACGTTCACGATCGGGACGGAAAGCGGGTTGCAGGGGATCCATAAAGCAGAGCTCATCAACACGGGTACCCTGGTGGTCAACGGCGAACCCGAAGGCACGGGGCATGGTCTGCTCGCGGGGATGGGCGAAGCGAAGGTCCTCAACCTCGGTCTCCTGGAGAAGACGGAAGGCACGGGCACGACCCCGATCGAATTCGGGTATGAAAACTTCGGTACGACCGTTGAAGAAACCGGGAAATTCAAAATCTTCTATCCGCTGACCGTAGAAGGGTCCTCACAGTACGGCGGAAAGAACGAATCTGCGTCTGGCCCGGAACCCCAGAAATGTGGGGACCCGGTCGAGTGCGCAACGGGAGACTTCTATGAGTCCCAGACAGATCTCGCGGTCGGCGGCCGTGGTGTGGGCCTGGCTTTGACGCGGACATATAATTCGCAGGCGGGCGCCGCTGGTCTCTCCGGGGCGTTCGGGCATGGGTGGAGCATGTCGTTCAGCGACCATCTCGCGGTCGGGGAAGGCAAAGCGCTGTTGACGCAGGCAAACGGCAGCACGGTCCCGTTTGTGGCAGGGAAAGGGGAATCGTTCACGCCGCCCGTGTGGTCGCAGGACACGTTGAGCGGGAACGCGTCGACGGGCTATTCGGTGGTTCGCGCCGACCAACTCAAATACCAGTTCGAAGGCTCCACGGGAAGGCTGTTGGGTGTGGCCGATCGCAACGGCAACCAGACGAAACTTGGGTATGCAGCGAAAGGGCTCCTTGAAACGATCACCGACCCGGCAGGGCGAAAGATCACGTTGGCATACAACGCCGAAGGGCTCGTCGAAAGCGCGAAAGATCCGATGGGCAACACCGTCAAATACGCGTATGAAGAAGGGACCCTGGCGAAAGTCACGTTGCCGGGTGAAGCGAAATCGCGGTGGCAGTACCACTATGACGGGTTTCACGAGATGACATCCATGACGGACGGGCGCGGCGGGACGACGAGCAACGAATACGACGGGTCGCGTCGCGTCACCACCCAGACCGACCCGGCCGAACACAAACTGAAATTCGAATACGAATCGTTTCACACCAAGATCACGAACAACACCACGGGAGGCGTCACCGACGAGCGCTTCACGAGCGACGACGAGCCGCTCACGATCACCAGGGGCTTCGGCACCGCGAGCGCGAGCACGACGACGTTCGCGTATGACGCGAGCAACGACCTGCTGAGCGTCACCGACGGCAACAACCACAAGACGAAATACACCTACGACACCACTGCCAATCGCACGAGCATGGTGGATCCCGACGAACACGAAACGAAATGGGCCTACAACACCACCCACGATATCGTCGCGACGACGACGCCGAACGGCGAGCAGACCAAAATCACGCGCGACAGCCACGGCAACGCCGAAACCGTAGCCCGACCCGCCCCAGGTGGCTTGACGCAGACCACGACTTACGCCTACGAACCCAACGGGAACCTCAAAAGCGTCGTGGACCCTCTCAAACACACATGGAGCTACGAATACAATACGCAGGGAGACCGCACCGGCGAAACGGACCCCGAAAACGACAAGCGCACGTTCGCCTACAACGAAGACTCCCAGGAGACCTCGACCGTCAGCCCGAGCGGGAACGTCAAAGGCGGCGAACCCTCCAAGTTCACCACCAAAATCGAACGCGACCAGCAGGGCCGCCAGCTCAAAATCACCGACCCTATCGCCCACACCGTCAAGTACACATACGACGGCGATGGGAACGTCGCGACCGTGACCGACGCCAACAGCCACACCACGACCTATACCTACAACGCCGACAACCGAAAGACGATCGTCAAAGAACCCGAAGGAAACACCACCGAAACGGGCTACGACGGCGAAGGCCGCGTCACGACCCAGACCGACGGCAACAAACACACCACCACATACACCCGCAATCCACTCGGAGAGATCACAGAAATCAAAGATCCCATCGGCCGCGTCACGAAAAAGGAATACGACGCTGCGGGCAACCTCATCGCGCTGATCGATGCAGCCGGCCGCACCACCAAATACACCTATGACCCCGCGAACCGGCTGAAAGAAGTCGTCTACTCCGACGGGGTCACGCCGACCGTCAAATATGAATACGACGCTGGCGGGAACCGCATCCAGATGACCGATGGGACCGGCAAAACGACCTACATCTACGATCAGCTCGACCGGCTTATCGCGAGCACCGACGGGCACGGCGACAGCACCGGCTACGAATACGACCTCGCGAGCAACCAAACAAAACTCACCTACCCAGGCGGAAGTCTTGTCACTCGCGCATACGACAACGCGGGACGCTTGCTGAGCGTGACCGACCCATCCAAAAACACCACGACGTTTACGTACAACCCCAACTCTGACCTCACCACCACCACCTTCCCGAAAGGCACGGGCGAGCAAGACAAAACGGCCTACAACAACGCCGACCAGCAGACGAAAATCACGATGACGGGTAACAGCCTGAAAGTCCTCGCCTCAGTCGCGTACACCCGCGACGGCGACGGACAGGTCACCTCGACGACCACAACGGGGCTTCCCGGCACCGCGAGCACGAGCGAAACCTACGACACGAACAACCGTCTCAAGAAAGCCGGCAGCACCGCCTACACCTACGACGCCGCCAATAATCCCACCAAACTCGGCTCGAACCTCAGCACCTACGACAACGCGAGCCAGGTCAAAACCAGCGGCGCCACGACCTACACATACGACCAGCTCGGCGAGCGCACCAGCGCGACCCCCAAAGGCGCCCAGACTACGACATTCGGCTACGACCAGGCCGGAAACCTCACGCAAGTCAAACAGAGCAAAGCCTCGCTCAACGACACCTATACCTACACTGGCGAAGGGCTACGCGTCTTGCAAACCAAAGGCAAAACGGCCACCAACCTCACCTGGGACATGCACGGCACGATGTCATTGATCCTTTCGGACGAACAGAACACATACATCTACGGGCCTGGTAACATTCCGATTGAGCAGATCCCCAGCAAAGGCACCACCCTTTACCTCCACCACGACCAGCAGGGCTCAACGCGGATGATGACAAGCTCTACAGGCACCATCGAAGCCACCGCAACCTACGATGCCTACGGCAATGTTGCGGGCACGACAGGAACTGCGACGACGCCGCTCGGCTATGACCGCCAGTACACGAACGGAGACACCGGGCTGATCTATCTGCGGGCTCGGACCTACGATCCCGTGACCGCACAGTTCCTTAGCGTCGATCCGGCCGTAGGCATCACGCGGGCGCCCTACAACTACGCGGGGGATAACCCACTGAATGAGGCTGACCCAACCGGGCTCGGAAACTGGCTCGGCCTTGGCATCTCCTCACCCGGTGAAGTTCTGTTTCCGGGCGGCGGATCTGGACAGGCGTGTATCGGGGCCACCGTGAGCATCGGTGCGGTCACGATCGGCGGAGAAGGGTGCTACATGCACACTCCCAACGGTGAAGGCATCACGCTCACACCGAGCGTTACGGCCGGACCGGGCTTTGGCGCCAACATTCACGCTGGAGCGGGCGAAAGCAATGCGTGTCATCCAAGCGAATACGGCGGCCTTTTTAGTCAGGCTAGCGGTAGTGCTTCGGCAGGGTTTACTGGTGGCTACTACAACCGCTTTTCGAGCCAGCCTTTCAGTACGGGTGGTCGGCCTGTCGAAGGCTGGACGGCGGGCGGTGCCGTTGGTCTAAACGCCGAGGCAGGGGCGGGAGGTTCGTATACCTTCACGATCCCGTTCGGCTCAGGCGGCGGTGGATCAGGGTCATCGGGGTGCGGATGCTAGAGGCCACCCTGCGTATGGCTGTCCGGCTTGGGACGAGCCAATGAACAACAATGGCGTGGTAGTGATGTTTATGGTGCTCGGCGCCGTGCTAGTGGTTTTCGCTCGGCCGTTTGCTCTGCTCAGCCTTCGTCCTTACTTTTCAAAGCAGCAGCTCGCTGAACGAGACAAGCCTGAGCATCGGCGCTTGCGATTGTTTGTCACCGTGACGTGTGCGATAGAGGTTGTTGTTGGGCTGTTTTTTGTCATGACGGGCGTTATTTCTTTGCTGTAGCTAGTGGCCGTCGCTTTACCTCCATCACTGTTCGAATCCCAGCCACGCTGAGAGAGCGTCCGCGGCCTCTCTTAGATATTGCACCTGGCGGCGTATGAGTGGAAGCTCGAACGGCGCGTCAAAGCTCTGTGCTGAGATGCTGATCGCGGCGATGGGTGCCCCAGAGCGACTGCGGACGCCGACGGCGATGGCCTGGACACCCGGCATATACTCGCCATCACTGACCGCGAACGTGGAGTCGCGTATCTGCTCAAGCTCTGAGCGGAACGCCTGGGGGTCGGTGAACGTGGTCTCGGTATGTCGCTCCAGCTTCATCCTCGTCAACAGCTGCTCTCGCTCCTCCTCTAGTTGAAAGGCCATGAGCACCTTGCCCATTGCCGTGCAGTGAGCTGGGAGACGCACGCCCGGTCCAGTGTAGGAGATCGCCGGGGCCTTCCGTCTCGACGGGAGGCAGCGAATACAGACAATCTCTGCGCCATCCAGGGTGGCGAGCGAGATGGTGTAACCGCTCTCATCGCGTAGTTGTTCCAGATATGTCTGGGCCAGTTCCAGGAGGCTTCCGCCAGTATGAAGCCGTGTTCGTCGCTGGTCTTGCTGGGCGAGCCAACGGAGAACGTCATCGATGTGGTTACTGGGTGATTCAATTGGATAAATGACATGGGCGATAACCTTGTCACGAATAATGATGACTAGAGGCTCGTACTCGTCACGCCCGTCAATCTCGACAGTCGGCAGATCCAGGGCCTCTGCCAGCTTCAACTTATCGTCAGCCAGCATCAAGTTGGAAAACGATTCAGCGAAGGCGAGCTGTTGCTGCTCCAAGGCCATCTGAGTGCTGATCGCTATTACCCGAGCGCCTAGCTGTGTTATTCCGCCCCCGTTGGCTCGATAGACCCGGCTCATAGTGTCGGCCGAGTGACCGTCTCTCTCATCCTCAGAGGGAGTGAAATAGACCACCAAAGTTTGATGCTTGGCGAGGTCCGCCAAATTAGTCTTGGCTATCGACCCAAGCTCCTCCTGAATATCACCATAGGTCGTCCACGGAAGGACGACCCTCGGTGCGGGCAGTCCGATCAGATGCTCAACAAGGGGGTGGAGTTCCTCACCCATGCTGACCCGCGCTCTTACCGTTGGCCAAAACACCGTCGCGCGCCTCGGTCACGCGGGTGGAGATCGTGTCGGCCGTTTCCATCAATTGTGGGCCAAACTCTTCCACCAGTGAGTCCAGCGATATCATTGAGGTGTGTGCTGCCATGTTGACGGCGGCGACGACCTGTCCTTGTGAGCGCACTGGTACGGCGATGGAGTGCAAGCCCGCCATCAGCTCCTGGTCGTTAACAGCGAACCCGGCCTCTTGCCGAATACGACCAAGCTCGGCCCGCAGCTTCCGCTTGCTTGTGATCGATTGTGGTCCGCGCCGGGCCAGTGGCATCGCGCGGATCGCGTCGTCCAGCTCCTCCTCGGTGAGGTAGGCCAGGAGCGTTTTTCCCATCGCGGTGCAGTACGCTGGGAGCCGCGAGCCAAGATGTAGCTCTAAGTCAATCAGGTGTTGTCCACGCCGATAGCTCCTCGCCCGTTCCAAATAGAGGATGGTTGGTCCATCAAGGACGGCGAGGTTGACCGTGAAGCTGGAATGCCGCCGCAGTTCTTTCAGAGGAACCGTGGCGTGCTCGCGCAATCCGATCGAATTGATTGCTGCTGTCCCGAGATTGGTCACGCGCGACCCGAGCCGGTACCGGCGGTCGGCGGTCTGCTCCATGTAGCCCAGCGCAACTAGGGTGATGATGTAGCGGTGGGTCGTTGACCTGCTCATCCCCAGCGTGTCGGCAATTTCGGCGGACTGGAGCGTGTGCTGTTTGGCCGAGAAGCAAGCCAGGATCGCTAGACCCCGCTCAAGCGACTTCGAGTAGCGCGGCCCTGACATCGTCGGGAGCTGGCTCTCGCTGACGCTACGACCTGGCATCCCCGCCAGGGAGCTTCGTGGCGACATCCCGCTCAGGATGAGCCCCGCGACGTGGGGGATGATTGCCGCCAGTCTTACGACGCGGATACGGTGGGAGCCGGGCGTGTTTCCCACCACCCGGCTCCACACCATCTTGTGCTCCGCGAATCCGACAGGCGATCCCGAACACGCCTATGTTGGCCACCCCGGCGCACCAGCGCCGAGGCCAATGCCCGCCCATCCATGAGGAGCTGACTCGGCTCATATTCTGTGTGCCCGGTTTCACGCACAAGCCATCATGGCGGTGATCCTGCCTGCCGACAAGTTCCAAAACCCACTAGTAGTAAAGCGACTAGCGGTTTTGCGACTACCGGGGCGTTGCTAGCGTGTTGGTGCTCAGATGGCCGTCACCCTGGCTATCGTCGGTACTCTCTTCCAGGTGTGCGCGTGAGTTGTGTGTGGTGACACAAGCCGCTGAACGCCGGGCACGCATAATGAGCATTGTATATGTCCCCAAATCGTCCATCGTCGCTAGGATGCGCTCTCTGACGTTATACATAGGAGCCTCGGGCGCTGACATGTAGAAGCTCACCATTGCCGTCAGGATCATTCGATGATGATTACCGGAGGGAAGGCTCGCGGTATGGCGTAGTGCGTGCGTGATGATTACCTCCAGGCGGGCAACTGCTTCGTCGTGGGAGGCGTAGTAGTCGAGGAGGCGGTGTTGACCGGGTGCGCTGTCCTCCTGCTGATCGACAAAACTGTCAAGTAGTGAGTTGACGGCCCCAATCCAGGGAAAATAGACCCGCTCGATGTGAGCGGCGTGGGATGGTCGGGTAGTGGGGTCGGCTGCCGCCGCGATCAGCGCAAAGACTCCGAGCGACGAGCCCGCCGCTGCTCCTATCTCCCACCACCGTAGGCCGGTGCCGGGATAGGCACGCCCGTACTTGGCGGCTTCCGTTTTTACCCACCGCTCAAACTGGCGATGGGAGCCGCGCGCGTCCCCGTGGTTGAGGGCCTGGTAGACGGCGTTGCGGGCCGAGATACGACGGACTGCGCCCGCCACCATCGGGTAGGCAGGAAGCCGTGTCAGCGCAGTGCGGCACGTCTCGAGTATGCCACGTAGGTAGCCGCCGTCTGCGTGGTGTGGATGATGGGCGTAGTAGTCGCAGTACGGTGTGTCTGGGTCAACGGCGGCGATGAGCGCACGGTTGAGCTGACGAGCATTGAGCAGGGGGTCAGGGTGTGGCATCTCGCAGAGACAGTCGAGATAGTCGAGGACCGCCTCGTACGCGGCCATCGCGCTGGCGGCGGCGACTCGGTCGGCAGAATCCACAAACGTGGCGAACGCGACTGCGCCCTCGATGTTTCCGACCTTGGCCTGCTGAGCGACGAGCGCCGTTCGCCGGAGTGTCGGATCAGGTATCGCGCGGGCTTGGCAACGCCAGCGCCGTAACTCCTTACGAAGCCACAGATAGAGGCTCAGCCAGTAGGTGCGAGCGGCACGGGCGAATGCTACGGCCAGCGCTGCGCGCCTCCGTAGAGGAACCCTCATGCAGACAGCTTGACGCTCCTCCTCGCGGCAGCGAAGTCACTCCTGAAAGCTCTCCCGAGCTGGCACCCGAGCGGCCTCGAGGCCGGGAAGGGCGATCACGAGGAGCGCGATGCCGATAACAAGCGCCAGGGTGCCGAGGATCTGAACTCCGGCCAGGGAGAAGGGCGCGGGGAAGCCGGTGGTGCGCACCAGCCAGCGGCTGGCCAGGGCGTGTCCGTAGACGCCGAGGATCGTTCCCGTGATGCCGCCGATAATCAGCAGGGTGGCGCTCTCGGCGAGGATCGCCCGCCACAGCTGCCAGCTGTCAAAGCCCTGGGCCTTCAACGAGGCGAGGAGGGTCCGGCGCTGCCAGATCGCGGTGCCGAGCGCTGCCGCGACGGCGAGGGCTGCAGCGATTAGGAGCAGCTTTGCGATCTCGCCCAGGCTCCGTAATCCTTCGCGTATCGTGCTCTGGACCTCGGCGATCCGTTCTTCAGAGGTCTGTATACGCAAGCCCGTACCAGGACCGAGCGCTCGCGCGACTGCTGCCTTACCCGCTGCGAGCGGCACGCCTGGTTTGAGCCTGATGGCGAGCGTTGTCGGGTCGGTCGTCCGCCAGTAGTGTCCATAGTCGCTGGTGTTCATTGTGATCGTGCCGGACGGCCATCCAATATTCGTTGTGATCGCGGCGACATTGAACCGCGCCGTTCCGGATGGTGTGGGTAATGTAAACGAGTTTCCGACGTGCAAATGATGTTCGGTAGCAAACCCGCCGGAGACGGTGGCCCAACCATAGCCTCGTAGCTCGGCGGTGGCGAGGGAGAGGTTGCCGGTGAGGAGCTGACTGGAAAGGACCATTGTGCTGTTGTTGGGAGGGGTCGCTCGTATCCACAGCCGATGCTGGCCGACATCGAGGAACCCGCCCTGGTGGACAAGCACCGACGCGATGCCCGGCGTCCGAGCGAGGGCGGCGAGAGTGTGATCGGTGTGGAAGCTGTCGGCGTCAAAGATGTTGCCGTCGGGTGTGACCCATATCTGAGCGGTGCTCCACGCCTGGACCACTGCTCGATCCAGACCACCAAGCAGGTCATGCTGCGCGCCCCCCACCGCCACGCTTCCGTAGACAGCCAGGGCGACGATCCCCGCGAGAACAATCGAGCGGGTAGTGGTCGCTTCCAGTTCGGCCACCGTGATCGGGAGTGTGCTCCCAGGCAAGTCATAGCTCGCCCTGGTCAGCGCCCACATCACCGCCAAGTAGGCAATAGGAATCAGGCAAAGCCCGGCGATGGCGAGCAACACTCCAGTGAAGATCGTGATGCCGGGGGCGATCAAGGCCAGAACCGTGACAACGCCGATCAGCGCTATTCCACTAACACCGATGCGGAGCATGGTCCGCGTAGCGATATTCTGCCCTACCTCGCCTGGATCTCGCAGGACCGCATCCGTGACATCTGAGCGAAGGTCAACTAGCGAGGGCACCAGCGAGCCAAAGGCTGCCAGTACGCCACACCCGACGGCCAGTAGCACTGTCGCTGTATGCACCGTTTGATGGGAGCCAAGTAGGAACGCGCTCGCCAAAAATCCCGGCGATTGGTGAAACAGGGTTTGGGCCAGGACGATGCCAATGCCAATGCCGAGGAGCGATCCCGCTATCCCCAATATCGCGGCCTGAAATGCCAGGATGACGACGATGAAGCGTGGTGTGAAGCCGAGCGAGCGCAGCTCGGCGGTGAAGCGTCGTCTCTCGGGCGTTGTAATGAGCACGGCGTTGAGCGCCAGCAGAAAGCCGACCATCGCGCCGATGAATGCAAACAGCCGCGTGGACTGGTTGCTCGGCTTGGCGGCTTCTTGAAGGAGCAGCAGTTCGTTACTGGCGGATACCACTTCGATGTGCCCACTGGCGAGCTGGTTCAGCTCGCGTAACACCAGCTGGCCAGCGCCGGGGCGTGACCGGACCAATACCTGTGTCACCTGTCCGACGTTTCCTGTGAGCTGCTGTACCGCTGGAAGTAACGCCACGGCGACCGGGCTGTTGGCAACCGCGCCGATGGTCTGCGTCCCGAGCACGTCGCGCACCATCACCTTGTGTGGTGTCCCCCCGACCAGCAGCGTGATTGGCTGGCGAGGTTGCACGCCGACTTCGCCAGCGATCTGTGCGGGGAGGCCGAGCCCTCCTGCAAGCAGCAGAGCCCCAGCTCCGAGATTACGAGTTGATTCGCTTTCCAAGCCGATAATGCTTGGGGTCACGCCGATGAGCTGGATTGACTGACGGCCCCTCGGGCCAATCAGGATAGCTGGCGCTTTCAATAGCGGTGTGGCAACCCGCACCCCGGGCAGCCTTCTGGCGGCTTCCGCGATCTTGATATTGAACCCGGCGGGGGACCGTGCTTGAAGTGCGAATTGCGCGGACCCTACGATCTGACGCACGAGCTGAGGCGCGGACCCAGTGACACTGGTGCCCGCCACCAATACTCCAAAGAACAGTGCCACCCCGACCGCGATCCCGAGGCAGGCCATGAACTCCTGCGCGGCGTGCTGCTGCACCCTCCAGATATACAGCCCCCACAGCACTCGCAGCCGGACCGGCAGAGCCTTGATGCTCGACAGCCCGGGGAGCTTCATTGCAGGGCCAGCTCGGGGCTTATGCCGTCTTGCAGCTTGCCGTCGTGGAGGGTATGCACCCGATCAGCAAAGCTCATCGCCTGGGGGTCGTGGGTCACGAGCAACGCCGGGATACCTCGCTCGTGCGAGATATCGCGTAGCAGGCCGAGCACCTGCCGTCCGCGCGCGGAGTCAAGGTTCCCGGTCGGCTCGTCAGTGAGCAGCAGGCGCGGCTCGTTGACTAGCGCTCGCGCGATGGCGACACGCTGGCGCTCGCCCATCGACAGCATTTTGGGCTTGTAGTTGTGACGCTCGGCAAGCCCCACACGATCCAGCCACGGCCCCGCCAGACGCCGCGCCTCCGCGAAGCTGACCCCATCGGCCAGCAACTTGATGGCGGTGTTGTTCACTGCCGACGCCCCAGCCAGCAAGTGAAAAGACTGGAAGACGATGCCGACATCGCGGCGGCGATAGCGAGCGCTCTCCTCCGGGGAGAAGCGCCCGATGTCCTGGCCGTCGAACAAGACGCTCCCAGCGTCGGGCTGCAGCAGGCCAGCGGCGAGCAGCAGAAGCGTGGTCTTGCCCGATCCGCTCGGCCCGTACAGAGCGACGAACTCCCCCGGGTCGAGGGTAATGGAGACGCCATCGACTGCCCGAACGATCTCGCCCTCGCTGCGATAGTGCAGGACCAGATCGCGCAACTCCAGGGCGCTCATGCAACTGGCCCGTGGCCGGTGCGACGCTCCCGAAAAGGCAGGACACTCGCCAGCTGCGCCTCGGCCATCGCCTCCAACCTTCCCCGGCTGAGCGCCATCATGCGCTGTGCCTCCTGAACCAGCGTCACGTCGCCGCAAGCAACGAGCAGTGCCCGGCCGGGCTCGCTCCCAAGGGAGTGCAACAACGCGTAGAGACTGTCGCCTTCATACGGGTCGTGGAGCGGTGGCGGCTCATCGACGATCAGGAGCTTCGGTTGGCGCACGAGCGCACGGGCCAACTCGACCCGGACACGATCCCCGACGGACAACCCACCCAACTGCCGCTCGGCACACTCCAGTACCCCAACGCGCCCCAATGCCCGGCGAGCCATCGCCTCGGCACGCCTGGGCGTCGTGTGGCCGTCCGCCATTGCTGCCAGCCCGACGTGTTTGCTCACCGGACGACCACGGAACCCCCGCCAGTTGGCCGAAGCGAACCCGACCCCATCCCGCAACACCCGCGCCCGCTCATCACCGGACAATGCCGCCAAGTCCACGCCATCGAAAGACACCTTGCCTGCGTCCGGCAGCTCTACCCCGGCTGCGAGGCGTAGCAGCGTTGATTTGCCCGCGCGGCGTGGACCCCATACTCCGACGAAATCCTCGGCCTCCAGCTCAAACGACACTCCGTCCAGCACGACATGCTTCCGCGACCCTTCCGCGTAGCACTTACGAACCCCCTCAAATGCCAGCAGAGGCATCGCGCACGCCCGGGAAATTGGCGATGTATCCGCGTGCGAGGTCGATCCACTCCAAGTCTGCTTCGATTCTCAGGTTCGCACCCCTGCGCGCCAGCTCCATCTCCATCCCCGCCCACGTATCCACGGGATAGCGCTCTCCAATGTCCTTCAATATGCGAAAGCAGTTCCGCTGATATTCATCGAGTGCCTGGAGCAGGCGCGGCGCATCCTTTGGCGTGGAGAACGCGATCCGCGCCCACATCGCCCCCTCTACAGATTCCTCTGGAAGCGGGCTTCCCAACCACTCGGCGACAGCCTCGTGCGCCTGCTCGGTTGGCTCATATACCCGGATTCGTTTAGGAGACCTAGTTGAGTCGGCGACATGAGATACCGCGAGGCCGAGCTTCTCAAAGCGCTCCAGGATCGGATAGAGATCCTTGGTTGCGAACTGCCAGGCGGGACCCAGGCGCTTCTGTAGGCGACCAGCAAGATCGTAGGTGTGCCCTGGACGTTCAAGTAGCAGAGCCAGCAGTGGGCCTTTCAGCTCCGAGGAGCCCCGCATCCACTCCTTCTGCGCAGCGTCATCCGCTATGTCTGGTTGGGCCATTGGTGGTCCTGTGGTCGGGGTCGGGGTCGAGCATACAGAACATGACCGTCCTGGGGACGTAAGGCTATCCAACCCCGCCTAGTTCCGACATCTTGTCTCTATCCAGCCTCACGCGCCTGGCCCGGAGCTGGTGCGGCGCTCCCGGAAGGGCAGAACGTCGGCCAGCTGCGCCTCAGCCATCACGTCCAACCGGCCTCGGCTGAGGGCCATCATGCGTTGTGCCTCCTGGACCAGCGTCACGTCGCCACAGGCGACCAGCAGCGCTCGACCAGGCTCGCTCCCGAGCGAGCGCAGCAGCGCGTACAGGCCATCGCCCTCATACGGGTCGTGGAGCGGTGGCGGCTCATCGACAATCAGGAGCTTCGGCTCGCGCACGAGCGCGCGGGCCAACTCGACCCTGACCCGCTCGCCGACGGACAGCCCACCCAGCCGCCGGTCAGCGCACTCCAGCACCCCAACTCGCTGCAAAGCGCTCCGTGCCATCGCCTCCGCGCGCCTGGGTGTCGTACGGCCATCCGCCGTCGCCGCCAGCGCGACGTGCTTGTCCACCATGCGGCTACGAAAGGCTGGCCAGTTGGCCGAAGCGAACCCGACCTCACCGCGCAGCATCTGCGCTCGTTCATCACCGGACAACGCCGTCTAGATCCTGGCCGTGGAGGCATACCTTGCCTTCGCTGGGTAGCTCTACTCCAGCCGCGATCCGCAGCAACGTTGATTTGCCAGAACGGCGCGGACCCCACACTCCAACGAAGTCGCCGACCTCCAGATTTAAGCGACACCCCATCCAGCACGACATGTTTCTCGCGATCCTTCCGCGTAGGACCGATGAACACCCTCAAGCGCTAGCAGAGACACGCATGGAGCCTCAGCGTAACCGAAGATCGAGGTGAGAGCGGACTGGGGGGCTGGGGGTGTTCATGTGGGTGTTCTGAAAGGTGTTCTCCTATAAAGAGAACACCTTTCAGACACCCTACCGCCCGCTCGCTGCCCTTTTTTGGCTCTGCGCCTGGCCTGAGGAAGGGGGTCCCCGCCTTTCCGCTGCGCTGCCAACCCGGATATCCCCTTCCCTCGACCGAACAAATCACAGATTGTGTTGGGTGGGCCAGGCACAGAGTGTGGGGCGGGAGCGAGCGGGCAGCAGGGGCAGTGGAGGGAAGAAGAAGAAAAACCGACGGGGAGGTGGACGAGCAGAATGGGGGATCAACGGGTGTGGGTCGAGGGCAGGTGGTGGTGGCAACTGCGGGTGGTAGCCGGGCAGTGGGTGGCAGGAAGTTCAGAGGTACGTGGTGGAGGATGGCGGGCGGCAGGCGATGGAGAGCGGTGGAGAGCGCGAGCGTGAGGGAGCTACATGGTGTGGGATGGTGGTGGTGCGGCTGGGAAGCGCGGGTGCGGGCGCGTGCGTGGTGTAGGGCGCGGATACCTGCTGGGGATGGTGGGTGGCGCAGGTCGGGAACGCGGTGCAGGGTGCTGCTCGCCTTCACTGGGCCAGCAAGAGTGTTCCTTGGAGTTCACCGGGCGCGGCGGCGGGCGCGTACTGGATGGTCTTCCAGCCGGCTTGCTTCAGCAGCTCCTCGAACTGGCCGCCGTCGAACAGGGAGCGTCGTGGCTCGCCGATCATCGCGAGCAACAGCCGCTGTCCCTCTTCGCGGAGGCTGGCTATCGCCGATGCGCCGGGGTGCTGCTCGCGGACACTCAGCGCCAACCGGCTGTCCGGGGTCCGCTAGCGCGCAGATCGCGTAGCAGCCTTTCGATGACGGGCATGGTGAAGTAGAGCAGCAGTCCCTCGCAGATGAACAGGCTTGTGCGATCACGGAGGTGCCCCGCCGCGCTCAGCGCGAGGGGGAGATCGCCGTGGGTGATGTCGTGCGGACGTAGACGCTCGCGCCGGCCGCGACGCCGAGGGCGGCGAGGCGGCGGCGCTTGTCCTCTTGGGTGGCGGGATGATCCACCTCGAAGAACCGGACGTTTGGGTGGGCGAACCGCAGCGCACGACCGTCATAGCCGGCACCGAGGATCACGACCTGCGTCACGCCCGCGTCGATCGCGGCGAGTGTCACGTCATCGAAGAACGGTGTCCGAGCGGCTATACGCCGGCGCCACGCGCCGCTGAAGAGTGGCCACCACATCGGCCTTGGGAGGCTCACGCTCAGACGCACCTCGGCAGCAGGGTCGCCCATAGGGGTCTGTGGGCGCTCGAGCCGAGCGCGGGCGAGCGCTACAGCGCGCGCTGTGACTGACGGGCCATCTCTCACAACTCGATCCTGACAGGCGCACCGAAAACTCGTTCGTTCGATCTGGGTCCAGCTCGGCTTTATGAGTGTCGCCCCTCCGGGCCGTAAAGCCGGGGCGGGCGGCACCGTGACATGGCGCCTCTACCTTCCAGCCCTCCTACGGCCCGACAGTTCCTGGTTCTTCACTTGGTTGGATCTCGCGCGGGTTCCCCCGGTGGGCTGGCTGGTGGCTTGCGCTTTGTCTCCTTGCCCGAGTCTGGCCGACGACGCCTTTGCGCTTCAACCCCCACAAGGGGGTCCCCTCGCCCCGTTCGGGGCTTCGGTTCCGCGCAGGCGCTCGCCGGCCTGGTCGGGCTTCGTCAACCGCAACCCACCAACCAACAGGAGGACCACAATGGATCCGACCAACACAACGATTCTCGCGGGGCGCCTCGCACAGGACCCCGAGCTGCGAACCACACCCGGCGGAAAGTCCGTCACGACGCTCACTGTCGCCGTCCGCTGCCCCGGCAAGGACGACGAGGGCAACTCCCAGGCCGACTTCTTCGACGTCACCGTCTGGGAGAGCCAGGCCGAGACCTGCGTCAAGCATCTCAGCAAGGGACGCCTCGTCACCGTCGCCGCGCGGCTGAAGCCCACCCGCTGGGAGACCAAGGACGGCGAAAAGCGCCGCAGCCTCGAAATCATCGCCAGCAACGTGCGGTTCCTCGACACACCCCGCCGGCAGACCGACACCCCCGAGGCTCCGGTGCAGCCCGAGGAGGTCTCGGCAGCAGCATAAGCGAACCTGTTGGGCTCGCCTCCCGACGGGGCGAGCCCAACGTCAGCGCCAAAAATAGTTACTTTCAGAAGGCGCAACGCTGGCCTTTGCATTACCGGGATAGCAGCGCCACCGCTGTTAGCAGGTCCCTCCCCTGCCGCAAGGCCCTTCGGGCTCAAGCAAGTAGAAGCCCCCGCCTGCGGCGGGGTACAGCTAGTCACATCACTACTTGCTTGACGGCTCCTCCACGACCTGCTTACGGCCGCACCTGTGTTTGGGCATCCGCCCAAATGGCTCAGGAGAGCCCACCATCCCACAGGAGGAACTCATGATCCGTCGCACACTCATTCGTGACCTGCTCAACCGCTCGCGCATTGTCGTCCGCCTGGAACTCAGAGAGGAGGGCGACCCCGGCAGACTCTCTCCTGGTTTTTCTGTGACTGCTTCGGTTTATGAAGCGCACGGGACCCACAGCGGCGAGTCTCGCCACCGCCGCGAATGCGAACCTGACTCGTTGGGATGCCTGCACGACGCCGTGCTAAAGGCGTTCCCGAAGCTGGCGCCGCTCGTCGCGCTTCACCTATCCAGCTCTACAGGCGAGCCGATGCACGCCGAGCCAAACGGCTTCTACTACTACCGAACGGCGCGCCACCTATCCGGCGGATGGGCTGACTACGGCCAAGCAGAGCGCGAGGGACTGACCATCCAGGAATTCGCTCTGCGCGTGGCCTGCTCAACCCTGCGGGTGGACTCGATCCCGCTCGATCACGTCAGCGAGAAGGAGCTGCCCGCGGCCTTCCACAAGTTCGTCAACGAACAGCGCGAGCGCTGGCAGCGCGAAGCGCTCGCCGGCCGCGAGCAACTGCAAACGATCCCCACCATAGAGGAGCAGCGCGGGTACGACATAGACGGATGTCGCATAAAGCAGCGCAGTTACTGCCAAATCGCCGTGAGCCGATAGGGGGAGATATGATCACATCAGATCGCACATACACCCGCTGGCCGGGCGGCGAAGGATATGACCGCATGGAGTACGCCGACAGGAGCGGCTGGGCGGCCATCCCGAGCTGGGGTCGTGACGGTTGGAATCTGGGACGCTGGCCGCCCGTTGTCGTCTATCACCGCGGCGAGCTGGAGATTGCGGTAGACGTTGAAGGCGATATCAACATCGAAGAATTCACCACACGCGAGGAGCGCGACCGCAAAACAGACGAGATCGCATTTTTTACTGGAAGAACGACGATGAGGAATGGGTGGTCGGCATCGACTCACACGAGCAAATGCCATCCGAGCTACGCGGTCCATTCTCACTGCGACCACTCGATGAAGGTGAAAGGAAGAAACCCAGGAAAAAGGCTAAGCGACAGAGTTCGGTCAGCAGTTGGTGTATAATTACACAGACTGAAAAACCAGTTGCCCTGCCGGTGTTGGCGCACCGGCAGGGCTGCACGAGAAGAAACGAGGTCTTCCCATGCAGGCACAATGTAGCGTAAGCACGCTCGCACTCAGCGCACGACACACCCCGCGGGTCCGGCGTGTGATCTGCGTACGGCGCACGCCGGTTCGTTCACGCCGGAGGCGCCCTGGCTCAGGGCAAATTTATTTGCACGAAGGGGGTCCAGCTTGGCTAAGCAGTATGGAGCCCCTAGCCAGTGGTGGGAACATCCCGTGACGGACAACGATCACAACGTCGTGGCGCTGCGCGCACCCTTGGAGCCTGGGATGGTCGAGCCCATCAACGTGCGCCCGCCCGTGCGAGTAGCGCTCTTTACCCGGCATACCCTCGCAGCCTATCTCGATCTGCACGTCAACACGATCGATCGGCTCGTCAAGCGTGGAGAGATTCCCGCGTACCGGGTCAGCGGAAAGCTGAGGTTTTACCCAGACGACGTTGAGCGATACATACGCGACCATCGGGAGGTTGCGTGACATGGCTAGCGGGGGAGCACCAAGGAAGAAGCGTGGCGAGGCCCGTCCTCTCAAGCCTTCTCCCCAGACGGTCAATGGACGCCGAACAGGATATTTCCTCGCACGGTATGTAGACCTCGACGGCCGCACCCGACAAGCGGGCAGATTCAAGCGTAAAGGCGACGCCAGCGCAGCGTCGCTAGCAAAGGTCAACGAGCTAAACACACGGCGTAAGACACCCGGCGCTGATCTTACGTTTATCCAGTGGCATGAGACGTGGCCCACGCGGATTCGCCGCGATCCGCGAACGATCAGCACCAACGAGCACCGGATCGGCAAATACATCCTTCCCCACCTGCCAGAGGAAGGCGATATCCCGATCACCGACCTCACACGCGGCGTTTTGCACGACGTGCAAATCTGCCTGCTCGAAGCCGGCTACGCCAAGGGCACCATCGACGGCGCGTTCTCCTCGCTGTCCGCCGTCCTCGGCTACGCGATGGACGAGCAGCGCATCGAAACGAACGTCGCCTACCGGATGCGCGTTGACCCCGACGATCCCCTGCTCAACCCGATCAACCAGGAGCGACCGCGTCGATACATCCCGCCAGAGGAGTTCGCACGATTCTTCAAGCACGTCAGGCCACAGCACCGCGCCGTATGCCTCGCCCCGGTAGCGACCGGGTGCCGCACGCAAGAGCTGCTCGGGCTCGAGCGAGCAGACCAGGACAAGGAGCGGCAGCTTGTTTTTGTGCATCAGCGCGCAAAAGTCCTCGGCGGACCAGCCGACGATGAGTCGGCTCTACGGCCTGGGCTGAAGACCACGAAGGGCGTGCGAAGGAAAACCAAAGAGGAGCGCGGCCGCTGGACGCTGTTCCCCGCGATCATCGCCACCGTGGCGCCCGTCCGCCTCCACCGACGGCTGATTTTCCCCAGCCCGCGCGGATGCGTGTGGGGCCAGAGGAACTTCTACCGCAACGTCTGGGAGCCAGCCAGCAAAAAGGCAGGGACCAACTTCACGGTCTACGACCTCCGCCACACGTTCATCTCGCACCTACTGGCGAGCGGCATTCCGACCGTCGAGGTAGCCGCCTACGCCGGCCACTCAACAAGCCAGCTCGGCGACATCGACAACACGACAACGCGCATCTACCAGCACCCCACAGGCGAGCACAGAGAGGCGGCACTCGCCGCGATCGGCCAATACATAGCCCACCTCGAAATCAGCTCCAAGCAGGCGAGCGCACGATAGGACAACCCCGCTGGGGTAGGTCGCCCAGCGGGCTGCGACGGGCAGGCTCGCTCGGGGATGTGCTCATTGTCCCGGCGCCGTAGATGCGCGGGGCCGCTGGCCACGGATCAGCCCGGCTGGAGGAGACGCGCCCTGAGCCAAAGCGTGAGGCCGCAGACCCGTAAAGGATCCCGATGTGCGTGAGCTAGATGGTCGAGCAGACTGCGGCGGGCGGCTTCCGGCGCTCGGCTTATCGCTGCGGCCAGCGCTGCTCAGGATCCGTCAGAGATGGCACCACCACGTCGGCCGGGAGGTTTTGCTCGGGCAGCGTTGGCACTCCGATCACGCGTAGGCCCGCCGCTCGTGCCGATATGACGCCGGTCATCGAATCCTCGAAGGCCACGACCCGGTCCGGGCGGACGCCGAGTCGCTGACATGCCAGCAGGTACATCTCCGGCGCCGGCTTGGGCGCGTCCACTTCGTCGCCAGCGATCCCTATCGGGAAGACCTCTGTGAAGCCTCCACCCTTCAGCGCAGCATCAAGTAGCAGCCGTGGCGAGTTGCTCGCCACGGCAAGCGGCATCACGCCCCGCACACGCTCGACAAGGTCCGCTGCGCCTGGCATCGGTCTGGCCGCCTCGAGGGCCTCCAGCACGAGGGCTACGAGCTCGGCTTCAACCTCGGTGGCGCTCCCCGAGTCGCCGAACATGTCGGCCATTGTCCGCGCCGCCGCGCGAACGGACTTGCCGATCAGACGCGTCTTCTGCTCGACCCCGAACTCTAGGCCGTGGCGCGCGAACAGCGCGGTCTCGGCGACCGTCCAACACGACTCGCTCTCGACAAGAAGCCCGTCGCAGTCGAACACCACAGCCTGCGGCATCCAGTCCATCATCGACGCCGCCTGCGGCATCCAGTCCATCATCGACGCCGCCCACCCTCCGCTGGCCATTCCGCCGTGGGCCGCCTCACTGGGAAGCCGGGCATTCTCGCCGCAGGTTCGCCGCCGAGCGCCACTCGGCCCGCCGCTTCATCGCGGCCACGGTAGCGCACTCGCTCTTTCCCGCCCCACCGGACGGATTGGGCCTGAAGCCGCTTCGCTTGCGTTCTAACGCGTCGCCGCCCAAGCCCGTGCTTGCCCTTCAAGGCCGACATCCCCGTCCGAGACGCCGTACCGGCGGGGGCCGCTGGCCTGGCTCGACCGACGCCTCGGCCCGGCTATCTCGTCGCGAACCGCCGTAGAACGCCGAGATAATCGTGATTTATTCGTGATACGGCCCTGGCCTCGCCAAGGCCCCGACGGCCAAATCGCTAGACTGGGCGGGCTTTGCGCCCATAGCTCAGCTGGATAGAGCGTCGGTCTACGGAACCGAAGGTCGGGAGTTCGAATCTCTCCAGGCGCGCTACAAGAACCCCGCAAAACCAGCGTTTTCCACGAACGAAAACGCGCCAGCTTCAGCAAAATGTCCCGAAAATGTCCCAAAGGAAGGTATCCTTGGGACCATGCCGACCACGAGCAAGCCACCAAGTGGTCACGTCTTCCGGACGCCCCCTGGGGGACACTGGGGCGTTGTTGCCCGCGGGTAACGCTGTTCCCCATTCCGTCCGATGATCTGCGATAATCGCAACCCGACGGAACAACGCCCGGGGAGGAGGCCATGAACGACGATCTCAAGAAGATCGGCTCGCGCGTACGAGCGATTCGCAAGGAGCAGGGACTGGGCCAGGCTGAGCTTGCACGCGTCCTCGACGTGGATGAGACCGCGATCTCGAAGATCGAGAACGGCAAGCGCGGGCTGGCGGCATCAGAGCTGGCACGGCTCTGCGAGCACCTCAAGATGCCCGTCGACGTCTTCCTGTTCGGCGAGGAGGGGATGCCAAGCGGCGCGCTGCTCCGCGCTGGCGATGGCGCCCAGGCGCGGCGTATCGTGGAGCGCGTAGACCGCGCGTTCGCGGACTACCGCTACGTCAAGGCCCTAGTCGAATCGTGAGCGCTGCTCCTCTGCACCCAGGGGAGAAGCTGGCAAGAGCGACACTACGCCGGTACGAGATGCCTGCCGGCCAGCCGCCCACCGACCTCCTCGGCACGGTCGAAGCGAAGGTCTGCGTCCCGGTCCTGATCGACCGCTTCAACGACGGCGACATCGCAGGAGTCCTCCTGCGCCAGGCCGACGGCGAGAACTTCATCGCGGTCAACGCCGACCACATGGTCATGCGCCAGCGCTTCACGCTCGCACACGAGTGGGGGCACATCGAGGCCGGGCACACACCACGAGTCGAGCTGAGCGCTGACCTATTCGGCCGCACAAACGACCCCCAAGAGATCGAGGCAAACTACTTCGCCGCCGAGCTACTCGCCCCCAGAGACGCCCTCAAACAGTGGCTAGCAGAGCACACCAACCTTGGGGATGTGGACGGCGCCGCGGTCGCCGAGATGGCGATGCACTTCGGGGTCGCGTTCCCCACGGCCTGCTACCGCCTGGAACGCGCCGGCGTGATCTCAAAGGCACGCAAGGAAGAGCTCGTACTCGCGCTCAAGGCCGAGGGCCGCTCCTACGCCCGGCGCTTTGAGGAGAGCAAGCGTCTGGACGCCCTGGAGGAAATCGCCGCGAAAGGCGCGTACCCGCGCACGCCGCGGATCACAGAACAGTACGCAGCCAAGGCCCTGGAGGTCGATCTGATCGACCAGGAAGAATACGCCGAGATTATGGGCTCCCAGGACAGTCTTGACGCTTGGCTTGCATGACATCGATCCGCGAACGGCCCTGCCTGCTGGCCGACACAGGCCCGTTCTGCCGCTTCGCAGAAGGCGCCTCCCAGCAAACCCACGCGCTGGCAAGCTACCTCGACGGCGCCGTCTACATCGCCCAGGATGTCTCGATCGAGCTGCACCGCCGCGCGAAAACGAAGGAGCACGCCAGCTTGAAGCAGCTGGAATGGATCGACCCGAAGTTTCCCCAGCACGAGCCGATCGCAATCACCGACAGGCAGGTTCTCGCGCAGATCGAGAACATCCTCGACGGCCGCCGCCGACGCAACCCAGGGCATTTCATGGAGGACCGCGGCGAGGTCGCCACAATCCTCATAGCCAAAGACCGCGGCTGGCCCGTCCTCATGGACGACGGATGGGGACGGCGCAGCTTCGCACCCGCCAAGGGCGTCGAGGTCTTCAGCACCGAGGACCTATGCGTCGAGATGGCCCACGCCAAAGCACTCAGCGACGACGACGCCTTCGAGATCTTCGCGAAGGTCTACAACGCCAAACGAGCCGAGTTCGACAGGCGGTTAGCGGCCCTTCGCTCCTGAGCTGCTAGAAGGTCTGCTCTTCTCGCCGTCATGGTCATCCCCTTCGGTCAGACCAAGCCAGATCCACCGTTTATCGGACAGACCCGTACTCGAAAGTCGCACGTCCGTCGGGAGCCCAGGTCATCTCCCAGACGCTGGGATAGCCCTGCACGCGCTTGACGCGCAGGCTCGGCTCGAACCTGCCGCGCCGCAGGCAGGCGATGAACAGCTCAAGCGCCTTCTCCCAGGCTGCGACCTGCTCGGATGTCAGGTTCTTATGGTCGCGCAGGAACCGGCGTCGCGCCTGGTAGGTAGGCACTAATCCTGGCGTGCGGCCCGTAGGGCGGCCTTGAAGGCGTCGGCGTCCTCGTAGATCTTGCCCGGATCGCGTGTGGCCTCGCGGTCGGCTTCGAGCTCACCCGACAGCCAGTCGGGCGTCCAGAACCATGCCTGCTCCGGGTCGATCCGGCCGTCCGACAGGCTGCGCAACAGCACCCCGGCACCGTCGACCGTGCCGTCCGGCAGATCCTCAACCAGCTCGTGCAGCTCCGTCTTTGTCATGCCCACATTCTGGCACGCCTCGCGGGTGAGGCAAACCATCTAATCCGGGAAGCTCCGATCGAAAGCTGCGCCCCCAAAGCCGTGTCCCGAAACGTGTCCCAACTCGGCAGATAGATATGTGGTCGCCGGACCTCATTCAAACCGACCAGCCACGCGGCGTCCGTGGCATCTATGTGGCATGATCATGGCATGGGTAGGACGAGAGTGAGCACCACAGTGGACCAGGAACTCTTGGCGAGCGCCCGCGAGTTGCGCGCCCCATCGACCGACGCCGCGCTTCTCGACGAGGCTCTTGCGGCCCTTCTGGCCCGGCATCGTGCCGCCGATATCGACGCCGCCTACGCTGTCTACGACGTGCACCCGCTTGAGGAGCCCGACGCTTGGGGCGATCTCGCGTCGTTCCGGGAGGCGGCCGCGGCATCGTGAGCCCACTACCCGCCCGTGGAGAGGTGTGGTGGTGCGAGCTGTCAGATATAGGCCGGCGCCCAGTGGTGGTGCTCTCGCGTGACGCGGCCATTCCAAGGCTGAGGCGTACGCTCATCGCACCATGTACGACCACGATCCGTGGATTGGCCAGCGAGGTCGTGCTGGAGCCGGGCGATGATCCAGTCCCTCGCCGCTCCGGAGTCAACCTCGACTCGATTGAGAGCGTCTCTGTCGCGGTTCTCGTGGAGCGCCTTGGACGGCTCAGCGACAGCCGGATGCGCGAAGTCTGCGCAGCGCTCGATGTAGCCGTGGACTGCTCCGGTTGAAACGAGACTCCAGCGCGCACGCTCTTCACCCGTGGTCTTGCCTGCGATGGCGGTGAGCCTCCACCCGCTTGAGCGCCACCGCTCCGGCGGTCGCCGTGCCAACCAGCACAAATCCCGCCAGCACGAGCCAGCTCAGCATACTGAATGCCACGCCGATCGCTCCATAGTGGAGCGCCGAGACGCCCACCGAATGGGGAAGGTAGATCACCGAGACTCCGCCGAGGGCGATCATGCCGAGCGCCGTGAGGATCGCTCCGGGGAGCAGGCGCGGCCAACTCATGCGTCTTCCCAGGAGGATGTATGGCGTCGCCAGCCACGCGGCGCCCCCCAGTGCGAGCGAGCTGGCGATGTGCCACCACCCGCCCGCGAATTCCGATACCACGGGGCGCAGTGTGAAGTAAACCGGGATCAGGGCGATCCAAAGCAGATGCCATGGGGTCCCACGGATCCCCGAGGCGCTCAGGCCGTAGGAGACCTCGTAGAGCCTCTGCATGGCGCGCGCAAGCGACAGCGATGAGACGATGACGAGCAGGCAGCTGATCACGGTGACGCTGTGCGCGACCCCGCCGGGCGGAGTGAGGACCTCGTGCATGCTCTCGGCGGCGTTTCCCTTCAGCCCGAAGCGGTGGATGAGCTGGTTTGAGAACTCATCTGCGTTCACCAGTGGCACCACCGCGCTGTAGACGATCAGGAGCGGGATCAATGCCCCGAAGGCCTGCGCTCCGAGGCCCGCCGCCCGATCGGCCGCCTGTACGGAGACCAGGCGCTCCACCCAAGCGCCCAGCGGCGCCGTCGGGGCGAGCAGCACGCGCAGCATCTCGCGCAGCGCCCTCTGAGCTCGCTCGTTCACAGCGCAGATGATCCACCATCGCGCCGCGCCAGCGAATCCATCTCCGCCAACCGTGGCGCCTTTGGATCGGCTGTCGAGGAGCGGGGGGCCGATTTGGGACCGGCGTCCAATGAGAGGTGGCTCAGGGCGCGCCAATATTGCTCCCATGACCCCACAGCCACCAAGATCACGCTTGCTGCTGATGCCAGAGACTCGACCGGCGGGGCCGCGACCGAAGGTGCGGCGCTATCGCCTCGTGCGTGTGCAGGGCAACCCTCTGCGCACGGAGGGGACCGGCTTCGAGCATTCCAAGACGCGTAAGACGACCGATCATCCGTGCTCCTTCGAGGAAGGCTGACGCGAGATGAATGGACACGCTCGACCCGTTGAGCGCAAGATTCGACTCTGGATTGCGCAGCAGGAGCGCAATCGAAGAAAGGAGGGACAGTTGGGTCGAATCGACGCGCGCGGCGCCGCGCCCCTCGAGCGGCGCCGCCGCGTCGTCGACTTCTCGACACGCGGGCCGGTGTGACCGGGGATCCGTCGTCGGCGTTGTCTGTCAGTTACGCCCCGGGTCCGGGCGCTAGCCTCTGTGTGAGATGAGCTTCGATGCTCCCTAGCGCGGCGGAGAGTGGCTCATGGACTTCGGCTCCACGCGCAAGCGCCAGGCACTCGAGCTGTTCCGCGGCCTCCCGCGACACTACGACCTCGTGGCGACGGTGCTCAGCTTCGGTCAGGACCCCCGTTGGCGCCGCGCGCTCGTGGAGCGCGGTGGCGCCACGCGGCGAGGATCGGGTGCTCGATGTCGCCACCGGAACGGGCATGGTCGCCGCGGAACTGCTGCGGCGCAGTGGCTGCACGGTGGTGGCGTCTCGATCAGAGCGCCGAGATGCTTGCCGGCGCTCGCGCTCGCTTTGCGCGCAGCCGGCGCTCGCTGCTCGCGTGGAGCTGATCGAGGGGCAGGCCGAGAAGCTGCCCTTCGAGGACGCGAGCTTCACGGCGCTCACCTTCACCTACCTCCTGCGCTATGTCGACGATCCACGCGCGACGATGCGCGAGCTGGCCCGCGTGGTGGCTCCCGGAGGTCGTGTCGGCTACCTGGAGTTCGGGGTCCCGCCACGGCGACTCGCGCGGATGGCTTGGCGCTTCTACACGGCCGTCGGGCTCCCCTGCTTGGTCGCGCGGTTTCGCGTGAGTGGTCCGAGGTGGGGCGGTTCCTCGGTCCCAGCATCGCCGGCTTCTACGAGCGCCATCCCCTGGAGCGGATCGTGGAGTATTGGCGGGAGGCAGGACTTCGAGGACATCGAGGTCCGCCGGATGAGCCTCGGCGGCGGCATCGTGATGTCGGCAACCCGCTCCGCCCCTAATGGCCGCAAAGCCTGAAACCAGGCGCGAGCCAAAGCCTGAAACCCGGCGCGAGCCAGACCTGCCTGCGCCCAGGCCCGCGTTCTATGCGCTCGCAGGCGGCGGCTGGCGCGATCTGCTCACGCTGCTGCACCCGCCCTACACCGCCTGGCACCTGAGCTACTTCGCGATCGGCGCGGGGCTCGCTCCACACCTATACGTGAATCGTCTGCTGTGGGGCCTCGCGGCATTCGCGCTTGCGGTGGGAGTGGCTGCGCACGCGCTCGACGAGCTCCACGATCGACCGCTGCGTACGGCCCTCTCGGATCGAACGCTGATCATCCTCGCGGCGCTCAGCTTCGGCGGTGCGCTGGCAATCGGCCTCGCGGGCATTCTCACCGTGTCAGTGAAGCTTGCGCCCCTCGTTCTGGCCGGGGGCCTCTTCCTGCTCGCCTACAACCTCGAGCTGTGGGGAGGACGCTTCCACAGCGACCTGTGGTTCGCGCTCGGGTGGGGCGCATTCCCCGCCTTCACCGGCTATTTCGTCAACGCTCTGAACGTCTCGTTCGCGAGCCTCCTGATCGCCATCGGGTGCCTGGCGATGAGCGTTGCTCAGCGGCGCCTGAGCACGCCGGCCCGCGAGCTGCGCCGGCGCACCGTCGCGCTCAGCGGGGTGCGCACCCTCTCCGACGGGCGCACCGAGCCGCTGTCGCTCGTGGGAGTGCTCGCCCCCCTCGACGGTGCGCTGAAGGCGATGTCGCTGGCGATGGTCGCGATCGCCGCCGCCCTGCTCGCCTTTCGCCTGCAGTAGCCGAGACCTCGGCAAGCCGGGCCTACCGGACGAAGCGCTCGAGCCGCGCGCTCGTGATCGTCTCGCGCAGCGTCCCCAGCGCGTCGTGCTTGGGCCGCCAGTCAAGCTCGCGCCGCGCCTTGGCCGTATCCATCAGCACCGGCTCGCGGAAGGCCGTCACCCACTGGATCTGGGAAGGCAGGAAGCCCAGACGCCCCACCATCTCCGCCACCGCGTCCACCGCCAGCTCGGGCACGGGGATCGAGTACCAGCCGAGCTCGCGCGCGAGCCCCGCCACGGTGAGCGTGCCGGCGGCCGCGAGGTTGTAGACCCCCGGCGTTCCCCTCCCCAGCACCGCCGCGCGCATCGCGCTGGCCACGTCGTCGTGGTGCACCAGCTGGAAAGGGGTCCCCGGATCGGGCAGCACAGGCTTGAGGATCGGCACGCCATCGAGCAGGTTCAGCACCGGCCGCGGCAGGCGCTCGGAGATCTGGGTGTAGGGCAGGCTGTCGATCAGCATCGGCGCATCGCGCCCGCCCACCACGCAGGGACGGAAGACATACGCGGCGGTGGAGCTCCCCTTCAGCGTCTGTGCCAGCAGCGCCTCCACCTCGGCCTTCTGCGCGGAGTAGTAGTGGCCCGCGCTGCCGCGCGCCGGCACCTCCTCTGTGAGGGGCTGCGGGTTATCGCCGTGGAATCCGTAGGCCGCCACCGACGATGCGTACACCAGGCGCCTAGCGCCCGCGGCGACCGCCGCCTCGAACACGTTGCGCGAGCCCTCGAGATTCACCCTGCGGCTCTCCTCCGCGCCGCCCATGATGATGAACGCGAGGTGCACCACCACATCGGCGTCCTTCACCAGATCGTCCACCGCCGTGCGATCGAGCACGTCGCCGCGCCGGTAGGTGAGCTTCGTGTGGCCGTGATCGGCGGGATCGAAGGGACGGCGGGCCATGCCCAGGATGCGCCCCACATCGCGCGAGCGCTCGAGCGCCGCGACGACCGCCTGGCCGATCTCGCCGGTGGGGCCGGTGACCGCCACAGTGAGACCCTTCGCCCCTCGCGAGCCCGCGGACTTCGCCCGGTGAGCGGGGCTCTCCTTGGCCGAAGGCGCGGAGCGTGCCCTTGCGGAAGTATCAGCCATCACTCAGTTGTAGCGCCATCCTCGGTCTCGAGCGGCTCCCCGGGCAAACGGCCGGCAAACCACAGGCCCACCAGCGCGAAGCCCGCGGCCCACAGCAGCGCCGTCTTGAGCGCCTGCAGCTGCGCATCTGCGTAGCCGGACTGGAGGTTCTCGGCCTGCGCTGAGGTGAGACCTCCCTCGCGCGCCGCTTCACCCACCGCGGCCGGTGTGGTCATCGCGATGCCTTCGTCGGTCGCCGCGAGAATCTGCTGCTCTACCGCGGGCGACAGAGTGGGGTTGTCGCGCACGTGGTCCTGAAAGCCATTGAGCAGGCCCACCAGCAGCACCGAGCCGATCAGCGCGGTGCCAAGCGAGGCGCCGAGGTTCTGCGCGGTGCCCTGAACCCCGCCCACCTCGCTCACGCGCGAGCCGTCCACGGCGCTCATCATCACGTTTCCCAACTGGGAGACCACGAACCCCATGCCGGCGCCGAAGGCGCCGATCGCGATCCCGAAGGCCAGCCCGTTGAGCGAGGGCTCGATCGTCGCCTGAATGCCGATCAGCCCCGCGAACAGCAGCACGAGGCCGCCCTGCACCACGCGGCGCGGCGAGAACCGCCGCGCGAGCGGCGCTCCGCTCACGGCGGCCACGATCATCGTGATCGAGACGGGCAGGATCGCGATGCCGGTCTGCAGCGCGTCCTTGCCGAGCACCAGCTGCAAATAGAGCGGGATCACGAAGAAGGAGCCCGCGATGATCAGCTGCTGGGCGACCGTCATCGTGGCGCCCGCGCGCAGTCGCGGAATGCCGAGCAGATCCAGATCGAGCAGTGGGCTCTCGTCCCGATCGGCGAGACGGCGCTCGTGGCGCGCGAACAGACCGAGCGCGAGCGCTCCGCCCGCGATCAAGAAGGGCACCACCGAGAAGCCAAACGGAGTGATCTCGTGCCCGCGATTTCCAGAGCCCCGCGCGGCGCGAAAACCCCCACTTGCGCTCTGCAGGATCGCGAACACGATCAGTCCCGAGGCCCAGCGCGGAGAGCGTCGCGCCGAGCCGGTCGAACTTCGCGCCCCGTGTCGGCGGGGCATCGCCGATGCGACGGCTCAGCGGCAGCAGCACGAGCATCACCACGGTCTCGGCGGCGAACACGACCCGCCAGCTGAGGGTCGTCGTCGCGAAGCCTCCGATCAGCGGACCGGCGGCCATCGAGGCGCCGACGATGCCACCGAGCGTCGCGAAGGCGACGGCCCGTTCGGGGCCCTGGAAGTTGGTGGCGATGAGCGCCGCGATCGCGGGGATCACGAGCACCGCGCCGAGACCCTCTACGAGCGACCAGCCGATCAGCAGCATCGCGATCGAACCGCTCAGCGCGGTGGTGAGCGATCCCACGCCGTAGATCACGATGCCGATCGTGAATGTACGCCTTGCGCCCCCACAGGTCGCCGAGCTTCGCGCCGCTGAGCATGAACGCCGCCATCACGAGCGCATACAGGGTGATCGCCGCCTGCACAGCGGTGACGGTCGTGTGGAGATCGCTCACGACCTGCGAGATCGAGACGTTCATGACGGTCGTGTCGAGGACCATCACGAACTGCGCGACTCCCAGTACCGCGAAGGTCGCGCTTGCGGCTCATGCGTCCTGAATTCGCCTGTGCGGCGTCTGCTGCGTGTGCCATCAGTCGCAGTGTGAGGGATCGCGACTCGGGCTCCGCGGTGACCGCGACCGGCGTTCTCGTGCGGCGGGCGCTCGCCGTACGCTTGAACAGTGTCCGCGACACCGGCCTCGACCTCGATCGCCGACAGCCTCAACGCTTTCGTCGAAGCGGTCGGGCAGTTCTTCTCCGACCTGGCCGCCGTCCACTGGGGTGCGCTCGTGGTGGGTTTGGTCTTCTTCGGCCTGAACCTGACGCTGCGCTCGCGCGCTTTCTTCAACAGCCTGCGCGCCGCCTATCCCGCCGGTGAGCTTCCAGTGGCGGCGCATCTGGGGCGCGTACTTCGCGGCGGTGGGCTTCAACAACGTGGTGCCCGCGCGCGGGGGGGACATCATCAAGCTGTTTCTCGCGCGCAGCTCGATCCCGGGCTCGACGTACCCGACGGTGGCGGCGGCGTTCTTCGTGGAGTCGGTGTTCGACATCGCCGTCGGGGTGGTGGTGCTGATCTTCGCCTTCACGCAGGGCGTCTTCCCCAAGCCGCCGGACTTCTCCAAGCTGAACTCCTTCGACATCTCCTACCTCGCGGCGCACTTTCGCTTCACGCTCTTCCTCATCACGGCGCTCGCGATTCTCGGGCTCGTGGTCTTCGCGGTGCTCTCGGTACGCGTCAAGGCCTTCTGGGCACGCGTGCGCCAGGGTGTCACGATCCTCACCGACCGCCGGCGCTATCTGCGCGAGGTGGCCTCCCTGCAGGCGGGCGGCTGGGTGTGCCGCTTCGCCGCCTTCTGGTTTCTGCTCGAAGCGTTTCGGGTAGGCGCATCGGTGCGAGAACGTGCTGCTCGTCTTCGCCGTGAGCCAGGTCTCGGGAGCCGTGCCCCTGACCCCCGGCGGCGCCGGAGTGCAGCAGGCGCTTCTGGTGAAGGTCTTCGCGGGCACCGCGCCCACACGGTCGTCGCGGCATATTCGGTCGGCCAGCAGATCGCGATCGCCGCCTTCACGGCGCTCGTGGGCCTCGGAGCGGTGGTCTTCATCTTCCGCTTCCGCTCCTTCGGCGAGGTGATCGCCGCGGGCAGGGACTCGCGCGAAGCCGAGCGCGCGACGAGCGCGACGGCATATCACCGGCCCCGCCTGAGGCGCCGCGCGCCCATGTGTGATCGGGGAGGTCGCTCGTCGGGGGAGGTCGCTCCTCGGGCCGTAGCGCCGAGGCTCTGCCCACGCCTGCCTACTGAAGCCCCTCGCGCGCCTCGCGCACGAGCGTGACGGCCTCGGGGAAGATCGACGCCGATCACCGCGCGGATCTGTTCGGCCTGGGCGTCGGCGCTGCCCTGCAGGTTGATGCGATTGACCGCCGCGACGGTCATATCGACGGCGAGTTTGATCGCGTTGTCCGCCCACGCCAGGCGCTGCTGACCCTGCATCTGGGAGGCGAACTCGGCAAGGCGCCGCTGGAGCTCCTCTGGATCCCCAAATAGATCGCCCAGGTCTCCGCTTTCCATGATGCTCATCGTAGCGACGAACTCATACACTGCGCTGCGCATGGCCGGTGAGCGCGAAAACGAGGGATCCGAGCGCGACCGCGCACAGATCGCCGAACAGGTGGTCGCGCGAGAGCGAGCGCCGGGCGCGCCTGGGGGTTCCCGCCGCGGCCGCAGGCGTGCTCTACCTGCTGAGCGGGATCATTCTCACGACCACGCTCAAGGAACTCCCCACAGTGGGTCTGCTCCAGGGTGTGGCGCCTGCGCTGCGCGGAGAACCGAACCCGGCCGTCAGCCCGCGCGGGCTGGAGGTGAGGTTCATCGACCATCACGCCTTCGGTCTGATCGCGGGGGGCGTACTGCAGGCGATCGCCGTGGCCTTTCTCACCATCGTCCTGCTCTTCCTGATCGAGGCGATCCGCTTCCGCCGGCCGCAGAGCACCCCGATCGCTCGGCCGACGGTGCTTGCCGGTGGGGTGGGGATGGCGCTGATCTTCGCGCTGCGCCCGGTCGTGCAGGTGCTCTCCGCGCGCAACTTCGTCAACGGCCACGACTTCAGCGCGCACGCCGCCGACCAGGCGCTGATCCAGGGCACGGGCCTGCAGATCGCGCAGTACCTCGGTCTGCTCGCCGGGCTCAGCCTCACGCTGGGGATGGTGATCGTGATGATGGGGGCAGGGCGCACCGGCCTGCTCGCGCGCTGGATGATGATCCTGGGGATCTTCGCTGCGGTGCTTGCGTTCACGCCGATCGGGGTGGCCTTCGGTCTCGTGCAGGAGCTGATTCCCGCCTTCTGGCTCGTCGCTGTGGGTTTGATGCTGATGGGTCGCGCGCCCGACCCGCCCGCGTGGGCCGCCGGCGAGGCGATGCCCTGGCCCTCCGCGGCCGAGCGCCGCGGCGCGGGCAAGCCGGCGCTCGCGGGAGCCGGCGCGGACGTGGCGCCCGAGCCCGCCCAGCCGATCAGATCCTCCAGTCGCAAGCGGCGCAAGCGCTCCTAGCGCCGATCGCCGATGATTGAGCTGCCCCTCCTCTGGGAATAATTCAAAGAGAGGGCAGCGGTGCTCTCCACCGTTTCTCGCTCTCAATCGAGCCGGTGCCTCACCGGCGTGCGTCTGATGCCGCCTGGCATTGGGGCGGCGTGAAGGAGGGTCAAAATGGAGGCCGCATCAATCCGCCGTCCCGATTCACCGCAGTCGATCGTCCCGCGCGAGCCCGTGCGCGACGACACCGCGCGTGCGAGTTCGTGGGCGCCCGCCAACCCCGCGCCCTTGGGGCTCGCCGCGTTCGCAATGACCACATTCGTGCTCTCGATGTTCAACGCCAACCTCGTCGATGAAAAGGGCACGCCTGTCGTGCTCGGTCTCGCGCTCGCCTATGGCGGCATCGTCCAGCTGGTGGCCGGCATCTGGGAGTTTCGCACCGGCAACACCTTCGGCGCCGTCGCATTCTGCTCCTATGGAGCGTTCTGGATCTCCTTCTGGGCGCTCGAGGTGTTCTACGCCAAGCAGATCGGTGGCAACGTCGGCCACGCCCTCGGCGTGTACCTGTGGGGGTGGGCGATCTTCACCGCCTACATGACGATCGCGGCGCTGCGCGTGAATGTGGCCGTGTTGGCGGTGTTCGTATTGCTGACGGCCACCTTCGTGCTGCTGGCGATCGGCGCCGTTGGGCCCCACACGACGGTCACCCACTGGGGCGGCTACGTCGGCCTCGCGACCGCGGCAGCCGCCTGGTATGCCTCGTTCGCAGTTGTGACAAACTCGACGTTCGGGCGCACCGTGCTGCCGATCGTTCCACTGGACAGGAGCTGAGAGACCGAGAATGGCAACTGAACCCAAGTCCACCCCCGGCGCCGCCGATGGGCGCCAAGGAGACGGCGGCGCCGGTGGGGAGTTTGATCACGGCGAGGAGCTCGACCGTGAGCTCGCCAAGCTGCTCGAGGTCGAGCGCTTCGATCCGCCCGCGGAGTTCCGCGCGCAGGCTCTGCTGAACGACCCGGACGTGTATGCAGAGGCCGCGCGCGACCCGCAGGCGTGGTGGGCCAAGCAGGCGCAGGAGCTGCACTGGTTCAAGCCCTGGGATACCGTCCTCGACGATTCCAACCCGCCCTTCTACAAGTGGTTTACAGGCGGCGAGCTCAACGTCTCCTACAACTGCCTCGATCGTCACGTGCAGGCCGGCCTCGGCGAGCGGGTCGCGTTGCACTGGCGCGGCGAGGAGGGCGATGAGCGCGACATCACCTACGCCGAGCTCCTCGCCGAGGTGCAGCGCTTCGCCAACGCGCTGAAGGATCAGGGTGTGCGCAAGGGTGACGTGGTGGGCATCTACCTGCCGATGATCCCCGAGGTCGTCGTCGCGATGCTCGCGTGCGCGCGCATCGGCGCCCCTCACAACGTCGTCTTCGGGGGGTTCTCCGCGGAGGCAGTGCGCGAGCGCATGGAGTTCTCAGAGGCCCGCGTGCTCATCACCGTCGATGGCGCCGCGCGCAAGGGCAAGACCGCGCCGGTGAAGGAGCGCGTGGATGAGGTGATGGGCGACCTCCCCACGCTCGAGCGGATCATCGTCGTCAGGAGCAAGGGCACCCCATGCGAGATGAAGGAGGGGCGCGACGTCTTCTACGAGGACATCATGGCCGCCGCCGGCGCAGAGTGCCCCGCCGAGCCGCTGGAGGCCGAGCACCCGCTGTACATCCTCTACACCTCGGGCTCCACCGCCAAGCCCAAGGGCATCCTGCACACCACCGGCGGGTACCTCACCGGCGTCTCGGCGACCCACCGCTACGTGTTCGATCTGAAGCCGGAGAGCGACGTCTACTGGTGCGCAGCGGACGTCGGATGGGTTACGGGCCACTCCTACATCGTCTACGGGCCGCTCTGCAACGGTGCGACCTCGGTGATGTGGGAGGGCGCGCCCGACTACCCCCACAAGGGCATCTGGTGGGAGCTCGTGGAGCGCTACGGCGTCACGATCCTCTACTGCGCGCCCACCGCGATCCGCGCCTGCATGAAGTGGGGCCCGCAGTGGCCCGGCGAGCACGATCTCAGCTCGCTGCGCCTCCTGGGGAGCGTCGGTGAGCCGATCAACCCCAAGGCGTGGCTCTGGTACCACCGCGTGATCGGCGGCGAACGCTGCCCGATCGTCGACACCTGGTGGCAGACCGAGACCGGCGCGATCATGATCACGCCGCTGCCCGGCATCACCTCCACCAAGCCCGGCTCGGCCACGCGGCCGTTCCCGGGAATGCAGGCGCAGGTGCTGGGCGAGTCCTCGGGCGAGCCGCTCCAGGAGGGCCAGGGGCTCCTGGTTCTCACGCATCCGTGGCCCTCGATGTTGCGCACCCTCTACAAGGAGGACGAGCGCTATATCCAGACCTACTTCAGTCGCTTCGGCCCCGAGACCTATCTCGTGGGAGATGCCGCGCGGCGCGACAAGGACGGTTACCTGTGGGTGATCGGGCGCATCGACGACGTGGTGAACGTCTCCGGGCACCGCCTCTCCACAGCCGAGGTCGAGTCGGCGATCGTCGCGCACCCCGATGTCGCCGAGGCGGCCGTGATCGGCCAGCACGACGAGGACACCGGTCAGGCGATCGTCGCCTTCGTCACCCTCCAGATGGGCGCCACGGAGGGCGAGCAGATGGTGGCGGGCATCCGCGAGACCGTCGCCGAGCGGATCGGCAAGTTCGCGCGGCCCAAGCGCATCATCTGGGCCGAGGATCTCCCCAAGACGCGCTCGGGCAAGATCATGCGCCGCCTCCTGCGCGACGTCGCCGAGGGTCGCGCGCTGGGCGATGTCACCACGCTGCGCGACCCCGACGTCATGGCCCAGCTCGAGGGCCGCATCAAGGAGCTGCAGGCGCAGGAGGACTGACGCTCGAGCATCCCGCCGTGTCCGAGGCGGCCGAGATGCTAGGGCTGGCTACTGGAGTGTCTTCTCGATATCCGCGGTGAGAAGATAGAGGTCTGGGTGGTTCTCATCATCGGGATCGAAAGGGTGAAACCCGAGGTGCCCCCACCAGCGCCGAGCGCTGGTGTTGATGGCACTCACGACGACTGCGCGGCACGCGGCCTTGGCATTCAGCTCCACGGCCGTTGCGAGCACGTGGGCAACGAGTGCGGTGCCGATGCCCAGTCCGCTATGGCTCCGGTCCACCGCAAGGCGTCCGAGCAGGAGAGCAGGCACAGGGTCGGGCGACTGCTTGGCGAGGCGGGACGGCGCCGCTGAGTGATCGATGCCGGTCATGGCGATGCTCGCGTAGGCGATCACCGTGTTTTGCGGATCGAGGATCACCCAGGTGGCGGAGGTGTTGCGACGGCGGTTCTGCCCGGCGTAGCGACGCAGCCATTCGTCCAGGGCCGGCTCGCCCGATTCGAACCGCGCGCGTTCGTGCCGCGCGGGATCAAGCGGCGTCGGGCGGCGCAGCTCAGTCAAGCCAGGTGAACTTGCGGGGGCGGCTCAGTGCATCGGCCAGACGCTGATTGGTCTGTGCCGGTCGCTGCAGCGCTTCGTCGAACGCCTCGGCGGCGTTTGCGCTGAGCCTGATCGTGTGCCGCTCGGCGAGGATCTCCTCCGCTCTTGCCGCCGCCGCCTGCAGCACGAACGCGGAAAGGTTCACGTGCGAGGCGGCAGCCGCTCGCTCGAGCAGCGACTTGTCGGTGGGACCCACCCGGATCTGCAGACGCTCGTCCTTTACCGTAGCCATGTACTAACAATGGCAGTACACGAGTTGGTTGTCAAGAGCGAGCAAGAACCCGAGCGTGCAAGTACGCCGGCATCGCGATGCTACGCATCAGTTCGTAAGGGCCTCTCCTGGAAGGGGTGTGGGGCTGGGGTGGTCGAGGGTCGAGCGATGCGCGGAGGCACGAGCCCCTATGCTGCGGGCCATGGCCACCGCGACCTCCGAGCCCACCGACCCCGAGCTGGAGCAGGCCGCCTGGGATCTCGACCCGCTCGTGGACGGCGAGGGCGAGGCGGGGGTGGAGCGCCAGCTCGAGGACGCGCTTGCGCGGGCCGAGGCGTTTGCCGAGCACTACGCGGGCAAGCTCTCTGAGCTCGATGGGCCCGGCCTCGCGCAGGCGATGCACGACATGGCCGCGATCCACGACCTCGTGAGCCGCGCGGGGACGTATGCCGCGCTGCGCTTCTCCACCGATACGGCCGATCCCTCCCGCGGTGCACTGTTGCAGCGCGTGCAGGAGCGGGGAACGGCGATCGAGACCAAGCTTCTTTTTTTTGATTTGGAGTGGGCCGCGCTGCCGGACGCCACCGCGCAGCGGCTCGTGCAGGGGGAGGAGCTCGATTTTGCGCGCCACCACCTCGAGAACGTGCGCCGCTACCGCGAGCATCTCTTGAGCGAGCCCGAGGAGAAGGTGCTCGCCGAGAAGTCCGTCACCGGCTCCAATGCCTGGGCGCGGCTGTTCGAGGAGCTGACCTCGGCGATTGAGGTCGAGCTGCCGGCGGCGGGATCGGGTGCGGACGGCACTGGCGCGGGGGAGTCCAGCGCCGCCTCGGAGGGGCCCGGCAGCGCCACGCAGCGCGTCGCTCTCGACGTGGCCCTGAGCCGCCTCGCGCTGCCCGATCGTGAGCTGCGGCGCACCACCGCCGAGGCCGTCACCGAGGCGCTCGCGCCCGGGCTGCGCACGCGCGGCTACGTGCTCAACACGCTCCTCGCCGACAAGGCCACCGACGACCGCCTGCGCCGCTATCCCGGCTGGCTCGCCGCGCGCAATCTCGCCAACGAGGCCAGCGACGAGTCCGTGCAGGCGCTGATCGAGGCTGTACGCTCGCGCTATGAGCTGCCGCGGCGCTGGTACCGGCTGAAGGCCAAGCTGCTCGGGGTCGAGCGCCTGGCCGACTACGACCGAATGGCGGCGGTGACGCAGGATGAAGTGACCTTCACCTACGGCGAGGCCTGCGAGCTGGTGCGCGACTGCTACCACTCCTTCTCCCCCGAGCTGGGGGACCTCGTGCGGCGCTTCTACGACGAGCGCTGGATCGACGCGCCCGTGCGCCCCGGCAAGCGCGGAGGTGCGTTCTGCGCCTCCGCCACCCCCGCGGTGCACCCCTACGTGATGCTCAACTACACCGCCCGGCGCCGCGACGTGCTCACGCTCGCGCACGAGCTCGGCCACGGCGTGCACTTCGCGCTCGCCGCGCGCCAGGGTATCTTCCACCAGGGCACCCCCCTCACGCTCGCCGAGACCGCCTCCGTGTTCGGCGAGACGATCGTGTTCGGGCGAATCTTGGAAGAGGACAGCTCCCCCGAGTCGCGCCTTGCGCTGCTCGCCGAGAACCTCGAGGGGGCGATTGCCACCGTCTTTCGCCAGGTCGCCATGAACCGCTTCGAGGACCTCGCGCACACCGCGCGGCGCGAGCAGGGTGAGCTGTCGGTGGAGCGCCTCGGCGATCTATGGGCCGAGAGCCAAAGCGAGATGCTCGGCGACTCTGTCGAGATCACCGATGGATACCGCTCCTGGTGGTCATACATCCCCCACTTCATCAACACCCCCGGCTACGTATACGCCTACGCTTACGGCCAGCTTCTCGCGCTCTCGGTGTACCAGCGCTACGAGCAGCAGGGCGCGGACTTCGTGCCTCAGTACCTGGAGATGCTAGCGGCCGGCGGCTCGCGCTCGCCCGAGGAGCTCGGCGCGATCGTCGGCGTGGACCTCGCTGACCCCGGCTTCTGGGACGCCGGCCTGGATATCATCGAGCGCCAGCTGCAGGAGGCCGAAGCCGCTGCGCGCGACAGCGGACGGCTTTGAGTCAGCAGCCGGTCTGGCCTCAGCTGTCTTCCGTCTCGGGGAGATGTTGGAGATCGTCGAGGTCGCGCGGTCTGCCGGCGGCCTGCTTCATGGCGCGCAGGTGGGCGAGGCCACATACTCTGATGGGTACGTTTGACGGGGTCCCTTCGATTGCCTGCGCAGCCAGCTCGGCATAAAGGTCCTGTGCGTCGACGCCGGCGACCCACTGCATCAAGTCAAGCTCGCCGCGGTCGGTGACCAGGCGGAAATTGCCACCCTGGCTGAGATCCTCGACTGACGTGGGATCGAAGGGGAACTCCCCGTCTTCGAAGTCTCCCGCCTCGGCGTTCTTTGCGTTCAGTTCCGCCAGTGCCGCGGCAAGGCGCCCAAGATTCTCGATGCTCGGGTTGGGAACAATGTCGATGTCTTTCGTGGGCCGCACGAAGCCGTGGGCGCTGACCGCGACACCGCCGATGATCACGTGCTCTACGCCCCGTTCATGCAGGAAGCGCAGCAGCGGCAGGGGGTCAAGCGCCTCGGACATGCTTGAACGCGCCAGCGATGATGTTCGCCGCCCTGGTGAGGGCCGCGGCCTCTTCGAGGTTGGCCGTAGCGCCACGCTTGTGGTCTTCCATCACGCGCGCGCGTGTAACAGCCTCCTCGCGGGCGATCTCCTCCGGTGTCCAGGGGCCTCGTGGCTTCTTGCTTTTCGGCACCGACGCCATAGTCCGATGTTAGGCCATCGGACAGTCGTAAGTCATGGCTCAGAACAAGCCCAGCGCGCTGCCCGCGCCGTGCACGAGGTTGAAGAGGGGGGAGGGGAGGATGCCGAAGAAGAGCGTCGCTGCGCCCGCGAGGATCGCCACGAACGCGACCTCCGGCTGCGGGCTGGTCACGGGCGCCGCAGACAGCTCCTCGTCCAGCTCGGGGGAACCGCCCGCCAGCGCCGGCAGTGCGCCTGCGGAGAGGGCCGGGGCATCCTCGCGCGCGTCGGCCGCCGGCGCCTCGCGCATCCACATTGCCGCCACCACCGGCAGGTAGTAGCCGAGTGAGATCATCGAGCCGATCACGATCGTCACGCCCAGCCACGCGTAGGCGCCCGACACCGCCGCATCGATCAAATAGAACTTGCCCATGAAGCCCGCGGTGGCGGGGATGCCCGCGAGGGCGAGCATTGAGATCGTCATTGGCCATGCCAGCCATGGGCGCTCGCGGCCGAGGCCCGCCAGCGACTGGATCGAGTCGCCGAGCGTCGTTTCGCGCTCGCGCGCGAGGATCACCGCGAAGGCCGCCATGTTCATCAGCAGGTACACCGCCAGGTAGAAGGCCGTCGCGCGCACGCCGAGTGAGCTCGCCACCACTACGCCCGCGAGCATGTAGCCCGCCTGCGCCACCGAGGAGTACGCCAGCATTCGCTTCAGCGAGGACTGACCGAGTGCGCCCACGTTGCCCACCACGATCGTTATTGCCGCCAGCGCCGCCAGCGCCGGGCCCCAGCTGCCGTGGGCTTCGAGGAGGGCCACGTCGAACAGGCGCAGGAACACTCCCAGCGCCGCCACCTTCGTCGCCACCGCCATGAACGCTGTCACCGGCGTTGGCGCGCCCTCGTACACGTCGGGCGTCCACTGGTGAAAGGGCGCAACCGACGCCTTGAAGCAGAGGCCCGCCATGCACAGCGCCACACCCGTCAACAGCAGCACATCGCCGCTCAGCGCGTGGCTGGAGATCGCGTTCGCGATCGCCGCGAAGTCGGTCGCGCCGGTCGCGCCGTAGATCAGCGCCACCCCATACAGCAGCGTCGCCGAGCCCACCGAGCCGATCACCAGATACTTCAAGCCCGACTCCAGCGAGTGCTCGCGGCGCATTTCGGTTGCGCACAGCACATACAGCGGGATCGACAGGAGCTCGAGGCCCACGAACAGCATCACCGTGTTCTGCGCCGCCGCCAGCAGCGACATGCCCGCGATCGACGTCAGCAGCAGCGCGTGGAACTCGCCGTGCCCCGCTTCGCGCGCCGCGAGCGAGCGCCATGCCAGCAGCACCGTCGCTGCGCCGCCGGCCATCAGGATCATGTTCAGCAGGAGCGCGAGGTCATCGATGCGCAAGGCGCCCGCGAGGATCGACTTCTGTTCGCCCCACTGCCAGATCGTCAAGCCGAGGGCCGCGGCGAGGGTGGTGAGGCTGAGCGCCGGCACCAGCTGCGTGCGCGCACGGCGGGAGCCGAGCAGGCCCACCAGCAGCACCACCACCGCGCCGCCCAGCAATGCGATCAGGGGGGAGAGGCCGGCGAAGTCCACGTGCGGGCCCTTGAGGGTGGCCAGGATGGCGAGCGAGGTCACGGCATCACCGAGGCAACGGTGTGGGATCGGGGAGGAATTGCTGGCCGAACGTAGCCGGAGATGCACCTTTCTCCGTTGAAGCGCTGCAGGTATGCGGGAGGACAGCCACCGGCACTCGGCTCGAAGGAGTAGCCCTCTGCGCTCGCCACTGCCGCCTTCACCGACACTTCGCTGCGGTGCAGCGCCACCTGCGGATCGAGCGCCAGGAACAGGATCACCGCGACGACTGGCACCAGCACGAGGCCATCCCACAGGCCGATGTCGCGGGACTCAACGTCCTTGCCCACGCGGTTGTGCATTGCGCGAATGAACAGCCGCAGCGCGTACACGCTCGCCATCGCCACGCCGCTGAAGGCGATTATCGCGATCGTGAGCTTCGCGTTGAACACGCCCAGCAGGATCAAGAACTCGCCCACGAAGTTCGAGGAGCCCGGCATCGCCAGCGTCGCCAGCGCCACGATCAAGAACAGCGCCGCCAGCACCGGCGCGCGGAAGGCGATGCCGCCCATCTCGCGCACATCTTCAGAGCCCCCCGCGCGCGCCGCCAGCAGGGCCACGATGAACAGCAGCGGCGCCACCACCAGGCCGTGGTTCACCATCTGCAGCAGGGCGCCCTGCGCGCCCTGCGGGTTCAGCGCGAAGATGCCCAATGTGATGAAGCCCATCTGCGCCACCGAGGAGTACCCCGCGATCAGGCGCGCGTCGGTTTGTGTGAAGGCCACCGCCGAGCCATACACGATCGAGGCCAGCGCGATCAGCAGCATCAGCGTCTGAAAGTGCGCCGCGCCCTGGGGGAAGAGGGGGAGCGCGATTCGCAGGAAGCCGTACGCGCCCACCTTGGAGAGCACCCCGCTGAACACCATCAGCACCTCGATCGGCATCGCCCTGTAGCCATCGGGCATCCAGCCGTGCAGCGGGAACGCCGGCATCTTCACTAGGAACGCCGCCGCGAAGAACAGGAAGATCCACTCCTGCGAGCCCCTGCTCAGCGGCAGCGCGTGCAGGTTCGAGAGCACAAATGTCAGCGGCGCGCCGTTCTGTTCTGAGGCCAGCACCCCCGTCGCGATCGCCGCCGCCAGCATCAGCAGCGAGCCCACCAGGGTGTAGATCACGAGCTTGATCGTGGCCCTCACTCGGTCGGGGCCTTGGCCCCACATGCCGATCAGGAAGTAGAAGGGGATCAGCATCAGATCGAAGAAGGCCACGAACAGCGCCAGATCCTGCGCCAGGAACGCGCCCAGCACGGCCGACTCGGCGAGCATGAAGTGGAAGTAGAAGAGCTTTGGTCGATCCCACTCACGCAGGTTGGATGCCAGAACGGCCATTGCGAACAGCAGCGTCGTCAGGCCGATCAGCATCACGTTCAGCCCATCGATGCCCAGCTTGTAGTGGATGCCCAGTTCGGCGATCCACACAACGTCGGTCACGTGCTGCAGCCCAATCGCTCCCGGCTTGAAGTCCACGATGTAGCCGATCGCCAGCGCCAGCGCCGCCACCGAGCCGAACAGCGCCAACGCTCCCGGTGCACGTCGATTACGGAGCACGGGAATCGCACCCAACACGCCGCACACCGCCGGAAGCCATATGAGGATTGAGAGTGGCATCAGGACTGGAGCAGGAAGTAGAGGCCCACGGCTGCCACGCCCAGCATCAACAGCGCCGCGTAGTAGCGCAGCAGCCCGCTCTGCACCGCGCGCACCGCCGCCGATCCCGCGCGCACCACGCTCACCGTGCCATCCACCAGCGCGCCCTCCACGACCACGCGCTCGAAGGTGCCTGTGGCGAAGCGGCCCGCCGCGGCCATTGGGCGCACCACGAGCGCGTCGATCGCCTCGTCGAACCACCACTTGTGGAACAGCAGCTCGTACACCGCTCTCCAGCGCGCCTGCAGAGATGCCGACAGGCCCGGGCGCTTCACCCAGATGCGGTAGGCCAGCGCGATGCCCGCCAAGCCCAGCAGCGTGCCGAGCGTCAGGCCGAACACGAGCAGGCCCTCCTTCGTGTGCGGTTCATACAGCGGCGAGGTCGCGAACGTCGGGCGCAGGAAGTCGTCGATCACGAAGTCCACTTCCGGGATCTGCAAGAGACCCGCGCCGACCGCGCCCACCGCCAGCACGCTCATCGCGACCTTCATCGGCCACGCCCGTTCGGCGATTGCGTGTGTGGGGCCGGGGAAGCCCACATCGAGATCCTCGATCTCTCCGGTTGCCGGGTTGGTCGGGTGCTCGGCGTGGTGCAAATGACCCCCTTCGAGCTCTTTCGCCTCTGGTACCGGGTCCCCATAGAACGCGCGGAAGATCATCCGGAACGTGTACACCGCCGTCAGGAAGGCGCCTATGTAGCCCACGACGTACAGCGCCCAGTGCCAGCCGCCGAGCTCGCCCGTCACGAGCAATATCTCGTCCTTGCTGAAGAAGCCCGAGAAGGGCGGTATCCCCGACAGCGCGAGGCCCCCGATCACAAAGCACGCGAACGTGAACGGCATCGCCTTGCGAAAGCCCCCCATCCGGTTCAGCGACTGCTCGCCGCCCATCGCGCCGATGATGCTCCCTGCCGCCATGAACAGCAGCGCCTTGAAGAACGCATGCGTCATCAAGTGGAACATCCCCGCCGCGTACGCGCCCACCGAGACGCCCATGATCATGTAGCCGATCTGCGACATCGTCGAGTACGCGATCACGCGCTTTATGTCGGTCTGCACCAATCCGATCGTGCCCGCGACGAACAGCGTCAGCGCACCGATCACCGCGCCCACATCCTGTGCCGCGGGCGCGAGTTCGAACAGCGTGTGCATGCGCGCGATCAGGTACACCCCCGCCGTCACCATCGTCGCCGCGTGGATCAGCGCCGACACCGGCGTCGGGCCCTCCATCGCGTCCGGGAGCCAAGTGTGCAGCGGGATCTGCGCGCTCTTCGCGAACGCCCCCACCAGCAGCAGCAAACAGCCCGCCACGATGTCGCCTTCGCCGCTGGAGAACACGTGCGGCGCGCGCTGGAAGGTCTTCAGGAAGTCGAGCGTCCCTGTGTGCTTGAAGATGAAATACGTCCCCAGCACGAGGCCCACATCTCCCACCACATTGATCACGAACGCCTTGATTCCCGCCCGCGTCGCCGTCGTCCGGCGGTACCAGAAGGAGATCAGCAGGTAGGAGGCGGCGCCCACGAACGCCCATCCCACGATCAGCAGCAGGAAGTTCCCCGCCAGCACGAGCAGCAGCATCGAGAAGACGAAGAAGTTCAGGTACGCGAAGTAGCGGTTGAAGCCGCGGTCCTCGTCCATGTAGGAGATCGAGTACAGGTGGATCATCGTCGACACCCCGCTCACGATCAGGATCATGAAAACCGACAGCGGGTCCACCAAAATCGACAGCTGCGCATCCACGCCCACCGTGTTCGCGTAGTTCCATAGGGAAGAGGTCACCTGGCGGTGCGCCGGCGTCAGGCCCTGGATCTTCGCCAGCGCGCCGAGGGCCGCGAGGAAGGCGAGGAAGATCGCGCCCGTGCCGATCCAGCCGGCCGTGCGTCCGGGCAGCACGCGGTAGCCGAAGGCGATCACGAGCGTGCCGAGCAGCGGGAACGCCAGCACGAGCCAGCCGTACGTCGTGGCGCTCACCCTTGGAGCTCTCTTAACTCGTCGACATCGATGGGGAGGTTGCGGCGGTAGATCGCCACGAGCATTCCCAGTCCGATGCACACCTCGCACGCCGCGACCGTCATCACGATCAGCGCCAGGATCTGCCCATCGCCGTTGCCCCACATGCGCGAGAACGCCACCAGCGCCAGGTTCGCGCCGTTCAGCATCAGCTCCAGGCACAGCAGCACCACCAGCGGGTTGCGTCGCGTCATCACGCCCACGGCCCCGAGGGTGAACACGATCGCCGAGACGGCCAGGTACCAGGCGATGCTCATGTCACGAATGCCTCCCGCCGACACCCTCGGCCATCGTGCCCGTGCCCTGCGGACGCACCAGATCGATCGGTGTGATGCGCCGCTCGTCCTCCTCGAGCCCCGCGCGTCGCCGTGCGAGCACCACCGCGCCCACCGCCGCGATCAGCAGCAGGAAGGAGGCGACCTCGAACGCGAGCAGAAAGCGCGTCAAAAGAAGCTGGCCGATGTATGCGGGCGTCCCGAACGTCCGCGGTCCCGATGCGTAGCCTGCGCCCTTGCCGTTTACAGCCTCCAGGCCCGTGCCCAGCAATGCGATGAACAGCTCCACGAGCAGCGCCGCGCCGAGCACCGCGCCGCCCAGGCGGAGGTTCGCGCCGCCCGGTCCGCGTAGGCCCGCGCCGAGGGAGTCGCTCTCGCCTCCCACGTAGGCCACCACGAACACGTACAGCACCATCACCGCGCCCGCGTACACCACCACCTGCACGGCGGCCACGAACTCCGCGCGCAGCAGCATGAACAGCACCGCGAGCGAGATCAGGTGCGCCACGAGGGCGAGCACGCTGTAGAAGGCGTCGCGCAGGCTCACCACGCCGATCGCGCCTGCGATTGCGCCGGTCGCGGCGATGAAGAACAGAATCGCGCTCACCGCGTCACTCGCCCTCGTTCCTCAGGGGGGTGCGCTCCAGCGGCTCGGCGAGCAGCATCTCCTTGGTGAAGATCAGATCCGAGCGGCTGTAGTCCGAGAGCTCGTAGTCGTGGCCCATCGTGATCGCATCGAACGGGCACGCGATCTCGCAGTAGCCGCAGAAGATGCAACGCGACAAATTGATCTCGTACACCGCCGCGTAGCGCTCGCCAGCGGAGACGCGGTTCTCGGGGGTGTTCTCCGCCGCCACCACGCGGATGCAGTCCGCGGGGCAGGCCGCGGCGCACAACGAGCAGCCCACGCACTTCTCCAGGTGCGTGTCCTCGAAACGGTGCAACTTGTGGCGGCCGCGAAAGCGCGGATACACCGGAGTCTTCTGCTCGGGGTACTGCACCGTCACGGGCTTTTCGGTGAAGCGGCCGAAGGTGGTCGCCAGGCCGCGCAGTGTCTCGATGAACGTGCGCCACGTGCTCCGCGTCGGGCCCGGTGCGGGCGTGCGCTGCACCTCCACGATGTCATCGCCGGGATTCCACATCAGTGGCTCACCACCACGAGCACTGCCGTCACGAGTGCGTTGAGGGTCGCCAGCGGCAGCAGCACCTTCCAGCCGAAGGACATCAGCTGGTCGTAGCGCAGGCGCGGCAGCGTCGCGCGCACCCAGATGAACAGGAAGGTGATCAGTCCCATCTTGAACAGCACCACGAACGGGTCCACCCAGCCGGGCGGGTGGATGCCGAACGGCAGCAGCCAGCCGCCGAGGAACACCGTTGTGACGATGCCGCTCACCACCAGCACGTTCAGGTACTCGGCGAAGTAGTAGCTCGCGAAGCGCCCTCCCCCGTACTCGGTGTTGTAGCCGCCCACCAGCTCCGCGTCGGCCTCGGTCAGGTCGAACGGCGCGCGGTTTGTCTCGGCGAAGCTTGCCGTCAGGAAGATCAGGAACCCGAAGAACTGCGGCACGATGTACCACATGCCTTCCTGCGCGTGCACGATCCCCACGAGCGACAGCGTCTGCGCGGTGAAGATCACGCCCACCAGCGCCAGCCCCTGGGAGACCTCGTAGGAGATCAGCTGCGCCGCGCCGCGCATCGCGCCGAGGAACGAGTACTTCGAGCCCGAGGACCAGCCGCCCAGCATGATCCCGTAGAAGGCCACCGCGCCCAGCGCGAACAGATACAGCGGGCCGATCGACACATCGATCCCGTATAGGCCCACGGGCGTGCCGAAGATGTCCTGCACGTCGCCGAAGGGGATGATCGCGAAGGCCGCCACCGCGGTCAGGATCGAGATCACCGGCGCCAGCACGAACAGAAAGCCGATCGACGTGCTCGGGCGGAACTGCTCCTTGGTCAGCAGCTTGAAGATGTCCGCCAGCGGCTGCAGCGCACCGAAGGGGCCCACGCGGTTCGGGCCATAGCGCGACTGGAAGCGCCCCAGCAGCTTGCGCTCGGCGAGCAGCACCACGGGCACGAGCTGCAGCGCCACCGCGAAGATCACGATCGCCTTGAGGATCTGGATCCACCATGTTTCGTAGTAGCCCACGAGCGCGATCATGCGGGCACCGCCACGGCGAGGCCGATCAGATCGCTCAGCACATCGGCCTCGGCGCGCGCCTGCCCCAGCTGGGCGACGGCCGGCCGCAGGCGCTGCACGAGGCCGCCGGGGTGCACGATCGTGCCCTTCTTCTCCGCATACGCCTGCGCCGGGAAGACCACGCTGGCGTGCTCGCGCAGGCCGTCCGTGAGGAACAGCGCGTGGGCGACCACGGTGCTCGCGCGCTCCAATGCCTGCGACCAGAGCGTGCGGCGCTGCTCCCAGGCCACGTCGTCGGACCCCGCGGTGGCGGTGGCCCGTGCCTCCTCGCCAGGCCCGGCGGTGGTCTGGGTCGCGGGGGGCTCCAGCGGATCGACGCCGAGCAGGTACACCGCGCTCAGCTCGCCCTCCGCCAGCGCGGCCGCGATCCCGTTGGCGTCGAGGCCCTCCCTCTCGACCTCGCTCAGGCCAGGGCCGGCGTTCGGCAGCACCCCGGCCTCGCGCAGCCCGCGCCCATTGGCGTGTGCGGGGATTTCCAGCAGGCCCGCGCCGTCGGTCCCGGCCAGTGAGAGCGTCGCCGCGAGGTCGAGCAGCGCCTGCGCCGCGCGCGCGCCGTCTGGGCCGGCCGTGAGGCGTTCGTGCCAGAGGACCACGACCTCCTCGCCGGCGGCCGCGAGCGTCTTCGCCAGCTCCTCAGTGCCCTTCGCATCCAGCAGGTCGGCCGCACTTGCGCGCACGAGCTTCATCCCGTGGCGGCGCACGCCCTTGCGGATGCGCAGGTCGAGGATCGCGGCGTCGGCGATCGGTTCGCAGTCGAGGAGCAGGACGGTGTGGGCGAACTCGAGGTCGCTCACCTTTGCCTGCAGCGCCAAATCGCCCAGCGCGCGGTGCAGCTCCAGCGGCAGCGCTCCCGCCACGCGCGAGTCCACGTGCGGGGAGTCGAGCGTCTCGCGCATCAGGCGCGCGAGCAGTTCGCCCTCCTCGTTCGTGCTGCCGCCGCCCGCCAGCGCTCCCGTGCGGGAACCCGCGCGCGCGAGCCCCGCGGCGGCCTCCTCCAGCGCGCGCTCCCAGGAGACGGGGCGCAGCTCACCGCCGTCGCGCAACAGCGGCTCCGTTATGCGCTCGTCGCCGCCGAGGTGGGGGTAGGCGAAGCGCCCGCGGTCGCACAGCCAGCCGTCGTCCACCTCGCTGTTCTCGCGTGCGAGGACGCGCAGCACCCGCTCGTCGCGGACCGTAAGGCGCACGTTGCACTGCGCCGGGCACAGCGTGCACACCGACGCCGAGTCCTCGATGTCCCACGGGCGCGCGCGGAAGCGGTAGGGCTGGGAGGTCAGCGCGCCCACCGGGCACAGCTCCACGATGTTGCCGCTGAACGGCGCCACATACGGGTGGCCGTCGAAGGTCGACACGTAGGAGTGCGCGCCGCGCTCCAGCAGCACGAGCTGGTGGTCCTCGCTGATCTCCTGGCTGAAGCGCACGCAGCGGTAGCAGAGGATGCAGCGCTCGCGATCAATCGCAATTGTGGGGGAGAGCGAGAGGGGCTTCACGAAATGGCGCTTGGGCTCGATGAAGCGCGAGGTGCCCTTGCCCCAGCCGAAGCTGATGTCCTGCAACGGGCACTCGCCGCCCTTGTCGCACACGGGGCAGTCGAGCGGGTGGTTTATGAGCAGGAACTCCACCACGGCGTTCTGCGCCTCTTTGACCCGCTCGGTCTGCGTGTGCACGACCATCCCGTCCTTCACCGGCGTCGAGCAGCCCGTCTGCAGCTTGGGGATGCCCTCGATTTCCACGAGGCACATGCGGCACGCCCCCACGGGCTGGCCGAGCTTCGGCTCGTAACAGAAGACAGGGATCTCCACGTCGCCGTGCTTGGCGGCGTCCACCAGCATCGAGTTCTCGGGCGCCTGCACCTCCAGGCCGTCGATCGTGAAATTGATCGTGCGGGGCGTTGGTCTTGGCATCAGGCGACTCCCGCCAGGCGCCGGCTGTCCATGTGCGATTCGAACTCCTCGCGGAACTTCGCGATCATCGAGCCGATCGGCATCGCCATCGCGTCGCCGAGCACGCACAGGCAGTTGCCGATGATGTGCTCCTGCACGCTCGCCATGATCTCGAGATCCATCGGCGTCGCCTCGCCGCACTCGATCCGCTCGAGCATCTTCACGGTCCAGTTCGTGCCCTCGCGGCAGGGGGTGCACTTGCCGCAGGACTCGTGGCGGTAGAACTTCGCGACCTTCAACGCCACATCCAGAATGGGAGTCGAGTCGTCGACGACGATGATCGCGCCCGAGCCGAGCATCGAGCCGGCCTTCGCGACCGAGTCGAAGTCGTAGGGCACGTCGAGGTCCGCGCCCGTCAGCACCGGCGAGGAGGAGCCGCCGGGGAACCAGCACTTGACATCCCTGCCTTCCGGCGGGCCGCCGGCGAGGCCGTAGATGATCTCGCGCGAGGGGATCCCCAGCTCGATCTCGTAGTTGCCGGGCTTCTGCACGTGCCCCGACACGCTCACGAGCTTCGTGCCGGTCGAGGTCTCCACCCCGAGCTTCGCGTACTCCGCGCCGCCCATCCGCATGATCGTGGGGACGGTGCACAGCGTCTCGACGTTGTTGATCAGCGTCGGCCCCTGGTAGAGACCCTGGTTGGCCGGGAACGGCGGCTTCAGGCGCGGGTTGCCGCGCTTGCCCTCCAGCGAGTCGAGCAGGCCCGTCTCCTCGCCGCAGATATACGCGCCCGCGCCGCGATGCACCACAAGCGAGAGGGTGTGATTGGAGCTGAGGATGTTCTCGCCCACGTACCCCGCCTCGCGCGCTTCGCGTAAGGCCGCGTCGAGCATGTCGGCCTGCAGCACGTACTCGCCGCGGATGTAGATGAACGAGCGGTTGGCGCCCGCCGCGTAGGAGGCGATCGCGATCCCCTCGATCAGCATGTGCGGGGACTTCTGCATCAGCTCGCGATCCTTGAACGTCCCCGGCTCGGACTCGTCCGCGTTGCACACGAGGTACTTGTCCATGCCGCCCTTGGGCAAAAACGACACCTTCTTGCCCATCTGGAAACCCGCCCCGCCGCGCCCGCGCAGGCCCGAGGCTTCCAGCTCCTTCAGCACCGCCTCGGGGGGCATCGCCAGCGCCTTGCGCAGCGCCTCGTAGCCCCCCCGGCGTTGGTAGACCTCCAGGGTGTTCAAGCCCGGCTCGTCGATGCGATCGAACAGCAGCTTCACGCGTTCGCCTCCGCATCGGCGCACGGGCGGCGCGCGAGCTGCTTCTCGGGCAGCACCGGGCCTCCACTGCGGATGTCGCTGAGCAGTTGGGGCACATCCTCGAGCGTCAGCGGCCCTATGTACACGCCGTCCACAGACGCCATCGGCGCGATATCGCACGCCCCCAGGCACTCGAAGGCGCGCACGTTGAATTCAGGGTCGTCCCCGGCCGCCGCGCACACCGCCGCGTACAGCTCGTCAGCGCCGCACAGTGAGCAGCTGATGTTCGTGCACACGTACACGCTGTGCCTGCCCACGGGGGTCGTCTTGAGCATGTCGTAGAACGTTGCGACCGAGGCCAGATATGCGGGCGTGACCGACATCACGCTCGCCACCTGTTCGATCGCCTCGGGCGAGCACCAGCCATATACGCGCTGCGCAGCCTCCAACGCCGGCAGGGCGGCTGAATGGCTGTCCGGGTACAGGGCCATGTGCGCCTCGATCTCAGTGCGCAGATCCACAGGGACCGTCATCGATCTATCCCGCCCAGGATCGGATCGAGCATCGCTGTCGTGGCGATCATGTCCGCGATGTAGCTGCCCGTGGCCATCGGCCCCAGCGCCTGCAGGTTCACGAACGACGGGTCGCGCATGTGCACGCGCGCGGGCTTTGAACTGCCGTCGGAACGCACGTAGCAACCCAGCTCCCCACGCGGCGACTCAATCGGGTAATAGACCTCGCCGGGCGGCACCCTGAACCCCTCCGTCACGAGCTTGAAGTGGTGGATCAGCGCCTCCATCGAGGTCGCCAGCTCGTGGCGCGGGGGCAGCGCGACCTTGCGGTCCTCGGTGATGTGGGGGCCCTCGGGGAGCCCATCGAGCGCCTGCTCGATGATCTTCACCGACTCGTAGATCTCCGCGAGGCGCACCGCGAAGCGGTCGTAGTTGTCGCCCACCGTGCCCACTGGGATCTTGAAGTCGAAGTGCTCGTAGGAGGAGTAGGGGGCGGCCTTGCGCAGGTCCCACGGGTTGCCCGCCGCGCGCAGCAGCGGTCCTGTGACCCCGAGGCCCAGCAGCGTCTCTGCGTCGAGGGGGCACGTGCCGCGCAGGCGCTGCAGCACGATCTCGTTCGAGTTGAGGATCGCGCCGTACTCGTCGGCGCGCTCGGGCATCACCTTCAGGAACTCCCTCACCTTGGCCTCGAATCCTGGGGGGATGTCCTCGATCACGCCGCCCACCTGGAAGTAGCGCGTGTGCATCCGTGCGCCCGAGGACATCTCGAACAGGTCGAGGATCAGTTCGCGCTCGCGCAGGCAGTACAGGAAGATCGACACCGCACCGAGGTCGAGCGCGCTCGTCCCCAGCCAGATCAGGTGCGAGGCGATGCGGTTGAGCTCGAGGTGGATCACGCGCAGGTACTGCCCGCGGGCGGGGACCTCGACCTCCAGCAGCGCCTCCACCGCGCCCACGTAGGCCATCGCGTTGAAGTAGTAGGACAGATAGTCCATCCGCTCCACCACCGGGATCACCTTCCAGTAGGCCTTGTCCTCGGCCGTCTTCTCGATGCCCGTGTGCACGTAGCCCACGATCGGCTTGATGTCGCGCACCACCTCGGCTTCGAGCGTCACGAGCAGCCGCAGCACCCCGTGCGTCGCCGGGTGGTGGGGGCCGAAGTTGAGCGTCAACAGCTCCTGGCTGCGCTCGCTCGGCTCGACGGTCACGCCCGTGGGGAGGGTTGCGTGCGCGCTCACGCTCATCTCGCCGGTTCGTTGTGGGTGAAGATCACCGGTTCGCCGCCCACCGGGAAGTCGCGGCGCTGGGGGTGGCCCTCGTAGTCCTCGGGCATCAGGATGCGCCGCAGGTCGGGGTGGCCCGCGAACACCACGCCGAACATGTCATACACCTCGCGCTCCTGGTGATCGGCCGTCGGCCACGCCGGGGTCACCGAGGGGACCTCCGGCGCGTCGACGGGGACGCGCAGCTTCACGGTGAGGCGGTCCACCCGGTGCATATCGAGCAGCTCGTACACCACGCCCAGGCGCGGCTCCTCGGGGTAGTGATCCACGCCGTGCAGGCTCGCCATGAAGGCGTAACCCTTGCCGCGCAGGTGCTCCAGCACGGGGCGAATCGCGGCAGGGTCGACGCTGAGGGTCGCGCGCTCGCGGAAGAACAGCGTGTCCAACACCACGCTCTCGCCCTCGGCCTCGCGCAGCTCCTGGGCGATCAGCTCCAACCCGGTCGCGTCAGGCACCGGGGACGATCTCCTCGGTGCCAACGGCGCCGTAGCGCTCGCGCCAGCTCGTCTCAGGGTTGTCCTGCACCAGATCGCGCAGCTTCAGAATCCCGTGCATCAATGCCTCCGGGCGCGGCGGGCAGCCGGGAACGTGCACGTCGACGGGCAGGAACTTATCCGCCGGCACGAGCGCGTAGTTGTTGAACACGCCCATCGAGCTGCAGCACGCGCCCATCGAGATCGCCCACTTGGGCTCGAGCATCTGGTCATACAGGCGGCGGATGATCGGCGCCATCTTGATCGACACGCGCCCCGCGAGGATGATCAGATCGGCCTGGCGCGGGGAGGCGCGGAACGCCTCGAAGCCAAAGCGCGCGATGTCCATGCGCGGCCCCGCGGCGTGGAACTGCTCCATCGCGCAGCACGCCAGCCCAAAGCCGAGGGGAAAGAAGGAGTTCGACCGCGCCCACGCCACCGCGCGGTCGAGCGTCGTCGTCAAAACCCGCTCCTCCACGTAGCGTTCGAGCTCCGCGCCCTCCAGCTGCGCGGGGTGGTTGAGCCCTTCCAGCTCCCCGCCGCGCAACAGCTGGCGCGCGTTCAGCCGCCGCACGCGCAGCGCCTCGCCGTCGATCGCCACGGGGTCGGAACGACCCGGCACGCCGTCCACCTTTTCTCGTTTCACTTCCACTCGAGTGCCCCCCTGCGCCAGACATAGACAAAGGCCACGAACAGCAGCACGATGAACGTGATCGTCTCCACGAGCGCGTAGCTCCCGTACGCGCGCAGCTCCACCGCGATCGGGTAGAGGAAGACGACCTCGATGTCGAACAGGATGAACAGCATCGCGATCAGGTAGAAGCTGATGCCAAAGCGCATCCCCTGCTTGACCTCGGAGGGCAGCCCGCACTCATACGGATCCTGCTTGCTCGCCACCACCCGGCGCGGCCCCAGCACGGAGTTCAGCACAGCAAAGGCGCCACCCACGGCACCGCCGAGAACCAGGAAGACGATCGCCGGGAGGTATGAGCGGAGCACCGGCGCTGTTATATCACCGCTTGTGGCAGACTGTTACATAGTGACGATCGGCGCGAGAGGGTGAACGACGCGGTCGTGGCCGGCGCGCTCGCGCTGGCCGTCCTCAACGCCGTGCCGACGGCGCTCGGGGGCTGGCGCTGGTACCGCCACGAAGCCAGCCGCGCCTTCTGGATCGCGCTGCGCGTGGGCCAGGTCGGGGCGCTCCTCTACGCCCTCTTCGTGGGCGTGCTCGCGGCGCTCGGCCACAACGCCGGCGAAGGCCTCTTCTACCTCTACGCGCTGCTCCCCCTCGCGGTGGGATTCGTCGCCGAGCAGCTGCGCGTCGCCTCCGCGCAGACGATCCTCGACCAGCACGAGCTCCCCGACGCGCAGGCCGTCGGCCAGCTGCCCGAGTCCGAGCAGCAGGCGCTCGTCGCAGCGATCGTACGCCGCGAGATGGGGGTGATGGCGCTCTCGGCGCTCGTGGTCGTATTCCTCGCGCTGCGCGCGGCCGAAACGGCGCATGGGTTCTGAGCTGCGCAACCCTTTCGGGCCCCCTTGCGGGGTCCCTCCTGCTCTTTAAAGGTCCCGGCACAGCGCAGGGGGGCGAGGCGGGGCTATATATTCCGCCGCGCATGACGGCTCCCCTGAAGATCATCGCCGGCGTCGCGCTGCTGCTCGCCGCGACGGTACTCGCCGGGGGGTGCGGCTCGCAGGCGATCTCGCTGTCGAGCTCCAACCCCAACTACCGCGGCGCGGTTCTCTTCCGCGACCACTGCTCGGGCTGCCACACGCTCTCCGTCGTCGGCGCGCAGGGCTCGGCCACGTCGATCAAGGACCGCCTGCGCACCAACGGCCCCAACTTCAACGTGCGCAAGGAGAACGTCGAACAGGCCCTCTTCGCGATCCGCAACGGCGGCTTCTCCGGCGCGATCATGCCCGAGAACATCGTCGTCGGCAACGACGCCAAGGCGGTCGCGGCGTTCCTCGCGCAGTACTCGGGGCTGCAGGCGCCGAAGGTGCCCACCACGAACATCACGCTGTCTACGAAGTAGGCGCCCAGCCGCGGGCGGGGCGGAGCGACGGCGGATAGTCTCTCCCCGTGCTCGACATCAAGCTGATCCGCGAAGACCCCGACGCCGTCAAGGCCGCGCTCGCGCGCAGGGACCCCCGCCTGGCCGACGCGATCGACGCGATCCTCGACCTCGACCGGCAGTGGCGCACGGCCACCAACCGCGCCGAGGAGCTGCGCGCCGAGCAGAAGGCGCGCTCCGAGCAGATTGCCCAGGCCAAACGTGCGGGCGAGGACGCCACGCAGGCGTTCGGCGAGATGAAGCAGCTCAGCGCCGAGGTCAAGGAGCTGGGCGAGCAGGCGCGCGCCGCGCAGGAGTCCTTGCAGAGCGCGCTGGCGCCGCTGCCGAACCTGCCCGACCCCACGGCCGCCCCCGGCCCCGAGGACGAGCTCGTGCGCGAGGTGGGCGAACCCCGGCTCGGGGCGCCCGGCTCCGGCGGCGGCGATACGTTCGCGCCGCGCGACCACCTCGAGCTGGCGGGTGCGCGGATCGACATGGACCGCGCCGCCGCACTCTCGGGCGCGCGCTTCGCCTACCTCAAGGGCGACCTCGTGATGCTGGAGCTCGCGCTCGTGCGCTGGGTGCTCGAGCTCCTGCGCGGCCACGGCTTCGAGCCCGTCATCCCGCCCGTGCTCGTGCGCGAGAGGGCGCTCTACGGCACCGGCTTCCTGCCCGACACCGAGCAGCAGATCTACCACCTCCCTGAGGACGAGCTCTACCTCGTCGGCACCTCGGAGGTCGCGCTGGCCTCGCTGCACGCCGAGGAGATCCTCCCCGCCGAGAGCCTCCCCCTGCGCTACGCCGGCTTCTCCCCCTGCTTTCGCCGCGAGGCCGGCGCCGCGGGCAAGGACACGCGCGGCATCTTCCGCGTGCACCAGTTCGACAAGGTCGAGATGTTCAGCTTCGTCGCGCCCGAGGAGTCCGGCGCCGAGCACGAGCGCATCCTCGCGATCGAGGAGGAGATCCTCCAGGCGCTCGGGCTGCCCTACCGAGTGGTCAACATCGCTCTCACCGACCTCGGCAACTCGGCAGCGAAGAAGTACGACTGCGAGGCCTGGATCCCCAGCCAGGGCCGCTACCGCGAGCTGACATCCTGCTCCAACACAACCGACTACCAGGCGCGGCGCCTTGACATTCGCGCTCGCAAGGAGAAGCGCACCGAGACCCTGCACACGCTCAACGGCACCGCGGTGGCGGTAGGACGCACCCTGATCGCGCTGCTGGAGAACGGGCAGCGTGAGGACGGGAGCGTCGCGCTGCCGGAGTGTCTCGCGCAGTACGGTGCCTCCGCGGAGCTGCCCGCGCCGTAGTTTGTGCTCGTCTGCACACGGCGTTTCTTGTTGGGGGTTGCAATCGGGGCAGCGTTATGTGTATAGTGTCCTTGTCTGGGTGTCCCCGTGTGGGGTTGCCAACAAAATAGGTTTGGTTTGGGTCTGGTCTTCTGGATCGATTGCAAGCTTGCAGGGGATGTGTTTGGGAGAGGTGCTGGGCCGAGTGATGAGGGAGTGGTGTTTCGCGTGAGGTCGTTTTCGACAGGCGTGCCGGGACTGGTTGTGACCCCTTTGGGGGGCGTAACTAGATGCTTCAGCGTCTCTGAAGCATCTCTCTCTCTCTCTCTCTCTCTTGGCCGGGGTTCAGTTCTCTAAGGGCTAGTTCCGGTCGGCCTTCGGGCCATGCCCCGTGTGGGAGGGCCGGTTGATGGCCGCTGCTCGCACGGGTACACGCGCGAGGGGTGCCGGCCAGGCGTCTGGTGCGTCGGGTGTGTTGCCGGGTGGGGATGGTGTTCCGCATCCGCATGTCGCGGAGATCCAGCGCTCCAGGTTGTTGGCCGCCGCGGTGCGCACCGTCGAGGAGCTGGGTTATTCGCAGGCGACGGTCGCGCATATCACGCACCGAGCTAGGGTTTCGCGCCGGACGTTCTATGAACTGTTCGCCAACCGCGAGGAATGCCTCCTCGCGGCATTGGAGAGCGTTGTCGAGAGCATTCGTGGGGAGATCGCCGCCGCGGAGTTGGATGGGCTTGTGTGGCGTGAGCGGGTGCGGGGTGGCTTGTGGGCGGTCCTCTCGTTCTTTGACCGCGAGCCGGTCCTCGCGCGGGTGTGTGTGGTGCAGGCGCTGCGTGGTTCGCAGACGGTGCTCGAGCGTCGCGAAGAGATCCTCGCCGGCCTCGCCCGGTTCGTGGATGGGGGGCGGGGTGAGAGCCAGCGCGGCGCAGAGTGCCCCCCGCTGACCGCCGAGGGCCTCGTGGGAGCCGGGTTCGCGTTGGTCTACGCGCGACTCCTACGCCGCGATAGCGAGCCGCTCACTGGGTTGATGAGTGACCTGATGGGGATGATTGTGCTGCCGTACATGGGTCCCGCGGCGGCGCGTAAGGAGCACTCACGGCCCGCGCATGGTGCGGTGACGCGCGCGGCGCATAAGACCGCCAATGACTCCAAAGACGCGAAGGACGTGTCGGGGGAGAGTGAGCACGGCGATCCGCTGGCGGGGATTCCGATGCGTCTCACCTATCGCACCGTCCGTGTCCTTGAGGTGATCGCCGGGGAGCCGGGGGTATCGAACCGCGGTGTCGGTGAGCGGGCCGGCGTTTCGGACCAGGGTCAGATTTCAAAGCTCTTGGCGCGTTTGCAGCGTTTGGGGCTTGCAACCAACACGGGGGAGGGTCACATGAAGGGCGAGCCCAACGCGTGGACTCTCACTCCGACTGGGTTGAGGGTTGCGCAGACCATTCGTATTCACACCCACGACCACAAGGAAGCCGCGTGATGATTCGCTATTGCCGAGGGATTTTTGCCCGCTCGTCGCGGGGAGAAGACGGGAAGCTCATTTCGAGGGTCGGCCGCGGGCTGGCAGGGGCGGTCGCGATGGTGTTCTGCGTCGCGGCGTGCGCGGCGGTTGTGGGTGTCGCGCCTGCGTCCGCGGTCGTGGGCCAGTTCGGTGGTGAAGGCCAAGGAGCTGGGCAGTTCGCGGAAGGGCCGCGGGGGCTCGCGGTAGACCAGGAAAGCGGCGATGTGTACTTGGTCGATGGTGGCAACCATCGGCTTGAGAAGTGGGGTGGTGAAGGAGCGTTCCTGTGGGCGTCGGGTTGGGGTGTCGCAGATGGGCATAGCGAAGCACCGCAGTCGTGTACGAGCTTGTGTTTCCCGGGTTTGCAGGGTACGGGTGGGGGAGAGTTGGGCAATGCGGAAGGTGTTGCTGTGGATAACGATCCGTTGAGCGCTTCGCATGGTGATGTGTATGTGTTTGACCTGGGGGCCAGCCGGGTGGAGAAGTTCGATTCCTCTGGTGATTTTCTGCTCGCGTTCGGCCATGAAGTGAACGCGACGACACACGAAGATGTGTGTTTGGCGGGCGAAAGCTGCCAGGAAGGCACGCGTGGCGCGAACCCTGGGGAATTCGAACCAGAAGGCTTCAGCACGGATATCGCGGTCGCACCGTCTGGGTCGGTGCTGGTCGGAGATAGGGGGAGCAGGGTGCAGGAGTTCAGTCCCGGTGGGGCCTATGAAGGGCAGATCGCGCTGCCCGGGGTCGGCGCGATCAAGAATCTGGCGGTCGACTCGGCCGGTGATATGTATGTCCAGGGCCACGAATTGCCTGGGGTGCGTAAGTTCGACGGGACGGGCAACGAACTCGGCGAACCACGCGACGCCTCGGGTAGTCCTGGCGCGCTCGCGGTCGGCCCCGCTGGTGAACTGTTCGTCGATGACACCCCAAACAACGGTGATCATCACCTCCTGGAGTTCGAATCGTCCGGTGGTGAGGTCGCGCGCTTTGACGCGGGCAGCGAAGAAGAGGGCAGTCGCGGTCTTGCTTTCGGTGAAGGGATCGGCGAGCTGTATACCTTGGACTTTCGCGAGGTTCGTTTGGTGTCCCCGCCGTCCTCGGGGCCGCTCGTGGTCTCCCAGTCGGTAGTTGAGCTGCAGCCGACGACGGCGACGCTCGAAGCGATCCTGAACCCTGAGAACCATGAAACGACTTACCACGTCGAATACGGCACCACGGTGGCGTATGGGTCGAGCACGACGCCTACCGTCCTGCCTGGCAGCGCGTTTGAAGACGAACCCGTGAGTGTGGCGTTGAGCGGTTTGCAGCCGCGCACCACCTACCATGTTCGTCTTGCCGCGAGCAACTCCGCGGGCACGACGTTCGGCGCGGACCAAGTGTTCACGACGCTGCCGCCCGCTTTGATCGACAGCGAGTCGGTGTCGCAGGTCACGTCCAACAGCGCGACGCTCGCCGCACAGATCAACCCGTTGGGTCGGGACACAACCTACCGCTTCGAATACGGCACCACCACCGGGTACGGTGCCAGTGTGCCGGTGCCTGACGGCGACGTAGGCTCGGGGACGGTGGATGTCGCGTTGAGCGCGCCGGTCGAAGGTTTGGCGCCGGGCACGGTCTACCACTACCGTGTCGTGACCGTCAATTCGTTGGGTACGGTCGATGGTGCGGATCATGTGTTCAGGACCGAGGCTCCTGGTGTGTCGGGGTTGCTGGACGGTCGGGCGTGGGAAATGGTCTCCCCGCCGGATAAGCACGGTGCGACGCTTGAAGCTCTCAGCCCCGCCGGGGGTGGGTTGGCGCAGGCGGCTTTGGATGGTGGCGCGGTCACGTATGAGGCGACGGGGCCGGTGGACAGCGAACCGGCGGGTAATCGCAGCCTCCTGTTCACCCAGGTCCTTTCCAAGCGCGGGGCTGATGGTTGGACGTCTCGTGGTATCGCGACGCCGAGCGAAGTAACGGCCTGGGCGCCGACGGTCTTTGTATCTGAATACAAGTTGTTCAGTGGCGATCTGTCGGTTGGCTTGGTCGAACCTGAAGACGCATCTGTGCTTTCGCCGGGGGCGGTGCATTGGACTCCTTATAGGCGTGAGGCTGGTGGTGGGTTCACGCCGTTGATCCTCGCGGCGGGTCTGCCGGCGGGCATTTCCCCTCAAAGCGAGAATACCGAAGTGTTTGGGGGCGCTTCTCGTGATTTGAGTCACATCGTTCTATCCTCCGACCTGCCGTTGCTGTCTGGTGTTCCCAACAATGGAAATCATAGTCTGTATGAGTGGTTTGGTGGGTCGCTGCAGGTGGCGAGCATCCTGCCCAATGGCAAGCAGGCCGCTGAAGAAAACGAGGATGCGGCGCTTGGTCACCAGGGTTATGGGACTCGGCGCGCGGTGTCCGATGATGGCTCGCGTATCGCCTGGAGTACCCCTGGTGCCCTCTTTGTGCGGGATACAAGTCTTGGGGAGACCGTGCGGTTGGATGTCGTTGAAAGCGGCGCGCAGGGGGGCCAGGGTGGAGCGGTGTTTCAGACGGCAAGCAGCGATGGTTCGAAGGTGTTCTTCTTGGATGGATCGAAGTTGACGAGGAACGCCACGAGCGCGGGTGAAAAGCCTGATCTGTATATGTGCGAAGTTGGCGAGGCCGCTGGTGAGCCCACTTGTACGTTGAAGGATCTGACAGTGGATCAGAACACGGGGGAAGCAGCAAGTGTGCAGGGTAATGTGCTTGGAGCGAGCGAAGACGGCAGGTACGTCTATTTCGTTGCGTCCGGTGTTCTGGCTGCAGGTGCGACGCCTGGAGGAAATAATCTGTATGTGCAGGACACGGTGACTGGTGCGCGGCGGCTCGTCGCGACACTATCGAGCGAAGATGGGTCTGACTGGACTCCCTCCACATCAGGTGGTGCTTCAATTGGGGTCACGGTGAGAGTTTCAGCGAATGGGCGGTATCTGGCGTTCGTGTCGCAGCGGAGCCTGACGGGGTATGAAAATATCGACGCGAACAGCGGCCAGCCCGACAAGGAGGTATTCCTCTACGATGCGAGCGCGAATAGCGTGGTGTGTGTGTCGTGTAATCCGACCGGGGCGCGTCCGACGGGGGAGTTCGATTCGGGGGCGTTCCCAGGGTTGCTCGTCGATCGGAGTAGTTTGCATGGTCTGCTTACCGGCCACTGGCTGGCTGGGTCCATCCCCGGATGGGACGCCGGGAATGATAGTGGCCGGAGTTCGTGGTATCAGTCTGACTACCTGTCCGATAGCGGCCGGTTGTTCTTCAATGCCGCGGACGCGCTGGTGCCTGGTGACACGAATGGCCTGGAGGATGTGTATGAGTACGAGCCGGGTGGTGTCGGTGGCTGTGCCGGCCCGGGTGGGTGTGTGGGTTTGATGTCTTCGGGTACCTCCAATGAAGAATCGGCGTTGCTGGACGCGAGCGAATCGGGGAACGATGTGTTTTTCCTGACCGCCTCGCGCCTCGTGCCGCGGGATACCGATAGTGAGCTTGATGTGTATGACGCGCACGTGTGCTCGACCGGCTCGCCGTGTCTGGCGCCAGGCGCGGCACCCTCGTCGCCGCCGCCGTGTACGAGTGGCGATGAATGCCGTGGTGCGGGGTCTGGGTTGCCGGGTGTGTTCGCGGCGCCGTCGAGTACCGCGGTGTCCGCCGGGGGGAACCTCGCGCCAGCGCCGGTGGTCAAGCCGGCCGTGAAGAGTAGGCCAGTGTCGCGGGCGCGGAAGCTCGCGGATGTGCTGCGGGCGTGCCGGAAGAAGGCGAAGGGCAAGCGGCGGGTGTCGTGCGAAGCGCGAGCGCGAAGGTTGTACGGGAAGGGCGCCAGGGCGGGGAGCGCCCATGGTGCCGGGGCGACGAAGAAGGGCCAGGGGTGATCGCGATGGCATCGACCAAGAGACATGTTCGTTGGCTAGTGGCGGTGTGTGCGCTGTTCGCAGGGTTTGTTGTGGCGGCGCCGGCGTACGCGGCTTCGCCGTGGTGGAGTTTGTACTCGACGGCGAGGCCGGTGAACCTCCCGCCGGGTGGGGAAGGCACGATCGTCGCGACCGTGGTCAATGTCGGCGATGAAGCGACCTCGGGCGCGTGGACGTTGAGCGATACGCTCCCGGCGGGTTTGACGGCGCAGAGCGTCGCATTCGTCGCGGGCCCCGTCGGCCATTTTGATGTGAGTTTCCTTGGTACGTGCGAAACGACACCCGGTCGCGTGCAGTGTGTGTATCCCAGCGAACTACCCGTCGTACGCCCGTTTGAATATGTCGAAATGGCGATTCGGGTGAAGGTCGCCGCGAACGCGGTGCCGGGTACGGGCCATGTGGCGGTCACGGGTGGTGGAGCAGCCGATGTATCCCAGTCGCAGCCGCTGGTGGTCAGTAGCGCACCAACACCGTTCGGTGTCGAGAATTTCCGGTTTATCCCTGAAGACGAGGGTGGCGCTGTGGACACGCGCGCGGGTTCGCATCCGTTTCAGCTCTCGGCGATTATCGGGTTGAACCAGACCGACGACCTGGGAAAGCCGCCGGCGTTGCCGCGGGATCTGCGCTTCCAGCTTCCCGCTGGGTTTGTGGGGAACGCGACGAGTGTCCCGCAGTGCAGCGAGCATGACTTCTCAACGATCGGGTCGAACGGCGCCAGTAATTTCTGTCCCGCGGATACCGCGATCGGTGTCGGTACGGTGAACATCTTCACCGCGAACCTGGAAACGCGTACGGTGCCGTTGTTCAATCTGGTGCCGCGGGCGGGTGAGCCGGCGCGGTTCGGGTTCGAGGTCGTCCGCAGCCCCGTCGTGATCGATACGTCGGTCCGTTCGGGTCGTGACTATGGTGTGACGGCGAGCTCGACGAACATTACGCAGCTCGCAGGGTTCCTCTCGGCGCAACTGGCGTTTTGGGGTGTCCCGGCTGATCCACGCCACGACAAGTCACGCGGCTGGAACTGCATCGGCGAATACTCAGAAGAAGGCCAGCCGTGTGTACCGTCGAGGCAAAGCAACCATCCGCCGTTCCTGACGCTCCCCACCGCGTGCGAAGGGCCGCTCACGACAACTGTCGAAGGCATCTCGTGGCCGAACCAGGCCAATCCTGACGGCGAGGCGTTGCCGCCGATCGCATTTCAGCCCGTGGACAGCCTTGGCCACCCCGCGAACATGACGGGCTGCGATCAGTTGCCGTTCTCTCCGTCGATCACCGTGACCCCGGAAACGCATGCTGCGAGCACCCCCACGGGGGTTGACGTTCACGTGCATCTGCCGCAGGACACCACAAGTAACGCCAGCGGTCTGGCGGAGGCTGCGATCAGGGACGCGACCGTGACGTTGCCTGAGGGGATGGTGTTGAACCCGTCTGGTGCGGGTGGCTTGGTGGCGTGCTCTGAGGGGTTGGTTGGGTTCCAGGGGTTTGGTGGTGATGGTTCCCCGTTGTTCACGCCGGAAGTGGGCGAACCGTTCTGTCCGGATGCGTCGAAGGTGGGGACGGTGCGGATCAAGATTCCGTTGATCGCGAACCCTTTGGAAGGCGCTGTGTATGTCGCGTCGCAGAACGCGAATCCGTTCGGGTCCCTCATAGCCCTGTATTTCGTTGCGCGGGATCCGGTGTCGGGTGTGCTTGTGAAGTTCCCTGGGAAGTGTCGTTGAACCCGGTGACGGGCCAGTTGATCACGACGTTCAGGCGTACCCCGCAGGCGCTGGTCGAAGACATCGAACTGCACTTCTTTGGTGGTAACCGTGGTCCGTTGGCGACACCGGCGGCGTGTGGGACGTATACGACGACCGCGTCGTTCTCGCCGTGGTCGGGGACCCCGGCGGTGGATACCTCTTCGTCGTTTGCTGTGACGAGTGGCCCCAACGGCACGGCGTGTCCGAGTCCGGCGCCGTTCGCGCCGACGTTTACCGCGGGCACGACGAGCAGCCAGGCGGGTGGGTTCAGTCCGTTCACGGCGACGTTCTCGCGTGAGGACTCCGATCAGGCGCTCTCTGGGGTGTCGGTGACGACGCCTCCGGGGTTGTTGGGGATCCTCAAGGGTGTCGAACGCTGCGCTGAAGCGCAGGCGAACCAGGGCTCCTGTGGTGCGGGGAGTCTGATTGGGCATGTCACGGCTGCTGCGGGCGCTGGTCCGGAACCGTATGTGGTGCAGGGCGGCCAGGCGTTCCTGACGGGCCCGTATAAGGGCGCGCCGTTTGGGTTGAGTTTCGTGATCCCTGCGGTTGCTGGGCCGTATGACCTCGGCAATGTTGTGGTCCGTGCGGCGATCCATGTCGATCCGCATACGGCGCAGATTACGGTCGTGAGTGACCCGTTGCCGAGCATCCTGCAGGGCGTCCCCCTGCAGGTGAGGAAGGTGAACGTCACGATCGACCGGCAGGGGTTCATGTTCAACGCGACGAACTGTGAACCGTTCGCGGTGACCGGGTCGTTGACGAGCACCCAGGGCGCGACCGCGAACGTGTCGAGCCACTATCAGGCCGCGAACTGCGCGAGCCTGCCGTTCAAACCGAAGTTCACGGTCTCCACACAAGCACACACCTCAAAGAAGCAGGGCGCCAGCCTCGACGTGAAGGTCGGCTACCCGCAGGGAGCCCAGGCGAACATCCACGGCGTCGCGGTGAGTCTCCCCAAGCAGTTGCCGTCGCGGCTGACGACGATTCAGCAGGCGTGTCCCGCCGCGACGTTCAACGCGAACCCCGCATTGTGCCCGGCGGGGTCGAACATCGGGACGGCGACCGCGACGACACCGGTCATCGCGGCGCCCGCCACGGGCCCGGCGTACCTCGTCTCGCATGGTGGCGCCGCGTTCCCTGATGTGGTGGTGGTGTTGCAGGCCGAAGGCGTCACGTTGAACCTGGTGGGCAGCATCAACATCAAGCACGGTGTCACGAGCAGCGCGTTCAACAGCGTCCCGGACGTCCCGATCTTGAGCTTCGAGCTGAAGCTCCCCGAGGGTCCGCATTCCGGCCTGACGGCGGTCCTCCCGGCGAAGGCGAAGGGCAACCTGTGCGGCACCAGCCTGACGATGCCGACAACGCTGACGGGGCAGAACGGCGCGCAGATCAAGCAGAACACGAAGATCGCCGTCACCGGCTGCACGAAGAGCAAGAAGGCCAAGGCGAAGCACCGCAAGGCCAAGAAGAAGAAGTAATCCCAGCCAACCAGCGTCGTTTGCGCCGGCCGCGCGGCCCTCACCCCGCGAGGCCGGAGCACGCGAGAGTCTCCGCGCGCTCTGGTGAGCGAGTCCGCTCACTCGGTAGGCCCACACAAAAGGGCATATCCAGTCGAGGTGGGTCGGGCGGGTCCTGCATCCATGCTCACCAGATCGTCGCCGCGCCGTAGGTGGCGAGCGCGGGATCGCGTGTGACGATCGGGGTCTGCTCGGTGAGCGCCTGGGCTGCCAGCAGGCGGTCGAAGGGGTCGCGGTGGGGGCGGCCGGCGATCGTGGGATAGGGGAGGTCTTGCAGGCGTGCGACGTGACCCCAGCCGATGTCGAGTATGCCGAAGCCGTCGATGCGTGCCTGCTCGGGCCAATCATCGTCGATGTCGAGCTTGCCGATCGAACGCTTGATCGCGATCTCCACGAGCGTGCCGGCGCCCACGAGCGGATCCTCCGCAGTCTCGATCGCGCTGTATGCCGCTTCCGATAGCTGCTCGTCGGCATCGAGCCACCACAGCAGCGCGTGGGCGTCGAGCAGCAGCCGCATCAGTCGAGCATGCCCAGCGCCCGGGCCACATCCTCTGGCCACTCGTCGAAGTCCTCGTGCAGCCTCACCCGTCCGTGCATCCGGCCCGGCTTGCGTCTTTTGCCGCCCTCCTGCGCGAGGATCGCCACCACCCGCGCCACCGGCTTTTGCCCGCGGCGCAGCACGACCTCCTCGCCGGCCTCCGCTTGGTGTACGAGCTTGGAGAGCTGGGTCTTGGCTTCGCCGATGCTGTAGCTCGACATGCACTCGAGGATAGCGCTGCTTGGCCAACTTGGCCAGATGCGTCGGCTGCTCCGCGGAGGCGGCCGGGGTTCCCCTCGTCCACTACGACCGCGACTACGAGCGGATCGCCGGCGTCAGCGGACTCCAGGTGCACTGGCTCCTGCCCGACGGGGCACTCGCATAGGGCTCAGCCGGCTCCTCCCGGCCGCGAGGCCGCCCGGCTACTATACCGTTTCGCGGCTTCCTACTAGACCGTTACGCAGATCGTTGCGAGGCGCTTTCGCGGTCGTCGGGCCCCCGCTGGCCGGCCATTTCGCGGCCGGTTGAGCACGTCGATTGCCTCGTCGCGGGTAAGGACCAGCATCGGCCGCGGCTTGTCGTCGGGTGTCTCGTGCAACCAGATCTCACCACGCGAGGGGCTCACGGACGCCACGGTGAGAGGTCGGCCTTGCGTTCCTCCTCGTCCAGTTCGCGCAGCAAGTCTGTCATCGCCGCATCCATCTGTGTGTCGAGGTCGCCCCACTCCTCGGCCTCGGCCATATTCCGCGAGGCGATGAAGTCGAGCACGGGCTCAATCTCGGACTCGGGCAGCTCGTCCAGCAGCTTGTGCGCCTTCTCGCGGGTCGTCACGAGTCGAATTCTAGACACGTCTCCGGGGATCGCACAACGCGACCCGCTGGCGGAGCGGTAGCGGAGCCCTTCCCTGCCGTTCAAGGCGAGTTGGCATGTGCGCGCGAGAAGGGACAGGCGTTACGCGCGCAGCTGATCGTGCACGACGACCGATGGTGTGCCGGCAGCGGTGGCGGCTGGGATCAGGTGGTACTGCAGGACAAAGCCGAGGCTCTCCGCGTAGCGGTCGGTTCTACACCCCCTCGCGGCGCTACGCCCACAACCCGCAGAGCGGCACGGCTGCAAGCCGCTCGCTGAAGCTGAGGGTTCGCCTGCCGGTGTACAGCACGACGCCCGCGGTGAAGCGGGTTCCGAGCCGGTCGCGCAGGTGGCGCAGTCCCGCGAAGTCTTTGGCCTGGACGCCGGCGGCGGTTTTGATCTCTACTGCGGCGACCTCGCCGCTGGCGAGCTCGAGGACGATGTCGATCTCGCGCTGCTGCTTGTCGCGGTAGTGAAAGAGGGAGGGTTGGTTTTGGGCCCAGTCGCGCTGGCGGGCGAGCTCCATCGCGGCGAAGGTCTCGAAGATCGGGCCCGCGAGTGTGCTCTGTGCGGTGAGCCGCGCGGTGCTCAGGTTCGTGAGGTGGGCGAGCAGCCTCGTGTCGGTGAGGTGGATCTTGGGTGTCTTGATCTGGCGGCTGCCGAGGTTCGTGTGCCAGGGCGCCAGGCGTGAGAGAAGAAACAGGTTCTCCAGGATCCGCGTGTGGCTCGTCACGGTCTTGTGGTCCACGATGGCCCGGACAATTGGGGAATTGGATGCGGGCAATTGGGGAATTGGGATCGGGCGGATGGGGAATGCCGCAGCCGGTCGCGAGCCTCCAGCCTCCGCCCGCTCCTCCTCGGCGAGCCGGCGCATCGTCTCGCCGAACGCCGTCGCTCGCGCGTCTGCGCTCGCGCGCATCGCGGCAGGCGGAAGCGTAGCGCACGTGTGCTACGGTTGTGCACATGTCGCAAGAGGTCTCGGTCCGCGATTTGCGCAATGGCACCGCCGCCGTGGTTGCCGCGGTGCGCGCGGGCGAGCGGGTGACGCTCACAGTCAACCGCGACCCCGTTGCCGACATCGTGCCTCACGCCGGGCAGCGCGATCCGTGGGTGTCCTCGGAGGTACTCCGAGGGATCGTTTCTGACGCGCCCTCCGACACGGGGCTGCTGGCCGATCTCGCCGATGTGCGGGGCGCGCTCCTCGAGGACGCGTGAGACGCGCGATTGCCGACACCTCGGTCTTCGTCGCTCAGGAGACGGGGCGCACACTCGGTGAGCTGCCCGAGCAGATAGCGGTCTCAGTTGTCACCGCCGCGGAGCTCGAGTTGGGCGTGCTTCGTGCCAAGGACACCGACATACGCGCGAAGCGCCTCGCGACCCTCGCGCGGGTGCGGGCCGCCTATCCGCTGCTGCCCATCGATGGGGAGGTCGCCTCGTGCTTTGCCCGCGTCGCCGCCCACGAGCTGGAGGCCGGTCGCAAGCTGCGCCGCCACGACGCCTGGATCGCCGCGACCGCCCTGCGCCACGGCGTCGCCGTCATCACGCAGGACGAGGACTTCTCCGCGTTCTCGTCGCTCACCGTCATCAGGGCCTGAGTCACGCGCCATCTACCGTTTCGCGGCGCCTTGCTAGGCCATTACGCAAGTGCGACTCTCCAAACCTTCAACAGCGGGCGGCTGTGCTCAACGCCCGGCAGACCGATTTGCCCGAGTGTTATGCTTTACCAATGGCGGAAAAAGTAAAGGAACAGCGGCCGGGCCGGGGTGCTGCGCGTGTGCCTGGCAGGACGAGGGTCTCCAGCAAGCATCAGGTGACGATCCCGGTGCGTGCGTTCCGGGAGGCTGGGCTGCACGAGGGGGATGTCGTGCAGGTCGAGGTGCAGGGCGCCGGTCGTATCCTCCTCACGCGCTTCGACGATCTCATCGATCGCTACGCGGGCGCCCTCAGCACCGGTGGTGAGCTGGGTCGTGCGGTGCGGGCCGTGCGCGACGAGTGGGACTGATCCTCCTCGACACCACCGTCATCGTCGGGTTCCTGGACCGCGACGACGCGTTGCACGAAGCTGCCGTGGCGAGTCTCAGGGCGGCCGGCGCGAAGAGCGCCTTCGCTGCGTCGGCCGTCAGCTACGCAGAGGTCATGACAGGCGTCGCGCTCGGACACCACCCCGAGGAGGCGGTGTCCGGCTTCTTCGCCGATCTCATCCGCGAGCTGCTGCCGGTCGACCGCGCCGTCGCCGCCCGCGCCGGTGCGCTGCGCGGCGCCCGCCGCTCGCTGCGGATGCCCGACGCGTTGATCCTCGCCGGCGCCGACATCAACGAGGACGTGGACACCGTCGTGTGTGCCGACGGCGACTGGGTCAAGGTCGAAGGGCTGCGTTGTCGGGTCGAATTGCTGCGGGCTTGATGCGCGGCGTCGGCCGGCTGCCGTAGGAGGGGAGAGGCGGCCTGCGGCCGCCGCGAGGCGTGCGTGGTCCGCGGGCCGGCGCGTGGCGTGAGGCTGTTTGTCCTCGTCTGCACACGGCGTTTCTTGTTGGGGGTTGCAATCGGGTCAGGATTGTGTGTATAGTGTCCTTGTCTGTAAATAGGTTTGGTTTGGGATTGGGTCTTCTGGATCGATTGCAAGCTTGCAGGGGATGTTCTGTGGGAGAGGTGCTGGGCCGAGTGATGAGGGAGTGGTGTTTCGCGTGAGGTCGTTTTCGACAGGCGTGCCGGGACTGGTTGTGACCCCTGAAGGGGGCGTAACTAGATGCTTCAGCGTCTCTGAAGCATCTCTCTCTCTCTCTCTCTCTCTTGGCCGGGGTCCAGTCCTCTAGGGGCTAGTTCCGGTCGGCCTTCGGGCCATGCCCTGTGTGGGAGGGCCGCCTGATGGCCGCTCGCACGGGTACACGCGCGAGGGGCGGCGGCCAGGCGCCGGGTGCTTCGGGTGTGTTGCCGGGTGGGGATGGCGTTCCGCATCCGCATGTCGCGGAGATCCAGCGCTCGCGGTTGTTGGCGGCTGCGGTGCGGACTGTGGAGGAGCTGGGGTATTCGCAGGCGACGGTCGCGCATATCACGCACCGCGCACGGGTTTCGCGGCGGACGTTCTATGAACTGTTCGCCAACCGCGAGGAATGCCTCCTCGCTGCGCTGGAGAGCGTTGTCGAGAGTATCCGCGGGGAGATCGCCGCCGCGGAGCTCGATGGGCTCGTGTGGCGTGAGCGAGTGCGGGGTGGCTTGTGGGCGATCCTTTCGTTCTTCGACCGCGAGCCGGTCCTCGCGCGGGTTTGTGTGGTGCAGGCGCTGCGTGGTTCGCAGACGGTGCTCGAGCGTCGCGAAGAGATCCTCGCCGGGCTGGCCCGGTTTGTGGATGAGGGGCGGGGTGAGAGTCAGCGCGGCGCGGAGTGCCCCCCGCTGACAGCCGAGGGTCTCGTCGGAGCCGGTTTCGCGTTGGTCTACGCGCGGCTCCTACGCCGCGACAGTGAGCCGCTCACCGGGTTGATGGGGGATTTGATGGGGATGATCGTGCTCCCCTACATGGGTCCAGCGGCGGCGCGTAAGGAGCACTCGCGGCCCGCGCATGGTGAGGTGAAGCGCGCGGCGCGCAAGGACTCCAATGCTGCCAAAGACGCGCAGGACGTGAGAGGGGAGGGCGAGCATGGCGATCCGTTGGCGGGGATCCCGATGCGCCTCACCTACCGCACGGTACGTGTGTTGGAGGTGATCGCCGAGCAGCCGGGGGTCTCGAACCGCGGTGTCGGCGAGCGCGCCGGTGTTTCAGACCAGGGTCAGATTTCAAAGCTCTTGGCGCGTCTTCAGCGCTTGGGGCTTGCAACCAACACGGGGGAGGGTCACATGAAGGGCGAGCCCAACGCGTGGACCCTCACCCCGACCGGGGAGAGGGTCGCGCAGACCATTCGCATACACACACACGACCACAAGGAAGCCGCGTGATGAATCGCTATTACCGAGGGGTCCGCGCCCGCGTTGCGCGGAGTAGAGACTGGAAGCCCACGACTAGGGCTGGCCGTCAGCTGGTACGGGTGGTCGTGTTATCGCTCTGCATCGTGGTGTGCGGGGCCGTTGTGGGTGTCGGGCCGGCGTTTGCGGGTGTGAGCCAGTTCGGCACCGAAGGCGAAGGCGCCGGAGAACTGAATTTTCCCAATGGCGTGGCGGTCGACCAGGAAAGCGGCGACGTGTATCTCATGGACGGCCTGCGGTTGGAGAAGTGGGGGAGTGAAGGCCCGTTTCTGTGGGCGTCGGGTTGGGGTGTTGCCGATGGACACACCGAAGCGCCGCAGACGTGCACGACCTTGTGCTTCCCTGGGCTCTCGGGTACGGGGGGTGGCCAGTTCGGCGATGCGAGGGGTGCCGCGGTCGATAATGATGTGTTGAGTCCGTCGCATGGCGATGTGTATGTGTTCGATCTCGGGAGCAACCGGGTGGAGAAGTTCGACGCGGCCGGGAACTTCCTGCTGGCGTTCGGCCATGAAGTGAATGCCACGACGCACGCGAATGTGTGTCTGGCGGACGAAGCCTGCACGGAAGGAACACGCGGACCGGAACCCGGAGAATTCCTACCCGAAGAGGGTGAGGATATCGCGGTCGGCCCCACCGGCACCGTGTTTGTGGCGGATCAGAGTCGCGTGCAGGAGTTCAGCCCGGCGGGTGCGTATGAAGGGCAGATCGCGCTCCCGGGTGTGGGCGCCATCAGTGCGTTGGCGGTCGACTCGACGGGCGACGTGTACGTCAAGGGCGAAGTGAGTGGGGTGCGCAAGTTCGACAGCGGGGGTGTGGAACAGGGCGAACCACGCGACGCGACTGGCAGTCCGCGCACGGTTGCGGTCGGTCTCTCCGATGAACTGTTCATCGAGGATGGGCTTGAAGCGACCCGTCACATTCTGGAGTTCGATGCTGCGGGCAGCGAGGTCGAGAGCTTCGACGCTGGGGGCGAAAGCATCAATAGTGGTATCGCGTGGGGCGACAGCATCGGCGAGCTGTATGTGCTGGCCCGCAGTGCGGTGCGACTGGTCGCCCCGCCAGCTGCGGGACCGCATCTCGCGCTCGCCGGGAGCGACACAGCTAGCAAGCTGCAGCCGACTACAGCGACGCTCAACGCCCTCCTGAACCCCGAGGGCAAGGAAACGGCCTACCACTTCGAATACGGCACGACCAACGGGTACGGTGCGAGCACCCCGCCGGGAACCCTGGAAGCAGGCTTTGAAGACCAGCCGGTAAGCGCCGAACTGAGTGGCCTTTTGCCGCGCACGACGTATCACTTCCGCGTCGTCGCGAGCAACTCCGCCGGGACGTTCATCGGGCCGGATGAGACGTTCGTGACATTGCCGCCGGCGTTGATCGACAGCGAGTCCGTCTCACAGGTGACGTCCAATGGTGCGACGCTCACCACACAGATCAATCCGCTGGGACGCGACACCACCTACCGCTTCGAATACGGCTCCACGACGGCGTATGGCACCAGTGTGCCCGTCCCGAATGGTGACGCCGGTTCCGGGACGGTCGATACCGCGTTGAGCGCTCCGGTCGAAGGCCTTAAGCCGGATACGACCTACCACTACCGCGTCGTGGCGGTCAACTCGCTTGGCACGGTCGAAGGCGCGGATCACGTGTTCAAGACCCAGACAGTGCAGGCGCCGGGGTTGCTGGATGGCCGTGCGTGGGAAATGGTCTCTCCGCCGAACAAGCACGGCGCGACGCTTGAACCGATCAGCTCCGGTCACGGCGGGTTGATCCAGGCTGCGCAGAGTGGCGGGGCGATCACATATCTGGCCACGGGGCCGGTAGATCGCGAGCCGGCTGGTAATCGCAGTTTTGGGTTCACGCAGGTGCTATCGACGCGTGGGTCGGATGGGTGGGCCTCCCGGGATATCACGACCGCCACGGAAGAACCGGTGAGTTCGTCTTTGCTGGGTGGCGGGGAATATAGGCTTTTCTCCTCCGACCTATCGGCCGGACTGCTCGAATCGGGCAGTCAGACATCGCTGTCGTCCGCAGCGACGGAAGCCACTCCCTACACGCGTGAGGCCAACGGTGAATACACGCCTTTGGTGACGGCAGCGAACGTGCCGGCGGGAACCAAGTTTGGATCCAATGTGGTCTTCTCGGGTGCTTCGTCCGATCTCAGTCATGTGGTGCTTGAGTCTCGTCTGGCGTTGACGCCGAGGTCTGTCGACAGTGGACACGCTAACCTGTATGAGTGGTCAGGAGGGGAACTGCGTCTAGCAAGCGTGCTTCCCAACGGTAAGCCTGCGGCCGAAGAAGGCGACGAATCTGTGCTTGGCGAGGGCGTTAATGTGAGGCGTGCGGTGTCCGATGACGGCTCCCGTATCGTCTGGAATAGTCACTCGACCGTGACTTTCGCTAGCCATCTGTACGTACGTGATGTGCGTCTTGGTGGGACGGTGCAGATCGATGCTGTCGAAGCGGGCGCATCAGGGGGCCCTACAAACGGACCGATCTTTCAGACGGCGAGCGACGACGGCTCGAAGGTGTTCTTCCTGGATGACGCGAAGTTGACAGCGGATGCGACGGCAAAATTTCAACAGCCCGACCTGTACATGTGTGAAGTCGGCGAGGCAGCGGGCAGGCCTACGTGTACATTGAAGGATCTTACGGTCGACGGGAATCGGGGAGAAAGGGCCGATGTTCAGGGTACGGTCATCGAAGCAAGCAGAGACGGCCGGTATGTTTATTTTGCCGCCAACGGCGTGCTGGCGGCGGGTGCCGCGCCGGGGAACTGCGTCGGGGGAAATAATCACGGTGGGGCGATGTGTAATCTCTATGTGGCTGACACGGTGACGGGTATAACGCGACTCATTGCGAGGTTGTCGCCTGAAGACTTCTCTGACTGGCAGACTTTAAGTCGTGGGTTAGCCATTGCGCTCACGTCGAGGGTTTCGCCGAGTGGGAGATATCTGGCCTTCATGTCATTACGGAGTCTGACTGGGTATGACAACGTCGATACGCGCAGCGGCCAGCCGGACACAGAGGTCTTTATCTACGATGCGAATAAAGGCCAGCTGGTGTGCGCGTCATGTGACCCGAGTGGCGCGCGCCCAATGGGCGTGTTTGACTCCCCGACGTTTCCAGGGCTGCTCGTCGATCGCATCAACTCGACTTTCTGGGCCGGCCACTGGCTGGCGGGATCGATCCCGGGTTGGGACAGTCAGACCGCAAATCAGTCGGAGACGTGGTACGGGTCCCACTATCTGTCCGACAGCGGCCGGCTGTTCTTCAATGCGGCTGACGCACTGGTGGCGGGCGACACGAACGGCTTGGAGGATGTGTATGAGTACGAGCCCGGTGATGTCGGTGGATGCACCGGCGAGGACGGCTGTGTGGGTCTGATCTCCTCGGGTACGTCCAGTGAAGAATCGGCGCTCCTGGACGCCAGTGAATCGGGGAGCGACGTGTTCTTCCTGACCGCATCGCGCTTGGCTCCGCAGGACACCGACAGCGCGCCTGATGTGTATGACGCGCATGTATGCACCGCCGATTCGCCCTGTGTAGCGGGGTCTGTGGTATCGCCGCCGACGCCGTGTACGAGCGGCGACGGCTGTCGGGGTCTGGCGGCGGCGCAGCCGGGCGTTTTCAGCGCGCCGGCGAGCATCGGCGTAGCGGGCGCGGGGAATCTCGTGCCACCGCCCACGACCAAGCCGGTGGCGAAGGGCAGGCATGTCTCGCGGACGCGGAAGCTCGCAGGCGCGCTGCGTGCGTGCCACAAGAAACGAGGTCGAAGGCAACGGGTGTCGTGTGAAACACGAGCGCGGCGGCTGTACGGGAAGGGCGCCAGGGCTGGGAACGCCGGTGGCGCCAGGGCGACGCGGAAGGGCAACGGGTGATCGCGATGGCTGCCAGCATCAGGAATTTTCGTTGGATAGTGGCGGCGTGCGCGCTGCTGGCCGGGTTCGCTGCCGCGGCGCCCGCATCGGCGCGGGTGCCGTGGTGGAACGTGTCGTCGACATCCCGCCCGGCGAATCTCTCGCCGGGCGGGGAAGGCACGGTCATCGCGAAGGCGATCAACGTCGGCGATGAAGTGACCGCGGGTGACATGACGCTGAGCGACACGTTGCCGGCAGGCGTCACGGCGCAGAGTGTCAAGTTCTTCGGCGGCGCGTTCGGTCTCTACAATTTGGCGGAACTCTTCCCCGAAGCATGCGAAACGACACCGGGTCATGTGCAGTGCACCTATCCCGGTTTCCTGCCTGCATTGAACCCCTATGAATTCATCGAACTGCAGATCGCGGTAAAGGTGCAGGCGGGCGCGGTGTCGGGTACGAGCCGGATAGCGGTCACGGGCGGCGGCGCGCCCAACGCTTCACGGCAGCAGACGGTCGTGGTCGACGGCGCACAGACCCCGTTCGGTGTCGAGGATTTCCAGTTCACGCCCGAAGAAGAGGGCGGCGCGGTCGATACGCGGGCGGGGTCGCATCCGTTTCAGCTCTCGGCAACGCTTTCGCTCAACCAGACAGCGGATGTGACCAAGCCGCCGGCGTTGCCGAAGGATCTGCGGTTCGATCTCCCTCCGGGGCTCGTTGGTGACGCGACTGCGGTTGCGCAGTGCAGCGAGCGTGACTTCACCTTAAATATCAGCGGCATCAATTTCTGTCCGGCGGAGACGGCGATCGGCGTTGCGACGGTAAATGTCTCCGTCGGAGGCGCACTGGCGACGTATCCGGTGCCGTTGTTCAATCTGGCGCCAGGGCCTGGTGAGCCGGCGCGCTTCGGGTTCCAGGTCGCCAGCAGCCCCGTGACGATTGACACCTCCGTGCGTACGGGTCGGGATTATGGTGTGACGGCGAGTACGAGCAACATCACGCAGTTCGCGGGGTTCCTCTCTACCCAGTTGGTGTTCTGGGGTGTGCCCGGCGACGCACGTCACGACCAGTCACGCGGCTGGTCTTGCGTTCCAGGGGCGGACGGCGGGCAGCCTTGTGTGCCAGCGGGGGTGGACAACCCTCCGGCGTTCCTCACGCTGCCCACTGCGTGTAACGGGCCGTTGAAGACGAGCGTGGAAGGTGTCTCATGGCCGACGAAGGCGGCCCCTGCCGGCGTGCCGTTGCCACGCGTTGAATACCAGCTGTTGGACAGCCTAGGCCAGCCGGCGAACATGACTGGCTGCGATCAGCTGCCGTTCTCTCCGTCGATCGAGGTGACCCCGGAAACGCACGCGGCGAGCACCCCGACGGGCGTGGATGTTCATGTGCACCTGCCGCAGGACATCACAAGCAACGCCAATGGCCTGGCGGAGGCCGCGATCAAGAGCGCGACCGTCACCCTCCCAGAAGGGATGGCGTTGAATCCTTCCGGCGCCGGCGGCTTGCAGGCGTGCTCTGAGGGGCTGGTCGGCTTCCAGGGGATCAGCGGGGATGGCTCGCCGCAGTTTTCGCCTGAAGTGGGGGAACCGTTCTGTCCGGACGCCTCGAAGGTGGGGACCGTGAAGATCAATGTTCCGGTGATCCCGAATCCGCTGGAAGGCGCGGTGTATGTCGCGTCGCAGAACGCGAACCCATTCGGGTCGCTGGTGGCGTTGTATATCGTCGCGCAGGACCCCGTCTCGGGGATCCTCGTGAAGCTCCCCGGCGAAGTCTCGCTGAACCCCGTCACGGGGCAGCTGGTGACGACGTTTAGGAATACGCCGCAGGCGCCGGTTGAAGACCTCGAACTGCACTTCTTCGGCGGTAGCAGGGGTCCGTTGGCGACGCCCGCGGCGTGCGGTACGTACACCACGACAGGGTCGTTCACGCCATGGTCGGGCACCCAGCCGGTGGACAGCAACTCGTCGTTCGATATCACGAGTGGTCCTGGTGGGGGCCCATGTCCGAGCCCGGCGCCGTTCGCGCCGTCGCTTGTGGCGGGTACGACGAGTCCGCAGGCGGGTGCGTTCAGTCCGTTCACGGCGACGTTCTCGCGTGAAGACTCCGATCAGGCGCTTTCTGGGGTGTCGGTCACGACGCCTCCGGGGTTGTTGGGGATCCTCAAGGGCGTCGAACGCTGCGGTGAAACGCAGGCCAACCAGGGGACGTGCGGCCAGGGGAGCCTGATCGGGCATGTCACGGCGGCTGCGGGCGCCGGCCCAGATCCCTATGTGGTGCAGGGCGGCCAGGTGTTCCTCACGGGCCCGTATAAGGGCGCGCCGTTCGGGTTGAGCGTCGTGATCCCTGCGGTCGCTGGGCCGTATGACCTCGGCAACGTCGTCGTCAGGGCCGCGATCCATGTGGACTCGCATACCGCGCAGATAACGGTCGTGAGTGACCCGTTGCCGAGCATCCTGCAGGGCGTCCCCCTCCAGGTCAGGAAGGTGAACGTCACGATCGACCGCTCCGGGTTCATGTTCAATGCGACGAACTGTGAACCGTTCGCGGTGACCGGGTCGTTGACGAGCACCCAGGGAGCAACGGCGAACGTGTCGAGCCACTACCAGGCCGCGAACTGCGCGAGCCTGCCATTCAAGCCGAAGTTCACGGTCTCAACGCAGGCGAAGACCTCAAAGAAGCAGGGTGCGAGCCTCGACGTGAAGGTCGGCTACCCCCAGGGCGCACAGGCGAACATCCACGGCGTCGCGGTGAGCCTGCCCAAGCAGTTGCCGTCGAGGCTCACGACGATCCAGCAGGCGTGTCCTGCCGCGACGTTCAACGCGAACCCCGCGTCGTGCCCCGCGGGCTCGAACATCGGGACGGCGGTCGCGACGACACCGGTCATCGCGGCGCCCGCCACGGGCCCGGCGTATCTGGTGTCCCACGGTGGTGCGGCGTTCCCTGATGTGGTGGTGGTGTTGCAGGCCGAAGGCGTCACGTTGAACCTGGTGGGCAGCATCGACATCAAGCACGGCGTCACGAGCAGCACGTTCAGCAGCGTCCCGGACGTCCCGATCTTCGAGCTTCGAGCTGAAGCTCCCCGAGGGCCCCCACTCCGGCCTCACGGCGGTCCTCCCGGCGAAGGCGAAGGGCAACCTGTGCGGCACGAGCCTCACGATGCCCACCACCCTCACCGGGCAGAACGGCGCGCAGATCAAGCAGAGCACCAAGATCGCCGTCACCGGGTGTGCGAAAACCAAGAAGAAGACGGCAAAGAAGAAGCACAAGGCCAAGCACGCCCAGAAGGCGCACGGCAAGAAGAAGTAGTCGAGGCCAACCAGCGTCGTTGATGACCGGCCGCGGCTCATGCCGGGGCCTGCCCGGCCCGGCATCACACATGATGCGCTATGCTGACGCGTATGTCGCGCACCACGGTTGATATCGATCGGCGTGCTTTGGATGCGGCGCGCGTGGAGCTGGGCACGAGGGGTCTCAGCGCGACGGTCAATGCCGCGTTGCGCGAGGTGGGGCGACGCCGCGCGCTGGCCGGCTTCGATGTGACGCGGGATGTCGATGGCACCCCTGCGGAGGTGGAGGCGAATCGCAGGGAGCGTTTCTCTGAGCCCCCCGGGCGCTGAGGTCGAGCCGCCGTCGCTCGCGCGTCCTGCGCTGTTCGACACCGGCGTGTGGACGTGGGTGCGGGATCGTCGCTTTCCCCAGCTCGCGTCGTGGTTCAACGCCCAGGTCGCCGCCGGCCGCGTGCTGGTCTGCGATCTCGTGATTCTCGAGCTCGTCCGCTTGGCCCCGAATGAGACGCGTGCTCGCGAGGTCGCCGAGAGGCTCGCCGCGTTCGAGTCCGTCCCGATGCCCGGAGCGCTGTGGGCGCGAGCGCGCCAACTGCAGCTCTCGCTCGCCGCCGAGGGGGAGCATCGGCGGGTACCCCCGGTGGACCTGCTGATCGGCTGCTCGGCGGAGGCGGCTGGGGTTCCCCTCGTCCACTACGACCGCGACTACGAGCGGATTGCCGGCGTCAGCGGGCTCGAGGCACACTGGCTCCTGCCCGACGGGACGCTCGCATAGGGCGCGGCCGGCTCCTGCCGGCCGCGAGGTCCCCCGCCCAGCGCAGCCCACCTGACGCCGGTTACATCGTAATTTCAGCGATACACTGGCGTGTATGAGCGCGAAGTCGGCTCCTTTCAGTATGCGGCTGTCCACTGGCTTGGAGCGGATGGTCGATCGTGAGGCGAGGCGCACGGGTCGCAGCAGGGGTGCGGTGGTGGAGGCGCTGGCGGAGGAGGCGTTGCGTATGCGTCTCTTTCCGGGGGTGGCGTTCCGGGGCGCGGATTGGGAGCGGCGGGCGTGGGTGATGGGCACCGCGCTCGATGTATGGCAGATAGTCGATGCCCATCGCGATTTCGGATCGGTTGAGCGGATGGTGGGGGAGGGCAACGTGAATGAGCGCCAGATCCGTCTCGCGCTCGACTATCGCGAGCGGTTCCCCGAGGAGATCGACGCGGCGATCGCGGAGAATCGCCGGACGCTCGAGGAGCTTCGGGAGGAGTTCCCCTTCATCGCTGCCGGCGCCACGCGGGCCTGACCGGGCCTGGGACGAGAGCAGGACGGAGAGGGTGAAGGCGGGTGCGGCTGTTTCTCGATGCGCACATCTCGGGGCCGCGTATCGCGCAGGCGTTGCGCGCGGCCGGCCACGACGTGCGGGCGGCGGATGAGGAGCGCGAGCTCGATGGGTCCACCGACGAGGAGCTGCTCTCGCTGGCGGCGGCTGAAGGCCGGGTGATGGTGACGTTCGATGTCAAGGACTTCCCGGTGATCGTGCGCCGCTGGGCCGAGGCGGCGCGCCGGCACGCGGGCTGCGCGATCGTCGTTGGGATAGACCACGGCGAGTTCGGCGCGATCCTCCAAGCGCTCGAGCGCGAGCTGGGAGCGAGGCCTGGGCAGGAGGCGTGGGTCGACTACACGCTGTTCGTTTCGCGAGGCCGCGCGTAGCCACGCGCACAGTCTATCAAGGTCTATAGGAAAATATCGTGTTTTCTTGATAAGAGCATATATGTTCTGATACATTCAGGTCGTGGATCAGCTTGCGAATCCCTATTCGATGGGAGCTGGAAACCCTCCGCCCGCGCTGACCGGCCGTGAGGCGCAGACGGAGCAGTTCACGACGCTGCTTGGTCGTCTGGGTCGAGGAATGAATGAGCCGAGCATGGTGATCTCCGGCCTGCGCGGAGCAGGCAAGACGGTCCTGCTTCTGGAGTTCGAGAGGATTGCCAACGCCTCGGGGTGGACCGCGCCGGACCCAATTGAGATCCGCTCGGACACCGACTTCAGGGCCGAGCTTGCCGACGCCGCCTACCAGGCGCTGCTGCGGCTCGATCGGCGCCGGGCCCTTGGCGAGCGGCTGAAATGGTTCACCGGGCTTCTGCGGGGCTTCAAGCTCGGCGCCTCCAACGCCGGCAATGTGGAGTTCTCCTTCGACCCCGGTGTCGCCGCCGGCTCGAGCGGCAACCTCGAGCGTGATCTGACCAGCCTGTTCGTGGAGCTCGGCGAGACGGCCCGCCAGCAGGACACCGGCGTGGTGTTCCTGGTCGACGAGATGCAGTTCCTCAAGCATGGGGAGATGGAGGCGATGGCAGCCGCCATGCACCGCATGTCCCAGCGGCAGCTGCCCATCGCGCTGGCCGGCGCCGGTCTTCCGCAGCTACCAGGTCTGATGGTGGACGCCAAGTCCTATGCCGAGCGTCTGTTCTCCTATCCGCATATCGGCCCGCTGAGCCTGGACGCGGCCCGTCAGGCCCTCCTCGAGCCCGCTCAGGCGGAGGGCGTCGGCTACGACGAGGAGGCCCTGGCGCGAATCGTCGAGTTCTCGGGCTGCTACCCAGCGTTCCTCCAGGCCTACGGCAAAGAGGCATGGAACATGGCGCCCCGCTCGCCGATTGCGCTCGCCGACGTGCATGCCGCCGAGCCCGTCGTTGAGGCCAAGCTCGACGAGGGGTTCTTTCATCTGCGCTTCGAGAAGGCCACACCCGCCGAGCGGCGCTACATGGCCGCGATGGCCGGCCTCGGCGATGGGCCCTACCGCACCGGCGCTATCGCCAAGAGCCTGGGAAGCGCGGTCTCCTCCATCTCCGTCCACCGCGACGCGCTGATCAAGAAGGGGCTCATCTTCAGTCCCCAACACGGCCAGGTCGACTTCACGGTCCCTCACTTCTCCCCATTCATGCGCCGCCGCTACCCGCTCCAACGCCAGGACTGAACCGCGCTCGCGACGAACTGAGCGAAGCGCCGGCAGAGCGCTCAGGACAGGGGAGAGGCGGCCTGCGGCCGCCTGCGCGGCGTGCGCGGTCCGTGGATCGGCGCGTGGCGTGAGGCTGTTTGTGCTCGTCTGCACACGGCGTTTCTTGTTGGGGGTTGCAATCGGGTCAGGGTTATGTGTATAGTGTCCTTGTCTTGGTGTCCCTGTGTGGGGTTGCCAACAAAATAGGTTTGGTTTGGGATTGGGTCTTCTGGATCGATTGCAAGCTTGCAGAGGGTTGTTGTGGGAGAGGTGCTGGGCCGAGTGATGAGGGAGTGGTGTTTCGCGTGAGGTCGTTTTCGACAGGCGTGCCGGGACTGGTTGTGACCCCTATGGGGGCCGTAACTAGATGCTTCAGCGTCTCTGAAGCATCTCTCTCTCTCTCTCTCTCTCTTGGCCGGGGCAAAGCTCTCTAGGGAGTAGTTCCGGTCGGCCTTTGGGCCATGCCCTGTGTGGGAGGGCCGCCTGATGGCCGCCGCTCGCACGGGTACACGCGCGAGGAGCGCCGGCCAGGCGCCGGGCGCGTCGGGTGTGTTGCCGGGTGGGGACGGGGTTCCGCATCCGCATGTAGCGGAGATCCAGCGCTCGCGGTTGTTGGCGGCTGCTGTCCGTGCTGTGGAGGAGCTGGGTTATTCGCAGGCGACGGTCGCCCATATCACGCACCGCGCACGGGTTTCCCGCAGGACGTTCTATGAACTGTTCGCCAACCGCGAGGAATGCCTCCTTGCGGCGCTCGAGAGTGTTGTCGAGAGTATCCGTGGGGAGATCGCCGCGACGGAGCTCGATGGGCTCGTGTGGCGTGAGCGTGTGCGTGGTGGCTTGTGGGCGATCCTTTCGTTCTTTGACCGCGAGCCGGTCCTCGCACGGGTTTGTGTCGTGCAGGCGCTGCGTGGGTCGCAGACGGTGTTGGAGCGTCGCGAAGAGATCCTTGCCGGCCTCGCGCGGTTCGTGGATGCCGGGCGGGGTGAGAGTCAGCGCGGGGCGGAGTGTCCGCCCCTGACAGCCGAGGGCTTGGTGGGAGCCGGGTTCGCACTGGTGTACGCGCGGCTACTGCGCCGCGACAGCGAGCCGCTCACCGATCTTATGGCGGACTTGATGGGGATGATCGTGCTCCCGTACATGGGCCCCGCGGCGGCGCGTAAGGAGCACTCGCGCCCCGCGCAGGGTGCGGTGAAGCGCGCTGTGGGCAAGGACTCCGAGGCGGCCAAAGACGCGAAGGACGTGGAGGGTGAGGGTGAGCATGGCGATCCGTTGGCGGGGATCCCGATGCGCCTCACCTACCGCACGGTCCGTGTGTTGGAGGTGATCGCCGGGGAGCCGGGGGTCTCCAACCGCGGTGTCGGTGAGCGCGCCGGTGTCTCGGACCAGGGTCAGATTTCAAAGCTCTTGGCGCGTTTGCAGCGCTTGGGGCTTGCAACCAACACGGGGGAGGGTCACATGAAGGGCGAGCCCAACGCGTGGACTCTCACCCCTACGGGGTTGAGGGTCGCGCAGACCATTCGTATTCACACCCACGACCACAAGGAAGCCGCGTGATGAACCGCAATTACCGAGAGGCCCGCGCCGGCATTGCGCGGAGTGGAGACTGGAAGCCCACACCGAGAGGCGGCCGCGGGCTGGCGAGGGCGCTTGTGTTGTCGCTCTGCATCGTGGCATGGGGGGCAGTTGTGGGTGTGGGCTCGGCGCTTGCGAGTGTGAGTCAGTTCGGTTCCGAAGGCGAAGGCGCCGGGCAGCTCCAGTCGCCGAATGGAGTGGCGGTCAACCAGGAAAGCGGCGACGTGTATCTCATGGACGGCAAGCGCCTTGAGAAGTGGGGGGCTGAAGGCCCGTTTCTGTGGGCGTCGGGTTGGGGTGTCGCCGATGGGCACACCGAAGCGCCGCAGACGTGCACGACCCTGTGCTTCCCGGGGCTCTCGGGTGCAGGAGGTGGCCAGTTTGGCTTCGCGGAGGGTACGGCGGTCGACAACGATGTCTTGAGTCCGTCGCATGGCGATGTGTACGTGTTTGATCTTGGGAGTAACCGGGTGGAGAAGTTCGATGCGGCCGGGAACTTCCTACTCGCGTTCGGCCATGAAGTAAATGCCACGACGCACGCGAATGTGTGTTTGGCGGGCGAAGCGTGCGCGGAAGGCACACGCGGACCGGAACCTGGGGAATTCCTGCCCGAAGACGGTGAGGATATCGCGGTCAGCCCTACCGGCACGGTGCTTGTGGCGGATCAGAGTCGGGTGCAGGAGTTCAGCTCTGGTGGTGTGTATGAAGGGCAGATCACGTTGCCGGGCGTGGGCGCAATCAGTGCGTTGGCGGTCGACTCGACGGACGACGTGTACGTCAAGAGCGAAGCCGGTGGGGTACGCAAGTTCGACAGCGGGGGTGTGGAACAGGGCGAACCGCGCGATGCGACGGGCAGTCCGCGAACGGTCGCGGTTGGCCCCTCCGATGAACTGTTTATCGAGGATGGGTTTGAAGCGACCCGTCATATTCTCGAGTTCGATGCCGCGGGTAGTGAGGTAGTGAGCTTTGACGCTGGGGGCGAAAGCATCATCAGTGGTATCGCGTGGGGTGACAGCATCGGCGAGCTGTATGTGCTCGCCCGCGGTGCAGTGCGACTGGTCACCCCGCCGGCTGCCGGGCCGCACCTCGCGCTCGCTGGGAGCGACACGGCCAGCAAGCTGCAGCCGACGACGGCGACGCTCAACGCCCTACTGAACCCCGAGGGCAAGGAAACGAGCTACCATTTCGAATACGGCACAACCAGTGGGTATGGTGCGAGCACGCCGCCGGGAACGCTGGAAGCGGGCTTTGAAGATGGGCCGGTGAGCGCCGAACTGAGCGGTCTATTGCCGCGCACGACGTATCATTTCCGGGTCGTCGCGAGCAACTCCGCCGGAACGTTCCTGGGGCCGGATGAGACGTTTGTGACGTTGCCGCCGGCCTTGATCGATAGCGAGTCCGTCTCACAGGTGACATCCACCAGCGCGACACTCGCCACACAGATCGACCCGCTGGGACGGGACACCACGTACCGCTTCGAATACGGCACCACCGCGGCGTATGGCACCAGCGTGCCCGTCCCGAATGGCGACGCCGGGTCCGGGATGTTCGATACCGCGTTGAGCGCTCCGGTCGAAGGCCTTTCGCCGGGTACGATCTACCACTACCGCGCCGTGGCGGTCAACTCGCTCGGCACGGTCGAAGGCGCGGACCACGCGTTCAGCACCCAGGCCGCGCAGGCGCCGGGGTTGCTCGACGGCCGCGCGTGGGAAATGGTCTCTCCGCCGGACAAGCACGGCGCACTGCTGGAAGCCATCAGTCCTGAAACTGGAGGATTGATACAGGCTGCGAACGATGGAAGCGCGATTACGTATCTGGCTGCAGGTCCGGTAAACAACGAACCGGCTGGCAATCGCAGCTTCCTGTTCACGCAGGTCCTCTCGAAGCACGGTCCGGATGGATGGGTGTCCCGGGATATAGCTACTCGCAGGGAAGAACCGAGCACTACTCTGTTGTACGGAGGGGAATATAGGCTTTTCTCTCTCGATCTATCGGTTGGGTTGGTCGAACCCAGAAGCGAAACATCGCTGTCGGCCGCGGCTACGGAAAGCACTCCTTATCGCCGAGAGGACAATGGCGAATATACACCGTTGGTGACGCCGGGGGACGTGCCGGTGGGAACCAGGTTTGGATTCAATGTGAGCTTCGCTGGTGCTTCTACCGACCTCAGTCATGTGGTACTTCGTTCTGGTTTGGCCTTGACGCCAGGATTCGTCAGCAACGGGTACGGGAGTCTTTATGAGTGGACAGGTGGCTCGCTGCGTCTGGTCAGCATTCTTCCCAACGGCAAACCGGCGGACGAAGAAGGTTTGGGAGCCGGCTTGGGTAGGCGCGAAAACGATAGACGTGCGGTTTCGGTCGATGGATCTCACATCGTCTGGACCGGCGAAGATGCTGTGGGCCAGCATCTCTATGTGAGTGATATGAATCTGGGGCGGTCTGTGCAGTTGGACGTCGTCGAAGCAGGTGCGTCGGGCGGACCGGGCGAACCGGTGTTCCAAACCGCAAGTAGTGATGACTCGAAGGTATTCTTCGTAGACGAGTCGAAGCTAACGAGGGATGCGACCGCCAAACGGCAGCAGCCTGACTTATATATGTGTGAAGTTGGTGAAAAAGCAGGTAGGCCAACGTGCACCTTACGGGATCTGACGGTAGACGGGAGTATGGGAGAAAGTGCAGATGTGCAGGGACTCGTCCTCGAAGCGGGCGAAGACGGCCGATATGTTTACTTTGCCGCCAACGGCGTGTTGGCTGCGGGAGCCGCGCCGGGCAACTGCGCCGGGTCGCATTCCGGTGCGATGTGCAATCTATATGTGAAAGATACGTTCACGGGCAAGGCGCGGCTCGTCGCGAGATTGTCAAACGAAGATATCTCTGACTGGGCGTATACCAACGGGTATAGTCTCAACACACTCACTTCGAGGATTTCGGCAAGTGGGCGATATCTGACATTCATGTCGGTGCGGAGCCTGACGGGCTATGACAATCTGGATGCTCACAGCGGGCAGCTCGACACGGAGGTCTTCCTCTATGATGCAAATACAGGGCGGTTGGTGTGCGCGTCCTGCAACCCAAGTGGTGCGCGCCCGACGGGTGTGTTCGACTCCGGAGCGTTCCCGGGGCTGCTCGTCGATCATACTAACTCCACCCTCTGGGCTGGTCATTGGCTGGCGGGTTCAATTCCCGGATGGGACAACGAGTCGGAGACTTTGCTGAGTACTTGGTATGGGGCTCGCTATCTGTCCAATAGCGGCCGGTTGTTCTTCAATGCGGCGGATGCGCTGGTGTCAGGCGACACGAATGGCCGGGAGGATGTGTACGAGTACGAGCCAGGAGGAGTCGGCGGATGCGCCGGGCAAGTGGGTTGCGTGGGTTTGATCTCCTCCGGCACATCCGATGAAGAATCAGCGCTACTGGACGTGAGCGAGTCGGGGAACGATGTGTTCTTTCTGACGGCCTCGCGCCTTGCGCCACAGGACACCGACGGCGCGCTTGATGTGTATGACGCGCATGTGTGCACAGCCAGCTCGCCCTGTACAGTGAGGTCTGCGGTCTTGCCGCCGACGCCGTGTACGAGCGGCGACGGTTGTCGGGGTCTTGCGGCGGCGCAGCCGAGTGTATTCAGTGCGCCCGCGAGTACCGGTGTATCAGGTGCCGGGAACCTCGCACCACCGCCTGTGACCAGGCCGGCGGTGAAGGGCAAGCCTATCTCGCGGGCGCGGAAACTTGCAAGTGCGCTGCGCGCTTGCCGGAAGAAGCAGAAGCGCAGGCGGGTGTGTGAAGCGCGCGAGCGGCGATTGTATGGGAAGGGCGCCAGGGCGGGGAACGCCACCGGCGCCGGGGCGACTAGGAAGGGCAACAGGTGATCGCGATGGCCACCATGAGAAATGTCCGTTGGGCAGTGGCCGTGTGTGCACTGTTGGCAGGGTTGATGGTCGCGGCGCCGGCGTTCGCGCGGGTGCCCTGGTGGAGCCTGTCTTCAACGTCCATACCGGCGAATCTCCCGCCGGGCGGGGAAGGCACGGTCGTCGCGAAGGCGATCAATGTGGGTGATGAAGTTACCGCAGGTGATATGACGCTGAGCGACACGCTTCCGGCAGGCGTGACGGCTCAGAGCGTCAAGTTTTTCGGGGGCGCGTTCGGTGTCGTTGACCTGGGGGAAATCTTTCCCGAAGCGTGCGAAACGACACCGGATCGCGTGCAGTGCACATACCCGGATTTCCTGCCTGCCCTGAATCCGTATGAAGTCCTCGAACTGCAGATCGCGGTGAAGGTCCAGATCGATGCGGTGTCGGATGCGAGCCAGACGTCGATCACTGGTGGCGCTGCGTCCAACGCATCACGGCAGCAAACAGTCGTGGTCGACAGCGCGCCGACACCGTTCGGCATCGAGGATTTCCGCTTCACACCCGAAGAAGAGGGTGGCGCGGTCGATACGCGGGCGGGTTCGCACCCGTTTCAGCTCTCGGCGACGCTCGCGCTCAACCAGACAGCCGACCTTTTGAAGCCACCTGCGATGCCGAAGGATCTGCGCTTCGATCTTCCACCTGGCCTTGTGGGGGATGCTACTTCGGTTGCGCAGTGCAGCGAACACGACTTCACTCAGATAGCGACGGGAGACATCAACTTCTGTCCGGCCGACACCGCGATCGGTGTCGCGACGGTGAACATCTTCCTCGAGCCCTCACTGGAAGCGCACACCCCACCCTCACTGGAAACACACACTGTACCATTATTCAATCTGACGCCGGGGCCGGGCGAGCCAGCGCGGTTCGGGTTCGAGGCCGTCAACACCCCTGTGAGGATTGACACCTCGGTGCGCTCGGGCCGGGACTACGGTGTGACGGCGAGCACTAGCAACATCACACAGATCGCGGGGCTCCTCTCCGCCCAGCTCGAGTTCTGGGGTGTCCCCGGCGATGCGCGCCACGACCAGTCGCGCGGTTGGAACTGCGTGGAGGGTGTCGCCGTAACTGGAGAACCTTGCGTTCCGGCGAGACAGGACAATCCTCGACCGTTCATCACGCTCCCCACGGCCTGCGACGGTCCGCTGACGATCGGTCTCGAAGGGGACTCATGGCCGACCAGAAGCAGCCCGGGTGGCATCGGACTCCCACGTCGTGAATACCAGCCACTGGACGGTCTCGGCCGTCCGGCGAACATGACCGGCTGTGACCAGCTGCCGTTCAGTCCGTCGATCCAGGTGACCCCGGAAACGCACTCGGCGAGCACGCCGACGGGTGTGGATGTCCATGTGCGTCTGCCGCAGGATACGACAGTCAATGCCAGTGGCTTGGCTGAGGCTGCAATTAGAAGCGCGACGGTCACGCTGCCTGAAGGGATGGCTTTGAACCCGTCGGGTGCTGGTGGTTTGCAGGCATGCTCTGAGGGTCTGGTCGGCTTCCAGGGCTTCGATGGGGATGGCAGCCCGCAGTTCACTCCGGAGGTTGGGGAACCGTTCTGCCCGGATGCATCGAAGGTTGGGACGGCGAGGGTCAGGGTTCCGATTCTTCCCAATCTACTGGAAGGTGCGGTGTATGTGGCGTCGCAGAACGCGAACCCATTTGGGTCGCTGGTGGCGTTGTACATCGTCGCGCAGGACCCCGTGTCGGGGATCCTCGTGAAGGTCCCCGGCGAAATCTCGTTGAATCCGGTCACGGGGCAGCTCGTCACGACGTTCAAGAACATCCCGCAGGCCCCCGTTGAAGACATCGAACTGCACTTCTTCGGGGGTAGCAGGGGTCCGTTGGCGACTCCCGCGGCGTGCGGGACATACACCACGACGGGGTCGTTCTCGCCGTGGTCGGGCACCGCCCCGGTGGACACCGCTTCGTCGTTCGATATCACGAGCGGCCCGGGTGGGGGTGCGTGTCCGAGCCCGGCGCCGTTCGCGCCGTCGCTTGTGGCGGGTACGACGAGTCCGCAGGCGGGCGCCTTCAGCCCGTTCACGGCGACGTTCTCCCGTGAAGACTCCGACCAGGATCTCTCTGGTGTGTCGGTGACGACACCTCCGGGGCTGTTGGGGATCCTCAAGGGTGTGGAACGCTGCGGTGAAGCGCAGGCCAACCAGGGGACGTGCGGCCAGGGGAGCCTGATTGGGCACGTCACGGCGGCTGCTGGTGCGGGTCCGGATCCGTATGTGGTGCAGGGTGGCCAGGTGTTCCTTACGGGGCCGTATAAGGGCGCGCCGTTCGGGCTCTCGATCGTCGTCCCGGCGGTAGCGGGGCCGTATAACCTCGGCAACGTCGTTGTTCGTGCGGCGATCCATGTGGATCTGCATACGGCGCAGATCACCGTCGTCAGCGACCCGCTGCCGACGATCCTGCAGGGCATCCCCCTGCAGGTCCGGAAGGTGAACGTCACGATCGACCGTTCGGGGTTCATCTTCAACGCGACGAACTGCGAACCGTTCGCGGTCACCGGGTCGTTGACGAGCACCCAGGGAGCGACCGCGAACGTGTCGAGCCACTACCAGGCCGCGAACTGCGCGAGCCTGCCGTTCAAGCCCGTGTTCACGGTCTCAACACAGGCGAAGACGAGTAAGAAGCAGGGGGCGAGCCTCGACGTGAAGGTCGGCTACCCCCAGGGCGCGCAGGCGAACATCCACGGTGTCGCGGTGAGTCTCCCCAAGCAGTTGCCGTCGCGGCTGACGACGATCCAGCAGGCGTGTCCTGCTGCGACGTTCAACGCGAACCCCGCGTCGTGCCCCGCAGGCTCGAACATCGGGACGGCGACCGCGACGACACCGGTCATCGCAGCACCCGCTACGGGCCCGGCGTATTTGGTGTCGCATGGTGGCGCGGCGTTCCCTGATGTGGTGGTGGTGTTGCAGGCCGAAGGCGTGACGTTGAACCTGGTGGGGAGCATCGATATCAAGCACGGTGTCACGAGCAGCACGTTCAACGCGGTGCCGGACGTCCCGATCTCGAGCTTCGAGCTCAAGCTCCCCGAGGGACCGCACTCCGGTCTCACGGCGGTCCTCCCGGCGAAGGCGAAGGGGAACCTGTGCGGCACGAGCCTCACGATGCCCACCACCCTCACCGGCCAGAACGGAGCGCAGATCAAGCAGAGCACCAAGATCGCCGTGACCGGGTGTGTCAAGAAGAAGACGGCCAAGAAGAAGCACAAGGCCAAGCACGCCCACAAGACCCACGGCAAGAAGAAGTAATCCCAGGCCAACCAGCATCGTCAGCGACCGGCCGCGCGGCCTCAACCCCCGCGCGGCCGGAGCACAACGCGACCCGCTGGCGGAGCCCCTCTGGGGCGTAGCCCTCCTACGTTGTATCTGCCGTTATCAGCTCGGCGCGTGTGTCGGCGCGGGCGAGGCGCGCGTCTGTTGTGAGGATCGGGATCGAATCGAGCGCGGTGGCGAGCTCGGTATAGAGGGCGTCCACCAGGCGTTGGTTATCGCGCCGCTCCCAAGCGCCCAGCAGCAGGGTGCTGAGGGGATGGCGGTGGATCGGCGCGTCGGCGAGCGCCTGGAGCGCCGTGGTCACCTCGGTGGGCTGCAGCTCGCCGGCGCGGTGCAGGCGCCCGAGCGCTGAGAGCACCTCCGCGTCGAGGTGCGCGGGGGCGTGCAGCTGGTGTCCGCGCATACGCCCTCGAACCTCGATACCCAGATCGGTGCCGAGCAGCGCTTCCACGAGCGCCGAGGCGTCGATCACGAGCGCTTCAGGCGTGGGCACGGTCGGCGAGTTCGGCGCGTCCCTCGTCGAGCGCCTGCAGCACGCTCGCGTGGGAGACCTCCGCGCGCGGCAGGCGCTCGAGGCGCTCGATCCAGCGGTCGGTCTCGTCCTGCACGAGGCTGGCGCTCAAGGCGTCCTGCGCCACGCGCGAGATGTTCAGGCCGGCGGCGCGCGCTTCGCGCGCGAGTTCGTCGGGTAGATAGACGTTCACTCGGGCCA